>CAVYBZ010000022.1:0-321506 GCA_963766815.1 uncultured Alphaproteobacteria bacterium | reverse complement strand
CACTATTTGGGCAAAACACGGCAGGAGAAAATGTTTTTGAGGCAGGAAGTTATTTCGTCCGGCCGCGGTTAACCATCGCGATTTTAACTATGTTGCGGCGTTACGGGAACCGGCAGGCGCTCAAGCGCATTTGGCGCTGACGGTCCCGGCGCTCTGCGAACCGGTTTGGGTTTGTCGCGAGGCTATCAATCCCTGGGCCAGAAATGGCCCGAAACGATCCGCTGACGTTGCTGAATGCGGCCAATATTGAAGTGAGATTGACAGGCCGCCGCCGAGGGCGGGATCGGAGGTTTTTGTGGCAGGCGGGACTTCGCCGATGGCGTCATCGCTTCGAAGGCGAGCTCGGCGGAGATGCCTTCGGCTTGTTGTTCGATAGGGAAACCGTGGCTGTTTTGGAAAAACTGGGAATGTCCGCGCGAATGCTGTGAGGCGGCGTGACGAATTCACTGACGTTATCAGAACCCATTTGTTACGGATATTTTGACCGGCTTCCCACTGAAGCCAATGCGTGCTGTGGGTCAAACTCCGGAAGCCCCAATAATATAAATCTAATTCTGTTTCAACACCATAAGCCGACATATTTGCAATGCTTATTCGGGTATTTTCTTGTGCTCGATGGCTCTATTGAGGAGATGTTCATAGCTTTCGAGATCAATCAACCTTCTTCCCCAAGCTGTGTCGGCAGCCAACGTCCCAGGACCAACCGCATAATAGATAAATTCGGCGTAACACTCTAGCAAGTCACGGTGCAGTAGGTATGTCTTCCGCAAGGCGCGCCTAAGCTCTTCCAAATTATCAAGGTCACGTTTCGTTTTTGGTTTAGCAGTGTTGAGGAACTCGTGTATCCTCTTTAACTTGTTTTCAATTCTATTTATGGTTTCGTTTATCTGCTTTCCGACTTGGCCTCGTGGCGTTTCGAGCTCCGGAGCCTTATCAGAAAATTCACCGATTTTTACCCACTGCACCCACTCAACAAATAACGCTGCACCGTGAAGAGCACTATTGAGGGATGAAGCCTTTGCGAACCCTAAATGTCCTACCATATGGTCATTTAGTTCGTGCACAAATTTGTTTCTCTCTTGATAGATTGCTGAAAGACTTGTTTTTATGGAATTAACTTGGATGTCACGACCCACTTGGCATTCTGCACACCACTTAGAGAAACAACTTAATTGCCTTTTGTCATCTCCAAAACAAAAATCAATCGCTGACCAAACATCTTCTACTGATGATATATTTATATTAGCAACAACAAATTCTCCAAGAGAAAGCTTATAACCACGCAAGTTCTCCAATAGAGTTGCATCTGGATTGACTTTGTTCTTGAAAAATTTGTGGTCAAAGTCAATAGACAATCTTACATCATCGATGCGTACACGCACACAATCTCTAATTTGGGCTTCTATTAGTGATACCGCAATCACGGCGGCATGAAGATGTTTGGCAGAGAGAGAGTTATGGTCCGCCAGCTCGGCTATTTGCTTCTTGAAGAAGGAGATAGACTTTTCCGATACTGCGAATTTTGTCGGGGGGCTATTTTCCCAGAACTCAATTGTTTTCTTAATGCGCTGCCCCTTTTTTGTTTCTGGAGGCATTAGTTTCCTCTAATGGGTTGGCTAGGTGCAGAAATGGCGATTTGACGGCCAGACTATATAAAATTCAAATCAACCGATCTACCTCCGAGAACAGACAATGCAGAGGATACCCGATTTGGTGGCTATCGCCCTCGTGCACCACTTTCAAGTGGCGTAAGCTTTCACTTCAAAGGCATTCAGCCTTAGTCAAGCTGACGGTGCGGAGAAGACGCGCGAGAACCTTCTCCTAACGAAGGTCGCCAACGAACTATTTAAAGCAAAAACCAAATTTGCGCAGCAAGCGACCGTTTCTTCGTTCAGCCTGTTTGCGAGCCGTTCATCAGACATATCTCCAAGCTCCTCCAGCACACAGTCATCAAATGCGGCCAAAAAAACAACGTCAGGTGCCAAAGGCAGCGCAATACGAAGCCTTGGGTTGTCGAGAGGAATGCCCAATTTCAATCGCGTTGTCTTTGGACTAACCAACAGCGGCCGATCACCCAATAAGAGGGTTCCTTCGCGCAGGGTCCGGCGGTGCCAACGCATTTCAGTGATCTTGTCGAAACGCTCCGCGAACTCAATAAATTCCATTGCAATTCTGATTGGCCAATTTCGCTGATACACGCGCTTATTTTGCCTAAGCACTGTATTGGCCCAAGCGCGTTCCTCCAGCGAGGCGCCATCAAGCTGTTCGACGGTTCGAAGTGCCTTCAGCGCTTCGGCGGGGCCAAGAAGCCGCAAGTATTCCAGGGTTCTTAAAGGAAGCGCAACCAGGAACTTCGCCCATTTGATGCGTTCGTATTGGGTCAGCGAGCCTACGTTCGCTTCTAGTATCTTCTTAGAAATGACGGCCGCCGGTGTGTCAATCTCATCGGTTAGAAAGTCTTCAAATGCTCGCTTTTGGGAAAGTGGCACGCCAATAAGATCATTGAGCCCCCGCCAGGCGCATGCACGTCTGACGCCAGTCTCATCTTCGATTACTTCTTCGTTCCTAAGATCCAAACGATAGGAAACCATGTTTCCGTTATTGGCCCACCTTCTAAGGAGGAACTGCGGGACAAAGTGATAATTCGGCATAGCGACCTAACCGTTTTTGCTTCATCTCCGGGCGCGCGGATGATTTGTCGCTGATCGTGGCTGACTCGAATGGAAAATCAAGTTCGTGTTCGGGAAACAGTGGAAAGCTGATAAGCATCCCTAAGCAGACCTCCCAATAATATGCGCCCAAGTCCGCAATCGGCCTCTCGCGTCGGTTCGCTCAGCGCCGCGCTGGGAAGGCAACTGCCGCGGCCCGCATTCCGCGCAACCCCACTACCGCTCGCCGCCAAAAAGCGAACTGAAGAACCCGCCCCGGAAGCTGTTTGTGTTCTGCTGCCGCCAAGCTGGCAAGTCGTCGGCATTATCTTCGGCGTAACGTCTCGGCCGCGCATCGGACAGGTTCAGCTCCACCGGCGCAAGGTGATCGCGTCCTTTGACGATCTGGTTCCACTTGCCTTCCAGCGCGAGCGTGATGCGGCGCTCGTGGCCGTAGACGTCGGGGAAGGTGTGCAGCTTGCCATCGCCGTCGGCCAGCGCCGTGAAATAGGTCATGTGAATCGGGATTTTGTGCTCGATGGCGATCTCGTTATTGTTCGGCCCGTCGCTGACGGTCTCGCGGACGTGCGCGGCGTCCCAGCCCTTGTCCTCGCGAAGCAAAATCTCAGCGAGGCCGATCGGGTTGGCGACACGCATGCAGCCGTGGCTGTAGGTGCGCTTGGCGACGCGGAACATCCATTTGTCCCGCTCCAGCGCGTCGTGCATGAAGACAGTGTGCTGGCTCGGGAAAGAAAACTTGACCTTCCCCATCACGCTCTTCGGCCCATTGGGCTGAAGCACCTCGTATTCTCGAATGTCGGCCGTGGTCCAGTCGATCTTCCGCCAATTGACCAGCGCGCCCTCTTTGGTGCGGACTTCGAGCTTCCATTCGCGCAGCATGCTGCCGCCCCTCAGCAGGCTCGGCCAGATTTCGTGCACTTTGATCGAGTCGGGCACGATCCAGGTGGGTTTGAAGGTGATCTTGCGGAGGGAGCGGGTGAAGATTGGCGTCTGCTTGTCGATCAGGCCGGTGACGATGCGCTCCTGGCGGATGATCTTTTCGTTCTTGACCACGCGCTGGGTGAACTCCGGAATGTTATTCCAGACGTAAACCTCGCCCATGTCGGCCGGCATCCAGCGCCATTCCTCCATGTTGGCGAGCAGCTTCTTCGCCTCGGGGCTTTGCTGCTTGTTGTGTTCGAGCAGCTCCAGATATTTCTGGCGGAGCCTCTCAAACTGCGGATGCGCGGGATGCAGGCTGCGAAGATAGACATCGGGCTGCTCCGCCTCTGCAACGCCATCGAGAATGAGATTTGGCTTGAGAAGCTGGGGCCGGCGATCGAGATAGGAACTCAACTGCGCGGCGGGATCGATGATGCGCCCTCCGCGGGCGTAGCGGCCATATTTCAGGATCGCCAGCGAAAACTTGATCTCGGCGGCGGCCAAGGTTTCGGGCGCCGCCTCAGCCTCCGTGGCGGGTCCCGCGGGCAAGGGAAAATCACGGGCGTCGAGCCCCCATTCATTCGCGCGCTTGATTTCAGCGGCGGCCAAAGTTCCCTTGGGAGTGAGGCCTGCATGCGGAGCCAGCCAGAGCGGAGCGTAGCCCCGGCTTTCGTAGAAGGAGACAAGCGCCGAATGTTCGTTACGCTCTTCGTCGCTGTCTCCCGCAGGGAGAGCGGAAAGCGCTTTGCGCAAAGCTTCCTGTTCCACCGCCGCCGGGGGGATATTCAAGCTTGTTAACGGCGACTCCGCTGCGGGCTTCGAAGCGACCGCGGTCTGCGGCGCGGCGGAAAGGACGTTTGTCGCAGAGGCCGGCTGCTCCGCGCGGGATGGCTCCGCTGGCGCTGCGGCGGCCGGGCTTGGCGCCGGGGTCTCGGCCGCCGATTTTGGCGCGATTGGCGCTTCCGGCGCCGGGGAGGCGTCGTTCGTTGCAGCGGCGGGCTGCATGACGGGGCGGGACGATTCCGTTGGCGCCGTCGCGGCCGGGATTGGCGCAAGCGGCTCGGCTGCTGGCTTCTGTTCGATGGGATCATCTTGCGCCGAGGCAGGAGCGTTCGCGTCCTCCTCGTCTTGGGGCGCCGGTTCCTTTGCTTGCAACGCGGCGATCGGGCTTGCTGAAGGCTGTGCGGCTGCGGGCTCCGAAGCAAGTGGAGCCTGTTGCGCCGGGGAAGCGACGGTCGTTGCGGCGGCCGGCTCTCCGGCGCGCGATGGGCTAGCCTCTGCCGCTGCGATCGCTACAGCTCCAAACGCAAAGATGAGCCTGCAAATCATTTCATGCTCCTTTGGAGTGCGTCCGGAAAAGCATGAAGCGGTTTTCCGATAAGACGCACGATAAAACAAAGAGCTAGAGCGCGTTTTTGATTCCATCAAAAGTGGATAGGCTCTAGCCAGGGAAGTCGTAAGCCATTGACGCCCTGGGCGACGTTAGCCCGGGCCGGGGCAAAGTGTAAATCTTCATGGTAAACGATCGGGAAAATTAGCGTTAAAAGCTATTGCTTATCGCCGTGCTTTCTACGCCTGATGCACAGCTTCTTTGTGAACTTATCGCCATTTGTGAGGCGCCCCGAGGCGCCGCCAGCGCCATGCTCTTTGTCGTCCCTTTTGCGCCGGACCGGGCGGCAGAGGCTAAAACCTCGCGATCAAGCTCACGCCGGCGATCATCAGCCCGGCCCCGACAACGCGCCAGATGCCCGCCGAGTGCTGCTGGAAGCCCAGCAGCCCGAAATGATCGAGGAGAAGCGAAGCGATAGCCGATGCGGTCACGGTGACGCCGATGAAAACCGCCGCCCCGAGCCGTGGCGCGGCGAGCGGCTGAGACATCACGAATATCGCGCCGCAGAAGCCGCCCGCCCAGGCCCACCATGGCGCATTCGAGAGGCGGCTGAAGCTGGAGGCGTCGATGCTGCGCGTGAATAAGCCGGCGGCGAGCGTGAAAACGAGGCTGATGGAAAGGCTGATGAGCACCACGCCGAAAGGATTGCCGAGCACTCTGCCCAGTTGGGCGTTGGCGCCGGATTGAACCGGGTTAAGCACTCCGGCAAGCGCCGCGAGCATGCAAAGCCAAACGATCATGATCAAACCTTGGTTGCGACTGTCCTGATGCCCGAAGCCGTTGACGGGCGGGCTTCACGCGCTCTTTGAAGATACGTTCCGGGGCGGCCAGACCCGCATAAGATTTTACCGCGAGCGCACGCGGCGCCCTGCTAAAACTGTACATGGATGCGGCCGCTGAACATGTCGATCGGGCCGCGATGCGCGAAATAGGCCGCGTCGCCGATTTATCGGTCGCGAGGTCAAGGTCCGGCCCCGGATATGGCTGCTGACGGTCATTTGCCCCTTGTCCTTGCGAATTAGCGCCCTAAGATTATCCGTCAGCGCCAATGAGCTTTACGGGCAAACCTGATCTCCGGTTTGCGAAGCCGGCAACCCCACAAGACCGCGCTCCCAAAAGCCCAAGGCCGCCGCTGCCCGGAAAATATTGACGTCGACGATGAAATCGCTTTCTTTTCAATACTCTGCGCCCTGCCGGTTGTCGAGAGTCCGGCCTTACAACAGCCTTGCAATCGGGTAAGCTTCGATGGAGGGAGTGTTCTTTTTGCATCTCGCGCACTTTCGAATATACCAGTCCCGTACTTAGTTGGCGGAGGCGAGGCCCGGCATGCGTCTGCTGCTTGTGGAAGATAATGAGGAGCTTTCCAAGCTTTTGGTGACAAACCTAAAAGCTACAGGCTTCGATGCTGATTCTGTCACAACGGCCGCCGATGCGATCAGCGTCCTCGGGTTTACCCATTACGCCGCCGTTATCCTCGACCTGGGCCTTCCCGACGAAGACGGTCTTGTTGTGCTGCGCGCCATAAGATCGAGGCAGAGCAACGCGCCTGTGTTGATTTTGACCGCGAGGGACGGGGTCAACGACCGTGTTGCGGGCCTCCGGGCCGGAGCGGACGACTACCTTGTAAAGCCCTTCGCTTTCGAAGAGCTTGCCGCACGGCTGGAAGCGCTGATGCGCCGCCCGGGCCAGTTGCTCGGCCGCTCGCTTGAGCTCGGCAATCTCGTATTCGACACCGTAGGCCGGCAACTCTTCGTCGATGGCGAACCCCAAATGCTTTCGGCGCGCGAGCTTGGCGTTCTGGAGATCCTTATGCGGCGAAGCGGCCGGGTGGTCTCGAAGCGCGTGGTCGAAGACCAGATTTTCGGGCTGTCCTCCGATATTGGGTCGAACGCGGTCGAGGTTTATGTGCACCGCTTGCGCAAAAGCTTGCAGGACTTGGGAGCGGCGGCGGCCATTCACACGATCCGGGGCGTAGGCTACCTCATCACTGCTGACTGATGTTCAAATCGATCACTCAACGCATCATATTGCTGCACATTGTAGCGATCATCATTACTTCAGTGTTCATGCCGGCCGCCCTTTATCTTTTGCTCCGGGCGGCGGCGGAAGATTTGCACCACCGCTCGTTGCGCGAGAATGCGGATCTTATCGCCCATTATTTGACGGCGAAGCCCGATGGTCATCTGGAACTGAGGCTGCCGGCCAATCTCGAAGCGCTATTCTCCGAGGCTTACGGGCGCTACGCCTATTCGGTCACCGACGCCTCGGGAACTGTCTTGTTCTCCTCTTCGAAAAACCAAAGCCCGTTGTTCGGCCTGGACGGCCGCGCATCGTCGCCAACCTATCTTGAGGGAAAGCGCGGCGATGTGCTCATGCCCGGAGCCAGCGTTCCCTTCAAGATCGGCGGCCAGTCTGTCTGGGTTCAGATCTCGGAGGATATGGAGCATCGCGACGTCCTGATCGACGACATTGTCCGGGAGTTCTTTACAAAGGTGGGATGGATCACGATTCCCATCCTCCTTTTCCTCCTCGCGATCGACGTCACGATTTTCAGCAGGGCGCTGAGGCCACTGCTGAATGCCTCGGAACTCGCCGCAAAGATCGGACCCGAGCGCACCGAAGTCCGGCTTCCTCTCGACACCATCCCGAGCGAAATCAAGCCGCTCGTTCGAACCATCAACCAGGCGCTGGACCGCCTTGAGCACGGCTTCAGAGTGCAAAGGGAGTTCACGGCTGACGCCGCTCACGAACTTCGCACCCCGCTATCGATCCTCCAGGCGCGGGTTGACACCCTCCCCGATAAAGACATCGCAAGAGCGCTGAGCCTCGACATTGCGCGGATGAAAAGGGTCGTCAGTCAGTTGCTGGACATCGCAGAGCTTGAGGCTTTTACGGTGAAGCCTGGCGAGGCCGCCGATCTCAAGGCGGTTTGCCTGGAGGTGGCCGAATTCATCGCCCCAATCGCGATTGTCGAGCATAAGCACATCCTACTCGATGCGCCCGACTGCCCGGTAGCGATCAAAGGCAATGCGGAAGTTCTTTTCCGGGCGCTTCGCAATATTGTGGAGAACGCCATCCGGCATACGCCTTGCGGCGGTTGCGTGACAATCGGCCTTCGCAATGACGGCGCCGTTTCGGTCAGCGATCAGGGGCCAGGCATTCCCCCCTCGGAGCGCGACCAGATTTTCCAAAGGTTCTGGCGAAAAGACAGGAGCGGACCGGCAGGATCGGGCTTGGGCTTGCCAATCGTAAAACGCATCATGGACGCGCATCACGCCAGCATTTCGGTGAGCAATTCGATTCCGTATGGTTGCACGTTCAAACTCAAGTTCGAGTTGGCCAGCTCCTTCGAGAGCAGATGAAGCCCGTCCCTTCTCCCGGTGGGAGAAGGACAGGTTGAGGGGTAACGTGTTGAGTTACAGGGCCCCCTCACCCCAACCCTATCCCACAGGGAGAGGGAGTAGCAAAGAAAGATGATCGGGTCACGCCGGCTCGGGCCAGGCTCGGCTGGCGCTCCGTGAGGCGATCAAATCCCCGTGCGAACCGGCATATCAACTTTGACATGACGCAACGCTTGAGCGAGGTATTGAAAAAAGTCTCTTTGAGATCGGGAGTGTAACCATGCGGGCTCGTGACATCGCGTATGAACAGCGAGTAAGGGTGCACTCGCCTTTTGTGCGTGTGACGCATTGGATTAACGCCGCCGCCATTATCATCATGATCGGAAGTGGCTGGCGCATCTATGACAATGTGCCAATTTTCAGCTGGCTCACCTTTCCGGAATGGGCGACGCTCGGCGGGGATCCGGATATCACCTACAAGCTCAATAAAGACGTGGGCTTCAGCAATGCGCTGCTGTGGCATTTCGCGGCCATGTGGGTTTTCTTCGTCAACGGCGTCATTGCGCTGGGCTATGGCCTCTTGAGCGGCCGGCTTCAGATGAAGTGGCTGCCGGTCAGAATTTCAGAACTCATTCACGACATCCGTGAAGCCTTGAGCTTCAACCTCGCTCACGACGACATCAGGGTCTACAACGCGGTGCAGAAGCTGCTCTATATCGGCGTGATCCTCGCCGCGATTTTGATGCTCGTGTCGGGGCTTGCGATCTGGAAGCCGGTGCAGTTTCAGACCTTGACTTGGCTCTTCTATGATTTCCAGGGCGCCAGGCTCGCTCATTTCATCGGTATGTCGGCGATTGCGCTGTTCGTTCTGGTTCACGTCACCCTTGCCATCCTCGTTCCGAAAACCATCACCGCTATGACAAGGGGTTCGATCCCCGCTGAGATCCCCGCGGCCATATCCCCTGTCGGGGCCGGAGAGTAGCCATGTCCATCATTCGTCCGCGGGGATCGATCAACAGGCCAAAGGACGGCGCAGGTCAATCGGCTCTCATCGAGCACCGCGCTTTGATAGCCGGTATCGGGAGGCGCGCGTTTCTTCGCGGGTCGCTCAGCCTCGGCGCACTCACGCTTTTGACCGGTTGCGACGTGAGCAACGACAGCGCGCTGCAGAGCGTCCTTCGAGCCATGTCCGGCTGGAACGACCGCGTGCAGGCATGGCTGTTCGACCCGAATAAGCTCGCGCCCACCTACTCGGACGCCGACGTTCTCAATCCGCCGCGATTCAATGCCTTCTACGGCCTTGATCAGGTGAAGCCGGTCGATGGCGCGGCCTGGCGCCTGGAGCTTGCCGGAGCCATCGAAAACAAGCACCCCTGGACTAAGGAGGGGCTCTATGCGCTGCCGCGTGAAACGCAGATCACGCGGCATATCTGCGTCGAAGGCTGGGACTATATCGGCAAATGGTCCGGTGTGCCGCTGCGCAGTTTCCTCGACCGCATCGGCGCCGACAAGACGGCGAAATATGTCGGCTTCAAATGCAGCGATAATTATTGGGGCAGCGTCGACATGGCGACTGCCTTGCATCCGCAGACTATCCTCGCCACGCATTATGCGGGCCAGCCGCTGCCCGACGCCTATGGCTTTCCCATGCGCCTGAAGACGCCGCTCAAGCTTGGTTTCAAACAGCCGAAATGGATCTACGCCATGGAGGTGACGAACGTCTATCCCGGCGGCTATTGGGAACAGGGCGGGTATAACTGGTTCAGCGGCCTTTGACCCACAGATAAGGCAGGCGCAGGGCGAAATCCTCACCGGCTGTAGGAGCGACCCTTGGACATCGGCTTATTCGGCCATTTCATTATGAATGGCCTCAGTTTCATATCCTCTCTCTTCGTTGTAGCCGTTGGCGTTTTCGCCCTCATGATCGCGGTCATGTTCATCGCCGATGTGAGCCAGACGAAGGACGCGATCCGGCGCAATTATCCGGTCATCGGCCGCTTCCGCTATCTCTTCACGACGCTTGGCGAATTCTTCCGGCAGTATTTCTTCGCACAGGATCGGGAAGAATTGCCATTCAACCGCGCCGAACGGGATTGGGTTTATCGCTCCTCAACCGGCGCCGACAACACGGTGGCGTTTGGCTCAACGCGCAACTTGCTCCCCGCCGGAACCATCATTTTCGTCAATTGCCCATTCCCGACGCTCGAAGAACATGCGTTTGAAGCGCCCGAGATCACGGCCGGCCCCTATACGGCGGCTCCCTACAGCTTTTCTTCGATCATAAACGTTTCCGCCATGAGCTTTGGCGCGCTCTCTGTGCCTGCCGTAAGGGCGCTTTCAAAGGGCGCGGCTATGGCCGGCTGCTGGCTCAATACCGGTGAGGGAGGTTTGGCGCCTTATCATCTCGAAGGCGGATGCGACATCATCTTCCAGATCGGTACGGCCAAATACGGGATGCGCACGCTCGATGGCCGGCTCGACGAAGCTCGCGTTCGCGAGATTGCTGGGCTGCCGCAAGTCAAGATGTTCGAGTTGAAGCTCAGTCAGGGCGCAAAACCCGGCAAGGGCGGCATTTTGCCCGCCATCAAGGTGACGCCCGAGATCGCCAAAATCCGCGGGATCCCCGTTCATACCGATTCAATCTCACCCAACCGCCATCCCGAGATCGACAGTGTCCCCGACCTTCTCGATCAAATTTCGCGCATCCGCGACTTGGCGGGCAAACCCGTCGGCTTCAAAGCCGTCCTCGGCGCCTACGGCTGGCTCGAAACGATGTGCAAGGAAATCCATGCCCGCGGCATCGAAAGCGCGCCCGACTTCATAACCATCAATTCCGGCGACGGCGGCACGGGCGCTGCGCCTTTGCCGCTCATGGATAATGTCGGCCTGCCCATCAAGGAAGCGCTCCCGATGGTGATCGATATCTTGTGTCAATACGACCTGCGCACGCGCATCAAGGTTGTTGCATCGGGCAAACTCATCACGCCTGCCGAGGTGGCTTGGGCTTATTGCGCCGGAGCCGATACGGTGAATTCTGCGCGCGGGTTTATGTTCGCGCTCGGCTGCATCCAGTCTTTGAAGTGCAACAAGAACACTTGCCCCACCGGCATCACGACGCACAACCGCCGGCTGCAGCATGGGCTGAACCCAGAAGAAAAATCGGCGCGCGTCAAGAACTTCGTAGACAGGATGCGCGCCGAAGTTGGGACCATCGCCCATTCCTGCGGCGTGCCCCATCCCCGCGCGTTGAAACGCTATCATTGCCGAATCGTGCAGCCCAATGGCCGCTCGATCCCCATGAACGAGCTTTATCCGGTCCACGAAGGCATGCTCACACAGTTGTCGTGACCAATCGGCATCCCGCCGAGCCTGAGCCGCCTGCCGAAAGCATTTCTTGTATCGCCCGCCGTCTTCACGGCCGGCATTGGCGAGCAATCAGCGGCCATCCGGACGGCCGTTTGCGCCCGGCCCGGCGCACGCCTCGCCAGCGCGGCCAACGAGGCAAGCGTCGCCCGCATCAGCGCGCCAGGCAGCGCCGCCTTGGTGTAAGCATCGCGTCCGCATATTGGCGTAGCGTCCGCAGCTATCGTCTCGTATTGCAAGCTGCGCCGCCGGGCGAATAGCCGCATCTCGATGGGTGATTTTGCCCGATCACGCCAGCGCACGAGGCATCAAGACCTCGTGGGTGAAGTCTTAAAGAACAAACCATCCATGCTTATCATATGCTCCGGCTTTGGCCTCTCATCGATCTAGAATCCACAGCGGCGGAGGCGACGAAAGTCTCGACCGGTAGATCCCCCTCACCCGCCCGCTCCCCGGCGAGTTCGCCTGGGCGAGCAGCCGCAAGGGCAGGCGCGCGTGCGGACGGGGGAGAAGGAGAAGCCATCGTTCCCTGTCCCCATCGCGTTCGCTTGCGAGCGCGATAACTCAAAGCTGTAAGCACGCCAAGGCCTGCTTGCTGGGAGAAGGACAGGGTAAAAGCGGGCTTGAGGCAGGAAATCTGGCGCTTGGTATGGAAACCCCATGGACTACAAATTCAAGACCATCATTGAGCCCTTCCGTATTAAGGCCGTTGAGCCGCTACCGATGCTCACCTGTCGAGAGCGCGGACTTGCTCTTGAGAAGGCTCACTTCAATTTATTTTCCTTGCCGGCTCGAATGGTGACCTTCGATCTCCTCACCGATAGCGGAACCAGCGCCATGTCAGCGCGCCAATGGGCGGGAATCATGGAAGGCGACGAGTCCTATGCCGGCTCCATCAGCTACGAGCATTTCGAGCGGGCGGTTCAGGATTTGACGGGAATGGAATTCGTCATTCCCACCCATCAAGGCCGCTCGGCTGAGTATCTGCTCATGAGGAGTCTCGTCAAAAGCGGGCAGGTGGTCATTGGCAACACACATTTCGATACAACCCGCGCGAATATTGAAAATGTGGGAGCCGAGGCGCTAGATTTTCCGAGTCCCGCCAATCGAGATTCGGGATCGCTTGATCCTTTCAAGGGCAATATCGACCTCGAAAAACTCGCCGCCTACTTGAAATCGAACTCTTCCAAAGTGGCGATGGCCATCATCACGATCACCAACAACTGTGTTGGGGGTCAGCCAGTGTCCGTCGATAATATGAAGGCGGCCCGCGATTTGCTCAAACCTTACGGTATTCCGCTTTTCATCGACTGCGCAAGATTTGCGGAAAATGCCTATCTGATAAAATGCGGCGATCCGCGCTACAAGGATTCGCCGGTCAAAAGGATCGCCCAAGAAATATTTTTACTCGGCGATGGCGCATTGATGAGCGCCAAGAAAGATGCTTTCGGCAATATCGGCGGTTTCTTAGCGATACGGTCCCCGGAAATCGCGCGCGACATTCGAAATTTGATGGTTATCACTGAAGGATTCCCCACTTACGGCGGGCTTGCCGGAAGGGATCTTGAAGCGTTGGCCATCGGCCTCGAAGAAGTTTTGAACGAGGACTATCTGGCTTACCGCATTCGTTCCATAGCGTATTTCGGAGAAGGGATTGAGCAGGCCGGTTTTAAGACGATCAAACCCTTCGGCGGCCATGCCGTCTATATCGACGCGGGCTTGAGCTTGCCCCAGATTCCCCCTTTTGAATTTCCGGGCTTGTCCTTGAGCGTGGCGCTGTTCCGCGAGATTGGCATTCGAAGCGTCGAGGTTGGAACCCTCATGCTGGGAAGGAAAGACCACAAGACCGGGCAGGAGATCGTGGCGACAAAGGAGTTGGTGCGTCTGGCTTTCCCGCGGCGGGTGTATACGCAAAGCCACGCCGATTACATGATCGAGGGCATGTCGCAGCTGGCAAAAACCCTTAGCGAATTGCGCGGTTATCGATTCACTGAAGAATCGCCGGTTTTGAGGCATTTCACCTCTAAATTCGCGCCCCTATGATTGCGTGGCCGAAGCTGCGAAGCTTGGCTTTTACGCTGGCGAGGCAGGCCTCGCTGCTTGCTATCGGCCTCGATCTTGGGCTTACTCCAGGAAGCGCCGAACCTCGAATTCCCGGTTGAGTTCACCCGATAACGCTGCACATCGCGCCCGAACCTGATGTAGCCGTTCTCTCGCAGCGTCGCCCCGATGAACATCGCGTATTCCGCGAAGACATCGTGCAACGATGCGCCCGCTTGCGCTAAGCGCGAACGTAAGAGCCGGGGGCGTCCTCGATCGGCTTGTAGCCATTGGCGCCGGGCTCGCGCGGGGGAACTTGGCCGCCTGAGAGAGAGGCGAGCCACTTCGCATAATCTGGCCACCAGGAGCCTGCATACTCCTTCGCCCTTGCGATAAAGGCCTCGACCGAAGGCAAGACTTTCGGGTCGCCCTCTTCGAGAATCCAATGCATGTATTTCGGCTTGGCCGGCGGGTTGATCACGCCCGCGATATGCCCAGACCCCGCCAGCACGAAACGAACCGGGCCGCCAAACAACTTGGCGCCGAGCAGCACCGATTGCGCTGGGGCGATATGGTCTTCCTTGGTGGCGAGTTCGTAAATGGGGATGGTGACTCTGCTGAGGTCGAGCACCGTGCCGCCCAGTTTGAGCAGCCCCTGCGCCAGCTTGTTGTGTTGATAGAATTCCCGAAGATAGAAACTGTGATTGGCGGGCGGCATCCGCGTCGAGTCCGAGTTCCAATAAAGCAGGTCGAACGGGAAGGGCTGCTTTCCGAGCAGATAGTTGTTCACAATGTAGGGCCAGATCAGGTCCTTCGGTCGGAGCGCATTGAACACCGCCGACATGCGCGCCGCCGTCCAGAAAGCCTTTCTCCGCCATCAAGTCCTCAAGCCCCTTTATTTGCTCCTCGTCGATGAAGACCAGAAGATCGCCGGCTTTGCTGAAATCGTTCTGGGCCGCAAAGAATGTCGCCGACCGGATACGCTTATCTCCCTTTGCCGCCATGTATGCGAGCGAACTGGCTAGGAGCGTTCCTCCCACGCAATAGCCGAGCGTGTTTGTCTGAGGCTCGCCAGTGATCGTCAGTACGGCTTCGGTCGCGTCTAAAACACCCTCGCGCATATAGTCTTCGAAGGTTTTCGAAGCGAGCCGCGCATCCGGATTCACCCAGGAGACAATAAAGACGGTGAAGCCTTGGTCTACCGCCCATTTGATGAAGGACTTTGGCGGCGTGAGGTCGAGAATGTAGAACTTGTTGATCCAAGGCGGGATGATCAGCAGCGGGATTTCATGAACGCTTGCGGTCGTGGGCGAATATTGAATGAGCTGCATCAAATCATTCTGGAAAACGACCTTCCCCGGAGTGACCGCGAGGTTCTTCCCCACCTCGAAGGCCGACATGTCCGTCTGCCGGATGCGAAGGAGTTCGCCGGATTGGTTAAGATCTTCCAGAAGTTGGGTCATGCCCCTGGCGAGATTTTGCGCGCCGGTCGAAACCGTGGCGCGAATCACCTCGGGATTTGAAAAAGGAAAATTCGAAGGCGAGAGCGCGCTCACGATCTGGTTCAGATAAAACTCGGCGCGGTGTTTGACTTGGCCGTCGACAGTGGCTGCATTTTCCACCATGTCCATCGCCCATTTGCCGGTCAGCAAATAGGCCTGCTTCAAGAAATCGAAGAAAGCATTTTCCGTCCATTCCTTGTCATGGAAGCGCGGATCGCCCGCAGCCGGCTGATAAGCGGCTTAACCTCTTCACCGAGAAAACGCTTATAGGTGCGGCCCCAAAGCTCGATCATATCCTGGCTTAGCTTCGTTTGGGCGGCGGCATAAGCTTGCGGGTCGTTCATCCAGAACTGCATGATGGGCGCAAACAGCTTCCCCGAGTTCGGCCAGCCCCCCGCCGACAGTGAATGCGCCGTTGCGCTTATCCTTATCCTCGACAAGCCTCGCCATGGCTTGCCCGCCCGCCTCGATGGCCCGCAGCATGTTTGCGGCGAACTGTTCGGGAGACTGCAAACCGGGCAACGGCTTCGGCGCATCGCCTGCCTTCACGCGCTTTTCGGCCGTCCGGCGCTTCTCGGATATTTTGCGCTTGTCAGACATGGCGCTTCCTCGTTCCCAACCCGCAAATTTATACATGCTTGTCGCCTGAGATACATCTCAAGCGTATCCAAATCATATAACACTTTTGGCGTTGTTTGGTGAGGGGTTGGATGGCCCTTCTCTTAAAAGCGCCGGAGGAGAGCCACGAGCTTGCCTTGGATCTTGACCCGGTCTGGGCCGAAGATGCGAGTCTCGAATGCGGAATTGGCAGGTTCCAGCGCAATCGACTGGCCCCTCTTGCGCAAGCGCTTGAGCGTGGCCTCCTCCTCGTCGATGAGAGCCACCACGATCTCCCCGCTTTCCGCTGTTGGGGTTCTTTTTAGGATGACGGTATCGCCTTCCTGAATGCCGGCGTTGATCATGGAGTCGCCGCGCACCTCAAGTGCGAAATGCTCCCCCTGGGACAGGAACTCCGGCGGCATGACAAGGACATGGCTATGGTCCTCTATGGCGGAGCGTGGAACGCCCGCGGCGATCCGGCCCATGACTGGCACCGAGATGCCGCCGTCTTCCCGATCGCGGATGAACGCCGTCTGCACGCCTTCTTCGAAAGACGAACGCTTGGTCCCCTCTATGACCGTTGGCATGAAACCGCCCCGGCGCCTTTCGGCATCGAACACGTTGCGGCCCCGCTCAGGCATTTTCATGACTTCGAGCGCGCGGGCGCGGTGAGGAAGCCGCCTGATAAAACCGCGCTCCTCCAGAGCCATGATGAGGCGATGAATACCCGATTTCGACTTGAGATCCAGAGCCTCCTTCATCTCGTCGAAGGAGGGCGGAACACCGGTCGCCTCAATACGCTCATTAATAAAAAGAAGAAGTTGCTTTTGCTTCGGCGTTAGCATGAAAGCCCCAAAATCAGGTGGCGGATCCGGCTTGTACAAACCAAGAACAGCATTAAGCGTTCTCTTTGCGTTCCGCAAGGAAAAAGACCTCCCGCCGGGATGGAAGCTAAAAATCGAGCGGGATAACTGGCGCGAGCGAGCCCGCTGGTAGCGCTGGGCCTTGAGCGGGCCGCATGATAAGATAACCCGCTTGCGCAAAGGCGTTCATAAGCGAACTATCCTGATCGGGTATGGGCTCGATGCCTCTGCCTGTCAGCTTGGCGCGCATGTAATGCTCGCGCTCTCCGTTCGCGTCAACGGGCACGGCAAGCGGCAGCTCTTGCATTTCGTCGCTGGGAACGCAGCCGAGAAGCCGGTCGAGCAGAGGTTTCAGGAAGACACGGGCGCAGATGATGGCTGAGGCTGGGTTGCCGGGCAGGCTTAGAACCCGTTGCTTGCCGAGAAACCCGAACATGACAGGCTTTCCCGGACGCATGGCGACCTTCAGCACCTGAAATTGGGCGCCCTGCTCCTCAAGCGCGCCCCGGACCAAATCGTGCTCACCGACGGAAGCGCCGCCGATGGTCAAAAGAACATCGGCGCTGCAGGCGCCCGCAACGGAAGCCGCAAGGCTTTCCTTATTATCGCGGGCAAGGTCGAGGATAAGCGCCTCGCCGCCCCAAGCCGCGATGGCGGCTTTCATGCCCGCTGGGATCGACGAAACGATCTGGCCCGCCCCAAGAGAGCGCCCCGGCTGCACAAGTTCGTCGCCATTCGCCAGAACCGCGACGATGGGCTTCTTCCTCACCGGAACCGTCGCATGGTTCATAGCCGCGGCCAGCATCAATTGGCGGCTTTTGAGTACGGCGCCCCCCGAGAGCAGCACTTCGCACTCGGAAAAATCGTAGCCGAGCGGGCGTACATGGTGCCCTTGCCGCGCTTTTTGCAGGATTTCCACTTCGCCGCCGGCCGGCTTGGCGTTTTCCTGGATGACAATTGTGTCGGCGCCGGCAGGAACCGGCGCTCCGGTGAAAATGCGGACGGCCTCGGCGGCGTGAACCTCGCCCGCAAATCCATGCCCGGCGGCTGACCTGCCGATCACCTTCAAGCGGGCCGGGACCTCCTGCACATCGGCGGCCCGGACGGCATAACCGTCCATGGCCGAAGCGGCGAAGGGCGGTTGCGTGAGCTTCGCTCGTAAATCGGCGGCGAGCACTCGTCCCGCGGCATCGAAAATCGAAACTGTCTCAACGCCAAGGGGCTCGACGCCGCTCGCGATCAGCGCTTGCACCTCGGCCACGGGCATCAAGCTCATAGCAGAGCCTTGCGATCGATGGGCGGAGCGAGGAAGTCGCCGGAGGCCCCGCCGGTCTTGGACAACAGCCGAATGCCTTCGATGCGCATGCCCTTGTCGCGCGCTTTCAGCATATCGTAGAGGGTAAGGCAGCCCACCGCGACTGCTGTCAACGCTTCCATTTCAACGCCGGTTTGGCCGAGAGCCTTCGCCATCGCCTCGACGCGTACGCTCGGGGGGGCGGGAATAAGCTCGAAATCGACGCTCACCTTTGTCAGGGCCAGCGGATGGCAGAGCGGGATAAGATCGTGCGTGCGTTTCGCGCCCATGATGCCCGCGATACGAGCGGCCGCGAGCACATCGCCCTTCGGCGCCTCGCTCTCCTCGATCAGGCGCAGCGTGCCGCGCTCCATGACGACATAGCCTTCGGCGACAGCGACCCGCTCCGTAAACGATTTACCGGCCACATCCACCATGGCCGCCTCGCCCTTTTCATTAATATGCGACAGCTGGCTCATGCGTTGGCTGTTTGCCTTTCAAGCGCTGCCGGCGTCAACAACGCGCGTGTCGCGCCTTCGATATCCTGCTGGCGCATCAAGCTCTCGCCGACCAAAAAAGCGCTGGCGCCACAGCGCGACAGCCTTGCGATGTCGGACGGCGTGAAAATACCGCTCTCCGAGACGATAATGCGGCCCGGCGGAATCAGTTGCGTGAGGAACTCCGTTGTTTCGAGATGCGTCTCAAAGGTGTTGAGGTCGCGATTGTTGATGCCGATCAGCCAGGCATCAAGCATGAGCGCGCGCTCAAGCTCCTCCTCATTGTGAACTTCGACCAAAACTGACATGTCCATTGCGCGCGCCGCGGAGACAAGTTCGCATGCAAGCCCATCGGGGGTGCAAGCCATGATGACGAGGATGCAGTCGGCGCCCATCGCGCGCGCTTCTGTCACCTGATAGGGGTCGACCATGAAATCCTTGCGAAGCACCGGCAAGCGCGTCGCTGCGCGCGCCGCCATGAGCGCGTCCGGCGAGCCCTGGAAGGAGGGGCCGTCGGTCAAGACGGAGAGGCAAGACGCTCCGCCGCGCTCATAGGCTTTCGCGATGGCGGCGGGGTCGAAATCGCTGCGGATCAAGCCGCGCGAAGGGCTTGCCTTCTTCACCTCTGCGATCAAACCGGGTTGGGAGACGGCCCATCTCCTTGAAAGCGCATCGAAGAAGTCCCGTAAGCGCGGCGCGATCCTGGCCCCCTCCTCCATCTCGGCAAGGGAGGTTTTCGCCTTGGCGGCGGCGACTTCTTCTTTCTTATAAGCGACGATCCGGTCGAGTATGCTCATAGCGCCACCGTTTTTTTAGGAATGCTTTCAGCCGTTTATACGGGTTCACGAACATCTGATCGCAAAACGCCGCTGGCGCTCAAGCTTTTTCGCGGCCCTGCCGGTGGTTTTTTTAACACTGGACACCCGCCGGCGACAGTTCCGCCCCGGCCCAGGCGGGGTCTTTGCTCGCCGCAATCAGAGCGTCGAGCGCGTTCTCCGCGCGGCCCTCACCGATCGAGGCGGCGGCGAGGCGCGCGCCCTCTTTCAGGGTTTCAGCCCTCCCTGCGATGATGAAAGCGGCGGCTGCGTTCAAAAGCACGATGTCGCGGAATGCGCCCTCCTCGCCGCGCAGCAAGGCGCGCATTGCGGCGGCGCTGTCCTCCGGCGATCCGCCTTGCAGATCGGACAAGCGCGCCACCGGCAAACCCGCGTCACGCGGGTGAACCTCGAAAGAGGAAAGCTCGCCTTCCTTCAATTCGACGACAGCGCTGGGGCCGGTCGTGGACAGCTCGTCCATCCCATCGGCGCCATGCACCACCCAGACATGCTCGCCCCCGGCCGTTTCATGACCTCGGCCATGGGCATGAGCCATTGTTCCGAATACGCGCCGACAAGCTGGCGTTTCGTGCCGGCAGGGTTGAGCAGCGGTCCAAGCAGGTTGAAAATGGTGCGCAGCTTGAGCCCCTGCCGAACGGACGCCGCATGCCGCATGGCCGGGTGATGCGTGGGCGCCCAAAGGAAGGCCAGGCCCGCCCGCTCGAAACATTGCTGAACGCGCTCAACCGGCATTTTGATTGTGACGCCGAGCTTCTCAAGCACGTCCGCCGCGCCCGATTTCGAGGATACGGCGCGATTTCCGTGCTTCGCCACCGGCACCCCTGCGCCGGCCAGAACGAACGCCGTCGCGGTTGAGATGTTGTACGTGCCTTTCGCGTCGCCGCCGGTGCCGACAACATCGATTGCGCCCGGCGGCGCGGTCACCGGCAGCATAAGCGTGCGCATGGCGGAGACCGCGCCCGCGATCTCGTCCACCGTTTCTCCGCGCGCCTTCAGCGCGACGAGAAAACCGGCCAGCTCGATCTCGGAGACAGCCCCTTGCATGATGCAGGTAAAGGCCTCATTCGCCTCATCCTCGGAAAGACGGCCGCCCGCCACCGCCTTCTCGAAATGAGGACGGAACGCGGCTGCCAAATCGGACTTAAGCGTGTGCGGCATTAGCGGGCCTCAAGCCATGGCCGCGCGCGCTCGCGCGTGATCGGGATTGGGCAAAGCGAGGCCGCTCTTGCGAGGCGACCACCGGACCCCCGCCAGGATTAGGAAGTTCGCCAGGATCGCGTGACCGTTCGCGCTCGCAATGCTTTCCGGGTGGAACTGCACGCCGAAGGTGGGCTCGCTCTTATGCTCCAGCGCCATGATGAGGCCATCCGAAGTCCGCGCCGTCGCCGTGAGACAAGAAGGCAATGTATCCGCCTCGACAATAAGCGAATGATAGCGCGTGGCCTCGAAGCCATCCGGCAGCCCGCGAAACAGGCTCGTTCCTTCGTGGTGGATTTTTGAAAGCTTCCCATGCATCAGGACCGGCGCACGGATCACGCGTCCGCCGAAGGCCTGCCCGATGGTCTGGTGTCCGAGGCATACGCCAAGCAGCGGAATGCGGCCTTTGTTCTCCCGCACGAGGTCGAGGCAAATGCCCGCCTCGTTCGGCGTGCATGGCCCCGGCGACATGACGATCGCCTCGGGCTTTTCCGCGATCACCGCCGCCGCCGTTTTCTCATCGTTGCGGTAAACGCGGGCGTCAACGCCGAGATCGCCGAAATAATGAACGAGGTTGTAGGTGAAGCTATCGTAATTATCGATGATTGTTATCACTATCGTTATCCTTGGGGCGGAAGCGTGTTTGGCGAGATGTGAAGACGGACGCGGCCCGCGGCTGGCTGCAGCTCCTTCCAAAACTCATCTTCGAACTCGTAGGTCACGACGGCAGCCGTCGGCAGCTTGTCCTTCAGCTTCTGCCGGGCCTCGCTGCCGAGAGGCGCCAGCGCCACGGCCAGCTCTTGTAGCCCCGGATTGTGGCCGACAATCATGACGTGATTTACGCTCTCAGGAAGCTCCTTCAGCACCTTGAGCAAGGTTTGAGCGCTCGCCTCGTAGAGCTTCTTATCGAAGCGCGTTTTTGGAGGTTTATCCCACGCTTCGGGCGACGCGAGCGAGAGCGTCTGACGCGTGCGCACGGAAGGGGAGCATAAGACGAGATCGGGGCGCAGATGCCTGTCGCGCATCGCCGCGCCCATTTTCGGAGAGGCCTTGAGGCCGCGGCCGGAAAGTGGCCGGTCGAAATCCTCGATCTGCGGGTTGTCCTTCTCTCCGGACTTCGCATGGCGAAAAAGCGTCACCGTCTTCATGGGCAACCTCACTCACTCACGAGTACGCCTCGCAAGAAATCCCAACGCGTTTGCCGCAAGCTCTTCCGGGATTTCCCGCGGATAAGGCGTACCAGCAACTTATTGATACTAGTACAGCTTATCGGAGGCAAGTTCGCCTGGACGTATGCGGCGAAGTGGGTAGGAACTCCGGCTGCACTAGCCGCTACTGTCCCCGGCCCGCCTGCCCGGCGAACCGCACCGCCTCCTCCGCGGCCCGGAACAGCGCCCGCGCCTTGTTCTCGCATTCTGCCTGTTCGGACGCCGGAACCGAGTTCGGCCACGATGCCCGCGCCAGCCTGGACATACATCATGCCATCTTTAACGATCGCCGTGCGGAGCGCAATGCAGGTGTCCATTTCGCCATTGGCGGCGAAATATCCGATGCAGCCTGCGTAAATCCCGCGTTTCTCGGGTTCGAGCTCGTCGATGATTTCCATCGCGCGGACTTTCGGCGCACCCGACACTGTTCCTGCCGGGAAACCGCCCATGAGCGCGTCGATCGCGTCGTATTTGGCGTCGAGGCGTCCCGCCACGTTGGAGACGATGTGCATGACCTGGCTATAATATTCGAGGAAGAAGCTGCCGGTCACGCGCACCGAGCCGATTTCCGCGACGCGGCCGACATCGTTGCGGCCGAGATCGAGCAGCATCAGATGCTCCGCGCGTTCCTTGGCGTCGGCGAGAAGGTCTGCGGCGAGGCGCTTGTCGTCTTCCGGCGTCGCGCCTCTGGGGCGGGTGCCGGCGATGGGCCTGATCGTGACCTCGCCTTCGCGCACGCGCACCAGAATTTCGGGGCTGGATTCCGCGACGGCGAAGTCTCCGAAGTTGAGGAAATAGAGGAAGGGCGAGGGATTGACCCGCCGCAAGGCGCGGTAGAGTGCGAATGGCGGCAAATCGAACCGCGTGGCGAAGCGCTGCGAGAGTACGACCTGGAAGATATCGCCCGCGCCGATATACTCCTTGGCGCGCGCCACCATCGCCATGTAATCCTTCGGCGCCATGTTCGATGTCGCCGAGGCGAAAACAGCTTCAAGCCCGTTGGCGGACGAGGCCTGCGCGCTTTTCGTTTCGAGCGCATCCTGGATTTGCGTCAAACGCTCGACCGCGCGCGAGTATGCCGTTTTTGCGGCGACTCGCTTTTGTGGCCTGACCGTGGTCACGATCGTCATCTCGTCCTTCACGGCGTCGAAGATGACCATGATCGTGGGGCGCATCAGAAGCGCATCGGGCGCGCCAATGGGATCGGACTTTTCGGCTGGCAGCCGCTCGACGAGGCGCACGGTGTCGTAGCCAAGGTAGCCGAAAACGCCGGCCGCCATCGGCGGTAGGCTCTGCGGAATTTCAAGGCGAGATTCCTCGTAGTAGCGCGCGCAGCGCTTCGAGCGTTCCGCCTTCGCAAGGGCGGAATGCGGAAGCGTTCTCAAGCGGCGCCGTGTTAATCTCGGCGCAATTTCCGTGAGCGCGCCACAAAATGTCGGGATCGAGACCGATGATCGAATAACGGCCGCGCACAGCGCCGCCTTCGACCGATTCGAGAAGGAAGGAATAGGGCCGGTCGGCTGCAAGTTTCAGCATTGCAGCGACAGGGGTTTCGAGGTCTGCGATCAGCCGCGTTGAAACGAGCTGCGGTTCGCCTGCGCTATATCGCGCGCAGAACTCGGAAGACGAAGGTTCTACCTTCATTGGATTTATGATCTCGTAAGTTGGCGTGTCTCTCTCTGTCAATCAAAGCGGAGAGGCACGCCATCGAAATCTATTCACCGCTATCATAGTTGCCCCCTGCGACGGCGGCGAAGTTCTTCTCGTCAATAGACGTGCCCGCAGCCTTGATGATGCCGCCCAAATACTCGGCGAAATTATCGTCGGCGATTTGGGTCCCCAATTGCTGTTCAAGCCCCTTGGCTTCAGCCTCGGCCAGCGGCGGCGGCAGCGTTATCTTCTCCACCTCGAACACAACCCGCGACGTCCCATCTTTGGATGCGGCTGACGCGGCGCCATGCTCGGCGAGTGTGAAGGCCTGGGCAATTGCTGCAGGCGGCAACCCTTGCTCCGATCCTTCGCGCTTCAGCGGCTTGCTCGTCTTGAGCTCAGCGCCAACGCTTTTCGCGACTTCTGCAGGAGGCTCGGCGCGGTCGAGGCGCGCGACCAGATCGCGAGCCGTCTGCGAGAGCTTGCTACGAACCAGGTCCTTGCGCCAAGCGTCCTCCACGTCCGCCTTGACCTCATCGAGAGGCTTCTGCCTGGGCTTCACAATATCCTGCACTTCAAACCAGGCATAGCCGCCGCCCGGCAACCGCAAGGCCTCGTTTTCAACTCCAATGTCGGATTTGAATGCGGCTTCCACCACGGTAGCGATGGGAACGCCCGCGAGGGTGACGGCTTTGCCATCGGGTCCCTTGCCGGTGCGGTCGAACGTGACCTCCTCTACCGGCAGGTTCAGCTTCTTGGCGCTGTCGGTGAGCGCGACGCCCGTCGCGCGCTCCTCCTCGAAGGCTTTGATCAGCTTGGCCGTCTCCGCCGTCGAGCGCGCTTTTACGAGGTCGGCGCGAATCTGGTCCTTCACCTCGTCGAAGCTCTTTTCCTGGCCTGGGATGATCTCCAGCACGCGCATGAGGACCGACGACAGCGGGCCATCGGCCACTCTCGATGTCCAACCTTTATCGGTTGAGAAGGCCTCGTCGATGATTGCATCGCTGGTGGGAAATTTTTTCGCGAATTCTTTTTTGGACACGAGGCCGATATCGAGGTCGGGCTGCTTGAAGCCGGCCTCCTTGGCGACATCGAGGAAATCCTTCCCGGCCTTTAACTCATCGTGGGCGGCATCCGCGGCCGCCCTTGTCTTGAACGGAATCAGCTCGATCTTCCGGCGCTCTGGAACCGCGTAATTGGAGGCTCTGGCGGCGTATTCGGCTTTGAGTTCGTCTTCGGTGATGTCGATCTTGCTTGCGACGGTTTGCGGCGAAATCGCGAGTACGGCGACTTTCCTAAACTCCGGCGCCATGAACTGCGTCTTGCGGTCTTCGTAGAAGGTCTTGAGCGCGTCCCCGGAAGGCGCCTCGATTGTTCCCGCCGCCTCGGGCGCGAGCGTGAAGTACGTCAGCGTGCGCTCTTCATTACCATAGCGGTTATAGGCTTCGAGCAAGGCCTTTGGAAGAACTCCGCTACCGTCGAAAACGCCGCGAATCTGACGGCGGATGAGATCGCCCTGATATTCCTGCTCGAAACCGGGCGCGGAATAGCCGATCTGTTGAAGAAACTGTTGATATTTTTGCTGGCTGAATGTGCCTGGCGGATCCTGGAACATCTCCATGCTGGTAATGCTTTGCCGCAACCCCGCTTCGGATAATCCAAGCCCGAGTTTCTCTGCCTCGAGGTCCACGCCTGCATCCTGGATGAGACCCTGCAAAACCCTGGTGGGCAAGCCGAACGTTTTAGCCTCTTGAGGGGAAATCCGCCAGGCTCTTTTGACTCAAGCTATCGAGCACTCTCTGGTAAGCGCGGCGAAATTGCTCAGGGGTAATATTGATGGAGCCTACTTTGGCGACCGTTTGCTGCCTGTAGCGATCGAAATAATTGTTTCCGCCCATGCTGATCGCAAACGCGCCGATAAGAACCGCGAACATCACGAAAACAGCCGCTTTTCGAAGCATATGCATCATATTGGGAGGCGTCCTTACACGCTCAGGATAAAGCGGGCCTTGATTCAGGCGGGCATTTCTTGCAGGGTCCGCTATGGGCGTAATTTAGAGAATAAACGCGTGCGCGCAATATTAAAATTCACGAGGCTCGCCCGCTTCAACAAATTCGTGGGCGAAGCCCGTTCCAACGAGAGAGATGCCATGACAGGACCAAAGCTCTACGTCGCAGGAAATTGGAAAATGAATGGCCTGCGGGCCGATCTCGCTGAGATTGAGGCGGTTAAAGCCGGGGTCGGGCCGTCGGGTCCCGATGTCGCCTTTTTTCCGCCAGCCACGCTTTTGCACGCTGCGGCATCGCTGCTCGAAGGCTCACCCATCGAAGCGGGTGGTCAAGATTGCCGCGCGGAGGCGAAGGGCGCGTTTACGGGCGATCTGTCCGCGGTCCAGCTGAAAGATGCGGGCGCGGCGTCTGTGATCGTTGGCCACAGTGAAAGGCGGAGCGGCCATGGCGAGACAAGCATCGACATCCGCGCGAAAGCGTCCGCCGCGTTGAAGGCGGGGCTTAAGGTCATCGTCTGCATCGGTGAAACGAAAGGCGAGCGCGAGGCTGGGCTTGCCCCGGACGTTTGCGCACGTCAGCTTGCTGGCAGCGTGCCGGACGAAAGCACCCCGGACAAGGTCACCATCGCCTATGAGCCTGTCTGGGCGATCGGCACCGGCTTGACCTGCACCACGGCCGACATAACCGCGATCCATGAGCTGGTGCGAAGCGAGCTTTACCATCGCTTCCCCAAAAGCGCCAGCCAGCGGTGGCGGATATTATATGGCGGGTCCGTTACGGCCGCGAACGCTGCGTCGATTTTCGAGAGCGGCGAGGTGGACGGCGCTCTGGTGGGCGGCGCAAGTTTGACCGCGGCTTCGTTTCTTGGAATTATCGCGGCAGCAAAGGCAGCCTCCGAGCACCGTGCGTCTGCAGCCTCCGGGAAGTGACCATGACATCCTTCGTGCGCTTCGATAGCTTGCTCAGGCATTTTGCAATCTGCGCGCTCGCTTTGGGCGCTCCTGCTTTCTTCTCAGCTCAAGCAGGAGCGGCCCCCTTGGATAAGAACTCCTGCGCGAAGCTCGCGCAGGACCTGCAGAACCTAAAAGCGCTTGATGTCGACAAGCTGATGGAAAATGGGCCGGGGTGGGCGGTTTCTCACCTTTCCACCGGCGATCTTGGCCTTGTGAGACAGTATATCGATCTCGATGAGCAGATGAAGTTCCGGTGCTCCGCGCCAAGCTCGCTCGTCCATCTCAAGCATCTTGAGGACGAGGACGACGAAAACGGCGCCAAGCCCGCCGCCGACGCCTCCGAGCCAGGCTCGGATAAGGCCCAAGGCGCGAACGATCAAAGCGAAAGCGCTTCTCAGCCTGAGGCTAAGGCCGCAAACGCGCCCCAGAAGGCCAAACCGCCAGCCCAGGCCAGTTCGGCCGGGGCGCGCTGAACATGCCGGGCCCCGGGCTCGGAACGGCCATCGGGCCGCAGCGGCGGTAAGAGACTTTTGTCGCAATGCGTCGCGTTTCAGCAATTTGCCAAATTGGGATACATATGCCCTGGGGCTATCCCGCTCCCGGATAATGAGCAGTCACGCACTTGCCTAACTTCGTGAGCAGATGAGCCTGACGGGCTTGCCGTGTTCTGTCAGCGAATAACTGGTAATGGGTCTTTTGCGGCTGCAAGCCTGCATTCTTCGTATTCGATCGCGCTCTTTGTCTTAAGAAGGTGGCCCAATATGACGGGGATGCCGCTTAGCGCCTATCCGCTCGACACGGAAACACCGCGTCGCCTCCTCCTGTGGAACCGCTTAGCGGACCGGGCGATGGGTAAGCCCGCACAGCCGTGGGATGGATCGACGCTCGTATCGCGCTCCATAATCGGCAGTTTATGCGCGAAAGCAATCGTTTACCTCGCCGTGCTGACCGCGCTCGCTCTGGTGTCAAGCAGCGGGTCAGTGGCGCAAGCGAAGGCGCGGCCCGCTGTGAAACCGGGTTCGGGCGCGAGTTTCCGCGATTGCCCGAATTGCCCGGAGATGGTTGTTGCGCCGGCCGGAAGCTTCACAATGGGCTCGCCTGCAAAGGAGCCGGACCGCCAAGCCAATGAGGGCCCCCAACGTCAGGTGACGATGGCCAAGCCTTTTGCCGCAGGCAAATTCGCGGTGACGTTTGCGGAATGGGACGCGTGCGTGGCTGGAGGCGGCTGCAATGGTTACAAACCCGATGATAAAGGATGGGGCCGCGGAGACCGCCCGGTTATCAATGTCAACTGGGATGACGCGAAAGCCTATATCGCTTGGCTGTCGGCAAAGACGGGCAAACCTTACCGGCTGCTCTCGGAAGCGGAGCGGGAATATGTGACGCGCGCAAACGCAACGACACCGTATTGGTGGGGCGACCAGATCAAGCCTATTAACGCGAATTTCGACGGCGGCGGAGGCGAAAACGGCAAGAAAACTGCGCCGGTGAAGTCGTTTGAAGCGAACAGCTGGGGGCTTTATCAGGTCCACGGCAACGTCTGGGAATGGGTCGAGGATTGCTGGATGGATAGTTTTGTATCCGCCCCAGCGGACGGCTCGGCATGGACGCCCGAAGGGTGCGGCCTGCGTGTGCTTCGTGGCGGATCCTGGGGTAGCGGCGCCTCTGCGCTGCGCGCGGCCTCCCGCACCGGTTATTTTGCAAGGTTGCGGGACGACTATACCGGGTTTCGGGTTGCCAGGGCGCTGAGCCCCTGAGCCTCGACCTGTTCAGCTTGAGTTCTACCAGCGCGCGATTGCTGTTCGGCCTGCGCCAGAGCCGCGCTTCCCGCATTAACGCCTTCAGATTTTGAGCCATCGGCCTATTCGTGTAATAATTCCAAAAAACGACGCCAAGGAGAAAGCCATGCCGGGTAAGCGCATCTTGATGATTTGCGGCGATTTCGGCGAGGACTATGAAACGATGGTGCCGTTCCAGGCTTTGCTTTCGGTTGGGCACGAGGTTCACGCCGTCTGCCCAGGCAAGAAGGCTGGCGATCAAATCGCCACCGCGATCCACGATTTCGAGGGTCAGCAGACCTACAGCGAAAAGCGCGGGCACAACTTCACGCTCAACGCGACCTTCGCTGCCGTCAAGCCCGAGTTTTACGATGCCTTGCTCATACCGGGCGGACGGGCGCCGGAATATCTCCGCTTGGATGCGAAGGTAATCGAAGCGGTGCAGCATTTCTTCCAGGCCGGCAAGCCGGTCGCCGCCATTTGCCACGGGGCGCAGCTGCTTGCCGCGGCGCGCGTGCTCGAAGGGCGGATATGTTCCGCCTATCCCGCGTGCCGGGCCGAGGTGGAACTGGCGAAAGGAACATATGCCGACATCGCCATCGACGCCGCGGTGACGGACGGAAATCTTGTCACCGCGCCCGCATGGCCAGCCCACCCGTCGTGGATCAGCCAGTTCCTGGCGGTTCTTGGAACCAAGATCGTCCATTCCGAGTTAGCTGACGCCGGGGCGCGGCCGGATCGATCTCTGGTTTGAACGCCGCTCCCGCTTGAACAAGCTGAGCTGTTGCGCGGGTGATCGGGCAGTATGCCTGCCGATTGCGCCGTCAGTTCTTCGCCCAAGAAGCCGCCAATCGCTTCGTAGAATATCTGTCCTGGCGCAGGGGGAAGCGGCCTCGCTTGGAACTAGAACACGGCAACGCTGTTTGCCAATGCAAAACAGGTTAGATTCAGTTTGAGCGGGAGGCCGGCATGGCTGAACTGGAGATCATCGGCGCGCCGTGGGGCAATTTCGTTCGCTCGGTGCGGATGGCGTGCTTCGAAAAGGGGGTTCCCTACACGCTGACTGTCGTGCGCCCGAGCGCGCCGGAGGTCGCCGCCATCCATCCCTTCCGGCTGGTGCCCTGCATGCGCCACGGCGATCTGGCGCTCTGCGAGAGCCGCGCGATCTGCACCTATATCGACCAGGCCTTTGACGGGCCGCCGCTAACCCCGCGCGACCCCGCTGGCGCCGCCATCACCGAACAGTGGCTCGCGCTGATCATGACCACCATCGACCCGGTGCTCGCCCGCACCTATATCACAGCCTATCTCAACGCGCCGGGCGGCGCGCCCGACCCGGCGGCGATCGAGGCCATGCTGCCGAAGATGCGGAAAGTGTTCGCCGTGCTCGACGAGGCGCTGGCGGCCCGTCCATATCTCGCGGGCGAGAACTTCAATCTCGCCGACATGTTCTTGTTTCCGTTGATCTGGTTCATGCGGCTGAAGCCCGAGAGCGCGGAGATGCTGAAGGCTTCGCCGCATCTCCTGACGTGGTACGAACGCGTCGCAGCGCGGCCCTGCGCGCTCGATACCGAGCCGCCGCCGGCGACCGGGCCTGCCGTACCTTGCGGATCGTAACGGAAGCCTTACTCTCGCCCAGGCCTCCGATCCTGGCAATGCGGACGCCAACTGCATCCTCTGCCGCGTTTTATGGCGCGGCTTCGGAGCCCGATTTCAGCAGGTTGAACGTCCGCCCGAAATTGCGAGGCTCGACCGTCAATTGCCGTTTTTAGGATAATCCTTCCAGCGCGTTTCGGTCTCCTCCTGCTTCACTCGCGTGTCGAAAAAAGGGGCTGCTTCTTACGAGCGGATCAGATAAGTATGCGGCAGCCTACCCCCTCGGCAAAGGCCGGTTCCGAAGCTCCCAGAACGCCACCTCATGACGATCACCATTCATTCCACGGTCTTGAGCGCCGGCATTGCGCCGTTGGGCGCAGAACTGCAAAGCATCCGTGACGCAGCCGGGCGGGATTATCTCCACGATGGCGCCAGCTTCTGGAGCGGCCGCGCGCCGCTTTTGTTTCCCATAGTCGGCTCGGTGAAGGATGACCGCCACGCGGTTGGCGGAGTCACCCATACTTTGCCGAGACATGGTTTTGCACGCCGCTCGCTGTTCGAGGCAGTGGAGACATCCTCCAATCGCGCCCTGTTCCGGCTGAGTGACAGCGATGAAACCCGCGCCGCTTATCCCTACAAATTCAAGCTCGACGCCGCATTTTCGCTGGAAGGCGCAAAGCTGACCGCCGCCATCACAGTGATGAACCCAAGCGCACGGCCCATTCCGGTGGCGTTCGGCTTTCATCCGGCATTCAAGTGGCCTCTGCCAGGGAGCGGGACGAAGCAGGATTACGCGATAACGTTCGCCACCGAAGAGCCGGGTCCGATAACGCGACTCGACGCTGACGGCCTCATCGCGCGGGAAGTTGCAAGCCCGGTGAAGGACGGCCGGCTTTTGTTGGCGGATGAGCTGTTCAAGGATGACGCGCTGATTTTCCTCAAGCTGAAAAGCCGGTCCCTGCGCTTTGGCCCGGCAAATGGCGGGTCGCCCGCCCTAAAAATCGAGTTCGAGAGCATGCCGCAGCTTGGCCTCTGGACTAAGCCCGGCGCGCCATTCCTTTGCATTGAGCCGTGGTTCGGTTACGCGAGCCCCAAAGATTTTTCGGGGCCCCTAACTGAAAAGCCGGGGTCGATCAATTTGTCGCCCGGCGAGGCAAAGACATTTGCGATGAGCGTTGAACTGGTCTGATTGCCGCCCACGCCGGCTGCATGCCGGCCGGATCATTAGCAGAACTCCGCTGCGAGCGTTGCGATCTGGGGTGATAGCCTTTGCGGACAGCGGATGGAGCGCCCTCAAGACGGCGAAGCGCCGGCGAGAACTTCGCCCCATCCTAAGTCTGGCAGTTGAAAGGCAGGCGACTGGCCTCGCCGTGTCCGCACCCTCTTCTGCGCGAGGGTAAACTCCAGTGGCGACACAGGAATCGCCGTGCTATATCGATGAACCAAATCCGCCCCAATCTCCTGCGCCATCCTATTTTCTTCGAGGATTGCCCGCGCTGTGTGCTATGGACAGCAGACAGCCGCATTCGCTGGCTCTCGCCCCTCCATCTCAGCTTCCATTGGATCGAAAGCGGGCTACTCGGGAGCGGGGCGCGCTGCTGGCATGTGTTTCTCGGCGACTGCGAGTTTCTCGGCCGCCTCGATCACAGCCGTGATCGGCGCCGCCACCCTCAGACAAGTCACCCATCCGCGGCAGTTGCTTTTGGCGGGCATGCCGCTCCTGTTCGCATCCCAGCAGGCGGTGGAAGGCGCACTTTGGCTGCAGCTAACGGGCGAGAAAAGCGGCAAGGCGGTCGCCGCGCTCTCGTTGATTTTTGTAGTTTTCGCCAAAGTCCTGTGGCCGGCCTACACCGCGCTCGCGGTGCTTCTGATCGAGCCCGATCCTCGCCGGAGGCAAGCTCTTTCTGTCATAGCCGTGCTCGGATGCGCGATCTCGATCTATGTCCTGAACCGTCTTATCGCGAACCCGCCCGCTGTCTCCATCTGCGGACAAAGCCTCGACTACGGGGGCGAAAAAAATGCCTTGTCCTACCAGAGTTTTGTTTACTTACTTTTCACCTGCGTCCCGCTTCTACTGTCTTCGAGCAGAGCTGTCCAGAACTTCGGCGCAGTCGTGATGGCGGGCTTCCTGGTCTCCACCTACACCCATTTTGCGACTTTCATCTCGGTCTGGTGTTTCTTTGCCGCCGTTGGCAGCTCGCTTCTTTACTTTTATTTCAAACGCGCCGCCGTTTGCCCTACCCGTCAGCTCTGATGAGCGCTAGCCCGCATTTCGCGGAACGATACCAGGCGCCGTTGCGTCTCATCCCACAACACAAGGCGCACGCAGCGAAAGCTTTCGAGCAGCGTCAGCCGGCCAACGCCGCGCAGTTCCGGATAGTCGCGCAGCACCTGCGGCAGACGGTAATATGGGATGCGGCTACAGAGATGATGGACGTGATGCACGCCGATATTGGCCGTGAACCAGCGCAGGAACGCGGGCAAATCGTAATGCGAGCTGCCATGCAAGGCCGCTTCGTGCAAATTCCACTCCGCATTGGGCTCCCAGGCCGTGTGCTCAAACTGGTGTTGAACATAGAACAGCCAAACGCCAATGGTGGCGGCGAGAAGGGCGACCGGAACATGAACGAGCAGGAGAGCTTTAGCGCCGATCAGCCAGACGAGCAGGCCGGCGATGACTGCGATCGCGAGATTGTTGCCCATGGCGCCAGCCCAGGGCCGCCAGCCGCCGTTCATCTGCCCCAAGGGCAGACGATGCTGCAAAAAAAACAGATAGGCCGGGCCCAGGCCGAACATCACCAGGGGATGGCGGTAAAGCCGGTATGTCAACCGGCCCCAGCGCGAACGAGTGCGATATTCGCGCACGGTCAGCGTCGCCACGTCTCCAATGCCGCGGCGGTCGAGATTGCCGGTGGTGGCATGGTGGATGGCATGGCTGCTGCGCCAGATGCCGTAGGGCGTCAAGGTGAGGACGCCGATGATGCGGCCCGTCCAATCGTTCGCCCATCTGTGTGAAAAGAAAGCGCCGTGACCGCAATCATGCTGGATCATGAACAGGCGCACGAGAAAACCGGCGGCCGGAATGGCGATGATCAGCGAAGCCCACCAAAAACCCAAGGAGTAAGCGAACCAGCTCGCGACCCACAGCGCCACAAGCGGCAGCGCCGTTATGGCGAGTTCGGCGATGCTGCGCGCGTGGCTCGGCTCGCGATAGCGGTTGAGGATCTGTGTCCAGCGGCGCGCGCCGGACGACGCTGGATGCATATCGTGTTCGATGTTCAAGCTGATGCCCATTGGGATGTCGCGGCGCGCGTCGGAATCCACACGCAACCCGCAATCTCTTTTTAGCCGGTTGTGGGCGTTATGTCTTGTCTATTCCCAAGCTCGTCTTCCGCATTGTGGCTTGCCGCGCGCCTTCGCCGCAGCAGGTCGCATGAATAAGCTAAGCCGTTGGGATGCTTCCCAACGGCTTAGTTGAATAACACACACATGCTGAGGGGAGTATTTAATCGCTCGCTTACTGGAATGCATTTCAGCCGCAGCGAGCTATTCCCATTAGGCGCGCGCGTTGAGCCAGTCGGAGCCCTTTTGAGTGAAGCCTTTCCAGGCCGCATGTCCAGGATCTACTTTCACCACCAAGACCTTTTCATCGGGGCCAATTTGGGAGCTAATCTTGTCCAGAATACGGGACGCCGACAGCGCTGACACGATGATGAAGGTTGAGTCTAAATGGTTCCAATACACGTCTGAGATCGACCTAATCGCATCGATCAATTTTTTGTCGCCCGCGTGATAGGCCGTCGCTTCTTTTTTGATGTCGTAGATGATCAGATAAGTAGCCATTCCAGCTTCCCCCTTTGTTCATCACTACTAAGATTGCCGTTGCAGGCTTGAAGCAAGTCCGGGACAAAAATTCTAGGATCGTGGCTTCACATTCGCCCCATCGGCGGTTTTCTAAACGAAAAGCGCAAGCTTTGCGCCTTTTCTTTGCGATCCAGGCGCAAGCCTCGCATAAGCGCCAAGTCTATCAACAAGTAGAAGATATTCACCCGCTTTTGCCGCTTTTCTTTTGCGGCGTTTCGTCGCCAGCCGAAGCTAAGCGCAAGTTTAGGGATTTTCTTTACCGGATCGCGCCGAAGCCGAGCGCCACGTCCGCGTATCGGACCCAGGCAGAAACTGCCCTCGCGCTCAGCTTCACGCATCCTCCGCAAGCGCCGCAAAGCCGCGTTCAAGATCGCGTTTCAGGTCTTCGACATCCTCCAGACCGATATGCAGCCGCAAGGCAGGACCGTCCGCTTTCCAAATTGTGGCCGTGCGCGCCGCCGAACAATCGAAAGGCACGATCAGGCTTTCAAACCCTCCCCAGGAGTAACCCATGCCGAAGATGCGAAGCGCGTTCAGCATGCGCCGCACCGCCGCCTTGGGATAGGGCTTGAGGATGATCGAGAACAGCCCGCAGGCGCCGAGGAAATCGCGGCGCCACAACGCGTGGCCGGGATCGCCGGGCAGCGCAGGATGCTGCACCGACGCAACCTCGGGGCGATTTTGCAGCCATTGCGCGATCGCAAGTCCCGATTTCCAATGCTGCTCCAGGCGGACGGACAAGGTGCGAAGCCCGCGAAGCGCGAGAAAGCAGTCTTCGCCATTTGCGCAAACGCCAAGGGCTTCGTGAGTAGAGGAGATAGCGGAAGCTGTCGCCGCATCGCAGGTAATGGCGCCGAGAAGCGCATCTGCGTGGCCGACGATATATTTGGTCGCCGACTGGATCGAGATGTTCACGCCGTGATCGAAGGCGCGGAAATAGAGCGGCGTTCCCCATGTGTTGTCGATGGCGACAGGCACGCCGGCGCCGCGCGCGGCTTTGCAGATCGCGGGGATATCCTGCACCTCGAAAGTCTGCGATCCCGGCGATTCGGTGAAGACGAGCTTCGTATTGGGCCGCAACAGGCTTGCGATGCCGCCGCCGGTCAGCGGATCGTAATACTCGGCCTCGACGCCAAGCCGCTTGAGAACGCGGCCGGCGAAGCGGCGAGTGGGCTGATAAACGCTGTCGCTGATAAGGATGTGCCCGCCAGCTTCCGCGAACGTCAAAAGCGTCGTCGAGACGGCGCTAAGCCCTGACGGCGTCAGGAACGTTCGCTCTCCGCCCTCAAGCTTCGCCAGCGCCTGTTCGAGCGCGCGCGTAGTGGGAGTGGAGGGGCGGCCATAGGTGTATTCGACAGCGCGTGTCTCGAGGCTTTCGGCGTCGGGGAAGAGAACCGTGGAGCCGCGGAACACGGGCGTGTTGACGAAGCCGGAATAGCGGCGCGGATCCCGGCCAAGCTGAGTAAGAGCCGTTGCGGGCGCCAAATCGCTTTCATGAGCGTCGTCTTTTTCCATGCTGCCTCGCACACTGCCGAGCAGAGTTCCCCAAAGCATGCCTTTAGGCTTGGCTCGGGGCCGGCCTTCCCGGTTTTGAGAAAGAGCTCTACAAACTCAAAAATCTCCAAGCAAACATTCGCCGGATTTGCCATGGCTGTCCGCTTCGCCTGCCTGTAGAGGGATTTGCTCCGGTTCGACAGGCTCGCCAGGAGATCAACCCTGACAAGCGACGAAGCCGGTATTTCTGGTTTCCCGAATTCACGCCGGAGATCCTTCATCGTCATTTCGTCATGCGTCGTCAAGAATTCCGCGCGCAAGGCTTTTCCTCGACAGCGATGCGCGTACTCACGCGAACAAGGCGCCCGCTGGGGGTGATTCGCCTTGTGAGCCTCGGCGCGCAGCCCTGCAAACGCCCAAACACTCGCCCGCGTCATTCGTCCACAGCCTTTGCGAACCGTCCGGCGCGCCACCGCGGGCGCGTTTATCACCCTTTTGAAGGATGCGGCGACGTCGCTTGTTATTGGCATGTCTCACTTTCTTGTGAGGAGGGAGACCGCTGACAGGACGCGAAGCCATCCACATTGCATGCAGCCATCACAAGCTACGCATTTGCCGCACTCTTGTTTGGACTTATGATATGATTAACGTGGTGCTCAAGCGCAGCACGGCGCGCAGCCGCTTAGAGGTGATAGTTTTAGGGGACGATCACATGGACAATGATATCGAGCGTCAGCAGCAGGAAGCCGAGCGCGTAGCCGCAGGGCTTGCGCCAAGGGAACCAGTGAATTGCGTATCCGCCGCCACCCTTGAGCCGCAGTCCGCGGTTCTTGACGAGGAGGCGTCTGTAGCCACGGCTCACACTCCGGAGATTCAGCCGGAAATAGAAGATGCGCCCGAGCCGCCGGCGGCTACGGCTTATAGTCCGGAGACTGAGCCGCTAGAAGTTCTACCGGAGGCGCCGGCCGCCGCGGCTCCTCTGCCCGGCGAAATACCGGCCGCGCCGGCCAAGAAAGCTGGGAACCCAAATCGCCGCGCGCTCCCTCCCATTGGAACGGGCCGCCGCCCAGGCGAAGCGCCGCCAAAGCGCCGCCGGCTCCGCGGTTTCTTGCGCCTTCTCGTCTTCGTCATTGTGGGCGCAATTATCGGCAGCGGAGTGGGTTACGCTGCGATGACCTATCTCCATGTGCCATTCGATCAAGAAAAATTATACCTTTACGGCTCGGTTGGAGGCCTTGCGCTCATTTTCGGGTTTATCGGCCTCCTCCACTTCGACCACCATTGATTGCGATCCGCTGGAGCACGAGTTGAGGCTGCGGCTCCAGCGCTACCTATCTCGGAGCTTCATGCCGGGCTAGAGTCGCAGCGCCGCCTCTCCCATCGCATTCGTTTGCGGATGCGATTACGTTGAGCGGCAAACACGCCAAGGCGTGTTTGCTGGGAGAGGCCGGGTCGCTTGCGATCCGGATGAGCGGTAAAGACGTGATAATGCGGGTCACCACTCCTCATCACCCGCCCTCGCGGGCGCAGGCTCTGTCCTTCCCCGGCAGCACGCCTTGGCGTGCTTGCAACGCGAAATCACCGGGCTTGCGATCAAGCGCGGTGGGAGAAGGGACGCCAGCTCTTTCCAATAATAATCCACCAGCGGTATGCGCCTTGAGCGTGACCGGGAGCCGAAGCAGGAATGACCGGCGAAGTCTGCGGCGAGTGAGAGCCGCGCATTTGTCGCGCTGGCTTTTTGCCGCTTATGGTATGGTGTAGAAATGGTGAATATGGCGCTCTGGCGCAGCAGATCGCGCCGCCGGCTTTGGGGTGATAGTCAGGGGAACGATCACAATGGATCCAGATATAGTGCGTCAGCAGGAGGAAGCAGAGCGTGAAGCCAATGAGGCTGCTGCGAAAAAAACCCTGGCCGCCGCCAGCCTGAAGCCGCTGGCCGCCATGCCTATCGAGGCGCCCGCTGTGCTGGCTGCTTCGGAAGCGCTGGCGGAAGTTTCTGTTGCGGCTCCGGAGCCTGTGGCAGCCCCCTATGCGCTGACCGCTGTTTCCATCGAGGCGCCCTCAGCCAGAGCCGATATGGCGAGCGAAAAACCGGCCAAGCCGAAAAAGAAGAAACCGCACCCAGAGCGCCGCGCGCTTCCGCCCATCCGGTCAAGCCGATCTCCCTCGCGTGAGCCGAGCCCCACGCATGGAGGGTTCCTTCGCGGCGTGGCCCGGTTTCTTGGCTACGCCATCGCAGGCGCGATGCTGGGCGTAATCATTGGCAACGCGGCGGTTGGCTACTTAAGCCTTTCCCCCGATCGCTCCGCATCCGTCATTTTCAGCGTGATCGGATGCTTCACGTTCATCTGCGCTCTTGTGTCGATCCTTCAGGAGCATTGATCGCCGCTGAAGGGACGCAGAGGTTAGGGCCGCTGTTCCAGCGGAACATAGTCGCGAGCCTTCTCGCCGATATAGAGCTGACGCGGGCGGCCGATTTTCTGCTCTGAATCGGAAATCATTTCCTTCCATTGCGCGATCCATCCTACCGTGCGGGCGACGGCGAAAAGCACGGTGAACATGGAGGTTGGGATGCCAAGCGCTTTGAGCGTGATGCCCGAATAGAAGTCGATATTCGGATAAAGCTTTTTCTCAATGAAATATTCGTCCTCGAGCGCAATGCGCTCCAACTCCATGGCGACCTGAAGCAGCGGATCGTTTTTGACGCCAACGATCTCCAGCACTTCCTTGCAGGTCTTCTGCATGACACGCGCGCGTGGATCGTAGTTTTTATACACGCGATGGCCGAAACCGCTGAGGCGGAAATTACTGGACTTGTCCTTCGCGCGCTTGATGAATTCCGGGATGCGATCGACCGTGCCGATCTCCTGCAGCATCTTCAGCGCGGCCTCGTTCGCGCCGCCATGCGCAGGCCCCCAAAGACAGGCGATGCCCGCCGCGATGCAAGCGAACGGGTTCGCCCCGGAAGAGCCGGCGAGCCGCACGGTCGAAGTGGAAGCGTTCTGCTCATGATCTGCGTGCAGGATCAAGATGCGGTCCAGCGCGCGCGAAAGCACGGGGTTCACCTTGTATTCCTCGCAAGGCACCGCGAACATCATGTAGAGAAAGTTCGACGAGTAATCGAGTTCGTTGCGCGGATAGATGAAGGGCTGGCCGATCGAATATTTGAAGGCCGTCGCCGCGATTGTCGGCATTTTCGCGATCATGCGCAGGGCTGCGAGATCGCGCTGGACGGGATCGTTGATATCGATGGAGTCGTGATAGAAGGCGGCGAGGGCGCCAACGGTGCCCACCATCACGGCCATGGGATGCGCGTCACGGCGGAAGCCGGAGAAGAACCGGTTCATCTGCTCGTGGATCATGGTGTGATAGGTGATGCGATTGCGGAACGCCAGATATTGCTGTTTGCTCGGCAGCTCACCGTAAAGCAGAAGGTGGCAGGTTTCCATGAAGTCGCCGTGCTCGGCGAGTTGATCGATGGGGTAGCCGCGATAAAGCAGGATGCCCTGGTCGCCATCGATGAAGGTGATATCGGATTTACAAGACGCCGAAGACGTGAAGCCCGGATCGTAGGTGAACGCGCCCGACTGGCTGTAAAGACTTGAGATGTCAACGACATCCGGGCCGACGGAGCCCGAATAGACTGGAAGTTCGTATTGCTTGTTGTGCAGTGTGAGCGTAGCGGTTCCGTGCCCCTCGGCCCATCTTTTTCCATGTTTCACGGGAGCTTTTTCGGTCGAGCTCATGCTCTTCTCCTGGTGCTTTTTCGACGCGCCAGCTTGACGCGATTGCCACCGAAGGTGGCACGCCTCCGCATACTTGGCTAGAGTGTTTTTTGCGGCGCACCATAAGGAGTAGCGCAAATTATCGCGAGCGCGAAGTCGTAGCTTGTGCGAGCCTTGCAACAGCAATTTTCGGGGGAGGTTGAGCGCCCCGCCGGCGAAGGAACTATACGCGCTCGACGGCGCTGAGACGCTTTTCAATAAGAGTGAGACGCACCAAAACCTCGCGGGCAAAGGGCTTCGTTTCGCTGATATCGGCCTGGGCGCGGTCGATTTCCGCCTCAACCCGCTGGAATCGCTCGTTCATCGCCGATTCGAGGCTTCCTATCCGCCCTTCGCCGCCGCCGACCCGGCCTTCGATCCGCTGAAGCTGTACCGCGAGAAAGCGTAGGTCGACGTTTTCGGGTAGGTCGCTCACTATATTACCCAGGTTTCAATACGCCCTACCATTGCGCAAATCGGCGCGAACCGCAATACGCGCGAGGGTTTGGCCGCGGCCGGGGCGACATGCGGCACATCCAACATTTGCGCCGCGCGCGAGGGCTTTTCAAACGTTGGGGAACCCAGGCACTCTTGCTCAAAGATTTTTAAAAGCGCATAGGGCGCTGGCAAGCTTCTCTGAGACGCTTGCGCATAAGATCGCGGTCTTCGCCCCTTGGATGGCCGCTTTCGACGCCACCAGGTTGGCTTCCGATTGCAGGATGATCCCGTCGCTCAGAATGCGCAGGCCGTTGGCCTTCAGGGTCGCTCCCGTCGAGGTAATGTCCACGATCGCCTCAGCCATACCGGCCGCCGGCGCCCCCTCGGTCGCGCCAAGGCTTTCGACGGTGCGATAATGAACCACGCCCTGCGCTGCAAAAAAGCGGCGCGTCAGCATTGGATATTTGGTGGCGATCCTAAGCCGCCTGCCATGCTCGGCGGCGAATAACGCGCCCGCTTCCTCAAGATCGGCCATCGTCTCGACATCGAGCCAGCAATCGGGTACGGCGACAATGACATTAGCGTGACCGAAGCCGAGTTTCAGGAGACAAGACGCTCTCTCATCGGCGTCTGGGATCTGCTCGCGGACGAGATCTTCTCCCGTCACGCCGAGGTGAATGCGCCCGGACTGGAGATGGCGCGCGATTTCTCCGGCCGACAGGAATTCAACCGCAGAGTCAGGCATGCTGGCGATCGCGCCCCGATAGCCGCGCTCGTCGCCCGTCTTTTCAATGGCGAGGCCGGCGGCCCGGAAGATTTCGAGCGTGTCCTCCATGAGGCGTCCCTTGGATGGCACGCCAACAATCAGCTTATCCATGCGTCACCTTTGTGAGGCCGCCGCGAGGAGCCGCTCGGTGTGCAGCGCCGCGCCCACCGCCGGAACGTCGTTCGCGCCGCGCGATAAGGCTCGGATCAGCCCGTCGTAACGACCGCCGCCCGCGATTTGCCCCGCGACGCCCGCGCCGCTTATTTCAATCTGGAACACCATGCCGGTATAATACTCGAAATGACGCCCGAAATCGGCTTGGAAGAAAATCGGCGCCGGCCCAGCAAAAGCCTTCAGGCCTTCGAACAGCGACCGCGCTTCGAGAAGCAAGCCGCTCAGGTTGAGCTGCGCGCTATCGGCAAGGGCGGCTATGGCGTCGAGCGCCGCCGCTGCCTCGCCGCGAATTTGGAGATAGCCTTCTATGAGGCGAACCGTCTCCGGCGCGAGCGGCGGCTCGCTGGCGTCGGCGGCCCGATCCTGCAAGCGCTTCACGATCTCCGCTGGCCGCCGAAGGCCCACTATCGGGATGCCGCTCGCATCCAAATAGTTGAGCAGCCCATCCTCGGTCAGCGCGGCGGTGGGAACGGACTGCCTGCCATTGGATCGCGGACTGGAAAGCGTCGCCAGCTCCCGGGCAAATGCGGCATGCCGCCAGAATGCGCGGGCCAGCCTTTCGCGCCATCGCGGCGGCATGCTCAGCGCGTTCAGGATGGCTTTGAAGATGCCGAGATGACCCACTCTTATGGTGAAGGATCTGACGCCGCTCTCCCTTACCGCCTCAATGGTCAAAGCAAGCACTTCGAGATCGGCGGCGGGACTGCGTGAGCCGAAATACTCAACGCCGGCCTGCCGGAACTCGCGAGGCCGCAACCGGTCGGGCTTTCCTTCCTGGATGCGGAAGGCCGGGCCGTTATAGCAGAATTTGGCAATGCCTGCCGGGGCGCCGCGCTCCAGGAATACGCGGCAGACGGGGAGCGTCAAATCCGGGCGCAGGCACAGCTCCTCCCCGTTCGGATCGTGGAAGATATAAGTGCGCGCGCGAAGCGTTTCGCCGATGCGGTCGAGAAAAAGGTTCGCGGGCTGGATGAACGAAGGGGCCACGCGCTCGTAGCCTTTGGAGGAAAAGAGGGTCATCAGGCTTCCCGCCTGCGCCTCCAGAGCCTCGAACTCGATCGCGCCTTCAGCCGTCACGCTTTTTGCTGCTCCTTGAGAAGCCGCTGGACGGCCTCAACCATCTCCGCCTCCGGGACGGCAAACTGCGCGGGCCGCGCTTTCCGCCATTCATCGTGCTCGGCGATCTCGCCGGAAAGTCTCGCGCCCTCGTGGAGATCCTTGATCGTGACCTCGCCGCGCGCGCGCTCGTCCTCACCCTGGATAATAACACAGGGGCTGCCGCGCTTGTCGGCATATTTCATCTGCGCCTTCATGCCGGCGTCGCCGATATACATCTCGGCGCGAATACCTGCGTTGCGTAAATCGCATGCCATCTTTTGATAGTCGCCGATCCGTGCCTTATCCATGACGAGCACCACAACGGGGGCTTGCGATGCGGCATTTCCCTTGAACTTGCCGAGGTGATTGAGCGCTGTATAAAGCCGCGAAACTCCGATGGAAAATCCCGTGGCGGGCACAGGCTGCGAGCGGAAGCGTGAGACAAGGCCATCGTAGCGCCCGCCCCCGCCGACAGACCCGAAGCGCACTGCTTGCCCCGTCTCGCCGGCAGCCGGGAAGGTCAGCTCGGCCTCGAACACCGGCCCAGTGTAATATTCAAGGCCGCGCACGACGGTAGGATCGAAGCGAATTCGGTCCTCTTCGTAGCCTGTTTCGCGCACAAGCTTGACAATCGACTCCGCAACCGCGTCTGCAGGCGCCTCTTCCCCCGATAGGAGAGAAAGGATCGCATTGGCTTGTTGCGAAGCGAGCTCAGCGCCGGGGGTAAAATCTCCGCTCTCGTCTTTGCGGCCCTTGCCGAGAAGCTCAGCAACCCCCTGCAGACCGAGCCTATCGAATTTGTCCACCGCACGGAGCACAACGAGCCGCTGTCGCGGCTCACCAATATCTGCGCTATCCAAAACGGCGTCGAGCAACGTCCGGCTCGAAAGCTTGATCACATAGCTGCCGCGCGGGACGCCGAGCGCCTCCAGCGTATCGGCGGCGAGCATGCACATCTCCGCGTCGGCGGCCGGGTTGGCCGTGCCGACCGTATCGGCGTCGAACTGCATGAATTGGCGGAAGCGCCCCGGACCCGGCTTCTCGTTGCGGTAGACAAAACCCGGCTGATAGCGCCGGAACGGTTTCGGCAGCGCATCGAAATTCTGCGCGACGTAGCGCGCGAGCGGCGCAGTAAGGTCGTAGCGCAGCGAAACCCACTGCTCGTCCTCGTCCTGGAACGAGAACACGCCCTCGTTCGGCCGGTCCGTGTCAGGCAGGAACTTGCCGAGCGCGTCTGTATATTCAAAAGCGGGCGTATCGAGCGGCTCGAACCCGTACCGCTCGTAAACCTCGCTGATTTTGCCCAGCATGTGCTGCAGGGCACGGATCTCTTGCGCCTCGACGTCGCGCAGACCCTTCGGCAGGCGCGCCTTGACCTGTGTGCGGCTTTTCTTATCGCTCATGCGACAAGAAATGAAGCTCTCCGCGCTTCAACGCAACAGAATTATTGAAGCAGCGGAAGGCTGGCTGCGCGGCTGCGGGCGACATGCTTACGATCCGGTCCGCCGGGCGAAGCCGCTGCCAGTTCCGACGTGATGAAGGGGGGTTAGGCTACGTGCCGCTCTTGCTTGAGCTTTTCAATTTTTTCTTTGAGACGAAGTTTTTTACGCTTGAGTTCGGTGACCTTAAGGCTATCGACGAGCGGGCGGCTCATTTCTTGTTCGATCTGGCGATGGATCGATTGGTGCTTCTCTGTTAGTTCCTCGATATGCGCAAAAAGGCTCATTTCACCGGCCTCCACTTTGTTTAACACTCTATCGCACCTCTATAATATGGCAGAAAAATGACAAGATTAAGTGCAAAATATGTCACGGTTGCGCAAATCAGTCAGAGCAACTATTAGCATTTCGTTAATTTGCTTCAACTGTTAATAAATTGGCGTTTTTTGCTCAGAAAACTCATGAGAATTCGTTAAGGTCATGTTACAGCTTAGGACGCTACAGGGTTGCCTTTTTCGGAATTTCGGGGATTCGTGCTATGATGAAAAACGTCAGCGATTTTTCGGGGCCGAGCATTTTTGGCGTCATCCCCGGGGGTTTGATGAACACTTCGGACGACACCAGCCTGCGCCAGAAACTCGCGCAACTCCGGCAGGAGCATCGAGACTTGGACGAAGCGATCATCGCGCTGGAAACCGCCGCCGAGCGCGATCAGCTCCGTCTGACCCGCCTAAAGAAGCGTAAACTTGGGTTGAAGGATAAAATCGCCCGCCTTGAAGATCAGCTGCTCCCAGACATTATCGCCTGAAAACCGGAATATTTGTCCAGGAAAGCGTGGGCAAATCCGCGCGAGTTCGTCTCGCTGCTTCCTGCAGGCTCGATTCCATGATTGTAATCGGTCATGACGAACCCATCGCCGCCTGTCGCCATCATCATGGGCAGCCAATCGGACTGGCCCACCATGCGAGCCGCCGCCGCCGTTTTGGACGAGCTTGGCGTGCCTTATGAAGCCCGCGTGATTTCCGCCCACCGGACGCCGCAGCGGCTCTACGATTTCGCCAAGTCCGCACGGGACGCTGGCGTCAAAGTGATTGTTGCAGGGGCAGGCGGCGCCGCTCATCTACCCGGCATGACAGCGGCTTTGACAACCCTTCCTGTGCTGGGCGTTCCCATTTCCACAACAGCGCTGAGCGGCAGGGATGCGCTTTACTCCATTGTGCAGATGCCGGCAGGAGTGCCCGTCGGTACGCTCGCTATCGGCGAGCCGGGCGCCGTAAACGCCGGGCTGCTCGCCGCCGAGAATCCTCGCGCTAGGGGACTCGGCGCTTGCTGCGCGCGTCGATGCATGGCGCGCCGGGCGCACGGCCAAAGTGGCGGAGCGGCCCTCCGATGCGCCCTGAGCCGCTTGCTCCCGGCTCCACGGTCGGAATTTTCGGCGGAGGCCAGCTTGGCCGATTTCTCGCCATAGCCGCCTCGAAACTCGGCTTCAAGACGGCGGTCTATGCGCCGGAAGACGATAGCCCGGCGTTCCAGGTGGCTTCGCAGCGATTTCAACATCCCTACCAAGACCAAGCAGCGGTGATCGAGTTTGCGAAATGCTGCGATGTAATCACGTTCGAGTTCGAGAATGTGCCAGCCGCGGCCCTCGAAACCGCCGCCCGGCACGCGCCCGTTCGCCCCGGGGCAAGCGCCGCCGGGATCACGCAGGACCGGATTTCGGAGAAGCGCTTCCTCTCGGGGATTGGCCTTCCCACAGCCTCCTACGCCGCCCTTGAGAGCGAGGACGATCTGGCGGCCGCCGCCGCTTTGCTCGCCGAAGCGGGAGCCGGCATTCTTAAAGCGCTCGCGCGAAGGCTATGATGGAAAAGGACAAGCGCGGGTGACTTCCGGGGATGCGCTCCGTTCTGCATTTCTGGGTATCGCGGCGCCTTGCGTTTTAGAAGGTTTGGTTAGCTTCTCGACCGAAATCTCGGTCATCGCTGTCCGTTCGGCTGACGGCGGCGTTGTCTGTTACGATTGCCCGGAAAATGACCACGCGGGCGGCATACTCCGCACAAGCTCAGTGCCCGCAACTTGCTCCGAACAGAAGCAAACGCTCGCCCAGGAGATGACGGAACATATCGCCGCTGCGCTCGAATATTGCGGCGTCCTTGGCGTCGAGTTTTTCGTCATGCCCGAGGATAGCGCCGCGCCCCTGCTCGTGAACGAAATAGCGCCGCGTGTGCACAATTCCGGGCATTGGACGATGGAGGCCTGCGCAATCAGTCAATTCGAGAATCACATTCGGGCTATCGCGGGCTGGCCTATCGGATCGGTCGAGCGCCACTCCAACGCGCTGATGACGAATCTTATTGGAGACGATGTGCTGGATTGGCGAGGCATTCTGGAGAAAAACCCCGGCTCGTCGCTTTATCTCTATGGAAAGAAGGGCATAAGAGAGGGCCGCAAGCTCGGGCATGTGACCCAAATATCACCTCGAGAAAAGAAGTAAGACAATTCACAGGTTGTATCAGGTGAAAATGGACAGACGCAGCCAAGGCTGCTATATTGCAGTTGCAAGAGCCTGCATGCGTGCGGGCTTTTTTATTCATTCAGAAACGGAAAGAAGGAGCCAGCGTGCAAGTCCACGTTCGTGACAACAATGTTGATCAGGCGCTTAAGGCGCTCAAAAAGAAGATGCAGCGCGAAGGAATCTTTCGCGAGATGAAGCTGCGGAACTATTACGAGAAGCCATCCGAAAAAAGAGCGCGTGAGAAGGCCGAGGCTGTCCGCCGCGCCCGCAAGCTCGCACGTAAGAAAGCGCAAAGGGAAGGCGTCGCCGCTCCAGGCCGGGCGGCTGCACGATAAGTGTTGCGCGCCTGTGTCCACAGGCGTGAATGGTTTTCGTGGCGCATCTGATTGTGGCCTCATTCTCGGCCCAATGTCTTGAGCGTAAAAGGTGACTTTACGCCTGGGTTGGAGCGTGCATTGTGAATACAGGGCAGTTCATAAGAAGAGCGCTTGTATCGGGTGGGCTGTGCATCGCCGCGATTTCGCTTGCCGCTTGCGAGACTTCGGCGACGAAGGAGCAGCTTGCAGACCGGCTGAACAATCCACAGGCAGATCCCAAAAATAACATCGCATCCATCTCCGCCGTTTTGGCGAAGAACCCCCGCGACGCGAACGCGTTAAACTTGAGAGGGACGGCGTTCGGCCAGGGGGGCGAATATGAAAGGGCCCTCGCCGATTTCTCGACCGCAATTCAGGTCAATCCGCAATTCTATCAAGCCTACAACAACCGGGCCCTTATTTATCTTCGGGTGGGGCGCCTGGACGCGGCTATGAGCGATTATAATCAGGCCTTGGCGATCAAGCCCGATTACGCCGCCGCCTTTGTAGGCCGGGGGAATGTCTACAAAGAGCAGAAAAACTTTGCTGCGGCGGTGGCGGATTTTGGTAAAGCGATCGAGCTGAAGCCGGACGATCCGGCGCCTTACTATAGCCGCGGCCTCATTTATCAGGCCATGAACGATCACCGCAGCGCGCTTGACGATCTCAGCATCGCCGTGAATTACCGCCCAGACTTCCGCGGACCCGCACTACGCGCGCGGCGTTAGCTACATGGCGATCCAGGATTATAAGAAGGCCTTGGAGGATTTCCAGGTTGCCGGCACCAACAAGGTCAACAACTACGATGCCTGGGCTCACGCTGGTCAGGCGGCCGAGTCACTCGGCGACCGCGCGCAGGCCGCGCAGGCCTATCGGAAGGCGCTCCAGATCAACTCATCGAGCCGCATCGCTTATGAGGGGCTTCGGCGTGTAGGCGGAGACGCTTAGGGCGGCCGTTGCTCGCTGAGCCCCACGAAGCGGGCGCGATGGCGGGCTGCTTAAGAAGCATGAAATCTTGGCTTCATCCTTCGATGAGGTTCCGTGTTATCAACGAGTTGATCCTCATGGTGAGCCCGCCGAACCATGAGGCAAGATTCCTTTTCAGCTTGTTTGCGCGCTTGGCGTCCGTGCGGCCTACCTGGAGATCGCGATGACCGGTATCTATTTAGAGCCCGTTGGATTGCTCTACGGGCCGGTTGCGCAGGAAGCCGTTTCTCTTGGCGCGGCGCTGCCCTTGGCGGGCGGCTCTATCGCGTTCAGCGCCGTCCGCCTTTGGGAAGGGGAACCTGGGAGCGTCAAGCACGCAATCGTTCGCACAAGCACAATCGAGGCCATCGACGAGCCACGCGTGAAGGAACTCCTCGAACGCATAACTGCTCCGCGCGCGGCCATCGCAGGCGTTTCGATGGATGGCCCGCGCCTCATGGGCATTGTTAACGTCACGCCTGACAGTTTCTCGGATGGCGGCGAGCATTTCGAGCCCGGCGCCGCTATCAAGTACGCCACTTCGCTCGCGAGCGAAGGCGCGGACTTTATCGATATCGGCGGCGAATCCACCAGGCCGGGTTCCGAGCCAGTCGCGGCGGAAGAGGAGCTTCGGCGAATCCTGCCCGTGTTGCAGGGCCTTGCTGGCCTGTCTGCGGCAATATCCGTTGACACCCGCAAACCCGAGGTCATGCGTGCGGCGGCGAAAGCCGGCGTCGCAATCATCAACGACGTCTCGGCCTTAGCCTTCTCCCCGGATAGCTTGGCGACGGCGGCTGAACTTGAGAAGCCCGTCATCTTGATGCATGCGAGGGGCGACCCTAAGACCATGCAAGACAATCCGTCCTACCGCGACGTGGTCATTGAGGTTTATGACTTTCTCGAAAGCCGGATTGAGGCTGCAACTGCGGCTGGCTTGCCACGCGGCAGCCTGATCGCCGACCCGGGTATAGGCTTCGGCAAGACGCTCGCTCACAACCAATCCCTTCTTCAGAGTATAAGCCTGTTTCATGGTCTCGGGGCGCCGCTTCTGACGGGGACGTCCCGTAAGCGCTCGCTGCAAAAGATAGCGGGCGCTACCGGCCCCAAGGATGAGGCCGCCGCAAGTTTGGCGGCCGCCCTCGACGCCGTGTCCCAGGGCGTGCAGATCGTGCGGTTGCACGACCTGCACGCGACCCGTCAAGCGTTGGCTGTGTGGGGCTGGCTGCGCGGCGGAAGGGATCTGCCGCAGAAAATCCACAATCCCACCCTTACAGCTTAGAAATCGAAGCCCATGTGCGTGGCGGGGTTTCGACAAATGCAGTGCGGCAATAATTGATAAAAATCAATTTTGCGATCAACTGGACCCCGGAGTTGTATGCAAGAATACCTTCCCGTTATTCAACAGTACTTTGAGAGATTTAGGATATGAATTGGCCTCATTTGAAATTATAATGAGCGGTTGAACAGTCTGCGAATAGATAGAGGTTCCCACTCCCGAATTCTTCGACGTTATTAGCATCTTCCTTTGTATCGTTTAGAGCGTGCGCTGGCACACGAGGTTAGGATCATGGCGTCAAAACTCTTTGGAACAGACGGCATTCGCGGTCAGGCGAACATTCATCCGATGACGGCTGAAATCGCTTTGAAGGTGGGCATGGCGGCAGGCCACATGTTCTCAAACGGGCGCCGCCGTCATCGAGTTGTGATCGGCAAGGATACGCGGCTTTCCGGTTACGTAATCGAGTTGGCGCTGGTCTCGGGCTTCACATCCGTCGGCATGGATGTCGTGCAACTCGGTCCGATCCCGACGCCAGCTGTCGCCATGCTCGTGCGCTCGCTCCGGGCGGACCTCGGCGTCATGATCTCCGCGTCTCACAATCCTTACCAGGACAATGGCATCAAGCTTTTCGGTCCGGACGGCTACAAATTGTCGGACGAGGTGGAGACCAAGATCGAGGCGCAGATTAATGGCGACATCGACAGCCTTCTGGCCGAGCCCGACCGGATCGGTCAAGCCAAGCGCATCGAGGGCGTCTATGACCGCTATGTGGAGTTCGCCAAGCGCACCCTTGAGCGCACCGTCAGCCTGAACGGGCTGAAGGTTGTGGTGGACTGCGCCAACGGGGCGGCCTATCGCGTAGCCCCTGCCGCGCTTTGGGAGCTGGGCGCGAATGTGGTGGCGCTTGGCGTGAACCCGGACGGCCGCAACATCAACCGGGAGTGCGGATCGACCGTACCCGAAACGATTTGCCGGAAGGTTCTCGAATGCGGAGCGCATGTGGGCATAGCGCTGGACGGCGACGCGGACCGGGTTGTCATCGCCGACGAAAACGGCCAAGTGGTCGACGGCGACCAAATCCTTGCCGTGATCGCCGGAAGCTGGCGTGACGCCGGCCGGCTGCGCGGGAACGGCGTCGTCGCGACAGTCATGTCTAATCTCGGCCTGGAACGGCATCTCGAAGCGCTTGGCCTTGCGCTTGTCCGCACCAGGGTTGGCGACCGCTATGTTGTCGAAGAAATGCGCCGCAGCGGCTATAATGTGGGCGGTGAGCAATCCGGCCATGTCGTGCTCTCGGATTTTACGACCACCGGCGATGGGCTCGTGACGGCCCTCCAGGTGCTGAGCGTTGTCGTTCAAAGCGAAAAGTCTGTCAGCGAAGCCTGCCGCCGCTTCGAACCTGTCCCGCAACTCCTGAAGAGCATCCGCTACCGCGGCGCCAGTCCGCTCGAAAACGAAGCTGTCAAAGCCGTTATTGAGGCTGGCGAGGCGCGGCTCGGCAAGGACGGCAGGCTTCTCATTCGTCCGTCGGGCACCGAACCCGTCATCCGGGTGATGGCCCAGGGCGAAGACAAGAGCTTGATCACCGGCATCGTGAACGAGATCGCTGCTTCAATCGACCGTCATGCCGCGTAAGCGACTCACAACGCCATACACACCTTAAAGTAGAGCTGGTCCACAGATGCACGCCAAAGGATCCATTGACACAGAAAAAGGCGGCCGTGGCTTGCGTCCCAAGAAATAGGCTTCACCCGCTGGAAGGAAGCCGCCTTTACGAATACTCAATATTACTTCATTTTTGAGTAGCTTTGAATTCCCCCGGGGCCATCTACGAGTAGTTTTCTTCCAATCTCAAGTCTTATTTAACCTTGCGGGTTTACCACGGACGGGAGTGCGCCACCCCGCTGCGCCTCTTGCACGAGCCCGGATTGAGCCATGAGCTTTATTTCAGATGTAGACGCTTTTCCTTCTGTCACCCCCCTCGAAGCAGTGAGCCGTTTCAATTCTTTCTTCGATGTTTATGGTCTGAGCCTCAAGCAGCAGGCCGATCTGGAGCAAAGGACGATCACCCTGATCGCCCGCTCTCCGGAATCGGCTGCTGCGAAAGCGCTTGCGATTAATTTGTCCCGCTTCCAGCCTCTTTCCATCGAGGCCAACATCATTCTTGCCCAGATCGCGCGGCTGACTTCGCTGGAGGTCCTGGTGCGGGCCCTCAACTTAGCGTGCCGGAAGGCGCCCGAACTCATTATACGCTGGGCTAAAAATCGCGCCCTTCTCGACGCTCACGAACGGCTCACGCTGGGCAGAACCCTGTGTTGGACAGGCGACTCGATGCGGCGTTCCGATGATGCGCGAAGCGCGATCGACCGCGTCGAGGACGGATCGCCTGCCATGCTCGCAGAGGCGCATGGCAGCTTTGCATTTTTGTGGCGTGCGTCGAAACCGTTGCCAAAATCGCTTTTCTCACCGAAGGGGCCGCTCAGCATCGAGCGCACCGAGCCGCGTGCTCCCTTCGACGCGAACCTGGCTGTTAAAGCTAATATCGTCCAACTCGACGACTACCTGCGCCTTCGCCGTCATTGACGCCTGATGCGCAGTGGGTCCGGCTTAATCTGCGCGCAACATCAAGGCGTCAACTCGAAAGACGCAGCTCGCGCAATCGGGGATCCATGCCCATGCAGGTGCAAGCTCCGTCACGGATTCCCGATAATCGCCAGCGCGATTTCGGGAATGACCGCCAAGTCGAATGGAAGAAAAATAAACCGGACAGCCTTACGCAATCCCACGCTAACGCCAGCCCGCGCCGAACGGGATTTTCACTGGCGATGAGCCGTGAGGCGGGGCTATTTTTCCGTAAGCTTGAGTTCGATCCGCCGGTTGCGGCGCAAGTCCGCGTCAGAGCCGCCTGCTGAGAGCGGCTGAAATTCGCCAAATCCAGCCGCCACAAGCCTGTTCGGAGGCACGCCTTTCGAAATCAGATATTTCACGACAGAGATCGCTCGCGAGGAAGATAGCTCCCAATTCGATCTGTAGGTCGATGTGGCGATCGGCCTGATGTCGGTGTGGCCGTCGATCCTGAGCACCCAATTCAATTCTCTCGGGATGCGTCCTTCCAAATCCCTAAGCGCTGCGGCAAGCTTATCGAGTTCGGAAAAGCCTTGCGGCGCCAAGTCGGCCGAGCCGCTATCGAAGAAAATCTCCGACTGGAAAACAAAGCGATCGCCCACCACCTGAATGTCGTCGCGCTCACCCAGCGACTTTTTCAGCTCGCCAAAAAAGGTTGAGCGGTATTGCGACAGTTCCTGCACACGTTTCGCCAGCGCCACGTTAAGACGCTGCCCAAGGTCGGCAATCTGCGACTGGGACTGCTTGTCACGCTTGTCGGAGTCCCCGAGCGAGTTCTCAAGCGCCGTTATCTGCTTGCGCAAGGCCAGGATCTGCTGGTTCAGTAGCTCGACCTGCGCGAGCGCCTCGGCCGTCAAGCTCTTTTGATCGTCGAGTTGCTTCGCCGCTGCTGCGATGCGGGTTTCGGCGGATGACCCTTTCGCTCCTTCCGAGCTTAGAATGCCGGCGAGACGTTTTTTCTCGGCGTCGGAAGCAGAGAGCGTCGCCCTCAGCGAGGAGCTTTCCTCAAGCGCGCTCTTTTTTTGCGAGCGCTCCAACGATAGCATGTCCGCCATCTGGGCGATCTGCTTTTGTAAACGCGCCAGCGCCGTATCCTTGCCCGACGCTTCTTGTGCGACAAAATATTGTGCGACCATGAACAGGACCATCAGGAACGTGACGACGAGCAGGAGCGTCGACAGCGCATCGACGAAACCCGGCCAGTAGTCGACACTAGGGGGGCGGCGGCGCGATCTCGATAGCATCGGGTTACTCTTTATAGGCTACGATCAGCGATCGACCGGATCGCGGCGGGGCGCGCGGGATGCAATCTCGCGAAGCGCGCTCGCAAGCTTATTCTGCTCCCTCAAAACGGCCGCCAGCTCGCTCTGATTGTGCGATTGCTCATCGACCCACTCGCGCAGCACTTTCTGCTCGGCCCGCATTTGCTGAACGAGCTTCTCGATGCCATCGGACAGCCGAAGCAAGCCTTCGTTGTTTTGCGGTCCGCCGCGAATAATGCCCTGCTCGATTTTTTCCGCGAGATCAGAGATACTCCGCTGCATGTCGAGGAGCGCGAAACGCATTTGCGCTTGGCTGCCCGGCGCGTCGCCAGGGGCGTCGGAGCGAAGCTCGGTGATGGTCGACAGCCACTCTTCGAGCTCGTTATAAAACCGCGCCTGAGCTTGCCCCGCCTGCAAGTCCAGAAACCCGAGGATCAATGAGCCGGCAAGTCCGAAGAGCGAAGCGGAAAAGGCTGTGCCCATGCCGCGAAGCGGGGCTTCGAGACCGGTCTTCAGCTCCTGGAAAACCTGCGCCGACTCTTTGCCTTCGGTGTTGAGAGCCGAGATCGTATCGCCAACCGAGCCCGTTGTGAGTAACAGCCCCCAGAATGTGCCGAGCAGGCCGAGGAAGATCAAAAGCCCAACGAGGTAGCGCGTCGTCTCCCGGCTTTCGTCCAGGCGCGAAGCGATCGAATTGAGGATCGAGCGCATCGCCATTGTCGAGATTGCCGCCTGCCCCTGCCGCCGCCTCAACATCATGGCCATCGGGGCGAGCATGACCGGCACATTATCGTTCGCAAGCCCTGGATCGGAAATGCGGAAGTTATTAACCCAGCGAACCTCAGGATAAAGGCGCAGAACCTGCTGAAAAGCATAAAGGATGCCGAAAACCAGCACGCCGATGATGAGAGAATTGAGCGGCCTGTTGTTGTCGAAATTTGCGATAATCTGTTTATTGATAATGAACGCGATAAGGCCCGTCAGGATCAGAAAGAGAAGCATGCGCCCGACAAAGGTTTGCGGGCCTGACATGGTTTTGTAGTAGGGCGGTTTACTCATGGCAACGGTGTCTCGCGGGCGCCTTGATCGTGAACCTAAGGCTTCGAGCGCCTCCATACAACATTTGCGCGGCGCGCAAAACTAACTTCCCCGTTAAATAACGAGCCTCCTAAACCGGGGCCGCGATGCGTTTGAGGAGAGCGGCATGAATGGCTTCGTTGCCGCACACGATCTCGCCGGCTTTAAGCATATTCTGGCGGCCTTGCGTGTCCGAGACGTAGCCGCCAGCTTCGCGGACAAGCACAATGCCCGCCGCCATGTCCCACGCCTGGATATGGCGCTCCCAATAACCATCGAAACGGCCTTGCGCAACCCATGAGAGATCGATTGACGCCGCGCCCGTGCGGCGAACGCCCGCAGCGTCGCGCATAACCGCGTGAATCTCGCGCAGATTTTGCTCCTGTGCGGGTTTGCCGCGATGAGAAATTCCTGTGGTGATCACCGCTTCATCGAGATCGGGGCGCGCCGCCACGCGCAAACGCCGTGTATCGTTGAGGAAAGCGCCCTTGCCGCGCTCCGCCGTGTAAAGATCTCCGGTCGCCGGGTTGTAGACAAGACCCGCAACAAGCTCTCCGTCGCGTTCAAGCGCGATCGAGATGGCGAACAGCGGGATGCCGTGAAGAAAATTCGTGGTTCCGTCGAGCGGATCGATAATCCAGGTGTGCGTCTTGTCCGGACCTTCGACAAGTCCGCGCTCCTCCATGAGAAAACTGTAACCGTGCCGCGCCTTGCTCAGCTCCTCGTAGATAATGGTCTCTGCGCGGTGATCTGCGGCCGACACGAAATTCGCCGGCCCCTTCACGCTGACCTGGAGGTGCTCCACCTCCCCGAAATCGCGTGCGAGGCTGCGGCCCGCTTTCCGGGCGGCATTGATCATGATGGTCATCAGCGCCGAAGCGGGCATATCAGTTACTCCACAATATCAAGTCACGCCTTATCCCGAACGATCCGCGATCAGGGCCAGGATCGTCGCGGGCTTCACCATGCAATTCAGCCTTGAAGCCCTATTCAGCGCGCTTAACGTAGGCGATCTCGTTGGTGTCGACGATGACCCTTTCGCCCGCCGTCACAAAAGGCGGGACCATGATGCGGACGCCGTTTTCGAGGATCGCGGGCTTGTAGGATGACGCGGCGGTTTGGCCCTTCACAACCGGATCGGCCTCAACGATGGCGAGCGTCACTTGATCCGGTAGATTGATGCCGATGGGCCGCCCCTCGTGGGTCTCCACCATAACCATCATGCCGTCTTGGAGAAATGCCGCGCGCTCGCCCACGAACTCCTCAGGCAGCTCCATCTGCTCATAGGTGTCCGTGTCCATGAAAACGAGCATGTCGCCCTGCTTATAAAGGAACTGAAAATCCTTTTGCTCCAGACGCACGCGCTCGACCGTCTCGGAAGACCGGAATCTCTCGTTCAGTTTCGAGCCGTTGATGAGATTTTTAAGTTCGACCTGATTATAGGCAGGGCCCTTGCCTGGTTTCACCGCCTGGGTCTTGACCGCGACCCAAAGGCTGCTGTTATGCTCGATGACGTTGCCAGGGCGGATTTCGTTGCCGTTGATTTTCATGATGGCGCTCACGCGTGAGAATTCGTTGGGCAAGGTGTGGCGGATGCACCGGGGCGCTGTCAAGCAGCCAAACAGAAGGGCTTGCAATAGGCGGTGTGCAATTCGCTCTGTAACACCAACGCCACAGACAACTATTTTCCTTCATCGCATAGAAAATCCTGCTTTTTCCGTATTCAGAGCGCGTGGTAGAATATTTATGCAGCGTCAAGATCTTAGCTGCGGGTTAATGGGCATTACCGGAACAAAAACATGAACAAACTCCTAGTCGCCGTCCTCAGCATTCTTGCCGTGTCTCTCCTCTCAACCAACTCATTCGCTTTCAGCGCAAGCAACGCCAGAGGCATTTACGCCGGCGAAACAGCGGTGAAAGTTCATTATCGTCACTGGTACAGGCACAGCCACTTTCACCACGCGTGCCATCACTACCGGCTGTGCCACTATCCGTACCCGAACTGGTACGCCAATGACGGCTACTGCAGCCTCCTCTGGCCCTTTTAATAGAGTAAATTTCTTGATGCGCTCGCGTGTATGGCAGTTTCGCGAGGTGTGAGGTAATGCACGCGGCGCGATCGAGATAACTTCAGATCGATTATTCTTAGATTCCTTTTTGGCCGGCTTGACCGGCGATGAGTAAGCTTTCCCTCCCCTGCCTGCCGAAGAGACCGTCCTGAGACTGCGGGGAACCGCCCGCGAATGTGAGCCGCCCAGATCACGAATACGTGAGCCTACCCAAAATGCCGCGCCGCCGGCCTGAACTAAAGCTCGCACGATTGGTTGCAGACCGAGGGACCAAGTTCGGGCGCGAGGCAGGTTATGGGTATCGTTCGTTTCGCGCTGCGTTTTCCACATACGTTCTATGTGGCGGCAATTCTTATAGTTTTTCTCGGCGTCATCGCCATCGTAACGGCGTCGAAGGATATCTTCCCCCAAATCAACATCCCGGTGGTCACCGTCATTTGGCAATACACCGGCCTTAGCCCAAAGGAGATGGAAGCCCGCGTCGCCACCTACAGCGAGTATGCAATCAGCTCAAGCGTAACGGGCATTCGGAACATTGAGTCCCAGACCCTTGAGGGCATTGTCGTCGAGCGCGTCTATTTTCAGCCCGGCGTTAACATCGAGCTGGCTATCGCGCAAATCGTCTCCGGCACCAATTCGATCCGCGCCCTGATGCCGACAGGCATCCAGCCTCCGATCGTGATCCAATATAACGCGTCGAGCGTGCCCGTGTTACAACTCAGCTTGTCCTCCGATACGCTGAACGAGCAGCAGCTTTACGATTACGCGCTTTACCGCGTGAGACAGGCGCTCGCTCCGGTTCCGGGCCTGACGCTGCCGACGCCCTATGGCGGCAAATATCGCCAGATCATGGTGGACATCGACCCAGCGGCTCTGCTCGCCCACGGCCTCACTCCAACAGACGTCACGAACGCGGTCAACGCCCAGAACCTCACAGTGCCGGCCGGGGACGCGAAGATCGGCAGCCGCCAATATATTGTGAGCGTGAATTCCCAGCCGCCAAACATCGAGCAACTGAACAACATCCCAATCAAGCAGGTGAATGGCGCGACGGTCTACCTCCGCGATGTCGGCCATGTGCGCGACGCCTGGGCGGTGCAGCAGAATATCGTGAGAGCGAATGGGAAGCGGAGCGTGCTTCTCACCGTGATCAAAAACGGCGACGCCTCAACGGTGGACGTTGTGAACGGCGTCAAAGCGGCCCTGCCCACCATCCGCAAAGCGGCCCCGCCGGGGATGGAGATCAAGGAGCTGTTCGATCAATCGGTCTTCGTAACATCGGCGATCGACGGCGTGCTTCGCGAAGGCGCCATCGCAGCTGGCTTGACCGCTCTGATGATTCTCATCTTCCTCGGAAGCTGGCGTTCGACGCTTATCGTGCTGATCTCCATTCCGCTGTCGATCCTGACCTCCATTGCGATTCTGTCCGCGTTGGGCGAGACCATCAACACCATGACGCTTGGTGGATTGGCGCTCGCCGTCGGCATCCTCGTGGACGATTCTACGGTCACCATCGAGAACACGCACCGTCTTCTCGACGAGGGTGAGGATTTCGACAAAGGCATCGAGGAAGGCGCGGCAGGGATCGCGCTACCGACCCTCGTTTCGACGCTCGCCATCTCCTGCGTTTTCATCTCGGTTGTGTTTCTGGAAGGCGCGCCTCGATATTTGTTCACACCGCAGGGCTTCGCCGTCGTCTTCGCGATGCTCGCGTCCTACAGCATCTCAAGGACGCTGGTGCCGATTGTGAATCGCATCCTTTTGCGAGGCGAATACAGCGAGCACAGTGGCGAGAACCCAGGCTTTTTCGGGCGCTTCACACAAGGCTTCAACGCGCGTTTCGACCGCTTTCGCAATTTTTACGAGTGGGTGCTTCAAGGACTGATGGCCCGCCGCTTCATCGTGCCGGTGATAGCCGTGATTGTGATTGGGATAGCCGGCGTGCTCGCCAATTATGTGGGGCGCGACTTCTTTCCGGCGGTGGACGCCGGCCTTATTCAGCTGCATGTGCGCGCCCCAGCCCGCACCCGCATTGAGGACACCGAAAAATATTTTCAGGCAGTCGAGGATCGCATCCGCGACGTGATCCCTGAATTGGAACGCGACCTCATTCTCGACAATATCGGCCTTCCCCAGCGCCTCTATAACCTCGCATTCACCGATGACACGATCATCGGCGTGAACGACGGCATCATCCAGGTGTCATTGAAGGCGAGTCACCGGCCGACGCAGGAGTATATTACAACCCTCCGCCGCGTGCTCGCCGAGGCGTTTCCCGGCTTGCTCTTCTATTTCCAGCCCGCCGATATGGTGACGCAGATTCTGAATTTCGGTGTGGCCACCCAGATCGACGTTCAAGTTCAAGGCAGGGATCCGAAGAATGTCGAGATCGCAAAGGAGCTGCAAAAGCGGGTTTCGAGCATTCCGGGCGTTGTCGACGCACACATTCAGCAGGAGCTGGATGCGCCGAACCTTTTCTTCACCATCGATCGCACCCGCGCTCAGAACCTCAACTTGCAAACTCAGCAGATCGTGAACGACCTCACGATCAGCCTCAGCTCCTCCGAGCAGGTCTATCCCAACTTCTGGACCGATGAGAAGCAGGGGATTCCCTATTATATTGCGGTGCAGACGCCGGAGCGGCAGGTCTCGACCGTTAACGATCTGCTGAACACGTCGGTAACAGGCGCATCCGGAGGCGCAACCTCTCCGATTCCGAACACACTCGGCAATGTCGCCACCATGTCGCGCCGCTACATCCAGTCGGTCATCAACCACAACAACGTGGCCCCCGTTTATGACATCTACGCCAGCGTCTCGGACCGGGACCTCGGCGGCGTTGCGTCCGATATCAACAAAATCATCGGCGAGCTTAGTCCCAAGCTGCAGCCTGGGAACACCATGGCGCTCCGTGGCCAGGCGGAGAGCATGGAATCGGCCTTCACCCGCTTCACCGTCGGCCTCCTTTTCGCGGCGGTGCTCGTTTATCTTTTGATGGTGGTCAACTTCCAGGACTTCATCGACCCGCTTGCAGTTGTCCTTGGGCTTCCCGGAGCAGGCTGCGGCATCATCATGATGCTGTTCATCACGGGGACGACCTTGAGCGTGCCGTCGCTGATGGGGGCGATTATGGCCATCGGCGTCGCTTCCGCAAACTCGATCCTGCTCGTCACCTTCGCGCGCGAACGGGTCCTGCAGAACGTGCATCCAGCGCAAGCCGCCGTGGAGGCAGGAAAAACGCGACTGCGCCCAGTTTTGATGACAGCCGGCGCGATGATCGCCGGAATGCTGCCCATGGCCATTGGCGGCCCGGGCGAGGAACAGAATATGGTCCTGGCGCGCGCCGTGATCGGCGGACTGCTCGTTGGGACTGTCACCACGCTGCTCGCCGTTCCCTATCTCTATGCGGTCATACACGCGTTCAAAGCTCGCCTTCATAGAACAGGGGGCGAGGGACGCCAAGACGCTCCGCAAGAGGAGCGCAACAAGGCAAGACAGCCGGAAAGTCAGCATACATGACCATGCAAGAGCAGCAAGACAGAGGCTTTAGCTCCGATGCGCCTGAAAAAGAAAATGGTGAAGCTGATGATCATTCAGACCATGACCAGCAGCCATCGTCACGCGGCCCGGTTCCCAGCCATGAGCCTGAGAGGTCTCAAAACGGCGGCGGGGAAAAGCGCGAGGACCCTGCGCTCAATAAGCGGCGCGGACGCGTTCTCACGAGGGTTGGCGTTGTTGTGGTTTTGGTGGCGGCGGGTTTCGTCGGCTATGGGGTTTATCAAAGGTCAGAGCGCAATCAGGCCGCTCAGCGGGAGCTGGACGACCGCAAAAACCGCGTCCCGGAACTGAGGATCGAGAAGGTGAAGGAGGTTTCCACCCCGAGGGAGGTCCATCTTCCCGCGACGACGCAAGCGTTCGACGCCGCCACGATCTACGCCCGGCAAAGCGGGTATATTGCGCAGAGGCAGGTCGACATCGGCAGCCGGGTTAAGAATGGCGATCTCCTCGCTGTCATCTCCGCGCCGGAGGTCGACGATCAGCTCAAGCAAGCGCGCGCGCAGCTCGTGCAGATGCAAGCGGCGCTGGAGCAAAACGAGGCGACCCGAGCGCTGGCCAATGTCACCAACAACCGCTTCAAGCCCCTCGTGCAGCAAGGCTGGGAGACAAAGCAAACCGGCGATCAGAACCACTATAATCTCGCCGCGCAAGATGCCGCCGTGGATGTGGCCAAAGCCAATATTCAAGCGCAGAAATCTCAAATAGCCCGGTTGGAAAGGCTGCAATCCTACGAGCGTGTCATTGCCCCCTTCGATGGGGTTATCACGCAGCGCAACATCGATGCCGGCAGTCTCGTTGCGGCGGATGCGACATCGGGCACTCCGCTGTTCGCCATCGTGCATGATAACATTCTGCGGGTGCAGGTTCATGTTCCCCAGGATGTGGCGCTACAGCTGAAGACGGGCATGGAAGCGGCGCTCGACGTGCCGGAGCTTCCGGGACGCAGTTTCAAGGGCAAGGTGGCCCGCACGGCGAATTCGCTCGACCCCACGACGAGGACATTGCTCGTTGAGGCCGATATCGACAATCCGGACAGAACCCTGAGCGCCGGGCTCTACGGAACCGTCCACTTCATCGTTCCGAGGGCGGTTCCTGTGATGATGGTCCCGGCATCGGCCTTGATTTTCGATCAAAATGGCATGCAAGTGGCGACCTATTCAGACGGCGCGGCCCACCTGCAAAAAGTTAGGATCGGTGAGGATGATGGCGCTCAGGTGCAACTTACGACCGGGCTCAAGCCTGGCCAAGACTTAATTGTTAGCCCGCCCGCAGGGATAGCCGATGGCGCAAAGGTGAAGCCTGCCTCGCAGAACAAGCCGGTCAAGGAAGCTGAGAATTAATGCCAACCACCGAAAGTATTGACCACTTCCCTTGTCGTCCCCGCGAAGTGCGAGACCCAGTGCGCCCGCCTCCGAGCGTGTGAAAATATCGGCATGACCTTTTCCGCCGTGGCCGGGCTTGACTTAATCATCTAGTAAGCCATTGATATTCCGCCCTGTTTCTCTGAATAGCCCCGTAAAGCGCGGCCATCACGACGCCGGCGGACTTCAAAGCCCAATTTTCACACACTCCTTCGCGGGGCGCGCGGAGCGCCCTAACTCTGAATTCTCGGCGGCGCGTGCGTGCTGGCGCTTTGCGCGAGGTATTTCGGCGACCGCATCTCGATGAGGCGGGACACTGCGCGTTCGAAATGCTCCGTGCCATCGCCCGCTTGGCATAACAGGGCGGGCTCCGTAGCAGCTGACACCACGAGGCTGGTCCGATGATCGTAAAGGGTGTCGATGAAGGCGATGAAGCGAAGCGCGGGGTTTTGGTCGCTCCGCCCCATCACAGGGATGCCATCTATAAAAATCGTATGGTAGTTGCGAACCAGAGCGAGATAGTCATGTGCGCCTAAAGGCTTTTCAAACAAATCGGCGAATGAGAAGCGGGCCGCTCCAAGACAAGCGCACGGCACATGCAGCTTATGGCCCAGAACCAGCAAAGTATTGCTGACGCACGGCTCGCCAAAAGTCAGGTTCCGCCAAAGATCGTCCATCGCAGAGCGGGCAGCCTCATTGTCCGGTGTAAAGTACAGTTCGCTCCGGGACAGGTGCTCAAGGCGATAATCCTGCGCCGCTTCGAGTTGGAGAAGCTCCATGTTGTGCTCGACCAGGTCGATGAAGGGCAGAAACTGATCGCGGTTGCGGCCGTCTTTGTAAAGATTGCGGGGCTGCGCGTTCGATGTGGCGACGATAACAGTTCCGGCTTCGAGCAGCGTGGCGAACAGACGGTTCAAGATGGTGGCGTCCGCAATATCGGTGACGAACAGTTCATCCAGGCATAAAAGGCGCGACTCCTCGGCCATGCTGGTTCCAACTGCCACGATTGGGTCGTCCTTGGCCTCCCGGCGCGCGATGGCGAGCCGGGCGTGAACATCGGCCATGAACTCGTGGAAGTGAGCGCGGCGCTTCTGTTGAACCGGCGCTATCTGAAAAAACAGGTCCATCAACATAGTCTTGCCGCGTCCAACCGCCCCGAAGATATAGAGGCCCTTGGGCACCTCGCCTCTCCGGCGGGTAAAGAACGAGAAAAAATCGGTCCGCGCCGGCGGCGTATAATGCGCCAGCCGGTTTGTCAGAATCTGCAGTTTTTCAACCGCGAGCGCCTGGGCGCTGTCGGGCACGATCTTGCCCTCCGCAAGCAAGCGGCGGTATCTCTCTAGCAGCGATGAGGTCATGTGCCGAAATTAGCGGACGTTACGGAGTTCGAGTTCGACGGATGTAACGGTTGGGTCCGGCGACAATAATTCAATATCGAACCCAGCCCGCTGATCGGATTTTATCTTCGAGCCGTTGATCCGCAGGTCCGCGGGGTACTCGCGGTCGAGAGCCGGGTCCTGATCCTTGATGGTTATGAAAAATTGCGGAACCCTGACTTTGCGTTGCGCACGATTGTAGACGCTTCCGCTTACAACAAGCACCGGCTTGTTCTCCGAAACCGTCCATTTGTATTCGACCGCCTCAAATATCAAAGGCTGAACCGTGACAGGCAGGCCCGAAGCGCGATAGAGGGGCGCCAACCCGGGCAAAGCGCCGGCGATGATGTCCCTGAAAGCGAAAAAGCCCACGACAAGTCCGCCAGCCACGCATAAGAAGAGCCCCCAGGCCGCCGCCAGCGCCAACCCTCCCCTGCCTGTGCGGCGTCGAGCTTCGCCTGACTTCTCCTGTGTCTCTTCTATCTCGCGATAAAGACGCTGATCGAAAGCGGCATCGCCCTCCCCGCTTTCGGCCGGCTCCTCGACAGGGTCGGGAACCATCTCCTCGTCTACGCCGGGAATCCGTTTCCTTCCCCAAACGCCGCCGGCGCCGCTCGGCGGCGTCCGCTCATCCGCGGCGGGGACAGCCGCAGATCGAAAGTGGGTTTCTAGCTTCTGCGCAAGCTCTTCGTCGGGCGACGAAGATGGAAATCTCGCCCTCTCCGCGGAAGATGGGAAATGCGCCCTCATCGCTTCGCGAAGAGCGGCGTCGGGGTCGGCGCCATTCTCGCCAGAACGAACATCTCCGGCCTCCGCCCAATTGCGATCCTTTCCTGCCTCGGCGTCACCCAGGCCATGCGATTCCGGCCAGCTCTCTGGCTCGGATTTGCTTGCATCGCCTGCGGCCCAGCCTTTGGCTTCGTCCATGCCCGCCCAGTTGATGAGGCTCCCCGGCTCTGCGGAGTTGTCCTCGCTCTCCGCCTGGCTCGTCCAGCCGTTTTCCACCTGCGGCGCGGCCGGAGACGGCGGAGCCTCGTCATCATCTTGTTCGGCGGCAGGGGCAGTGACTGGAGATGAAAAAGTCCGGGCGTTGAAGGATGGCCGCCCGTCGCCCAAACTCGAAAAGACGCTCCGAACCGCTTGCCGCGCCTCCTCCAATGTTCGCAAGTCTTCGCCTGCCGGCGCCTGAAGTTGACCTGGAAAGGCTGCGCGTGGGAAAGGAATTGTCTCCGTGGCCGCTTGGGCCTGCCGCGAAGCCGCCTCGGTCTCCTCGCCTTCCTCTCTTTCTTTCGATTTTTTTCGGCGCCTGAAGCTGTTGAACCAGCTCACTTTGCCTGTGCCGCGGTCTTCCCCGCTGGCGTCGCTCTCGTCCAGGTCATGCCCCAGCAGTGCTTCAACGGCCTCTTCTTGAGAGCTAGCTTCCTCGCCGGGAACGGCTTCCTCATGAGAGGGGAACGCGCCGCCGTTGTCCGCCGCCCATCCGCTTTCGTAAGCCTGCCCTGCCGCCGCGAAGGGTGGGGGCGCTGCTTCCTCGCGCTCGCCGCTGTCGCTATCCCTGGTGTCGTCTCCGGCTGCGGAGGGCGCGACCCAGGCTGGCGCGCTGGCCTCGATCTCCTCGTCGCCGCTGCTCACCGGCATGGCCCGCCAAACGGTGCTGCATTTCGCGCAGCGCACGGTCCGGCCTTCGGGCGGCAATTCTGCCTTTATGTCGTAGCGGGTTGTGCAGGCCGGGCATTCGATGATCATGATCAACTCTATTTAATGGTTTTCTGCCGCCACTGTCTCGCCTTTGTCGAAATCGATTGCTAGATCGCACTCTCTTCAGCATAAAACGGGTCAGGGCGAACAGCAGGGTTGGAGTTGTGGTATCGAGTCATGCTCTTATTCGATTCGAGAATGTCGGTCTCCGTTATGGAGTCGGGCAAGAGGTTTTGCGCGATATCAACTTCCATTTGCAGCCCGGATCGTTTCATTTTCTAACAGGGGCATCCGGTGCGGGAAAATCAACGCTTCTCAGGCTCCTGTTCATGTCGCTGCGTCCTACACGCGGTCTTGTATATCTTTTCGGACGAAATATTGCCAAGAATACGACAGCCCAGCGGGCCGACCTCAGGCGGCGCATCGGAATCGTTTTTCAGGATTTCAGGCTGCTCGACCATCTTACCACTTGGGAGAATGTGGCGCTTCCCCTCCGTGTGATGGGCCGGAAGCAGAGCGATTACCAGGAGGACGTCACGGAACTTCTGAAATGGGTGGGACTGGGCGACCGGATGCACGCTTTTCCGGCGGTGCTTTCCGGGGGTGAGAAGCAGCGGGCCGCGATCGCGCGCGCAGTGATCGCCAAACCTGAGCTTCTTCTCGCCGACGAGCCAACCGGCAACGTCGACCCGCAGATGGCGCGCCGTTTGCTCAGGCTTTTCATTGAACTGAACCGCCTCGGCACCTCCATTATAATCGCAACGCACGATTATCAGCTCATGTCGCAATTTTCGGCCGCTCGCATGCAGCTCGAGAATGGACGTCTCGAACTTCACGAGTAGGACGGTTTACGCCATGAGCACCGTAGATACCCCGCATTCGCTTCCAGTCCCCTTCAAGACACGCGTCCAGACCGTCGCCAAATTCGCGCGCGCGAATGCGCCGATCGTTCCTCCCGGCTCCGTGACGGGCCGTTCTCTCACGCTCGTGATCGCGATCATGTGCTTCTTGGCGTCGCTCACCGCGGGCGGAGTTTATGTGATTTTCACCGCCGCGAACCTCTGGACGAACAAGATCTCGGCGGAGATCACCGTCCAGATCCAACAGCGCGCCGGGGAGTCAGGCGAGGATAAAACCGCCGAGATCACAAAGCTTCTCAAAGCTCAGCCTGGGATCAAGCAGGTCAGGCCGTTCACAAAGGAAGAGTCGCTGAAGCTCGTCGAGCCCTGGATAGGGAAGTCCGAGGTGCTCAAAAGTTTCGCTATCCCAAGGCTGATCGCGGTCGAGATCGACCGTGACAATGCTCCCGACATTTCCACGCTCAAAACGGTTATCGAGGGGAAATATCCAGGCGCCTTGCTGGACGACCATGGACATTGGCGCAACGAGATACGCCGCCTGACGAGGCTTCTCGAACTCGCGGGCGTTGGCATGCTGCTGCTTATGGCGATGGCGACGGCGGCCGTGATCATCGCGGCGGCGACGAGCGCGCTGGCCTCGAATCGCGAGATCGTTTCGGTTCTGAACTTCGTCGGCGCGGAGGAGAAGTTCATTGCCCGGCAATTCGAGGCGCACTTTTTGAAAGTGGGGATCAGGGCCGGAATTGTCGGAGCCGGCCTCGCCGCCATCGTCTTTCTATGCGTGCCTTATCTCACCGAGGGCGTGAGCAGTTCCGTCACATCCGAAGTGGAGATCCGCCGGCTCGTCGGCGCGGGCACCCTCGACATCGGCGGCTACATTGTTCTGCTCGTTGTCGTCATCGCGGTTGCAGCGATTTGCAAAATGACGTCACGCTATGGAGTCCGGCGAATACTGAACCAGCAAAACAGCTGATCCGCCACAATTCGGCTTCGGGAATCCGACACAAAAAAAATATGCAAATGCGGAACCTTAGCTATATACTCTTTGTTGGATGAGCACCGCTTCCGATAAGATGTCCCTGCAAAAGGAATTCAGCGCGAGAGTGATCCTCCTGCACGCGATGCGTGTGACCGCTGTTTTATGCCTCGCACTGGTGGCGGGCTTCTTTCTTTTCGCCTATTCCGTCAGCGTCATGCCTTCAGCGGACTTGCGGCGCGCAGACGGCATTGTCGCGCTGACTGGCGATGAGGACAGAATCTCCGAGGCCGTGCGGCTGTTGGCCGAGGGAAAAGCGCGCCGCTTGCTCATATCGGGCGTGAACAAAAGCACGCGCGCGCCGCAGATCATCACTTTGAACACGGCTGGCGGGAAAGAAGCGCTTTTGTTCCGCTGTTGCGTCGATCTTGACAAGCGCGCGCTCAACACCGAGGACAATGCGTTCCAGACGACGGCCTGGGTCCGCCAGCAACGCTTCCGTTCGCTCATCGTGGTCACGTCGACCTATCACATGCCCCGCACCCTTATCGAGTTGCGGCAAGCAATGCCGGATGTAGCACTCGTGCCGTATCCGGTGAAAGCGCCTCGCCTGGAGGAGCGTTGGTGGAGCAATCCTCGCACGGCGTGGGTGCTCAGCAAAGAATATCTTAAGTTCATTACGGCTTTGGCGCGGTATGGCGCAAATTCTGTGTCAAGCGCAGCCTTCAAGGCCGAGCACCGCGGCCCGATGATCAATGCGCGCGTCAACTAAGATAGCGCTCTATCTCAGATCGCTGCTGTTTTATCCCATCCTCTACATCAACTGGGCGCTTTTTCTTATGCTGGGAAGCTGGCTTCTGCTAGCGCCGCGGCGATGGGCTATGGCTGGCCTGGCCTTGCACGGCGATGCAACCGTTTGGCTCCTTCGCACCATTTGCGGCACAAGGATGGAGGTCCGCGGCCACGAAAAGCTCCTTCCCGGCCCGGTCATCGTAGCGGCGAAGCATCAAGCCGCATGGGATACCTTCGCGCTCATCTCCTTGATGCGCGATCCGGCCCTCGTCATGAAGGCGGAGCTATTGTCCGTGCCTCTCTACGGCAAGTTTTGCCAGAAGTTCGAGTTGATCCCCATCCAGCGCGAGCTTGGCCCGGCCGCCTTGCGCCAGATGGTGCGCGAGGCGCGGACACGCGCGGCGCAAGGGCGAGAGATCGTCATATTCCCGGAAGGCACCCGCAAAACGCCGGGCGACCCGCCGGATTACAAGCCGGGCATCGTTTTCCTCTATCAGGATCTTAAGCTGGCGGTTTGCCCTCTCGCGTTGAATTCGGGGATGTTCTGGCCCCGGCGCTCCTTCTTGCGCTACCCGGGCACAATTATTGTTGAATTTCTCGATCCGATCCCGCCCGGCTTGCCTCGTCAGGAGTTCATGACAAAGCTGCAATCCGCGATCGAGACGGCTTCGGAAAGCCTTCGCCTCGAGGCTCGAAATGAACTCGAAAGACAGGGCTTCAAGCCGCCCGTGCACTTTCCGGACAGGGCTTTGGCCGCGCCCGGCCACGAAAACGTCTGAGCGTCGCCAGCCCGCTATCACACCGGCCTTACGCTTCATAGCTAAAGAGAACGAAGGGAAAGTTATCCACAACCCGCCCCTTGACGACAGGCACAAAAAGTGAACATTCAGTGTCTGAAAGAGGAATATGCCGGTGCAAAGCCTGGATAAATCATCGATATTGATTCCGATCTCTCAGCAAATCTGGAACGAAAAATATCGTTTTCAGACGCCGGGCGGGAAGGCGGACCTGTCCATCGAGGAGACTTGGGCGAGGGTAGCTAAAGCAGCAGCGGTTGCGGAGCCGGAGCAAAATCGAAGGCTTTGGGAAGCGCGCTTTTTCGATGCGATGACGGGTTTCGCATTCATCCCGGCCGGGCGTATTCTCGCTGGCGCAGGCACGGATCGCAATGTGACGCTCTTCAACTGTTTCGTCATGGGCGAGATCGGCGACGACATGGGCTCGATTTTCGCCAATGTAAGGGAAGCCGCCCTGACGCTTCAGCAGGGCGGCGGCATCGGTCATGACTTCTCGACCTTAAGACCGAAAGGTGCGCACGTGCGAGGCGCCTGCGCGGATGCATCCGGCCCTGTGAGTTTCATGGACGTCTGGGACGCCATGTGCAAGACGATCATGTCGGCTGGCTCCAGGCGCGGCGCGATGATGGGCGTCATGCGCTGCGATCATCCCGATATCGAAACTTTTATCGAAGCGAAAGCCGACCCGCTCAGGCTACGCAACTTCAACTTGTCCGTGCTGGTCACAGACTCCTTCATGGAGGCCGTGAAGGCAGAAAGTTCATGGCCGCTTGTGTTCCGCGGCGAGGTCTTCCGGACGGTCAGCGCACGTGGGCTCTGGCGCAAGATCATGCGCAGCGCCTACGATTACGCCGAACCCGGTGTGATCTTCATCGACCGCGTGAACGCGCTCAATAACTTAGACTTCTGTGAGAAGATAAGCTGCAGCAACCCATGTGGCGAACAGCCCTTGCCTCCTTACGGCGCATGCCTGCTCGGATCCATTAATTTGGCGGCGCTCATCGAGGCGCCGTTCACCTCCAATGCAGGGCTGGACGAGCGCAGGCTCGAAAAGCTGGCGGCGGTGGCGGTGAGGCTCCTGGATAATATCATCGATGTGTCGCGCTATCCGCTTCCCCACCAGGAAAAGGAGGCCAAAGCCAAACGGCGCATCGGACTTGGCGTCACCGGACTTGCCGATGCGTTGATTCTGTGCGGCGCCCATTACGGCTCGGAGCAGGGGCGCGATCTTGCCGGATCGTGGATGGCGCAAATCAGTCACGCCGCTTACCGGGCAAGTGCGGAACTGGCGAAGGAAAAGAGCGCGTTTCCGCTTTTCGACGCCAGCAAGTATTTGCAGCAGCCATTTCCAGCATCGCTCCCGCCTTCGCTGCAAAAGACGATCAGAGAAAATGGCATACGGAACGGAGTGCTGACCTCGATTGCCCCGACCGGCACCATTTCGCTGCTCGCTGGCAATGTTTCGAGCGGGATCGAGCCTGTCTTCGATATTGAGTATAGCCGCCGTCTCCTCACGCCGGACGGCTCCGAACGGCACGAAACCGTTCAGGATTACGCCGTTCGCCTCTTCCGCGAAAACCATGGCGACGCTCCCCTTCCCGCCGCCTTCGTGGCCGCGCACGGCCTCTCCCCGCGGCAGCACCTTCTGATGCAAGCGGCGCTGCAGCGTCATGTCGACGCGTCGATATCGAAGACGGTCAACTGCCCGGAAACGATTGCTTTCGAGGACTTTGAGATGCTGTATCTCGATGCTTACCAGCTTGGCCTGAAAGGGTGCACAGCCTACCGGCCAAACCCGGTCACCGGCGCCGTCTTGTCCGCCGCGCCGCCCCCAGCGACCGGGGGCAGAGCTTTGCAGTCCGCTCTCCCGCTAGCGCCTACGATCGCAGAGGAGGGCCATTCGGCCGGTATTTTGCCGCTCGCGCGCGATGCGGTGCTTTCGGGATTCACCTATAAGCTCAAATGGCCCGGCTCCGATCACGCCATATATGTCACAATCAACGACACGTTCGACCACGGTCAGCGCAGGCCCTTCGAAATCTTCATAAACTCGAAGAACCTGGAGCATTATGCTTGGACGGTGGCGCTAACGCGGATGATTAGCGCGATTTTCCGCCGCGGCGGGGACGTCTCCTTCGTTGTGGAGGAACTGAAAGCGGTCTTCGATCCTCGAGGCGGGGCTTGGACGAACGGCAAGTATGTGCCGAGCCTGCTTGCAGCCATCGGAGAGATCATAGAGCGGCATTTTATCCATATCGGGTTCCAAGCCCAAGAGAGTGTCGCGTTTGAGAAAAAGCAGGATGGAAACGAAGGGCAGGAAGCGGCTAGTCCCCGCTTCCTTTCCCCTTCGGATTTTTGCCCGCGCTGTGGATCGCCTAGCCTAATCTATCAGGAAGGGTGCCGCGTTTGCCGCAATTGCGGTCATTCCACCTGCAGCTAATGCGCGCTCGCCTCGGACACGAACCTCTTCGACCATTGCATTGTTGCCCTTAAGCCTGGCAATCAACATAATGCCGCGCAAAGCGCAGCTCTAGGGAGGACATCGATGACGGTGAAGACTTATCCGGTTCCAGCAGAATGGAGTTCCTCGGCTTGGATTAACGAGGAAAAATACCGCGCCCTTTATGAGCAAAGCATTCGCGATCCTGATGGATTTTGGGGCGAACAGGCTTCCCGGATCGAGTGGATGAAGCCTTTCACCAAGGTGAAGAACACCTCCTTCGATACGCATAACGTCTCGATCAAATGGTTCGAGGACGGCACGTTGAACGTGGCCGCCAACTGCATCGACCGGCACCTGGAAAAAAGGGGCGATCAAGTCGCAATCCTTTGGGAGGGCGACGAGCCGGATATGGATCTCAAAATCACGTACCGGCAGCTCCACGACCGCGTTAGCCGTCTCGCTAACGTTCTCAAAAAACATGGCGTCAAAAAGGGTGACCGCGTTACGATCTACCTGCCAATGATTCCCGAAGCCGCCTATGCCATGCTCGCCTGCGCGCGCATCGGCGCGATCCATTCGGTGGTGTTCGGCGGATTTTCACCTGACAGCCTTGCGAGCCGTATCCTCGACTGCGATTCGAGCGTGCTGATCACCGCCGACGAAGGCGTCCGCGGCGGCCGCAAAGTTCCGCTCAAGGCCAACGCGGACAAGGCGCTGGAGAAATGCCCGACGGTGGAGCGAGTTCTTGTCGTCAAGCGCACCAATAGCCCCGTCGCATGGACGGCCGGCCGCGATTTCTGGGTTGGCGAGGAAATGCAGAGCGTCTCTGCCGATTGTCCCCCTGAAGAAATGAGCGCGGAGGACCCGCTATTCATCCTTTATACATCCGGTTCGACGGGACAGCCGAAAGGCGTGCTGCACACGACGGGCGGCTATCTCGTCTTTGCTTCGATCACGCACCAGTATGTCTTCGATTATAAAGACGGCGACATTTATTGGTGTACGGCGGACGTGGGCTGGGTCACGGGGCACAGCTACATTCTTTACGGCCCGCTCGCGAATGGCGCCACGACGCTCATGTTCGAGGGCGTTCCCAACTATCCAACGCCCTCACGCTTTTGGGACGTCGTCGACAAGCACCAGGTCAACACATTCTACACGGCGCCCACCGCCATACGCGCGCTCATGGGAGCGGGCGAGGCGCACGTCAAGAAAACAAGCCGGAAGTCGCTGAAGCTGCTTGGAAGCGTCGGCGAGCCGATCAATCCCGAAGCCTGGGAATGGTATTATCACATCGTGGGCGATGAGCGTTGCCCCATCGTCGATACCTGGTGGCAAACCGAGACGGGCGGAATCCTGATCACGCCGCTGCCGGGCGCCATCGCAACCAAACCTGGCTCCGCCACGCTGCCCTTCTTCGGCGTGCAGCCGGCGCTCGTCTCTCCAGATGGGCAGACGCTTGAAGGCGCGGGCGAAGGGAACCTTGTGATCACCGACTCTTGGCCCGGCCAGATGCGTTCCGTCTATCGCGATCACAACCGGTTCGTGCAGACCTATTTCTCCGCATATCCAGGCACTTATTTCACGGGTGACGGATGCCGCCGGGACGCCGACGGCTATTATTGGATCACCGGCCGCGTCGACGATGTGATCAACGTGGCGGGCCATCGGATGGGAACGGCCGAGGTTGAATCGGCGCTAGTCGCCCATCCGAAAGTGGCCGAGGCGGCCTGCGTCGGCTACCCGCACAGCCTGAAGGGGCAGGGCATCTATGTTTATGTGACGCTGATGACCGGCATCGATCCGAACGAAGCGCTGAGGACTGAGCTTCGCAATTGGGTCCGCCAGGAAATCGGGCCTATCGCTACACCCGATTTGATTCAGTTCGCCCCGAGCCTTCCCAAGACCCGCTCGGGCAAAATCATGCGGCGTATTCTGCGGAAGATCGCCGAGGACGATTTCTCTAACCTTGGCGATACGTCGACGCTCGCCGAGCCGGGCGTCGTGTCCGACTTGATCGAGAACCGTATGAACAAGCCTGCCGCCGGTTAAGGCAAAGGTATCGGGCGCCCCGAAAGGGGCGCCCCCCTCCCCTCGCCGGCCAGCACGTCACCGCTTTTTAGCCTTTCTTGGAAGAGTGCTTATCCACAGGAGCAGAAGAGAGCCGCACTCGAACCCAAGGACAAGCGTGGATTCGGGCACACTTTGTTGCCATTTCGCCACGCTTACGACGCGGAATGGCTTCTCCTTTCACCTAAGCGCTGACATACCCCCTCGAATTTGAGGTAATAGGAAAGGGTCTAAGTACAGCTTAGGATTGAGCAATGGTCGAGCGAAAAATCGAGAAGAGCGTTCACGATACGGCGGATTCCAGCATGCGCTCGCAGCTGCTGATGCCGATTATGGAAGGGAACACGCTTGAAAGTAACGACGTGACCGAATTTCTCAAGTGCCGGTTGTCGCTTTTGCGCGAATGGACCTCTCGGCAACCCTCGATACAATTGAGCTAATTAATCGAAAATTTCCTTACCGCGGAATATAGCAGGGATGAATTTTTAAAAGGTCGAGCTTAAAGCCATTGATCGGGAATGGCCGCTAGCCTAGTGTTCGCGCCACTTGAGGCTTTCCCAAGACCGCCAACTTCATAATATACAGGTTCCCATGCGCCCCTCGAAACGGAAGGCGGGCGATCTTCGCCCCGTGAGTTTCCAACGCGCCTTCTCGCACCATGCAGAAGGCTCGTGCCTAATCAAATTCGGCAATACCCATGTGCTCTGCACGGCGAGCCTTGAAGAGCGCGTTCCCCCCTGGATGAAGGGCCAAGGCCGGGGCTGGATTACAGCGGAGTACGGCATGCTGCCGAGGGCGACTTCGGAGCGCACGCGGCGCGAGGCCACAACGGGGCATCAATCTGGCCGGAGCCAGGAGATACAGCGGCTTATTGGGCGCTCGCTTCGAGCCGTTGTGGATCTGCAAGCGCTCGGCGAGCGGCAAATCATGTTGGACTGCGATGTTTTGCAGGCCGACGGCGGGACGCGGACAGCAGCGATAACCGGGTCTTGGGTGGCGCTCCACGATTGCTTCCAATGGATGCGTGCGCGCGACATGATCAGGGATGGCGTTCTGAAAGACCAGGTGGCCGCCATCTCTTGTGGGATTTACAGAGGCGAGCCGGTGCTCGACCTCGATTACGCCGAAGACTCGGAGGCCGAGGCCGACGCCAATTTCGTGTTCACCGGCAAAGGCATGATCGTTGAGATCCAGGCCAGCGCCGAGCGGGCCGTCTTTTCCGAGGAGCGCATGGCGGAACTCACTGGATTGGCTAAAAAGGGAATTGGCGAACTCGTCAATCTGCAAAAGCTGACGGTCCTCTGATAGGGAAGCGGGACGATGGGAGCGAGCTTTCGCCTCGCAAGCGGCGACAGTCTGGTTGTCGCCACGCACAATCAAGGCAAGCTCCGGGAATTCCGGAGCTTGCTTGAACCTCTAGGGATCGCTGTGCACTCCTCCGGCGAGCTTGGCGTGCCCGAACCTGAGGAAACGGGAGAAACCTTCGAGGAGAATGCCCGTCTCAAGGCGGTAACGACCGCAGCCGCAACCGGCCGGCTCACCCTTGCCGATGATTTAGGCCTTGCCGTCGAGGCGCTGGGCGGAGCGCCGGGCATTCACTCGGCGCGGTGGGCGGGCGAGCCGCGCGACTTTTACCGGGCGATGTCGCGGGTCGAGGATGATCTGAAAGCTCTTGGCGCAACCACGCCAGACCGGCGCCGGGCGGAGTTCATTTGCATGCTCTGCCTTGCAAATCCGGCGGGCGACGTCCAGTTCTTCAAAGGAACGGCGCCAGGCTGCCTGATTTGGCCGCCGCGCGGTACGAAAGGCTTCGGCTACGATCCCATGTTCGTGCCGGACGGGTACGATCTGACGTTCGGTGAAATGGACCCCGTAGAGAAGCATGCGATTTCGCACCGCGCCAGAGCCTTTGCAGCCTTCCGCGCCGCAGTTCTTGCCTGAAACGCGGGCGCCGGGCGATAGGGTTGCCGCGCCGGAAGGGAAAAGCCCCCTCGCCATCTATATCCACTGGCCCTTCTGCCAGTCGAAATGCCCATACTGCGACTTTAATTCTTACGCCCGCCGCGCCATCAGCGAAGAGCAATACCTCGCCGCCGCGATCAGCGAGCTTCGGCATTACGCCGTCGAAACGCGAGCGCGGCCAGTTTCCAGTATCTTCTTTGGCGGGGGCACGCCCTCGCTGATGGCGCCGCAAACCGTGGGCGCGCTTCTCGATAAGATCGCCGCACTATGGCGCGTCGAAGAGGACTGCGAAATCACCCTTGAGGCGAACCCGACCAGCGTCGAGGCCGCCAGGTTCGCGGGCTACCGTTCGGCTGGCGTCAATCGCGTTTCCCTTGGGGTGCAATCGCTCTTCGATGAACAGCTTCGCTTCCTCGGGCGGCTCCATACAGCCGCAGAGGCCCGGCGCGCCCTCACGGTCGCAGGCAAATATTTCGAGCGGATGAGCTTCGATCTTATTTATGCGAGGCCTTCGCAAACCGAATCCGAATGGCGCGCCGAGCTAGGAAAGGCGCTTGCGTTAGCGCGCGGCCATATCTCGCTTTACCAGCTCACCGTCGAGCCTGAGACCGCGTTTTTCGATCTCCATCGGCGCGGGAAGCTCAGAATACCGGGGCCGGACTTGGCGGCGGACCTTTACACCCTTACGCAGGAGATATGCGAGGCGGCTGGACTTCCCAGCTATGAGGTCTCAAATCATGCCGCGCCCGGCCAGGAAAGCCGCCACAATCTGACCTATTGGCGCTCCGGCGATTATCTCGGGATCGGACCTGGCGCGCATGGGCGTATAACCGTGGAAGGCAAGAAATTCGCCACGGCGGCCGTGAAGGGGCCCTCGGCGTGGCAGGCGAAAGTCGATGCATGCGGGGCCGGAAGCGAAGAGCGCATTGAGCTTCATCGGCGTGAGCAAGCAGAGGAGGCCGTGCTGATGGGGCTTCGTTTGCGTGAGGGTATCAATGTGCGCAGCCTCGCGGCCAAGACCGGCTTCCGACCGGCGCCTCAGGACATTGCGGCGCTTGAAGAGGAAGGCCTGATGCAGCGGGATGGCGATTGGCTAAGGGCGACGAATCGGGGCCGGTTGGTCTTGAACGCGCTTGTCGCGCCGATTGCCGCTGGACTCGAAGAGACAAGCGCGGCAGCGAGCGATTTCGCTAGTGATGGATTCAAAACTTCGCTCTAAGGTTTTGTTTAAGAATGATCTCTTCACAAAACCGACGTCCCGCCCGCATCAAGCCTCTGCGCAAGCTTTTGCGGATCATGCACTAATCTAATATTGCGCCAAGGCGGTCCCGAAGGATGACGGGGCCGCGTCGACTGGCTGGTTGCCGTACTTCTGAACTTCCATGATGGCGAAGCCGCGCTCGGCTGTGCCGTCGGGCCGGAGCCGGAACAGGCCGTCCACTCCATTGAATCCGCTTGAGCGCGTCAGCTCGGAGGCCGTGAATCGCCGCTCGGGCGGGTTGCTAGAAAGCGAGATGGCAAGACTTACGGCATCGTAGGAGAGGCTTGCAAGTCGCGGCGGGGCGTCGCCGTAGGTGTCGACGTACCGGCGCGTGAAATCCTGCCAGCCTTTGGGGTCGGGCGCCGCGAACCAGCCGCCCAGCAAGGCCGGTTCTTTGCCGGATCCGGCGTAATCCCAGCCCGAAAGTCCCATCAACTTCACAGACTGGGTATCGACCTCGTAGTACGGAAAGAGCGGAGCGAGCGAAGGAAGCGTGTCGGCGGCGGCAGGGATGAAGATCGCGTCGATTTGCGGAGGCGAGCCTTTCTTCGCGAGCGCTGACATCTCTTTCACGGGCGGAAGCATGCCGTTCGCCTCCGCCGGAAATGTCTTCGCCATCACGATCTGTCCGTGGTTCTCCTGCACGGCGCGATTGAAAGCCTGCTCGACGATGCGGCCATAGTCGTTTTGAGGAAAGAGGGCGGCGAAACGTGTTTTCCCTTTGCTCACGGCATAAGAAATCATGCGGGGCACATCGCTGCCCGCGACGAAGCTCAAGAGATAAACGCCATTGCCCGCAACATTGCGGTCGCTCGAGAAGGCGAGCACGGGGATGTGGGCTGCCTGAGCGACAGGAGCGACCGCAGAGACCTCGTTGGCGAACAGCGGCCCGATGACGAGTTCGGCGCCGTCTTTTACGGCGTCCTGTGCTGCCTGGCGTGCGCCCTCTGGCGTCCCATGCGTGTCTTTCGGAATAAGCTTGACATTGGGCTTATCGAAATCGAACAGCGCGAGCTCGCCCGCCTGCTTCATCGCTTTGGCCACTTGCTGGGCGTTCACATTGCCTGTAAGCGGCAAGAGCAGCGCCACTTTCACCGTTCCTCCCGCAGGCGCCCCTTGCGGAGCCGGGCGCTTCCGATAAGCCCGGGCTGCTGTTTGAGCCGCCCAAACCGCCAATCGAGCAAGCGCTCATTCCCAGGCACACGAGAACGAACGCAAAGCCAGCGAGGAGGCGAGCGCGAACGTGTTTAGCCGTAAGTTTCATCGAAGCGTATTTTCAGCTTTTCGTTGACCTGCGCCGGTTATGTAGGCAAGCAAACTTGAGCTGCTTGCGAGTCGCGCTCATCTTGCAGACGCTTTTGCCGAAGAGCAACCTGTTTCGAAACTATGGCTGATTGGTGATGGGCAAGCGGCAGCCGGCGAAAAATTCTCATCGTAAATCCCCTGAAGCCGCGGAAGGGTCCGGCAGGACCGATGACAGCCTTAGTATCGATCTGACCGCGGGGTTTAAACGTCAGCTCGATAAGCTTTGCGCAAGTCCGCTCGCGCCGGGCCTTTATCTTGTTTCAACGCCTGTCGGAAATCTCGGCGACGTCTCCATTCGCGCCCTCTTCACCCTTGCCGCAGCGGACATGGTTGTGTGCGAGGACACCCGCCACAGCCGCAAGCTTTTCTCCGCATACGGGATTGGCCGGAAGCTCGAAACCTATCATGATTTCAGCGGCGATAGGGATCGCGAGCGTATTATTTCGGCGCTTCGGGAGGGCAAGTCCGTTGCGGTGATCTCGGACGCCGGCACCCCTCTCATCGCCGACCCAGGTTTTAAGCTGGTGCGCGCCGCTGTCGCCGAGCGGTTTAGCATCTTTCCCATTCCAGGCGCTTCGGCCATCCTCTCCGCCATTGTGGCGAGCGGGCTGCCTTCGGATCAATTTTTCTTTGGCGGGTTCCTGCCCCCGAAAGAGACGGCAAGGCGCGAAGCGCTTGAGGGGCTGCGCGCTGTGCCGGGAACGCTCGTTCTCTATGAGACGGCGAGCCGGATCGAAGCCACGCTCACAGAGATCGGGAGGATTTTCCCGGGCCGGATGCTTACGCTTGCCCGTGAACTGACCAAGTTGCACGAGGCGTATTCTCGCGGAACGGCGGCGGCGCTGCTTGAAGAAATTGGGCAAACCCCACTCCTTGGCGAACTCGTTCTGCTCATCGGTCCAGGCGAAACGCCGGCAGCGACAGATGCGGATGTCGAAGACGCACTGCGGAAAGCCCTGAAAGGAGGAAGCCTGAAAGAAGCTGTCGAAGAAGTTGCAAAGGGACTTGGCGTGGGGAAAAGGAAGGTCTACAACTTGGCGTTGAAGTTGAGGGACAAATAGTCATGATGCCTCCCCCCCGCCGCTCTTCCCCCCATAGCTCTTATGCCATAGGCATTGCGGCGGAGAGCCGCGCAAGAGAGCTTCTCGAAAGCAAGAGCTACCGCATTTTGGCCCAGCGCTACAAGACCAAGGCGGGCGAGATCGATCTTGTCGCCCAGCGCGGGGAGCATCTGGCGTTCGTAGAAGTCAAGCGACGTAAGACGCAGGATGAGGCCGCCTGGTCGATACAGCCGCGTCAGCAAGCCCGGATCGCGTTGGCCGCTGAGGTTTTCCTGGGAGAGCACGCCGGCCTCGCACAATGCTCAGCAAGCTTCGATGTGATCCTCATTAGCCCAACTCAAGGCTGCGCTCACATCGAGCAAGCCTTTCTTGCGTAATTCGGCCGCCGCCTTTAAGTCTCCTCTCAAATACCAAACGCGAGGAGCGGATGCGGCTGAAAACCGGGGTCCAGATGGACCCGATCGAGCGAATTCATATCCACGGCGATTTGACGTTCGCGCTCCTGCTTGAGGCGCAAAATCGCCAGCACAGCATTTTTTATTACACGCCAGACAATCTTTTCATGAAGGATGGGCGCGTCTTCGCCGACGGCCATGAGCTTCGCGTCAATGATGTTCATGGCGCGCATTTCGATCTTGGCGCGAAGCAGACGCTCGCTTTGGAGGATCTGGATGTCATCCAGCTGCGCCAAGATCCGCCCTTCGACATGGCCTATGTAACGACAACTCACATTCTCGATCACATCCATCCAAAAACCTTGGTTGTGAATGACCCGGCGAGCGTGCGCAATGCGCCGGAAAAGCTGTTTGTGACCGAGTTTCCGGACCTCACGCCGCCAACACTCATCACGCGCTCGCTCGACGCAGTGAACGCATTCCGCGCAGAGTTCGGAGACATTATTGTGAAGCCGCTTTACGGAAACGGCGGCGCCGCGGTGTTCAGGCTGCGGCCGGACGACACCAACACTGGATCGCTCGTGGAACTGTTCCAGACCGTGTTCCGTGAGCCTTTCGTGGTGCAGCGATACCTGCCCGAGGTGCGCCAGGGCGACAAGCGCATCATCCTTGTGGATGGCAAGGCGGTTGGCGCCATCAATCGGGTGCCGGCGGCGAACGAGACGCGCTCAAACATGCATGTAGGCGGGCGCCCGGAAGCGGCGGAGCTCACGGCGCGGGAGCGCGAGATCTGCGACGCCATCGGTCCGGAACTCAAGCGGCGCGGCCTCATTTTCGTAGGCATCGACGTGATCGGAGACTACCTCACGGAGATCAACGTCACCTCGCCTACTGGCATCCGGGAAATTAGACGCTTTGGCGGACCCGATATCGCGGCGCTCATCTGGGATGCTGTGGAAGAAAAATTTCGTTCCACGAAAGTTCATTGATTGTTCTTGATTATATAAAATTTAGAGATAATATCGCCTTGATTTATTGAAGATGTGAAGTGGAGTGATTTTAATGTTCGCGCAGGTGTCCACGGTAACGTTTGAGGGCATCGACGCGAAACAGGTCGATGTTCAGGTTCTTATTGCTCCGGGTCTCCCGGCCTTTTCGATTGTCGGCCTCCCCGATAAATCGGTTGGCGAAAGCCGCGAGCGTGTGCGCGCGGCGTTGACCGCCATCGGCCTTGGTCTCCCGGCAAAGCGGATCACGGTCAATCTCGCCCCTGCCGATATGCCGAAAGAAGGGACGCATTACGATCTTCCGATCGCTCTGGGAGTTATGGCGGCGGCTGGCGCAATCTCGCCCGAAGCCTTGAAGGACTTCATCATCATCGGTGAGCTTGGCCTTGATGGCGGCCTTGGCCCGATAGCGGGCGCCTTGCCGGCCGCGCTTGGCGCCGGCGCTCTCGAAAAGGGTCTGATCTGCCCAGCGGCCTGCGGTCCAGAGGCGGCCTGGGCCTCTTCCGCCATGACTATCGTGGCGACTCCGCATCTTGTCGCGCTCGTCAATCATCTGAAAGGAACAGCGCTGATACCGCAGCCGCATCCGCATCTCGATCAGAGCGCGGAAGCATGCCCCGATCTCAAGGACGTCCGCGGTCAGGAGAGCGCGAAGCGCGCGCTGGAGGTCGCGGCCGCTGGCGGCCATCACATGCTCATGATCGGGCCGCCCGGCGCTGGAAAGTCCATGCTTGCCCAACGGCTTCCAAGCATATTGCCGCCTCTAGAGCCTCGCGAGCTTCTTGAGGTCGCTATGATCCAAAGCATCGCGGGCGCTATCGTAAATGGTACGCTGACCGCGAACCGGCCTTTTCGCGCGCCGCATCATTCGGCGAGCATGGCGGCGCTCGTTGGCGGAGGCGCCCGGCCGAAACCCGGAGAGGTCGCGCTCGCCCACCATGGCGTGCTATTTCTCGACGAGTTTGCCGAATTCCCGCCGCATGTGCTGGACGCGCTCCGCCAGCCGATCGAGAGCGGGGAAACGGTCATCGCGCGGGTCAATCATCGAATCCGCTACCCCTCGCGTTTTCAGCTCGTCGCAGCCATGAACCCCTGCCGCTGCGGCCACGCCTGGACCCCGGGCGTGACATGCAGGCTGGGAACGCGATGCGAGGAAAGCTACAGGGCGCGAATTTCCGGGCCGCTTTGGGACCGTCTCGATATTCAAATCGCGATGGCGCCTGTGAAGGCGACCGACCTTGCTCTCCCGCCATCGCGCGAGACGAGCGCCGGCGTGGCTGAACGGGTCGCCACGGCCCGATCGATCCAGGCGCGCCGTTACTCCATGATTGGCAACGAGGCCGTGACGACCAACGCACGGTGCCCAGCGGCGCTGCTCGAAGAATTCTGCGGGCTCGACCGGGATGGCATGCGTCTCTTGGAGCAGGCCGCGGAAGCGAACGGCCTATCGGCGCGGGGCTATCACCGGACGCTGCGCCTCGCGAGAACCCTCGCGGACCTCGACGGAAGCGCCGATATTCACACTCTGCATGTCGCCGAAGCGCTCGGCCTTCGCGGAGACAATTTTGGCGCGCGGCGAGCAGCCTGAGTTTTGGATGCCGCACGGGATTCTACTACACCGCCGCCTGAACCCGATGTGCCCTAAAGCCGCGCGGCTGCAACACGCTTGAGCACGAGGCTTATCTCGGTTACATAAACGAACTCTCCCCTGAATGCGCCTGCGGTAGCGGCGCAGGCGCGCGCGCTGTGTCGTGGACTGCCTTCGGGATCAAGAGCCGCGAAATGATAACATCGAAAAACGTGAGCTGATCCATGTCCAGCTTTACACCAGCCCGCATGATTTACGACATTACCATCAATATTTTGGAGACAAATCTTCGGCTCGCCGAGAGTTTCGCCGCCTTGATGAAGGGGGCGCATGCAACCAAAGGCGCCATTATGGAAGCGGACGCGCGCGGGAAAGAAACAGGCGGCGCAGCCGCAAGAGATCGGAGTGGGCAAATGGCAGGCGCAGAAAAATACGTTTATCGCTTTGGCGCTGGCAAGGCCGATGGATCGGCGAGTATGCGCGATTTGTTGGGCGGCAAGGGCGCTAATCTCGCAGAGATGTCGAACCTTGGCCTGCCTGTGCCTCCGGGCTTCACCATAACAACCGAAGTTTGCAACGCCTACTACGCCAACGGCCGGAAATATCCGGATGGGCTCAAGGCGCAGGTGGAGGACTCCGTCGCCTATATCGGCAAGACCGTCGGCGCCGGCTTCGGCGATGCTTCGAATCCTCTCCTGGTTTCGGTGCGCTCCGGCAGCCGCGCTTCTATGCCGGGCATGATGGACACGATCCTCAATTTAGGCCTGAACGATGAGACGGTGGAGGGGCTGGCAGCCCGCTCTGGCGACCGCCGCTTCGCCTATGACAGCTATCGCCGCTTCATCCAGATGTACTCCAACGTCGTGCTCGACGTGAAGCACCACGCTTTCGAGGAAATCCTGGAGCACTATAAGAGTCAGAACGGCTACGATCTCGACACGGATCTGACCGCCGACGATTGGCATACCGTTATCGTCAAATACAAAGATGCAGTGCAGCAAAAGCTCGGCCGCCCCTTCCCCCAGAATATCAATGAGCAGCTTTGGGGCGCCATCGGCGCGGTCTTCGAGAGCTGGAACAACACTCGCGCCATTAAGTACCGTCAGTTGAACAGCATCCCGGAGAGCTGGGGCACGGCGGTCAACATTCAGGCGATGGTGTTCGGCAACCGCGGCGACACCAGCGCGACCGGCGTCGCATTTACACGAAATCCATCGACAGGCGACGCGCGACTCTACGGCGAGTTCCTCGTCAACGCACAAGGTGAAGACGTGGTGGCGGGCATTCGCACGCCGCAATCTATTACGGAAGCCGCGCGAATCGAGGGTGGCGGCGACAAGCCATCATTGGAAGCGCTGATGCCGGCCGCATTCGCGGAGTTCAAGCGAATTCTGCGAAACCCTCGAACGTCACTACCGCGACATGCAAGACATCGAGTTTACTATTCAGGACGGCAAACTTTGGATGCTCCAATGCCGCAACGGCAAGCGCACCACGCCGGCGGCGCTGAAAATCGCGGTGGATTTCGCCAGGGAAGGGCTCATTACAGAGGAAGAAGCCGTTACTCGCATCGAGGCGACGCAGCTCGATCAATTGCTTCATCCAACCATCGATCCGTCTGCGGAGCGCAACATCCTGACCGTGGTCTGCCGGCCTCGCCCGGCGCGGCCTGCGGTGAAATCGTGTTCTCGCCCGACGACGCCGAAAAGCTGAAGGCGCTGGGCAAGAGCGTGATCCTCGTGCGCGCAGAGACAAGCCCGGAAGACATCCACGGCATGCATGCGGCGGCCGGGATTTTAACGGCGCGCGGCGGGATGACCAGCCACGCCGCAGTTGTGGCGCGCGGCATGGGGCGCCCTTGCGTTTCCGGCGCCAGCGCGTTGCGGATAAACTCCGAGCTGCGCACCATGACGGCCGCGGGAGTAACGCTGAGGGAAGGCGACATTATCACCATCGACGGGTCCACGGGGCAAGTCATCAAGGGGCAGGTCGCCATGCGTCAGCCAGAGCTGACCGGCGATTTCGCGACGCTTATGGAATGGGCCGACAGGCTCAGGCGCATGAAGGTGCGTACAAACGCCGACACGCCGAAGGATGCGGCACAGGCGCGGCAATTTGGCGCGGAAGGCATCGGGCTTTGCCGCACCGAGCATATGTTCTTCGACGCAGATCGCATCATGGCGATGCGCGAAATGATCGTGTCCTCCGACGAAAGCGGCAGGCGCGCGGCGCTCGCCAAGATCCTGCCCATGCAGCGGCAGGACTTTATCGAGCTTTTCGAAATCATGGCTGGCCTGCCAGTCACCATCCGCCTTCTCGATCCGCCGCTTCACGAGTTCCTGCCGCACCAGGACACGGAGATCAATGAGCTGGCGTCGTCGCTGAGCATGGAGCCGTCCGCGCTTCGCGCCCGCCTTAACACCCTCAGCGAGCAGAACCCCATGCTGGGCCATCGCGGCTGCCGTCTCGCCATCTCCTATCCCGAAATCGCCGAGATGCAGGCGCGCGCAATCTTCGAGGCCGCCGTTGAGGTAAGCCGGCGTAGCAAGGTGGCTGTCGTGCCGGAGGTTATGGTGCCTCTGATCGCAACCAAGGCCGAACTCGACATCATAAAGGCGATTATTGTGAAAGTGGCCAAGGAGGTCGAATCGGCCACCGGCGTTTCGATCTCGTATCAGGTCGGCACGATGATCGAGCTGCCTCGCGCGGCGCTTAGGGCCGGCGACATCGCGCAAACAGCCGAATTCTTCTCCTTCGGCACCAACGATCTGACTCAAACCACATATGGCCTCAGCCGCGACGACTCCGGCTCGTTCCTCGGCGATTATCTTACGCAAGGCATCTTCGCGACCGACCCCTTTGTCTCGCTGGATCCCGAGGGCGTGGGCGAACTCGTTCAAATCGCTGCGGAACGCGGACGAAAGACCCGTCCAGGCATCAAGCTCGGCATCTGCGGCGAGCACGGGGGAGATCCAGCGTCCATCGCCTTTTGCGAGTCCGTCGGACTCGATTATGTGTCCTGTTCGCCGTTCCGGGTGCCCGTCGCCCGGCTGGCGGCGGCGCAGGCGGCTGTGCGCGCGAAAGGCGGAACCGGGACGTCGTCAACCGCATGACGGGCGTGCGGCGGACCCTGGGCGCACCTCTATCCTGGGAGGAGAAGGGGGCGCCGCGTTCAAATGCGCGGTGAACTCGCCCTATGGGAAGCGAACCAAGTCAAGGGGCGGCGATCGCGTCGGGGATGAACCTCGCCGGCCTTAAAGGCAAGGCCCAGATCGCAGCGGCTCTCTCCGCCATGGAGGCTGCCCCCGCTTCGATGGCGCCCTTGCTCGACGAGGCTTTCGAAAACCCGAAAGGCATCGCTATCGGCATAACCGGTCCCCCCGGCGCCGGTAAATCGACTCTCATCAACGCCTTGATCGCTGAATGGCGCCGTCAGAGTAAAACCGTCGCGGTACTCGCCGTTGACCCTTCGTCGAGGGCCAGCGGCGGCGCACTTCTCGGCGACCGAGTGCGCATGCGCACCGACCCCAGCGACAGCGGCGTGTTCATTCGCTCCATCGCCGCGCGCGGCCGGCTCGGCGGGCTAGCAGACATCGCCTATCCCGCCGCGGCGCTTCTCCGCGCGCTCTACGACAAAATTATTGTCGAAAGCGTGGGCGTGGGACAGTCGGAAACGGATATCGCAACGGTTTCGGACACCGTCGTCTTGTGCATTCAGCCTGCGTCCGGCGACTCCCTCCAATTCATGAAAGCGGGCATTGCGGAAATCCCCGATATCGCCGTCGTCACCAAGGCCGATATGGGCGCGTCCGCCACGCGCGCGCTGGCCGACTTGAAAGGCGCGCTTAGCCTATCCCACCGCGAAGTAGGGGCATGGGAGCCGGAATGTCTTAGCATTTCGTTAACCAATGGCGGCAGCGGCCTTCGACAGCTTTTCGCCTCCTTTGCCCGGCACGAGGCATGGCTTGCATTGGAAGGCCGCCTCGCCGCCGGCCGCGAGAAGAATGCGCAAACCTGGGTGCAGGCGGAGATTTTGGCGGAGTTCGGCCGGAAGGGCTTAGACATTGCTGCGCAAGAGCTTTTCCAATCCTGGAACAACAAACCCTTCGCCATGACGAGGCGCTTGCTCGCCGGATTTGCCGTCGTCCGCAAACCCGGCGCAGCCTTCTAATTCTCCTATTCAGCCTCCGCTCCGCAATTTTGACAACAAGGAAGCTATAGCTGATGGAGTGAAATCGTCCGGGCTTTCCTAAGCGCCTGTTAACCGTTTCGCGCTATGACTCTGGTTCCAGTAGGTAGTGTCGATGAGAAGTAGCCGTTCGATGACCGAGTATGAGGGGCGCAGTAGAGCACTTGTGGCGCAAGCGGCCCCCGGACCGTGGTTGTTCGAAATTCCGATCTGGCCGTCTCCCCGCCGCGTCCGCTTCCTCTCGCCTTAAAAGCACGCCGATCTTTCGCGAAGCTGACCTGGTACACGATTCTCGCCTTGATTTTCGCAGTCTCGGGCTATGCGTACCGCGATCCTGACATGCGCAGGGCCGTCGATTACCAAATGACCCTTTTGGCGAGCCCCGGCATATCCAGCGTGTCGCCCACCTATTTCGATCGCATCAGGGTTCCGGAGCCGCTCCCAGCGCAAGCGGTCTATCTTTTCTCCGAAAGCCAGAAAGGTCCGCGCGCCGACAGTTTTGCCTTTGCGCTCAAGTCAGCAGGAAACGACAGCATCGCGCGGCGCATGAAAGCGGATCCGCTTCATCTGAGGGACAGCGCCGATCGGGCCGCGGTGCAGACAGCTGCGCTCGCCGACGCTTCCTTGTTTTTGACGGTATTCAGCACGGAAACTCCGGTCGCCCTCGATGTTCCGCCAACCGGCAGCTCCGGCAATCAATGGGCCGGGCTTCTCAGGAATGCGAGCCTTTCTCCGGAGCAGCCTAAAACGCTGTTCGGCGGTCTTACCGAGGACGAGTTCCGCTCCCGCGAGCTGCGCTGCATGGCGACAGCGATCTATTTCGAGGCCCGCGACGAGCCCGTCATAGGTCAGCAGGCCGTCGCGCAAGTTGTCATGAACCGCATTCGCAGCCCCTTCTATCCGAAAACGATCTGCGGCGTCGTCTATCAAGGCGAACGCAACCGCACCGGCTGCCAGTTCTCTTTCACCTGCACAGGCAAGCACAACGCGGTGAAAGAGAAAGAGGAGTGGGCGACGGCTGTGAAGCTTGCGAAGCAGGTTATCGCAGGCGAGGTGTGGATCAAGGAGGTGGGATATGCGACCCACTACCACGCAACCTATGTACATCCGCCATGGCGTCATGAACTCGACAAGGTTGCGCAGATAGGTGGCCACATCTTCTATAAGATGAAGCCGGGGACCGTGCAGCTGGCGCTATTGACCGAGGGGCTTTGATCGGACCCCTGCGCGAGGGCTAAGCGCGATCCCGCCAGCCGAACGAGCGCCCAAAGTCCTGACCAGTCATTGCTTTTGCGGGAGCCCCACACCCGCGCGCCTGGCCCTCTCGCCGATTGGCGGCCAAGGCGGCGAGCCCGTCTCGCAGCCCATGCGCTGCTCACGGCGATCATGCCAATTCCGCAGCGTCAGAACGCGCCCCTGCTCAAACCGATACCAAATCGAGCTTCCGCGAGAACGATGTTATCGAGCAATCAAGGTGCGATGCGCATCGTTTGTTTAAACAGTTAAGTTATTCGCGGCTCAGCCAACGAATGGACGGAGCGATCCAACAAAGGCGGTGCGGCTTGCAGAGATCCGCGAGGCGCTTTCGGTTGCGCTCATGCCTTAACGGATACACTTTCCGATGGAGCGTCGCGATGCCGCCCGTGTTTGATCTGGGCCTTGACCGCAACCTTCAACGCGAAAGGCTGTGCGCCAGGAAGCAGATGTCTCGAATGGGGCGTTCGCAGCTATGAGCGATTCGATGCCCGCAGGAAAACCGATGGCGATGACGCGGGCATCCGCGACCGCGCCGGGCGCCATGTGGAAGTCAGAATGGCGCCGCCCAGCTCGCGAAACCCACGAAAGCCGCCGCCGCCATGAGAGCCGATGCGGCGCAGCGCGCGCTCCAGCTCCGCGCATAAAGGCCGCAGATGCGCCACGCGAGAATGGCCGACCATAGGGCGGCCCCAACCATCAGCATGGACCGCGCTGTGGCCAGATAGGGCAGCGTGGCTCCTTCCGCGTGGAGCATGGTGGTTGTCAATCCGAAAAGCCCCAGGAATACCCCGCATCCTGCGACGGGAATAAGGCTTTGCGCCAAATGGTGAAAGCGTATGCGCCATGAGGCCCGCCCGCCGGGCGATGCAAGGGCGCGGGCGGCGGCCGCCAGAAACAGGATCACCGCCCCGCCGATCGCCAATGTGGCGGCGATGAGGTATCCGAAAAGCACCAGACCGTCCAAAGGCGTCATGACATCGTTCTGATCGGGATAGCTTGTCAGCACCCACCATGGGGCGCTCGCGGTGATCGGCCACATGACGCCATGATCGATCAGCCATTCGGCGGCGGACTGCTTGGCGGCGACGAACAACGGGCTCGACGCCCAATGAAATGCGCCCGTCGCTAGCCCCATGAGGCCGAAAACGATGAGCCAGGTTTCCCAAGGCTTCGGCTCCGCGCCCGCCACATGCACGATCTCGTGGCCCGGCGAACGGCGAGCCAGCGTCACCGCCCCGCGAAAACCGCTGCACCGGCCGCACATATGGCAGTCGGAGGCGCCGCGCATGGTGCGGATCGGCACGAGGGGCGCGCAATTCACGAGCCGCCCTTCGGCCGCCCCCGGTTTGGGAGCCAGCTCCCAGGCTGCCCGGTCGACCTGAAAATGCACGGGAGCGAGTTTCGCCATCAAGCCGAATACGCCGTTGACGGGGCACAGATAGCGGCACCAGACGCGTTTTCCCCGGCCAAAGGAGTAGCCCACGGCGATTGCCGCTAACGTCGAGCCGCCGAGAATGAGGAGCGCCGGTTTCGGGTATTGGTAGACGCTCACGAACTGACCATAGGCTGTCGTGCAGGCGAAGGCCACAAACGGCCAACCCTTCCACATAACCCAGCGCGGTATGGCGCGGCCCCGGCCACGCCAGCTCACAGCTTCGGACACCGCGCCTTCCGGGCAAAGCACGCCGCACCACAGACGCCCGACAAGCACCATGCTCAAGAGAACGAACGGCCACCAGACGCCCCAGAAAATGAATTGGGCGAAGAGGGTGAGATTGGTCCAGATGTGCGCGGCGTGCGGCGGCGGCGGAAGAAACGCCGGAACGGCGACCAGGAATGCATAGGCAGCTACAACAACCCATTGCACCGCAAGGATCGCCCGCTGATGGCGCATCAGCCAATCGCCCGCCGCAGCCAGCGCGCGATCGGCGCGGCTTACGCGAGGCGGGATCAAACGGCTTTCGCCAAGTCTTTGGCCACGGGCGGGGAGAGCGAGTTCAACCATGGATCAGCATTCATTAATGTTCGGGGCCGAAAGCTCGACGATAAACGATTGAGGCGGGAACGGGAAAAAGGGCGCGGTGTCTGCAAGACGACTCCAAGGAACAAACACCGCGCCAGTCACCAAAGCCGCCATATCGGGCAGCCGGGCATGCCTCATTTCGCGATCAGCAGCGCCGGCGGAGCGCCCGGCTGAAAGTCGTCGAAAAACTTATATTCGCCCGCATCCAGCGTTCGAATGATCATGGCCGCCGTGCCTCCGGGCGTGACGACGACTTCCTTGCGCAATTCCAAGCTCTCGAACTCCGCAGGCATTTGACCGCTATTCTTTAAGATGATCTTGAACCTGGTCTTGGCGGGCACCTCGATCCGCGCGGGAACGATGACGCCGTCTTTCATTTCGATCTCGAAGACAGGCTCTTCGGCGGCGCGCCCAGGCGGCGAAGCAAATGGCGCACACAGGGCGGCAAGCACGAAGCCGATAAGAGCCGGTCTCATCAATAAGCGCCCTTCTTTCCGGTGCCCGCGTAAACGAACTCGTAGTCTACGCTGAAGGTTTGGAACCACGGACCGACGCCGGTTTCCTTGTCCACATGCCTGCCGAAGTGGGCATGCGGGTTTTCGCCCGGCGGCGACACGGTCAAGATGAGCTTATATTTTCCGGGGCCGGACAGTTTGACGTTGTCTCCATAGTGGGGGCCGTCATTCGCCACCATGGGCATGAGGTCCCCCTTTTGGCTCTGCTGGCTGTCCAGCCGGATCAACTCGAATCCGACGCGCAAATATGGCATCCAGTCGCCCTCTGCAAATCCGTTCGTGTTCCCCTTGGCGGCCTTGATGTCCGCTTCAAGGTGAATGTCGGATTCCTTTGCGTCGCGCATCATTCCCGGCGGGTCCATCTCGATGGGCTGCAAGTAAACCGCCGCGATATGCATGCCGTCCCTCTCCTTCGCCTCGCCAATCGGGTATTCCTTGGCGACGGCGCCGGATGCGACGATGCACGCGGCGAAAGCGGCGATACCCGCAAGTCTCAGATCCATCCCCGATTTTCTCCCCAATAAGCCGCCCGGGATCGAGCCGGGGCTAGCGCACGCCAATTAATGCATCATGATGTTATCTGGAAGTGTACTCAAAACATTATCTATTGCTAGCTCCTATACACGCTGGTGGCAACGCTTTTCTTTTGGAATTAGATCAATTCTAAAGAGCTGTTGCGTGCAGTACTACCTTTAGAACCGAAATAAATTCAAAATAGTGAATGAACCGGCTGAGACGATGGAGATGGTCCGATCCGCCGCTTTAATGCGTCAAATTGGACAGCGCCCTCCGCTCGCTTGAACGAGGCCCGCGCAATGATTAGTTTGCCGGAAACGCAAGGCTCACCGGGGATTGATCCATGACGCAGACCACAGGGCGGTTTTTCGACGAGATCGCGAAGTTCATGACGGACGCCGCGGGCGCTGCACAAGGCGTACGGTCAGAATTTGAGACCGCAGCGCGCAGTCAGGCCGAGCGCTTCTTCAGAGGCATGGACATCCCGCAGCGCGAGGAGTTCGAGGCGGTGAAGGCGATGGCGATAAAAGCGCGCGAAGAGAACGAGCGGCTGGCGCAGAGAATAGCCGAACTCGAAGCTGCTTTGGGCCGCGCTCAAGGCGCAAACGGCCAGCAACCCTAGGTTGTGTCTAGCTTTTCCCAAACAGTTCGGCAACACTCCTATCCCTTATTGTTAAGCTGCAGCCGTTTTCCCCGTGGAGAAAGTTGCGGATAGATTGCTTAAAACCTGCGGATCACCGCATAGCCTGATGGAATTGATGCGGCGAAATCCAGACAGATGCAGCGTCGCTGCGGAGGGGTTTGTCTGGGAAAATTTTGCTGCGGCATCAGAGGGGAATGTCGGATGACCGCTGCCGGACAGGATTACAATCGTCTTTCTCACCCTGTCGACCTTATGGAGCATATCGCTTGTTTACAACATTGGGCTTTCGAGCGTTCGAGTGAAGATGAGTTGACTGTTTCAGTAGCGGGCGCGTGGTGCGATTACCATATCTCGTTTAATTGGCGCGATGACCTTGAAAGCCTGCACATGGCGTGCGCTTTCGACTTCAAGGTGCCCAGAAGCCGGGTTACGGAAATTTACCGGCTTCTTGTCCTGATTAATGAGCAATTGTGGATCGGACATTTCGACATCTGGTCATCGGAAGGGCTGCTTCTCTACCGCCAGGGGTTGATGCTGAATGGAGCTGAGCCGACCGCCAAGCAATGCGAAGCGCTGCTCCAGGCCGCGTTGGACACCTGCGAGCGCTATTATCAGGCGTTTCAATTCGTAGTGTGGGCCGGAAAGCGGGCTGAAGACGCGCTCGCGAGCACAATCTTTGCGACCGAGGGGCAGGCTTGAGCGAAGAGAGCAAGAACGCTTCGATTTTTCTAGCCGGCGCCGGCCGTATGGGCGGCGCCTTGCTTCGGGGCTGGCTGGCGGCAGGCTTCCCCGAGCGCTCTCTTGCCGTAAGGGAGCCTCAGCCGTCGCCAGAGATGGCGAGGCTGTTAAAAGATAGAGGCATCGCGGAAAAGCCTGCGTCCCAGCCGGATGCCCTCGTGCTCGCCGTGAAGCCTCAAATCATGGCGAAAGTGCTCGATGAGATCGCGCCGCAGGCCGGACCGCAAACGGTGGTGCTCTCCATAGCGGCCGGGCGCACCGTCGCCAGCATCGCAAGCCGTTTTCCGGCCGGCGCCGCCATCGTTCGCGCCATGCCCAATCTCCCGGCCGAGATCGGCCGCGGGATAACCGCCGCCTTCGCCAACGCCCACGTCACCGCCGCGCAGCACAGCCTTTGCGGCGCGCTGCTCAGCGCGGTGGGAGAGGTGGCCTGGACCCTGGAGGAAAGCTATCTGGACGCGGTGACCGCTGTTTCGGGGTCGGGTCCGGCTTATGTGTTTTATCTGACGGAATGCCTCGCTCAAGCGGCCGTGGATTTCAGGACTGCCGCCTGAACTTGCGGCGAAACTGGCGCGCGCCACCGTGGAAGGCGCCGGCGAACTCCTGCACCGGTCGGCTCTTTCGCCCGCACAACTTCGGGAGAACGTGACGTCCCCGGGCGGGACCACTGCGGCGGGGCTTTCAATCCTCATGCGAAAGCCCGGCCTCGAAGAGCTGATGCGCGAAACGGTGGCAGCCGCCGCGCGCCGTTCCCGCGAGCTTTCGGAATAAGTGTGAATCGCGGCCTAAGGCCCATAAAGCGCGGAAACATCGCTTGGGCCGGGAAGCGGGCCGTATTTCACGGACGCGGCGATCAGCGCGACAAAGGCAAGCGCTGCGATAGCGATAAAGGCGGCGATATGCGGCGCTTGCCGCGGAAGGCCTCGGCTCTCGCGCCGGATATAGGTTGCTTTCAGGTCGTGTAGCATGGCTGGCTCACAGTCCAAATAGCTTTATACTATAGTTGTAGAGGCAATTTTCCGCCGCCGCATCCCCCGAACATATGACGCTCCGAAAAAAGTCGCCGCGCGGCGCCGTCCGGGGCGCGGACATAAACCCGCCCGGGCTTGCCGTGACTTGCCGCCAATTCCTTCCGCCTCGCATCTTCGCCGCGTGCTGGCCTGTTCATCCGCCGCTAACCACAGTATTTCGCATTTTTCCCGCGCATTTCGAAGCATGGCCGCCACTCCATTCATGCAGACATCGTAAAGTAAAGCGCCTTGCGAAAGCTTTAAGCGGCGGCATGGCATTGATATTAAAAGAGAAAATCTACTGCAGGCAGAATAAGCAGTAGAGTTGCAAATATTGACGCAGCAATCCTTGGTTGGATTTCTTGGTTAACCCGCGCAATTATCTATATTTAACGGACTTTTGCGCGTCCCGATTTTCAGGTTTAGGGCGCAAAATCACGTCTTTTACGGCGGAAACTTATTGAAACCTGCCGCCGTTAACCAATCCGATTTTAACCATGATCGCGTCCATCGTGAGCGGAGCCGGACCGCGCTCAACGCCGCCCGTCGTCCACGCCCTCGGGCAGCGCATCCTCCTGTTCCGGCGCCGCGCCGCCCTCGCTATTGAGGATGCTGAGGAACGCCTCGCGATCCACCCTCGCGCGCCGCGCATTGAAGAACGCCTCCGTTTGCAGCGCGGACACCTTCTCCGCCGCCGCAACCACCAGAAACTGGTTCATGCTGACGCCATCCTCCTCCGCCAGCTTTTCGATGGCGTTCTTCAACGATTGCGGCAGCCGAAGCGCGAATGTCCCTGTCTTTGCTGTCATGGCCCGATCCTTATAAGCGCCTCTTGGGGCTTGATCGCCTCGATCCCGAAGCGGGACGGCGCATCGCCAAAATCCCGCAGGTTGAAGGTTACGATTGCGTCCGCGCCGCCATTCACGGCGGCTTCTAAAATCATCTCGCCGCTGGCGTCGCGCAACTGCGGGCGCCACAGAAATCGCAAGCTCACCGGCTCGGCCAGCGCCGCCAGCCCGTCGAGAAAAATGTTCACCTGCGCCTCTGAAAGCCCGGCCGCCTTGCGGTGTTCGGGCCTCAAACACACAGCCTCATATTCGAGGGCGACCGGCACGCTCATCAGAAGCGTGATCGCCCCCTGCGCCGCGTGGCGCACCAGAGCCGCCGACGCCCCGCGCGGGCTACGAAGGGCGGCGACGATCACATTCGTATCCAACACAGCCCGCATGGCTCAAAGACATGACATCGCGGGCGATATCGCAATCATTGTTTCTTCTTGCCGAACCATGAGGGCCGCCTCACCCCTTCGGCCCGAAAAGCCGCGAGAGCAGCCCGCGCTTTGTCTCCCCGCGCGCTTTGCCCGCGGCGGCCGGCGTCTCCGCCGTCTCCAGCGCCGCGATCTGCTCCTCGAACCAAGCCAAGTCGCGCTTCCAATCCGCGTTGTCCGGCGAAAGCTTCGTCATGCGCTCCATGATTGCCTTGCCTTTCCCGAGCGCATCCTTTGCCAGAGCCGTTTCGCCCTGACGCCGATAGATGTCCGCGAGCTTCGAATGGCTGACGGCCACATCGCGCTGCCATCCTGCGTTTTCGGGATCGTCCTTGGCGAGGCGCTCGGCGATGGCGAGGCTGTCGCGGTAGGCTTTCAAGGCGTCCGCGAGCTGCGCCCTGAGCCACGAGCACATCGCCCACCTTATTATAGGACACCGACAGATCGCGCTGCCATCCTGCGTTTTGGGGATCGGCCTTGGCGAGGCGCTCTGCGATGGCGAGGCTATCGCGGTAGGCTTTCAAGGCGTCCGCGAGCTGGCCCTGGGCCACGAGCACATTGCCCAGCTTGCTATAGGACACCGACAGATCGCGCTGCCATCCTGCGTTTTCGGGATCGTCCTTTGCGAGGCGCTCTGCGATGGCGAGGCTGTCGCGGTAGGCTTTCAAGGCGTCCGCGAGCTGGCCCTGGGCCACGAGCACATTGCCCACCTTGTTATAGGACACCGACAGATCGCGCTGCCATCCTGCGTTTTGGGGATCGGCCTTGGCGAGGCGCTCTCTGATTGCGAGGCTGTCGCGGTAGGCTTTCAAGGCGTCCGCGAGCTGGCCCTGGGCCACGAGCACATCGCCCACCTTGTTATAGGACACCGACAGATCGCGCTGCCATCCTGCGTTTTGGGGATCGTCCTTGGCGAGGCGCTCTGCGATGGCGAGGCTGTCGCGGTAGGCTTTCAAGGCGTCCGCGAGCTGGCCCTGGGCCACGAGCACATCGCCCACCTTGTTATAGGACACCGACAGATCGCGCTGCCATCCTGCGTTGTCCGGCTGCGAGCGTGCAACAGCCTCCGCAATTTTTTTGCCAGATTGGTAGGCGTCCAGAGCGCCGGAGAGATCGCCGCGCATGACGCGGAAATCGCCGATGAATTTGCAGACCCACACGGTTTGTTGGGCGATTTCGCCTTCGGCGGGGGCGTGATCCAGCGCGGCGACGGCATGAGGGAGCCAGGCGGCCCGGCGGAGCACGGTCTCGACCGTGCCGCTCTCCCAACTATAGGCCTGATAGAGAAGCTGGATCGCGAGCGCCGCCGTGTCCTCGAACCGGCCCGCCGTGCGCAGACGGCCGCGCATCACCTCCTGCACGAGTCGATGGACCGAGATTGCGGGCGCGCCATCGGTATCGTAGGCCACGAGCGAGACCGAGGTCAGCGCCGCCAGCGCGTCGCCCCGCTGCTTCTCCGGAAGCACATCCGCAGGGATGAGCCACAGCGGGACCTTGTCCGGCGCGAAGAAGGCGAGCAGCGCCATCAGCGGTTCGGCTCCTTCGCATTCCGCCGCCGCCTTTTCGATGGCGAGGCTGAAGGTGGCGAACACCGAGGCGGGATAGGCCGCATCCTTCGGCGCCTCGGCGATCAGCTCGGGCAGCTTCGCGATATATTGGTCGAAACCCCAATTGCGCGTCCAGCAATAGGCGCGCGCGTGGGACAGCGCCAGCGGCAGGCAATGGAGCGCATCGGCGAGCCGCCCCGCCGCGGCCTCGTCGGCATTGCGCGCGTGCTCGCGAAGATAGTCGATGGCCGTCGCGCGGCTGAACACGTCCACGGCAAGCTCCTCATCCGCCTCGCCATGCCAATCGGTGCGGCGCGTGGTGATGAGCACATGCGCGTTTTCGGCGGGCGTGAACTGGCGCAGCAGCGCGGGGCCTTCCGCGTTGTCGTAGATGAGGAGCCAGGGCTTTCCGGTGCGCATTTGGGCGAGCTGGTCCACGGTTTTCAGCGCGGCGTCTCGCGGATTGTCGGGAAGGCCGGGGATGAAGCGCGCGCCGAGCGCGGCGAGGTCGTCCATCAGCGTTTCCGGCGTCTCCGCGCGGATCTGCCAGACGCCGCAATAGCGCTCGCGGTTGCGCCAGGCGAATTCCTGCGCGAGCACGGTTTTGCCGACGCCGCCCATGCCGCGCATGGCGAGCGTGGTTTGCGTGGAGTTGCGGATGGCGACGGAGCTTTTCGCGGCGAGCTTGGCGGAGAGCGCATCGAGCAGATCGTCGCGGCCGGTGAAGCCTTTCACCTCGCCGAAGCCGTTGTATCGGATTTGCTGACCCGCGCGCTCAAGGGGCCGCGCGCCCGCTCCGGCCGCGCGCTTGTCTATCCCCAGCGCATCCCGCACCGTTTGGCGCAGCGCCGCGGTGATCGTTCAAAACCGGAACGAGATCGGTCCACCTGAGCGTGGCGAGATTGCCGGTTGCAACGCACTCCGTGACGCGGAAAACGATCACGCGCTGGTTCCGGTTGGCCGGATCGTTCTTCAGGAAGGTGTTGTATTCCTTCCGGCAATGCTCCGACTGCTGATAGGTTTCCGAGAGCAGCACAATCAGCTTCGCGGCCTTCTCGAAGCCGTGCTCCATCATGCGCATGAAGTCGGAATGGCCGAAATGCTCGTCCTGATAGAACGGCGTCAGCTCGGCCTCGCGGATGATGCTCCGCGATCAGCTCCGCCGCGCCCTTGTCCGCGCCCGCCCGCGAAATGAAAAAATCGGGATTGCCCGCCGCCACGCTCACGCCGCTCTCCGCCATGGTATGCGGAACGAGTTCTATCCAATTTTATGAAATAGCGCCAGCTCAGCTTGCATTGGCGTGGCGACGACGCCGGGTGAGGGGTATTCCAGTGGCCGAACCGGACCCGATATGGCAAGCCTACGTTGAACTTTTCGCGATGACGCCAGATCCAGCGTTGGCAAAGATAGAGATATGCATTCTAAAAAAAAGCCGTGAGGCTGCTGAATGTATTCGCATTATACGCTGGCTGCCTCTCAGCAATGCGAGACCTGTTGCGCTCGCCACCAGCCGCGCTCCTCTCGATGCATGCGCTCGCGTTTCCGCCACACAAAAAGGGAAATGACCATGACAAGACTTACGTTCATAGCCGCAGGCGCGTTTGCGCTTTTCGCCGTCAGCGCCGCGCAATCTCATAGCTATCGCCTGGGAGATCTGACAATTAATCACCCGTGGGCGCGTCCAACCGCCGAGGGCGCGAAAAATGGCGCCGTCTATCTTTCCATCAAGAATGGCGGCAAGGACGCCGATAAAATCGTCTCGGTGGAAAGCCCCGTAGCCGGGAAAACCGGGATCCACGAAACGCTCGACGAAAATGGCGTCATGAAAATGCGCCCCGTTCAGGACGGTGTCGAGATTAAGCCCGGCGCTTCGCAAGAGTTCAAGCCGGGCGGCTATCACATCATGCTGTTCGATCTGAAGAAGAGGCTTCAGGAAGGCGAGACTGTTCCTCTCACGATGACGTTCGCAAAAGCGGGATCAATCAATGTGGATGTGAAGGTGGAGAAAACCGCGCCGGATAGCGCAGAAGCGGCGCCGATGGAGATGCACGGCATGAAGGGGATGGATCACTCCATGCACTGAGGTTTTTGGCTCACGCATCCTTGAACGTATGGCGATCGCGTTCGGCATAAAGTGCGGCTTAAAACACCCTTTTCTTGGAAGCAAATCTGAGGAGATCTCCGATGACGACTGAGATAACGCGCCAAATGTTCGCGGCAGGCGCCGCCATGCTTGGCATTGGCCCCGCAGGGGAAACCGCGCAAGGGGGGCCGTTCACTCTGCCCCCGCTCCCGTATTCCTACGATAAGAACGAGCCAGCGATCGACAAGCAAACGATGAAGCTGCATCATGACAAGCATCATGCGGCCTATGTGAACAGCCTGAACCAAGCCGCGGTGGTGGGAGGCGGCTGGGTAAAAAAGCCCCTGCATGAGATTCTGGCCAATCTCAGCGCCGTGCCGGAAACCGTTCGCACCGCCGTTCGCAACAATGGCGGCGGGCATGCCAACCACACCATGTTCTGGCAGATCATGGGCGGCTCCGGCGGCAGGCCGAACGGCGATGTCGCGGCCGCCATTGGCCGGGATTTGGGCGGCTTCGAAAATATGCAGAGCAACTTCAACAACGCGGGCCTGAAGGTTTTCGGCTCGGGCTGGGTGTTCGTCACCGTGGACAGGGCCGGCAAGCTCGCGCTCACGTCGCGCCCCAACCAGGATACGCCGCTTATGGACGGCGAGCGCGTGCTGTTCGGCAACGATGTGTGGGAGCACGCCTATTATCTCAAGTACCAAAATCGCCGCGCCGACTATCTGAAAGCCTGGTGGAACGTGGTCGATTGGAGCAAGATCGGCGCGCGCTATGCGGCCGCCAAAGCCGGAACGCTCACCATTTAGAGGCGCGCGAAACGGCGGCGCGGCGGCTCGATGAATAGGGGCGCCTGAGCGAGAAATCGGGCTAAATCGCAACGAGCGGCGCGCCGCGGAGGAAAAGCGCCATAAAACAGGCTTTAGCCCGTTGCAACATCGTAAATCGAGGTAGAATACATCACTGCGCCGGGCCAACGCGCGACTGGTCTGAATAAAGCCAAGAGGAACCGATTTGGGCCGCCTGCTCGTTACACTCGCCACGTTGCTGGTTCTTGTGCTTGGCGCGGCTTTCGTTGTGCCCGCGTTCATCGACTGGAACGCCTATAGGCCAGACATTGAGCAGGCGGCTTCCGCGATTCTCGGCCGTCAGATCAGCATCCTCGGCGACATCGACATCGCGCTTCTTCCTGAGCCGCATTTCCACGCGAGCAAAGTCGCGGCGGAGGGCGGCGCGTCTGACGCCGCTCAAATGACGGCGGAAGCGGTGGATCTCTCCCTGTCTCTTCAGGCATTGCTCGGGGGCCGTTTGGAGGCGAATTGACTGAAGCTTCTCCGCCCCTTTGTGGTTTTGGATCTATCGAAGCCGCTGCAAGCTCCCGATCCGCGCCCTGGCGAGGCTGGCGTGCAACCAATCGCGGCAGGAGTAACCAGCCTCGAAATCGAAGAGGGGCGCGTCTCTGTTTTCTACGCGCCCGATCAGCCGGAAGCGCTGACCTTGACCGCAGTGGATGGTACGCTGTTTGCGCCTCCGCACAGCAATTCGTACCGGTTCAACGGACGCGTCTCGCAAAAAAGCCAGCACTTCGACATTAAATTTCTCGCCGCCGCGGCGGCGGGCGGCAGTGGCGTCAAGCTGACCGGCAGCGTGCTCGACCTTGCGTCGAAGACTGTATTCCAGGCGGACGGCGTGCTCGGCGCCGGGAACGCGCCTGCTTTCGAGGGCGCCGTCGCGTTCACTGCGCCTCAAGCGGCGGCGCTTGCCGGCGCCCCCTTCGAGGTGCAAGTGAAGGCTCGCGCGAACATCAATCCCGCCGGTTTAGCTCTCTCGGATCTCGTGCTCACGATGGACCCGGAGAACCGTCCGCAGATTTTGATCGGTTCCGCGAACGCCGCTTTCGCCGCCAAGACAGCCGATATCGCGTTCCACGCTCGCTCACTGGATGCGGACGGGCTTCTCGCGGGCGGCAATGGGCTGACGTCCAGCGCGGCGGCGCCCGCCGGCTGGGGCAATATCAGGGCCGTCGCTGACCGGCTGCTTTGGCTGTACCCCGATTTTGGCTTGCGCCTATCCTTCGCCGCGGATCAAGTCCAACTCCGTGGCGAGCTAATCGAGGGCGTCAAAGTCGAAGGCGCGCGCAACGGTCAAAGATGGGTTTTCGACGGGGCGCAGGCGGCTCTTCCAGGCGAAACGGCGATCAAGCTGGCGGGCGCGTTTGCAAAGGTGGCCGGGAAATCCGAGCTGACGGCTCTCGCTTCACTTGAAGGCAAAAACTTGGGCCGTCTCAACCGGTGGATTGCGCCTCCCGCCGCGAACGCAAGACCGGCGCCCGCAAGAGCTTTCACCCTGAAAGGGCTGCTCACGCTATCGGACGAGGTCACAGCCTTTACGAACGTCGCAGGCGACGTAGACGGCACACCCTTTACGGCAAACCTGCGCCTCGATAAAGCGCCCATTCGAAAGCTTCAGGTTTCGCTCGCTGGCGACAGTTTCGATCTGAGCAGCCTGGAAACCGGACAATCCGGCGCGGATGCGCTTTCAGCCGAGAGCGCAAAAGCGGCGTGGCAAGCGGGGCTTGCGCAACTGGCGCCTGTTCTTGGAGACGATCCGGCGAGCTTCGATATGGCGGATGTCGATGTGTCCGCCGGAAGCATCAAGACGAGCTTCATCGAAGCCAGAAACGTCGCGATCCAGCTCAAATTCAATCGGGACCTGCTCACGGTTACGAAGCTGAGCGCCGAAACGGCGGACGGGCTTTCGTTGCGCGGAGAGGGCGTCGTGCCGCTTAGGGGCGCCGGTCAAGGACGGTTCGATGGCCGCGTCGAGGCGCGCTCCGCGCCGGCGGTCCTGAAGGTTGCGGCGCTCGCCGGCTACGATGCCGATAGCCTCAGCGGACGCCGCGCCGAAGATTTCGCGCCCGCGCTTCTCTCGATCAATTATGGCGCCGAGGCGCAGGCGGCTAACGCAACGGCGCAGGTGAACGGAAACCTTGGCGCGGCTCGCGTCGACGGCCGCGTTCAATTGAAGGGCGGTCTCGCCGATTGGAGGACCGGGCGCCTCTCAGTACTATTGGGAGTCTCGGCGATTGATGGCGACAAGCTTGTCGCGCTCCTCTTCCCGAGGGCGGTCTTCACCGCTGCCGCTTTGGCCACGCCGGGTAATATCTCGATCCGGGCGGATGGAACGTCTGAGCGCCTTGACACATCCGCCTCGATCAAAGCCGCCGCCTTGCAAGCGCAGATCGACGGGACCGCGGAGATCAAGGCGGGGTCCCTAGCGTTTAACGGCAAGGCGCTGGCCTCGAGCCCGGCGCCTGAGCAATTTCTGCCGCCCGTGCTGCTGGCTCTGCTCGGCGGCGAGCGGCAAGGAAATCTGCGTGTCGAGACCAATCTCGCCTTCGGGCCTGGACATATCGATGCCGCCAAGCTTAAAGCTGAGTCGGCGAAGAACCTCGTCACCGGCCGCCTCGCCATCGGCACGGCGGATCGCTCGACCCATGTCGACGCCGATTTGAAAGCCGATCAGCTCTCTCTTCCCGTGATTATGGGCTATGTGCTCACGCAGCCGCCCCCGGATCGATTCCCGCTTGTGACGGCCGCCAATGGCGCCGCGCCATCTCAAGGCATTTGGAGCGACCGGCCCTTCGCTCTGAGCACATTCCAGGATACCACCGCGAAAATCATGCTCGCAGCGAAGACGATGAAGCTTGGCGACGCCTTCGTGGTAACGGACGCGCAATTGGCTGCGAGGCTTGAAAATTCCCGTCTCGATGTGGAGAAGCTCGAAGGAAAAGCGATGGGCGGCGAACTTGCGGCGTCGCTGAACCTCAATGCGCGAGGAGGGGCTGTCAGCGCCGATGCGCGCATTTTCCTTTCAAACGCCGACCTGTCCGCGCTTCCAAGCAGCGGCTCGCCCCCCATCGTTACGGGAAGGGCGTCGCTCTCGCTTCGGGCTTCCGGACAGGGATTAAGTCCGCGTGGCCTGTTGCCGGTGTTGCAGGGCAGGGGCTCGATCGCTCTATCCGACGGGCAGCTATCGAAATTCTCCCCGCGGGGCGTGCAGAAAAGCGCGGAAGACATGCTGGCCGCGCAGCAGCCCCTGAACGAAGACGCCATCAAGAAAAAAGTTCTCGAGGCGTCGCAATCGGGCGACTTCAAATTCCACCATCTGACGATCCCCGTCACCATCCGGGACGGCATGCTGGAAATCCGCCGCGCTTCGTTCCGCAACCGCGAAGGCACCGTGCGCATGGAGGCCTATCTCGACCTTTCGACCATGCAGGCCGATAGCACCTGGCAGGCTGGCGTAAGCTCCGACCGGCGCGCAAAATGGCCCCCTGTGAAGGTCCAGTTGTCGGGGCCGCTTCGGGAGCTTGGCGGCAGGCCTCGGACTCTTGCGGCGGAAGATTTCGTCCGAGCGGTTCTCATTGGCAAAATGGAGGGCGACATCACGCGGCTCGAAAGCCTCAACAAAGCGCCGCAGGCCGCCGCCACTCCGTCCTGGCCGGCAAAGCAGGAACCCGCGCCCAAACCGGCGCGCCGCAAACGCGATCAGGAGAACCCTCCGGCGGCGCAAGCGGGCGCCGCTGCGGGCGCGCCAAGCGAGTTCGAGAAGCGCATGCGCGACGCGCTTCAGTCGAAGCCGCGACCCGACGGGCCTTAACCCCGCCTTAACCTCGATAGTTTGAATTTGAAATCCGGTATTAAAAATCGCTCGTAAGCCCCGCGGGAAGTCCCGCCCCATTTGCAGCGCGCGCCGGCGGGACTTCCCGCGGATAAGGCGTACTAGCAACTTATTGAGGACAGCTTATCCGCCGGAAGTTCGCTTTCGAGTGAGCTTCAAACGGGCGCGAACTTCCGGCGGGCTGTACTAGCTTCACCATCGATGGATGGCCGCCTCAAGCCCGGCCAACGGAAGCGATGGGGGAATATTCGGCGGTTGGTATTATGATATTTTTCCAGCCGAACTTTAGCGCCGGCGGTCACGCCCTCATTATGTCCGCAAAAGTAGAGAGCTTTCCCTGAAAATCGCCAACGGCGCCGTTCAGCTTCCTTCGCCAGTTCGGCCGTTCGCGGTCCGTGCCCGGCAGATTCGACGGCCGTTATCTCGCCTACGAGATCGTCGATTTGCGCAATCGCGATGAGCGACGACGTCCGGCCGAGAAGACGGTGCGCGGCAGCGACTAACGAGGCGTCGGCCGGCGCGCTCAAATTCGGCGCCGTGTCGAGATCCGTGCGCCCGATCAAGCGCAGCAATGCGCGCTTATCGGTCATGCGCCGCTTCCATTCAGCAGCGGCCTCCGAAGGCGAAATGAGGCCCAGCGCTTCCTTTTCGCGAATGTCCTCGCCCTGCCACCAGCCTGCCAGCGTTGGCAGATCGTGGGTCGACAGGCAAGCGAGCGATTTTCTTGGATAGGCCGCGGGCGAAGTGTAATCGTCTCCGCTCCGTTCGAACCAAAACACGCGGTAGCTCAAAATATCGGCGGCGTTCGTGGTCTCTCGAAAACCGTAAGGAACTGTGCCGAGGTCTTCGCCGATGACCACGCAGCCAGCGCGCACGCTTTCGAGGGCGAGTTGCCCGACGAGATCGTCCACGGGATAGGAGAGATAGGCGCCTTCGAGCGCGGACGCTCCGTTCGGGATGACAAAAAGGCGCGACAGGGCCATCGCGTGATCGATGCGCAGCGCTCCGGCATGGCGCATGTTCGCGGCGATCATCCCGCTGAAAAATGCGTAGGCCGAACGCCGCCATTCGATGGGATTGAAAGGCTGCAGGCCCCAGTTCTGGCCATGTTCGGCAAATGGGTCAGGCGGCGCGCCGACCGAGCAGGTTTGCAGCAATTGATCGGCGTTGGCCCACGCCTCCGCGCCGTCCGGAGCCGCTCCGACCGCCAGATCGCGGTAGAAACCGAGCCAGAGCCCGCTGGCCTTCGCCTGCGCCGCGGCTTCGCCAAATTGCCGCTCGCAGAGCCACTGCAAGTACATATGAAAGCGCACAAGCCGCGCGTTCTCCTGGGCGAACGCTTCGAGCGCGCGCGCATCGCGCTGCGCGAGGGCGGCCGGCCATTTCGTCCACGTCTCGCCATGGCGGCTTTCGCTGATGGCCTGAAAGCAGGCGAACTGCATCAGGGCCGGGCCGCCCTTGGCCACGAAAGCGTCGAATTCGGCGGGGAGGCCAGCGCCGCGCGCTTGGGCTCGCATATCCTCGAAGTCCGCGAAAGCTGCTTCGAGCACGGCTCGTTTCAGCGCCCAGACCCCCGCATAATCCACCTGGGATTGCGCCGATAGCGTGGCGGCGTGGTCCCCATGCTTGGCGAGGACAGCGGCTGCGCAACCGCCTGCGGACATCGCCGCCAGGGCCGCCACGTCGATATAAATCGGATCGATAAACCGCCGGTCCGAGGGATAATAAGGGCTGGTGCGCTCCCGGTCTGCGAGAAACAAGGTGTGGAGAGGGTTGAGACCCGCCGCCGCGAATCCCGCGTCGCCGGCCAGACGGACAAGCTCGCTCAGCGTCGTGAAATCCCCGATGCCTTGATCGCCCGCGCGGCGCAGCGAGTAGAGCTGCGCAGCGATGCCCGTGGCCTTCCCGCCGGATTGGAGAGCGCCCGGCAGATAGCATCGCCGGGGCGCAACGGTAAGGCGGCAGACGATTTCGGGCTGGCGATCGAGCGCGATGCGATGACGCCCCATGGGTTGAGGCGGAAGCTTGGCGACAGCGGCATCGAAACGCCGGCCGTCCAGGGCTGTGAATGTCCCAAATTCGAGATCGCCGGGAAGAAGCCGGATGTTTTTTTCGCTCCCGTCCTCAAGCTGAATGCGCAGCGCCGCGGGCGCCCATACATCGCTCATCGGGATCCGGACTCTCACCGTTTCCCCGTCACGGACGACAAGCGTTGGTGGAAGCGCGCGGCGGTCAGACTCCTCTGCCAAGCGTGCGAGGCTCTCCCGCGCTTCGCTCGTGTTAGCGGCCGGCAGCCCCATGTCGCGCAACAACTCTACCTTTGTCGCGGGCGGGACGACGGTGCGCGTTCCTGAGATGTCATACCAGTCCGGCGCAATGCCCGCCGCCTGCGCGAGACTATCGAGAACGCCGGGAGCGACGCTTTGTTTGCTTTTGCCTGCGGAGCGCCGATTGTCCCCGGGCAGCTCTTCTAGAACCGTGACCGAGCGGGGCGCGAGCGTGACAATCTCGCCGCCTTCGAAAGCGCCCTCGCCGGCATCTCCGGTCTCATGCACGGTGTCCAGGCATCGGCGCCAGCTATAGCCCGGCCGTGCTTCCGGCAACGCGACGCCAGCGGGTTCGCGGCCTGCGTGCAAAACGACGATCACGCGATCCGCGCTGCGATCCTCGGCCGCCGGGGCGTACAGCGCCGCAATGACTGTCCGAAGATTCGCGTTCGGCCCAGTCGCCCGGCTGCATCGGCGATCCGCTTAGCGTGAGCCATTCCACATCGGGGATCAGGCTGGAATCGGTGGCGGCGCCGGTCAGGAACCTGTCCCGCGTGAAGGCGGGATGCGCCTTGCGCAGCGCGACTAAGCGCGCTGTATAAGTGGTAAGCGCGGCGTCGGCGGCGTCCCAGTCGAACCAGGTGGTTGCGTTGTCAAGCGCGTAGGCGTTGTTGTTGCCGCTCTGGGACTGGCCGCATTCGGAGCCCATCGCCAGCATGGGCGTGCCCTGCGCCAGCAGAAGCGACGCCAGCAAATTGCGCTGATCGCGCTTGCGGGCGCGCGATGATGGCCGGATCGCCGGTCGCGCCTTCGACGCCATTGTTCCAGGAATAATTGGCGTCGGTCCCGTCGCGGTTGCCTTCGCCGTTGGCGTCGTTGTGCTTGCGCTCATGCGAGACGAGGTCGGCGAGCGTGAAACCGTCATGGGCGACGATGAAGTTGATGCTGCAAGAGGGGCGGCGGTGCGGCCCGAAAATGTCAGCCGATCCGGCGAAGCGCGTGACAGTCGCAGGCGCAAGGCCGCCATCGCCGCGCCAGAACTTGCGCATGGCGTCGCGGAATTGATCGTTCCACTCTCCCCACGATGCGGGAAACGCGCCCATCTGGTATCCGCCGGGACCGATGTCCCATGGCTCGGCGATCAGCCTCAGGCTGCGGAGAACAGGGTCTTGAGCCATTGCAGCGATGAGAGGCGCGGATGCGTCGAAGCCGTCATCGCGACGCCCCAGAACAGGGGCAAGATCGAAACGGAAACCGTCCACGCCGCCAAATTGCGCCCAAGCGCGCAGCGCATCCATCGCCAGCCGCACCACGGGCGGCCGGTCGCAGGCCAGCATATTTCCGCATCCGGTGTCGTTGACGAGGTAACGAGGGTTGCCCCGCGCCAGCCGGTAATAGGAGGCATTATCGAGGCCGCGCAGCGAGACCGTCGGGCCAAGCTCATCGCCTTCGCCGGTGTGATTGAACACCACATCGACAATGACCTCGATACCGGCGGCGTGCAGCGCAGATGTACAGCGTCGGATCTCATCCCAGCCGCCCGGCGCAAGGCGCGGATCGGGCGCCATCATGGTGACGGGATTATAGCCCCAATAGTTCGTAAGGCCGGGCGCCTTCAGGTGCCGCTCATCGATCCACGCGGCGCATGGCATGATCTCGACAGCGGTCACGCCGAGTTTCACGAGATGATCGATGGCTCGCGGGATGAGCGAGACCCGCGAACGTCCCGCGAATCGCCTCAGGCACATGCGGGTTCGCTTTTGTGAAGCCGCGCACATGAAGCTCGTAGATGATCGTGTCCGCCCATGGCCTTTGCGCAAGCTGCGAAGGCTGAGCCGCCTCCGGCCTTACGGCGATGGCCTTCGGCATAAAAGGCGCGCTGTCGGTCCCATCGAAGCTCAGATCGGCGTCTGAAGCGCTCGCCTGGTAGCCGAACATGGCGGGCGCAAGCGCGAAAGGGCGATCGAGCGCCAGCGCATAAGGATCGGCGAGCAGCTTCGCCGGGTTGAAGCGGTGACCCTCCGCCGGAGCGTACCGGCCATGCGCCCGCAAGCCATAGCGCTGACCTGCGCATATCCCGGAAAAATGGCCGTGGAATACATTGCCCGTCCGGCATGGCAAGCGGATGCGCTCGGCCTCGATCTCTTCGTTCGCTTCGAACAGACACAGGTCGACCGCCGTTGCGTGCGCCGAAAAAACCGCGACATTGGCCCCGCGTTCGTCGAGTGTAAGGCCAAGCGGCTCCGGAGTGCCTTCGCTCACGCGACGCCTCATGCGAGTTTGCGGCTTGTCATGCTGCCAGGCCTTCCTGCGTTCTCTCCGCAATAAGCTCCCTATAGAGCTTCGCATAGCGGCGCGCTGGGTTGCGCCAGGAGACATCCGTCGCCATGCCGTTCGCCTGCATCCGCCGCCATGCCGCCTTGTCGCGGTACAGCGACGCTGCTTTCCGCAAGGCCAAGGCAAACGCGCCGCTCGTGTCAGCCGGGAATTGCAAGCCTGTGGCGACGCCCGACGCGAGAGCCATTTCGTTGGCGTCGATAATGCTGTCGGCGAGCCCTCCGACGCGTGCGACCACCGGGACCGCGCCGTAGCGCAAGGCGCAAAGCTGGGTCAGGCCGCAAGGTTCGAAACGCGATGGGACAAGGAGCGCGTCGCAGCCGGCCTGGATTCGATGCGCAAGCGTTTCATTATAGCCGAGATAGGCGCCAACGCGCCCCGGAAAGGACTGCGCCGCCGCCTGGAACCGGGCCTCAAGCTCCGCGTCGCCCGCGCCAAGCACGGCGAGCTGCATGTTCTCTTCCATCATAATCGGCAGGGCATCGAGCAGCAGGTCGAGGCCCTTCTGCCAGGAGAGGCGGCTGATGACGCCAGCGACAAGCGCATTCGGGTCCGGCCGCAGACCCAAGGCTTCCTGCAGCGCAGCCTTGTTTGCCGCACGCGCGTCGAGATGGGCGGCGTCGAAATTTGCTGCGATCCGGGGATCGGCGGAAGGGTCCCACACCTCTGTATCGATGCCGTTCAGGATGCCGCTCAGCGCGCCCGCGCGCTCGCGAAGCAGGCCATCGAACCCCATTCCGGTTTCCGGGCGCTGGATTTCCACGGCGTAGGTCGGCGAGACGGTTGTGATCCGGTCGGACAGGCGCAGTGCGGCTTTCAGGAAGCCGATCGCGCCAAAATGCTCCACGCCATTGAGGTTAAGGGCCTGTTGCGGCAGTTCCAAAGCGCCAAGAAGGATCGCCGGGAATTGCCCCTGGTAAGCAAGATTGTGCACGGTGATGATTGTCCCAGGCCTCGGCCGTCCGCTGAAGTGGAGATAGGCTGACGCCAGCCCGGCTTGCCAATCGTGCGCATGAATAACGTCGGGAACGAAGGCGGCGAATGCGCCCTGGGCGATAGAAGCGGCCACCTTCGAAAGCGCCGCAAAGCGAAAAACATTGTCGGGCCAGTCTGCGCCATCGGGGCCGGTATAGGGATTTCCGGGCCGGTCGAAGAGATGCGGCGCATCGAGAACGAAGAGAGCGAGGCCGTGAGTCGCTGCGATGAGAACGCGGGCCGCGCCCCCGAACAGATTTGGGATCGAGAGCACCTCCTCTCCATTCTCCAACGCGGCCATCACCGCGGGATAGCCGGGCACGAGAGTGCACATCCCAAGCCCCTCAGCCTGTATTGCGCAAGGCAACGCGCCCGACACATCGGCCAACCCGCCCGTCTTGATAAGCGGGTATAGCTCGGAAGCAACCGAGAGGACTTTCAACTGGCTCACGCTTTGAGCCCATCCGCGATAGGTTCTGCAAGCCCATCGGCTGCGGGTTCTTCGAGTCCGCTGGCGGCGGCGGGTTCTGCAATCCCATTGGCGACCGGTTCTTCGAGCGCGCTCGCGGGTTCTTCCAGACCGCTGGCGGCAGGTGCGCTAAGCCCATTGGCGGCGGTCGCGTCAAGCCCGCCGGCGGCGGCCGCGTCAAGCCCGGCGGCGGGTGCGTCGAGCCCGCCGGCGGCGGCCGCGTCAAGTCCGTTGGTGGCGGGTTTTTTAATTGCTACGACAGCGGATTTGGTGACTTTGGGCTCCCTGAGATACCTGTCGATCATCGGTTGGGTGATCAGACAGATGCCGCGCTCTGTGCGGCGAAATCGCTTCGCATCGAGCTCCGGATCTTCACCCACGATCAATCCTTCGGGGATCTTCACCTGGGCGTCGATGACGACATTCTTCAAGCGAGACGAACGGCCCACGTTGACATAGGGCAGGATCACCGCATTCTCGACGATCGAGAAGGAGTTGACCCGGGCGCCCGTGGAGAGCAGCGTATGCCGCAACGCTGCGCCGGATATAATGCATCCTCCCGATACAAGCGACGAAATCGCCTGTCCTCGCCTGCCATCCTCATCGTGAACGAATTTCGCCGGGGGCGTCACCTCATTGTAGGACCAGATCGGCCAATCCTGATCGTAGAGGTCGAGGTCCGGCACAACGTCGGTCAAATCGATATTCGCCGCCCAATAAGCGTCGACGGTGCCGACATCGCGCCAATAGGCGCACTTCTCGGCTTCTGAACGGACGCAGGAGCGTTCAAAGCTGTGGGCGACGGCGCGTCCATTGGTGACGAGGTAGGGAATGATGTCCTTGCCGAAATCGTGTGACGAGGACGGATCGGCCGCGTCTCGCCGCAGCTCTTCCAGCAGGAACTTCGTTTCGAAGACATAAATGCCCATGCTGGCGAGCGACATGTCAGGCTTGTCATGCATCGCCGGAGGATCCGCCGGCTTCTCTACGAAAGACCGGATCACATCCTTATCGTCCACGTGCATGACGCCGAAACCGGAAGCTTCCTCGCGCGGCACCTCGATGCAGCCGACTGTAACGTCGGCTCCCTGCTCCACATGCTGTTGGAGCATGGGCTCGTAATCCATTTTATAGACGTGATCGCCGGCCAGCACCACGAGGTATTCCGGGTCGTAGCCTTCGATGATGTCGATGTTCTGGTAAACGGCGTCGGCTGTGCCAAGATACCAAAGGGACTCTGAAACGCGCTGGCTCGCAGGAAGGATATCGAAGCTCTCGTTGCGGATTGGACGTAAGAAATTCCAACCGCGATGGAGATGGCGGATCAGGCTGTGCGCCTTGTATTGGGTCGCGACAGCGATGTGTCTGATGCCCGAATTGTATGCGTTCGACAGGGCGAAGTCGACGATCCGGGATTTGCCGCCGAAATAGACCGCTGGCTTGGCGCGTCTATCGGTCAATTCCACCAAACGGCTGCCACGTCCTCCAGCGAGGACATAAGCCATGGCGTTACGAGCTAGGGGAGACGTTCCGGGGGCTATCATCGGGTCCTCCCAACGGTTGCGCAGACTTCATTATAGCAGGTTTGACCGTTGCAGATTTAACCTAAGTCAAACTCAAAATAAAGCGTGGAGAGCGGTGGGAGGGTAATTTCTGCCGATGCCGGGAATCCGTGGGACGGATCGCTCGTCGCGGCGACCCCGCCGAGATTGCCTATGCCCGATCCGCCGTAGGCTGGGGCATCGGAGTTGAGGATTTCCTGCCAGCGTCCCGGATAAGGGAGCCCGATGCGATAATTGTGACGGGGCTCGGGCGTGAAGTTGGAGACCACTGCGATGGGCTTCGCGCCCGGGCCGCCCCATCTAAGCCAGGCGAAGACCGATTGCAGCGCGTCGTCAACGGCGATCCACTGAAATCCTTCGGGCTCGCAATCGCGGGCGTGAAGCGCGGGCTTCTCGCGATGGAGGCCGTTCAAATCCCGCACGAGCGCCTGCAGGCCCCTGTGGGGAGCATGATCGAGGAGGCTCCATTCAAGCCCAGCATCGAAGTCCCATTCTCTCGTCTGGCCGAATTCCAGGCCCATGAACATGAGCTTCTTGCCTGGATAGCCCCACATGAAGCCGTAATAGGCGCGCGCGTTGGCGAATTTCTGCCAATCGTCGCCGGGCATCTTGCCGATGATCGAGCCTTTGCCGTGGACGACCTCGTCGTGCGAAATGGGAAGTATGAAATTCTCGGTGAAGGCGTAAAGCAGGCCGAAGGTCAGCTTGTCATGATGCCAGCGCCGGTAGACAGGGTTGAACGCCATGTAGGACAAGGTGTCGTTCATCCAGCCCATATTCCATTTGAAGCCGAAACCGAGGCCGCCAGAACTCGTGGGATGCGAGACGCCGGGCCAGGAGGTCGACTCCTCCGCGATCATCGCCGTTCCAGGGAATGCCGCATAGACGCGTTCGTTCGTTGTTTGCAGGAAGCGCACGGCGTCGCGGTTCTCGTTCCCGCCTTCGGCGTTCGGCAGCCATTCTCCCGGCTTCCTGGAATAATCGAGATAGAGCATGGAGGCGACAGCGTCGACGCGCAGCCCGTCGATATGGAACCTGTCGAGCCAGTAGAGCGCGTTGGAGATCAGGATGCTGCTGACCTCACGCCGGCCGAAATCGTAGATCGCGGTGTTCCAATCCGGATGAAAACCCCGGCGAGGGTCGGGATGCTCGTAGAGTGCTGCGCCGTCGAAATAAGCGAGGCCATGCTCGTCGGTCGGAAAGTGAGCGGGGACCCAGTCGAGGATGATGCCGATCCCTGCCTGGTGCGCCCCGTCGACGAAGCGCTGGAACCCGGCCGGATCGCCAAAACGCCTGGTCGGCGCGAACAGGCCAATCGGCTGGTAGCCCCAAGACGCGTCGAGCGGATGCTCGGAGATGGGCATCAGCTCGATATGAGTGAAGCCCATTTCCACGACATAGGGAATGAGCTCGTTGGCGAGCTCGTCATAGCTCAGAAAGCCCTTGTCCCATTTGCGCCGCCAAGAGGCGAGATGCACCTCATAGATTGACATGGGGCCGCGCCTCGCATCGGCGGTCTGCCGCCAGGCCATATGCGCATCGTCACCCCAAACGAAATTGTCAGTCCGCGCCACAATCGAAGCGGTCGAGGGCCGCATTTCGCCGCCAAATCCGAAGGGATCGGCTTTGAGGGGAAGGAGAGCGCCGCCCGCGCCGATAATCTCGTATTTGTAGACAGTTCCTTCCCCAACGTCCGGCGCGAAAAGCTCCCAGAGTCCGCTATCGATCCGCTTGCGCATGGTGTGGCGGCGTCCGTCCCACTGATTGAAGTCGCCAACCACCGAAACACGCTGCGCTTGCGGCGCCCAAACCGCGAACAAAACTCCGCCGGCGCCTTCGTGGCTGATGAGGTGCGCGCCGAGGCGTTCGTACAGCCGCTGGTGCGTTCCCTCCACCAGGAGATAGTCGTCCATCGGCCCGAGAACCGGGCCGAAGGCGTAGGGGTCGAGAAATTCCCACGCGCCGCCCGCGTTTTCGGCGCGAAGGCGGTAGGCGAAGCGGTTCTCTTCGCCTGGCGCGAACCCCTCGAAGAAATGCTCCTCGCCGCGCCGCTCAAGTTCAATCGCGGCGCCCTTCTCACCGATAAGCGCCTGCACGCGCTCGGCTTCGGGCACGAAAGCCCGAATGGCCATCCCGCCTCCTAAGTGATGGAGGCCGAGAATGGAGAAGGGGTCATTGTGGCTCGCCGCAACAATGCGGGCTACGTCTTCATCTCGTGCGCGCCATCTGGCATCGGTCACTTGTCATCCCTTCGAGCCGGGGCGCACAGGCACTTGCCAGATGTCCTCGGCATATTCCTTAATCGTGCGGTCGGATGAGAACCAGCCGACGCGCGCTGTATTCAAGATGCTCGCGCGCCACCACGATTTGCGGTCACGCCAGCGGATATCGGCTGTTCGCTGCGCGGCGCAATAGGACTCGAAATCCGCCGTGACCATGAAATGATCATGATAGGTCAGGATATCGACGAGCTGCCGGTAGCGATCCTTCTCGTCGTGAGAGAACACCCCTGAAGCGACAAAATCAAGCACTTCCCGCAGCAATGGCGAGGCTGCGATAGTTTCACGCGCATCGATGCCCTTGGTGCGGCGCTCGTACACCTCCTGCGCAGTCATACCGAAGATGAAGATATTGTCGGCGCCGACATGATCGCGGATCTCCACATTGGCGCCGTCGAGCGTGCCGATGGTGAGCGCGCCGTTGAGCGCAAACTTCATATTGCCGGTGCCCGACGCCTCCATGCCCGCGGTCGATATCTGCTCGGACAGGTCGGCGGCGGGAATGATCGCCTCCGCGAGGCTTACATTGAAGTTCGGAAGAAACACGATCTTCAACAGGCCGCGGATGGATGGATCGTTGTTTACGACGCGCGCGACATCATGCATCAGCTTGATGATGAGCTTGGCCAGGTGATAGCTCGCCGCCGCCTTGCCCGCGAAGATCTTGACGCGTGGAACGAAGTCACGAGTGGGATGCGCGTGGATTTCGTTGTAGAACGCAATCGTCTCCAGGATGTTGAGGAGCTGACGCTTATACTCATGAATGCGCTTGATCTGGACGTCGAACAACGCGTCCGAATCGACCTTGATGAGAAGCCTGTCGGTGATGATTTTTGCAAGCGCTTCCTTGTTAGAATGCCGTACGCTGGCATACCTCGCCTGGAAGTCCGTATCGCTCGCGAATTTCTCGAGGTTCCTGAGCGCGTCCGTGTCGTCCAGGAAATCCGGCCCAATGGTTTCGATCAGGAGCTTCGTCAGGCCGGGGTTGGCCTCGAAAAGCCAGCGCCTGAACGTGATGCCGTTGGTCTTGTTGACGATGCGATCGGGGTAGAGCGTGTGCAGATCGCGGAACACTGTCTCTTTCATGAGGTCGGAGTGCAATTGCGACACGCCGTTGATCTTGTGCGAGCCGAGAAACGCCAAGTGCCCCATGCGCACCCGCCGCCCCGCATACTCGTCGATGAGCGATACGTTCGACAAGTGGGCCTGATCCTCATGGCCGCCAGCCCGCAGCAGATCCAGATGCAACGCATTGATGAGATAGATGATTTGCATATGGCGCGGGAGGACGCGCTCCATAAGCGGCACCGGCCAGGTTTCCAGGGCCTCGGGCAGCAGCGTATGGTTCGTGTAGGAGAATGTGGCCTGTGTGATGCTCCAGGCCTGCTCCCAGCCAATGCCGTAAACGTCAACCAGCAGCCGCATGAGCTCCGCCACCGCGATGGCGGGGTGCGTGTCGTTGAGCTGAATGGCCACTTTTTCGGCCAGCTTGGTGATATCGCCATGCTGTTTCAGATGACGGTGAATGAGGTCTTGCAGCGACGCCGAGGCGAAAAAATACTCCTGCCGCAAACGGAGCTCTTGGCCTGCGGGCGTCGAATTGCTCGGGTATAGCACTTTCGAAATCGATTCCGCTCTCACCTGCTCAGTTTGAGCCGCCACGTAATCGCCGGAGTTGAACATGTCGAGACGCAACGGATCAGGCGCGCGGGAACTCCACAGCCGAAGCGTATTGACATACTCGCCGCGCCACCCCGCGATGGGGATGTCGTAAGCGACGGCTTCGATAACCTCCGAGGGGCGCCAGATTTGCGCCACGGAGCTGTGATGGAGGGATTCCACCGAGCCCCCAAACCCGATGGGGTAATTGATATCCGGGCGCGAAAACTCCCACGGATTGCCGAAAGCGAGCCAGTCCTCCGGATATTCGTGTTGCCAGCCGTCTTTGATCGCCTGGCGGAATAGCCCGTGGTCGTAGCGGATGCCATAGCCATAAGCGGCTATCGAGAGCGTCGCCATGCTCTCCATGAAGCAGGCGGCGAGGCGCCCAAGGCCGCCATTGCCAAGGGCCGCGTCCGGCTCAATCTCGCGCAGCTTGTCGAGATCGACATCGAGGCCCGCCAAAGCCTCGCGCATTTGAGCGGTGAGGCCGAGATTGTTGAGCGCGTCCATAAGCAGACGCCCGATGAGAAATTCGAGGGACAGGTAGTAGACGCGCCGCCTGCTCTCTTCGTAATCGGCTTTTTTCGATGCGATCCAGCTCTTTACGATCCGGTCGCGGACGGTAAGCGCGGTCGCGATAAACCAATCCCGCGAACTTGCCGAACTTCGATCCTTGCCCGTTGTGGAGATCAGGTGCTCGAGAACGAGCTCGCGCAGCTCGGCGGCTTCGTTGCCGCCCGGCTTCGTTGCATCGCCTGCGTGAGGCGCACGAAAAGATACATTCGCTTGTGGCATGCTTTCCGACATAATCCATTTCTCGTTGAATTGAGCGGGCGCGCCTTTTGATGCGGCGGCGCCCTTCGCCACCCGCGACGCGCGCCTTATCGCGCGCCAAGAACCGAACAAAGGTCCAGCCATACCCCCGCTTTCGCCGAATGCCCCACATTAACCCTGTGGCAGCCGCCTTAATAACGTCATCTTAGCCTTTTGTCGAATTTCTTGCCAGCACCGGCGCACCCCCGCAGCCGGAACCCAATCGAGTGGGGTGTGAAATGCGGCCCGATCACTTCCTGAACGCTGCGCACTGCGCCATCCTGCCAAGGTCAGGTAAGCATGATATTCGAGCGCCAGTCGATTTATAATTTCTTATCGTCACATTCAGTTCTCCGGATGGAAAGGCCAATACTGTCCTTCAGCATGAAGGGGGCTGGTAGGAAAAAACCCGGCCGCCATTCTTGAACTTAGCTTCTTTTATAGACGAAAAAGAAAATTGAATCAGCTCAAATCTTCGTTAGTTATAGGTCTAAGATTTACCGATCGATGAAGTCGTATTAATATTGTCATAATGTTGTGATATGAGAGTTTCCCTTCCGTTTCTAAGCTAACCTGGCGCGCCCTGCGAGCGGCAATCGTGGAGCAGGGTCCCTGTATCCTTCCAACATGGTGTTCTGCCGTCTGAAATATGGCTCCCCCGCACCAAAACTCCGGGGTTTGGCGCCGCTGGCGTTGTTGTAGCCGCGCGTGACGCCGCTTGACGCGGCTATCCAGTGAAACAGGCTTAAATATCAATTGTAGCAACCGATGGATCGATCAAACAGCGCCTAAAACAATATGGCGGTTGCGCCATGGCGGCAGTGAGACAAGGAATCATTAAGGGTATTAATCAGAATAATTTAACTGGCTAAATTAATCGTATTAACATTTCTGGAGATGGTGCGAGAAGAGGTCTGGCGACAGAGAAGTACAATATCCGAAATGGGAGTTGTCCATGGACCAAGTACAAGTCGAGCAGAAAAGCTATCAGATGCCGCCGCCCGATGGCTTTACCGTGGCACACTTTCTCACCGTCGCCGACATCGAACGATCGGCTCGATTTTACGAAACGGTCTTCGGAGGCCGCATTCTGAGCAGGGGCGACAGCAGCGGCGCGCCAGGATACATCCAGATCGCCAACACGTGGCTCATTGTCAACGTCGGGGGCGGTCCGACACCCGACAAACCATCGGTAACGCTTAGCGTCCCCGCCGACCCCGATAAAGTCAGCAGCTTTATGAATATCCGCGTTGCCGATATTCAAGCGTGCTATGAACTATGGCGAAGCCGGGGAGCCGAGTTTATCACAGAGCCAAAGGACAAGTACGGCGAGACCCGCTGCTACATTCGCGATCCCGATGGGTATATTATAGAAGTTGGACAAAGCAAGCCGGACTTCACTTACGGCTAAACGGCGCGTCGCATGGTGTGACGGCTGAACATCGAAGGCGACGCGAAGGCGGCCTCGCGGACCATGAAGCGCAGCTTTCTCTGCCGGCTGAAATCCTATTGCTACTGGCAGAAGCGATTCGGCCACGATAAGCCCTTCTGAGCTACTGCAAGCGGAACTCATGCGTACCGTGCAGCGCGCCTGGATCGAGTACGCGTGGCCCACGCGGCTTTTATCAACTCGATCGGGCCATCCAGGAGCAGAAAACACATATCTTTCAATGTGGTCTGGATGGCCATGACGTAATGTGTGTTCTCGAAAGAAATTGCCCGGACTTTTGCCCCTTTTACTGAAGATCGGCTTAAGTCATTGCTTTTTCGGCCTTTGAAATGGTCGGAGTGGAGTGATTCGAACACTCGACCCCCTCGTCCCGAACGAGGTGCGCTACCAGGCTGCGCTACACTCCGATACCATGACAATCTGTATATACCCGCCGCGCCGCCGCACCGCAAGCAATCCAAGAACGAAATTCAGAGGCTTAAGAGCCTTCCCTCAGAGCGTTATCGCTTTGATGGAATTCAAAGGAGCTCTGTAAGGCAAACCCGGTTTTCCACCCGCGGGGCAATCCCGCGGGCATGCTTTTGCGGATCATGCTCTAGCAGAGGAGAGCGGCCGGCCCATCGCCGTGTTGCGAGGAGCGTTTTTTTCACGTGCGGCCATTTTCAGCTTCGCCGCGTAGATAGCAAGGCAGTCGGAAAATTCGGAGGCTTTGTCGGGAGTGAGCTGAATGAAAGCAAGCGTTTCGCCATCTCGGTCTTCGATCTGGATGGTGACCTTCTTGTCGTCCTCTTCGGCCCAAGCCCTAATGATCGCCGGTTCGCGCTTTTTAGGATCTTTTTTCATAGCCCTGCATCCTTTTACTCAGACCACTCGGCCGTCCAGCCTTTGCCCGGCCTTGCAGGCTAATAAATAAGCAAGGATTGTGCCGATTCCGCGTCAAAACCCGGCCCAATCGCATCGCATGAGGGCTGCGGTTGCCCGCCGAGGAAGGCAGCCATTATTGGCTGTCTCTCAGCGGAAATGCCTAAAAACCGTGCAATCCTTGCCTTGAGGGTAGCCATTCCTCCCGCGAGGCAACGCTCAAGATCAGCCGCCGTAGAACGGATTGGACGGGATCGAACTGGCTGCGTTCTGCACCGTCTTCGCCGCTTCAGCCGATCCGTCCTTGACCGCCCTTACCGTCAGCTCACGAAGCTCTTCCAGCTGGCGGCTGAAAGTTTCCATCTGGTTACGCAAATGCGCATTTTGAAGCTCGACGATGTCGCTCAATTGGCGGGCGTCCGTGAGCTGCAGGGCGAGGTTGAAGTTCGATTCCGCATTTTGCCTCGTGAAGGCGGCGATCTTCTCATTCAGTTGCTTGATGCCATCGGCAGCGGGAACCGAAGAGGTGTCGAGGCCGTGGATCATTTTTTCGCTAGAGGCGACGAAGGTATCGAAGGCCTTTCGCGCCTGTTCGATGCTCGCTTTCATAATGCTGCGAATGGAATCGGGCAGTTCGGCGAAATTAGGCGTATTCTGCATGGTGACCTCCCATGTGTTGATCTCACCCAAACTAAAAACGGCAAATAACCGAAGATTGGCTTCCGCGAGCATTGATAGCACGAATATTAAAGAAGCACCGCAACTTCGCAAGCCAATGCTACGCTTCACTCTCATCTTTGATTGCGCTGAGCTTAAGCTGAAGTTTTGCGCGTTGGAAGTCTTCGGGGGTATCGATATCGCGAAGAACGCCGGAATTTCCGGTTTCAACCTTAACGATGAAGGATGCGCGGCGCGAAAGAAGAGAGCGCGCGCCTTCGTCGCCCGATAAGCCTGAGAGTTCTGGAAGATAGGATGCGCAAAACAAGACGGGATGACCGCGCGATCCCTGGTGAACCGGCACGGCTATCGCTTCGGGCTTGAAAAAAGATGCAAGCGCGCGATAGTCGCCAACGCCAATATCGGGCATATCTCCCAAAGCGACGAAAACAGCGTCGCAAGCCCGGCTAACGGCTGATGCGCCGGTGGCGATCGACGCGCCCAGGCCGTCCATGTAATGGGCGTTATGAACGCATCGGACATTGAATGAGGCCGCCACCTCCTCGATTTCGGCGGCGTCGCGCCCTGTAACGGCGACGCGTTCCGCAAAATCGATCTGCGCGGCGACCCTTAACGCACGGGCAAGAAGCGCTTCGCCGCGATAGAGCTGCAAAAGCTTGTTGGGGCCGCGCATACGCCGCGAAAGCCCTGCCGCCAGCATGATAAGACCGAGTTTCACGGGCCTCTCTACGAAACGATCCGATGCTCGCGGGCCGTCGCCACGACTTGGGTTAGGATCGACAAAGCGGCGAATGGCGCTGTTTTGAGCCCTGAAACCACGCCAGCCGGACTCTTGATGCGGGCAATGTCCTCTTCGGAGAAACCCGCCTTGGCAAGGGCGAGCACCCGCGCGGCTTGGGCGTTCCTGCTTCCGATCGCCCCGATGAAGAAGCATGGGCTGCGAAGCACTTCAGAAAACACCGGCAACTCTTGATCGTGGTCGTGAAAGGCGAGGATGACCGCCGTCCAAGGGTCCGCTTGAAATGGGACGCGCGGCATCAGCTCACGAAGTTTCACCGGGTTCGGCAGCTTGGGCAATATCTCCAGATCAGGCGCATAAAACTCCGCCTCGAAGCCTGCGGACGCGGCCAATTCCGATAGCGCCACCGCTATGGGGCTTGAGCCGACGATGAGGCACTTCACCTGCGGCATATAGGTCCTAAGAAAGCTGTTCGCCTCACGATGGGATTGCAGGTCTGCGGCTGCGGGCAACGTCTCAAGCTCGCCGCGGCCAGTCTCTAGATCAATTCGAAGGGCGAAAGGCCGGCGCTGCCCCAAGCGAAGGCTCATATCATGGATCAGCCGCATGTCCGGCGTTGGCTGGACAAAAACATCGAGCCCGCTCCCGCATGGCAGGCGGATGTCGAAATAGGGCGATCCCTTGCCGTAGCGCAGGAGCCGGTGCTTTCCTGCTTTGATCGCCGCCACCGCCTCAAGCGCGATCGCCTTTTCGAGGCAGCCGCCGGAGATGTAGCCGGCCCATTTCCCGCTTTCGGCGACCGCCATTTGCGCGCCCTCCGCGCGCGGCGCGTTGCCGTCGACGCCAACAAGCGTGACAAGAGCGCAACGTTCGCCCTTGCGGCGCCAAGAGGCAAGATCGGGAATGACATTGTCCGGATAGGCGGCGGCAAAACCCTCCGCCAAGCTCGCCCGGCGATCCAGCACTTCCATTGTCATCTTAGTTTAATTGTCATTGCCGGGCTCGAACTCGCGCCATCCCTGGGCGCGCTCGCTTACTCCGCCGGCGCGGTCGCGCCTTCGACCATGCCGTGCCCGTGCAAAACACCCCCGAACAGCTTTCGGATCACGACGTAGAACACCGGCGTAAAAATCAGGCCGAAAAACGTGACGCCTAGCATTCCGTAAAACACGGCCGTGCCAAGCGCGATCCGCATCTCGGAGCCCGCTCCCGTGGCGATATAAAGGGGCACAACGCCGAGCGTAAAAGCGAACGAGGTCATGAGGATCGGGCGCAAGCGCAACCGGCACGCCTCCACGGCGGCCTGAAAGCGGTCCCGTCCCTGCGCTTCGAGCTGAGCCGCGAACTCGACGATCAGGATTGCGTTCTTGGCCGCAAGGCCGACCAGCACGACGAAGCCGATCTGTGTCAGGATGTTGACGTCGGAGCCGTGCGACCACACGCCCAATATCGCGGACAAAAGGCACATCGGAACGATCATGATGATGGCGAGCGGCATGCTCCAGCTCTCATACTGCGCCGCAAGCGCAAGGTACACAAACAGCACCGCAAGGCCGAAGATGAGGATGGCCAGCGTCCCTTGATGGGTCTCCTGATACGAAAGGTCCGTCCACTCGTAGCCAATACCGTCGGGCAAAGTCCGCGACGCGAGATCTCGCATGATCTGGATGCCTTCGCCGGAACTGACCCCCGGTGCGGTCGTGCCTTGCATTTCGATTGAGGTAAACAGGTTGTAGCGCGGCACACGCTGCGGGCCTGCGATCTGCCGGAACGTCGCGAGCGAGCCGAGGGGCACAATCGCCCCATTTGCGCTGCGGACCTTCAACTGTGCGATCCGCGCCTCGTCGATGCGGTAAGGCGCATCCGCCTGCGCTGTCACGCGGTATGTGCGTCCGAATGCGTTGAAGTCATTGACGTAAGCGGAGCCGAGGTAAATGCGCAGCGTGTCGAATACGTTCTGAAGCGGCACATTCAGCATCTGCGCCCGGACGCGATCGACATCGACGAACACCTGCGGCGTGTTCGCTGTGAAGGTTGTGAACACCGCCTGCAACCCCGCGGTCTTGTTGGCCGCCCCCATCAGCTCGTATGTCGCCTCGGTCAGCGTTTGCAACCCGCGCCCCCGGCGATCCTGGATATACATCGAGAAGCCGCCGCCTGTGCCGATTCCGCGTATCGAAGGCGGCGCGATCACAAAGATATTCGCTTCCTTGATCCGCCCCAGCTTCGACCGAAGATCGTTCACGAGCTTCGCCGATGTAAGACCTTGCTTTACCCGTTCCTCAAACGGCGCTTCTATGGCGAAGACAGCCCCAGCGTCGGGTGCGTTAGTTCGCGTCGCTCCCGAAAAGCCGGCGAAAGCCGCCGTATGGGCGAAACCTGGCGTCGAGAGAATCTCCTGCTGAGCCTTCCGGATCACTTCGCTCGTCCGCGAGAGCGACGAGCCGGACGGCAAGCTGAAGGACACGACAACATACCCCTGATCCTGCTGTGGAATGAAGCCTCGCGGTACGGTCACGAACAGATAGGCGGCTGTCCCGATCAGCCCGGCGTAAATGATAAGCATGAGCGGCGTAACGCGGACGATCGCCGCGACAAACCGCGAATAGGCATGCTCCAGGACGCCAAAAATCCGGTTGAACCCGTCGAAAAACCAGTTCGTGAGAAACGAGAGATCGAAGCGATGCTTCTTTTCCCTCTCCTCGCGCGACTTGAGGACGAGCGCGCAAAGCGCCGGGCTTAGCGTCAAGGAGTTGAAAGCCGATAGCACCGTCGCCACGGCGATCGTCAGTGCGAACTGGCGATAGAATTGCCCCACAATCCCTTGCAAGAACGCCGTTGGGATGAAGACCGCGCATAGCACCAGCGCAATGGAGATCAGCGCCGCTCCGACCTCGTTCATGGTGGAGAAAGCAGCGTCCCGCGGGCTTAGGCCTTCTTCGAGTTTGCGTTCGACGTTCTCGACCACGACGATGGCGTCGTCGACAACGATGCCAACCGCCAGCACCAGGCCGAACAGCGTCAGATTATTGATGGAGAATCCGAGCGCCGCCATGACGAAGAAGGCGCCGATCAGCGAAACCGGGATCGCTACAACAGGGATAATGGTCGCGCGCCAGGTTTGCAGGAAAACAAGCACGACAATGACGACCAACGCGACCGCTTCATAAATCGTCTTGATCAGTTCATCGACAGACCGCTGGATGAACTCGGTCGGGTTATAGACGATGCGGTATTCGATCCCCTTCGGAAAGCCCTTGGATATATCGGCCATGGTGTCTTTGACCGAGTTCGCAACCTCAAGCGCATTGGCGCCGGGCGTCTGCGACACCACCAGAACCACAGCGGGCTTGCCGTCGAGAAAGCCGTTCGTGGTGTAGTCGAGCCCGCCAAGCTCGACGCGGGCTATGTCGCGTAGCCGGGTGATCCGGCCGCCAGCTCCAGCCTTGACCACGATCTCGCCGAACTCCTCGGGTTTGACGAGCCGCCCGCGAAGCTGCAGGCTGGTCTGGAACGACTGATCGTTTGGCATCGGCGGCTGACCGAGGGCGCCGCCTGCGACCTGGATGTTCTGCTGCTGGAGGGCGTCAACGACTTCGGTCGCCGTCATGCCGAGCGAGGCGATTTTATCGGGATCGAGCCACGCGCGCATCGAGTATTCGCGAAGCCCGAACAGGTTCACATTGCCGACGCCTTTGACGCGGGCGACCACATCGCGCACCTGAAGCAGCGCATAATTCGAAATATAAAGCTGATCGTAGCTATTATCCGGGGAGATCATATGCACGACCATGAGAATGTCGGGCGTATTCTTTTTCACGACCACGCCGGTTTGACGCACCTCGGCTGGAAGGCGCGGCTCTGCGACGGCTACGCGGTTCTGAACGAGAACCTGCGCTAAATCGAGGTTGGTGCCGAGTTCGAATGTGACCGTGATCGAGACGTTGCCGTCAGCCGTCGCCTGGGACGACATATAGATCATATTCTCGACGCCATTGATCTCCTGCTCGATGGGCGTCGCGACGGTATCGGAAACGATTTGGGCGTTGGCGCCTGGGTAGGACGCTGTCACTGTGACCGTCGGGGGCGCAACCTCGGGAAATTGGGCGACAGGCAGCCGCGTGTAGGCAAGGCCGCCAACGATCACGATGAAAATCGCGATGACCGACGCGAAAATCGGCCGGCGGATGAAGATGTGGCTGAACTTCATTGCAGCGACGCCGCTTTGGGATTTTGCTCGATCGAGGTCTTTTCAGGCTTGACCTTGATGCCCTTGCGAGCCCGCTGAACGCCGTTCACGATCACCCAGTCGCTCGCCGCGACGCCGGTGCGGATAACACGCAAGCCATCGATTATGGGACCGAGCGTCACCGGTTTCGTACTCACCGAGCCGTCGTCCGCCACCACAAACACGAAACGATTCGATTGGTCCGTCGCGACGGCGGCGTCGGGCAGGAGAATGGCGTTGTACTCCGCGCTGCCAATGATTCTCGCGCGCGCAAAAAGCCCGGGCACCAAATTTCCATTCGAGTTCTGAAACGTAGCCCGCTCTCTAAGAGAGCCAGTGCCTTGGTCGATACTGTTGTCTACGAAATTCATTTGGCCCTTCAGCGGGAAACCGGCGTCGCCCTGGAGGCCCACCTCGATCGGGTTGGCGGTTTCGCGTGAGCTTGGCCGCAGTCCTTGCTCCAAGAGCCGCTTGTATTTCAGATAATCGGCGTCGCTGATATCGAAATAGAAATAGATCGGATCGATGGAAACAATTGTGGTGAGAAGCGTGCCGCTGCCGGAGCCGCCCGTAATGTAATTTCCTTCGCTGATGAGCTTGCGGCTGATTCGGCCCGTTATCGGCGCCCGGATCTGGGTGAATTCCACATCCAATTCCGCCGACCTCACGCTCGCCTCCGCCGAAAGCACGTTGGCTTCGGCCGTCCTCACCGCCTGGGTGCGCTGATCGAAACCCTGCTCCGATATCGTATTGTTCGCCATAAGGGGTTTGGCGCGCTCCAAATCCTTTTTCGCGAATTCGACTTGAACTCTTGCCCCTTGGAGCGTCGCGCGATCGCGGTCCAGCACCCGCTGAAAGGGACGCGGATCGATCACGAACAAAAGGTCGTCTTTCTTGACGATTGCGCCGTCTGTGAATTTCACCTCAGTCAGGACGCCCGATATTCGGGCGCGAACCTCAACCGTGTCGACGGCGTCGAAGCGGCCGGTATATTCGTCCCATTCCACCACCTTTTTCTCAACCGGGTTGGCGACGGAAACCGAAGGCGGCGGCGGAGCGCCCGGCGCATGCGCCTGCTTCTCACTGCATGAAGCAAGCAGCAACACTAGCAGGCCGATAAGGCTGGCGTTGAGGAGGGAGGACTTTGATTGGGATGCCATATCTTGCCTTGGACCGGGGGAAGTGAAGGACTAAGCGCCAGCCTGCTCGTCACGCGCAAACCGGACGGCATTTCCTGAGCAAGCTTAGCTTCGATCGATTTTCTCGAACTTCCATACAGCAAGAGAAGCTGCTGCGGCAACCACTTCGAACCAGTCCTTTTTGCAAAAGCCTAACTTTAAACGCTAACTTTCAAGCACCTGCGCCGCAACTTAAGTGCCGGGGCGCCAACAAAAGATAATGAAAACCGGTATCTCTTTCCTGGCTGGCGAAATGATTGATAATGCCGCTTTCACTCAATCGTGAAGGGGGGGTTGGGCGACTTAAAAAAGGGCCGGGATCTCCTGGCCATTCCGGCAAACATCAACAAACTTTACTGCGTCTTCTTCTCATCATCAGGGTGCAAGACGCGATAAATCCAGCTTGGATTGCAGTTCCCCTTATCGCTCGCCGAGCCGCCGCTCTGGCATTGATCGTTCGCGCCGGTTTTCGCCGCCTGCTTCTTGGCCTCCCCCGCGTCGGCCGGCCACTGGGGATTATTAAGCGCGGCTGCCTGAGGTCTCTCGCCCGGAAGCGGCAAAGCTGCGTTCGGCGGCGGCATCACGAGCGGTGGCCGCTCAGGAAGATTAGGCTCAGGCGCGGGCTTTCCGACGAAGGTTTCCGTTATGCCGGTATTTGGCATGGAGACACCGAGCCCTGCGCTTTCGCAGCCCGCGGCCACTGCTCCGAGCGCGATAGCCGCCACTACGCCAGACACATATTTGCGCGTTGTGAACATGGTTAACCGCCCCGATTCTCGTTCAATCCAAGCTGCTAGGCTTGTTTTCCGGCGCTTTTATGACTCGACTTAAGTGAGTCGTAAAGTAGCCCAGCGACGCCCGCCACGATTGCAACGTCCGCTAAATTGAAGACGTACCAATTAAATCCGGATACATGAAAGGAGAAAAAGTCTGCGACGGCGCCATAGCGCAGGCGGTCGATCGCGTTTCCGAGCGCGCCGCCTATGATGAGCCCCACGCTCGCCGCCGCCAATCGCGTTTGAAGATGCGCAAGCCAATAAGTCAACGCGAGCGCCGCCGCCGCCGAAAAGGCGATAAGCGCCCATCGCCCCGCATCGGTATCCTGCTTGAAGAGGCCATAAGAGATGCCGGGATTCCAGACGAGAACCAGGTCGAAGAAGGGCGTAACGGTGATCTTCGCCTTTTGAGCGCCATCGAAGATTGCGAGCATCCAAGCTTTGTGGAGCTGGTCGCAAAGGAGCGCCGCGGCGGCGAGGACGGCGCCGGTAAAGCTATAGTGACCCCAAATCTTCATGAAACCATTCGCGCCGGCCAAAGGGATGCGCGTCTCTACCCCACGAGCGCTGGCGGCACAAGACTTGCCTTTCCCTAATCGGTTAAACCCATTTCCGCCAGCCGCGACCGCAAAAGCGGCTCTATTCCGGGTCCGTCCGATTTTGGAACCGTGCTCCGCTTAAGCCTCGAACACAGTTACGAATTTCCGTGGCGCCTGCTCATCTAGTCCAGGTGTGGTGTGATCAGCCGCTGAATTTCTGATGAAGCCAATTCGAGGATTACTGCGAGGGCGTCGCTTGGGCTTATACCCTGCTCAAGCGCGTGTTCGTATGCAAGGATCAGTGCGCTTTGAAACTCTTCAATCGGGTCCGCGAAATCGCGCTCGTTCTCACACATCTCCAACATGATTGTAGTTGCTCTCTCCCCGTCGCGGGTACTCATTCAACTCTGTTCGTTATTACTTATAAGACTAGATCGAGAAGAGCGAGCTGATGCCTCGCTATTCGCCTAGCCTTTCAACCCCGGCCTCGCTGCGCTGCGCATTTCCCGATGACCCGCAGAATTCAAGAAACACCAGCTCATTAGTAGGACAGCCGGCCCCGGCGCCCATCGGGTTTTTACCTAATTCGTCAAGCAGATTCTGCTCTATGCCGATGAGAGCGAGGCGCCCAGGCAACCTTGCCTGGCGAAGCGCCAGGCATCCCACAGCACGTGAGCTGCGCTAAGCAGAGTTTCCCAAAAGTGGCCACCGGTTTTGGGATAAAAACTCCGCCAATCTGCGCGCCGGGACAGGCCGAAAAACTCGCCATGACAGGCGCAGTTGACGAAACGCAAGCTCATCGCCGCACCGTCCTAAACACAGCAATTCATGGCGCCGTGAGAGAACTCAACCTGAGCAAAACCTCGATCTGTTGGATAGACTGAGACTGTCTACAACACATGCGAGGACCCTGCATATGACCATGCAATTAAATCGAAGCCACCAATCGCTTTCGCCAGATCCCAAATTCCTGTTTGACCGGGTCGAAAGCTACTATCGTGAGCGGCTCGGGGCGACCTGGAAAGGCCGGCATCCGCTGAAGGGCATGAGCCCCGGACCGTCCGCGATCAAGTTGCGCAGCAACGACTATTTGTGCCTCGCCGGAGAGCGGCGCGTGATCGAAGCCGAGGTTCGCGCATTACAAGCCCGCGGCCACGGGGACTCAGTGTCGAGAGTGTTCGTCCATCATGAGGCGGACGGTCTCAATGCTTTCGAAGAGCGCGTGGCGCGCCTGATGGGCGCGGAAGCCGCGGTGCTCGCAAACTCAGGTTATTGCGCCAATGTTGGTCTGATCCAGTCGATTTGCGGGCCCGATACGCCTGTGTTCCTCGACATGAAGGCGCATTTGTCGTTGTGGGAAGGCGTGAAAAGCGCAGGCGCCAAGCCCACGCCATTCCGCCACAACGATGCGGAGCATCTCGATCGCTTGATCGGCAAGGTTGGCCCCGGCGTGATCGCGATAGACGCCCTCTATAGCATCGACGGCAACTTTGCGGCTCTCGAGGATTTCGTGGAGGTCGCCGAGCGGCGCGGATGCGCGCTGGTCGTCGACGAGACGCATTCTTTCGGCACGCACGGGCCCGGCGGCGCCGGCCTTGTTGCGGCGCGTGGTCTCAGCGATCGCGTACACTTTCGAACCGTAGGCCTGTCCAAGGCGGTGGCGAGCCGCGGCGGCCTGGTCGTATGCACACAGCGCAACGCCGAGTTTCTGCGCTACGAATCGCTGCCTACGATCTTTAGCACACAAGTGCTGGCGCATGAGGTGGCGGGATATAATGCCGCCCTTGATATTTTCGCCAGCGACCCTTGGCGGCAGCGCCTCTTGCATAGCAATCATCGTTACCTTATCCAGGGCCTAGACGGCTTGGGCTACAACGTCGATCTCTCCAAGGCGCAGATCATCGCCCTAGAGGCGGGGGAGATACTCGAGACAGTCAAGCTGCGCGATGCGCTGGAGAAACGCGATATCTTCGGCGCCATCTTCCTGCCGCCTGCCACGGCTGCAAAACGCTGCATCATCCGCTTCACAGTGAATTGCGGACTGATCAAAGCCGAGCTCGATCGCGTGTTGGCTGTATGCGCAGAGATCAGGGACGAAGTCGGTCTGGAAATCGTGGCCGTCCACACGGCGCCGGGGCCGTCAGACACGCGGGACCGGCCAGCCGATCGCGCTCGCGGCCTGAGCGGGGTTTGACAAGCTGGACGCGGCGCCGGCCGCGTCCAGCGTCTTCGCCTCGATGATGGGCAGCCTGATTTCGAAGGTGGTGCCCTTGCGAGGCTCCGACGAGCAAAATATGCTGCCCCCGAAACCCTCCACAACACGGCGGCAGAAGGACAGACCGATGCCGGTGCCGCCGGTTTCCGCGTGAGCGGTCGTGAACGGTACGAAGATATAGGGCAGTATCGCAGGTTCGATGCCGCGGCCGGTGTCGCTGACCGAGAGTAAGTGACCGGCCGGCGCCGTTCTCGCCTCAATGAGGATTTGCCCTTTTCCTGCCGCCGCGATCGCCCGGAGCGCGTTTTTGACGAGGTTGAAAATAACGTAAATCATAAGCAACTCGACACCCTGGTAGATGAAGTTGTCGTAGATGCGAACCCTGATCAACTCGCGCTCGCCGGGGCGGAATTGAAAACGGCCGATCGCCTCCTCAATGGTGCTGGCGATGGCGTAGAACTTTACCCGCTCTTGGGAATGACTTTCATCCTTGAGGTTGGCGAGGAGCATATCTATGACAAGGTTCGCGGCGACAGCGTGTTTTGCTATGCGTTGTAGAGCGACACTAAGTCCAGCCATATCGCGATCGCTCAGGCTGTCTTCGCAGCCACGCTCCCGCGCCCACTGGTTGGCCGCGATCAGCCGTCCGAGGTGGTCGCCGGTTTTGCTGGCGTCGAGCCGGATGCCAAGAAGAGGCGTGCGCATCTCATGTGCAATGGTGCTCGCCAGAGCGCGCGCCGCCATGAGCTTCTCACGCGCAATCACGCGCTCGCTGTGCGAAAGGAAAACTACAGCGCTAAGGATAAAGCCGTAAATAGGGAGGGCGAGCAGAAATTCTGCAGGAACATGGGCCCACCCGGACAGTAGCCCATAGCCGATCAGCCCGATCACCGCTCCCACGATCGAGACAAGAACGCCGTTGGCGAGATCGTAGAGCAGAAACGTGAACATGATGATCACGGTCTCCGACATCAGCCAGACGCTATTGACATGGTTCATGAGCAACATTAGCGTGAAAAATCCCGGTCCTGCGAACAGGACGGCTAGATAGCAATACGCTAGGTAATACGGCATGAGCCGCCGGGGCCATTGGCGCCGGAGGGCCACTGGCACGCAGAGCACCGTTCCTGCAAGCCTTAGCGGCAAGCTCTCGTAAGGTTGCGGAAAAGCATATGTCCAGATGAAATAATACAATGGGAAGGCTATAACCGCGAGCAGGCCAAGGGCCGGCAGCTTGAACGCCGCGACGGCATGGTATTCGACATACGCACTACGAAGACGGCGCACAAGACGCCGCAGCAGCGCGAGTAAGGGCCGCCCCCTCAGGCGTTTGCCGCCGGTCATTATGCCAGGTCGCACGACTAAGAACTTTCGCTTGCACGATATCACGTGCGCTAATTATAAAGTTCCGGCTTAAGCTGCCGGAAGTGCCTTGTGAGCGCCCTGGCGTCCAAGGATCAGGACTGGACTTATGAGCGCCTTGCTGCCCCTCTACCACCCGACGACGTGCCTCGTCATCGATGATGACCGGCTCTTCCTCGACAGCTTCGACTACAATTATGCCGATGTCACGCTGTGTGCAACCGAGCAGCGGCCGGAGCAAGCCATTCAGCGCCTTCTCAAGGACGCGGAGCGGACCGGCTTGACGATTGAAGAAGCTAATCGCGCTCCGGTTGAGGAAGGGGCGGCGGCTGATCCTGTCATTCGCCTGCCAGCCTCGCGCATCGCCGCAATGGCCCGCGATCCCGCGCGCTTTTCACGCATTTCCGTGGTCGTGGTCGACTTTGCGATGCCGAGCATGACAGGCGTCGAGCTCCTCCAGAAGGTCAAGCACCTGCCGGTCAAGAAGGTTCTGCTGACTGGCAAGGCCGGAGATTCGACGGCCGTCGCCGCCTTCAACGAGGGTTTGATTAATCTGTTCCTGGTCAAGCAAGACCCGGACCTGCCCGACAAACTGAAGCGGATCATCCGGGAGCTGCAGTACAGCTACTTCAGGGACATCACCGCGCCGCTCGAACCCATCGCAAAGCTTGAGGACACGGCGTTCCTCGACGATCCAGGGATAGCGAGCTGGCGCCACAAGCTCGCCGAGCGCATCCGCGCGGTCGAGCACTATCTCCTGCCATCTCCGCCGGGCCTGATGCTGGTCGACGAGGCAGGTCAGGTCACCATCGCATGGATCAACAACCAAGATCGGATGCGCGCCCAACTCGAGATTGCGATAGAAGCTGGCGCCCCCGCGGCGCTTGTGAAAGAGTTACGCGCGGGCGAGGCGATACTCACCTGCCCCACGCCGGCCGGGTTCTACAACGAGCAGCACGTGTCCGATTGGCGGAAGTACGTTTTGCCATGCGAGGAGATCAGGGGAAGCATCCACTGGAAAGTGGCGATTCTGCGAGACCAGGCGCTCAGCTTGTCGGCAGTCTCGTTGAGGCAGTATCGCCGGCTGCTTGCCGCGCGCGTCAGCGCAACTTAGAGCGCGTCCGGAAAAGCATGAAGCAGTTTTCCGATAAGACGCACGGCCAAACAGAGAGTTAGAGCGCGCTTTTGCGCTTTTGATTCCATCAACCTAAATCCGGCAGTTGAACTTATGCCGTACCGGAAAACTTGAGCGGGAACAGCGTGCTTTGCGTATTTAAGGCGGCTCCCTCCGGGTGAGCCATGCGCCTCGCCATGGCCGCCCTTTGACCCGGCCATCCAGGAAGCAGGAAAATGCGTGTTTTCAATGTGTTGCTGGATGGCCGGGTCAAGCCCGGCCATGACAATGGCGGGCGTTTCGGAGCGCGCCGCATATAGGCAGGACTTCCCGCGGGGCGTACTAGTATATCCAGCCCTGGCGCAACGCGATCGCCACGACCTGAACGCGCGTCTTGACGTCAAGCTTGCGCTTCATCTCCTCCACACGGAAGTTGATCGTCTTCGGGCTGAGATTGAGCTTGGCCGCGATCTCCCGGTCGCTGAGCCCCTCCGCGATATGCAACAGAACCTCCTTGTCACGCTCGCTCAGAATACACCTTACAGGGTTGGTCACCGGCATATGGCCTCGCCCTTCCAAACGGCTAGCTTTGGCTCCTTGGCGTCAGGATTGCGTGTACAAATACGCATAGCTTATGTTACCGCAAAGTAAGCATCTACGTATAGACTTCTCAACCAGTCCAAGAGCCGAGCGCGCGCGCCATAATGCTGGGCAAGCGCGGTAATTGGACATAGCTTGCGTGGCGGCCATGCAGAGCAAAATGTAACGTTTGATGCATCCACCACGACAAATCACCGTAAATATACTTATTTCTGCCGCACGAAGAAATCGCAGAGTACTGCGAATAGCCTACGTCCACTACTGCTTTATGGCCACATATCGGACCTTTGCGCAAAGGCTCTAATCGTCAGCTCCCGCCTTAAGCATCGAAATCCACTCGGCGCTCGGGCTATCCTGAGAACGCGGCGCTCAAGATGTTGGCCAAGCTGGGCGACGCCGCTGAGAGTTTATGTCTTTTGAGGAGGTCCACGGGGCCACGCCAACCTTCCACCACGCTGGCCGCTCGCCTTTCGGATCCCGGCGGTTTGCCATTATGCATCATCCTCAGCAGACAACGTGACAGCTTGCGGCGGGGCGGCTATAAGCAGCGCGCCGGACTGGCATGAGGCGATCGCAGGACAAGACGAGGATGAGCCAAACCGTTATTTGCATGAAATGGGGCAATCGATACGGCCCGGACTACGTCAACCGGCTTTACTCCATGGTTCAGCGGCACACTGCCCGTCCAACCCGTCTCGTATGCTACACCGACGATGCGGAGGGCATTACGAGCGCTGTTGAGACATACCCGTTGCCGCATATCGAGCTGCCCGAATACCGGCGCTGGTTCCCATGGCGGAAAATTTCGCTCTGGCAGAAGGAGCTTGAGGGAATTTCCGGCGAAGTCCTTTATCTCGACCTCGACGTTGTCGTCACTGGCGGTCTCGACGATTTTTTCGACCACAAGCCCGGGCATTATTGCGTGGCGCGCAATTGGACGCAGCCGGGCGAGCGGATCGGGAACACGTCCGTTTACCGTTTTGAGGTTGGCGCTCACACCTATCTTTACGACCGGATCATGAACGAGTGCGCGGATGTTCTCGCGCGTCACAGTAACAGTCAGACGTTTATCTCGCGTGAAATCAGGGACATGGAATTCTGGCCCGACGCCTGGTGCGTGAGTTTCAAGCACAGCCTTATCCCAGCTTGGCCTCTCAATCTTTTCGTGCCGCCCCATCTGCCTGACGGAACGAGAGTTGTGGCCTTTACGGGAAAGCCCGATCCGGACGAAGCCCTGGTGGGCCGTTGGCCGCGCGATCATTGGTATCACATGTTCTATAAGCGCGTTCGGCCCACTCCTTGGATCGCGGAGCATTGGCGCTGACCGGCGCTCCTGATAGGCTTAGGCGCCGCCAATTTTTTGCGCTTATTCGCCGGACAACGCGTAATAGTTGTGCAGGACTTTGAGTCTAATATGGCTTAACGCTAAGCCTGCGTTTGCACACGCGCCGAGAGATCATTATTCTGCACCGTCATGGATTCTTGATCACGGCGTGGCGCAAACGTTGATCTGTTGAGCTTTTCCATGCGTTGTTAGGATGACACAGGCCGTGCGGCACGCTAAGGGTGATAGTCTTCCGGACGGAAAACAGTTCACGCAAGCTGCGACGGTAGGTCGCGTCTGAAGGGGAGGCTTCGGGATGAACTTAATGCCGCAGCGTTTTTGGGGGGTGGCGCGCGCGCCTCTTGCTGCGCCACCGGATCATCCCGCTGTGAACTACGGCCGCATCGGCGTCTTGCTTCTCAATCTTGGCACGCCCGACGGCACAAGCTATTGGCCTATGCGCCGCTATTTGAAGGAGTTTTTGTCAGACCGGCGCGTGATTGAGATCAATCCGTTTGTCTGGTGGCTGATCCTGAATATCGTGGTTCTTTCCAAACGGCCATTCACCTCGGGCGAGGCCTATAAGGCGGTCTGGAATTGCGAGAGGGACGAGTTCGCCGCTTCGAACGATTACGCGCGCTCAGTGCGACAAGATCGGCGCGTTTCTGGCGAGGGATCCCCAATCGAAGTCGATTGGGCCATGCGATATGGCAAGCCGAGTATTAGTTCGCGAACTCGAAGCGCTTCAGGAGAAAGGGTGCGACCGCATTCTTCTGTTTCCGCTCTATCCACAGTATTCTGCGGCGACGGCAGGGACCGCCTGCGATAAAGCCTTCGACGCCCTCAAGACCATGCGGTGGCAGCCATCGATCCGGGTCGTTCCGCCGTACTTCGAGGACCCCGGCTATATCGATGCCCTGGCCGCCTCCACACTTGCGAATTTAGCCGCGCTCGATTTTGAGCCGGAAGTGGTGATCTCGTCGTTCCACGGCCTTCCCATCGGATACGTCGAGAAGGGCGACCCCTATTACTGTCATTGCGCAAAGACGGCGCGGCTTCTGCGGGACGCGTTGGGATGGCCAGAAAAGCAGCTTTTGCTCACTTTTCAGTCACGGTTCGGCTCCGCGGAATGGCTGCAGCCCTATACCGCCGACACAATAGAGAATTTGGCGAAGAGCGGCGTGAAGCGCTTGGCGGTGATAACTCCGGGCTTCTCCTCCGACTGCATCGAGACCTTAGAGGAAATGGGCATTCAGGGCGCCGAAATCTTCCAAGAGCATGGCGGCGAGCAGTTTGCTGCGCTCCCCTGCCTGAACGACACCCCTGAAAGCATCACGGCGTTATCCAGCATCGTCAAACGCGAGTTGAGCGGCTGGACTGAGGTCTAATGCCGATCGTCCAAACTCTGATTTCATTTGGTGTCTTGCGAAACATTGAATCTGCAGCCTTTCTCTCTGGATAGCCGCGTCAAGCGCAAGAGCATCCGGTTTAAATCTGGCGGCGAACCAACGGCTTGAGAAAAGCCCTCTTGTTTGCGAGACGGCGCCACAGGGTTCCTTCTCCGCATCGCGTTTGCTTGCAAACGCGATAATTCTGAGTTGCAAGCACGCCAAGACGTGCTTGTTGGGAGAAGGACAGGATGAGGGGTAACCACTGAATTATAAGGCGCTTCACCCCACACCCAAGCCCTCTCCCAGCAAAAGTTATCGCATCCGCAAGTGGATGCGATGGGAGAGAGAGTTCGCTCGCGATTACCGCAAAAATCATGCATGACGTGCCGGTCGTTGATTTTATTTAAGATTTAAACCGGACTTCTTGCGTCAAGTGCGGCCATGACGACCTCGGCGGAGCATCAAGCCGATTTTTCACACGCTCCTTTGCCGGAACGGCAGCGGAAGCGTTCACTTACCTGACGATTGTATAAGAATGCGCCACTTTCGCGCCGCCTTGCCGCCCCGCGCCGCACTTAGACTGCATATCGCCGGAAACGCAGCGCTCCCTCCCGGCATCATGCAAAGAGCTTTCGTGATCCACATCTTTAAGCGTAGCCGCAGAAGAGGATGCCGCGATTTTTTGGCGTCGCCGATTAAGATTGCTGCTTGGGCAATGATTTGCCTGACTGGCGGGGGTGTGCAGTGGTGGCATTTGACGAAGCTGATATTGCGCGAACGATCGAAGCCCGGCAGCATGGAGCGCGGCCGCGAGTTGCATTCCAGAGGGGCGGTGATCGACGCCGATTCCAACAGCGCTGGCGCTGTAATCGTAGGCCGGGTGCGCGGCAGCGAGCGAAAGCCTTACCGGCAGATGATCACGCTGCGCCCTGGCAAAAGCGGCGCCGTCATTCACGGGACCTGCACCTGTCCCGTGGGCGCGAATTGCAAACACGTAGCGGCCGTTCTCCTCGAAGCCCTTCGGAGCGCGCGCGTCAACGAGCTAGCATCGGGAAGCAAGCCGTTAGCCGCCAGCGCAGGTAACGGCGATCAGGGGCGCTCCGCGCTATCGGCTGGCCTGCTGAAGTGGCTCGACGACGTCGATGTGGCCGCAAACGCCGATAAAGAAGGCGACTACCCCGCCGAAGTCAGGCAGCGCATGATTTACGTGCTGGAAGTCAAAGCGGAGCCGCATGGCGCCGCCTTCATCAGCCCGATGACCGTGACGCTCTTGAAAGGCGGCGGCTTTGGAGCAGGCGCAAAATCCTATAATCCGGGCAATATTTTTACCTATCAACCCGCGAAGTATCTGAGACCTGACGACCTCGAAATCCTGCGCGAACTCGCTTGGCTGGCGCGCCAGAAGGCAGGATCGCCCACGCAGCGCATTGGCCTGCCGGCCGATGCCGCGGGGGCGCGGCTGCTGCGCAAGGTTATGGCGACTGAACGGTGCCGGTATGGCGACGTGAATGGCGCGATGTTGCTTGAGGGACAGATACGCCGGGCCGTCCCTCGATGGTTTTTACAGCCGAACGGCCGGCAACGCCTTATGTTCGAAGCGGAAGAAGGCGATGGCGAGCAGAGGCCGTTTGGCGTGGTGGCTCCGGTTGCGCCGCCTTATTACATTGACGTGGAAGCCGGTCTTTCCGGCCCAATAGACTGCGATTTGCCCGGCTCGCTCGCCGTCCGGATAGCCTCCGCGCCCGAAGTGAACCCGGCGGAGGCAGCCGCATTCGCGGGCGCCCTGGAGCAACGGTTCGATGCGATAGGCCTTGCAGGCCGGATGCCGCTTCCTGCGACTCCGGCGAAAACCGAGGTGCGGCGCATCAAGCCCGTCCCGCGGCTCAGCCTTATGCTGGCCGAAGTGCGGATCAAGCCGCATTTCAGTTGGTATGGCCGCGACCAGCGCCACCAAGGCCGCTTCCAACTGCCGCTTGCGCGGCTCTCGTTCGACTATGAGGGCGAGATCGTTCCGGTCCATGCGAAGGATGAGACGCTGCAGCGTTTTATGGCGGACGAGCTTCTATTGATGCCCCGCAATTTCAAGGTGGAGGCGGCGGCCGCCAAGCGGCTGGAAAAGCTAAATCTGAAAGAGATCAAGGACACGCCGCTCGATGTCACGTCCGGGCAACCACGGGATCTGTGTATCTCTCCTGGCGGAAGGTTCAACGCTTATGAGTTTCTCGCGACATTCGACAATTCGAGCCGCTTCCTGGCCTTTTCCGCGGAGAGCATCCCCGAACTTATCGCCGAGGGCTGGCAGATCGAGTACTCGCAAGATTATCCCTACCGCATCGCAGAGGGCGAGACCGGTTGGTGGGCCGACATCGGCGAAGGCTCGGGGATCGATTGGTTCTCGTTCGAACTCGGCGTCGAATTCGAGGGGCACAGGTTCAATCTCATTCCACATTTGACCAGCCTCCTGGCCGCGCTGCCGAAAGAACTTGCGTGGCTCGCGCATTCGCCCGCTCCCGAGGCCGAGAAGACATTCATCGAGCATTGCGACGCCATTAACCTTTACCATACGCTTCCCGATGGCCGCCTTCTGCCTTTGCCCGGAGAACGGCTCGCGCCTTTGCTGAAGTCGCTTATGCAACTGATCGGTCCGCGCACCGACCGCCTGTCTGGCGGAAAGGTGAGGCTGCATCGCGCCGAGGCCGCTAGCCTTGCCTCATTCGCCGATGGCGCCGGAACCGAGGTGGCATGGGCGGCGAGCGCCGGGCGGCTTACCGCCCTTGGGCGCAGCCTGCGTCAGGGACGAGGCCCGAAGCCAGTTGCGCCGCCTGCCTCCTTCAAAGCGGACCTTCGCCCGTATCAGAGTGACGGCCTTGCCTGGCTCGATTTTCTGCGTGAAACGGGCTTTGGCGGCGTTCTCGCGGACGATATGGGCCTTGGCAAGACAGTGCAGGCCTTGGCGTTCCTCGCGCTGGAAAAAGCGCAAGGCCGGCTCGATAAGCCTGCGCTGATCGTGGCGCCGACGAGCGTGCTCCCGAACTGGCAGGCGGAGGCTGAGCGCTTTGCGCCCGAGTTGTCCGTGCTCGCCTTGCGGGGAAGCGAGCGCAAGCAGGCATTCGGCAATATCGGCAGCCACGATCTGGTTCTCACCACCTATCCCTTGCTGATGCGCGATTGCGACGTGCTGCTGGAGCACGAATTCCATGCCGCGATCCTCGACGAGGCGCAGGCGATCAAGAATCCGAAGGCGGCGATCTCAGGCATCGCCCACCTAATCAATGCGCGGCATCGGCTGGCGCTCACCGGCACGCCCCTTGAGAACAATCTCGGCGAGGTCTGGTCGTTGTTCGAGTTCCTCTCGCCGGGCCTGCTCGGCGACGAGACGGCGTTCCGGCGCACCTTCCGGACGCCCATCGAGAAACTCGGCGACAAGGCGGCCCAAGCCTTCCTGTCCCAACGGCTGAAACCCTTCATGCTTCGGCGGACGAAGCAGGAAGTGGCTAAGGAACTGCCGTCTAAAACCGAGATCGTCGAGCATGTTCGGCTGGAGGGCGCCCAACGGGATCTTTATGAAACCGTGCGCTCGCTTATGCACAAAAAAGTTCGCGACGAGATCGCCAAGAAGGGCCTCGCCAAGAGCCACATCATATTCCTCGATGCGCTTCTGAAGCTGCGTCAGATCTGCTGCGATCCGCGTCTCTTGAAGATGCCGCAGGCGCAGAAGGTCAAGCAATCCGCCAAGCTGGAGCGTCTGATGGAGATGCTTCCCGAGATGGTCAGCGAAGGGCGCCGGATCCTGATCTTTTCGCAGTTTACATCCATGCTCGCGCTTATCCAGGCCGAACTCGATAAGGCGAAAATCCCGTTCGTGACGCTGACCGGCGACACCAAGGATCGCACAACCCCCGTCAAGGCGTTCCAAACGGGCGCGGTTCCGCTCTTTCTCCTCAGCCTCAAAGCAGGTGGAACGGGCCTTAACCTGACGGCCGCCGATACGGTGATCCATTACGATCCGTGGTGGAACCCTGCGGTTGAGAATCAAGCCACAGATCGCGCTCACCGCATCGGTCAGGACAAGCCGGTGTTCGTCTATAAGCTGATGGTGGAGGAGGGGATCGAGGCCGCAATCGAAATCCTCAAGGCGCGCAAGGCCGCCCTTGCGGAAGCTCTGTTCGCCGGTGTCGCCAGGTCGGGGCTCGATCTAACCGAGGCCGATATCTCAGCCCTCTTCGCGCCGCTCGACAGTCCTCAAATCCGCCGGGCCGCTTGAGCCTGTAGTTGCGGTGGCGAAATGTGCGCCACCGTCATGGCCGGGCATTCTCTTAGGAAGGCGAAAGCAATTGTTTGACGACGGCGCTTGCCTTCGCGGGATCGAGCTGCCCGGCGTATTTCGCCTTAAGGGCTGCCATCACCTTCCCCATGTCCTTGATGCTGCTCGCGCCAAGCGAGCCGATCAGCCCGCGCACGGCTTCCCTTGTCTCGTCCTCGCTCATCTGCTTCGGCAGGAATTGCTCAATGATGGCGACTTCGGAACTCTCCTTATCGACAAGGTCCTGCCTTCCGCCTTGCTTATAAAGATCGATTGATTCGCGGCGGGACTTTATCAAGTTTTGCAAGAGATTGAGGATCTCCTCCTCACTGATTTGCTGATCGCCGCGGGGGCGCGCCACGTCGATGTCCTTCTGCTTGATAGCCGAGTTCACCATGCGCAGCGTTGTTGTCTTCGCCTCGTCTTTCGCCCGCATCGCGTCTTTCAAGATTTCAGCAATCTTCTCACGGATCATGGCTGCTTTCCTTTCTTGTCCGGCTTGATTTAACGCTTCGCCGCCTGGCCACAAACTCATAAAAGCGAGAGGATAAGCGCATTGTCATCTGGCGCCAGGTACGAATCAGTGCGTTTTGCTTCTGCGTTACATTCGTCTTCAAGGAGCTGGGCGCAATGCCAAAGCGAATGAGAGCCTTGATAGTTGGAGCCGCCGTCACACTCGCGCTGCCGTTCGGCGTTTGCGCAGAGGAAACGGCGCCCGAAGGCTGCGAGCCGCTGGCGGCGATCTCCGGGCCAACCCTCTTTGCCGAAAACTGCACGCTGTGCCACGGCTCCGGAGGCAAGGGCGGCGGGCCATTAGCCAAGGCGCTGAACCTCACGCCGCCGGATCTCACGACGCTGGCCGCTCGCACAAACGGCCAATTCCCGTCGGGGCACGTTGCTGACATGCTCCGGAATGGCGGCGGGAAAAAAAGCGACGGGGATAAAGCGATGCCGGTCTGGGCGGCGATCTTCGCGCATGAATGCGGCGCCGCCTATGCAAACCAGGCCGTCCTTGAACTCGAAAAATATGTAAAAACGATCCAAGGAAAGTAGGAGACGCCGCCGGGGCCGCAGATAAATAGGATAGCGATGCCAATGACTGCGCGGGCAATCGCCATTATCGTGGCTCCCGGTGTTATTCCCCGGCGGCCTGATCAGTATGAGCTTTGGCGGCTTTATTCCATGTGCGAAAACACAAGCCGGCGGCATTAAAAATTAACCAAGTCTGCGATCGGCCGATTTGCGGAGCGTTTCGCGCTCCGGGGGAAGCCCTTCACCCGTGGTGCGCCGCAAGACGGCGCCGGCCCGCGAACTCATCTCCGATGTATTCCAGGTTCGCCACCGAAGCCAGAAGCTCGATATCCGGCACAACGATCTCGCGCGTGGTGCGAAGCTCGATCAAACCCTTCCGTTTGAGGCCGCTGATCTTCCGGCTCACGGTTTCGAGGGTGAGCCCGAGGTAATCGGCAAGCTCCGAGCGGGTAAGCGGCAGTTCGAACTGCGCATAATTTTCGGCCATCGGCGTGCAGCCGGCGTTTCGCGACCGTTTCGCGATGATGAGGAGAAAACTCGCCACGCGCTCATAAGACGATTTCCGGCCGAGCATCAGCGTCCAATCGCGGCTGATGTCGAGTTCCTGGACCGTAAATTCGAAAAGCCACCGCTCAAGCTCAGGAAACTCATCCAGCAGGCGATTGAAGGACGCGCGCGGAAACGTGCACATATCGACTTCTGTCGCAGCCGCCGCCGAAAACCGATGCTGCTCGGCGAAGGTATGGCCCAAAAACTCCGGCGCGTAGACAAGCCCTATGATGTGCCGTTCGCCCTCGGCGGTTGTCTTAATGAGCTTGACGACGCCTGACACAATTGTGGCGAATGAAATGGCCTCGTCGCCATCCCTGAAGATATAGTGATTGGCGGGCACCGTGCGCCTGCGCGCGATTGAGCTGAGCTTCTCCAACTGCTCCACCGTTAGAGCGCCGCATATTCCGCGATGCCGGATGAAGCAGGCTTCGCACCTCCCGGGATTGAAGTGGACGCGTTCTGCTGTATGGCTCGACATTGTTTTCAAACAGGCCCCGAAAGCATGTTACGTCAGTCGTCACTAAACGTAACGGTTGAAGGCCCGCCTGTCCAATGGCTTTGCGCTAAATCAAATCAGCGGTTCTTGAATTGAGCTGGGCGCTTTCCGGCAAAGGCGGCCATGCCCTCTTTCTGATCTTCAGTAGCAAAGAGAGACAGGAAAATCCGGCGTTCGAAGCGGATCCCCTCGGCAAGAGTGCTTTCAAAGGCCCGGTTCACCAATTCCTTCGCCATCATGACGGCTGGAAGCGAATAGCTGGCGATCTTCTCCGCGGCCTTCAGGGCCTCATTTACAAGCTCGGCGGTGGGCACAACCCGCGAAACAAGCCCGCACTTCTCTGCCTCCGCTGCGTCCATGTGCCGCCCAGTCAAGCAAAGGTCCATGGCCTTCGACTTGCCGATGAAATGCGCAAGCCGCTGCGTTCCGCCCGAGCCCGGGATTACGCCCAGCATGATTTCGGGCTGACCGAAGCGGGCCGTTTCGCTTGCGATGATGAAGTCGCACATCATGGCCAATTCGCAGCCGCCGCCGAGCGCGTAGCCGGACACCGCGGCGATGACCGGTTTGCGGCATCGGCTCAAGCGCTCCCACGGCGCGATAAAATCGTTCATGACGACGTCGCTAAACGACTTGTCCTTCATCTCCTTGATGTCGGCGCGGCCGCGAAAGCCTTCTCTGAGCCGGTGAGAACCATGGCGTGGGTTTCCTCATCGGCTTCGCACGCATCCAGCACCTGGTTCAACTCGGAGATGAGCTGCGCGTTCAAGGCGTTCAGAGCCTGCGGCCGGTTGAGCGTAATGAGCCCTGTTTTGCCTCTCTTCTCGAAAAGGACGGTCTCGAAGGCCATGGTGTCTCCTCTCATAGCTTGGCTTGGCAGCGCGGGCAGAAGAATGTTGAGCGGCCCTGCTGCGCTTTGCGTTCAATATGCGCGCCGCAAGCCTTGTGGCAAGGCTGCCCGCCGCGCCCATACACGTCAAACTTTTCCTGGAAATTGCCGCCCGCGCCATCGGCGTTGCGATAATCGCGGATGGATGACCCGCCCGCCAGGAGCGCATCTTCGAGCACGCCCTTGATGCTCGCGCAAAGGCGTTTCGCGGCCGCCGCGCCCCGCTTGCCTTGAGCGAGCACGCCCGCCTCCGCCACCGGCGGCAAACCGCTGCGGAACAGCGCCTCGCAAACATAGATATTGCCGAGGCCCGCAATCACGCGCTGATCGAGAAGAAAAGCTTTAAGCGCCTGCGCCTTGCCCGACGCGCGTTTCGCCAGATAGGCGGGCGTGAGATCATTGGACAAAGGCTCGACGCCGAGATCTTTGAAGAGCGGGTGCTCCGCCATCTCTTTCGCCGCAAAAAGCGTCATATAGCCAAACCGCCGCACATCGTTGTAGCGGATGACATCGCCGTTGCTCATGCCGAACACCACATGGTCGTGGCGCGGATCGGCATCGTAATCGTAGTAGAACGAGCCCGGCATTTCGGCGCTTTCCGCCTGCTTGCGCAGTATCGTAAATCGCCCCGTCATGCCAAGATGCATGGCCAGCCCGAGCCCGCTTTGCGTCTCAGCGATGATATATTTCGCCCGGCGCGTGAGGCGGGACACGCGCTCGCGTAGAAGCCGCTTCACGAAATCCGCGCCGAATGGAAAGCGCAAATCCGCACGGTTGAGCGTGACGGCGGCGAATGACGCGCCTTCCATGGCGGGCGCCAGGCCGCGCCGGATGATCTCGACTTCGGGCAGTTCGGGCATGGGCTAAAGTTGCGCGAGGCAAGGTTCTTGGCAAGCCCCCACCTTTGGCTGAGCTTTCCCTTCGCGTGGTCTGACGTCCGGCCGCTTCGGTCTCACGCGCCGGAGCTTCGAGCCTGGAAACGCGAGACGCGGCAGGTCTCAGGCTTCGTAGACCGGAAAATCTCCTCCACGTCAGTTGGACCCAAGGCGCCGTCAACTCACACAGCGATCCACGCCGAAGCGCCGTTCTTCATGGACGCGCCGCTGCGGGTCTCCGATAGGAGTTCTCGTAAAAGTTGCCGGTATCCAGCCAACACCTCTGCGCCAAGCGCGCCTGATCTGTCCAGGTAGCTTTCCAGCAGCAATTCGGAGCACAGTTTCCACTCCTGGACCTGGTCTTCAGATAGGTTTGTCACCTGTTATGCCGTGTTGCTTGGCGAGCGCGTCGACTTCGATATCGACTTTTTGCAACTCAGCCCACACCAGCTTCTGGGATTCGCCAGCGGCCTCTTCCAGAATTCGACGATGATCGGCCGAAAGCGACTTCCAAACCTGTTCATTGATCACGATCAACAATGCATCAATGACGTGGCGCGCATTGGTATATTGATCCATGACATCCCATAAGCGCCGGGCCACGAACGCGGTGGGCGGGACCTGCCCGATCTCAGTGCGGCCTGTCCTGCAGGCTTCGTACATATCGTTGCCTGACACGTAGACCGGTTTTCCTCCACACGCATGAACAAATGCAGTGGAGATGTCGTCGAAAACGCGCACGGTCTTGCCCGCCATGGCGTTTGGAGAAGTGATCGGCGCGCCTTTTGAAAGAAAGGCATAAGATCCGAACGGCTCCCACCACAGGACGCGCGCGCCCATTGCCCGAAGGACCGCCGTGTCCAAGGGGCCCCGAACGCGACTTCCTGGGGTCATCGCGGTTTCCTGCATCCCCGGCGTGTTGAACATGAAAGGCAGCAAGAAAATTCCGATTGCCGGAACCGCCTTTTCAAAATGGCCGATGCGCGACGCTCCGATCTCGATCTGGCCTGCCGTGACCGCCTTCACCACTTGGCTATCCTCGACGAGTTGCCCCGACGGAAATATCGAGATCTTTAGAGCGCCGTTGGAGGCTGCCTCGACACGCTTCTTGAAGAGAACGAGGTTGTTGGTTTGGGTGCTGCCAGGCGGCATTTGCACGGCGACTCGCAACTCGATGGGCTCAGTCGCCTTGGCTTGTGTCATGAGCATCAAAAAGATGACGGCGGCGCCACAAACCAACTTACGCGTGCGTGCAAGCCAACTTGAATCGAGCATAAAATGTCCGCAATCCCACAATGATGGCGTCCCAAAATGTCCCGGCGCTTGGCGAGCCAATAGAGTCAGTCGCCGCTTCAGGGGTGGCTGCGATATGGGAGCTTGAGCCAGGCAGGGCCATTGTACACATTATTACTTCCTAATTATACACGCCATGTCAATGGTTAAGAAACCGGCGTGGCGAATTTACAGAGTCCTGCGTAGCCGTTGGGGAACGTATAATACTATGCTGGATGCGCGATGGAGAGGAGCATCGCTCACCCTGTCGCCCGGTCACAAGCCGCGGTAGCGTCAGGTGTCCTGCAATCGCGCAGCCTCACGCCGATTACATGAAGCTTTACGTATCGCCATCGGCGCTAAACCTGCGATCTGCAATGGGGCTGGGCATTTGGCCGAACCAGCCCCTCAGGAATGGCGCCCGCACAATCCGCTGTTCAAAGCGCCAGCACGACGTTGCACGCCGTAGGTTGAATGCGGCATTCAACTGCGTCGAGCCAGATAGCTAGGCGGAGAGTAAATTTGACAGTCCGCTTGTGACTTTGAAGCCTGATAGCGGCGACGGGCCGCCCGCAGCTTGTTCCGTCAAGCTGCGACGCGCGGCTTCGCGGGCGCGGACGCCTCAGTGGCGAGCTTTGGCTTCGGCTTCCGTTTAGCAGGCGCAAACACGCGCATGGCCACCAGGATCGTGGTCAGCGTCGCAATGTATGCGATAACCTGCATGATGGATGGCCGGTCGTCATATCCAATGAGCGTGTGCAAGACCCGCCCGGCCAGGCCGTTCGAAGGCAGCAGCCAAGAGGTGTCCCAAAGCGTGCCGCTCCAGATATTGAGGATTTCCGCCCGATCCAGAAATGCGACGCATTGAGAGGCCATGCCCGCCGCCAGGAACGCGATCAGCATGCTCGTCACGCTGAAAAGATAGCGCGACGGAATTTTCACAAGCCCGGCATAGGTCAGAGCGCTCACCGATGCTCCCGCCGCGAGGCCCAGCAGTCCGCCCGTGAACAGGCTCCAGCCGCTGTCTCCGTTTGCGAGGACGACGCCGTAGAGGAACAGCACAACTTCAGCGCCCTCGCGCAAAACCGCCACGGTGACGACGATGGCCAAGGCGGTCAAGGTCTTGCTGCCGGCGACCACGGCCTGTCCGGCCGCCGTCAGCTCCGCCGCAAGCTCCCGGCCATGCTGCGCCATCCAGACATTGTGCCATCCGAGCATGACGACCGCGACACCGAGAATCGAGGCGCTAAACACCTCCTGACCGACGCCTTCGAGCGCATTCGAAAGCGTGCCCGCAAAGGCGGCGAGCAGCGCGGCCCCGATCAAGCCCGCCCCAATGCCGCCAAGGACGTACCAGGTCCGGGAGCGGACGCCCCTGGTCGCCGCCAGCACGATGCCGACGATGAGGCCGGCTTCGATCACTTCACGGAAAACGATAATTGCGGCGGCAAGCATTCTTCGCTCCTATTCGATAATCAGCACGCCCTGTGCGGTTGCGTCATGGTATTCCCCCCGGAAGGGATACCGGCCCGCGGCGAGCGGCTTCAGCTTAATCGTAACCTTTCCTTTTGCGGTTACAATCTTCTCGGTGCGAAGCGAGTCGCTATCGAATTCCTCGAAGCTGTTATCCTCGTTCTTCAGCGTGATTGCGATCTCTTTTCCGGCAGGCGCTTTGAGCTCGGGAGGATCGAACACGTGATCCTTAAGGGTGAGGCCAAGCGCAAACGGATCGTCGGCGCGCACGCTTACTGGAAACGCGGCGAGGATGCCCGCCAGAAGATATATCGAAAGCCGTTTCAATCGCATGCTAGGTGTATTCGTTTTCTAACTCGCTGCGCCGGCGCGGCGAATATAACTTCTTTCGAACTATCCCAATTCCGCGCGAGGAGAGAATAGAATAAAAGATCGCCCACACTCATTATTTTTAGTGTTCGGAAATAGCGAGCGCAATCTTTTTCTTTTATAATTAGAGCGGTTCTAAAAGGTATGGCTAACGGCGCCGCCCTGCGAATCCTCGGCGATGACTGAGGAATATTCCCGCCCGAATGGTGAAGAGCTACGGCGCCGCGCATTGGAGCCGCGCTTTCCAGGGAACGGGCCCGCGGCGGCCTCCGCAAAATAATGCGCCTCATTTCGCACGGGAGTGCTATAAGTCGGGGCCTTCGAGGGAGCTGGCTTTGCAAGCGAGCCGTTATGCCTGTTCGGGAGGATCAAATTCTATGTTCATCGAGCTTCACGACACCGGTGGGAACATCACGCTGATCTGCGTTGAGGACATCCAACGCGTGCGGAAGGGCGCCCATGGAGGGTCCGATATCTTCATGAACGAGCTCGAAGGCTGGGTTCAGGTGGCCGAAAGCGTAGCCGCGGTGCGCGATCTTATTGTCAAGGCGGGCGATATCGTCACAGCTTCACAAAAGGTGGAGGGCAGCGGGAAACCCATTCGCCTGCAGCCTGTCGATAGCCCCCGCGATAAGGAATGACAAAACGCCGTCCGCGGCGAAGCGGGCGGCGTTGTGCGGCGACCTTTCGCCAAGCTACCCGTTTCCGCCGCCGTGATGACGCCAGCCACCGCCGTGGTCGCCCATCGCCATGTGCACCAGGAAATGGAGCCGGTGCTTCTGATCGTCGTTCAGAGACTGATATAGCGGCTCGGCGGCGTCGGCGAGCTTCTTGAGTTCCGCGGCGCGCTGCGTCATTGCATCGGCGCGCATCCTGAGGCGCGCTATAGCGTCTTCGCTTTTTGCGCGTTCATGCCACGCCGCCATGCGCTGCTGGCGAGCTTGGGACACGTCTCGAATGGCCTGCTCAACCACGGGCCACTTCTTCTCCTGATCCGGCGTGAGTTGCAAACCAGCCTTCAGACCTGCAATGCGTGCATCGGTGAACGCCTTTAAGTCCTCAGGACTTGGCCGCCAATGCTCGTGCTCCGGCGCCCCCTGCGGGGCGGGCGATTGCTGGGCATAGCTCAATGCCGGGCTCAACAAGGTGAGCGCAGTTAATCCGGCGATGATTGTTCGTCTCATGAAAATTCCTCCGCTAATGCATAGGCCTTCGATAAAGTTGCGGCCTAGCCCATAATCAAGCTCATCTAGCGGCGAACTACGCGGAGAACGCATTAACATTTCTTTATATTTGTCTATTGCTGTGCCAGCGCATGCTTCTGCAATATAGCGGTGAAACCGGTGGACGGCGCTTGCAGGAAACGCCCGGCGCTCTCCGCGGCTGGGAGCGAAGAGAGATGCGGCGGGTTGGCGCACGGGCGCTGTTGCGAAAGGAACGAGTTGTGCAGATAGAGCGCCGCGTCAGTCATATGCAGCGATAATTAGAATTATAGATCGACAATTCATCCTTAAGCGAGATCAACAAACTACGCGCCGTGATACTTTTAAATATATAACTCATAACGGATTCTTCATACGTGGCAATTGCATAAAATTGGATTATTCTAACTCGCATATTAACTTCATTTCATAAATTTAGACTTTACCTCAGTTTATATCGCACTATGACTAACTCGATCTTAACGGCGACAGAACGCCGGTTCGCGTTTCCCTCGATGTAGATGGAAGTTTCATGTTCGATACGCCTGCCAAAGACCCAAGCTTGAAGGGGCCGGCCAATGGGCCGCGCCGCCGCTTCCCGTTTTCTCCGGTCACAGGCGCGGGCGTTGTCAGCGCGCTCGCGCTTCTTGCTTTCGCCGGAGCCGATGCGTCCGAACTTCGAAAAGCGGCCGCGAAGCCAGACCGTGGAGTCCAGATCGCCCAAGCTGCGGCGCTGCCAAGCTTTTCTGCGCTGGTAGAGCGTGTGGCCCCGCCGTCGTCTCCATCCGCGTCAAGGCGAACCCGTTGCTGATCGCAGCCCATGAGGACGAAGGCGAGGATCAGCAGGCCGGGAAAGATAACCCCTACGGCGGCGGCGCGCCGCTTGAGCGCTTCTTCGGCCCCAAGGGCCTTCCCTATCAACCCGGCGGCCAAGAGAAGCAGGCCGGCCCTCTTCCCCCCGTTCAAGGCCAAGGCTCCGGATTTTTCATCACGCCGGACGGCTACATCGTCACCAACAACCACGTGGTTGAAGGCGCCATCAAGGTGGAGGTGGTGACGGATACGGGCGACATCTTGCAAGCCAAGGTTATCGGAACCGATCCCGGCACAGACCTTGCTCTCTTGAAGGTGGACGAAGGCAAAACATTCCCCGCGGTTGCGCTCGGCCGCGCCGAGGCGAAAGTCGGCGATTGGGTGATCGCGCTCGGCAATCCCTTTGGCCTCGAAGGAACCGTGACGGCGGGCATCGTCTCGGCTCGGGGCCGCGATATCGGCATGGGCTCCTACGACAATTTCATTCAGATCGACGCGCCGGTGAATCGCGGCAATTCCGGCGGCCCCACTTTCAATCAGTCAGGCGAAGTCATCGGCGTGAACACGGCCATTTTCTCGCCATCTGGCGGGTCGGTCGGCATCGCTTTCGCCATCCCGGCCAAAACGGTGGATTTCGTGGTGACGCAGCTCAAGGAAAAGGGCCACGTCACTCGCGGCTGGCTCGGCGTACAAGTGCAGCCCGTGACGCCCGAGCTTGCGGATAGCCTTGGCCTGAAACAGGCGAGAGGCGCGCTGGTCTCGATCCCTGCCCCAGGCAGCCCGGCTGAGCTGGCAGGCATCCGGCGCGGCGACGTGATCCTCAAGATCGGTGACGGAGAGGTCAAGGATAGCCGGGATCTCGCCAGGAAGATCGCGGCCATCGCGCCGGAAACTTCGGTGAAGCTCTCAATATTCCGCGACGGCAAACGCGAAACCGTCGAGGTGAAATTAGAGGAGCTGGAAGACGGCAAGAGCCCGGCGGCTGGCGCGGGTCCGGCCCCGCAATCCGAGATCGGAGCGCTTGGCTTGAGCGTCGCGCCCACGGGCGAAGGGCCTGCCGGTCCCGGCGGGCTTGCGATCGTCGAGATCAGGCCGGACGGCAGGGCCGCCGATGCCGGCCTCGTTCAAGGCGACATCCTTCTGATCGCAAATGGCGCAGACCTTACCAGCCCCAACGCCCTCGAAGCAGCCCTCCGCTCCGCGAAAGCCGCCGGCAAGAACCACGCGCTCGCCCTTGTGCAGCGCGGCGGCAATCAGGTCTACGTGGCGCTCCCGACGGACCTGAGCTGAGGGCTGTCTTTACACAAGCAATCGGCGCAGTGTAAAATCGCTGAGCTTCTGTTCCTACTCCGGAAACCGCTGGACGGCTTGCGCTCCCAAGTGAAGCGATGAGCGCCAGCGGATAAAAGTTGTGCGGCGATGTGCGGCGACGCCGCGGGGGCCGATGCAGCCGGCCGCGTATTTGTCTTTGCTTGGCGAAAACTCGATCTATTGGGGCGGCATGGAGGAAAAATCCGAAAACTATATTTTCTCGCTCGGAAAGGTTGGGAGCGGCAAGACGGCGTTCCAAAACCATTTAATCCGGTATTTAAAGACCGCCAACGAGAACTTCACGATCGAGCCAGCCGATTACGGCAGTGAGCGTCTTCTCGATGAATGGGCGTCTCTTTGGCGCGACGGCAAGTTCGCCGCGCGAACCGAGGCCGGGCAGCCGAAGGACTATGCCTTCAGGGTCCAACCCGTTCGGAGACACAAGGACAAACCGCCGCTCGAATTCGGCTTCCTCGAAATCTCCGGGACAGACTTTGAGAGCCTTCCGGCGCCGAGGACCATCAAGCGCCTGCTTTCACGCAAGAGCTGGCGGATTTCCTCAAGCATCCCCAACGGAATTTCGTCCTCGTTTTTGTGTGCGACGGAGAGGAGCCGGCCAGAGCGCGGACGCCATCAAACAGGACGAACTCTTCTTTAATTTTATGTCCTATCTGAGCAACAATTTTGGCGCTGACTTGACGTCTCGATGTCCCATTCTTCTACTCGTCTCGAAGCCGGGCCAGGCGCAAGGATCGCCCGGAGGCCAAGCCGATGGCGAGGACGGGCTTCATGAAACGCAAATCGAGTTCCTTCGTAACAAGCCACCTGCCAGCCACATTCGCCGCCGTGCAGACTTGGGAAGCCCGCTACGCCCTTGCGAAACTCGATTTAGGCTCCGTCGAGCGAAACGGGAATGGCGAGCAGCTACTTCTTTCGCCCAGGTTCGAGGATACCGCGAAGATCTTCCGCTGGGTCTATTTTCATTTCACCAGAAGACCGCTGCGCGAACCCTTTTTCTCAAGACTTAAGAAGAGCCTTTTGAGTTCTGTTTCGTGATCCCGGCGCGGCGCGTCCCGCGTTGAACGCTTGCCTGGATCGCATGTTCCGCCCATCACGTTGTTCGCGCGCGGTTACGGAACCTGAAAGGCCGCGTCGAAATCGAGCGCCATGCCCGGCGGATCGAGCCGCAGCGCGCCTTCGCGCACGATCCGCGTGGTCAGGCAATCGCCCTGCCCGCGCGCATGGTGGATGATCAGCCGCTTCTCGATGTCGAGGATCAGATGATGGAAGACCGTGGGCACGGCGAAATAGCCGGAAAGCTTGGCGGCGTTGTCGATGTGGCGCGTTCCCGGCGATAGAACCTCGACCACGATGACGGGATCGGAAACCTCGATCGAGTGGCCCGGCTTGCGCGGCCCGCAATAGACGAGCGCGTCAGGTTCATACGCGGTGCGGTCGCTGACGCGGACCGTGGCGCCATCGGGAACCATGTGGCAGGGAAGACCGGCTTTGCGAATGGCCGCGTGGAGCGCAGTCTGCACGGCGAATTTGACATGCGCGTGCTCCAGCCGCTCCGGAGACATCGCATAGACCTCGCCCTCGGACAGCTCGTAGCGCCCCGGATTCTCCTCGGCCCAGGCGAGAAACTCGTCCACGGTCATCTTGGGTTTGGCAAGCGGCTGCATGGCGCCATCATACCGGAGCGGCGGGGCCTGCGCAAACGGCGCGCCGTCCGTCCCTGTCGTGGCCGGGCTTTCAGCGGCTTAAAAAAACGCCTCGTTTTTCCCGAGATGGCCACAGCGTCCCTTCTCCCGGCGGGAGAAGGACAGGATGAGGGGTAACCACCTGAGTTACAAGGCACATTACCCCACACACCAACCCTCTCGCAATGGGAGAGGGCTCGCTCTCGATTGTTGCAAAATCGTGCATGACGTGCCGGCCGTTGATTTAAACCTTACACCCCTGCATCAAGCGCTGCGCCTACTTGATCTTGAACCTGTTCTTCACCGCGAGCAGGACCAGGAAGATCAGCGCCGCGCTGAGCGGAACCTGCACGAACGCTTCGAGGAAGCTCACCGCGTCGGGGATGTCCGGCTCGCCATCGCCGCCATAGAGGCATCGGTACGCTTGGCCGATGCGCGCGTCGCGGCTGCCGCTGAACAGCACCAGCGCATTGCGCCCCGACAGGAACAGCGCCTTGACAAACGGCGCGCCGCAAGTCCAAGCGAGCGGATCCGCCATGCGCAAATAGATAACGGCGAAGACGAATACGCTCGCCAGCCAGACCAAAGCCGGGCGGAAAATCGAGCGGCCGCAATCCGCGAACACATCGTAAAAGATGCCGAGCCACAGGCCGGGATGCCACAGCTTGTCCGTCGTCCAGCGCCGCGACCGCAGCTCGCCCTTGAACGCCATCTGCTCGCGCTCGTAATCCGCGCCCTGGATCGCCATGCGCCTGATCGCGCGATATTTCGGCAGTACCGCCGGATCGCCGAAACGCCACGGCCAGCGGCTCGGCAGCGGAAACTCGACGCCGTCGAGATCCGGCGCTTGCTTGAAGTCGGCTTGGCTGAAGCCCGGCGCTTTTGAAAACCGCGCGCCCGTCAAATCGAAGGCGCGCTCCACCTTGATGGCGGTGAAGTCCGCCTCCTGGCGCTTCTCTTTGGTCCCGAATTTCGCATCGCAAAACGCCGTGCTTTTTGTAAACGTCGCGCTGCCGAACGAGGCGCCGCCCGAGAACGTCGCGCTGACGAACCAGGCGTCGCCCGAGAACGTCGCGCTGCCGAACCAAGCGTCGCCCGAGAACGTCGCGCTGTCGAACGAGGCGCCGCCCGAGAACGTCGCGCTGCCGAACCAAGCGTCGCCCGAGAACGTCGCGCTGACGAACGAGGCGTCGCCCGAGAACGTCGCGCTGTCGAACGAGGCGCCGCCCGAGAACGTCGCGCTGACGAACGAGGCGCCGCCCGAGAACGTCGCGCTGCCGAACGAGGCGCCGCCCGAGAACGTCGCGCTGCCGAACGAGGCGCCGCCCGAGAACGTCGCGCTGCCGAACGAGGCGCCGCCCGAGAACGTCGCGCTGTCGAACGAGGCGTCGCCCGAGAACGTCGCGCTGTCGAACGAGGCGCCGCCCGAGAACGTCGCGCTGCCGAACGAGGCGCCGCCCGAGAACGTCGCGCTGCCGAACGAGGCGCCGCCCGAGAACGTCGCGCTGCCGAACGAGGCGCCGCCCGAGAACGTCGCGCTGCCGAACGAGGCGACGCCTGGAAAAACAAAGGCGCGCATGTCCACATCCGCGGCATCAATCACGATTGATTTGACAGGCGGAGCCCCGGCCTCAAGCTCTTCTTTCTCTTCTCCCGCTGCCTCTTTGGTCCCCTCGCTCCCCTTAACAAGAAAGAGGCAGCGGGAGAAGTTGGCCTCGGCCTTATCCATCCACGCGCGCGTTCCTTCGTTTTTCGGCTGTAGCGTTCCCCGTAAGTCTTTTTCCGCCGCCCATGCGCCGGACTCCTCCATCGCCTTGCGCTCGGCGTTGAGAGCCTCGGCCCAGGCGTTCCAATGCGCCTTCGCAGCCTCATGCGCGATGCCGCGCGCGTCGCGGTCGGATTTGCCCTCGGCCTGAGCAGCCGCCCGCGCCTCTGCGCGCTTCGCCTCGCATTCCAGAAAGCGCTCGACCGTATTTTCTCGAACCGCCTCGTCCCGCGTCATACCCACCCTCCCGCTGTCTGAGCGAAGCTGTAGCCTGCAATTGCTTACTTTGGCAAACGGGATGACGTGACGGGGTTGCAACCCTCCCAGAAAATGACCATTATGACCATCGGATCGAGGTTGAGAGGAGGCGGCCATGAACGATATTTGGACGGTCGCGGAGGCGAAGGCAAAGTTCAGCGAGGTGCTGAACCGGGCGCAGTCGGATGGCCCGCAGACCATCACGCGCAACGGAAAAACCTCCGCAATCGTCGTGTCGGCGGAGGAATGGACGCGCCGGGCGAAGCGGCAGGGCACGCTCGCCGATTTCTTCGCCAGCTCGCCGTTGCGCGGCTCTGGCCTTGAGATCGAGCGCCGGAAGGAAATCGCGCCGCCGCCGGAGCTGTGAGCTTCCTCCTCGACACGAACGCCGTTTCGGAATGGACGAAGCCGAAGCCCAATGCGAACCTGATCGCGTGGCTGGCCTCCGTCGATGAAGACCAAACTTTCCTCAGCGTCATCACCATCGCCGAGATCAAATTCGGGATCGAGCGCCTCAAGCCGGGCCAGCGCCGCTCCAGTCTCGAAAGCTGGCTGCGGGGCGATCTTGGCGAGCGCTTCGAAGGCCGGATCTTGCCGGTCGACGCCGCCGTCGCCGAGGCTTGGGGCAAGCTGACAGCGGATCGAGGAGCATTAGATCAACCCGCCTTTAATCGGAATCGATTAAAGGCGGAAAAGTTGATCGATTTTAAAGTGCAACAGCTGCCCGCGTCCAGCCGGACGCGCGCAGCTGTTGGGCGGCCACTTCCGATCATGGATGGCTTCATCGCAGCGACAGCCATCGTCTTCGGCCTCACGCTCGTCACGCGAAACACCGCCGATTTCGAAAATACGGGCGCGCCGCTCCTCAACCCTTGGCGCAAAAGGCGAACCTGATCGGCCGCCTGCGCCATCATGGCAAACAATTCGTTGCCGCGCCGATTATGCGTTAACCTGCGATGGTTAACGGCGGCGCGTCCGGCCTGAATTTGCGCCTAAAAATGCGTATTTTGGCGTGAAACTACGCAAAAACGCAAAAAAACCGGCTCGCAAAAGTCCGTTAATTATGTTGCGCGCGCGACTATTAACCATACCGGCGCCTTGAGCAGCCGCGGCGGCGTATGCGCGCTTCTGGAATTTTTCGCATTATATCAATAGCTTGCCGTCATTAACCTCCTGGCAAGGCGCTTTTTCCTACAATCCCGGCTCAGGCAATGCTGACGCAAACGCAAGCCCAAGGGTTCGAGTGAGATGTCTTTCGCAACCAGCATATGTGACGTTTCGGGAGCGGAACGGAAAAAGCGAACCCCGTTGCGCGGCCGTAAGCCTGCGCACGAGCGAAGCTATTCCGCCGGAACCACCATGACCGGCGCATCCAGCCTCTTCATCAGCAGGCGGCGAATGCCGCCGAGCGTAAACATCGCCATGGAGCAGTTCGAGCAACAGCCGGTCAGGCGCACCTTGACGCGATGTCCCTCTATGCCGGCCAGTTCGATATCGCCGCCATCGGCCTGCGCCACAGGGCGTACTTCGGCGATTGTTTCTTCTATAATGCGCAGCCGCTCCCCGGCGGTCATGCTCTCCCGCTCCTGAAGGAATTCCTGGTCAAGGAAAGTCAAATCCATTGGGGTTACTCCAGTTCGTCGATTGAGCTGATGAGAGTGCGCGTTTCCGCCAATCCGTCCGCGAGGCTGCGCTGAGGCAGCTGAGCGGCCTTCGCCTTGGCGCGGTCGACCCAGGCGAGGCCGCCATGCGCCATCGCCAGGCTCACCTCGTTCAGGAGATCGAGGATGTCGTGGCCGGTGTCGACGATGATGGGCTGGATGCCGAGCGCCATGAGGCGGCGGATGGAGGATGCGCCGATGGAGGCGGCGTACACCGCCGCGCAGCCCTCCACATAATCGAGCTTCGGCAGCACCTTGTCATGGACGGTGCCCGTCAATCCGGCGCGGCCGGTTTCGCCCGCCTGCTCGGCCTTGGCGAACTCGGTGAACCCCACAAGATCGGCTTTGCCCGGCGAAACGTCGTAAAGCATCAGGCTTTCGGCGCCGCCAAAATGCAGATTGACGGTGGTGCGATCGCTGGAGGCGAAGGCGATTCTCAGCACGATGGTCCCCTCCCGATTTCGTTGTCGCGCGCCGTTCCCTGCCAGTAGCGCGAGCGGTAAGGCGCGAGTTCCTGGTAGCGGCCTGCGAGCAGGTTGGCGATGTCGAACAGGATCTGGCGGCTGCCGGCATAGCCAACCCAGCGTCCGCGCATGGGCGCCGTAGCTGTCATAGATCGGAAAGCCCGCCCGCAGCAGCGCCGTGTTCAGCCGCTTCGCGATTTCGGCGCCGTGGGAGTTGGCGGCGATCAGTTCAGCGCCATGCTCGCGGGCGAGCCATTCGAGGTCTTCCAGATCGCCGATGACGACGCTGTCGATGGGCAGCTCGGTGAGATGGCCGGCCCTTGCGGACGCAACCGCGGCGACAACATCGGCCCCCATGGAGACGAAGAAGCGCGTGATGGCGGAAAGCAGATCTGCATCGGCCGCAATGCCGATGCGGGCGCCGCCCAGCTGAAACTGGCAATCGACCATGGCGTCTTGCAATTGAGCGCGCTGGCGCTCGATCCTGGCCGGGATCGGGCAGCCCGCGATCTCGCTCAAAGCTTTGGAGAAGGCGTCGCAGCCGTCGAGGCCCATGAGGCCGGCGAACCGATAATCGGGAACGCCGGTCCTATCGCGCAGCAGATCGGCGGCCCTTTCGATTGAACCGCCGATGACAAGCGTGGCGATGGATTCGCCCATGGCGGCGATGGCCGGGCGCGGCGTACCCCCATAAGTGAGCGTTGAGAACCCGTCCTCGATCATGTGGCCGTCGAGGGAGTTGGCGATGTCGGGAAGGACGATGGGCGTGAGGCCGAAAGCGGCGACCCAGTCCTTGATGGCTTCGACATCGCCGGGCGTGAGCATGGCCGAGGCCAGCACATTGACCTGGCGCGGGCGGCGCAGCTTCGACGGCGACGCGGGAACGAGCGCCGCGATAATCGCCTCAAGCGCCAGCGCGAAGCCGGTTTCGAGGCAGCCCAGCGTGTCGGTGGCGCCCACCGGAATGATGGCCACGCCGTCATGGTGCGGAAAGCCTGCCCTGAAGGCTTCGATGGTGCGCGGGACATCGGCGCCGAGCGTTTCGGACAAGCCGGTCGTGATCAGGCCGATAACGGCGGGCTTGTTCTTCTCGCAAATGGTCGCCAGCGCCTCGACCACGCTCGCATCCGCGCCAAGCACCACCGTGGTCTGCTCCATCGCAGTGGTCTGCAGCGCGATGGGCTCCCGGAAATGGCGCATGAAGAACAGCTTGTTGAACGAGGTGCAGCCGCGCGCGCCGTGCTCGAGCGGCATGGCGTCCGCGAGGCCCAGAAAGGCGAGCGAGGCGCCGATGGGCTGCGCAGCCTTCAACGGGTTGACGGCAAGGGCCTTGGTGGGAAGAACGATCTCGGCCATGGGGTCCCCTCTACGCCGCGCGCTTCGATGCGCCGGGACGGGCGCGAACCTGCTCCCACACCGGCGAATGGACGGCGCGTTCCACATTGCGAGCCAGCTCGATCATGCCGTCATAGCCCGCATAGCCGATGCGGCGGACATGGTCGATGTCAAGGAACGGGATGCGGGACTTCAGCGCCGGATAGATATAGCGGTCGCCGGCGATGAGAAGATCCGCCTCGCATTCGTGGAAGCTTTGGATCAAAGCCGTCTGATCGTTGTCCGAAATCATGCGGGCGTCCGGTCCCATCAGCGCCACGATGCGGGCCTTGTCCTCCTCGGTCGATTTTTCGGTGCCGGTGGCGACGACCACCATGCCGAGATCCTGCATCGCCGAGACGAGCGACCAGGATTTGTAGCCGCCCGCGAACACCAGCACGCGCTTGCCGGCGAGACGCTGACGCAACGGGAGAAGCGCGGCGGTCACCCTTTCCTCCTCGCGCGCGATCAGCGTTTCGGTCCGCGCGGAAAGGCCGGGATCGCCCAGCAGGCTGGCGAAATCGCGGAACGCTTGCGAGGTGTCGGCGACGCCGTAGAAGCTGCCCTCGAAGTAGGGCGCGCCGTAATCCTCGCGGAGCTTGCGCGCGACGTGAATCATGGCCTTCGAGCAGACCACCATGTTGGCCTCGGCGCGGTGCATGGTCTGCACCTCGCTGAACCGGGCGTCGCCTGAGAAGGTGCACAAGATACGCAGGCCCAGTTCGTCGAACAGCGGCGCGACGTTCCAAAACTCGCCGCCGACATTCCACTCGCCGATGAGGTTTACGTCGTGGGTTTTGACGCCCTCCCTTTCGGCGGCCGCTGGGGGCGGGCTTGGCTCGCGCGTGCCGATCACGCGCTTATAGACGACGTCTCCCGCAAGCCGGTTGCCGAGGTTCTTGTTGCCGTAAAAGCCCGCGCAGTCGACGGGCACGACAGGCACGCCAAACCGCTCCGAAGCGGCCTTGGCCACCGCCTCGATGTCGTCGCCATGAAGCGCCGGAACGCAGGTGTTGTAAACGAACACCGCCGCCGGCCCGTGGCTCTCGACCGCCTGGCGGATCGCCTGGAACAGGCGTTTCTCGCCGCGGCCCATGATCACGTCCATGTCGTTCAAGTCGGTGGTCATGCCGATACGATAAGTATCGGCGCCGCTTGAGCGCGTGCCCCGATTATCCCATGACGAGCCCGCGCAGCCGATGGGGCCATGCACAATATGAGCTGCGTCGGCGATGGGGAGCAGCGCGTTGCGGGCGCCGTCGAAACAGCATCCGCCTTGCGTCGCCCCTGGCTGCGGCTTGGCGCAGCCCGATTTCGACTTGGCGTTCTGCGCGCAGGCCGGCTCGTTCATCAGAGCGAGAATGTCCTCGTGTTTCATGCCGCTTACTCCTGTATCGCTACCGATACAGCAAGGGCTGTGCCAGCCGCGGGTTCGGCGAAATCGGGATCGGCGCGGGATCGCGCCAGCGCGCGCGCCTGCTCCAGTTCCTGCTCAGTCAACAGCGAGTCGCGAACCCGGTTGAAGAACGGATTGAGATAGCCGTCGAACCAGTTGAACAGCGGCGATTGCTGCTTCAGCGCGTTCTTCCGGAAGCGCAAGCAGCCATGGCATTTTCTGGAGCGCGCCTTTCCGCCATCGGTCCGGATCATCAAGACGATGGAAAACAAGCGAATTCCGGTGGCGAGCGTTTCGCGGAAGGCGCGGAACCACCAGGCGCGCCGGTAGCAAAGTTCCTCCAACCGAATCGTGCAGATTTTGCAAGCGATGAAGGCGTTTTGCGAGGCGGGAACGGTCATACGGCGTCCTCCATGGCCAACGGTAATGCCGGAAGCGTTGCAAGCGCCGGGCCAAACCTATTCCCAATCGTATATAGCTATGGCAGGATGCCCGGGCGTCTGGCGTTTCGTACGTGGATGGAACGGAGGATGAGATTTCGTTCGTTTCTGTACGCATATCCAGCCGTTTGTCCGGGCGTCCGTTGGCTGCGGGAACGCCTGGGCAGCCGTCGTCCCTGGCAAAGCGGCGCTTTATCCGCTCTGGCATTGACGTTGCAAATGAAGGCCAAATGTTTAAGGGCATCGGGACTACCTATGGACCAAACGGTCACCATCGAACTGGACGACATCGGCGAGGAGTTCACCCATTGCTTCACCGGCGAATGCCGCGTGAACGTACTGCCGATCCTGTTCCGGATCAGCGAGATCATCACCGAGAGCGAAGACCTGCCGACAATGCTCGCCATCATTCTGAAGGTGATGCAGGAGCGCCTGAAGATCGCGCGCGGCATGGTCACGCTGTACGACCGCGAGGCCGAGCGCATTTTCATCCATGAAAGTTTCGGGCTGACGGACGAGCAGAAGGCGCGCGGCATCTATTCTCCGGGTGAAGGCATCACCGGCAAGGTGGTGGAAGCCGGAAAGCCGATCATCGTGCCCAGGCTTCGCGACAATCCCAGCTCGCTGCCCCACACCATCAGCGGCGACGGCGCCAACAAGAACGCATCCTTCTTCTGCGTGCCGATCCTGCATGCGAAGAAAGTGCTGGGCGCGATCAGCGCCGAGCGCGTCTACCATAATAGGCGGCTGTTGAAGCAGGACGTGGAGCTACTTTCGACCATCGCCTCCATGATCGCCCCGGCGGTCGAGCTGTACCTCATGGAGAACATCGAGAAGGTTCGCCTTGAGAACGAGAACCGGCGTTTGAACGATGCGCTGAAACAGCGCTTCAAGCCCTCCAACATCATCGGCAACTCCAAGCCGATGCAGGACGTCTACGAACTCATTCACAAGGTGGCGGGCGCCAAGGCGACGGTTCTGGTTCTGGGTGAAAGCGGCGTCGGCAAGGAGCTTGTCGCCAACGCCCTTCATTATAACAGCCCGGCCGCCGATGGCCCGTTCATCAAGTTCAACTGCGCGGCGCTGCCGGAGAACATCGTCGAAAGCGAACTGTTCGGCCACGAGAAAGGTTCGTTCACGGGAGCGGTCGCCATGCGCAAGGGCCGCTTCGAGATGGCCGACGGCGGCTCCATCTTCCTCGACGAAGTGGGCGAGCTGAGCCTTCCCATGCAGGCGAAGCTCTTGCGGGTGCTACAGGAGAAAACCTTCGAGCGCGTCGGCGGCATGCGCCCCGTAAAGGTCGATCTGCGCATCATCGCGGCCACCAACAGGAACCTGCTCGACATGGTGGAGAAAGGCGCGTTCCGCGAGGATTCGTATTACCGCTTGAACGTGTTTCCCATGACCATCCCGCCGCTTCGCGAGCGCGGCAGCGATGTGATCCTGCTCGCCGATCACTTCGCCGCCGCTTACGCCAACGAGACCGGCAAGGACGTGAAGCGCATCTCGACGCCCGCGCTGAACATGCTGATGGCCTATCACTGGCCGGGCAATGTGCGCGAGCTGGAGAATGTCATCGAGCGCTCGGTGATCCTCTCCGAGGACGGCGTCATCCACGGCTATAATCTGCCGCCTTCGCTGCAGACCTCGACCGAGACCGGCACGACGTTCGGATGCGGCCTCGAAGCGAAGCTGCAGGCGGTCGAATATGAGATGATCGTCGAGGCGCTGAAGACCCATCAGGGCAACATGACCGAAGCCGCGAAGGACCTCGGCCTGACGCGCCGCATCCTGGGGCTGCGCATGGAAAAGCACGCTGTCAACTACAAGGCGTATCGAAAGAGAGAGGGCCTCAAGTGAGCGAGCAACCGGAGCAGCGTCTATCCCCTAATCAGCGGTATCATCTGATGCTGGCCGACATCGCCATGGCGGCGGCGATCAAGACCTTCGATCCGGCTTACGCCGTCGCTGGCGGCGAACATACGCCCGGCGCCCTGCGCGACGCCTGGCTCGCGCAATGCAGCGACGAGGCCCTGAAGAAGCGCGTGAGCGCGACGGCGTCGGCGGGCATTAACTCGCTGAAGGCGCTAACTGCGGACCAGCTGGCGGCGGCGGCCCAGACTTACGGCGTCTCCCTTACTGAAGGCGCGAGCGAACTTATGGCGGACCACTTCGAGGCCAAGCGCAACGCCGTGCTCAGTTATAACAGGTAACGGCTAAGTTCCCCGGTATTTCGGGGTTTTTTTCTCCCCGGGGGGGGAAATTTTTGTTTTCCTTTCTTTTAGGGGAAAAACCTGGGAAAAACCCATACACCAATTGGCGGAAAACGCTATAGCGGCGTAATGCCGAACTCCTTGTAGATCTGGTCTTTGGCTTCCATGAACTCCTCCATGGTGAAATCGTAGCCGTGGGCGCGGATGAGCGCCCAGCTCGCGGCCTCGTCCTCGCTGACTTCATTGATGGCGCGGTGGAAGTCTTTGTCCTCGCGCATGCGGGTGATGTAGGCGATGGCGGATTCGACGGACATTCGATGAACTCCTGATTAGGGGATGAAGACATCCGGCCCGCAGCTGCGGGCCGGGCGTGGGGCATTAGCTTGCGGGCACTTCTGGTTGGAACAGCTCGATGCGGTGGCCGTCGGGGTCCTCGATGAAGGCGATGATGTTGTCGCCGTGGCGCTGGCCCCGCGGCGCGCGAGGCATAGGCACGCCTTCGGCCGCGAGCCTGTTGCACAGGCGGTTGATGCCGCTCACCTGAATGGCGATGTGGCCGAAGGCGTCGCCCTTCACGTAAGCCTCCTCCTGCGTCCAGTTGAACACCAGTTCCAGCACCATCTGCGAAAAGCCGTCGCCATAACCGAGATAGGCTTGCGTGAACTGGTTCTTCTTGTGGTCGCGCTGCTCCAGCACCTTCATGCCGAGCAGGCGCGTGTAGAAGTCGATAGAGCGCTCGATGTCGCTCACCCGCAGCATGGCGTGCGCGAGCCGGAAGGCCGATGTGTCGATAGCGGCGCCGCGTCTCGACGGCCTTCTCCGCGAACACCTCTGTCAGCGCCGTCTCCACGGGCCTGCCGGCGTGGGCGTCGATGGCGTCGATGCCGGCGTTGCCGAGCTTCTCCTTCGGGTTATGCCCGACCTTGGCCACGAGCAGCGCTTTGCAATCGGCGAGCATGCGGCACACCGTGTCGCGCGGGTCTTCGTCCTCGCCTTGCGCGTGGCTCTCGATGTCCCGTCGCGCGATCAGCGCGGCGCCCCCGGCGGTGACGTCGAACACGAGAAACTCGCGGGTCTGTCCGAAATGCAGATTGACGGTGGTCCCGTCGCGGCTCGCGACTGCGATGCGGATCGAGGGCGCGGCGGAGACGGTTTCAGCGAGCGGGCGTTCGAGCGTTTCGGTGGTCATGGCGTTCTCTCCAGATGTACGAAATCTGGAAAGGCTAATGGCAACCATCGTGCCAGTTGGCTTCTGCCTGCAAATAGGTGTCGCGGACGCCTCGCCCGTCATAGCCGGGCTTGACCCGGCCATCCATAAATAATTGAATTGCAATGACTTATTCTGGATGACCGCCTCAAGGGCGGCCATGACAAGAGGAGCTTGGCTTGCAGCCCTGAGTTTTTCCGCAAATCATGAGACCCGCCGCTTGGCGACGGCGGCGCACAGCCGGGAACTATTTTTTCAAGTTTCGTACAGATCCGAACGCCGCCTCACCGGCGCACATCCGCGAACCTTCAGTTTCAGGCGCATTATCCGGCCTTTGGCGCAGTTTTTAAGGTTTGGCACGCCTCCTGCAGTAAGCGGTGCAGTCCTCTTCCGTCTGCAAGCAAACGGAAAGACAAGGCCACGACTAGACCAAGGATCTGTAACCATGCCGATGGTACTTCTGGAATGCGATAAGGATATTCCTGAACGCGAAAAGCATATCTACTTGAAGGTTGACGGCGAAGACACGCGCGACTTCCTTCCCGTCTCCAACGCGCCGACTATTCCTGGCACACTGTCCGAGCGCGGCTGCGCCTTTTGCGGCGCGAAGCTCGTCATCGGCGGCGTTCTGAAGGACACCATCCAGATGATCCACGGCCCCGTTGGCTGCGCCTATGACACCTGGCATACGAAGCGCTATCCGACCGATAACGGCCACTTCAACATGAAGTATGTGTGGTCGACCGACATGAAGGAAAGCCACATCGTGTTCGGCGGCGACAAGCGGCTCGAAAAGGCGTGCCACGAAGCCTTCGATGAGATGCCTCACATCAACCGCATGATCGTCTACACGACATGCCCGACGGCGCTGATCGGCGACGACGTGCGCGCGACCGTCAAGAAGGTGATGGCTGACCGCCCCGGCGTCGACATCTTCACCGTGGAATGCCCAGGCTTCTCGGGCGTCTCGCAGTCGAAGGGCCACCACGTGCTCAACATCGGCTGGATCAACGACAAGGTTGGAACCGTCGAGCCTGAGATCACGAGCGACTACACCATCAACTTCATCGGCGACTACAACATCCAGGGCGACACCCAGCTGCTCGACACCTACTGGAAGCGCCTTGGCATTCAGGTGATCGCGCACTTCACCGGCAACGCCAATTACGACGATCTGCGCGGCATGCATCGCGCTCAGCTGAACGTCGTCAACTGCGCGCGTTCCGCCGGCTACATCGCCAACGAGCTGAAGAAGCGCTACGGCATCCCGCGCCTCGACGTCGACACCTGGGGCTTCAACTACATGGCGGAAACCATCCGCAAGGTCTCAGCCTTCTTCGGCATCGAGGACAAGGGCGAGGAGCTGATCGCGGACGAATACGCCAAGTGGAAGCCGCAGCTCGACTGGTACAAGGAGCGGCTGGCCGGCAAGAAGATGGCGATCTGGACCGGCGGTCCGCGTCTGTGGCACTGGACCAAAGCCGTCGAAGACGATCTTGGCATCAAGGTTGTGGCCATGTCGTCGAAGTTCGGCCATCAGGAAGACTTCGAGAAGGTGATCGCCCGCGGCCAGGAAGGCGCCTACTACGTCGACGACGGCAACGAGCTTGAGTTCTTCGAGATCATCGACCTCGTGAAGCCCGACCTCATCTTCACCGGCCCCCGCGTCGGCGAGCTGATGAAGAAGCTGCACATCCCCTACATCAACGGCCACGCCTATCACAACGGGCCTTACATGGGATTTGAAGGCTTCTTCAACATGGCGCGCGACATCTACAACGCCACCCATAACCCGCTTCTGAAGCTCGCCGCTAAAGACATTCGCGGCAATGTGAAAGCTCCTGCGCTTGAGGCCGCGGCATGACCACTGAGAAAGTAGACCAACTGTTCGGCTATGTGCAGGAGCGCTGCCTGTGGCAGTTCTTCTCGCGCACCTGGGACCGCAAGGAAAACATCGACGGCATCATGAAGACGGCGACCGATCTCTTGAGCGGGGTTGCGCCCAAGCTTGAGACGCCGATGGACAAGCTGTTCTACGCCGACGCCAAGATCATGGTGCACGATTTCAGGGAGCGGTTCCCTTGGATCAACGAAACCGCGCCCGCCGAGATCGCCCTGCTCATGCAAGGCCTCAAAGACCGGGTCGAGGACATCAGCATCACCAAATCGCTGAACCACGAACTGAACCACTCACTCTACTAACACTTTAGGATCGATCAACTTTTCCGCCTTTAACCCAAGTCCGGTTAAAGGCGGGATCTAGCACGGAGCGCCGGGCCGGCTGCTCACTTACGGAGAATACCCCCATGGGTTGCGAAGTCATCAACAAGGACCGGGTTAGCGTCATCAACCCGATATACGATTGCCAGCCGGCTGGAGCGCAATATGCCGGCATCGGCATCAAGGACTGCATTCCGCTGGTTCATGGCGGCCAGGGCTGCACCATGTTCGTGCGGCTGCTGTTCGCCCAGCACTTCAAGGAGAACTTCGACGTCGCCTCCTCGTCGCTGCACGAGGACTCGGCCGTGTTTGGCGGCCACATGCGCATCGAGGAGGGCCTCATCGTGCTCGCCAAGCGCTATCCGAACCTGCGCGTCGTTCCCATGATCACCACATGCTCGACAGAGGTGATCGGCGACGACTGCGAAGGCGCCATCGTGCGCACGCAGAAGAAGCTCAAGGAAATGTTCCCGAACCGCGAAATCCACATCATGGCGGTGCACACGCCGAGCTTCAAGTCGAGCCAGGTCGGCGGCTACGCCGAATGCGTGCTCGCCGTCGTGAAGGGCATCGCCAAGGAGAAGACCAAGCCGTCCGGCAAGCTCAATTTCTTCCCCGGCTGGATCAATCCGGGCGATCTCGCGCTCCTGAAGCATTACGTGAAGGAGCTGGGCGCCGAGGCGACCTTCTTCATGGACACCGAAGACTTCGACTCGCCCATGCTTCCCGACAAGTCGATCCACACCCATGGCCGCACCACGGTCGAGGACTTCCAGGACGCGCCGAACGCGCTCGCCTCGCATCTCGCTCGCCCGCTATGAGAGCGACCCGGCGGCGCAGCACCTGAAGACCGCGTTCGACGTGCCGGTCTCGAAGGTTCCGACGCCCTACGGCATCGCCAACACCGACGCGCTCATCGAAGAGCTCTCCCGCGTCACCGGCAAGCCGATCCCGGACAGCCTCGTCCATGAGCGGGGCATCGCCATCGATGCGCTGCAGGACCTCGCCCACATGTTCTTCGCGGGCAAGAAGGTGGCGCTGTTCGGCCATCCCGACCTTGTCATGGGCCTTGCCGAGTTCTGCCTCGAAGTGGAGCTGCAGCCGTCGCTTCTGCTTCTCGGCGACGACAATGGCAAGTACAAGCGCGATCCCCGCATCAAAGCCCTGCAGGAGAAGGCCACTTGGGACATGGAGGTGGTCTGCAACGCCGACCTTTGGGAGCTGGAGAAGCGCATCAAAGAAGGCAAGAAGTACGATTTGATCTTCGGGCACTCCAAGGGCCGCTACGTCGCGCTCGACGCCAACATCCCGATGGTGCGCGCCGGCTTTCCGACCTTCGACCGCGCCGGCCTCTACCGCCACCCCACCATGGGCTATCGCGGCGCCATGCTGCTCGGCGAAGCCATCGCCAACGCGCTGTTCACGCACATGGAATACACCAAGGACCGCGAGTGGCTGCTTAACACCTGGTAGGACGCCTTTCCAAACGAGGCAGGGGATATGCCGCCCCCTGCCTCAACCTCGATGGGGCGGGGACATGCCGCCCCCGCCCCATCGCTTAAGACGCAGGAAGCGTCCAAAAAATTTTAGCGGAAAATGGCGTTCGCCGCGCCCCGCGGTTCCGGCCCGGATTTTGCGAGCCAAACGTCAGCCTACGGCCAAAACATTCGATGAGAGAGACCTCGCCATGGACGCCGCACATCTTCGGATCGCCATTACCACGAACAGCCTCGTGCAGGTGGACGCCAATTTCGCCTCCGCAAGGCAGGTCGTGTTCTACGACGTGGCTCGCGACGAGTTGGAGTTCGTCGACGTGGTCAAATTCACTCCCGGCGGCAAGAAGGGCTTGGGCGGCGGCATGGGCGGCGCCGAGGGCCGCTGCGTCATGGAGGACATGGGCGACGACGACGGCACGGGCCGCGATCCTCTCCTCGAGCGGGTCGATGCGCTGGCGGGCTGCTCGGTGCTGTTCACGCTCGGCCTCAGCGATCTCGCCGCCGTGCGCATCCACAGCCAGCGCGTGTTTCCGGTCAAGAGCGCGCATATCCGCGACATCGAGGATGTTATCCTCCAACTCCAGCGCCTGATGAGCGGCACGCCGCCGCTGTGGCTGCGCCGGGTGCTTCGCGACGCGGCCGGAAACCGCTTGCCGCTCGATGAGCAGGAGATTTGACCGCGTCCACGGCTCATGCGAATCGCCACACATCATGACCGTTTTCGACATTGCGAGGGGCGGCGCCGAAGCCTCTTCTCTTAACCCGCTGTTAACTGCGAAGGTTTGCATTTGCATTCCGGTGTTAAAGCCGCCTCTGCCTCCATTCATGCGGAGACGATAGGCGAAAGCGCCTTGCGAAAGCTTTAACCGACGGACAGAGCGTTGATTTTAAAGATAAAACCCCGTGGCGGCGAAAAAAGGCCAGGTGGTTGCAGGCGCCGCCGAAACAATCCACGGTTACATATTCCGGTTAACGCGCGTAATTATCTATATTTAACGGACTTTTGCAGAGTCGGTATTTCGCGGGTAAAGCGCACTTTTCACGCAAAATCGGGCAGGAAATAATCGCTGCGCGCCGCCATTTACCACGTCCGCGTTAATCATGTTCGGGCGCTACGCTCGCGAGGCCTGCGGAGCGCCTGCCGCAAGCCCGGATGTCCGCCCGTCAACTCCGGGAGGTCCAGCGGATCGGTGACGGTAATGCACAGCGCTCGAATGCGAGAGCTGCCGCTGCGTTTGCCCGGCTCGATGGATGAATAATTCGGTGCGATGTATGATAAGGGAGCGCCGGGGGCGAGTCAGTTGATGGGAAGGGCGCGTGACGGCGGCTTCTGACGATTTCGACGTCATCATAATTGGCGCTGGCGCGGCGGGACTGATGTGCGCGCTGACCGCTGGCCAGCGTGGCCGCAAGGTCTTGCTGCTCGAACACACGGATAAGGCGGGCGCCAAAATCCTGATATCGGGCGGGGGGCGCTGCAACTTCACCAATCTTGGGGCCGCGCCTGACCGCTTCCTGTCGGACAACCCGCATTTTTGCGTCTCGGCCCTTCGCCGCTATACGCAATGGGACTTCATCGGCCTCGTCGAGCGCCACCGTATCCCCTACCACGAGAAGACGCTGGGTCAGTTGTTCTGCGATGGCTCCGCGCGCGCCATCGTGGCCATGTTGCTGCAGGAATGCGCTGGCGGCGGCGTGGACCTGAGATTGGGGCAGAGAATCGCAGGCGTCTCCAAGCCGGACGGTTTCCGGGTTGAGACGAACTCGGGCGTTTTCACGGCGCCTGCTCTGGTGCTGGCCACGGGCGGGCTCTCCATCCCTAAAATGGGGGCCACGCCCTTCAGCCACGATGCGGCGCAGCGCTTTGGCCTGCGGGTCACCGAAACGCGCGCGGGGCTTGCGCCGCTCAGGGCGAAGCAGGGCTCCCCCGGTTTCGACCCTTCTCTCGCGGGCGTTTCCCTGGAGGCGGCCGTGTCTTGCGGGATGCGAACTTTCCGCGAAGCCATCCTTTTCACCCACCGTGGACTGTCCGGCCCGGCGATCCTGCAAATCTCGTCCTATTGGCGTCCTGGCGCTGCGATCGCCATCGATCTTCTGCCGGGTCGCGATGCAGCCGCGTATCTGAAGGAGCGCAAGCGAGCGCGCCCCAAGGCGTTGCCCCAAACCGTTCTCGCGGAGGTTCTGCCGGCGCGCCTTGCGCAAGTCTTGGCGGCTGCTTGCGCGCCATCGGGCGAGATGGCCAATATCCCGGACCGGGCGCTGGCGGGGCTGGCGGAGCAGTTGAACGGCTGGCGGTTCACGCCGCAGGAAACGGAAGGCTTCGCCAAAGCCGAGGTGACCGTTGGAGGCATCGACACGCGGGATCTGTCGTCGAAGACGATGGAGGCTCGCCATGTGCGCGGTCTCTACGCCATCGGCGAAGCCGTCGATGTTACCGGCTGGCTCGGCGGGTATAATTTCCAGTGGGCGTGGTCGAGCGGCTGGTGCGCGGGGCAGGCGATTTGAGGGTTGCGCCGCAACGAGGATTAGCGCTCAGGGCCACGTTAACTGCCGTTCTTGCCGCCAAAATAAGCGAGACGCCAGCGGCGCCTTGAGGTAAATCTCGATTGCTTAGCTGGATGGCGTTTTTACATGGCCGACATTCCGATATGCTCGGCAATGTTTGGGAATGGTGCGCCGACGGGAGACGCAGCTACACTGCCAAGCCTGTTACAGATCCTGTTGGCCCTCTGGAGAGCGCCTCGCGCGTGCTGCGCGGCGGCTCCTGGGACTACTTCGCCGGGGACGTCCGGGCGGCGAACCGCGACGGTACGGTCGCGGCTACAGGTACAACGTCGTCGGGTTCCGCTGCTGCGCTTGAGTCTGGTTGTGGGCCAAGTAAGAGAAGGAGAGCCGGGCCTCGGCAGCCGTGCCGGAGGCGCGGCAGCAACGCATGCCGCGAGTGCTGCACGCCTGTTCGATTTTATTGCGGCGGCAAAGCCAGGACGCCACCCCGGAAAGGCGCGCCGTTCTCAACGTCACCCCGGAAAGCGCTTTGGCGCTTTCCGGGGTCCATCGCAAAGCTCGCACACCTCCAGAGATAGATTCCGGATGCCGCCTCGGGCGGTTCCGGAATGACAACCAAGTTCTAGCCAAGTCATTGGCGCCGTCGTTCGTCCCGTGCGCCCTGGCAACCGTAGTCAGCGGTTTTGCGCCGGGGCACCCTTCGTGATACCATTGGGAGCAGCGAGAGCGCATGCCCAGAGTGTTGCAAGCATCCGGCTTCGATGTGATTATCCGTTTCAACGATCATCGCCCGGCTCATGTTCATGTCCGGGGCGGCGGCAAACAGGCATCTTTTTATTTAAATTGCCCGGACGGTCCGCCGTCGCTCCGCGAGAATTTCGGAGCAAGCCGCGCGGAGCTGAATGGCGTGCTGGCCGCGCTTGCCGGAGACCTGAACCGCCTATGCGAGGAGTGGAATAGAATCCATGGAGATTTCTAAGGCCGAATTCGAGCGGGCCGGCGAACGGGCCGCAAAGAGCCGCGCGGCGGGACCGTATGCCCTGGCCGTGGAATTCGAGCCCGGCCGCAGGATGATCGCCGTTGGCCTCAATAATGGCGCCGAAGTGAGGTTCCCCGCCGATAGGCTCGAAGGCCTAGCGGGGGCGGCCGATGCGGACCTGGCCGCCGTCGAGATCGATCCCGATGGCTTGGGGCTCAGCTTCCCGAAGCTCGACGCCGATTTTTCGCTGCCGGGCTTGCTCGCCGGCGTTTTCGGCTCGGCCAAGTGGATGGCAAGCCTTGCCGCGGCGGAGGCCAAGAAACAAAAGGCGCCCGCGGAGTAGCCTAACGTAAAGGACTTGCGCGGCGGCGAGTTGCTTTGGCCGGATCTCAAGGTTCTGACGCCGGCGGAATGCCTGGAGGCGCTGAAATGACAACGCTTACAATCCAACTTCCCGAAGACACCGCCCTGCGCTTGCGGGCGCTGGCCAGCTTGCGCGGTATCAGTCTCGACAAGCTCATTGAGGAGGTGAGCGCGGCGGCGCTCAACGCCCATGAGGCGGAGGCCCGGTTCAGGGCGATGGCCTCCAAGGGGGACCGCAAGGCTGCGCTGGAGGTGCTTGCAGGGCTGGACCGTGAGGAGGGTGCTAGCGGTCACAGCTGACACTTCAGAACCCCCACATTCCCCGGAACCGGCATGCGTGCTACAGTCAGCTGTTTCGCGAGGTTCCCAGCGATGGACGACCCTGTCATTTCCAAATTCCGCGCGGCGCTTGGCCGGGCTTACGGCCCGCGCCCGGAACGCGCTGTGCTCTTCGGCTCGCGCGCGAGGGGCAACGCCAAGCCCGGCAGCGATTACGACATCGCCGTGTTCCTCAGCGGCATGGAAAGCCGTTGGGACGAGGCGGCCGTACTGCCGGAGATCGAGGCCGACCTTCTGGACGAAACGGGCGCCGTGGTGCACGCGCCGCCTTACCCCGCCGGCGCTTGGCGGGACGGGGCATCGCCGCTAATGCATGAAATCCGCAAGGATGGCCGCGACCTATGAAGGAATCCGCTGCGGCGTATCTGGCCAAGGCCCGGCAAGCTCTGGACAAAGCCCGGCGCTGCATGCCATCGGCCTTTACGGCGAAGCCGGGCGGCATGCCAAACCAGCGCGGTTCCGGCGGCGCTGCCGTGGCGATCAACTCGCCTTTGCCGGGACCTCAAACAAGCACCTTGCGCCTTGAGCCCGGCTCAGACGCACATCCAATGTAGCAAGCTTTGCGTCCAGGGTCTCGGCAAGAGCCACGTACCAGGCGTCGTAAGATGTAAGATTTGCGCGCAGGTCCCAAACGCGCCCGGCGAAGGGAGCATATGGAAAAAGCTGAATGGGGAGCGCAAGGAGATCTGCATGGGCAAGAGCCGCGGAATCCGCGGAAACTTGGCCGGAAAGCACGGCCCGGCGCAAAATGTTCGTTGCTTCGACGGGCATGAGATGAGGCGCCGCAAGCTGGCCGGAGCCAAGCAGTTCCAGCGCCCATGCCCCGTCCTTGCCGCTGTCGATGAGGGCGGCGACGCAAGCGATGCGTCAACGACGAGCATTAGCGGCGGTCCGCGTCGCGGTGCACGAGGATTGTTGTCGCCGGAAGTTCGGTTCCTGTCCGCTGCTTGCGCTCTCTAATCCTGGCAAGGACCGTCTCGACGTCGGGACGGCTCGCCAAGTCGATGAGCTGAGCGCGAAGATACTCCTGAAGCGAGCGGCCCGATGCCGCGGCCCTTGCCGCAAGCTCGTCTCGCGCCTTCTCCGGTATGTTCCTAATTGTGATAGATGTAGCCATGCATGCAAAATAGCGCTTATGCAGGCAAAGTGCAAGCAACTGAAGCACCACAACAATCAGGGCCTTGACGGTCTGCTCCTGCCTCTTTAGCGGCGTCACCCCGCTTCAAAAACCGGCGTCACAGCGCGGCGCCGACCATCGTGATCGCCGTCACAAGCCCGAGTTGCGCGATGATCAGCGCGGACACCTCGCAATATTCGAACAGATGGATGGCGGTCATGATTTCAAGGCCGAGGCCGCCGGCGCCGGGGACGCCAAACGGGGCGGCGGCGCACAGATCGTGCTCACAGCGATAGACGATCACGCCGGCGAAGCGCAGCAGAACCTGCATCGGTCGTCGCTCCGGCTCTGAAGGCGTGGACTGAGCACCGCAATTCCTGTATCGCTCTATACATAGCAAGCCTTATGGCGATGGAGCGCTTTCAGGGCAAAGCTTCTCACGGCGCAGGCAATGAATAAAACCGGTCCGCATACGCGGCGAATGGCGGAGAAGAGCGTGAAGCGTTGGATTATTCGGACAATCGCCGTTCTTGGGATTTTGGGCGCCGGGACGATGCTGCGTCTTGCGTTGGCCGAGCCGGCTCCCGAGGGGCATGGAGGAGGCGTGGAAATGGACAGCCATGCGGGTCATCACATGGACGGCTCATCCGATGACGGAGCCTTTCATCGCCGTTTCGATGACGCCGCCAAATGGGCCAAGGACTTCGACAATCCTGAGCGCGATGCGTGGCAGAAGCCGGACGAAGTGGTCGAGGCTCTGCATCTGGAAAGCGGCTCAAGCGTCGCCGATATTGGCGCGGGCACGGGGTATTTCAGCGTGCGGATCGCAAAGCGCATCCCCGATGGCAAGCTCTTCGCCGTCGACGTGGAGCCGGACATGGTGCGCTACCTCGGCGAGCGCGGGCGGGCAGAGCAGCTTGCTAACCATTACCCGATTCTGGCGAGCGCGGATGCGGCCAACCTCCCCGAGCCGGTGGATTTGATGCTGGTAGTCGACACCTATCATCACATTGGGCATCGGAGGCATTACTTCGCGAAGCTGAAGTCATCCTTGAAGCCGAACGGACGGCTCGTGATCATCGACTTCAAAGCTGATTCACCGAACGGGCCGCCCCCGCAGCATCGCATTTCGCCTGAGACGGTGAAACAAGAACTGGCCGAAGCCGGCTATGCGCTCGTAGAGACGCATGAGTTTCTGCCGAGGCAATATTTCCTCGTCTTCCGAAACACCGGATCTTGAGCGGAGAGCATGGCGTCAGCCCCGCCCGAGGAAACGGCGGCGAAGCTGGGCGCCGATCATCGTGATCGCCGTGACGAGGCCCAAAAGCACGATGATCAGCGCCGACGCCTCGCGATACTCGAACAGGTGAAACGCGGTCATGATCTCAAGACCGAGACCGCCGGCGCCGACGAGGCCAAGCGTGGTGGCCGCGCGCAGATTGTGCTCCCAGCGGTAGATCGTGACATCGACGAGCCGGGGCAGCACCTGCTGGAGCACCGAAAAGCGCAACACGCCAAGGCGCGAGACGCCGTGACTGCGGAGCGCGTCGCCGGGGCCGGGGTCGACGTGCTCCATGGTCTCGGCGAAAAACTTGCCGAGCATGCCGGTAGAATGCGTGGCGAGCGCGAGGATGCCTGGCAGCGGGCCGAACCCCACGGCGGCGACGTACATCACGCCCCAGATCAGGCCGGGGATCGAGCGCAGCACATTGAGGAACAGCCGCACGGGCTCGCCGATCCAGGATTGCGCCACCACGTTGCGCGCCGCGAGCGCTCCGAGCGGCAGGGCGGCGGCGGCCCCGAGCACGGTGCCTGCGATGCTCATGGAGAGCGTTTCGAACAGCGGGCGGCCCCATTCCCGCCAGCGGCTGAAATCGGGCGGCATGGCGTCGGCGGCGAGTTGCAGGATCGTCGGCAGCGCGCCGGCGTAGCGCGCGCGCTCGAAGGCGCCGGCATAAGCGAAAGCATAAACGATGACGCAAGCGACGGCGGCGGCCGTCAAGATCGCGTTGCGCTGTCCGCGGCGGCCATCGGCAAGGATGGCCGCGATCTGCGATTGAAGGGGCTCGGCGCTCATTGCAAGGCTGGAACCGCGTCGGGGTTGGCGGACTGGATCGCCGCGATCCAGTTGCGCACCCGGTCCACGTCCGCATCGACGCAAGGAATGAAGGCCTCGGCGCGGAACACCTTCAGGGCTTCGGGATCGGTCACATTGATGAAGGCCTTGCGGATCTCTTCTTTGAACGCCGGATCGAGCCCTTCCCGGAAGGTCCACATATATTCGGGGATAGCGGGAGACTCGGCCAGCACGCGGACGGTTGCCGGATCGATCTTCCCCTCTTTCAGAAGCCGGTTATAGATCGGCAAGGAAAGACCGCCCGCGGCGACCTTGTGGTTGGAGACGGCCAGCGCCACGGCGTCATGCGCGCCGAGCACCCTGAGCGTGTAGTCGCGCCCGGAAATGAGCCCGGCTTCCAAAAGCTGATAGCGCGGGACCCAGGCGCCGGATGTCGAGGCTGGGTCGCCTAAGGCTACTTCGCCGCCCTTCAGGTCTTGAAGGGTCTGGGCCGGACTGTCGGCCGGAACGATGACGACGGCCTGGAAGGTTGGTCCGGCGCCCTCATGCGAAGGACGCGCGAAAGGCTCGAGTTTCACCTTGCGAGAGCGCAGAATGTAGGTGACAGGCCCGAGATAAGCGATGTCGATCCGCCCGAACCGCAAGGCTTCGCCGGTGGCGGCGTAATTGGCGCCGACGGCCAGTTCGACCGGCAGGCCAAGCCGCTTTTCGAGGTAGGCGCGTAATGGCTCGTTCAAGCGGATGACGGTGGGCGCGGATTCTCCCGGCAAAAGCCCCACCACCAGCTTCTGCGGACGCTCCTGCGCGCTCGCGGGCGCGAGCGAGGAGACAATAAAAAAGACGGCCGCCAGCATAAGGCGGTTCAGCATCCCGGCCATGTCTTCTCCTATTCTAGTGAGGGCGACATTTAGATTAATCGCCAGATTTCCTGATCCAAGCGCCCCTCATTCGAGTTGCCCCCTCTCCCCTCGCGGGAGAGGGTTGGGTGAGGGAGGAATAACGGTCAATACTTTCGGCCTAAGGACCGAAAACGCGCTCTTCCTCGGTTGCATCGAATGCAATGGCCGGTCCGTCGAAGGCGACGCGGCCGCCGCGAAGGCCGACGATCCTATCCGCGAGCGTTCGCGCCAAATGCAGCTGATGCAGAACAAGGATCACAGTGAGCCCGCTGCGAACCACGAGACGGCGGAATTCCTCTCCGAGCCGCAGCGCCAGCGCCGGATCGACAGACGCGAAGGGTTCATCGCCGAGCAGAAGACGCGGACAGCGCACCAGCGCGCGCGCAATGCCGACCCGCTGGCGTTCCCCGCCCGAAAGCCGATCGGTGCGCGTGGCCGCACGGCTCAAGAGGCCAACCTCCGCCAAAGCCATGGCCGCGCGCTCACGTGAGCGTTGCGGCCAAGGAAGCGGCGATAGCGGATGGCGCATGTCGGCGAGCCCCAGCAGCACATTCTCGATTGCCGAAAGCCGCCCGATCAGCGCGTGGTCCTGGAAGACGGTTGCGGTCCGGCGGCGGGCCTCGCGAAGAGCTGCGGCGTCACTCAACTGGCCGATGCCGGAGACGGTGATCACGCCGCTGACCGGTTTGATCAGCCCGTTCAGCGCGCCCATCAGCGTTGTCTTGCCGACGCCCGATGGGCCGGCGATTGCGGTGATGGCGCCCTCCTCGAAGGAGAGCGAGATGTCGCGCAGAACCTCGTGTGTCCCTCGCCGCACGGTGAGGCGGTCGACCGTAACGGCGGCGCGCGGGGCCGCGGGATGCTCCCAGACGAAGGGCGTTGACGCCCGGACCGAACAGAGGCCCGGCAGTTGATAAGGTGCGCGGGTTTGAGAGGCCGGCCAAACAGTCTAAAGTGATGCTCATGCCCGGCCCCGCTGCTCTGATAACTGCCCGTGATATTGCAAGCAGCGGGCCAAAGCCTTGCTCTTGGAATATCAGCGAAAATTGGCGACTGGATCGCACCCGGACGTACATCATCGGCTGGGTTTTGTACGTTCGCGTGCTATCCGGGGACGGAGCCGCAAGATACGGGCAAGACAACGCGAAGATGCGGGCGTCTCCGCCACGGAAGCACCTACCTATTCAAGCTAGCGGGCCAAATAGCGCCTCAGCCAATAACGATGCGAGGTCGAGGATCGGCGAGGGGGACGTTCAAACGCCGGAGAGCCGGGCGCCCATGCTAAGCCATGTCATGCCCCAGTTATCCCAAAAGTTTCGGATAGTTTTTTCCCAAGCGCCTCGGCTTTTTGCAGATCGCACTCCCAAATAATGAGCACCCGCCAATCGAGGCTTTGCAACTCTTGATGCACGCGGCCGTCTCGCGCCTTATTGCGTTGGATCTTTTTTATCCAATAGTCTCGATTAGTTTTCGGTATCCGGTCGCCACGTGCGCAATCGTGACCATGCCAAAAGCAGCCATGAACAAAAACTGCGACGCGCCACCGCGGCAACACGATGTCCGGCTTTCCAGGCAAGCCGCATCCGCCGAGGCGGAAACGCAAGCCTCGCCGATGCAGAAGTCTTCGTATCATGCGCTCCGGGCGTGTGTTTGAACCCTTCACCGCCCGCATGATTCGGCTGCGCTCCTACAGCCAGCGCCTCAGGGTCTGATGCCGATTTTGAGACTGGAGTTTCTGAGAATCGGTCTTCGCCGGCAAATTTCTCCGAGCGCCTCAGGAGTTCCGTCATCGGCTGCGTATCGCCCTCACGGGGCAGCCGGCGCGTGCCTTGGAAGGGGCAAGGAGGGGTTCAATAATATGCTCAGCGAGATGACGAACCACGGGTACGGCCAACCCATCGTCCACCAAGCGATAGGCGTCGTTGTACCGCTTCGGCAGCGGATAGTCGTCAGGCAGCCCCATAAGGCGCGCAGCCTCCCTAGGCGAAAGCAAACGAGACCGCACCTGGTTATCTTGCACAACCATGATGGTTTGACGGCTAGAGCCGCCCGCCGGCGTTCTCAAGCAGCCGGCGACATTATCGAAGCGACATGCCCCCGCCAGCGAAGAAATCATAATAGGCAAAGGCCATTCCCATTCCGGATGAGGGCCAAGCAGCTGATAAAAATATAGCGTTAGCGTCAGAACTAAAAGAAAACCTTGCGTTTTGCGCACAGCTTCCGGCGCTGCCAGGAAGCGCTGCCTTAAGCAGCCTTCAGAACCGGCGTCCGCACCGCCAGCGGTTTCGCGCCTTGCAGTGGCATATTCCACCGCAAAATGCGAAGCCCCCCGTCCTCATCTTCCGCGATGGCGGTGCAATTCTCAGTCCAATCGCCGCAATTCATGTAGCGGACGGATCCGATTCGCCTGTCGGCCGGATGATGGATATGGCCGCAAATAATGCCGTCGAGGTTCCGGCGCATCGCCTCGCCTGCAAGGGCGGTCTCGAACTCGTCGATGAAGGCCGCCGCGGCTTTCACGCGCGTTTTCGCATAGACGGAAAGGGACCAGAACCCCAATCCCAGCTGACGCCGCGCCCAGTTCAGAGGCTGATCGCACCACAGCACGAACTCATAGGAGCGGTCGCCGATAAATCTCAGCCACTTCGCGTAGCGCACCACTACGTCGAACTCGTCGCCATGCATGACCAGCAACCGCCGCCATCGGCCGTGGTATGGACGCATTCCCGCATAACTTCGATGCCGCCGAAGCGCATGCCACAATATTTGCGGAGCGCTTCGTCGTGGTTGCCGGGGATGAAAACGATGCGCGTGCCTTGCCTCACCTTCTCCATAAGGATCTGCAAAACATCATCATGCGACTCGGGCCACAACACGCCGCGCCGCAGCCGGCAGAAATCGACGATATCGCCCGCGAGATAAATCGTTTCGGCCTCGTGCTTGCGCATGAAATCGATCAGAGCGGCCGTTTGCGCCGCCCTGGTTCCCAGATGCAAGTCGGACAAAAACAGAGTGCGGTAGCGCTGTTTGCCGAAGTGCCCAATCGTCGCCGTTCGCATGAAGCCGTGCATCGCGATTCCCGATCTCGCTTTCACATCTAGATTAGAAAGACGGAAACGCATTGCAGCCGTGTGACAGCCAGCAGTTCTAACCGAGGGCTTGCAACTTCACCGCGCCGCACCGTAATTTCCTGCGCAAGCGCAAGCTCGAACTGGGAGGGAGAATGGCCGAGGCCGATCCGAACGAAGACTTCTACAGAGGGCTCAGGAAGCCGAGCATCGCCGCCGAGATCCTTTCCGAAGCGCTGCCCTACATGCAACGCTACGATCAGGCCACCGTGGTCATCAAATATGGCGGCCACGCCATGGGCGACGCGAAGCTCGCCGAAAGTTTTGCGCGCGACATCGTGATGCTGGAGCAGGCGAGCGTGAAGCCGGTGGTGGTGCATGGCGGCGGCCCCCAGATCGCGAAGCTGCTCAGCCGGCTCGGCATCGAGAGCGAGTTTTCGGGGGGGTTGCGCGTAACCGACGCGGCGACGGTGGAAGTCGTGGAGATGGTGCTCGCCGGCGCGATCAATAAACAGATCGTCTGCGAGATCAATCAGCTCGGCGGACATGCCTGCGGCATCTCAGGCAAGGACGCCAATCTCATGATCGCGAAAAAGCTGACGCGGACGGAGCGCGATCCCGATTCGAACATTGAGCGCGTCATCGATCTGGGCTTTGTTGGAGAGCCCGAGGAAGTCAATCCGCGCATCGTGCAAGTTCTGGCGGCAAACGAAATCATCCCCGTGATCGCCCCGCTTGGCTTCGGCCGCGATGGCACGACCTACAATATCAACGCCGATACCTTTGCGAGCGCTTTCGCCGGCGCGCTGAAGGCGAAGCGTCTCCTGCTTCTGACAGACGTCGCGGGCGTGCTCGACGAGAACAGAAAACTCATTCATCGCCTTACCGTTTCAGAGGCCAAGGCCATGATCGCGGATGGCAGGATCACCGGAGGCATGATCCCCAAGGTCGAAGGCTGCCTGACCGTGATCGAAGAGGGCGTGGAGGGCGTCGTGATCCTCGATGGGCGAGTGCCTCACGCCGTGCTGCTGGAGTTGTTTACGGAGCACGGCGTCGGCACGCTGATCGAGCGCGGCGCCGATGGTTAGCGCGGTGAAAGGCAAAGGCGGCGTGGCGGAGGCTTTCGACGGAACGCGGCTCTGGATATTCGACCTCGACAATACGCTGTATCCGGCTGAGTGTAATCTGTTCGCGCAGATCGACCAGCGGATGTCGGCGTTCATTCAAAATCTGCTGGCGCTCGATCCGGCCGCCGCCCGGAAAGTGCAAAAAGAGCTTTATTACGAGCATGGCACGACGCTGTCCGGCCTCATGGCCGAACATCACGTCGAGCCGGAAGTCTTCATGGATTTCGTCCATGACATCGATCTCGCCCCCCTTTCCCATATGCCGGATCTCGCCGAGGCCATCGGGCGCCTTGAAGGGCGCAAGTTCATCTTCACGAACGGCTCAACGAAGCATGCCGAGCGCGTGGCGGCAAAGCTGGGCGTGCTCGATAAGTTCGACGGCATCTTCGATATTGCCGCCGGAGGGTACGTTCCGAAACCGAAGCCTCAGGCTTTCGAGCGATTTCTCGATTATTGCGCAGGCGCAAACTGCAAGGCTGCGATGTTCGAGGATCTGCCGCACAATCTGGAAGCGGCGCACGATCTTGGCATTGTGACCGTTCTCGTGCGCTCAGACTATTGCGACCATCCCTCGCAACACGCTCTCAAGGAGACAGCGGCGCTTCCTCGATATATCCACTTCGAGACGGACAACCTGACCGGCTTCTTGAACGGCGTCGTTTCGGGCGAGCAAGACGATATGCGAACCGCCGCCGCTGCGGGCATTCCGTAATCCGCGATTCGGCGCCGCGCTTTGAGGGCGGCGCCGGGATTTCCGCTGGACGCGCTATCTCAAATTGCTGAGATACGACGAGACGGCCGCGATTTGTTGTTCCGACAACTGGTGCTAAGTCGGCGCCTTTACGACATCCTGTTCTTTGTTGATGATATTCCAGTTCGTCAGCACCTTGACGGAGTAGGGGTAGATCTGGCCTGCCAAGCGCGGAGCGGTGTCTGAGCCTTTAGCGTCTGGGCCGTGACAGCTGTTGCACGCCGGAACATTGGCTTCGGGAACGCCCGCTTCATAGATTTTTTTACCTTCGGGGATGAGGTCCTTCTGACCGCCGCCAGCAGGCGCCGGATCGAGGCCATGGAAGTACGTGGCGACAGCATTCCGGATCGCCGGATCGACACTGCCCAGCACTGGAACCATGAAAGTTTCCGCGGTGACATTGTCCCGCTTGTGCTCGGAAATGATCCCGAACTTCGCCTCGAGGTATGGGACTGTCTGCCCCGCGAGCCGTGGCACAGAATAAGCTGCTGCAAGACCTTGCCCCGACTGGCCATGGCATTTTTTGCAGTAAGCTATTTTTGCCTCAACGTCCCTGGAATGGGCGGATGTGTCCTGCGCGCTGCTCGCCGCCGGAAATAAAATCGCCAGCATCACCGCTGGCAGCGCCAATCGTAAGTCGATACCCTTCATGATCTGCCCTCCGCGCCGTGGTTGAACTCTTTCAGATGCGAAAACATGTTCGTCCGGCTAATGAGCGTCCGCCTTGCCGATGCCCGCCTGATGGCCATCACGCGCCCATAGATCGGGAGCCGGAAAATCGGGGAGCCGGTTTCCTGGCGGCAAGCGCAAGAAAACTCCAATCGGGCGAAATCTTTAAGCTTCAAATACATGAATTCCCGAAGCATTTCACTGCTACTCTTTAACGCGGCCTCGGCTTCGGTGAATATGACCCTGTGCGGCTTGAGCCTGCGCGGATCGGCGACGCTCCCGGCATCGGCTGAGCGAGGGTCGCCGGAATGAGCGAAACTCCACTTAAGCTTGTGCAAAGAGGTTCTCCCACTCCTTGGCGCGAATATCCCACGTCGTAAGCGCGGGGTCCGCAAGGCACTCGCGATGCATTGAGCTCCAAAGTGCATCATCGGATAAAAGCGCCACGGTTCGCGCGATAAACTCTTCCTTGCGCTCGGCGACGAATCCGGTTTCGCCATTCCGGACACGCTCGGGGAGAACGCCGATTGCCCATCGTCACAAACGCCGGATGGCCTCAGCCGAAGCGAGGCAATAAGTCTCATCACGGTGACCAGGAATTAGCTGTGCGCGCCACGTCATGCCCTCGCCGCGCCAGCGCTTCCGCCAGTTGGACGATCGAACTCTCAATTCCTCCTATCGAACCCGACCGCAGCGTCTCGCCGGAAAATGGCGCGCCGCGATGGAGAAAATCGATTGCAGTCACTTTCATGTCCAGTTTTGTGCTCGGGCGGCTCGACGCTCACATATGCGAAAGACTTAAGCGGCGCCCTGGAGATTATCCTTCATAATCGCGGCCCTTATTGCGCCGTGCGGGTTCTGAACCCGTCGGCGCGCGTAGACGGTGGCGAGGTTAGCGCCGACAGCTTTTGAGCTGAAGCATTGAGCGCTGTCAGGGTCAGCGTGCCGCGCTTGATCGCATCTGAAACGCTTTGCGCAATGAGATCCCTGGTGACAACCGGACTTTCCTTGCCTCCATCGACGACAAGCACGTCGCATCCCCGGTTGAAATTGCTTGCCGCAAGGGCGGCGTCCTCGGCCCGGCTGAGCGTTACGAAGCAAAAGCGCGCCCCCCTGACAAGCTCGTCATAGGCTGCGAACGGTTGGCTCTCGTTCGCCATGGCAGCGGCGATCGGCGTGGCTGGATAGGAAACAAGCAGCGTTTTCAAAGCGCGAACGGCAAGGTCGCTGTTATCGACAACGGGAACGGCGATGACGTTGTCATCCCTGTGGCCAAGAATAAAGGTCTTGGCGAATACGCCAGCCTGAAGGGGATTGCTGCCAAAGCTCGCGGACGGATCGCGGGCGCCGGCGGGAGGCCCAAGCACGGGGCCGAAGTTCATGTTGAAGCCGAGAGCCGCCAGATAGGAACTCAAGGAGCGGTATGTCGAGAAGGCGTATTCAGGGTCGCCTTTGGACGCTACCTCCTGCTGGGACGGCCATGCTTCGAAATCCGTGACGCGCGGAAGCCCGTCGCCGCCGCTGCCGCCGATCTCGCTGATCGCAAACACAGGCCGGGGTTCCGCGCCGCCCTGCCAGAAAAATTTTATGAGCTCTTTGAGCTGCGCTCTCGATTGGATGTTCTCGGCGCGGAACATGACGCCTTCGATCAACCCTTCATGGATCAAAGCGCGAATCGCCTTTGGGCCGCCATCTGCAGGCTGGCTGCCGCTGAAGCGCATAATGATCAGCTTTCCGGCGGCGCGGTTGATTTCGGGATCGACGGCGCTGACGGGTTGTTTCGGCGTCTGGGGGCGCGCCTCGGCGGCGGGTTTATTGTTTTTTTTTGTCGGCTTCGAAGCGCTCGATTGTGGATCGCCGTTGTCGTCGTGGGAGCCTCGACGCATGCGATCGAGTTCTCTTTTGAGCCGTTTTCGCGCCTCGGCATCCTCGTCGGCAGCGCCGGTGCTTTGCGCCGTTCTCACATTGCCGCCGCCATGAATGGAACTTTGAGGCGCATCACGCGATGCTAGCCCGGGCAAGCTTGCGCCGCTATACTCCGGCGCGCTGCCCGTCGCGGCCGCCGCTGCGGCAAGCAGGACAAGGCCAAGAGCCAGTCCGCCCAACTTGGGATATTTTCGATGCATAGGCTGGAACGTCGCTGGTTTTCTCGATGTGTTAGCGGAATGCGCGCGGTGGGTAAAGGAGCCTCTTTCCGTTTTGACCATTCCGCGTTACGGCAAGGCCGCAGGCGGCTTGCTGGGATGGTGTTATTTGCGGCTGCGTCCGCGGGCTTTGCCCTTCCCGCGCAGGGCGCAGCCGATAAAACCATCATCAAATCCCAGGAGGGGAGTTCAGCGCTCCTTCGAGGGCGATTTCGACTTGGCTGTCCTCGCTTATGACGATGCGCTGAAAGATGCGAGTCTCCCCGCGGCCCGTCAGGCCACTCTCTATAGCGACCGGGGCGTCGCCAAATGGCGGCTGAAACAACTTGACGACGCCCTCGCCGATTTCACGAAGGCCGTTTCGCTCAATCCAGATTATGCGCCCGCCTACAACAACCGGGGCAACGTCTTTCTGGAAATGAACCGCGCCGAGGACGCTTACAAGGACTTCGACCGCGCGGTATCGCTGTCTCCGGACTTTGGCGCCGCCTACAGCAACAGGGCCAACGCGAATCAGAAGCTGAAAAGGTTCGAAGCGGCGGAGAAGGATTTTCGCAAAGCCATCGAACTCATGCCAGGCAGCGCCGTGCCGCTTAATGGACGCGGGAAAATCGCAAGTTCGGCTGGGCGACTTTATACGGCGCTTCGTTATCTCAACCGTGCGATCGCGCTTAATGCGCAATATGCGCCCGCCTATCAAAACAGGGCCGCTGTTTACTCGCTTTTGAAGCGCGATGACGATGCGGCGCAAGATTTGGATAAAGTGATTGCGCTGGCTCCTGACAATGCGAATCTTTATGTGGCGCGCGGACAAGCCTTTGCGCGCGACAAGCGCTGGAGCCAAGCTTTCCGTGATTTCTCCAAAGCCGTCGAGCTAGCGCCGGACAACGTGCGGGCCTTGATCGGCCGCGCTTCGCAGAACCTCGACAGGAAGCGCGACTCGGCCCTGGAAGACTTGAACCGCGCAATCGCGCTCGATCCGAAAGCCGCCGAAGCCTATTTTTGGCGTGGGCAGGCTCGATATGGCGCGAATGACGCCGAAGGCGCCGAGGCCGATCTGAGCAAGGCCATCGAGTTCGACCCCTCCTTCGCAGATGCTTGGCGCATGAGGGCGAGCTACCGCGAACGGGCCGGCAAGCGCGACGACGCAATTTCGGACTTTCGCCGCGCGCTGGAGCTCGATCCATTCTCAAAGGAAGCGCGCGATGCTTACAAGGCGGCGAGCGGCGACACGGCGGACAGCATCGTCAAACCGATCGCTCCCGCCGTCGATGGCTGGGAGGTGTTCCGCTCCGCTTCGGGTCAGTACACCGCAATGAACGAGCGCTATGCCAAGATCCCCGTTCTCCTCGAAGTTCAAGGCGACGGTCCCGCCGAGATCCTCGAATGGACGCCTTTGAAGGAGAGCCTCTCCGGAATTGGACTTCTTCGCTACCGCTCGGGCGACAAAAATGCTGGGCCTTATGAATTCGTGGCGATCATCGATCTATCACACGGGCAGGTTGTCAGCATCGAGCCTTACATCGTCGGCGAAGCGAAGTCGAAATGGCTTTGGACGCAAAACGCTGTCACGGTCACCGACACGGACGGATTAGCGAGCTACTACGAGCTGAGAAAGGTAGAGGCTAGAGGTCCAGCCCGCAGAGACGATCCGTTTTCATTATTCGGCGGCCGGGGGCGCGCCAGAGGGGGAGGCGCTGGATTTTTCGGATGGCTGTTCCGATGAGGGCGCGAAGGCTGCTCCGCCTCTCTCTCACTTGGGCTTTGACGGCCGCGCTGGTTTCGCAATCTTATGCCGATGAGTTGCCTGCGCTTAAGGCCGATCTATCGCAGACATCGGTGTCCGGCCTTTCGTCGGGCGGCTACATGGCTGGACAATTCCATGTCGCCTACTCGAAAACCGTGATCGGCGCCGCCATCGTCGCCGCGGGTCCTTTCGGATGCGCGGAAAGCGCCGGCGCGGAAGCCTTTCCTTATTTCCCAACAGCTCTCGCACTTAACCTCGCACAAGCCGAGAATGGCTGCACGGCCAACAACCTGTCGGCCTTTGGCGTTCTGGACAGCGACAGGCTACTCAAAATCGCGTCGTCTCTTGCAGACGAAGGCAAGATCGACCCGCTTTCGAACCTGCAACGGAGCAAGGTTTACCTCTACTCAGGTGAAAACGATCGAACGGTTGCGGCTGCGGTCGTCAAGGCCGCCCGGGACTTCTACCTTGCGGCCGGCGTTCCCTCCAGCAACATAGAATTCGTGTCGAACAAACCGGGAGGCCATGCTTTCTCGACGGTGAACCAGGGCGGCTCGTGCGAGAGAAGCGATCCGCCATATGTGAACAACTGCAATTACGATCAGGCCGGCGATATTTTGCATTTCATCTACGGGCCGCTCGAATTCGAGAGGCTCAGCGCAGCCCGGCGATTTCAGGCCTTTCAGCCAGGGCGCCTACGCGTCCTCGGATGCTTCGCTCGCGGATGAGGGGATCGTGTATGTTCCACAGGCGTGCCGCTCGCAAGGCCATTGCCGCGTACATATCGTGTTCCACGGCTGCAAACAGTCGCGAGCGGAGGTGGGGGACGCGTTGATCCGCGAATTGGGCTTCGCCGATTGGGCGGCGGCGAACAGGATGATCGTTCTATTCCCGCAGGCCGCGCCCTCGTCTCTGAACCCCAGCTCCTGCTGGGATTGGTGGGGTTACACTGGCCTCGATTTTCTTTCGAAGGATGCGCCGCAGATGAAGGCTATCGCCGGAATGCTCGCAGCGCTGGCAAAGTAGCTTTGCTCGCCCCTTTTGGAGAAAGCGCCAAGCGGTTTTTACGCAAGGGCCTGCTTTTGATTCCATCAAAGGCGGCTCTTGCAAGGCTGCTGAAAAAGCATTGTATCTTGGCCTCACCTTTCGACGAGCGAGAGGCTATGGCGATGGCCCGCGGGCTTAGTTAGGCTGGGGCTTCCGCCTCGCACTTGAGACGGCCGCATTCAGTCGCGGCCCATGTTAAAATCACCGAAAGGGCGCGATTGGGAGAAAGCCCCTGGCACAGAGCCTGCTCATACCCAGCGATCATGGTGCTCTCGAGTTCGTTGATCGCGCCATGCGGGGGGGTGTCTGGTTGAAAACCGGCAAACAAGTTGGCGGGAACGGCCGCCCGATTATGACCTAACATGATGTTTAGACCCAATTTGATCTTCAATAGCCAGAAGGTTAGATCAGCTTATGGCGCAGTTCAAGCTTTTTTATGCGAAAATTTTATAATGCATATCGAACGCTATTTGCTTTATGGTCACGAGGTTGATCCATATTGACTTGGTTATGCGCCTATTGACAAAGTAATTTCACGGCTTTGACGAGCTCAATATTGTTTTCCAGGGTCAGCTTGAGTTTGCAAAGAATTAGAACTCAATTGTTCCAGGACGGCGAAACGGCTGTGCTGCAACGATTAAGCGTGGGCAATTTCTCGCAGTGGTTGCAGATAGTCTTATGCAACTCATTAAAAACTCGATTGAGAAAAGAGCACGGGCCGAGGCCAAAATGACGCATCCGGCAGGAAACGTTGTTGTCGCGGAGCCACGCACGCCCCTGAAGCTCGAAGGCATTGCGCCAGGCTGCCGTCATTAAACCAATTTACACTATAAGTTGCAATAGTCCATCATTCTCAATCTTTGAGGGTATGAGATCATGTGGCTGGCTGGCTTACGATGTGCAATGGTGCTGGGGTTTTTGGGCCTGAGCTTTCAAGCTGAAGCAGAACCCGGCGTTACTTCAGACACGGTCACCTTTGGTCAAGTTGCGGCTTTTGATGGACCTGCAGGCGCTCTCGGCAGGGAAATGCGGGCCGGAATCGTTGCGGCGTTTGAGGAAACCAACAAGACTGGCGGCGTGAAGGGCCGGAAACTTGTATTGATCTCCGAAGACGACGGCTATGAGCCGTCGAGGTCGATTGAAGCAACAAAAAAGCTTTTGGGCGAGGGCAAGATCTTTGCCCTTATAGGCGCGGTAGGCACACCCACTTCCGCGGCCGCCTTGCCGATAGCGGCAGAGGCCGGCGCTCCTTTTATCGCGCCATTTACCGGCGCGCAATTCTTGCGCGATCCCTTCAAGCCGAATGTCGTGAATGTGCGCGCCTCTTACTTTCAAGAGACAGAAACCATGGTTGAGCGTCTCACGAAGGACAGAGGAGTATCGCGCATTGCGATCCTCTACCAGGATGACGCATTTGGCAGGGCTGGTCTTGCGGGCGTTCAGCGCGCTCTCGATAAGCGCGGCATGAAATTGGCCGGCGAGGGATCGTTCGAAAGAAATACGGTCGCTGTCAAGGCGGCGCTTCTTACAATTCAAAGAGCCGATCCCGAGGCGGTCATTCTTATTGGCCCCTACAAGCCGTGCGCCGAGTTCATCAAGCTTGCGCACCGTCTGCGGTTCGACGCCTTATTCGTCAATATCTCTTTCGTGGGAAGCAACGCGCTGGCCCAGGAACTTGGCCCCGATGGCCCTGGCGTTGTTGTCACCCAGGTTGTTCCTTTTCCCGAGGACCGCGCTATACCCGTTGTCGCCCGCTATCAAGCCGCGCTTAAGGCAAACGATCCAAGCGCCAAACCTGGGTTTGTGACGCTCGAGGGATATTTGGCGGGTCGACTCGCCATCGCCGCACTCGAAAGAGAGCAAGGCGAGCCCCAGCGCAAAGACTTTCTCGACACGATTTTTGCGAACACCTTCGATCTTGGCGGCGTGAAACTGAGGTTCGGGCCTGCGAATAATCAAGGTTCCGCCGAGGTCCATCTCACCATCCTGCAATCGGAGGGGGCGTTCAAGCCAGCGCGCGATCTTGCGCGCGCGGGCGGTTGAGGCCGTCTGGCGCCGGTATGGTTCTGATGCTTTGAAAGGTAACTCCATGCTTCTTGCCCAAATATCCCATTCGCCCGCGCTCGCTGGCAGGTTCATAAAGCAAAGGGGCTTATGGGCAGGCGCCTGGGCGGCCTGCGGCGCCATTCAAACCAAACTGATATTCGCTTTCGCCCTGATCACGAGTCTCACGGTTCTCGCGAGCAGCACCGCATTTCTATCCAATCGATCGTTGGGGGAGAAACTACGGCAGATCGAAACCCAAAGCCTTCCCCGCTTTTCCGAGCTGTTTTTGCTTTCGCGGCAGGCGTCGGCGCTCTCCGCCTTGTCCGCCAGCATCGCCGTGGCCAACAACTCAGACGAATTGGAAAAAGCCAAAGGGGTGGTCAAGAACCTTTGGGCCTCCATGAGCGCGAATTTAACGGTTTATGCGGAGCTGGCCGAAAACAGCGTGACGGCTGAGGGTCTTCGCTCCTTGACGGACGACCTTGTCACAAGTTCCTCGTTGCTCGCGGATTCCGTTGCGAACCGTCTTCACGTGCGCTCCGAGAGGCAAACGCTTGTGGAGCGATCTTCGATTGCGCAACGCGAGCTTAGCGAAAAGCTTGCCCCAATCTTAGATGACGCCAGCTTCAACTTGGCGATGGGATTGCGCCTGTCCGCCCAGATCCGGTAAAGATCGAAAAAGCCTTGACGGCGCTTGGAAGGAACGAACTTCCCACTCTTATCGCGCTATCGGACCTCAAAGCCGAAGCAAATCTTATTGGCGGCCTTCTTGCGGAGATTTCGCTCGTCCCCGAACGGGTTCAACTTGTGCCGTTGCGCGACAGGCTATCGGCAAGCACAGATCGCGCACGAAAAGCATTGACGGCGCTTTCAGCTCAGCCCGAGGCCAAAGACATCGGCGTTGCGCTCGAAGATTTGCTCGCGTTCGCCAGGGATGACTCGATTATGGCTATGAGAGATCGCGAGCTTGCCGCCCACGACGAGGAGTGGAAATTGGTGAGGCAGAGTCGCGAAAAGGGAGAAATTCTTGCCGCCCAAGCGGAAAAGCTGGCGGCGCAGTCGCGCGAGGCAGTCTCCCAGGCTGTCGGATCCTCAAACTCTGCAGTTGGGATTTACAGAGCTGTCCTCACCTTATTGTCCATCATGAGCCTGGCCGCTCTTTTGGGCGCATTTGTTTTTGTCCGCAAGAACCTGACTAGGCGCCTGAATAGCCTATGCACGGCCGTGCACAGACTAGCCGCCAGGCGATCTTTCCATCGCCGTTCCAAAGGAGGGACAGGATGAGATTGCGGATATCGGAGCCGCCGTCGAAACCTTTAAAGCAAACGCGCTGAAGGTTCGGGACCTCGAAGCAGAACAAGGCGCAACAATCGCTCGCAGCGAGCAGCGGCACGCCCGCGTCGAAAAAGTGACGCAAGAGTTCCAAAAGACGGTCACCTCTGTTGTCGCGACATTAACCCAGCAGGTGGAGCAGCTGCGCGCCTCGGCGGGAACGCTGTCGGAGGCGGCGGAGACCGCGACCTTCGAGGCGGCGACAGCGGCGCATGTGTCGGCAAGCGCAGCAGATAATTCCCATGCCGTGGCCGCCGCGACCGAGGAGCTTTCCTGCTCGATCCGGGAAGTTTCCGAACAGGCGCACCGGACCAACGCCGTAGTCGAGGCGGCCACCCATGAGGCGAGCCGCACCAATAAGGATGTTGCAGGCCTTGCCAGGGCGGCCGAGGAGATCGGATCGATTGTGGCCGTCATCCGGGGCATCGCCGACCAGACCAACCTGTTGGCGTTGAACGCCACCATCGAAGCGGCGCGGGCCGGCGAGGCAGGCCGCGGCTTTGCGGTGGTGGCAGCCGAGGTGAAGGAGCTTTCGGCGCAGACGGCGAAAGCGACCGACGCCATCGCCGAGCAAATCCAGGCCATCCAAAGCTCGACCACCACCGCGGTCGGCGCCATTCATTCGGTGTCTGGCAAGGTGGCTGAGATTCAAGGCTTCACAGGAGCGATCGCGGCCGCCGTCGAGGAGCAGACCGCCGCCGCCCAGGAGATCGCGAGCAATGTGGCGCTTGCGGCCGAGGGCAGCGAAAAAGCCGCGAAAAGCTCCGGCGAGGTCAGCCAGGTCGCCGGTAGAACCAAACAGCAGGCCGCGTCGCTTTCTGGCGTATCCATGCACATCTCAGACGCGACCTCGCAACTGTCCAAGGCCGTGAAGGATTTCGTGAGCTCTATCAATGAGGACACTAGCCGGGCTTAGCCGCAGGCCTGGCCCGGCACGGATATACCGGGAAGCGGAGAAGCATCCAGCTCCTCCCTGCGGTGTTTTAGGAGCCACGCCGATAAGCTCGCACAGGCAGCGCCTGCGAAAAACGCACGCCCGCGAACCCGCGCTCGTCCCGAAACCGGACGGCGCAAAGTTCCGCGAACGCTTGCTGGACTGAAACAGCGGGCTTAAGACTTCTTCGAAGCCTTCGCGGCGTCGCGCGCCTTCAGCTCATCGGCGCAACTTGACTGCAGCTCAGCCTCGTGAGTGCGAAGACAGGCCTTGCGCCCTTCGCCCTTTTTAACGTCCTTGCAGAACTTTTCGAGATCGGCGCCGCAAGCGTCCTTCAGCTTGACCCTCGCGTCCACCGGCCCGTTGAACATAGCGAAAGCCATAAAAGCGGCGAGGATTGGGAAGGCGCGCATCTCTTGTTTCCTCATTCTATCCGGGAAAATGTTTCGATTTCCGGCGCAAGAACCTATTTCCTGCGTTGGATGTGATGTGGATCTTAGTATCGCAAATTAAAACCTCGTATTCCTATCTAAAAGGCAACCGTCATGCGCCGACTGAAGCTGAGCCGCTTGCTTTGTTTGTTTCTGTTGGCGCTATCGTTCGCCGCGGCGCGCGCTGAAGAAGCGAAACCCGGCCCGCAGGCGGCGCACACAAAGGGCGATGGAGGCGATCCGGCTTCCCACCTGCCGGGGGACAGCGTAACGCAGCATACGATTACGCTGAGCGCGCAGCAGTTCACCTACAAAGCGACGGCCGGGACCTTGCCCCTGTTCGGCCCGAAAGGAGAGGTCGCTGCGAAGATTTTTTATGTGTCCTACGTCGCTGACAACGCGCCAGGACGGCCTGTAACCTTTGCTTTCAACGGCGGCCCAGGCGCCTCGGCCGCCTTTCTGCACATGGGCGCGATCGGGCCGCGCATTGTGCCTTTCAAGGATAATGGCGCCGAGCCCGTGCGCCCGGTCCAGCTTTCCGACAACCCCGATAGCTGGCTCGCGTTCACCGACCTGGTGTTCATCGATCCGGTTGGCACGGGCTACAGCAGAGCAGCAACCGCGAGCGACGATGCAGAGCATGCCTATTGGGGCGTCGACAAGGATGCGGATTCCGTCGCCGAATTTATAAACCTGTACCTTACGCGCAATGGGCGTGACCTTGCGCCGGTGTTTCTGGCTGGCGAAAGTTATGGAGGATTTCGCGCGGCGCTTCTCTCGGACCGCCTTCTCGCAAAGGGGTTGCACGTGAGGGGCGCGATCATGATCTCGCCCGCGCTCGAATTCTCCATGCTGCGCGGCGACGACTACATGATCCTGCCGCTGACATTCGCGCTACCCTCGATCACGGCCGCGCATATCGAAATGCGCGACGGCCCGAAAGCGCCGCTCGACGCCGTTCGCGAAGCCGAAACCTTCGCGCGCACAGCGTATCTGGTGCATGCCGTGGAAGGCCTGAAGCGAGACGACAACATCGATGCGAAGCTCTCTGAATTCACCGGGCTCGATGCGAGCATCATCGCCAAGCATCACGGCCGCGTTCCGGCATCGCTGTTCATCCGTGAATATGAGAAGCGCAACGACCGCGCGCTAAGCCATTATGATGCGACAGTCAGCATTCCCGTGCCGCAGCCCGAGGACCATGAGCATTTCGATCCTATCCTGGACGGCGCCGTGACGGCGCTCAGACCCGCAACCGTGAACTACCTGAGACAGGAGCTCGGCTTCCGCACCGATCTCGATTACCGGCTGCTCAATCGAAATGCGAACGGGCATTGGGACTTTGGAACGAAGCCCACCCGGCAAGGCTATGCGGGGGCTCTCGACGATCTCGAAAAGGCGCGCGTGCGAAACGGCGAGCTGAAAGTTTTCATAGCCCATGGCTACACCGATCTCGTGACGCCCTACGCCATGACGAAATATCTGGTCAGCCAGCTTCGGCCAATCGAGGGAGCAGCGGCGATCGATGTGCGCGTCTATCGTGGCGGCCATATGATGTACTTGCGCCCAGGCTCACGCGCCGAGCTTAACCGCGATGTCCACGCCCTATTTGAGGCTGCGAACGCTAAATAGCGCAACCAAGCCTTGGCCGATTTAAATACATCGTCTACGCTTTCAAGTATTATAACGCCAAAAATTGCTTAAGGAAAATCGGAACGCATCTGTTTTGTGTGGTTTTCTCTTTGAAAGAGGAGGAATCATGAAGAAACTACTTGTCTCTGTAGCAGCTTTGCTTCTGGCTTTTGGAGCTGCGACTTACGCTCAGGCTGGCGGCGGCGGTGGAGGCGGAGCCGGCGGGGCTGGCGGCGGTGGCGCAGCGTCCGGCATGGGCGGCAGCACATCCGGAGCGGGCGGCTCCATGAGCGGCTCAACAGGTATGAGCGGCACAGGCAACCCAGCGTCCCCGGGCGTGAGCGATTCAAACTCTGGAACGGGACCTAATGGCAACTCCGCCACGACCGGCACGAGAGCCCAGAGTAATAGCGCGTACTCCAAGCCTTCCGGTCAGCCAGGCAATCCGCAGACCGGCCCAATCAGCAGGTAAGAGTATAAGTCACAAAGAGCGGCGTTCATCGCCGCTTTTTTTATGCAATGCCTGCAGCCCGGAGCAGCATGGGAACCAGCGGCGCCCCCCGCAGTTTCGCATTCATGAAAAAACAAAACACTAACCGTCATGGCTCCAGATCGCGCGCCGTTCTGATCGGCGGCGCGGCGCTTGCTGGAGCCGCCTTATACGCCAGGCATTCCACTCGCCTTGCTGAGAAAAACCATCCGCCGGAAGGCAATTTCATAACCGTAAATGGAGTCCGGCTTCACTACACGGACAGCGGAGGGATGGGGACAGCGCTGGTTCTGTTGCATGGGAACGGCATGACGAGCGCTGATTGGCGCCGAAGCGGCGTGAGCGGGAAGGCTGAGCGCAAATACCGGGTTATCGCCTTCGACCGGCCCGGATTTGGCTACAGTGAGCGGCCAAGAGGGCGGCCGTGGACGCCGGAAGCGCAAGCGGACATCATCCAGGCGGCGCTCGAACAAATGGGCGTCGCGCGGCCAATTGTGGTTGGGCACTCCTGGGGGGCGCTCGTCGCGGCTGCCTTCGCCATCAGGCGCCCCGATGCCCTAAGAGGCGCCGTGCTGGTCTCCGGATATTATTTCCCAACGTTCCGGATGGAACTCGATCCTCTCCGCCCCGCCAGCCGTCCCGGTGCTTGGAGATGCGTTGCGTTACACAATTCTTCCCCTGATCGGGCGGGCGATGATTCCACTCCTTATTCATGTCCTGTTTGCGCCGCGTGAAGTGCCGGAGCGGTTTTCCAGGAACTTTTCGAAATGGCTCGCGCTCCGGCCTTCACAGCTGCGGGCAAGCTCCGTCGAGGCTGTGACCATGGTTCCAGCAGCGGCGAGACTGCAAGAGGCTTACGCGTCGATCCGCGTCCCGGTGGCGATCATTGCGGGCAGCGCGGACGAGGTCGCCGATGCCGGCCGGCAGTCATCACGGCTTCATCACAATATCGCGGGCAGCAAATTGCAAGTCTTGCCGCAGGTAGGGCATATGGCGCACTATGCCGATCCAGATGCTGTGGTACGCGCCGTTGATAATATCACGACGGGAAGAATATACAACTTCATAGGCGTGAGGGTTTAGACTAAGTGTATTCACTTCGGAGCGACGATGATTACGCCAAAAATCGACCAAAGCAGCGCCTCTGTCGCTCTCCACTACAACGAGCTTGACCCGTTCTACCGGGAGATTTGGGGAGACCACGTTCACCATGGCTATTGGAGGACGGGGAAGGAATCGAGCGCCGAAGCCACGCAAGCCCTGGCCGAACTTGTCGCCGAGCGCCTCGACTTGAAAGCCGGCATGTCCGCCTGCGACATCGGATGCGGCTACGGCGAGACGGCGAGGCTTTTCTCGTCGCGATATTCGATCTCTTTGCAGGGCGTCACAATTTCGGAAAGCCAGTTCCGGGTCGCGGCGGCGCGGCAGGCGGCGGGCGTTTCGATCGCGCTTTGCGATTGGCTGCAGAACAGCTTCCCAGACAGCCACTTCGACCGAGCCTACGCCATCGAAAGTTCAGAGCATATCGGCGACAAGCAGCGTTTCTTCTCCGAGGCGTACCGCGTGCTCCGTCCGGGCGGGCGGCTTGTGGTTTGTGCATGGCTTGCAAAAAGCAGCGCATCGAAAATGCAGCAGCGGCTACTTTTAGAGCCCATCTGCCGTTACGGCCGCCTGCCCGGAATGGGAACCGAGGAGGATTATATCGCGCTCGCTCGCGCCGCCGGCTTCGACGCGCTCTATGCCGATGACATCAGCGGGAACGTTCAACGGACCTGGTCGATTTGCATTCGGAGGTTGGCGGCCAAATTGTTTAGCGACGGGCGCTATCGCGAGTTCCTGTTCACGCGTGACGCGAAGAATAAAGCCTTCGCTCTCACTTTGTTTCTTATCCTTGCGGCGTACACCACCGGAGCCATGCGCTACTGCGTGTTCACCTTCCACAAGCCCAACGTGTAGAGTTTATCCGCTCGCTATGGAATCGTGGCGCGAAGCCTGCTTCCTTGTTAACGTTAGAGTGACCGTCACTCAGCTGGTGCAAGCGAGGCGCTACCGCTTCTCGCCGCCGCTGCTTCGAGCGAGGAGTGCAGCACCATGATCTTTTGCCAGATCTTGTTGCTCAGCAGCGATGTCAGCTGCTCGATATCGTTGACCGCCTCCAAGACGATGGGGTCGCGGAAATTTTGAGCGTAAAGCGCTGCGAATTTGCTGATTATGGAAAGCATTTCCGAGCAGTAGTTCAGATAGCGAAGAAGTTCCCTTGGCGAAAGATCGCGCTCGGGCGAGGAGCGTGTGGCGGGAAGGTTTGCGGCGATTGCGGCTGGATCCTTGTTCATCTGGTGGATGTCGACGACATGGGCGAACGCCCTAAGGCTGTGCAGTCCGCGCAACGCCTTCTTCCGCTTGATGCGCGTCTCGCGGCTGGCGACAAAGAAGATGATAAGGCCGGCGGACACGGCCACGTGGATCGCGGCGCTGATCCCCTGCATGGCCTGAAAAAACTCCTGCTTCTTCGCAAACTCGATTTCGATCCATGGGATTCGCGCCAGGATGTAGACCGTGCCCCCGAAGCCGAGCAGCGCCAGCGCGCCGATCACGACATCGGCGAGAACGTGTCTCCGGGCCAGGCTGCGCGCCTCTTTCGCCAAGGCATGAGCGTATTCCCCGATACGAGACGCTTCGCGAGTGAGGCCGCGCTCGGGAAAACGCTCCGCGACCCTGTTTTTTAACTTGATCGCCGACCTGATGACCTCGTCTTCGTCGAGCGTGATAAAGCGGCTTGCGCGAGCTGCGGTCATGCTTGGAGCGCCTCCCAACGCTGAACGAGGTGAGCCGGAGACTGTACGACGCGGAGGAAGCTAACTATTCGGGCTTTTCGACGGCAAGAAGCCGAGAGTGATAAATGTCCACGTCGCGGTGAAACCGCAGATCAACTGCGCCCACCCCGCGAGCGGCGACGGGTAATTCTCGCCGCCGAGCGATGAAATCGAGATGCCTGTCGCAACAAGAAAGGGGATCAGGAAGACAAGCCACCACCAGCCCGACATTCCCCGGTCGTGAAACCGCTTCGTGTTTATTGCGAGTTGTGGAAACAGGAACACCATCGCAGTGATCCATCCCGACCGGTCTCCAAGGAGACGGACGAGGTTCGGCCAAGTGCCGTCAAGAAAGGGCGCATCGTCGTTCATGAGCTTCGACAGCACGTAATTAAAGCTCGCAATCCCCAAGTGAATAAACACAAAGGCTATCCACCAGGTCCGGCGATCGATGCGGCCGTGGAAGTCGAAATAGATGAACCTTAGCGAGGACATGACCTCTCCTAAACGGGCGGCGGCCCGTAATGGTTCGGAGCCGGCATTCCCTTTCCGCGCCGCCAGGATGATGGAATAGACGAGGGCGGCGAGGGCGAAAAGATAGAAGAAGGCTGCGACACGCTTGTCTGGATGAGCCGCGTCGCCGCCAGCGCCAGCCATTTCGAGGCCGATGAGAGCGAGCGCCGGGACATAAACGATAAGCACGAACCAGCCGCTTCTGCCCAAATCATGCCAGCGCTTGATGTCGATGGCCAGCGAAGGCCACAAGAATATCAGAGCCGCGAGAAAAGAGAATCTCGTCTCCAAAGTAGGCGGAAAGAAGCTGGCCTTCGCCAAATCTTGGCAGCGAAGGCCAATGGAACGCCTCGCGGAGAATGGACTCCGTCAGATATTCAAGCAAGCCGATCAACACCGAAAAGCCAAGCCAGGTGAGCCTTCCGATACGGCCGGTCAGGTGAAACCAGACGAATGCGATGCGATCCATGACCCCGCCTAACCCGCGAGCGGGTCCGGGCCGTGCTGGTTCGGTCCCGTCTCGCCTTTCAAAATGCCGAATTGAAGAATGCTCCAGATCGCGGATGCGGTCAGAAGCAGGAGAGACAGCCGGAGGGCGTTCTCGCCAAGATCGAATTCCGCCGCGAGCGAGGGAGCGGCAAACACGCCGAGGAATGGAAGGACCACGACGAGAATGAGCCAGCTGCTGAGCCCCCGGTCGTGGAGACGCTTCACGCCGAGCGCAAGCAAGCTCCAAAGCACAAGGCACAGGACGAGCAGGGGGCCAATCATCCAGAGGCCGAGTGAGGAAACAAGCGGGGCGGCTTCCTTGCTGTTGAACCATTCCGGGTTGTCAAGATGCTGCTGAAGCTCCGGGTGTTTCGCGAGGAAGCCGTTGAAGACGAGTCCCGCGACGAATGAAACCGCAATAAAGATACTCAGCACGACAAAGAGGCCGAGCCACCATTTCGAGCGGCTGATACGCCCTTCGAGGGCCAGCATCCAGCTCCAGAAATCGTAATCGCCGCCGGTATAACCTGCGGGCAAGGTGTCATCTCCGTGGGCGTTCGGCCCAGGCTGGCCTCTTAAAACCCCGAGCTCGAAGAAGACATAACCGGCAAAGAGCGCAAGCGGGATCGCTAGCAGGCCGGATGTTGTATACGGCTCGGCGCCCAAGGCGGGTTTCAGCGGCACGAGCGACAAAGCAAGCGACACCGTATAATAGGCATACCAGATCCAAACCGGCTGGCCGCGGTCATGGAGGCGTTTGACGGCCAGGGCTGTCGAAGGCCAGACAAGGAAGCCGAAATAGGCCAGCCAAACCGGCCCCCAAATGCTGCTCTTGTCAGCAGGCCTCTCCCAGACTTCGGGCGCCAGGGGGTCGCCGGTCGCCAAATAGGCGAGGAGTGCGCTGAACAGCAGTCCCGCAACGCCAGCGAGCAGGCTTCCGCCCCAGTAAATTTTCCTATTGAGGCGGCCGCTGAAACCGAAAAAGATGTCGCCCCAGCTCATGCGTCCCTCCGGCCTTGGAGCTTGTGGAAAAAAATTGGGCATTTAATTCTGCCCTCCGTCGTCATAATCGCCCCCAGGTCAAGCCGGGGGAAAGCACTTGAGGCGGCTATCCAGCGCAACAAACAGCGGTTTCAGCCAACAAGGTGGATGGCGGGGCCTGTCCCCGGACTTGATCGGGTGATCAAGCCTAGCCCTGACATGAGGAGACGCGCGGGCTTCTTCACAAGCTCTTTCGCTGGGATAACATGTGTTCGGTTAGCGGACAGTATCAGTCGCGCAACAGTTCGTTAATCGAAGTCTTGGCGCGGGTTTGCTCATCCACGCGCTTTACGATCACGGCGCAGTAAAGCGATGGCCCCGCTTCGCCGTTTGGAAGAGGCTTTCCCGGCATCGCGCCCGGCACGACAACCGAATAGGGAGGCACACGGCCATAGAGCACGCCGCCTGTCGCGCGATCCACGATCTTCGTCGATTGGCCGAGATAAACGCCCATGGAGAGCACGGAGCCTTCGCCGACGATTACGCCCTCGGCCACTTCGGCCCGCGCGCCGATGAAGCAATTATCCTCGATGATGACGGGGTTCGCCTGCAGCGGCTCCAGCACGCCGCCGATACCGGCCCCGCCCGAAATGTGGCAATGCTTGCCGATCTGCGCGCAGGACCCGACCGTGGCCCAGGTATCGACCATCGTGCCTTCGCCCACATAGGCGCCCACGTTCACAAAAGAGGGCATGAGCACGGCGCCGTGCGCGATATAGGCCGAGCGCCGCACCACGGTTCCCGGCACAACGCGGAAACCGGCGGCGCGGAACGTCTCCTCCGTCCAGCCTGAGAATTTGGTCGGGACCTTGTCCCACCACGGCCCCGGTGACGTGGGGCCGGCGATGGGCGCGCCGATGGCGGGTCCCATGATGCGGTTGTCGTTCAGCCGGAACGAGAGCAGCACCGCTTTTTTGAGCCACGCGTGGACGATCCATTCGCCGTTTATTTTCTCCGCGACGCGCGCTTGGCCTGTGTCAAGGAGCGTGAGCGCGGCCTCGACTGCGTCCGCAACCTCGCCTCTCTGACCGGGCTTGATGTGCTGGCGGTCTTCGAACGCGGCGTCGATTGCGTCTTTCAAATCGGTGGTCATGCTGCTGCCTCCGCAATGCCTCTCCACTGTCCCTGCCTTCGGCTGGCGCCTCTTGTCAAGCGGATCGGCTGGAGAGCGTGAAAGTAGACAATTTTAGACTAACTTGCGCGATCCGCCGCGCTATCGTAGGCGTGTCATCCTAGGGGTAGGGAGCAGGGGGCTGACGATGTCAATCTCATCCACGCGATCTTACGACACTGGCGCATCCGCGGGTCGCCAGGTTCGCGCTGATCAAGCCTCAGCGACAGGGAAGCGCGACGCAGCGCACAAAGTTCACAAAAGCATACCCTCGGGCTTGGGGTGGCCTTCCCAGTTTTGGGAGCAAACACGAGCGATCGTTTATCGTGAGCGACAAGCGCGGCTGCGCGTCCTTATTCCCATGTTTTTGATGCTTGCCGCGCTCTGGGAGACTCAAGCCGTGGCGGCCGCGCCGCTCGATTCGCGAGCGCCAGCCTCTCAAGTGACGCGCCCCAGATTCAGCGACGCAAGCGATCAGCGCTCCCAGTTAACTCCCCTGGCGGACGATGCAGGCTATCTCGTCGCGCAGGTCAGGGGCTTAACTCCGGAAAGTGTGAAAGCCCTTGGCATTTCCGAGCCCTCGGCCGTTATTATGCTACAGGTGACGGCAGGAGGACCGGCCGGCAAGGCTGGGGTCAAACCGGGCGATGTCATTCTTGCAATCGATGAACTTTCGGGCCTGAACACCAGCACCTTCATCGAAGCCGTACGCAAAAAGAAGCCGGGCGATATTATCCGCCTCGAAATCCTTCGAGAGGGCGAGCATCGAAGCTTGACCGCTGCGTTGACCGGAATCATTGAAGCCTCGAAGCTCACTCTGCAGAATGACAGCGCGGAGCGCGGCTTCGCCGCCGAAGCCGCGATCGCGGAAATCTTTCCACGCGAGAAGTTTCCGGTCGAATGGGCGGTCGCCCGGAACAACGCGGGTCATTACGCCTCACTCTTTGTCGACAGGACGACGGCGGAAAATATCGATGAAGCCATTGCGGCCTATGAAGACGCGCTTTCCGTGCCCGAGTTCAAGTCCCACGACGCATGGTGGGCGATGGCGCAAGAGTCTCTTGGAAGCGCCTACCAAAGGCGTCTAAACGGCGATAGGGCTGACAATATCGAGCGCGCCATAAAGGCTTTTCAGGCAGCGCTCACCGTTCGAATTCCAGCGGCTACGCCGAAACTTTGGGCGCGAGACGAACAGCTTCTCGCTGCGGCTTATAGCGCCCGGCGCGAGGGCGAGCGCGCGGACAATATCGAGGAGGCGATCAAAGCCTACCAGGCCGCTCTCACCGTCGTAACGTTCAAGTCGGACTCGAGTGGGTGGAGCTTCATCGAGGCCGGTCTTGCAGATGCCTATGCTGGCCGTGTGAAGGGCGATCCATCGGACAATAACGAACTCGCCATCAAGGCCTATGAAGCCGCGCTGTCAGCCCCGGGCGATAGGTTGACTGGGTGGGCCGGGCTGCAACGAAAGCTCGGCGCTGCGTACGAGGTGCGGACAAAAGGAAAGAGGACCGAGAATTTGACGAGGGCGGCAAAGGCCTATGAGGCTGCGCTGACGGTTTTTACCGAGGCGGCGTACCCAGAGGAGCACGCGCAGGTCGAGCAATTGAAGAATTGGGCGCTCGCCGATCTATCGTCTCCTGCTAAGAAGCGGACTCCCAGGGCAGACCATCGGCCTTGATCGCCGCCCGTTCGGGGATTACCGTGCGCCGGCCGCTCGGACGGCGATGAACTCTCGCAAAGAAAACGTGCTCATGAAACACGTGCCCCCCGCGCCGGCGCTGAATCCCGCCGGTTCCTTCCAGGATCTGATTCTCACGCTCCAGCACTTCTGGGCGGAACAGGGATGCGTGATCCTGCAGCCTTACGACATGGAGGTGGGCGCGGGCACGTTTCACCCGGCGACGACCCTGCGGGCGCTTGGGCCGAAACCATGGCGCGCGGCCTTTGTACAGCCATCGCGGCGGCCGAAGGATGGACGCTATGGCGAGAACCCGAATCGGTTGCAGCATTATTATCAGTTTCAGGTGATCCTGAAGCCATCGCCGCCGGACATTCAAGAGCTGTACCTCGAAAGCCTTGTCCGGCTCGGCATCGATCCGCGGCTGCACGATATCCGCTTTGTGGAGGACGATTGGGAGAGCCCGACGCTTGGCGCCTGGGGGCTCGGCTGGGAGGTATGGTGCGACGGCATGGAGGTCTCGCAGTTCACCTATTTTCAGCAGGTGGGCGGCTTCGATTGCGATCCGGTTTCGGGCGAGCTGACATACGGGCTTGAGCGGCTCGCCATGTATATCCAGGGCGTCGATAGCATCTACGATCTGAACTACAACGGCCGCGACGACGACAAGCGCGTGCTCTATCGCGATGTATTCAAGCAGGCCGAGGAGGAATATTCGCGGCACAATTTCGAGTTCGCCGATACGGCCATGCTGCTGCAGCGCTTTCGCGACGCCGAGAAGGAATGCAAGGCGCTGCTGGCTGCGGGCGAGCCGAAGCCCGGCGCGAACAGGCAGCGCCATCTCCAGGTTTTGCCCGCCTACGATCAATGCATCAAGGCGAGCCACATCTTCAACCTGCTCGATGCGCGCGGCGTGATCTCGGTGACGGAGCGGCAGAGCTATATTCTGCGGGTGCGCGACCTCGCAAAGGCCTGCTGCGCGGCTTGGCTTAAGACGGAGGCTGGCGGGGCGGCTTAGATTGTTCGATCGAGTTTGTTGGATACAGTGAATGCTTCCCGGCCGAGCTGAAGGCTGTAGCGGCCCGCCTCCGCCCTTATGGCGGGTCATGCCGGCGGTTTTGGCTAAACCAGGCCGCAAATATTTTTCACCTCATCCGTAAAGCAGATGTTACGCTTACAAGAACCCTGCGCTTTAGAGGGAGGCTTAGCCATGCCGGATTACCGCTATTTCGTGACCTATTCCGGCATGAAGCTGCCGCTGCGGCTCGTCAATCAAATTGAAAAGGCCGGGGTTGAACATCGTAATACCTACATACGCGCGGAGTTCGACGATCAAGACCGGCTGGTCGGCGTGGAAAAGGTCGTTTACGGCGAAGTCGAACTTGTGCACCGTTATCACTACGATGGCGATGGCGCCTTGACGGCGGCGCACATCACCATGGATGGAGAGACCACCGTGATGAATATCGGCGCCGTGACAAGCAGGGAATAGCCGGGACAGTGTTCGAATTGAGCGAGCCAGCTTTCCGAGTTCCGTATATCGGGAAGGCGTCATATGCGCCGCCGGCGAGTTGGAGTTCTCTCGTTCATTTACGAAAGCGCGAAGCGCTCCTCGCGCTGGGCTTTCGCGTGGAGCGCGCGATCGAAGGGGATCGAGGGCTACTTGCCGATGATCACATCTGACGATTTGATGACGGCGGTAACGCTATCGCCCGCCTTGAGAGCCAGATCCTCGGCTGCTTCATTGGTAATCGACGACGTGATGTGATTTCCGCCGCCGGCGTCGATTTTCACTGTCGTGGTCACGGCTCCCTTATGAACGCTTTCCACTCTACCTTTGATGGCGTTGCGCGCGCTGAGTTTCATGACAGCTCCTTTTAAATTGAGGGGTGACCTCTACGCCGCTTTAAGGCGCGGCATGATATCTCTCCTCCCGCTCAAGTTGCATTTCAACCTAAATTTTTCTGCGCCGTCGGCCTTTCGGGCTTGAGCCGCGAGCCCGTGCGCCGGTCCAAACGACATCAGTCTAGCCATGACGGCCCAGCTCCTATAAACTCATATATATAGCAGTGAGGCCGGGCGAAAGTGGGGGCGAATGTCTCAAGAAGTGTCTCAGGGACGGGACGCCGGCGGCGTCATGCCCGACGATGCGGCTGCGCTGGAGCGCGACATCGAAAGATGCGTTCGCCTCTTCTACGCCAAGGCCCAGAAGGACGAGCTTCTCGGTCCAGTCGTTAAGCGCATTCACGATTGGGAGCACCATTACAGCCGCATCGCCGGCTTTTGGTCGCGCATCCTTCTAGGCACGGCCCGTTACGACGGACATCCCTATGGGGTGCATCATCATATGCCTCTTGAACCGGAGCATTTCACCCGCTGGGTGAGCCTGTTCGAGGAAACCGCGCGCGAAACGCTTCCGGCTCCGCAAGCAAAGCTCGCCATCGAGCGCGCGCAGCATATGAGCGCCTGTTTCCAGTCCGGCATCTTTCCGTTCAAGGATCGCGACGGTCAGCCTTCGCGTCTTCCTTACCAGCAGGCGAGAGGCGGTTAGCTCCGGCGTGGAAGGACGAGGCTATTTCGCGTATACGTGGGGTCACATGAGCGATACCGTTGAGACGGGACCTCTTGCATTTTTCAAGGCATTGCATGACGCCTTTGGCGAGACGTTGCGGATAAGGGCCGGCAAACCTGAGCTGATCGAAGCGCTCCTCTCGCAAGCCTTCGATAGTTTCGAGGGCAATACAGCCATCCAATCCGAGGGGCTTCCGGACGTCGCCTGCCAGAAAGGCTGCGCGCTTTGCTGCGTGTTGCGGGTGACGGCCACGGCGCCGGAAGTGCTCTTGATCGACCGGTATATTCGTGTCCGCTCCGACGCGCTCGCGCGCGTCGGGATCGGCCTCGCCGAGAGGATCGCTGAGGCGGCTGCTCCCGGCCCGGAACGAAGACGCGCACGTGGTAATCGATGCCCATTCACAGCAAAGGGCATTTGCGTCATTTATCTCGTACGTCCGTTCGCCTGCCGGGGACATGCGTCTTATGACAAGCGCGCTTGCGCCGATGCGCTGCGTGGCAGAGCGCGCGATGTCCCCATTTCGGCGCCCCATGCGATGGTTCGAAGCATCGTCCAGAACGCGATGCAATCGGCGCTCCGCGATGCGGGCTATGACTGGCGGAGCTACGAACTTTATCCGGCATTGCAGATCGCCCTCAAGAATAGAGCCTCCTATGCAAACTGGGCAGCTGGCCGCGACGTCTTCGCGCCAGCCCTGGCTGCCGATGTTAGCGTGGAGGAGATGGCGAAGACCTTTGATGCGATCAATGCCACGCCGGACTAGCAGAGTTTCCCAAAAGCATGCCTTCGGGCTTGCTCCGGAGGTGGCCGCCGGTTTTGGGATAAAAACTCTGCTAAAACAAAGGACTCTGAGAAAGAACTCGCTATCTGGGGATTCGGACGAACAATCTACAACTTGCTCATTCCCAGTGGGCCGGCCGCGAGGCCGGTGACGAACTAAGCAGACATTCGTTGGGCAGCCAGCGAATGCCTGCATAGGCATAATACGCGAACCCGCACCACCCAGCCTTGCTCGATGGTGGAGGTTAAAACCAGCTCAAATTCATGGTCGAACTCGTCGCGAGCGCGGAAACGGCGGCTGTTCACTTGCCGGCATTGATCGCCGAACGCATCGACGCCGGCGCCTTCTGTGCGTTCCCTTCAACCGCCGGCGTCACCAGTTCAAGGCCGTCGCGCTCCAGGATCTTGCGTCCCTCAGGGCCAAGCAGGAAGGCTAAGAAGCCATCCGCGCCGGCCGGGTTGGACGCGTTTTTCAGCACCGTCGCTGTGTAATGCGCGCCGAGCGCAGTCTCTGGAGGGAGCTTTATGGCGGAGATATTTTGGCGGGCGGTTTCCGTCGAATAGAAGAAGCCCACATCAAGCTTTCCCGATTGCAGGCGGCTCACAAGGTCCTGCTCGGGAAAGATCTGAGCCTGATTTTCCGGCGCGCCCAGTATTTTTTGGGAGAGGTTTGGCGTTTTATAGACCTGCGCCGCTTTTTGAAGGAGGTCGAGGGTCAGCTGGCCTTTGGGGTCCAACTTCGGATCGGTGCGGCCAATCCGAATCCCTGGCTGCTGCAGGACTTCATACCAGGGCTTGCTCTTAAAGTCCTCCGCGAAACGGCTCGACGGATTGTAACCGATAACGAGCGGCGACTCGGCGAATGCAACATACCAGCTGACCAAATCCCCATTGGCGGACCCCATAAGCTCCTCGTTCACATGCGGATTGGCGCTTATGAAAACGTCGGCTGACGGCGCCCGGTTCTTGATCTCGCTGGCGAGCTTGTTGGAGCCGCCTGGAACGCCTTGAAAGCGTCCGCCTCCTTCCCGGTCGAACGCAGGTCCAATTCCGTGCTCCATTACATTCAGAAGTGACCCAGCGTAATACACTTTCACCGTATCGCCGCCGGCGCCTTGCGCGGATACGATGGCGCACATGAGCGGCAGCACTGCACCCAGCAGCAAACCCATTTGTCTTCGCATTGCAGTACCTTTGTTCGCAAATTTACAGGCTTCGACGGTCCTAAGGCGCTGCCAAGCGCAGGCGCAAAGTCAGGCAGATAGACGCGATCCTTGCCGGACAAAACAAGTGTTCGATAACGAATATGGTTCCCCCTAAGTCCGCGCCGAGAAGGGATCAGTCCCGTCGCAGCGAAGCTCGATCATCCCGGATCAACTCTCGGTTTCAACGTTGTGCTGAAAGCCCGCTAGCGATCGGGTGTCAGGGATAGGGTCAGAACCGGACGCTCCTGCAACCCGCTTTCACGTTTTACGGATCGAAGCGCGACGGCGATCCTTCCGGATATAAAGTTGCTCGCATCGAGTATTGGCATGTTTACCTTTTTGAAGCGCGCGCTTGTTATGCGCGCCCAGCTCTTCTATTTTGCGTTTATGACACCCCTTCCCGATCGATGTGAGAACTCTTGCGGAAGCCGTGGCGGCGGCCAAGCCGTCGCTCGCCGGGATGTCGAAGGCGGAGTTGCTGGCGGCGCTCTCCGAGGCAGGCGTCCCAGCCGCCCAGAGCAAGATGCGCGCGGCGCAACTCTGGAATTGGATATATGCGCGCGGCGCCCAGGATCTCTGCGCGCTCACGAACATCGCAAAGACGCTGCGCGCCGATCTCGGGGCGCGCTTTACGCTGGCGAGGCCGGAAATCTCCGCCGAGCAGATCTCGGAGGACGGCACGCGCAAATGGCTGTTGCGGCTTGAACCGCAGCGGCCCGGCGAGCGCGCGCCTGAAATCGAGACGGTCTACATTCCCGAGACGGATCGCGGCACGCTTTGCATTTCGAGCCAGGTCGGCTGCACGCTTACATGCACCTTCTGCCACACAGGCACGCAGCGGCTCGTTCGCAATCTGACCGCGGCCGAAATCATCGGGCAAATCCTCGTGGCGCGCGACCGCATTGGCGATTGGCCCGGCGCAAGCGCTCCCGATGACGGGCGCGGCATTCCCGAGGCGGAGCGAAAGATCACGAATATCGTGCTGATGGGCATGGGCGAGCCGCTTTATAATTTCGAGAACGTGAAAGCCGCCGCCGCTGTCGCGAGCGACCCCGATGCGCTCGCCTTTTCGAAACGCCGCATCACACTTTCGACCTCAGGCGTGGCGCCCATGATCGGGCGCGCGGGCGCGGAGATGGGCGTTATGCTCGCAATTTCGATGCACGCTGTCCGCGACGAGCTTCGCGATGAGCTTGTGCCCATCAACCGCAAATATCCGATCGCCGAACTGCTCGCCGCGTGCCGCGCTTATCCAGGCCTGTCAAATGCGCGCCGGATTACCTTCGAATACGTTATGCTGAAGGGCGTGAACGATTCCATCGCTGAGGCGAAGGAGCTTGTGCGGCTGCTTGCCGGCATTCCGGCCAAGATCAATTTGATCCCCTTCAATCCGTGGCCCGGCGCGCGCTATGAATGCTCCGATTGGGCGCAGATCGAGCGTTTCGCAGATATCGTCAACCGGGCGGGGTATGCGAGCCCGATCAGGACGCCCCGCGGGCGCGATATTATGGCGGCGTGCGGGCAATTGAAGTCCGCGAGCGAGAAGCTTAAAGCGAGCGCGCTTCGCGATAAGGCCGAAGCCGGAGCGAGCGTTTGATGAAACAGGAGCAGGGTTTAAGCCTTTTCCATGTCTTGAAGGTGCTGTTCGCTATTGCGATCTCCGGCGCGATCGGCTGGATATCCCTTGCCGGATTCAACTTCATCAAGATCTGGCAGCAGTTCGAGGCGTTCGAAGCCGCCGCGCCCGAGAGCGGCGTGGACCTCCTTCCCTCCGCCATGGAAAAAGCGCTGCATACCATGCAGGGCGGCTCCTCCGTTTTCCTCGCGGCGGCAATTGCGGGCGTGCTGCTGAGCGAGGTTTTCAAAACGCGCTCGCTGGTGTTTTACGCAGGCGCGACAGGCGCGTTGACGGCAGCGCTGGCCGCCGCGCTTTGGGAGCAGAGCGCCATGCCGGGCGTCACGCCAGCGATAACCGCGCTCGCCATGGCGGGATTTGTCGCCGGAGGCGTGTATTGGACAATCGCCAGCCCCTCCGGCTCGCACGGCTAAGGAACACTCCCGATGAAACCTCTGTGCGAGCGCGTGCGCCAAAGTGTCCGGGAATAAGATCAGAGTAAACCTTGAGTTGCAGGTCCTCGCGCTTCTGTAGAAATACCTTCCTTCATAGCCCCGCCCATTAACCTAATCAAAATTCTACCCCAGCATCGCCATAATAGACGGTTAAGGAAGCGTTAAGTGATGCGTATGAGAAAGCAGTCCTTATGGCGGAGTCCTGGCGAAATATCCTTGAAAGAGCGGCTGAGAATCTTTCAATAAATCTCGATCAAAGGACGGCCCCCGGCTTCAGGCATCCGCAAGCGCCCCGTTTCCAAGCGCGACGGGCTTCTCCGCAATTCCATTCCTTCACCGAGAGCCGAGAGCGGCTGGCTCGCGAGCTTGAGGCCATCTCAGCGGAACCGCCGCAAGTTCGGCCAGCCCAGACACGGGCGGTAGCCATCAGGCCAGTTCCGCATCCTGCCACGGCAGCGCAGGGCAAGCGCCGCCAGCCTCCAAAGCGCGCGCCCTGGCGCAACGTGCTGGTGATTTTGATTTCCGGCGCTATCGTAGGCATGACGGGATACGCCATTCTAGGCCATGGGCAAGCCGGCAAAGAGAACGCGCCACAGTCAGCGGCTGCCAATCTAGGCTTTCGTTCCGGCGCAGAAGCCCGGCCTGTGGCTGCCGCCCCGTCTCAAAGTGTCCCCCCCGTCTTGAGCCGCGCGAGCGAGGAATCCCTTCTCGAACGCGCGTCCAAGCAACTAAGCCATGGCGATGGCGATGGAGGGCGCGCCGTATACGAGGCCCTTGCTCACTATGGCAGCCCCCGAGGCACATTCAGCCTTGCGCAAACCTACGATTCTGAGGCGCTGGCGAAACATCCGGAATGGGGGTTGAAATCCAACCTTCGCCTCGCGCGCGAATGGTACAAGAAGGCGGCCGAGTTCGGCAGCCTGGCAGCTTACGAGCGCTTGAAGACCCTCGACAAGTCCGGCGACCCGCGGCAGCAAGCCGCGCGCAACTGACGCGGACCGGCTAACCCTTGCGCCGTTAAGCGCGGAGCTTGCGAAAGAACTCGCGCAATAATGCGGCTGAACGCGCTTCCGCGATTCCGCCATAGACCTCCGGCGCATGATGGCATGCTGGCGACGAGAAGAACCGGACGCCGTTCTCCACCGCCCCTCCTTTCTCGTCCGAGGCGCCGAAATATAGCCGCCTAATGCGCGCGAACGAAATAGCGGCGGCGCACATGGTGCAAGGCTCAAGCGTCACGTAAAGATCGTAGCCTGGCAGGCGCTCGCTTTTCGCAATCAGGCAGGCTTGCCGGATCGCGAGGATTTCGGCGTGAGCTGTTGGATCGCTAGCTGCGATAACGAGATTATGCCCCCGGCCCGACACTTCGCCCGCGGGTGAAACGACGACCGCCCCAACAGGCGTCTCGCCAAGTTGCGCGGCGCGCCCGGCTTCCGCCAACGCCTCTTCCATGAACCGGTTGCTCTTCACGTCTTCAGCTTAGAGCAACGACGACGCGTTTGGAACTCCTTGTAAAGCTGCAGTGTGCGCGCTTTCACTTTGCCGCTCGAAGCGATCTCCGGAAGGGACGTCTCGGACAGCATCACGGCTCGCACCCGCTTCAGGACGAAAAATGACGCGGCGGACCATTCGATGGCCTTCTTCTCAAATCCTTCGATGCTCACATCTGATCGCCGGGGATAGGAAAAATGGATAGGAGCGCTGGCCTCTGTTCCGCTTCGTCCTGTTCGATCTTGGCTCAGGCTATTGCCGGCATCAATGGCTGGTTTACATCCAGAGGGCGGGGGTCGAACCCCTCCGCGGGCGCCAGCACAAAAAAAGGGGGCCATTCAAAATGATTGAACGGCCCCAAGTCTAGGGAGGAAACGCCCAAGGAGGGCAGCGATACGCGCAAGCGCATATCGCACTGCAGCAATATTGCAATGCAGTGCACAAAAATCAAGGGCGCCGTTTGGCTAACTATTATTGAGACGTCGAAGCTTGCAATATGCGCACACCGGGAAACGCCGGCGGGAATCGGGGCGCGGGCTCGGCATGATCGGAACGGCGCCGCGAAGCGTAGCGCTTAATGACAAAAAACTCTGCGAAAAAAACGATTTTGAGCGACAATCGTTGGCTGGGCAATGAACGTTTGCTTAGCGGCAAGGATGCGAAAGGCGACGAGGTTGATATGAGAAAGCGCAATGTCGGGCATTTTCTAACTAAGCCCCAAGGCAGGCTCGAAAATACAAACACAAATATGACATTCTCGATGCCGCGCGAGACTGCCGCGCGCTTGAAGGAGATAGCAAGGGCGAGGGACACGGATTTGCAAGGGCTGATTGAACTGGCGGTCAACGAATTTCTAGCGCGCCAGCTGCCGGCTCCCGAGGCTCTTCGATAGGATCGACGCCTCAATGCGGGATGGTAGTGCGGGCGCCCTCACGGCTCGTATCGCCAACCGGAAATGGGATGATCCTACTGGCGACGGCCGAACCTTGGCCACTTGAAGAGCTCGCAGTCTGCCACTTGCCGTTTCGCTTCGAGAAATAATGATTTCCATATTCCGTCAGCACAAAGGCAGAGCTAGCTTTGACCGCACCTATATCATGAAGGGATGAGTGGATGAAGAACTCGTCCTCAGCTTGCTCTAGCGCAGCCTCCACCTGGAAGGTATCAGCATAGGTCGAAAACAGCCATGAGTTGTTCTCAAAGCAGAGGATGACTTCGAAGCAGTTCGGCCCGGGAGCTCGATCTATAGTTTGCATTGTTTCATGCCTCGAATACAGTGCGACTTTAGCGAGTAATAATTCTTGAGTGCAACCTAAACTTGTTCTACGGAAATTTGCAACCGGAAATTTGGGCTTGGGTGGAGAACGCGCTGCGTGCGTTTCAACGTGCTGCGCCGCGGAATAGCTCAAGCAGATCGCGCAGGCTTTCGATGACACATCCTCTTCCAGATTTCCGTGACGCTTCGCTGCCGGAGAACCAAGTCCGCGCCGCGCTTGAGCTGCGTCCTCATCCCGAGGGCGGCCATTACCGTGAGCTTTGGCGGGATACGCCGGAAGCTGGCGGCAGGGGCGCTGCGACCTCCATTCTGTTTCTTCTTGCGGCCGGGGAGCGCTCCCTTTGGCATCGCATCGACGCCGCGGAGATATGGATCTGGCAGGCTGGCGCTCCGCTCCTTCTCGAACTTTATCGCCCTCACGGAAACCGGCAGACAATCAGGCTCGGTCCCGATGCGGGAAACGCCGAGACATTTCAAGGCATTGTTCCGTCCGGGGTCTGGCAGGCGGCGTCGAGCGCGGGCGCTTGGACGCTGGTAAGCTGCATCGTCGCGCCCGCATTCCAATTTAGCGGCTTTGAGCTTGCCCCTTCGGATTGGTCTCCCTGCAAATCAACCTAAAAGCGGCGGTTGTGACGGCGAGATCCCCGCCATTGTCATGGCCCAGTCAAAGCCCGGCCAGGGCAACGCGTGCGGCTCACCCGGAGGGCGGCGCCATAAAGGCACAAGTTCAACTGCCGGATTTGGGTTCGGCGCTGCGCTGAGACGCGTCATTAATTGGGAAGCGTGGTGGAGCAATTCGGAAGGCGAGCGCATTACTTGCATGATGCCGCCGTCTGGCGGCGGCCGAATTGTCAAGTGAGGCCGAAACGCTGGTCAGGCGCGAATGAGCTCCCTGTCTCAAAAATCCTCGGCCGAAACTCGGACGCGGGCCTTCCCCGTGAGCCTGACTGTTTTTTTCCTCACACTCGCAACATTCGTATTTCTCTATCTGTTTTTCGAGGTCTTCGTCTTGGCCTTCAGCGCCGTCCTCATCGCGGTGCTGCTCACGCTCCTCGCACGTCCCTTTAAAAAACGGCTCAAGCTGCAGAATTGGGCAGCGCTCACTCTTGCGGGGCTTCTGCTGCTCGGACTTGCAGCCGGCGCCGGATATCTGTTCGGGACAAGATTGGCGCTCGATTTGCAGGATGTGGCCGCACGGATGGAATCGGCGCAACGCGACCTCAGGACTGAACTGGAAAGCTCTCCGCTTGGAAACCTCGCCCTGTCTTGGCTTGGCTCAAACGGCGTTCCCGTGACCCAGATCATAGCCAGGATTTTCAGCATCAGCGCGAGCGTGATGGCCGGTATTGTCGTAGCGGTTATCGCTGGAGCGTATTTTGCGGCGCAGCCATCGCTGTATTTGAACGGGTTCTTGACGCTGTTTCCCCCCGGACGGCGGCCGCAGGCCGAGGAAACGGCAAAAGATGTCGGAAATGCCCTTTGCCTTTGGCTTAAAGGGCAGTTCATCTCCATGCTGCTGGTGGGACTGCTTTCCGCAATCGCGACCTGGGTAATCGGTTTACCGTCGCCTCTTGCGCTCGGTTTAATCGCCGCACTGACTGAATTTATTCCCTATGTAGGGCCCGTCATCGCGTCGATCCCCGCGCTTCTTGTAGCTGCGACGCAGGGTACCGATCAGATCTGGTGGACTCTCGCCGCTTATCTGGCGATCCATATGGCGGAGGGCAATTTCATCGCACCTCTTATTCAGCGGCAAATGGTTTCCCTTCCGCCTGCCCTTATGATCCTTGGCATTGCGGCCATCGGTTTTATCTTCGGCACAGTCGCAGTCATATTCGCGGCTCCCATGACCGTCGTCCTGTTCGTTCTTATAAAAAAGCTTTATGTCCGCGATGTTCTGAATGAACCAACCACAATACCGGGCGAGCAGGGGTAAAGGGACGCGATGCGCATACTTTTGACGGGCGCCGCCGGCGGCATCGGATCGAGGCTCCGGCGCTTGCTGCCTCCCCTTTACGATCTGGTTCTGACGGATAGGGAACGCCCAGGCGATCTGCTGCCAAGCGAAACGTTCATCGCCGCCGATCTCGCCGACGCAGCGGCCATCGAACGCGCGGCCGCTGGCGTTGACGGGATCATCCACTTGGGCGGCCAATCGGTCGAGGCGTCGTGGGAAACCATCCTCCACTCTAATATTGTCGGCGCCTTCAATCTTTTCGAGGCTGCGCGCAAACAGGGGGTGCGCCGTGTCGTTTTCGCCTCGACGAACCACGTCGTGGGCTTTTATCCCCGCGCTCAGACGATAGGACCGCAGGCGCTCCCTCTGCCAAACTCGCGCTACGGCGTCAGCAAGGCGTTCGGCGAGGCGCTCGGCGCGCTTTACGCCTATAAATATGGCTTGAGCGTCTTCTGCATCCGCATCGGCAACGTCTCGGAACGCCCCGCTGACGAGCGCCGGCTCGCCATCTGGTTGAAGCCGGAAGATCTCGTGTCGCTGATCCAAATCGGTCTGGAGCGCGATGGCCTAGTTTACGAAGTGGTTTACGGCATGTCTGACAATGCGAGGGCATGGTGGGATAATCGCCGCGCGCTTGAACTTGGCTATAAGCCTGAAGGACAATCCGAGGCGTTCGCGGGCGAAGCGCTTGCGGCCCAAGCGCTTATCCCTCCCGATGAGATTGGCGGCCTGTTTCAGGGCGGCCCGTTCTGCTCGACAGAATTCGAGGGTCCGCTCGACCGTATCAAACTATCATGACCAGCAGCGCCCGGGTCCAAGGTCCAATCCAAGGAGAGTTCCCAAAAGTGGCCGAACTAGCAGGCATTCGTTGGCCTACCAAGGAATGTCTGCTCAGGGATCGCCGTGCTTGAGCCTTTTCGTTCTTCGTATCGAGGCGCTGCTCATGGAGACGGCCGTTACACCATCATTCGCTCAACCCACGCATCGCCTATTTGCCGATTATCACGTCTGACGATTTGATGATGGCAGTGACGCTATCGCCCGCCTTGAGCGCGAGATCCTCGGCTGCTTCATTGGTGATCGAGGACGTGATGTGAATCCCGCTGCCAATGTCGATCCTGACGGTCGTGGTCACCGCTCCTTTGTGAACCTGTTCGATTTTGCCAGGTATCGAATTGCGTGCGCTGAGCTTCATGACGGCTCCTTGATATTTTGAAGTGGGACTCACCGCCGAGGATGAAATTGCGGCTTCTTCTTTGTCATGCTAATCAAGTTTTATTTCAACATAATTTTTTGTGAGTGTGAATAATCCCTTCTTAAAACGCTAATGATATCTTACAGGATGACAGCTTTGTCTCGGTCTTTATTATATAGTGAAGTATATAGAAACTGGCCAAAGGGGCCTTCAGAGGCTTGTCCGCCCGTATCGTGGGACCTGAGCTGTTCGATGGCGCCTGCGGCCTGCGACGGACGCCCCGCAGGCAGTCGAAAAGACCGCGCCCTGGGAGTAGCGAAGCGCGCACGATTGCTCCAGTCTTCCGGGCAGAGAGCGCCGAATGGAGCCGAGGCTGCTATTCATTCAGTATTCACGCCGGAAACCCCAGCAGCTCGCCTACTTTTCTTGGCGATCGCTAAGCACTTAATCACATAGTTAAAAGTTTTTTCAGTAATTACAACTAACGATAGCGATAAAGTGATGAACGCGTGTTAGTTGCGGCGAATGCGTTGGCGGAAATCTTTAAATACGGAGATCGACCATGGACGCGATCCAAGAGCGGCTTTTCGATACGAAGGCCGACAAGACCATTTTCGAGCTTAAGTCCTTCCTGACAGAACTGAGCCGCAGCACCCTTTGGCATGAGGGAAGCGTGCATCATCATTCGGCCGATGCGAAGACCCAGCGCCTCATGCGTGACATTCTGGAAATAGCACAGAACGCCGCGATTCAGGCCGCGCGCCGCCTGGAAGGCGAAATCAAGGAGGCCGAAGCGAAGCACGCCGCGAAACGGACGAAGCCCGCGACAAAATCCACAAAGCGAACCCGCCGCAAGACACAAGGCGAGGCGGAAGCAAACTCAGCAAATCTCCATTAGCGCGTCCGTAAAAGTGCGAAGCGGTTTTCCGATTAAGACGGAAGATAGCAAAACTCAGAGCCCGCTTTTCCATCAAAAGCGGGCTCGAATCTTGCCGCGCCGGCCGATCTCATTTTGAGATTCTTTGGTTTCCCGATCAGTTTCTGGCAATAGCACGCGCCGCCGCTATGGGGATGGCGCAAGCGCGCAATGTCGCAGCGGATGCGCACACTGGTTAGGTAACAGGTCCTGGCCTACAGCCAGCGCCCGGCGCGGGAATCTGCGATCGAGTGACCGGCTTCCTCCTTGGCGCCATGATCGTACTGGCCAAGCGCCCGGTGCAGTTTGGCATATTTTCTGCGACCTTGATGTTTGGCACTTACAAGATGCCGCCAACAGCGGAGAATGTACACACATGGACAAAGCGATTCCGGCCGCAGAAGGCAGTGGGCAGCCATTAGACAATGCCGAAATGGAAGCGGCTATTGAAGCCTGCGTCCGCAACTTTTACGCCAAGGGCCGGAATGACGATCTGCTTGGCCCGCTGTTCAATTCGCACATTGCCGATTGGGATCGCCACCTCAAGCGCATCCACGATTTCTGGTCGCGAACCCTGCTTGGCACGGCGCGCTACTCGGGGCATCCCTATCCTGTCCACGCGCCTCTGCCGGTCGAGCCCGAGCACTTCAAGCGCTGGGTCGCGCTGTTCGAGGAGACAGCGCGGGAAACACTTGACGCCAGCTTGGCGCAAAAGGCCATCGGCCGGGCGCGCCACATGAGCGCCAGCTTTCAAGCCGGCATTTTCCCATTCAAGGATGCGGATGGGCGCCCCAGCCGCCTTCCCCGATTTGCCGCAAAGCAAAGCGAGTAATGCGCCGCGCCGATGAACGAAAGGCTGATGAGCGAGCCTTTCTCATACTTGACTTCCATCACTGACGCTCATTTGCCATTCTCCCGGCGCTAAGTTGCAAGCTCGCCAAGGCGAGCTGGCTGCGGGGACGAGGGAGAACTTCCGGTCAATACTTTCGGCGACCGGCATTATCTGGGTCGACGCAGGCTGGCAAGCGGCGCTCGCGCGCCGATCTAATTCATATACCAGCCGTGGCTGACCACGAGCGATTGCCCCGTCAGCGCGTTGGTCGGGAACGCCGCGAACAGCAGCGCAACCTCGGCGACATCCTCCAGGGTGGTGAATTCCTTGTCGACCGTTTGGCCGAGCATGACGCGTTCAACAACCTCTTTCTCCGAAATGCCGAGCCTTTGCGCCTGTTCGGGGATCTGCTTCTCGACAAGCGGGGTTTTCACGAAGCCGGGACAGATCACGTTCGAACGTACGCCATGGGCCGCGCCCTCTTTCGCCAGCACGCGGGCGAACCCCAACAGCCCATGCTTTGCCGTGACATAGGCGGATTTCAGCGGCGACGCCTCTTTGGAATGGACCGATCCCATCAAGATGATCGAACCGGACTTCTGCTTGTACATATGCGGCAGGCAGGCTTTTGTCGTGAGGAACGCGCCGTCAAGATGGATGGCGAGCATCTTCTTCCATTCGGAATAGGGGAATTCTTCAGTGGGATGTACGATCTGTACGCCGGCGTTCGAGACGAGAATATCGACCGTGCCGAACGCCGAGACCGTCTTTGCGACGCCCTCATTGACCGCGTTCTCGCTCGTCACATCCATTTCGACCGCAAGCGCCGTCTCCGGTCCGCCGAGGTTGCGAGCGGCGTTCTCAGCCTGCTCAAGCTTGATGTCGGCGATGACGGCGCGGGCGCCCGCCTCTACGAAGCGCTTCGCAATGGCAAATCCGATCCCGCCCGCGGCGCCGGTGACGATTGCAACTTTTCCATCGAGTTTCATGCTTGGTCCTCTCTCAGCACGCAGGTTCGTAGGCTCTAAATTTTTGTTTTGTCGTGCGCCTTATCCCAAGCGCCGCAATTCCTGACCGCTCCGGCTGGGACCCAGTAATCAACACGTTAACCATTGCTTTCAAGACCTCTTGTCCCGATTACTGGATGCCCGCCTTCGAGCTTGTGAAAAAATCGGAGTCTGGGGTCGGCCTACGTTGTCATTGCCGCGTTTGACGCGCCCATCCAGGAAAACAAGCTGTGATTTCAGTTGCTTACTAGATGGCCGGGTCAAGCCCGCCCATGACAAAAAGGGCGATGCCGATTTTTTCACACACTCCTTCGCGGGCAAGGCACCAAATAAGTCAGATGTTTTGACGAATGGTATTGCCGGAAAACCGCTTCATCCGTTTCCATCACCCTATCTAATAAAGCGGCAAAGGAAAATAGCGTAGCATCAATTCCTCGTAGCGGCCGGACGCCTTTACGCGCGCCAGCGCATAATCCAGCACCTCGCGCAGCCGCGCGTTCCCCTTCTTGACGGCGATCCCGACGCCGTCGCCGAAATAGCGCGCCTCGGTATAGCCTTCGCCCTTGAACTCGCAACACCGGTTCGATCCGGTGCCTTGGATCCAGAACATGAGCGAAATGCCGTCGCCGAAGAGAAGCTCGGCCTCGCCGTTTTTGAGCGCGGAGCGCGCGCTCTCCGCCGAGTCATAAGGTACAATCTTCGCGCCTTCGAAGAAGTCGTGGAGGAATGCTTCATGCGAAGACCCTCGAACGACGGCTATTTTAACGCCTCTAAGCGCTTCGACAGAAATTTCATTGAGGCCGCCCCCCCTCGTTCCCACGAACCGCGCCGGCGTGGAATAATAGCGGCTCGTGAAATCAGCCTCGGCGACGGCTTTGCCACTTATCGCCACCGAGGCGATAACGGCGTCCGCCTCGTTGTTTTTAAGGGAGGGGATGAGCGTGCTCCATTCGGCGGTATTGATGTCGCATTCCACCGAAAGCTCGCGGCAAATCGCCCGCGCAAGATCGATATTGAAGCCGGTGAGCCGGCCCTCCTCATCGTAATAGTTAAAGGGCGGATAATCGGATTCGGTCAGAACGCGAAGCTGGGGCAGCCACGACCAATCGGGCTTTGGCCCAACCTGCGTCTCCCGCCATTTTTGCACGCTCTGCGCTTCCTGGGCCGTGACCGGAAGCGATCCCAGGCCAAACTGCGTGCAAAGCGCAACGCCTACGAAAAAGCAGACGGTGCGGCGCTGGAATAGGAAGCCGGCATCTCTCACCACAACCTCCGGTTTGTTGACGATGAGCCTGCGGCGCGATTGTGTTCCATCATGGTAAACAGTTATGCGTTTCTGAAACAAATCGATTTCGATCGCCTTCTAGCCCAGCCCTCCAGTGGAGACCATAACCCTTACGAAAACGCCGGCGCAAGCGCTTGGCGCCCTCAGCCGCCGTTTTCAGAGCCGAATGGGGCAAGCGCCGATTTTGAACGCGCTGTTCTCCATTCACTTGGGTGTCCGCCGCATCTGGTTGAGGAACTTGAGTCCCACGCCCAGCGCGCCAAAGTCGGTCTCGTCCAGGCCGCGATCGCGTCTGGCGCTTTCAAAGCTTCAGATGTTTACGACCGCCTGTCGAGGATCTTCTCCTTCGCTGACGGCCAGGCGCCCTACCGGGTGCACCTGCCCTCCGCCCCAGACGAGACCTGGCTCTTGCTGGAAAGGCCGGTTCCGCTTGCGGCCGAAGGAGAGGATATCATCGCCCTCAACGGCCAGACATTTTCCATGCAGACGCTGCTGGCCCTTGCCGAAAGGCTTGGCGAGAAGCGCCGGCGCCTGAAACTCGTGACGAGGCAGGAGCTTATCAATTCGGTGACGCGGTCCTACGGGCGCGTCCTTGTGGCGCGCGCAGTCGCCGGATTGATGAAAGACCGTCCTGATTGGAGCGCGAAAACCGGACTTTCGCTTTGGCAGGTCTATTTCGGCGCCATTGTAAGCGGCCTTCTCATGGGGGCGCTCGCCTTTGCGCCCGGGGAAACGCTTACTCTCGGTGGAATCGGCCTCTCTGTATTCTTCCTGCTCGCGATCGCATTGCGGCTCGCGGCGGTCTTCAACCTGGCTTGGCCTTCTCGCGGCGAAACACAGAACGCGCCGCTTCTCCAAGACGCCGAGCTGCCTCGCTACACCATTTTCGTGCCTCTGTTCAAAGAGGTCGAAATCCTTCCCCATCTCGCGCAGGCGCTAGCGCGCCTGGATTATCCTCCGGCGAAGCTCGACATCAAGATCGTGCTGGAAAGCGTCGACACGGCCACCATCGAGGCGGCGTCAGCGCTCGCTTTTCCGGGCAATGTCGATCTCATCGTCGTTCCGGACCGGCAGCCGCGCACAAAGCCGAAAGCGCTGAATTATGCGCTGCAATTTGCGACCGGCGATCTGGCGGTTATTTACGACGCCGAGGACCGCCCTGAGCCGGATCAGATTCGAAAAGCCGCGACTGTCTTTCATCACGCCTCGGCCGATCTTGCTTGCGTGCAGGCGCGGCTCGACTATTTCAACGCGACCGAGAACTGGCTGTCGCGCCAGTTCACCATCGAATACGCCACCCTGTTCCGTGGCATCCTGCCGCTGCTTGGCCGGTTCGGACTGCCGCTGCCGCTTGGCGGCACGTCAAACCATTTCCGCGTTGGCGTTTTGCGCGAGCTAGGCGCGTGGGACCCGTTCAACGTCACCGAGGACGCCGATTTGGGCATGCGCTTGCACCGGGCCGGCTACCGCGTCGAGACGCTCGATTCCACCACCTATGAGGAGGCGTGCTGCCAGCCGCTCCCATGGGTGAAGCAGCGCACGCGCTGGCTCAAAGGCTGGATGCAAACCTTCGGCGTACATATGCGCCGGCCTTGGACGACGCTGCGCGAGACGGGGCTGACAGGCTTTCTCGCCTTCCACGCCTATTTCGCAGGCATCATTGTTTCGTCGCTAGCGCATCCCATTTTCTATCTCTTGCTCGCCTACGATGCGGCCCAGGGTTCGCTGTTCCAGCCCGGCCTCACGCTGCGCGACGACATTTTGCTCGCCATCGCGCTCGCGAATTTCGCCGGCGGCTATGCGGTCAATATAGCGCTGGGCGTGATGAGCCTGCGTGGAACGCGGCACAAGGGGCTCTGGCCGCATGTCATGTTTATTCCCCTCTATTGGCTTTTGGTGTCCGGCGCAGCCTATCGCGCCGTCTGGCAGCTCATCCGCGCGCCCTTCTATTGGGAGAAAACGGAGCACGGCGTGAGCGCTCATCTGAAACCGGCCCCGGCGTGAAGCGTTTGCGCGCGCCAGGGCGGCCCGGCAATAGACCGTGGTCCCAATCGCGGATGCCTCGCCTCCGCGGTATTGGCAGCGGCGGAAATCCAAGTGGGGCTCTATGACAGCCACGGGCTAAAAATCGTGTCTTTATAACTCACGAATAGCCCAATACATGAGTTATAAAGCGCGAGATTATAACTCATGGTCTGGAATTGGCAGCAAGATCAATGGCCTTGTTTCGAATATTGCAGCCGCGATATGGAGAAGTTGGAGCGGACGTTCCTCAAGCAATCAGGCCTGCTTCTGGAAGCCTATTTGCATATAAATCCACATCAGGCTATCGAAGCATGGGCATCAGGCGCGCCGCAACCTCGGTGAGGTTGGCGACATCAGCCTCAGCGCCAGCGCCAAGCCGCTCGGCGGCCTGATCGAAGCGGTTCACGTGGATGACGCGAAAGCCGAAGGCCGCAGCGCCCGCACAATCCCATCCATTTGCAGAAACAAAGGCGATTTGATGCGGCTCCGCGCCAAATGCGACCGGCGCCAGCTGGTAAACCTCTGGGCTTGGCTTGTAGATGCGCGCACTGTCAGCCGATAGGATGTAGTCGAGCAATGGTCCGAGTTTGGACGATTTTACAGCCGCCGCCAGCATGGCGGGCGAGCCATTGGAGAGGATACCCGTTCGCACGCCTGCATCTTTCAAAGCCGTAAGGCAGCGCGAGGCGTCGGGATAGGCGGCAAGCGACGTATACAGCGTCAGAAGCTTATCGCGCACCGGCGAGCCGGAAAGGCCGTTCGCCTCAAGCACATAATCGAGGGCGTCTGCGGTGACCTGCGCAAAATTGGCATAACGGCCCATAAGGCTTCGAAGCCAAGTGTACTCCAGCTGCTTCGTCCGCCATTGGGCCGAGATGGCGGGGCCTCGCTGGCCAAGCTCAGCCGCAAGGGCCGCCGCCGGGGCATGGACATCGAACAAGGTTCCGTATGCGTCGAAAACGCAGGCTATAACCCGTCTGGTTGCTGGCATTTTTCGCGTTCCTTGACCCGAATGAACTGAACTTGGTTTGCTTGCGCGGATTTTGCGCCTACCGTTAATTTTTTTCAATCGATCGCGCGATGGTGCGCTTCTATTTCGCGCGCCGAGACAAACAGGTTATGGATAGGATCGGAAACTCATACATGATATGAGGCTTCCGCTTCTCAAAGGGACGCGGCCCCTATCGGATTTCTCAGAAGCCCATACGCAGGAAAACACCGATGCCGAACTACACCGCGATTGTGACCATGCTGGCCGTAGGCTTCTACTTTTTCACGGGGCTCGCAGTAGCGAAGGCCAGGGTGAAGTTCGGCGTGAAGGCTCCGGCGACATTTGGGCATCCCGATTTTGAGCGTGTGTTTCGCGTGCAGGCGAACACTTTGGAGTGGATGCCGATCTTCTTGCCCTCGCTTTGGCTTTTTGCTTTTTATGTCAGCGACAGTGTCGCGGCGGCCATTGGAGTTGTTTGGATTTTTGGACGCATCCTATATTTCCGGGGCTATTCGGCGGCGGCGGAAAAACGTGGGAGGGGCTTTGGCGTTCAGGCTCTCGCCGCGAGCGTCCTCCTCGTTGGCGCATGCGTTGGCGTCATCGCAAAGATCGCCGCGCTCAGTTGAGCGCCTTTGCGCTTTGCGGTTAAGTGTGAAGATTCCGGAGGCCCCAGTGGCCGCGTTGATGATCCAACGCTGCGGCTCGGTTGCAGGAGCTTAGCCGCGGATCGGGCGATTTAGCTTTCCCGTTAACCATATCCGTGCACGTAAGATTAAGGCCGTTGCGCATATTTTTCTAAAATCTGGTGTGCGTGTAAGGGAGCGAGGCATGACAGCGGCCGATATTGCGCGTTTTGTCATTATCTTCAGTCTCGGCGTGCTTGCTTTTATAACATTCCTGGTGGCAGGCACCATGGTCGGGCTTATGTTTTTCGATAGCTGGAGCTGCGGCGTTTGCAAACATTATCCCGCGGAACTCTATATTCTGGGGCTGCTCGGCCTTCTCCTCTTGGGGTCGATGGGCCAAGAGGCCAGTCAGGCCCAAGAACCTTGGCAGAAGTGGATCAAGGATAATTTGACGACGGTGATCATCATTATCCTGAGCGTCGTGACCTTCATCCTTGTTGTGAACTGGTGGTGGCTGTTTTAGCCGCTCGGCCGTCGTCGCGGAAAGTGCGCAGCGCTCACCCACGATCTCACCGGACACAGAGGAGATGCAACATTGGGGAATTTTGGCCACCAATGACACGGCCGGGCCATGCCCTCGGGCTTAACTCGAGGGTTGACCCGGCCAACCAGCTAAGCAACTAAATCTAAAAACGGCGGTTGCGGCGCCGAAACGCCCACCATTGTCATGGCCGTGCTTGACCCGGCCATGACGAGGCGTGTGGCTCACCCGGAGGGCGCCGCCATAAATACGCAAAGCACACTGTTCCCGCTCAAGTTTTCCGGTACGGCATAAGTTCAACTGCCGGATTTAGGCTGAAGCACGTTGCCAATTCTCTGGATGGCCGGGCCGGAGCCTGGTCGGAGCCCGGCCATGACAATGGGCGGTGCAGCCATGACGTGCTACTTCATCGTCGGGATGACGAACTCCGCGCCCTCCTTCACGCCGCTCGGCCAGCGCGAGGTGACTGTCTTCGTCTTCGTGTAAAAGCGGATCGAATCGGGGCCATGCTGGTTAAGATCGCCGAACATGGATTTCTTCCAGCCGCCAAAGGTGTGATAGGCGAGCGGCACTGGGATCGGCACCATTGATTCCCACCATGCCCACATTCACACGTGACGCGAAATCGCGCGCGGCGTCTCCGTCGCGGGTGAAGATGGCGACGCCATTGCCGTATTCGTGATCGTTCGCGAGCGCGAGGCCCTCCTCGTAGTCATGCGCGCGAACCACACAGAGCACCGGCCCGAAAATCTCCTCCCGATAAATACGCATGCTGGGTTTCACGCGATCGAACAGACAGGCTCCCATGAAGAAGCCCTTCTCATAGCCCTGCATCGTAAAGCCGCGTCCGTCGACCACGAGTTCCGCGCCTTCTTCGACGCCGGATTGCACAAGCTCCTTCACACGCTTCAGCGCCGCGCCAGTGACGAGGGGACCGAAATCCGCCTTTTCGTCAGTGTAAGGCGCGACCTTCAGGCTTTCGATGCGGGGCGCGAGTTTTTCGACGAGCCTGTTTGCCGTCTCCTCGCCCACAGGCACGGCCACGGAAATCGCCATGCAGCGCTCGCCCGCCGAGCCGTAGCCCGCGCCCATCAAGGCATCTGCGGCTTGGTTCATGTCGGCGTCTGGCATCACGATCATGTGGTTTTTCGCGCCGCCGAAAGCTTGAACGCGCTTTCCGTGCGCCGTGCCAGTCGCATAAACATGATGCGCGATCGCGGTCGAGCCGACAAAGCCAACGGCCTTGATGTCCGGGTGAGTGAGAATCGCGTCCACCGCCTCCTTGTCGCCGTTCACCACATTGAAAACGCCGGCAGGTAAGCCAGCCTCCAGGAACAACTCGGCAAGACGCATGGGCACGCCCGGATCGCGCTCGGATGGCTTCAGGATGAAAGCATTGCCGCAGACGATTGCGGGCGCAGCCTTCCACAGCGGGATCATGGCCGGGAAGTTGAACGGCGTGATGCCCGCAACGACGCCGAGCGGCTGGCGCATCGAATACATATCGATGCCGGGACCGGCGCTATCGGTGAATTCTCCCTTCAGCAAGTGCGGCGCGCCGATGGCGAATTCCACCACTTCGAGGCCTCGCTGGATGTCGCCGATGCTGTCGGCGAACGTCTTGCCGTGCTCGGAGGAAAGCAGTTCGGCAAGGGGCCGCATCTCCTTCGCAATGATCTCCAGAAACTTCATCATGACGCGGGCGCGCTTCTGGGGATTTTGCACGGCCCAAGCCGGTTGCGCAGCCTTGGCGTTTGCGATGGCGTCCGCCACTTCGGCTGCGCTGGCGAGCGATACCCGCGCCTGCGTCTCGCCCGTGTGGGGCGCGTAAACGCCGGCGAACCGGCCGGACTTTCCCTGGACTGCCTTGCCGCCGACAAAATGACCGATATGGCGCATTCCGCACTCCGATAGTGTTCTTATTGACACCCCAGAGTAGGGCATAGGCGCCCGCCGTTCAATCTGCGCTCTCAGCAAAGTTCATCGGAGGCAACTCCAAATCGCCAGCGCTTACTATTAAGCGTCTTCCCCCTTGCCCGGTGCTTTGTGCGCAAGCTCGCCTTGGCGCCGTGCCCGCATGCGCTAGCGGATGCGGATGGAAGAGGGGATGTGAGGCGATGGCCTCCGGCTTTAGCGGAAGCCGGCGAGGGGGGTTCCGTTGGCCAAACCGCTGGGATCTATATGGACAAAAAAAAGGGCGGAAAGTTCCGCCCGTGTCCTTTGCCCATGCTGCCATGGCGGCTATTTCATGGCCTCCGCGTAGCCGTAGTCGATGAAGCTGAGATAGGATGCCAGCGCTTCGATTTTTTCCGGCGACAGGCTCTTGGCGATTTTAGGCATCGGATAGGTCGCCGACGCGTGATAGCCTTCCTGCCACTTCTCAAGCCTTCTTTTTAGGTAGTGATAGGACAGGCCGCCCAGACGGGGAATATTTCTGGAACCCACGGCGTTCGGGCCATGGCAGGCTGCGCATGCCGGGACGTTTTCGTCTGGCTCTCCGCCTGAGTAGATGTTTTGTCCTGTGCCGATGAGTTCCTCATGCCCGTCATTGGCAGGCTTGGGCTGAAGCGTGGCAAAATAGGCGGCAACTGCGCGAGGCCCTTCCGGATCGGTCCAAACAAGCTTCGCGGAGGCCCGCCACATATAGAGCTGAGAATATGGGTTATCTCTTGTGTGGGCCAAGAAGTTGCTTATTTGGTTTTGAACGTATTGCGGCCGTTGGCCCGCCAACCGCGGCGCAACGAAATAGCCCTGGAAGGAAGGCCCATGGCACATCACGCAATTTCTGTTCGCGATGGTTTCCCCAAGACAGAGCAAATCTCCCCCCTCGCAGGCCATTGCGGAAATTGAGGAGGACACGACTGCCACGATCGCTATTTTCAGCCTGAGAAGTTTCATGATCCGAGCCTTCGCATCCTGTGCTTTTCCTCTGCGGGGATATTTCGTGTTTATTTCAGGCTACTGAGGTACGCCGTAACTGCCCGAATTTGATCTTTAGTCAAACTCTTCGCGATTGGGGCCATGATCTGGGAATTATCGTCCTTCCCTGCGGGACCTTGGCCGCGCTGTTTATTCCAATTGGTAAGCTGGTCGATGAGGTAGGGCCTCCACTGACCTGCCAGCCGGGGAAATATTCCCTCCCCTTTAGCCTCGGGGCCGTGGCACACGGCGCACGCCGGCACGTCGTTCTCGGGGCGCCTGCGTGAAATATCTTGTTACCCTCTTCAACGAGATCCCGCGAACCGGCGCCATGGGGCGCAGGCGGCAGAGCGGTGAGATACTGTCCAAGCGCATTTCGCCGCTCCAGGCTCATGCCATGGACTTTCGAGTATTTGATGTACCAAAGATTGGGTTGGCGGCGGCCCTCTGCGAAAGCCGTCAGCTGTATTTGGATATATTCGGCTGGCAGGCCCGCAAGCTGCGGAATTGGCCGGTACCCCTGAAAACCTCGCGCTCCACGGGAGTGACACGTCATGCAATATGCATTCGCTTTCTCGCGGGCGCTGAAATCACCCGATCCCATGCTGACCCGGTGATGCCGCGCCTGCGCTGGCGCCGCCACCGCAAGCGCCACCGCCGCGGCTCCTAAAGCCAACTTTACGCTAAAACCCTTCATGGTGCCTCCACGCCTCTTTGCGGGCTGAGAATATCCAAACTTAGTTCCGCTGCTTTATCATACGATGCAACAGTATGGAGCAACATAAGGAATCATAACCGAGATCAAACTTACGAGAGCTTTCGCGTTAAAAGTCGATCCACGAGTAGAGGAGAACTGTATCGGCGTCCCTGGCTCTGTATCCGGGCATATTGTCAACGTTGTTCGTACCCCCATCGAGCTGGTCGAAGTGGGTGTAGAGAATGCCCATCCTCGCATTAAGCCAGGGCCAGAGATCGGGGCCGCCATAAGGGTAGGGTATGTAGGCCAAGTCGAACATTTCACCGGCGGAGTTCGGGCTGCCGTTTGTAGAGAAACCATTGTACGCAGCATCCGTGGTACCTTGGATATTGAAGTAAGCTGCCGTTAAGCTTATATGCCGGTCGTAGATGTAACTGGCGGAAATATTGAGGCTACGCAGCTCTTCGTTCGTCCTATTCGCCAAGGGGCCACCTAAGACACCGGCGTTGAAAAGAGCGTTACCCCCAAAATAAGTCGCATCAAGCTTTTGGTATTCCCAAATGTAATAGCCGCGCAAGGTAACGGCGTTAAACTCGCCGATCCATTGGTATTGAGCGTCAACCGCGACATCGGTATATTTATCGGTGGCGCCGCCGAACGCCAAAGAAGTGAGGTTGTTTGAGAGGCCGATTCCGGCATTCGTGGGCTGAACCTCCGCGTACATGCCGTAGGTGCCGAACATGAGCGAGCTTTGGTTCCAAGTCTTCTCGACAGCAACTCGCCAATAGGGAGCAACTCCGGCGAATCGCGGCGTTCCATCTGTCGGGTCGGAGCCGGTTGCCCTCAATATGTTCGGGTCGAAGGCGCGGTAGCCGCTAAGCTCCGCATAAAACATATTGTTGACCCAGACATATGCTCCGGCGCTCTGCGCCTTTCCTCCGAAAGTTCCCTCGATCATAGTAGCGGCGCTAGGCCCAGGCAGGAAGTCTGTTGGCACCCATGGAAAGTTCCAAGCTGGCACCGTGTTCCAGACATCCTGCATCCCAGGGTTATTGTTGCCCAATATACCCCAGACAACGTCGTTTCCGGCCACCTGGGCTTTTCCGGTGTAGCGCTCCTCGGTATTATCCCAGAAGATGCCAGGATTGCCGCCGGACCCGCATTTCGGCCGTAGCTAAATTGAGAGAAGATGCCGAGATTGCAGTAAATCTGCCCGGCAAAGAATATGCTCGCGTCCTGCAACTCGAGAATGTTGTTGGTTGGAACGCCTATGCCGGGAGCGTCCGGCAAGGGCTTCGCGCTCGTTTGGAATGTCGGGAGTATCCACATCGCGAGGTTCGCGCCGCTCCACTCCTTGGTGCCATCGGTGTTGCCGAAGATTTTCCGGATGTCGCCGCAGCGCGTGCCGCCCTGCGTGTAGCCGTTCAGCTTGAATTGCCGTCCGAAGGGCGTCAGTTCGGGTTGCGCCGTGTGGCAGGTCGAGCAGTAATATCCCGTCTGGCGCGCGAATGCCGGAACGGCGTCCGCTGTCTCGGACTGGCTCAGCATTCCGCAAGTAACGGCAGCCGCCGCCAGCACGGTGCGGGATGCCAAACCCATAGAAAACTCGAAACGCGATTTATGGGAGGGGATGTTTTTCTTTTTGCGCACAAGTAAAGGCGCACGATCAGATCGTAGCATTGCGTTCCCGCCCTCCGGTTACCCGAATTTTTTTCCCGAGTTCAAGCTATCAAGCCCGATACCCTAAGTTCAAGCAGGTTGCTCGAAATTTTTTTCCTTTCGAGCGGAAATCGAAAGCTACTGTGGCAGCTGTGCACTTTTGTGAGCGTCTAGCGTCAGAAAAGTACAATTTGAAAAGTCACGGCTTAGCTTTTTTTTCGGAAATTACACTCTTGCGTGCATGCTCTCCGGTGAATACAGCCTAAGGTGGAGCGTATCGCATCCCGCATAAGGCGCGGCAGCCGCAAAAGCCGAATCAATTCGAAGCTTATTTTAGAAGCAAGGGAGCTTGTCAGCGTCCGATCTCAGCATTCCCGGTGTGCGGGAAGACGCTGATTCGCACTCTCGAAGCATTTGCAGGCTGCGCCGAAAGGCCATTGCTGCGCAGGCGCGATTTATACACAGCTCTAGATGACTTCGACCCGGGCTTGCCGTTGGAGCGGTTTCTGCCGGACGCAAAAGACGCGGACGCCGGCGTCAGGCCGGCGGCGGATTGCGCGAAAAAAAGTGGCTATTGGCTTCGCGGACGCGGTCATGGCCGGGTCAAACGCGTTAGTGTCCGGTTTAGAAGCCGTTTACTAATTCTCTGGATGGCCGGGTCAAAGCCCGGCCAGGACAATAAGCGGTGCGGCGGAAGCGGCCGGGTGGCAAGCGCGATGGGAGACGGGATCCTGTTGCGCCATCCGCTCGAATTGCTATCCGCGTTCTATTGGCCACATGCCAACCTAAGCGGCTTCCGCGAGAGCAAGCCGGGCCTCCCATGCCAGCGCATGCTCCACGATAGCGCGAAGGTCGTCATAGTGGGGCCGCCAGGACAGCATCCTTTTTATCTTTCCGTTGGCAGCGACGATGGATGCCGCATCGCCGGGCCGGCGGCCTTCGTAAGATACCGTCAGTTTTACGCCCGCTGCTGCTTCAACGGCTTGGATGACTTCCATCACCGAAGAGCCGCGGCCATAGCCGCAATTGAAAACCTCCGGCGGGCCGCCACGTCTCAAATTATCGAGGGCGGATAAATGCGCCTGGGCGAGATCGCTGACATGGATGTAATCGCGGATACATGTCCCATCGGGGGTTGGATAGTTTGCGCCAAAGACGCGCATGGCCCGGGAGCGGCTGAACACGGCCTGGCAAGCAACCTTTATGAGATGCGTTGCATGCGGCGTCGATTGGCCCGCCCGGCCTGCGGGGTCGGCGCCTGCGACATTGAAATAGCGAAGGATCGAATAGCGTGGGCCGCCTGCCGCCGCCGCGTCGATCAGCATGCGCTCCGTCATCAGTTTCGACATGCCATAAGGCGATATCGGCGCAAGCGGGTGATCTTCGCTGACGGGCCGATCGCCGGTCTCTCCATAAACCGCGGCGGTCGAGGAGAATATGAATTCGGCGACGCCTGCGTCGGCGGCCGCTTCAAGGAGTGTCCGCGAGTTGGCGGTGTTGTTGGAATAATAAGAGAGAGGGCGCTTGACGGACTCCGGAACGACGGTGGAAGCGGCCAGGTGAATGACGGTGGTGACGCCTTCGCTTCGGATCAACTCAAGGGCCAGGCGCTCGTCGCCCACGTCACCAACGACAAGCTTTGCCGCGGGTGGAACCGCCTCTCGAAACCCCGTTGAAAGATTGTCGAGGACAATCACGTTTTCGTTTCGCTCCAAGAGCGCGAGCACGCAATGGCTGCCGATATAGCCGGCTCCGCCCGTAACCAGTGTTGTCATATCTCTTCCCCAGCAACGCAAAACAGAGGGAAGCCCACGCGGAAAGTACACGCTAAAGGCCTACTCGGTGGCAGCCTAAAGCCTATCGAAGTACTTTATATAAAGATGGGAGACGAGATTGTTTCTTAAATTGGCGAAGGTTTCGCTCAAGTTCGAATTCGTTTCCGTTCCGCAACTCGTCAGCGGCGCATCCATGCCGGGGAGGCCCGTCGGAAGGATAGCCGCCCATCGTGGCGAATAGGATGAAAAGCGTCAAAAAATAAGCGTCAGAAATTTAAGAAGACCGAGCCGGATCGCTAAAACTTAGCAATAGGAGCAGGCAATTAGTAATGGAATTAAAGCAAATTGTTTCTGATTGACTAGCTTAAGATAAAAATAAGTTCCCGGTATCATTGTGCGTGGTCTGCCAGGCAATTTTCAGGACCCGAAAATGAAAGCGTCAAGCGATGTCTTGGGAGCAGAGCAAGCTTCACTCGCCTGTCCAATAAAAGTGGGGCTGATTGTAGACTCTGAGTTTGTGCCGAAATACGTGTACGACATAGCCGTGTGGGGGCAAGAGCAGAACAATATCAAAATCTCTCACTTAGTCATTCAGGATAGCGTATTCATTAGCCACGCTCTCCGTAGATATCTCCAGAATATTAAGAGATACGGATTAATTGTATTGATTCGAGAGGCAGCATTTACAGCCCTCGCGAAGTTAGAAGGTTTACTTTCGGTCAGATACCTAAAAAATCATGACCACCGTAGGACCTTCGATGCAACAAACATAGTAGCCAATTGCATTAAGGTTTCTCCGAGGCCGGGCACAGATTGCATTGAATATTATTATTCTGATGAGGATGTTGAAAAAATACGGGATTTGGAACTCGACTTGATCGTCAGTTGCTCATCTGGCGTGTTGCGAGGAGACGTGCTTTCGGCCGCATCCCTTGGCGTTATTGCCTGCGATCAGCCCAATAACGCAGTGAGCGCCGGTTTTGCAGAGGTTTACAAAAAGCAAGAGGATACCGGCTTTGCTATATACAGTCTAACTGCAGCAGAGACGGCAAATGTCTTGCTGAGAGGGCGGCTTCCAACGAGCGCATATTTCGGAGTAAATAAAGCAATTCTTCTTAAAAAGAGTTATTTCTTCTTAAAGAAGGTTATAAACGAAACAGCGAAAATGGGCAAACTTCCGCCCGTGATCAACTCACTCCCACATCCGGTCAGCCCCCGCGAAACGCCCGCATTGATCGAGCAATTCAAATACATTCAAGGCGTCAGCGCCGGCGCCGCCAGGAAAATAGTCAACCGCTTTCTTCTCAAAAAGAAGTATCGCTGGAATGTCGCATTTCAGAGGAAACATTGGGGGAGCCTCATTATGGGGCGGGCTCATAAAATTGAAAATCCGCCACATGGTTATTTGGCCGATCCATTCATAGTGAGGGAAAATCAAGATTATTGTTTCGTAGAAGACTATGATTATAAAGCGAACAAAGGATGTATTGCCGTCTACAAATTGAACGAAAGCAGCGCGGAGCGGCTCGGACGGGCCATTGTCGAGCCTTTTCATATGTCTTTTCCATTCCCTTTTCGCTTTGAAGGCAAGCTTTATATTTGCCCGGAAACACAAGAAAACAGGGATATCAGGCTCTATGAATGTGTGGAGTTTCCGCTCAAATGGAAATTATCCCGTATCATCATGAGCAATGTTTCAGCCGCAGACACGATGATCTTTGAGCATGATGGCCTGTGGTGGCTTTTTACGAGTATAAACTCCGCAGAAGGCGCAGATCACAATTCCGAATTGCACATCTTTTATGCCGGAAATCCACTGAGCTCCGCCTGGACGCCTCACCGCCGCAATCCGATTTACATCGATCCATCAAAGGCGCGTAATGGCGGACTTCTCATCGATCGCCATGGGCTCTTTCGCGTCGCTCAGAAACAGGGCTTCAGCGTATACGGCGAGGGTTTTTCAATCAACAAGATCGCTCTCCTCAACACGAACGAGTATATTGAGGAGCGGCTATGCTCCATAGAGCCGAATTTCTTTCCGAACATTATAGGAACGCATCATCTGCATGGTAACGGTGACTTGTGCGCGTTCGATTATCTCGAGTTCACCGCTCTGAGCCGTAAATGCCCCCCGGGCCGAAGGCGATATGCCCATCGGCCCGCGGAAGTATGCTAAACCTTAAAATTTGATAAAGATCCGCAAGCAAAAATTAGCATTGTCGCCAGCCCTGACCGTTTTTATTGGCTTCAGCGGAACATAGGCTTTGTCTCCGGTTTGATCCATTAGCGGTTTTAGGACCGCATCTTCACCACGGAGCCAAGTTATGGTCGAAAAAAGTCCCTCGTCCTCCAAAAGCAGCAGCAAAGGTGGACAAGCGAGCGGCGGCAATTTTAAGAACGACCCAAAGCGCGCATCAGAGGCCGGGAAAAAGGGCGGCGAGCATTCCCATGGCGGCACTCACGAGCAGCACGTCAAAGCAGGTCAGCAGAGCCACAAGAATAAGTAAACCGAATAATTAGGCCTGGGTTATCCCAGGCCTTTTAACTTATAAACGCCTTTGTGCATATTCCAAGTAGATAGGGTCCGGCCGACTTCGCAATACAACCCATCGTGACGGTTCGGATCATAACAGTCCTCCGCGCGTTCATCATAGAACGGCTAAACAAGGAGGACATCTCTTGGTAATAAACAACGACCAAATCATCCCGACGCTTGCGTTTATGACGCTCGGTATCGTTATCGTCGTGGCTGTCGTTCAGTACTTCACGCACATGAGAAAGCGCAATCAACGGGAGCAAACTCCTCTGACGCGGTCTAGTGAAGAAAAGCGTTCCCGTGAGGGTTCAGTTATCCACGAATAAATATACTATGCAACGGCTTAGGTCTCTAAGTCGTTGCAATTCTTCTTCCAGCGGAGGAATAAATGCCGAAGGAAACTAAGGAACAAAAAGAAACAGTGGGCCGCGTCATGCATGAATACAAGCATGGCGAGCTTGAGACGGGGACCGGAAATCCCGTGAAAAGCCACCGGCAAGCAGTGGCGATCGCGCTTCACGAGGCAGGAGCATCCAATCAGGAGACGCCTAAGAAAAATCGCGAGAACCTTCAGAAAACCAAAAAGAAGGAACGCGAAGGACAGTAAAACAGGGAAGGGAAGGCCCTGCATAGCCTTTCCTGATTAACTCATCGGAGCAAAGGTTCGACAGCTGGAGCGGTCCGCCGTGGCCGTTATGGTCTTGTTTGAAAGCCCATGAACGGCTTTCCCGTCACGACGCCATGGTCAAGCTGGTTGCGGTGGGCGAGCTGATTGCGGTGGTCGAGCTGGCTGCCCTACCAAGCGCCGTCGCGGCTATAGCCTACAGCCATTAGCGGGACTTGTCGCCGCGGTGGCTCTGCTGTCCGCCCTTTTGGGCAGATCTCGTCGCGTCGCCCTTACCGCCGCTTCCAGATTGACTGCTGCCGCGAGATTGGCCCTGGTGGAAGGCATGTTCCACATCGGTCACAGAGCCATATTCGCCCTCGGGCATCTCCTCGATGGTCTGGACCACCTCATCCGCCACGCCATTTTTGCGCGCGAGATGGGCCAGATCTTTTTTGCTCATGGGGAATTTCGCGCCTTTAAGGCCATGGGCCAGGTCTGCTGCGGATGTCCGCGCCATTATTTTCCTCCTGTGCGGCTTATTTTCGAAACAGTGACGGCGCGCTCCTGAAAGCGGACCGCATCTGCCGTATGACAACGGAGGCAAGGCACTCCTGTTCCGTCGTTTGCGCGGCTAAAGAACACTAGAACCAAATACTTAGCTGTTATTGCGACGGCGGATGGATCGACCGCCGCCTTCAAGTTTTACAGTCTTGCTGCTCTTCAAAAGCCAAAGGATCCCACACGTGGCCCGAAATCAAGCCCACGCGGCGCTTCACCCTACTCATGCCATCGACGACGAGGAACAAATACCCGAAGCCGAGCGCGGTCTTTCGGACAAAGAGCAAAGCGAGGTTCAGGAGGCCCAGCGCCCCCGCGCGCCCGTTGTTTACGAAATAATCCGGGTCGAGGGCGAAAGGGAGCTGCTCAGGCCGGTCTCAGCGCTCTGGTGGTCTGGAGTGGCGGCCGGAATCTCTATCGGCTTCTCTTTTCTGACGCAAGCCACGCTTGCGGCGAGCCTGCCCGCCTCGGATTGGAGGCCCGTGATCGCGGACCTTGGCTATGCCGTGGGATTCATCGTCGTTATTCTCGGCCGGCAGCAGCTGTTCACCGAGAACGTGCTGACCGCGGTGCTTCCGGTCATCACACGCTGGAGATTGAGCTGGCTTCTCAGGATGCTGCGGCTTTGGGGCATCGTGCTCGCCTCCAACGTTGCGGGCTGTTTTGTGTTCGCCTGCGCCTTTGCGCTCCTTCCCATCGTGGGCGTGGCAGTGACAGGGGAAATGGAAAAAATCGTTCAGACCCTGATGCTGAATACTCCGAGCGAAATGTTCGCAAAGGGGATCGGCGCCGGTTGGACGATCGCCGCCTTGGTGTGGATCCTCGCTTCGACCGCAGGGCTGGAGTTTTTCGTCATCGGTCTACTGACCTATCTCATTGCGCTGTTCGGCTTCACCCATATCGTCGCGGGGTCGGCCGAGGTGCTATATGGCTGGCTGACGGGGCTCGTAACCTTCAAGGACGGGCTCTTGAGATTCTTCCTGCCCACGCTCGCCGGAAACGTCTTCGGGGGCACGATTTTGTTTTCGCTCCTGAGCTATGCCCAGGTACGCGAAGAGATTTTCGAGGAGGAGCAGCTTACGCGCCCACAATAGACCCGCTCCTTCGCCCTTCTTTGCCGTGTCCGCGCTTGCAGCAGCGATCCAGAGAAAGAGGCTGATATTTCAGCTGTTTCCTGGATGGCCGCGTCAAACGCGGCCAGGACAATGTTGGCGGAGCGCCAAAGCCGGTTTTCCAGACAAACTCATTCCCGGGAATGGCTATCCCCAGCTAATTCAACCGCTGCGGTCTTCACCGATAAAACCTCCACATGCGTTGCATGGTGCGGTTGATCTCATCTGCTGGCGGGGTGAAGGGCTGAAGGTCGATGCGCACAATGTTGTCGTAGCCCATGGCCCAGGGCAGGCGCATCAGAAGCCGCCAAACAGGGAGGCTCCGCCAATCGGCCAGAAGCGCGCTGCCGACCGGCTGCTGCAGCTTGATATGCAGTTCTTCCATCTCAAGTGTGCGGATTGAATAGGTGACAAGACTGATGTCTCCTATGGCTCGCCAAGCGATAAGGCCGAAGCCATCCACGAACAGCCCGTACTGGTTTGCGCCAAGCCTTGGACGGCGCTCCGTAAAAGGGAAAAAATAATAGGCTGAGCATCCAGCCAAAATCGCCGTTATAGATAGGAGCTGATAGCCCCAGGTGAGCCAGGCCGCAAAAGTCGCCGCCGTGATCGCCGCAAGCACATGAAACCGCGCGGCCTCCTTGCGGTTGTAAGGGAGAATAAACCCTTCCTGCAAATAGCCCGGAAGTTCTGGGCGTCGCGCCATGAGCCGGTCCCGATAAACGCCTCGAATAAGCAGTGCTAATGTAAAGCTGTTTCAGCGGCCAGTTTGTCCCCGATGCCTCAAAAAATGATCGGCAAGGACAAGCGCCATCATCGCTTCTCCCACTGGAACCGCTCGGATCCCAACGCAAGGATCGTGCCGCCCCTTCGTCTGGATATCGGTCTCGTGGCCGCTCGCATCGATTGTGCGGCGCGGCGTCAGTATTGAAGATGTTGGTTTCACGGCGAAACGCGCGATGATGGGCTGGCCCGTCGAAATGCCTCCAAGGATGCCGCCCGCGTGGTTCGAGAGGAAAATAGGCTTCCCATCGGACCCGATGCGCATTTCGTCGGCATTGTCCTCGCCCGAAAATGAGGCGCAGGCGAAGCCCTCTCCAATCTCAACGCCTTTGACGGCATTGATGCTCATAAGCGCGCCAGCGATATCCTGGTCCAGCTTTCCATAGATCGGCGCGCCAAGCCCCGCGGTCACGCCTTCAGCGACGACTTCAACGACGGCCCCGCAAGACGATCCGGCCTTGCGAATACCGTCGAGATAGGCTGCCCAGCCCTGCACAACGCCGTTGTCGGGGGAGAAAAACGGGTTTCGGTCCACTTCGTCCCAATCCCAACGGGCGCGGTCGATCTTTTCGGTTCCAACCTGGATCAGCGCCCCGCGAATGGCAACTCCGGGCAAGACCTTGCGGGCGACAGCGCCAGCCGCCACGCGCATTGCTGTTTCGCGCGCGGAGGAGCGCCCGCCGCCGCGATAGTCGCGAATGCCATATTTCTGAATATAGGTGTAGTCGGCATGGCCGGGGCGGAACTTGTCCTTGATCTCCGAATAGTCCTTCGAGCGCTGATCCTGATTCTCGATCAAAAGCGCGATCGGCGTACCTGTGGTGACTTGCACGCCCGCATCGCCGGCAAAAACGCCGGAGAGGATCTTGACCCTGTCTTCCTCCTGGCGCTGCGTCGTGAAGCGGGATTGCCCCGGCCGCCGCTTATCGAGGTAGGGCTGTATATCCTCCTCCGTAAGAGGAATGCCCGGCGGGCAACCGTCGATTACGCAGCCGATCGCGGGACCGTGGCTTTCGCCCCAGGTCGTGACCCTGAACAGATGGCCGAATGTGTTATGGGACATACGAACGGCCTTATCAAAGCCAGGTCAGTGTCTCGCCTTCGATCATGAGCACCTTATCTTGGGGGACGTCAAGATTCAGGATCTCTTCCGGCGGAAGCTTAAGAAAGTAACCGCGAATGCATCGGGCCGTTCCGTAATGGGCGACAACGATAGTGTCCGAGCTTACACCCGCGAGCCACTCCACGACCCGCTGATAGATATCGCGGTAGCACTGCCCCTCCGGCGCAGCCTCGTTCCATCGGTCAGCCTGCCGCCGCGCGTAGTTTTGCGGATCGCGCGCCTCGATTTCCGGCCAGGTAAGGCCACCCCAAGCGCCGAAGCTGATTTCTTTCAAGCGATCGTCCGTTCGGTAACCTCCGGCAGACAAGCCCATCGCCCGCCGCACAATCTCCATCGTCTGGCGCGCCCTCAAAAGCGGGCTCGCCACGAAGTCGAACTGTTCTTTGCCGCCGATCAACTCATTCAGGAGATGGCCATTGCGTTCCGCCTGCAACCGGCCTAGCGCGTTGACCGGAATCTCCAGCGTGCCCTGAATGCGGTGGGCGGCATTATAATCCGTCTGGCCATGCCTCAGGAAATAGATCAGCGGCATCCGGCGCTGCGTCAGCGTTTGCAGGAGATGCTGACGCGCGCCTGCGCGTCGTTCAAATTCGTTTCCATGAGATTGATCTCGCACTCCACGTCCTGGCTGCGGAAAACCTTGCGCTCGCCAAACGACAAGCCGAAAGGCTGGCGATTAACCGCGACGCGCACTTGGCGCGATCCCACAGACTGAAGCGAAAGCCGCACGCCGATCTCATCGTACTGCTTCTCCTGGTCTTTTTTCAGCATGACATTGTCATAAAACACCACCGCCGAAGGCTCCTGCCGCACGCCTTGCGATACGGCTATTGTGCTTGAAGCTGGCGCAGCCACCGGCTGCTGCACGGCGGCCGCCGACAGCGAGGCGAGTTGGGTTTGGCACCTGCCGAACTGGTCCGAAGCAGCCGCCACCAATTGGCGAAGCTGAGCGATGTCGGCGTTACCAGCGCCTTCGGGCAGGCCACGCTGCTCACGATCTTCCGATATCTTTGCTTTCAGCGCTTCGACCGTGGCCTGGAGAACTTTGATCTGATCGACGACCGAAACCTGGGGGTGCGATTCCTGCGCCCTGATGTTCGCGGATATGGCGCGAATCTCCTCCATGAGCGCCTTGGGAGCTTTCGGCTCCGCGCTCTGCAAAACTGCGACGGCGGAGCGAACCTCCTCGGCGACAGCGCGCCGCGCGTTTCCCTCTTGCGTCTGAACGGACGCGCTGAGCGAACGGATTTCATCGACAAGAGCCTTGGGCGCTTTCGGCTCCTGCTTCTCGAATTTGACTGTCAGAGCGCGGAGCTGGTCGCGTATCTCTTGCAACGCTTCGGCATAATCGGGCGCCGGGGCCGGGGCGGCGCGTTCTGTCTGCGCAGCCGCAGGCGCCAGCGATTGACTCTTCAGCCCATCAATCTGGCGGGAAAGCGCTTTGATCTCTTCCATGACCGGCTTGGCTGCGGATTCATGTTCCGAAGCGGGTTGCGGCTTGACCGCCGCGAGCGCCTCGACCTGCCTCGATAGCGCGTGAATGTCGTCAAGAACAGGCTTCAGCGAAACCGCGCCGTTGGCGGTAGGGATGATGGTCTGCACACTGGAGATTTGCGCCTTGATCTCGTCAAGGTTGCCCCGTCCGGCCGAGTAGCCAGCATAAAAACCTGCCGCGCCGGCGCCTACGAGCGAGACGATACCTGCAGCGGCAAGCAGGGTAAGCGCTTTGAATGGTTCCATGGAATGAACTCACCTCGACGCCGAGTCATCCCGGCCTTCGTCACGATGGTGTCTCTTTGTTCTTACGATTTCAGCTATTCGATGGCTGAACAACGGCAATATCGGGAGCATCTTCCGCTTTCATGCCTACAATGTGATATCCCGCGTCGACATGATGCACTTCGCCGGTCACGCCACGGCTCAAATCGGAGAGGAGATAGAGGCCAGCGCCGCCCACATCCTCGATCGAAACGGTCCTTCGCAGCGGCGAGTTGTACTCGTTCCACTTCAATATATACCGGAAGTCTGCGATGCCGGAAGCGGCGAGTGTTTTGATCGGCCCCGCCGAGATCGCATTCACGCGGATTTTCTGCCTGCCAAGGTCTTCCGCCAGGTATCGAACGCTCGCTTCCAGCGCCGCTTTGGCCACGCCCATGACATTGTAATGAGGCATGACCTTCTCAGCGCCGTAGTAAGTCAGCGTGAGCAGCGAGCCGCCATTCGTCATCAGCTTTTCAGCCCTCTTGGCGATGGCGGTGAAGGAGTAACAGGAAATTAACAGTGTTTTGCAGAAGTTGTCGGCGGTGGTGTCGATATACCGCCCGTCGAGCTCTTCCTTGTTCGAGTAAGCGATAGCATGCACGACGAAATCGAGCGCTCCCCAATCTTTTTTCAGGGTTGCAAAAACGGCGTCGACAGAGGCGTCGTCGGTTACGTCGCAAGGCAGGACGTGCTTCACTCCCGTCTCCGCGGCAAGCGGCTCCACGCGCTTTTTTAGAGCATCTCCTTGATAGGTAAAGGCCAGTTCGGCGCCTTGGTCCGCGGCTGCCTTTGCGATCCCCCAGGCGATCGACCGGTTGTTGGCGATGCCCATGACAAGACCGCGCTTCCCGCTCATCAATGATGCTGTCTGGACCACGTTTGCTCCCCGCTGATAACGGTGATGCATCCTACACATTACACAGGCTGCGTAAAGTGTTAGCTTAGAAAGTGGAGGCACGATATAGTGTGGCGGCTTCGCGGAGGCATCGAAGGCGCCGTCACCGAATCCGGGGCCCAAGCTGCTTTCGTCCGATACGATGCGCGGTATTTGGCGCTCCGCCAAGAAAATTCCGACCCCAACTCCAGGTTTGAAAGCATGACTTCCAACGCCGATGCAGGAGATTTTACCGAAGCGTCAGACCCCGAGGCCCTTTTTAACGCATGGTTCGACGAGGCGGAACTGACCGAGATCAACGACGCCAACGCGATGACGCTTGCCACCGTCGATAGCCAGGGTATGCCGAATGCGCGCGTGGTGCTCCTCAAGGGCTGGGACGGGCGCGGTTTCGTGTTCTACACCAATTTCGAGAGCGCGAAGGGCCAGGAGCTTCTGGCGAACCCGAAAGCCTCGCTATGTTTCCACTGGAAGTCGCTCAGGCGGCAAGTGCGCATCCGGGGAACGGCGGAGCCGGTGAGCGCCGCGGAGGCCGACGCCTATTACGCGTCGCGCCCCATTGGAAGCCGCATCGGCGCGTGGGCCAGCCAGCAATCCCGGCCCCTCAAAAGCCGCGGCGAATTGATCGAGGCTGTGGCGCGCTTCGAGAAAGAGTTCGAGGGCATCAACCCCGTGCGCCCGCGCTATTGGTCTGGATTCCGCGTCATCCCGGTTGAGATCGAGTTCTGGCAGGACAAGCCGTACCGCCTGCACGACCGCATCTGCTTCAGCCGCGAGAGCGCCGATATGCGCTGGAAGAAGACGCGGCTTTATCCGTAGCTATGGATTGCCCGAAACCTGCAGCCCGCCGATACAAGGGGCGCCGCCGATGACTGTCAGTGTGGTTGGCTACGGAGCCGTGGGCCGCGAAGCGGCGAAACTGCTCGCGGCGCGGGGCGGCAAAGTTCGCGTTGCGCAGCGTTCGCGTCCGCGCGATCTTCCGGCAGAGATTGAGTTTGTTTCGACGGATGTGCTCAACGCCGGCAGCGTGCTGCGCGCCTGCGAGGGAACCGAGGCGGTTGTGTGCTGCATCGGCTTTCCCTACGATTCCCGTGTCTGGGAAAAAGCGTGGCCGAAAGCGATGGCGAACCTGCTCGCCGCTTGCGAGAGAAACAAGGCGCGGTTCGTCTTCGCGGACAATCTTTACATGTATGGCCCGCAGACCGCGCCGCTTGCCGAGGACATGCCCCTTACCGATTTCGGGCGCAAACCGAAGCTGCGCGCAGACATTACGCGGGCTTGGCAGGCGGCGCATCGCGATGGCCGCGTGGAAGCCGTCGCGGTTCGCGCCTCCGATTTTTATGGACCGGATGTTCCCAATTCGGTGCTTGCAGCCTATGGCGTGAAAAATCTCATCGCGGGCAAAGCCGCAATCGTGCCTTTTCCGGCGATCTTTCCGCACGACGTCACCTATGTCCCCGACTTTGCCCGCGCGCTCGTTACCTTGCTCGATGCGCCCTCCGAGGTTTACGGTCAGGCTTGGCATGTGCCGAATGCGCCAGCGCAAACGTTTCGCTCGCTGATCGAGCAAGCCGCCGCAATGATCGGCGTCGAGCCCAATATGAGGGTCATTCCTCTGGTTCTCTTGCAAATCGGCGGGTTGTTCGACAGGCAAACCCACGAGTTGATCGAAATGCGCTTTCAGACGGACCGGCCTTATCTCGTGAACGCCAATAAGTTTGCGGACCGATTTTGGCGCGATGCGACAAGTTTTGAGGATGGGTTGCGAGCGACGATCGTGTCCTACGCGCAGACCGGAATAAAACGCTAAGCAAACTCCGCCGGTTCGGCCCCAGGCTTCCCCCTTACCCTGTCCCTCCCGAGCAATCTCGCCTTTGCGAGATTTCCACTGCTGCAACCCCCATCCGCAAGCGGATGCGGATGGGAGAGGAAACGATGCGGAACCCTCTCCACTTGCGGGACAGGGCGGCGTCCGGCTTTGCTGGACTCCGGGTGAGGGGTGTTCCGTTGGCGCATCCGGTGGAGTGTGCTTTAGCTCAGCAAGCATTCGTTGACTGGCTAAGAAATGCCGCTTAGCCAAGGTATGCGAACGGGGATCCTGGGAGTAAGCCATGCCGTATAATCTGCTTGTGCTCGGGCCGATGCAGCATCGCGTCGGCGATAATATCATCCGCGAATCGAACACGAAGCGGCTCGGCGAGATCCTCGCGCAGATGTCGGAAGCGTTGAGCGCGGGGAGCTTCAGGCCTTTCCGCGTGGTCACGCCGGAAAGCCCGGATGAGACCGGCATCATCGATCTTGTCATGACCGAGATCGAGCAAGCCGATCTTGTGGTTCTCGACCTCACGGGAAACCGCGCGAGCGTTTCTTATGAGGCCGGGATCATCCATGCGCTTGGGATTCCGCATATTTTCGTCACCCAGGACGAGGAAACCTCCTTCTATTTCTCGGGCGTGCGCGTCATACGCGGGCTGCAAATACAGGCGGACTTCGACCCGGCCAATGCTGGCCCCAGCCAAAGCGAGCTTTTTGAGCGGCTGTCGAAATTCCTGTCGAGCGCCGACGTGCGAACCGCGATGTCGGGGAATATCCTCACCACGCATTTCGAGCTGCCCGTCGTGGACCTTGCCGGCCCGGCTGGCATGGCGGCGAGCTACCACACGAACGCGGTCAAGAGGTTTATCCGGCCGAATGGCTTCGCCGGCCGGGAGTGCAAGCTGTTGTTCAAGGAGGAGCGTCCGAGCCGCTTCGGCGGAGGCAAAACGGTCACCTCCACGCGATCGGTTAACGCCAGCGTCAAAGCGCTGGTCGCCGTCGAGCCGCCGGCCCAGCTCAGCCGAAGCTTTTTCGAGGACGACAAAGCGCTCAAGGCGGCCTTGAGAGATTTAGGCGTCGAGTTGGAGCGCGCCACAATCGCGGGTGACGATCCGCTCGACAAGCGCGACTATGGCGGCTGGTTCGACAAGAAAGGCGTCGCCCGAGGCTCAACGGTCTGCATCGAGATCCCGACCATCGTCTATCCTTTGACCGAGTTCGCCGCGAATCCTGCGCTTGAGGCGGCGGCGCAGCCGGTTTCAGGGCGAGCAGCGGCAGATCATGCAAGAGGTTGAGGAGCGCGCGCTCGAAAAGCTGCTCTCGTCGTTCAGGCGAAATCTCTTCTATCACATCGATCTGGAGCGGGAGGCGAACAGGGACGGCTTCCACTATGTCCCGCTGGACGGTCTCGCGGCGACGCTCAAGAGGATCGGCGTTATTTAAGCAGCGCCCGCGGATGCGTAACGCTGCACGGCCGCTGCACCGCCGAACGCCTGTCTATCCTTTGCACGGACGAAGCCGCTTTTGCGCGGTTCACGGAACATTTGCGCGCCGAAGCGTGGCGGTCAAGGCGAGATCCATTCGCGGGCCGTCGGAGGCTTCGCTTTGGGAAATCAAGGTTTTCTGCGCGAGAACAACGATCGAGATCGATTGACATCCCCCTGCGGCGGCAATACATGCGGTTTAAAATCATTCTAGAGCAGTTATCAGCCTCCAACCGGAGCGGATGAGCTGCTCTAGCACTTCAAAATCGAGCGACTTTTCCGCCTTCAATCGATTCCGGTTAAAGGCCGTTTGGTCTAACGGGGTACGCGAACGTGTTTGCCGGACTGATGCACCCGCCCAAAAGATTTTCAGACTTGACCGAACGCGAAATCCTGGCCGTCGCGATCTCCGCCGAGGAGGAGGACGCCCGCATCTATATGACGTTTGCGGAAGACTTGCACGACCGTTTCCCCGCTTCGGCGAAGGTTTTTGAAGAGATGGCCGAGGAGGAGACCGGGCATCGCCACCGGCTTCTCGACCTCTATCAGAAACGCTTTGGCTCACATCTCCCACCCATCCGCCGGGAGGACGTCAAGGGATTTATAAAGCGGCGTCCGATTTGGCTTACGCGAAACCTGCCGATTGACACCATCCGGGAACAGACCGAAAACATGGAGTACGAGGCGCAACGCTTTTACCAATGCGCCGCCAAGCAGGCCACCGATGTCGGCATTCGCAAGCTTCTTGGCGATCTCGCCTTCGCCGAGAAAAAGCACGAAAGCTTGGCGGCGAAGCTTTCGGACATGAACCTGACGCCGGATATCAAGAAAGAAGAGGACGAAACGGCTAGGCGTATATTCGTCCTGCAATATGTGCAGCCGGGCCTTGCGGGGCTGATGGACGGCTCCGTCTCGACGCTCGCGCCGCTATTCGCCGCCGCCTTCGCGACGCACAACAATTGGCAGACGTTCCTCGTCGGACTCGCCGCCTCGATCGGTGCGGGCATCAGCATGGGCTTCGCGGAAGCGCTTTCCGACGATGGCTCGCTCACAGGGCGCGGCTCACCAATCTTGCGCGGCGGCATTTGCGGCCTGATGACGACCCTCGGCGGACTGGGGCACACAATGCCCTATCTCGTACCGGATTCGTGGCGGAACGCCTTCTGGATCGCCACCGGAATCGCGAGCGTCATCGTGCTGATCGAGCTTTGGGTTATCGCCTATATACGGTCGCGTTACATGGATACGCCCTTCCTGCAAGCCGTGTTCCAGATTGTGCTCGGCGGCGTCATTGTGCTCGGCGCCGGGATCGCTATCGGCGGGGCATAGCGCGGAGATTGGACGGCTACCATTGGGAGGTAGTCCAGCCAACCGGGAAATTCCTCGCCCACTTAGCGTCAGACCCGCGAAGACGGTCATCCAGTAATGGGGGCAGTAAAGGTCGCAGGAACAACAACATAATTTATGGCTTACAATGGCCGCCGGACTTTGCCCCTCGTGCAGACGGGGCGCGGATGATAACGGGGGCGGTCAATACTATCGGCGGCTGGTGTGAAAGCAACAGCCGGAGCATACAGCCTGCGCTGTTCTGAAAACCATCGAGAAAAACCCCGATCCAATAAATCTGAATAGTTAGGCTGGAATAAAACTCCCTGCATCCATCTAAGCAGCACTGGAACGATATGGCTCTACTTCAGTTGTAAAGAAAGATTACATATGGAGGAGAGCATGAGAACTAGTTTGAAGTATGGGGTGTCCGCGATCGCGCTTTTAGCTGCGGTTTCGCTTGCCCAAGCGCAGACAAGCGAACGGCAAGGCGCGGGAGCAGGCGAGCGCGGAGGTGGCGAGTCCGGCAGGTCCGGCCAGAGCGAGCACTCTAAATCCTCACAAGGCCGGGAGCAGGGCGGTGTTCACCAAAATGGCCGGACATCAGAAGAGCGCGGGCAGCAAGGCGGCGCTGCGAATGAAAAGGAACAAGGGGGCGCCCAACAGCGCACAGCGAGGAACACGCCAGATAAGGAGCAAAATCGCAACGAGAATCGCGCAGGAACCGAAACCAACAAAGGCGAGAAAGCTGGCCAGCTTCAGCGCAATGCGCCCGACGAGGGGAACGCCAATACGGACCGCCATGCCGCGCGTGACAATCAGAACCGTGGCGTTCAAGGCGAGATCAAGAGCCAGACGGGATCGGATGAAGGCGGGAGAAACGAAGCCACGGGCCCCGCTGGAGGCGGTCGCAGCCGTTTCGCTAGCATTTCGCCACAGCAAAAGACCCGTATTCACAGTGTCATCGTGGGCGACAGCGCAATTCATCGATATCGCCGCTCGGATGTCGACTTCGCCCTCCAAGTCGGAACCCGGATTCCCAACACGATTGAATTCTACGATCCACCGGCGCAAATCGTGCAAATCGATCCTGCATTCATAGGTTACAAGATTGTCGTTCTTGACGACGTTGTGCTTGTTGTCGATCCGGTGACCCGCGAGATTGTGGACGTAATCAGAACGTAAAACTGTGCCCCGCTTCTCGGCTGGTAGCGCTAACGCCGCAGAGGCGATTACCTCCGCGGCGTGTGAATTTGGAACAATCCGAGTTCCCAAACTGACTGTCTAGTAGATCAACCCACTACGTACGGCGCGAGCGGAGCAAGCGTTATGACGGTGGCCAATGCGATAGCAGACCATTCCCTGAGAGTAAATTCGCGAAACATTGACATCTAAGGCTCCTTTTGAAGTTGAACTAACCTCAATACGCCAAGTTTGCTAGCCTGGATCGCTTCCACTAGTCACGTATGCATGAGCTATGCGTGTCCTTTGCTCACAGATGCTTGAGTTCCCGTGATCTGGAATTATGCGCAAGCGCGCAGCCTAGGGTTGAGCCTAGGACTGAACGGACTTTTCGCTAGGAAAGGAACTCAATCACTGCGAGCAGCAGATATTCTCACAACGCAGTGTTCATCCCAACGCAGGGATCGAGATAGCCGGGGTTGACCCGGCAATCTGGTAACCATTTGAAATGACAGATTGTTTTTTCGATAGCCGCCCTTGGACACTGATCCGAGGATCAAGGGCGGCCACCACAGGTTGCTTAAAGCAGCGAAGCCCGGCTTTTTCAAGGGGTCCTTCGCGGGCCAAACCCCAGTTGGTCAGGGGATTGGATGGTATTTATCAGTACCGCTTCATTTCGATGCCATGCTTTTTCAAAGCATAGCCAATCTGGCGCGGGGTAAGCCCAAGTATTCGCGCCGCCTTGGCTTGCACCCACCCGGTCTTCTCCATTGCATCGACGAGCGCGCCCTTGCTGAGCTGCGCATAATTACCGTGAATTTCGCTCGGCGGCGCCTCCTTGGCGCTGTTTCCGTTCGCGGCTTCCTTTCGTTCGATGCGATTGGGTTGCGGCTTGCCCAGAGGAGAAGGGAGGGTATGCGACTCCCCATTCAATCGCGCCGGCTTTGGCCGGCGCCGTGTATGCCGCCTCGCTGCACGCCGGACCTTTCCAAAGCATGGCCGACAGACAATGCCCTTGCTGACAAGCGAAGTCACCGCCATGCAGTTGGTCGGAGGGCGTCATAGCCGCGGTGCGCCGGACGCAGTTCTCCAACTCGCGGATATTGCCGGGGAAGTAGCACTTCGAGATAACCTCGATCGCATCGGGACTGAAGCTCAGCGCGTGCCCGTTTTCTTCTCCGTATTGTTTCAGGAAATGCGCGGCGAGTTCGGGAATATCGCCAGCCCGATCTCTCAGCGGTGGCAAAATAAGCGGAACAACGCTAATTCGATAGTAAAGGTCGGCGCGGAACTTTCCATCCGATACAAGCTCTTCAAGGTTCCGGTTTGTCGCGCAGACGAGGCGGAAGTTGATCTTCAGCGTTTGCTGACCGCCAACACGCTCGAACTCGCCCTCCTGCAGGACGCGTAACAATTTGGCCTGAAACGCGGGCGAAATCTCGCCAATCTCATCGAGAAAGATCGTGCCGCCATGGGCCAGCTCGAAGCGGCCTTTTCTTGTTGCGACCGCGCCCGTGAAGGCGCCTTTCTCATGTCCGAACAGCTCGGATTCGATCACGCCCTCTGGCAAGGCTGCGCAATTGACCTTGATGAAGGGCTTGGCCTTGCGGGGGGACAACTCGTGGATCGCCCTGGCGAAAAGCTCTTTGCCTGTGCCCGTTTCGCCCCGGATCAGCACGGGCGCATTCGACTTCGCAACCTGCTCGATGCGTTCGGTCACGGCCCGGATCGCCCGGCTCTTGCCGAGGATGCCCGCGAGCTTCGGGACCGCCGTTTTTGGCGATTTGAGCGTGGACAGCTCTTTGGCGAGGCGATGCTGCTCGCAAATGAGCCTTTCGCGGTCCTCGGCGACGACGCGGTGGAGCTTAAGGGCTTGTCCCACAAGGTTTGCCACCATGGTCAGGAAGCGCACATCGTGGTCGATGCGGACATCCATGCGGCCTTCCCAGACCCGTTCGGTCGCGAGCGTGCCGACGACTTGCTGGTCGATGCGGATCGGAACCCCGATAAAGGTCTGGACCGAATTAGCGCCCACGCTGCCAAGCCGTTTCCAGCCTCTGAACAGGGGATGGATTGCGCAATTCTGGACGACAAGAGGCGTTGAGGTGGCCACGATCTGATCGATGACCGCCATCGGTAGATCCGCCTCCTCGCTTGCGTCGATGGTCAACTCGGTGGACGCCGCGACTTTGATCTCCGGATCGCCGTCCTTGTTCAGCAGCATCACCGTCGCCAGTCTCATGTCGAGGAAAGAGCTCATCACAGAGACAACATTGTTGAGCATCACCTTCAGACCTGATGGAGATGTCACAATTTTCGAGATTTCGTATATGCCGCTAAGCGCAGTCTCGCTGTATCTCACACTTCCAGGGACCGTGACGGAGCTAGCCGGCGCGGAATAAGTCATCAATAGCCTCACGTTCGCTAACGCTGGCGCCAACCGCTAAGGCCGCGCCAAACTGTTTCGCATTTGAGGCCGAGTGTACCACGGCGAAAACTGCAATGTCGTGTCTATAGAATAGCCAATTTAGCATGCACTTTGGAATGCATTGCGTCGCATTTGCTCGAAAAAGTTAAGCAAAATCAAACACAGGGTTGTAAACTGCCAATTCTGCAGGCAAAAGCTATTTTTTGATCAATCATGCAGAATTTACCGCAAGCTTCACGCTTGGGCGTGGAGCTGCGGGTCACAAAAACGGCGCGGGCGGCGAACGAATTCAGCGGTCGACCGGCAAAGGTTTTCCGGCTTTATGCGCCGCTATCCATTTCTGAAGCTCTGCGACATGCTCGCTCTCCTCAAGAACGAACTCCTTGGCCATCACCTTGATCTCCGGGTCGGTGGTGGTGTCGAGAACGCGCTTATAAAACTCATAACCCGAAGTCTCGGCCGCAAGCGCTATCTCAAGCGCCTGCTCGCGGCCTATCATCGGATCGGCGGCCCAAATCGCAGCAGCCTCCGGGCTTTCCAGTCCGGGCCACTCAAAATCTCCAGGCTGTTTCGCCGGCATATCATGAAAGCCGGAGCGCGCCATCGCATCAGCCATATGCATTTTGGAATATTCCGACAACTGCCGGAACAGCTTTCCCACTTCGCGATTGCCGCACGAATCCATCACGTCCGCCAACTCGCCGAACCTGAGCGCCGCCTCCTGCTCAAGCTTGATGCTGTAAGCGAGAAATTCCTCCACGGATTCCATATCGATTCCTTCCTGTAGCTTCTGGCGGCCTAGCCGAACTTGAAAAGCACGCCGTACCCGCCGCGCGGATAAGCCCATGTGAGCGCTCCGCTCGGCTCGGCGATGACGCGGCAGGTTCCACATTCGAGGCAGCCGTCCGGGCTGATCTCGACCTGTCCCTTCGCATTGACCGCGTAGCATCCAGCGGGGCAGAGCTTTGTCAAGAGTAATAGCTCTTTTGATGGGACCTCGTGGGGAGCAACCACAATGTGGGGGCGGCCTGCGTCCACGAGATAGCGGTTTTGGTATAGTTTTTCTTCGACGCGCTGCGTCCCTGCTTCGACCAACATCGAGATGATCCTTCCTTGCTTATCCTGCTGCTAGCGCCAAGACCTGGCCAATTTCCATGCATCGCTCGCGAGTCCAATCACGCCGCGCGTCTTCACGACGCTGCGGATGATGTCGTGCTCCTTGCTCTTCTTGTCCTTGCCGTCGACGCGCAGGAATGCCTGAGCGGCCTTCGAGACGAGTTCCGGATAGGTGCCGAACAGATGCTTCTTGGACGTGTGCAGGAAGTCTGGCAGGCGCTTGTATTTCTTCAGGTCCTTCATCACGAAGGAGTTCTCGACCAGCTTCTGATAGAGGGACAAATTCTCCGCCGTCATCTGATCTTTGCGCGACTTGATCTGGAAGATGGCTTCCGCCGCGAGCCGGCCTGTGGTCATGGCGAGATTGGAGCCCTCGCGATGAACGGCGTTCACGAATTGGCCTGCGTCCCCAACGATAAGCCAGCCGTCTCCATAAAGCTGCGGCACAGCCTTATAGCCGCCTTCCGGGATGAGGTGCGCTGCGTATTCCTTGACTTCCGAGCCGGCGATCAGAGGCGCGACGGCGGGGTGCCGTTTGAAGGAGTCGAGCAGATCATAGGGAGCCATGCCAGTCTGCGTAAGGTCGGAGACGAGGCAGCCTATCCCAAGCGAAATGCTCTCCCTGTTTGTATAGATGAACCCCGTGCCGGCCATGCCCCTTGTGATGGTGCCGGCGGCCTCGATCACGACGCCCTCGTCACCTTTGACGTTGAAGCGCGCCTCAATCACCTCGCTCGGCATGAAGTGCATTTCCTTCACCGCGAGCGCGACCGTGTCGGGCTTGGGAATCGGGCGCAAGCCGGCCTTCGAGCCGAGCAACCCGTTGACGCCTTCGGCCATGACGACCACGTCGGCGAGGAGCGTTCCGCCAGCGCGATCCGTCTTCACGCCGATCACCTTGCCCCCGCTGAAGCAGAGGTCGGTAACCGTGGTTTCGAGGAGGATAAGCGCCCCGGCTTCGCGCACCCTGCGCGAGAACCATTTGTCGAATTGCGCGCGAATGATGGTGTAGCGGTTGGGCTTTTCCTCGTTGAAATCATCGGAGCGGTATTGGACGCCCGTATAGGAGGTATCGTCCATATACCATGCGCGCTGCTCGATGATGTGCCGTTCCAGCGGCGCATCCTCCCGGAAATCCGGAATGATCTTTTCGAGCATGTCGGCGTACATGATCGCGCCTTGCACGTTCTTCGAGCCCGGATATTCGCCGCGCTCGATCTGGAGCACTTTCAAGCCGCGCTTCGCAAGGGTGTAGGCGCAGGCGTTGCCAGCAGGTCCTGCCCCTACGATGATGGCGTCAAATTTTTCTGCGGGCATGATAGTTCTCCTTCGAAACCTTTAGTCCCGCGGCTCAGCCGACAAGCCGTGAGCGGGTATTGGGCGCGATCCGTTTGCGGACCGCTCTTGAGAGCGCGGGCAAAAACCGCACGGCGTCCGTTAAGAGGCCGACATGCGCGAAATCGAATATGGGCGCGTTCTTATCCGTATTGATCGCGAGGATCAGATCGGCGCCTTCGACGCCGACGCGGTGCTGGATGGCGCCCGAAATGCCTGCCGCGATATAGAGCTTCGGCCGGATGGTTTTGCCGGTCTGGCCGATTTGGCGATCCGCCGGGATCCAGCCGCGCTGCACGAGCGGCCGCGAGCCGCCCCACTCCGCGTTCAGCGCTGACGCGAGGTCTTTCACAAGCTGATAATTCTCCGCGCTCCCAAGCCCGAGGCCACCCGCGACCACCACATCGGCGTAAGCGAGGTTCGACTTGTTCGAGTCGCGATCGGGAATGAACTGGAGGATCTTGGTGACGATATCCTCTTCCAGCATCCTGAAATCATGCTCGATGACAGGGCCGGTCTTGCCGTCCTGCCTTTCCGGCAGGCTGAACACGCGGGGGCGAACCGTCGCCATCTGCGGGCGGTAATTCAGGGTATAGATGGTGCAGAGCAAGCTTCCGCCGAAGGTCGGCCGCGTCGCGGCGAGCGAACCGTCGGAGTCGACCGCGAGTTCGGTGCAATCGGCCGTAAGGCCGGTCATGAGCGTCGTCGCAACGGCCCCTGCGAGATCGCGGCCAAGCGTTGTCGCGCCCAGAAGCAGGATCTCCGGCTGGTAGGTGTTGACGAGCTCCGTCATGCACCGCGTGTAGGATTCGTTGCGGTAATCTGCGAGGACCGGGCTTTCGACAAGATAGGCGACGTCCGCTCCGTAAGCGAAGGCTTCGGCCACGGCTTCCTTGGTGGCCTCCCCGGGTCCGCCGAGAACGACGCCCGCGAGTTGCACGCCAAGCTTATCGGCGAGCTTGCGGCCTTCTCCCAGCAGCTCCCAGGAAACCGGATGCACGACGCCGCGTTCAAGCTCAACAAAGACCCACACATGCTTGTAGGACTTGAAGCGCTCCGGCAATTCCTTCTTCATTCCGGCGCGGCTGCCGCCCGTTGCTGGCGGCGGCGAAGCGGGTTTGGTGGTCATCGCGAAAAATCTCCCTTATGCGCCTCAGCTTTGGGCCAAGTGCTCCAATTCCTTCTCCAGCGACGGCAGCCGCTTGAAAACTTCGTCGAGCGCCTTGGCGGCCATAGCGTCCGGGGCGAGCCCGCTGATATCGATCTGGTATGCTTTTTCCTGGCGTGGGGGCGGCGCAAACACGCGCTTGACCACGGTCGGCGACCCCTTCAACCCGCATTTGCCCATCTCGGCGACGCCGGCCGCGGCTGCATTCCAGGTGACGATTTCCGCCCGCGCCGCACGCAGCGCCACGTCGATCGAGCCGCGGCGGATTTCGTTTGTGCCTTCGAGCATGGTGATGAGGCAGGGGAGTTTCGTCTTCAGCACCTGCACCCCGCCCTCGGCGCGGCGTTCCACCACGATCTCGCGCGCCTCTAGGTTCGCCTCGCTGATCGCAGCGACGTAGGTGAGCTGATTCAGCTCCAGCCGTCTTGCTATGCCAGGGCCGACCTGCGCGGTGTCGCCGTCGATGGTCTGCTTGCCGGTAAAGACGATATCGACCGGCCCATATGTCTCGCCGATCTTGAGGATGGCCTGGGATAGCGCGTAGCTCGTCGCAAGCGTATCTGAGCCCGCGAAGGCGCGGTCGGTCAACAGCACCGCGCGGTCTGGGCCGAAAGAAAGCGCGCGGCGAAGGCTGTCCTCGGCCATGGGCGGTCCCATGGTCAAAACGGTGATCGAACCGCCATGCACATCGCGAAGCTTGAGAGCCGCTTCGATCGCGAACAGGTCATAGGGGTTGATGATAGTCGGCACGCCCTGCCGCATGATCGTATTGGTCACCGGATGAACGCGGATCTGGGCGCTATCTGGAACCTGCTTGATGCAAACCACGGTGTGCATGTTCAATCCCTCTTGGCGCGCTCAGCGGCCGATGATCTTTAAGGAGTCGAGTGGTACGAAAGGCTTCGCTTCGGCCTCGTCAGGCGCCGCGGGCCGGTTTGGATCGCGCTCTTGCAGGACCTTGAAGACGCGCTCATCGATGGGACGCGAGGCGACGAAATCCTGGTAGGCCTGCGACAGTGTCTCGCGCGCTTCCGCGAATATCTCGTCCTCTGAAGCGGCGGAGAGATCCTTGCTATCCAAATACTTACCCATACGCTTCAGGATATGCAGCCGCGAGACCCGAAGCACCTCGGGGTCGTAGTCCAACTTCAGATAGGAGAAGAACTCCTCGGCGGCGGACAGCTTTTCGAGGTCGGATAGAACGCTCATGCTGCGCTCCTTTCGCTTTCGCCGTGGTGGGAAGAATGCCGGAAGTCTCGCCGGGGCGCGGGCGTCCCGGCCGCGCAGCACTCGGTTCTCTCGTCGATGATGGAAGCGGCGAGACGTACAATCGTGAATGCGGGAACAGAAGACTTGTGACGTTCAGCATAGAGGCGGACGGCGCTCAGCAAGCGCCGTTCCTCGTCCCCCGTCAATTCGAGACCGAGGTAAGCAAGCTCGTGGCGCAGGCCTGAGAGACCGGAATGCTTGCCAAGCACGAAACGGTGCTTGCGTCCGAGCTTTTCCGGCGAGAGCGCCTCGTAGCATGCGCGGCTCTTCAGGATGCCGTCGACGTGGATGCCGGATTTATGGGTAAAGACATCCTTGCCGGCGATAGGCTGCGCGCGCCCAACGTCTATGCCGCTGCACCGCGCGACAAGATCGCTCAGGCGCCATAGAGCGGGCAGATGAACGCGGTGGCCGTTCCCGAAGATACTGTCGAGAGCCGCCACGACCTGCTCCAGCGCCGCATTGCCCGCCCGTTCGCCAAGACCGTTGACCGTTACGCTCGCCGCTATGGCGCCGGCTTCTATCGCCGCAATGGTGTTGGCCGTTGCAAATCCGAGGTCGTTGTGGCCGTGAAACTCGATGGGAAGATCGGTCATTTGCCGCACCGTCTCGATGGCGGCGCGTGTGGAGACCGGATCCATGACGCCGAGCGTGTCGGCGAAACGGTAGCGCGTAGCGCCGGCCTTCGCCGCGGCCTCAAGGATTGGCTCCAGTGTTTCACGGCACGCGCGGGACGAATCCTCGCCTCCAAACGCGACTTCCAAGCCTTTCGCGCGGGCATAGCCGATCACGTCCCTGGTCGCCGCCAGAACACGGCCGAGCGAGCCGTCAAACTTCGCGGCGATTTGAGTGCGCGACACCGGCGCGGACAGGTTCACGATGCTGACGCCCGATGCGATGGCCGCGTCGACATCGCCGCGCCGCATGCGGCACCAGGCCATGACGCGAACGGGAAGCCCTGCGCAAGCGACGCGCCGGATCGCATCTTGCTCATCGGCGCCCATAGCAGGCGTGCCGGCCTTGATCTCGTCCACGCCTGCGTCGGAGAGCATGGCCGCTATCTGCAATTTCTCGGCTGCCGTAAACGCCACGCCGGGAGTTTGCTCGCCATCGCGCAAGGTCGTGTCGTTGATGGCGATGCGCCGGTCGAGGCGGCGGCGCGGATATAGGGCCGTATCCCCAGCGTGGTGCGAGAACGCCTCGCCAGCGCCTTGGGCAGCATCACTATATCCGTATGAAGTATCGCGCATCAGGCGCTCCGTTCAGCAAGTCTCGCCGCTACTCTCAGCAGGACTCGTGCCAAACGACTAAGCTACTGAATTGAAGAGGAAATTATCGGTCCCGGACGGTGTCGCAATCCCAACACGTGTCGCCTTTGCGACATGTCCCAGGTAAGAGCTTGCGGGTGATCGCAGTCTCGATCACGCGATGGCCGGGCATGCCAGCCATCCAGCTAACTGATTGAGAGCAGCAGGCGTTTCTGTCCCGAAATCGATTATGATCAACCCTGCGATCGGGCGCGCCCGTCTCGCGTAGGAACTCGCAATGCCTGTGACCTAACTCACTCAGTCTCACCAGTCTGCGGTCGCAAAAATGCCCCCAAAGAAGCCCGGGGAACTCGAAAACAAGTCTCGGGCAACGTGGCGTCGCGAGCAGGCGAAGCTATAGGCGGTGCACTTTTACGCCCAGCATGCCAACGCGTGAAGCGGCATCATTTCCTCTTCGCCAGTTCTTCGCGCACTATGTCCGGTTGCCCAGCAATCACAGTCAAATAAGCGCGCCCAGGTGCATCAGGCTCACTACGGCCTTGTTCCCAATCGCGTAATGTTCCAACTGGAATGTGATAGCGCGCGGCGAATTCCTCCTGGCTGAGCTTCAATGCTCGCCTGATAACTTTAGCTTGTGGAACCCGTTTTAGCCTACCGGATGTAAAATCCTCATCGGTGAGAGGTTGTGCATCAGGATTTGCGAGCGCAGCTGCGTGCTTCTCTTCTGGCGTCATGGCATCGAGGCGAGCCCAACGCTTCTGAGCTTCAGCGGCAGCTTCGATTTTCTTCATGGTATCTACGTCGCTCATGGGTCTCTGCTTCTCTAGCCGAAATGATACGTGAACGGCCTTCGACCGGAGCATAAACAACGAATAGCAATCGTTCGTAGGCCATCCCGATTATATATATCTTACCTCAGGATGGCGCTCTCCCCGATCCTCATACTCGACCGCGAAGGCATCTCTGAACGCCTCTTTTGCCGCTTCGAGCGAAACGCCGTGTTTTTCGAAATGCTTTGCGGCGTTCCCGTCATCCCACTCGAATTCATCGTCTTCCATAAGATACGGATTTCCCGTAGTTTAGTCAAGAGCGCTGCAGAGGTTTTCCCCTAGCAAGCCTTATCAACAGAAAGGGCAACAGGACAAAAGTCCGGGCAAGCCAACAAACTCACCCTCGTCATGGCCGGGCTCGCCCTAGTGGTGTCCGGTTTAATTCCGCAGCGTTTTCAACATCGTCATGCGTGGATGGCGCCTTTCGCGCACTATCCGGGATCTTTCAAAACCTCGAACCCAAGTAACGAGAGAGACCCCGGATAAGCGCGAGGGCGCTTTCCGGGGTGACAGCGAAGGGCGAACGAATATCCCGCGGGTAAAACGAACCGGACAGCCGCGGGCTTGATCGGGCCGTCCAGGAGCAGAAAACACATATCTTTCAATGCGATCTGGATGGCCGGGACAAGCCCAGCCATGACGCAGTGTGTGTTCGCGAAAGAAATTGCCCGGACTTTTGCCCCTTTTACCAGAAAGGCCAAATATAACAGCTGCCCCGGATGGCCGTCCGGGGCAGGCGACGACGTGGCCGTAATTGAACGCAGGCGGCCACTGGCGCGGAGCGCCGCCCTAAGAGGGTTCGCCCGCGGGCTTGTTTCCGCGTTCGGTCACGAACTGATCGAACTCGGCCTTGTCCTTCGCGCGCCGCAAGCGGTCGAGAAAGCCGGTGAACTCTTTCTGCTCGTCCTCGAGGCGCTTCAGCGTCTCGGCGCGATAGTCGTCGAAGGCGGCATTGCCGCTGCTCGGCATCGCGCCGAATTCGCCGCGCTTCATCGCGCGCCACTCGTCCCGCGCCTCACGCCAGCGCTCGCGGCGCTCCTGCCAGCTCAAGCGTCCGTGATGATGTCCACATCCCATGCGTCCACTCCAATATAAGAAAGCCAAGGCGGCCAATCCGATCGGCCACCAGATGATGAAGGAGACGATCATCAGCGCGATCCACGCAGGTCTGCCGATATCGTCGAGCCTTTCGGCCATGTGCATTGCGTAACTCCCTATGTAAATGTAAGTTACATTAACATAGGTGAAGCGCCAAGGCGCGATTGTCAAGAGACAAGCGCCTTGGAAAATTAACGGCCGCAGAAGGGGCGATTATTCCAAGCCCGTCACATACAGGATGGCTTTGATAATGGCGCTCGAGAGCCAGCCGATGAACCTTGAAAAGAAGTCCAGGTCGACGCCAAGATTTTGACCGGCAAGCGGTAAGATGAAGATGATGGCGAGCACGATCAGAAGGCCATAGGGCTCCGAGCGGGCAAATCGCAAGGCGAGGGGCACAGGAAGAAGGCCAACAGCCACGCGGCCACCATCCAGCGGCGGGATCGGCAGCATATTGAAGACCGCAAGCACCACGTTGATGAGAATGCTGTTGCCGAGGTTCAGATCGATCCAATCCGAGACGGGATGAGGCGTAAGCCGGGCGGCATAGATCAGCAGCGCCGAGATCAGGGCGAGCAGGATATTCGTCCCCGGCCCAGCCAGCGCGACCCAGACCATATCCCGCTTCGGATTGCGAAGCGCGCCGAAATTCACGGGCACGGGCTTGGCGTAACCGAACAGAAATGGCGAGCGCAAGAGAAGCAGGATGCCCGGCAGAATAATGGTGCCAAACGGATCGACGTGCTTGAAAGGGTTGAGAGTGACGCGGCCCGCCGCCCAGGCCGTGTTGTCGCCAAAGCGCCGCGCCGCGAAGCCATGCGCAGCCTCATGAAGCGTGACCGCCAGAATGACCGGGATGATCCAAGTCGACGCTGTATAGAGACCTGCGTTCATCGTCTCGTTCATCACTGTCCACCCATGCTGTAGCTCGAATCTATTTCCAATTAATTGGCGGCGATATCATAAAAAGGTAGATCGAGAGTTTCGCGGCACAACGAAGTCATTCGAACTGTTATCCCCGGCGAAGGTCCCTGATAGCGATCAAATTGGTAAAGAAGGAGCAACAGGCAATGGATATCGGCTTTATCGGCCTCGGGTCTATGGGGCTCCCGATGGCGCAAAATCTTTTGAAAGCGGGCCATCGTTTGCGCGTTTATAACCGCACCCGCAGCCGAGCGGCGCCTCTTGAGCAGCATGGCGCGGTCGCCGTCAGCGCCCCGGCGGAAGCTTCGGGGGGCGATGCCGTCGTGACGATGCTCGCGAACGATCAGGCGGCCGAGGAGGTCGCGTTTGGAGACAAGGGGATCCTGAAAGGTCTTCCGCAAGGCGGAACGCATATTTCGATGAGCACCATCACGGTTGCGCTTTCCGAGCGCCTGTCGAACGCTCATCGCGACGCCGGGCAGAATTATATCGCAGCCCCCGTTTTCGGACGGCCTGACGCCGCAGCCGCCGCGAAGCTGTTCATCGTCGCCGCCGCGCAGAAAACTCTCGTCGATCGATTTCAACCGCTGTTCGACGCGATGGGCCAGCGCACCTTTTTCCTGAGCGAAAATCCGCCCGAGGCGAATCTTGTGAAGCTGAGCGGCAATTTCCTCATCGCCGCGGTGATCGAATGTCTGGGCGAGACTGTCGCGCTCATGCGCAAATACGAGGTCGATCCGCATCGCTTTCTCGAAATCATGACGGAGACCCTTTTCGCGGCTCCCGTGTATCGGACCTATGGCGCGCTGATCGCTGAACAAAAATATCAGCCGGCGGGCTTCAAATTGGAGTTGGGCCTGAAAGATGTCCGCTCTGTGCTCGCCGCTGCGGAGGCGAAGTCTGTGCCGATGGCGGTGGCGAGCATCGTGAGGGATCATTTTCTCAGCGGCGTCGCGCGCGGCGGCGCGGATCTCGATTGGTCCAGCCTGGCGCGCGTTGTGGCCGAAGATGCGGGTTTCAAATCGTAATCGCTGCTTGCGAGATCGCCGCGGATCGCCAGTCGGATCGAGGGGCGGGCGGTCCCCCTTGGGCTGGGCAAGAGCGATTTGAGCGCCTGTGGCTTTGAAAACGTAATGCCGGAAGCGGCACGTCGCAGTTATGCATCCGGTCAGAAAGCGGTTCTGCGATAAGATAAGTTTGCATCGGAATGCAGCTGCGTGCGCGCCCGAACTATCCCAATGGTGGCGTATCCGTCCAAAAACCTGCCGGCGGCCTGCAGCGTTGTTCGCTGGGCCGCCGTGCTCACAAGTTAAGTCGCGCCCAAAAGCAAAAAGGTTCACAACGAGCATGCTTTGGAGCTGGAATTACCGATGAGACGCGGCAAAGGCGAGCGTTACAAGGATCCAGTCGCGTTTGCGAGGTGAGAATCAGGGCGAATGGCGAATGAGATCGCGCCAGCGGTCGAGTGAACAAACGGGGAGCAGCGGAGAGCCTCCGTGAGCGCGGAAGGGTTCGTTCCTCTACTGCTAGTCATTCATTTAGAAGTTCATAGGAAAACACGATCTGATCACAAAGAACTCTAAGGTGAAAAAGATGCAAATCAGCATCCATTGGTTTTTTCGATAGTCTACCATTTCTATGTGCTGCATCGTAACGCTCCCTTAATCACGAAGGACTATGTCAAGATAGAGCCAAGTCTGCCCTCCCTTGTTTAGTATACAAACAGGAGAACCCGATACCGCCGCCCTCAGTTCCGGAACGAGCGGTGTCGCGGTTGTTAAAAAAGAGGCGCCGTAATGCCTGAAGCAATACGATGCAGCCCTAGCGAAATCGCCGCATAGGCCCAGGACGGCCTATCGCGAAGCGATGGCGTCAACACCGGCGGCATCCCTTTTTCAGCAGCCTTTGACGGCGTCTCAAAAGCCGTTCGAAGACGCTAGCGCTCCCGCAACCCATCGTGCCGGTACTCTGACAAAGGTGAGAGCAGATAGTCGATAATGCGGCGGCGCCCCGTCAAGATTTCAGCCTTCACCGCCATGCCGGGCAGGAGATTTAACGGATCTTCGCCGTGGGCCGGAAGGCCCTTCACAAGTTTGATACGGGCGTTATAAAGCAACCGCTCGCTCTCGGCCAAGTATTCGGTAGAATCCGACGGGCGCTTGGAGCCGGACTTCGCGCTCGCCGGCGTCACCGGCTCCGCATCGCGGTCGACGCCCGAGACCACTCCTTTCGCCAGTCCGAAGCGCGTGAAAGGATAGGCTTCGATCTTGATTTCAGCGGCTTGCCCGGCTTTCACGAAGCCAATGTCGCGGTTTTCCAACGCGACCTCGATCTCAACTGACTCATCTTCGGGCACGATGCTTACGAGCTGCTGGGCAGGCGTGACTATCCCGCCAACTGTCGTTACGTTCAGTTGCTGCACTGTTCCGTCTATGGGCGCGCGCAATGTCGAAAGCTCGATCTTTCGTATCGCCTTTGTGAGCGCCTCTTGTGCGCTTCGCATTTGCTCCTGCGCTTTCGCCAGATCGGCAAGCGCGGTACGATGCGTTTCGGCGTCCGTCGCGGCGATCCGCTCGCCGATCGAGAGGATTGCGGCTTCCGCGGACACGATCTTGCTTTCGGTCAAGCCGACTTCCGCTTTCGTTTCCAAAAGCTGCTGCTGCGCTTCCAGATTGAGGAAACGCGACCCGAAGGCGGTATCGGCCGACTTTTGCCGGATTTCGGCGCGTTCGGTGACAATCGGTAATATCGACTTCAGCTTGGCGAGCGTTCGCAATAGCGTCTCGCGCTCGGCCGCCTTCTCGTCGCGGTCGCGGCGCAGGCCCGCCAATTTCGCCTCCGCCTCCGCCTTTTGCGATAGGAGACGCGCCTCTGCCTCGGCGAGCTGGAGCGCAGATGCGCCATAGGTTTCGCTAGGATCGAGTTTGCCGGCGCCGGTGACGAAGGCACGAAGCCGCACGCTATCGAGCGACGCCGCGACGAGGTCCTGACGGGCCTTGCCCGCTTCGGCCTGCGCCGTAACTTGTTCCAGCTCGATGAGCGGCTGGCCCCTTCGAACATGCTCGCCCGGCCGGACGAGAATGGATTTCACCGAAGCGGTCTCGAACGGCTCGACAACCTTCGTGCGCGCTTGGGTGACAATCTTGCCGGAAGCGACCGCAACGATGTCCACATGGCCGATGATAGCCCAGCACAACCCCGAAATGGCGATCGCGATGATCGCATAGGTGATGGCGCGGCCCAAAGGCGACGGCGGCGTTTCAGCGATTTCGAGCGCAGGGGCTAGAAACTGCCGGTCGATCCGCGACAGCTTCGCGTTCGGGGCAGCGAGAGCGCCGCCTGAAATGGGCCGCAACGATCCGGACGCCATGGAAATGTCCTCCTCAAGCGACGCCCGATTGCAGGCGCAGCAGCGTCGCGTAACGGCCATTCGCCGCCACGAGCTCCTCATGGCAACCGTCCTCGGTCACCACCCCTTCCTCGATGGTGAGGATGCGGTCGGCCAGACGCACGGCGGAAAGCCGGTGCGCGATGATGAAAACTGTGCGGCCCTCAACGATATTGCGCATGTTTCGATGAATGATGCTTTCGAACTCGTAGTCGAGGGCGGAGGTGGCTTCGTCGAAGATCAGGACGCGCGGATCGCTGACGAGCGCGCGCGCGATGGCGAGCCGCTGGCGCTGTCCGCCGGATAAAGACACGCCCCGCTCGCCGACCAAGGTATCGTAGCCCTCGCGCATTTTGCAGATAAAGTCGTGCGCGCCCGCCAAGCGGGCCGCGGCGATAACCCGGTCCGCTGGCAGCCCCGGATCGGCGAGGGCGATGTTTTCGCGGACGCTCGCGTTGAACAGCACGTTTTCTTGCAGCACGACGCCGATCTGACGGCGCAGCCATGACGGGTCGAGCGCCCGGATGTCGGCGCCGTCGATGAGCACACGGCCGCTTTCCGGCAGGTAAAGGCGTTGAATGAGCTTGGCGATGGTGCTTTTGCCAGAGCCGGAAGGGCCGACAATGCCGATGACCTGGCCGGGCTCGATCTTGAAGCTGACCTCGCGCAAAGCGGGCCGCTCGCCGGGGCCATAGCGGAATTGAACCCGTTCGAATTCGACCGCACCCTCCAAGGCGCCAACGTTCGAGGGGGCGCTCGGCGCATATTCGACCGGGGTGTTCAGGATGTCGCCGAGGCGCGCAATAGAAATCCGCACCTGGTGAAAATCTTGCCAGACTTGCGCGAGCCGGAGGACCGGCGTACTCACCTGCGAGGCAAGCATGTTGAATGCGACCAGTTCGCCAACCGTAAGCTCGTTGCGAATGATGAGCCCTGCTCCAACGAACAGCGTCAGCACCGTCGTGGCTTTGCTGAGAAAGTTCGTTGCTTGGGTGGCGATATTTCCGAGAGTTGCGGCGCGGAAAGAGGCTCCGACATAGCCTGCAAGCTGTTCCTCCCACCGCCTTTGCATAAGGGGCTCGACGGCCATCGCCTTGATGGTTTCGACACCCGTGACGCTTTCGACGAGAAAGGCCTGATTGGCCGCGCCGCGATTGAATTTCTCTTCCAAACGCGCGCGAAAGAGCGGCGTGACCGCGATCGATAAGATCGCATAAAGCGGCAAGGTCGCAACGACGATCCACGCCAGAAGCGGGCTATAAAGGAACATCACGCCGATAAAGACTGCGCAGAACAGGAGATCGAGCACGAGTGTGATCGAGGAGCCTGTTATAAACTGGCGGATTGTCTCCAGTTCTCTGACGCGCGCCACCGAGTTGCCCACCCGGCGCACTTCGAAATAGGGAAGGGGCAAAGCCATCAAATGCCGGAAAACACGCGAGCCCAACTCGACATCGATGCGGTTGCTCGTATGCGTAAAAAGATAGGTGCGCAAGCCCGATAAGGTGACGTCGAACACCGCGATGAGCGCCAGGCCCGCCATGAGAATTTCAAGCGTCGATAGCCCGCGATGAACGAGCACCTTATCGATGACGGTCTGAAAGATAAGCGGCGTGGCGAGCCCGAAAAGCTGGATCACGAAGGAAGCGGCGAGAACCTCGTAGAGCACCGAGCGATATTTTCCGATCGCGCCCCAAAACCAGGTTAAGTCGAACCTGCGGGCGGGGTCGCCAAGCGGGGCGCGCTTCGTCAGGAGAATAACGCGGCCATTCCAAGCTTCCGTGAATTCGGCGATGGAAAGCGTCTTGGGCCCCGCGTCGCGCGCGCCCTGAATGACAGCGAACGCGGGCTCCACTTTTCCGATAACCGCCCAGCCTCGATCCTTGAAAAACCCAAGCGCTGGAAATGGGACCGCAGGGAGCCGTGAAACTCCGATCTGGCGCGCCTTCGCTTTCACGCCGGCCGAACGGGCCGCTCGCAGCAGATCGGTCTCGTCCATTCCGTCAGGCCTGCCAAGGCCATGATAGATTTGCTCTGTGTTCGCCGGCACTCCGAGAAGCCGGAGCGCCAGGGCTAGCGCAAACGCGCCTTGATCCGGGGCATGTCCCATTTTACAGGCCGCCTTGCGCTTTAGGGGCGAACAGATTGTTGGTTAGCCCTTGCATGGGCTGAACGAAGCTGGCCATGGCGGGAGCGGGCGGGGCGCCGTTCAACCCAGCGATCGCATGAGATATTGCCGTCGCTGCAATCGACACATTGAAGGTCTCCGATGCGGAAAGCCCGCTGGCATCAGTGGCGGTGACCTTGAGGCTCAACGCGGCTGCTGTCTTCGGCGCCGTGCCGGTGAAGGTATCCGTCGTCCCGTTGAACGACAGCCACGACGGCAGCGTGGCCCCGTTCGCCTGCGCCGCCGTGTAGGTCAGTTTCTCGCCTTGAGGGTCGGTGAAGGTGTTCGAGGCAGGCGAAAAGCCGATTTTCTGGCCGGCGTTCCAGGTCTGCGCGGCGGTCTGTGACGTCAGGACCGGCGCGGAGCCGGGCGTCAGCACAGAGAAGGTCTCCGACGAGGACAGCCCGCTGGTATCGGTGGCCGTGACCTGGAGGGTCAGCCCCGCGGCCGTATTCGGAACCGTGCCGGTGAAGGTTTCCGCGCCCGCGTTGAATGTTAGCCAAGACGGCAGCGGCGCGCCGTTCGCCTGGGTTGCTGTATAGGTGAGTCTCTGGCCTTGCGGGTCTGTGAAGGTGCTTGCCGAAAGCGAGAAATTGACCGTTTGGCCGAGCCTCCAGGTCTGCGTGGCGGTCTGCGAGGTGAGCACCGGCGCCTTCGAAGGGGTAGAGCCGCCAACGGCGTCGGCCGTGATCGTGTCGCCATCCGCAAGCAGGGTCGAGAGGCTGACCTCAAAGGTCGTATCCCAGTATTGGCCGGGATACGTGCCCCACGGATTGCGGATTTCAAACATGGATGTAGCGGTGTCGAAACCGTAAATCGACATGGCGTGGTCTGCGACCAGGGTCTGCTTGCCTGCGCTATCTTTGGCGTTTGTGTTGGACGACAGGACAAGATCGTCGCCCGACCTGAGATCGGCGGCCAATATGCTCTGAACGGCGGCAGTCGAATTTCCGTTCGAGTATGCGGTCAAGGCGAAAGAAGAATTGCAAACGTCGCATGTCCATGTTCTTCCCGCAGCGTAGAAATCGGTGATGGTGGGTGAATTCGTGATCTCCTCGAGGGTGAATTCCGGGTAGCCGCCATTGCCGATTGTCGTCCAAGAGTTTCCGAAGTTGACCCAATAATTTCCGGTCACCTCACCGCCAGCCTGGAGTTGCGCGTAAGCCTTTTCCACAAGGCTCGCCCAAATGTCAGTCCCATAGTTGAAGACGCTCCCCGCGTCCGCCAAAGAACTATTGACAGTGACGTACTCGGGCGCGCCGCCGACGTAGAAGCGGACCCCATAAGTGCCGTTTCCATTCGAGGTGATCATCGACGAGATCATACTGGGATCTTGATGGGCGACCTCAGCCAGGCTGGACAGAAGATAGCAATCGCCGAGATAGCCCTGGTTTATGTCATTCATGCTCGGGCCCCCAGCTGCGAACACCGGACTCGATGAGCTTGAGTAGGAGACAGAGAAGGACGTATAGCCCACGGCGACTTTTGAGCTGGGAAGGTCCGTTCCAAGAAACCACTTTCCGATAAGCTCCGAGAGCTGCGTCGCGGAGGAGCCAGCCGCGAGCTGACCAAGGCTCGACGGCGACGCATTGCCGCCTGTCCAAGTCGCATTCGCCGCATTGCCCGTCACGAGCGCGTTCATGATCCCGGTAAGGTAGGCCGATGTGGTCACCCCATTATTGAGATTGGCGGCAATTGTCTTGAGGTCGGAGAATTCGGCCGCGGTCAGGCTGGTTCTGGATGTGTTGAGCGTCGAGTCGAGATTGGCTAGGAGGGCCTCAAGTCCGGCATAGGTCACCGTCCCGCCGGTAATTGCGGCCGCCATCCCGGCAGCAATCGATGGCGTCGACAATTGGCCGATCCAAGATGGGATCGCGGATGAGGTCGAAGCTACGGCGCCCGCGTTCGCGGTTGACTGCGGGGCGGCGCTCGCCCCCGAGACAACGCCCTTCACTGACGCCGTCGCAACCTGGACGGCGCCTGGAAGCCCTGCGCTTATTGTTAGCGGAGTGCTGGCCGCGTCACTGGCGTCGATGCTTACGCCCGGGATGCCCGGATCGCTCTGCGCAGCGCCGGCGCCCGAATTTGGATCGTCCTGGCCGAAGGCTCGAACCGCGGCGGCCGATAGCTGTTTGTTGCTTGAATTTCCATACAATGACATAGAAGCCTCACAGAGCAACCAATTGATGTAAACTCAATACAAGTTACGTCTTGAGCTTGGCTGACACTTCTTTGAGATTTATTTGAAGATTCTTTAAAAATTTACCGGAACTCAAGAAAACCGCCGGACGGCGCATCGCCCAACCACGTCTTCTTCGGCGCGCCGGCCGCTATCGGCGGGAGCCGAAGCGCTTTCCCTCAACACGCCCTCCACAGTACATCACCACTTCTGTCATGGCCGGGCATACCTCACAGCCGTCCGGGCTTAATCTGCACGCAATATCGAGGCGTCATCCCCGATAAGACGCGCTCGCGCGGCTTATCGGGCCCCCTATCCCGGCGCGTGCAAGCTTCGTCATGGATTCCCGGCAACGCCCCGGCGATTTCGGGAGTGACGGCGAAGACGAACGCAAGTAAAACGAACCGGACAACCGCGGGTCAAGCCCGGCTATGACACCGTGCCTAGAACCGCGAAACCCGATTCTCATACACTCCACAGCAAGCATTGCGGGCGCTATGGAATGTCTGCTATCGCCATGTGAGGCATTAAGGATTTTGTCATGACCGATCGGGGTAACGGCGCAGGATTGTTAATACGGGCGCTTGAGTTTGCGGCTCGCAAGCATCGCATGCAGCGGCGCAAGGATCAGGACGCAAGCCCCTACATCAACCACCCCATCGCCCTGCTATCGGTGCTGTGCGTGGAAGCCGGGGTTGAAGACGCCGGCATTCTGGCGGCCGCGGCGCTTCACGACACCATCGAGGACACCGAGACGACGTTCGCCGAGCTTGAGGCTGAGTTCGGGTCGCAGATCGCCGGGATTGTGGCGGAACTGACCGACGACAAGGGCTTACCCAAGACTGAGCGAAAGCAACTCCAAATCGAGCACGCCTCGCATAAGAGCCGCGAGGCGGCTTTCGTAACGCTCGCCGATAAGATCTGCAATCTGCGGGACACGGCCTCAAGTCCCCCAGCGGACTGGGATATAGAAAGGCGGCGGCGCTATTTTGAATGGGCCAAGGCTGTTGTTGACCGTCTGCCCCCCGTAAATGCGACGCTGCGGCAGCTGTTTGAAGCGGCGCATGCGCAGCGCCCATAGGGGCGTGCGGATCGAAACCGAGAGCAAGGCCGATTGGCGCCAAGCGCCATAGATGCCGACTTTTTTGTCATGCCCGCGCAGGCGGGCATCCAGTAATCGGGAGCGTAAACGTCTTCGAGAACAATAACATGGCTTGTCGCCTACTGGGTTCCCGCCTGCGCGGGAACGACTTAGGGCGCTTGGCGTCAATCCTTTGCGCCAACGCGGGCAATGCCGATAGCCGCGATCGGTTCGCTACATGGCGGCTATATCGGCCAAGGGCCGGACGCGCTCGCGCTTTACCCGGACGCCGCGCTTTTTAAGGTCGCGCAGCGTGACATAAATCATCGCCGTCATGAGAGCATCGCTCAACGCGTCATGCTGGCCAATATTTGGCAAGCCAAGATCCTGAAGGATCGAGACGAAGCGCAGGTCGATGGTGGTTCCAGGCGGCGCGTTGCCGTATTTGCGCTCGTAGTACAGTTCCGATACTTCGATGCGCCGGTTCGGAAGTCCGATTTGGATGAAGGGCAGCACATGCTTGTCGATCATCTTCATATCGAATTCGAGGTAGTAGCCCACCAAAGGACGCGGGCCGATGAAATGGAGAAACTCCCGTAAAATCTTGCGAATCGGCAATTGCTGCTCGACATCGGCCTCGCGTAGCTGATGGATTTTCATCGCATCCGGCTTGATCGCCGCTTCTGGCCGCACGAGCGCTTCGAACCGCTCGCTGAGTATGATTTTATCGCCTCTAATTAAGACGGCGGCGATGGTGATAATGTCATCCCTTGAGATATCGAGGCCTGTCGTCTCACAATCGAAAGCGACCACTTCACCGGGCGGCGGTCTCTTGAACAGAAAACGATAGGATTGGTCTCCGATCGACGCCTGATGGAACAAGCGCCGGAGCGTCTGATACACCATCAGAAATATCCAAGATTGTAGCGATGGCGAACCAACTCGCGGAACTGACGCACCACGCGGATTGCGCTCCGGAAGATGTCGCGGTCGGCGCCTGAGAGTTCGTTCAAACTCACGATGGACTCGCGGGCAAGGTTTCCGACCCGCCTCGCTTTGAGCTGAGAACGCAGCCGCAATTCCATGAACAGATGTAGCGCGCTTGTAAGTTCCTGCGCGAAAGGCTCCTCCAGAAGATTTGACGCCGCGAGCGCTTTGATTCTTGTAACGGTCGACGTTTCGAGGATGCCCTTGTCGATAGCGAGCGTTCTCACGCCATGCACGATGGGAAATGTTCCCACCTTCTTCACATCGACGTCGCCTGACCGCATGCCGACGGACACCATAAGATCGCCCAGCATTCCGATGTCGGAACTCGCGAACAGGTCGATCAAATGCGCGAAATGCGCGAGATGTGCGCTCTCGCCCCGCATCATGTCGACGAACGCAGTCTTCGTGTGGACGAGAAGATCACGCCGCCCAGCCACGGCGACCGCGTCGCTGAAAATGCCGAGGTTCATCGCGCTGTCGCCGCCGGGATTAAGAATCCAGCTCTTGAGCTGCTTGATGAAACTGTCCACCGACTGTGACCAGACCGGATTGCGGACCATCACGTTTCCCGGGCAGCGCGGAAATCCAAACGCTTCCAAAGCTTCCGTGAATGACGACCGGAAAGCCGCTAGCTCTGCTTCGGGGACATCTCTGGCAAGGAGGAGGCCGTTATCCTGATCGGTGCGAACGGTTTGCTCGCCGCGGCCCTCCGAGCCCATCACCAGGAGGCTGCCATGATCCCGAATAGATTGCGGCGCGATCAAATCGAAAAGCTTCGCCAAAAGGTTCCGGTTCAAATCCGAGGTTATTTCGGCGATGACCTCGATTTTGATGCCCTGCTCGTGCAGGCGTTCAACTTGTCCTTGGACGTCCTTTGCCGCGACCGTCAAGTCTGCGACCGATTTCGCCCTGTCGATGCGGCCGGGTATCAATTGCGAATTCCCCGCGAATAATTCCAGAATGTCGATGTCTTCAAGAACCCCAGCGTAAGACTCTCGCGCGCGAATAGCGATGCGGCGTTTTTTGTGGCGCGTCATAGTAAGAAGGGCGTCGAAAATGAAATCGTCGCTATCGACCGCCGCTATGTCGAAATGGGAAATATCGCGAACGGGTGTTTCGAGGGGCGCCCGGCGCAGAATGACGGCCTTGGAGATTGTCATGCCCGTCACGATGCCGGTGCGCTCGCCGTCATTGACGAACAAAGTGTTGCAGTCGTTTTGCTGCATCGCATGGCCAGCTTGCTCGATGGTAGCCGACCCGTCGATGAAGACGGCCTTCCCCCAGCGAGCGTCTCTCACCCGTGTTCGCAGCACCGATTCGAGGCCTTGCGGATTGCGCTCGCCGGCAAACGCATCGAGCCGGCGCGACAGATCGGAATAAAAGAAGGCCGCAAAAGCCTGATTTTTCTTAACGAGTGCTAAAATCGTCTCTTTTGGCAACAGGAAGCAGAGAGTTTCCTCTGTCGCGACGAAACTTGCGCTCGCCGATCCGTGAACCACGGCGCCCGAGTCGAAAGTATCTTTCGGGCCAAGCACGGCCTCGACTTCCTGTCCATCCCTCTCTTCGACGGCGCCTTTGATGATGACGTGAAGGTGTTCCGAGCCCGCGCCGAGCGTTACGATGGTAGCGCCGGGCGCGAAATAGCCGATATCCATCGCCGCGCTCAGAGTATCCATCTCAGCACGGGTCAACCGGTCGAAAGGCGGATTTTGAGCGTCGAAGCCTTGCATGGCGACCTGACTAGAACTGCCGTGTTAGAGGGCGGGGAATGCGCAGCCTCCATTGCATCTAATCAGACATTCCCTGGCGGGCCAACGAAAGGCTGATTAGAGTTTTCGCTTTCGCAGAGTCTTTTTCCAAACTAGGACTCGATTGCCCCGATGTTTCCGGCAATTCCGTCGCCATGACCTCAACGCCTATTATCATGGCCGGGCTTAACCCGGCCATCCAACTAAGCAATCGAAGGCGTTGCCAATTCTCTGGATGGCCGGGTCAGAGCCCGGCCATGACAGTGGAGCGGAGACTCTGTTTAGTGCACGTTCGCGGCGGCCATGCCGATACCGGTTTCGGAGCGGATGAACTGTGCATCGAAGGCCGCTTTCTCACGGGCTGCGCGCTTGGTCAAGTCGATCTTCGAGAACAGCCAGATGCCCAGGAAAGCGATCGGCATCGAGAACAAGGCCGGATTGCTATAGGGGAAGATCGCTTCGGGATACCCAAATGTCGTGACCCAAACGGCCTTGCTGAGCACGACTCCTCCAACTGAGCTGATAAGACCCAACATTCCACCCATGAAGGCGCCGAGGCTCGTTGTCCCCCTCCAGAAAAGCGACATGAGCAGCACAGGGAAGTTCACGCTCGCAGCCACGGAGAAGGCGAGGCCCACCATGAATGCGACGTTCTGCTTTTCGAAAATGTAGCCGAGATACATCGCGAGAATGCCGATCAATACCGCCGATATCTTCGAAATTGTCACCTCGCTCCGCTCGGAAGCGCGTCCCCTGGCGATAACAGAGGCGTAGAGATCGTGGCTGACCGCCGACGCCGCTGCGAGCGTGAGACCGGCGACCACCGCAAGGATGGTTGCGAAGGCCACCGCAGAGATAAAGCCCAAGAGGTAGGGACCGCCTACTGCGCTGGAGAGCTGAATGGCCGCCATGTTCGTGCCGCCTTTCAGGTTAGCGGCCGTGATCGCGACTGCCCCGTCGGGCGCTATCTTGAAGAAGGACGGATCGTTCATCAGCAGCGTGATGGCGCCAAACCCGATGATGAAGGTCAGGATGTAGAAATAGCCGATGAAACCGGTGGCGTAAAATACCGATTTGCGGGCCGCCTTGGCGTCAGCGACGGTGAAGAACCGCATCAGAATGTGGGGCAAGCCAGCCGTGCCGAACATGAGAGCAAGACCGAGCGAGATAGCCGAGACCGGGTCTTTGATGAGGCTTCCGGGTCCCATGATCTTATCGTGGTTAGGATGGATTTCCGTCGCAGACTTGAAGAGGGCTTCCGGGCTGAAGTTGAATTTCATGAGCACGAGAATGGCGATGAACGTCGCGCCGAGGAGCAACAGGCAAGCCTTGATGATTTGCACCCAGGTTGTCGCCTTCATGCCGCCAAAGGCGACATAGATGATCATCAGAGTGCCAACGATGACGAGGGCGATCGGATAATCGAGACCGAAGAGCAATTGGATCAGCTTGCCCGCGCCGACCATCTGCGCGATGAGGTAGAAGGCGACCACGGTGAAGGTGCCAATCGCGGAGAGGATGCGAATCCAGGTTTGATTGAGCCGGAACGAGGCCACGTCGGCGAAGGTGAATTTGCCGAGGTTGCGCAAGCGTTCTGCAAGCAAGAACAACACGATGGGCCAGCCCACGAGCCAGCCGACGGAGTAGATCAGGCCGTCGAACCCGCTTGAGAACACGAGGCCTGAAATCCCAAGGAACGACGCAGCCGACATATAATCGCCGGCCATGGCGAGGCCGTTCTGGAAGCCGGTGATCCCGCCGCCCGCCGCGTAGAAGTCGGACGCCGATTTGGTCCGCGCCGCTGCCCGATAGGTGATGATCAAGGTCAAAAAGACGAAGCCCACGAACATCGCTACCGCGGGTATATTCAAGGACGATTTCTCGGCGGCGCCGCTGATTGCGTCGGCAAAAGAGGGAGAAATCGAAATGGCGCTGGCGGCGAGCGCTAGGCCCAAGCTTGGAATGACTTTTTTCAATGTCATTTCGTGATCTCCTGGATGAGCTGGCGGTTCAAATCATCGAAGCGGCCGTTCGCGCGCGCCACGTAAATCCCAGTGATAAGAAAAGCAAAGACGATGACGCCAAGCCCGATGGGGATGCCAAGGGTGGTGACGCCCCCGGCCACGAGAGGCTGCGCAAGAAACCCAGGAGCGAATGCAACCAGAAGAACGAAGCCTTGATAGACAAGAAGCATCAATATGGACAAAGTCCAGGCGAAGCGCGACCGGCCGCGCACAAGCTGCTGAAATTTAGGATTTTCCGATATTGGCGGATGGGAATCTAGCGGCACTGCTTTACCCTCTCAAGTTTGTCGCGAGCGCCGCAGGTTAAAGTTCAGGGCGTGCGGCCTGTTTGATCTGGAGCAAATTCTTTTCTCAGTCTTTCGTGGGGGACGCAAGCGCTGACGATGACGGAACGCGTAGTTCTTAAGGCGGGGTTGGGGAGAACCGCGGACACCTCATTGGCGCGCTCGAATGAACTTTTCTCGGGCTGAATGGGGCGGCAATGCGGCGAGACTTGGTATATATATCCGTCTTTCCGTCAAAGATTTGCCGGTTTACCGATCAGGATCGCCTGTGCAAGCGCAGCCGGATGTCAGTCGCGGAAGGCCGGCCCCCGCAGCTACCCGCGCACCAGCGCGGGATGCGTAGCAGCCCAGCACACAAAGGAGTTGCGCCGATGTCAGTTCCCCTGCCTCCGTCATCCCCGCCGCAAGGCCATAGGTCCTTGATTGCCGACAGCGATCTAGGCGCCGGCAACGGTTTTTTGATGCTCGCTGTAGGCTTAGGCTTACTGGTTTTTTGCGTTTGGATTGGCGCGCTCCAAATTGCCGCCATAGGCGCGTCCCATTTTTCCGCCCTCAGCCTGGGCCTTGCCGGATTTGGGATCGTCGCCTCCTTCATAATCCTGAACGGGCTTATCGTTCTGCAACCGAATACAAGCCTTGTCTGCCTGCTTTTCGGAAGCTATTCCGGCACACTCAAGCGCTCGGGCTTTTGGTGGGTTAATCCTTTCTATTCGAAGAAAAAAGTTACGCGGCGGCTCGAAACGCTCGAATGCGGACCGCTCAAAGTGAATGACGCGGTCGGCAATCCCATCGACATCGGCGCCGTAATCGTCTGGCGCGTCCACGACGCTGCAAAGGCCGTCCTAGAGGTCGAATCCTATGCGGCTTACGTCAAGGCTCAAAGCGAGACCGCGCTGCGGCGCATGGCGAGCGCCCACCCCTACGATCAGGTCGAGGTGATAGAAGCTGAGAAGCTGGAGCCGGGGCTGGCTGCGGAGCACAAAGAAGCATCGCTCTCGCCCGTCACCTTGCGGGACGGAGGCGATGCGATCTGCGAGAGCCTGCTTTCGGAGATCCGCAATAGAATGGAGCCGATTGGCGTCGCCGTCGATGAAGCCCGCATCTCTCACCTTGCCTATTCATCTGAGATCGCGGGGATTATGCTGAGGAAGCAGGCTGCGAGCGCTGTGGTCGCCGCGCGCCGCCTTGTGGTGAGGGGCGCCGTCAGCATTGTCGAGGAAGCGCTAGGCGAACTCGAAAAAACCAAGATCGGCGCGCCCCTCGATGCGGAAAGGAAGGCCGCAATGATCTCGAACCTGCTGGTGGTGCTGGTGGCCGACCGCGAAGCCACCCCCATCATCAATACAGGCGCTCCGCATACATGACATGCTGCGTATGTGCGCCGCTTTGAAATGAGCGCACTGTGTGACGATGGCGCCGGCATTCGCGTTGCATAAAGACTAAGGGGAGCGCGGTGGATGCCCCGCCTTCCCCGGCCATAACCGGGATTGGATGAGACACGCGTTTCCTTTACGATCGGCTTGCGCCGCACCATGAGGCAGCCCAGAGCTTATCTGCTTTAATGGAATAAAAGCGGGTAAGCTCTAGCTCTCTGTTTTATCTTGCGTCTTATCGGAAAACCGCTTCACACTTTTCCGGACGCACTCTAACCTGAGTAAAAGCATCGACGGGACCGCACAATGCCGAAGATTACGCCTCACGAAGCGCTCATCTATGTGATGATCACGATGTCCGCAGCCGACCGTCAGATTTCTGATCGCGAGCTGGACCGCATCGCGCAGATTGTGCAGCACCTGCCGGTATTCATGGGCTTCGACGTGAACAATCTTGCGAAAGCCGCGGAAAGGTGCGGCGATCTCCTCAGCGATGAGGAAGGCCTCGAAGAATTGCTTGAAACAATCGCCGGCGCTTTGCCGAAAAAACTGCACGAGACGGCTTATGCTCTGGCCGTTGAGGTTGCGGCGGCGGATTTGAAGGTGCCCGACGAGGAGATCAGGCTACTAGAGCTTATCCGCGACACTCTTAACCTCGACAAGCTCGTGACGGCGGCTATTGAGCGAAGCGCGAGGGCGCGTCATCAAACGCTTTAGCGCATGAAGCACATCGCGGCGTTCAATCACATGCTTCGCAGCCTGCATCACACGTGATAACGAACACGGCGATTGTTTCGATCACACCGGCATAGGCGGAGCATCCGTCCGAATAGCCCAGCGCAGCCTCGCCGATCTGGCGCGCGGGTTGCCTGCGATCTCCTCTTCAGACGGCTCTAAGCCGTTGCGGTCCTTAAGCTCAAAGGCAGGCGCCGGGCCTTCCGCTTGGGCGGGCAAATAGCGGGAGGATTTTGGCTGCTTGCCCGAATGGCTTTGGAGAAAACGCTTCACGACGCGGTCCTCGAGCGAATGAAAACTCACCACGGCGAGCCGTCCTCCTGGCTTAAGCATGCGCTCAGCAGCGGCAAGACCGCGCTCAAGTTCGCCAAGCTCGTCATTCACGTAAAGGCGAAGCGCCTGGAAGGTGCGTGTCGCGGGGTGCTTGGGATCGTCCGGGCGGCGGCCGAGAACGCGGGCGACGAGGGCGGCGAGTTCAGCCGTTCGCTCCAACGGCGCCTCCTCGCGGCTTTTCACGATAGCCGCCGCTATGGCGCGCGAGCGGCGCTCCTCCCCAAGTTGATAAAGAATGTTGGCGATCTCGTCCTTCTCGAAGGTGTTTACGACATCGGCGGCGCTTAAGCCTTGGCCGGACATGCGCATGTCGAGCGGGCCGTCGCGCATAAACGAAAAGCCGCGGGCCCCCTCGTCGAGTTGCATCGACGAGACGCCGAGGTCGAGCGCCACGCCGTCCACGCGATCCCAGCCGGCGGCTTGCGCGGCCTCTTCCATGAAAGAGAATGGTGTTTCGGAGAGTTTTAAGCGGCCGCCGAACTTAGCTTCAAGCGTGCGGCCTGCCACAATCGCAGAAGGATCGCGGTCGAGCCCGAGCAGTTGACAATCGGCGCCTTCAAGTATGGCGCGGGCGTAGCCGCCTGCTCCGAATGTTCCGTCAATGAATTGCTGGCTCGCCTTCGGCGCCAGCACCCTCAGAACTTGCGAAAGTAGCACCGGGATGTGACGGACCGGTCCGCCATCGGGAGTCTGGCCCTCTACCGGCCTCCCGCGGTCCGTCACGCCCCTGTTGCCCCCTCGTTTGCGCCGCTTCATCAGCGGTTCCCCGCGCCGAGCTCCCTGCGAAGTGCGAGCGCTTGTTCGCGCGCGCGATCGCGAAATTTACTGTAAGCCTCAGGCTCCCAGATTTGAAATTTGTTGCCAAGGCCGACGAAAACCGCTGTCTCTGTGATTCCGGCATGATCGCGAAGGCGCTTTGGCAAGACTGTGCGTCCATCTGGGTCCACCTTGAGCTTTTCACACTCGCCGAAATAGACGAGTTCGAGAGATTCCCGGAGCGCCGACCCAGTAGGCTGCCTGCCCACAATCCCCTTAATCTCTTCGACCAAACGCGCACCGCCAGCTTCGATCGTGTTGTAGTCGAGATGCGGATAGCAATGGATTTCATCGGCGCCTTCCTGGGCAAGGACCGCGCGGAACGGCGCGGGTATGGCGACACGCCCCCGCTGGTCAACCTTGCTGTCAATGCGCGATGCGAATTCATCCATTCCTCAAGTCCACGCCCCCGTCAAAACGCGCACGCGACGGCAGCGCACCGTGTCGCCGGTCTAAACCTTTAACCGAATCCCGCTATTACCCATATGAACCCAAGTCTAAATTTGGAGGGTGCTATTCGGAATTCTCTCCCAAAACGGGAAAAAGCTGAGTAAAGTTACAAACAGAAACCAAATATCGGCCTTTTTAGGCCATATCGGATGGACCGGAGGGAGATATCTCGAAGCGCAGTGGCCGTGCGCGACAAAAGAGTTTCCATCTCCCTCCGAATCGCCCCCTTCCGAACGGGCATATATGGGATAGCATGGGTAGAAGCGGGCGTCAACACACCCTTATGGTTTGTTTCACACTGGTGAGTAAAGTTTTGCGCGGCCGCTAGTGGAAGCGCTACGGGCGCTGGCATTCCCAAGAGGATGTGGGGAGGGCGACGCTCTCCAGGAGCGGTTCAACTTCTTAAGGACTGTCAGCTCTTGCGGGCGGCAATGCGTTGGAATCAGCGATTGGCCAATGGCGCGCCGTACCGCTCCAGCACTCGTACCGGCTTTCCCATGGCCGCCCGTCGCATCCGCCTTAGGGGCGGCGCGTGAAGCGCACGGCCTTCACAGGCCCGTCTGCATGATTGGGCTGTCCTGAACGCCGCCGGGCATGAAAGTCGCCCGGCGGCCTGACCGCGACTGCGCCCACCACCGCTTATTCGCCTGCGCTCTCCGGATTGTCCTTGCATGCACATTCGTCGTCATCAGGCGCTTGACGCCTTCTGGGCGGTCCTGACGGCGTAAAAATGCCTGATCAGCTTTCGTTGCGCGCGAGAAAACCCTCGATCGCTCGCACCGTATCGTCGGGCTTCTCTTCTTGCGGCATGTGCCCGCAACTGTCGAAAACAATAAGTTCCGCAGGCGGGATGTCGGCTTGTAGCCGATAGCCGTAAAAGACGGGCACGACCTTGTCGTGCTTGCACCAAATCACAAGCGTCGGGACCTTGATCGTCTTATAGCGTTCCGCGATTTCTTCAATGTTCGGGGGGACCATCTGCTCGACGGTCTTGATGAGCGCGTGCTTCGACGCCGGAGAGTAGAGCGTGTTCGCGTATTCCGCCACGGCGCGCGCGGTAATCTTGGTGTTGTCGTAATAGGCAAGGCGCAACCCTTGCGCCACTTGCACTTCCGGCGGCACAAGCGTCATGCTCACTTCTCCGAGCATGGGAACCTGTAAGAGACGGAAGAAGATCGGGATCGGCTGCTTGTAGGCGATGCTGTCGATCAGCACGATATTGCGAATGCGCGGATGGCTTTGCTCCGCCAATTTCAGCGTGAGCGCGAGCGTGACGCCGCCCCCGAAGGAGTGGCCGATAATGGTTAGATCCTGCAGGTTCTCTTGCTCGATGAAGGCCTCGATCGCGTCCGCCTGATCGAAGATTGAGTAATGGTCATCGAGGGGTTTGTCGGATGCGCCGAAACCTCGAAGGTCGACCGCGATGACGCGATGGTTTTTCGTCAGCTCAGGCTCGATGGCCTGCCAAGTGTAGCTCGAAGTCGCAAAGCCATGGAGCAGAAGGATGGGGCGGCCTGCGCCCTTGTCCGTGACAGCCAGCCGGAGCGGCCCCGCTGGGGTGTTTATGGTTTTGTAGTGGACCTCGGAGTCGTGCAGCGCGATCATCGGGGCGCAAGAAGCCAGCGCCGCGCAGAGAGCCGCCAACCCAACAAGCAGAAACCGGCGCCACATAGCTCCCCACGCATCGACGATATGAAGTCCAGCTTGTGCCTTGAGGCCAATCGCCAAGTCAAGCTTAAAGCCTCATTCTTCCATTCGAGCCGAATACAAAAAAGATCTGGTTATATCCGTTAAAAAAGAGTCGCTGCGGCCTTCGCGCGAAGGTAGCCTACGGACATTAGAACCGGCTGAAATGAGCTTGAGTAATGTTGCGTCTTGTGATCGTCTGCGTTGCGGTCGCCGCGGGATATTTGCCTTGCGCCGCTGATGACCTCCCGAGGTTCGAAACTTACGTCACAGCGGATTATTCGGACCGCGCAGCGGCGTTGGCGAGCAGCACGGTTTGGAGTTTCTTAGGCCCCATCGAGCAGCCCGGGTTCAGGCTCAAAGTTGACGGCTTCGCAAATATCTCCGGCGAGACAAATGCGAGCGTTTTTTCGAGCGCATTCATGGCTTCCGATGTGAAGACCGATGGCGACGTGATGGCCGGTTATCAATTCAACCGGGACAATATCTGGATCAAGCTCTACGCCGGCGCTGCCTATCAGTCGCAAGCACAGATTTTTTGGCAGGTGGGACAGACGGTTCAGCAGCAGGCCTTTGGGGCAACCGCTGCGATCGAAACGTTCTGGCGGGGAAGCGGCCGAATTCTGGGCCTCCGCTAACGTCGCGTGGCTCCAATTTGACAACACAACCTCATTTTATGAACGCACCGCCTACGAAATAATCCGCGTTAGCGAGAACTTCAAAATTTCCCTAGGAGCGGAGGCTGGAGCGATGATCAGCAACGCGAATAGCTACAGCGAAGGCAAACGCCTCGATCTCTACAACGAATATGTAAGGGAAGGCGCGCTTCTCAATTTGCGTTTTTGGTCGAATGACCTGAACTCTTTCGGGAGGCATGGCGAAAGCCAGCGATGAGGGCGTCTGGCGCCCCTACGCCACTCTGAGTTACGGCAAAAAGTTCTGATGGGACAGCCCCGGAGCCGCGACGCCGCTCCCTCTCCTCGTGCGCAACCCGTGTGCGGTACGCCCCCGGCAGCAGATGCGGCAAGCTAGTCTAGGTGAGCTTGCCGGGAGGCTGGGGGCGGGGTTTTACTACCCCTCAGCCCGCCGCCAAGCGGACAGCCTCTTGAGCACCGTGTTTCCAGAAACCGGCACAGCTGCTGGAAACTCCGCCTAGTTTGACAAACTGGGCTTGCCGGGAGGGGAAAAGATGGGCTCCGCCGCAGTGCCCGACAGGACCAGTTGCGTTGAGACGGCGGATGCCGCGGGCGCGCTCGTGAACAAGGAATCCCCTGCGGCATCTGGGTTCTGGCTTACTGAAAGCGTCCCGCTCACCGCGGCGCCTGGGAAAGCGATCCGCAGCCGTCCGCCGATGCTTTTATCGCCGCTCGCGCCTTGAACATCGAGATCGACCTTGCCCGGCAGGACAGTCCCATCGATATTTGCGCCGGCGAAAGGAAATGAGCCTTCGCCAAGTCCCCAGTCGAGATCTTGATGAGCGAGCGCGGCGCTCAGCGTCCGGGGCATGTCGCCATCGAGCGAACCGCCGGCTGGAAACTGGACCGCAAAAGTCCCTGCCGCAGCGCCGAGGTCTTGAATGGGCGGTTTCGTCGTCAGCGGCAACGTCAACCCGATACGAACCGTGACCGGGCCGTTGACGTTGAACGGTAACTGTAAGGCGTTTGCAAGCGCGTGCATATCCAGCTGCGACCCGTTCCCGCGCAGCAAAAGCGCAGCCGGCTGCGATGGATCGACATCGAGCCTTCCCACCGCGTTTCCGCCGAAAAGCGCCATTTCCGCAACGTCGACGCTGAGGCGATCCCGCGTGGCGGTCAAAGCCAACGCCAAAGGCCCTGTTTCGAAGGAGCCGGCGCGGAAACGGTCGGCGGAAATACGCATATCGAAATCGAGGGAGCGATCCTCATCCCGGCTTGCGAAGGGCAGAGCGGCCAAAGGCCGCATTTCGGATGCCCCATCCGTTTCCTTGTCCGCCATCCAAGCCGCGGTCAGATCCAGGGTGTCGTACGCAAGAGTCCCCTCAAATACCGCCCGGCTCCCCGCCATGTCGAGGGCGAGAGAGCCTTTGGCGCTATGGTCCCCGAATGAGATCGCAGCGTTCTCGAGCGCGGCGCGCCCCTTGGACAAGTTCAAATCGCCTGAGACGGATACAGCCGTGGCTCGTTCCCAAGGCGCCATGGACGCCAGCATTGCTTTTGCGGTGGAGTTGTCGAAGGATGCGTTGATGCGAAGCGCGCCGAACGACGTATCGCAAGCGCTGTTGCATTCGCCCCGAAAAAGCGCCTCGAAGCCTCTCTTTTGCACGAACAGACTGAAAAGACCGGCGCCCGATTCGGAAGCGTTGGCTTGAAGGGCGCCGGGCCAGAGGGCCGGCCAAGGTTCTACCCACCCTTATCCGCTCCAGTTCGGTCCGCCGAAAAGGTTTTCTGCCGCTTTCAGCGATGAAAAACACGGGTTCGAGGAATTCAATGTCGGAAAAGGGGCTTTTGGCCGATAGGGCTAACGCCGTGCCGGCGGTTTCCAGCCCGTAAGCTGACGGGTGAGGCTTGGCGAAACCGCGACGGAAAACGAACCGGGGCGAAGCGACCACGAACTTTTTGAACTCGAGCTTTCCGCGAAGAAGGGAGGAAAGCCGGGCGACCGCCGTCACAGTTCGAGCTTCCGCCCGGCTAATCGGCTCCAATCCTGGCGTCGCCAGCAGTTTAACGCCCGACGCCTCGACGGAAAGGTCGGCAAAACTCGCAATACGAAGCGGCCCCGTGATGACGACCGGCCCGCCGCTCCATGCCGAAAGGCTCCGCGCTAGATTTTCACGGACCGCCTCTGCGTCGATGAGGAAGGGGAGAACAGCTGCAAAAACCGCCGCCGCCACAAAAAGTCCCCCCGCGAGCATGGCGAGCCATCGTGAAACATATCGAATTTTTCCGGCAATCTGGTACATTTTTCGCGAGGGACCGTCCGGTTATAGCAGCGCTGAAGCTGCGAAGTGCCTAGCACGTTTTGTGTGACGTCGCCCGAACATCAAGTGTTAAGGTTTAAGAGCATTGACCAATGCTGGCTAGCCCTTCCTCCGGAGCTTACACATGAAAACGACGCCGCTGTGGTCGCCCTCAGCCGAAATGGTGGATAACTCGCGCATGTCGCAGTTCATGGCGGAGCTCAATGCGGGCTTAGCGGCAAATTGCCGGACCTACGGCGATCTTCACGCGTTCTCGATCCGCGAGACGGAAGCCTTCTGGGGCAAGGCATGGGACTTTCTCGGCGTCATCGGAGAGAGGGGCGAAGGGCCGGTCTTCACGCCGGCCGCGCGTTTCGAGGATGCGCGTTTCTTCGAGGGCGCGCGCCTCAACTATGCCGGGAATTTGCTTCGCAAGACTGACAATACGCCCGCGCTCATTTTTTGGGGCGAGGACAAGGTCCGGAAAAGCTTGACTTGGGCGGAGCTTGGCGCGGCGGTGAGCAAGGCTCAGCAGGTCTTGGCCGCGCGAGGCGTTGGCGCCGGCGACCGGGTGGCCGCGCTGATGCCGAACATGCCGGAAGCGATTATCGGACTGCTCGCAGCCTCGTCATTAGGCGCGATCTGGTCGAGCGCATCGCCCGATTTCGGCGTTCAAGGCGTCCTTGACAGGTTCGGGCAAATCGAACCCAAGGTTTTCATCGCCTGCGACGGCTATTTCTATAATGGCAAGACCATACAAATAGGCGATAAGGTTTCCGAGATCATCGAGAAGATCCCCAGCATCGAGCTGGCGCTGATTGTGCCTTATATCGGCAATCCAGACCCGATTTTGCGGGCATCGGAGAAGGCTCAGAATTGGGACGAGGCGCTCGGCCGTTTCGCCGCCAAGGACGTCCTGTTCACGCCGCTGCCTTTTTCGCATCCGCTGTTCATCCTCTACTCATCCGGCACCACGGGCACGCCGAAATGTATTGTCCATTCAGCGGGCGGCGCTTTGATTCAGCTGATGAAAGAGCATCAACTCCATTGCGATGTCCGGCCCGGCAGCCGGCTTTTCTATTTCACCACCTGCGGCTGGATGATGTGGAACTGGCTCGCGACAGGGCTCGCAAGCGGGGCGACGCTCGCCCTATATGATGGGTCGCCGTTCCATCCAAGCGGCAACATCCTGTTCGATTATGCGGACGAGATTGGCATCGATGTCTTCGGCACATCCGCGAAGTATATCAATTCGCTGAAGAAAGCCGGGTTGCGGCCGCGCGATACGCACCGGCTTTCAAGCGTGCGGATGCTCACCTCGACGGGCTCGCCGCTTGCCCCCGAAAGCTTCGATTTCGTTTACGACGCCATCAAGCCCGACGTGCATCTGGCCTCCATCGCGGGCGGCACGGACATCTGCTCCTGCTTCGTGCTCGGCAACCCGCTTTCGCCCGTTTACCGGGGCGAGATCCAGGGTCCCGGCCTCGGTATGGCGGTCGACGTCTTCGACGACGCCGGGAGGCACATGGCGAGCGGAAAGGGTGAACTGGTCTGCACGAAGCCATTCACGTCGATCCCCGTAAGCTTCTGGAACGATCCGGGCGGAGACAAATATCACAACGCCTATTTCGACCGCTTCCCAGGCGTCTGGCATCATGGCGATTTCGCCGAGTGGACAGAGCATGGCGGCATCATCATTCATGGCCGCTCCGACGCCACGCTCAATCCGGGAGGCGTGCGCATCGGCACAGCCGAAATCTACCGGCAGGTGGAGCAGCTGGAGGAGGTCAAGGAAGCCATCGTTATCGGCCAGGACTGGGATCACGACGTCCGCGTCGTGCTTTTTGTCGTGCTCCGCGAGAATCTCGCCCTCGATGAACCCTTGCGCCAGAAGATCAAATTGCAAATCCGGACAGGCGCAAGCCCAAGGCACGTGCCTGCCATCATCGTCCAGGTTCCCGATATCCCGCGCACGAAGTCGGGCAAGATCACCGAAATCGCGATCCGCGATCTTGTGCATGGCCGCGAGGTGAAAAATAAAGAGGCGCTCGCCAACCCGCAGGCCCTTGACTATTATCGCGATCTTGAAGAGCTACAAAAGTAGCGTCAACCGAGGCGGCGCAGCGGGCTTTTTGATTTCTTTCGGAAAGCGCTGCATCGCCAGGAACATCTTGCCCCCGTTCCGGCAGGGAGATCACGGGGGGAGAATTTTACAGCAGGCTTCCGCATCCATGATCTCCGCCATCCGACTGACCCAAGAGCTGATCCGGTTCGAGACGATCAACCCTCCCGGCAATGAAAGCCCTTGCGCGCGCTACCTTGGCGGCATTCTGGAAGCCGCGGGTTTCGAGACCCGCTACGTCAGCATGGGCGAGAATCGCGAAAACCTCATCGCCTGGATCGCTGGGAGCGCGGCGAAACTTCCCATCTGCTTCTCGGGACATACCGATGTCGTGCCGCTCGGCGTGGCGCCGTGGAGCGTCGCCCCCTTCGGCGGCGATATTTCGGACGGCAGAATTTACGGGCGTGGAAGCAGCGACATGAAGAGCGGCGTCGCCGCTTTCGTTACCGCGGTGGTGAAACTGGCGCCCCGTCTCACGGGAACGCCGGGCGTTGTGCTCGTCATCTCAGCGGGCGAGGAGCGCGGATGCGAGGGCGCCAATTTCCTCGTTCGCCAAGGCATTCTTCCCCAAGCCGGGGCTATTGTCGTCGCCGAACCCACTGCCAACCAGCTCCTGGCCGGGCACAAGGGCGTGTTTTGGCTGGAAGGGACGGCGAAAGGCATAACTGCGCATGGATCGATGCCCGAGCAGGGCGACAACGCCATCTATAAGGCCGCGCGCGCAGCTCTGGCCCTCGAAGCTTTCGACTTTTCCGGGGATGCGCATCCGGTGTTGGGGCGGCCTACCGTGAATGTCGGCTGGATGAGGGGCGGATTGAACGTGAACTCCGTTCCAGACGAAGCGCGTCTCGGCGTGGATGTGCGCCTCGTGCCGGGCGTGCATCGCGAGCGCCTGATCGAACGCTTCGCAAAAGCGACTGGCGGCGGCGTCGTTTTTGAGGTCATGGGCGCATCGGACGCTGTGTGGACCGATCCTGACGATCCCTGGATCCGGGACGTTGCTAGCGTCGTTGAATCGGTGACGGGAACCGCTTCGGAAGCCGGCGGCGCAAGCTATTTCACCGATGCGGCGGCGCTGAAACCTGGAATGGGCAGTCCGCCGACGATTATTCTCGGGCCTGGCGAACCCTCCATGGCGCATCAAACCGACGAGTACTGCACGATCGAAAGGATCGAGGAAGCGGAAGCCATCTTTGCCGAGCTTATGGTGCGTTGGTGCGGGCTTTGAGATAGCCGGAGTGTGGGCGCAGCGCGCTTGAAGCGGACGGTTTGCCTTCGGCGTGATCGGAGAGCGCGTCACGCCCGCCGCGCGTAGTCGCCTAGAACCCGAAACGGAGGCAGCGCGGCCGCCCGCGCCAGAAGCAATATCTTCGCGTGCAGACATCGATCCGGCCGTGGCCGCAGGTGCAGTTGTTACATCCGTCGAACCACTCGACGCAGAGACGCGGGCACTGGCCCCCGAATGCCACGTGCCGGATCGAGAGAGCCTCCGATGACTGGCTCATTGGCGGCGGCGCGACGCCCGCTTGCGCCGCTGGCTGAGGCGCTACCAGCAAGAGAAGCAAAATAAGCAGCGCAATCGCACGAAAAACGGTCATAGCCGAAACTCCCCGAAAACCCCCTCAGCTTAGTCAGCCTTAGCATAAGGCGGCCGCGCCGCAAGAGGCGTTGCGCGAACGCATCGGTTCGAATCAAAAACGGTCCCGGGCTTCCGGCGCTGCTTTTATTCTCTCTTTTTTGGGATAGGTTTATTTCCAGTGCGGAAAGTTGTGGTTTGAGTAACGTGTGGGCGATTCTCCTATTTCGAGTTTCGCTGACGAGGACAGATTGGGCGAAATACGCCTTTCCCTGGGATGCAATTTATCCGCCGCGAACATCATCCCGCTTAGCGGGCCTTGTTCGATTCGAACCCGAAGCAGGCGCAGCACCCAAAAGGCTCGACGACCATGACGCCCCCTCCCCCTGTCTCCGCCTCCGTCCATCCAGCGGCGCGCTTGCGGAGACCCCTTAGCATCACGCGAGACAGTTCCGGCGTTTCGTTACTGCGAATTGCCGGGTTTGGCGCATGTATGATTACCGGCTATCCGAACGAAGGCGCCGGTATGTTCGAAGTTGCTTGCGGGGTGGTTGGAAGGAGCCTTTCGCAACCCGTCGAATCGGCTGTCGTTAGCCTTGGCGGGTTCCCTGCGCCCCGAGCCGGGAAGTACCTCAAGGAAAAGCTGTTTCACTTCAATCCACATTATATCGTAATCCAATTCGGCTCAACTGACGCGTCCTGTCCGATCCGGGCGAAGAGTCGCGCGGCGTCTCGCCATTTCAGACACGGCGCCGATGGCGATTTCAAGCCCTGCGCGGCTTTGAGCGCCGCCGCGCATCGCAGTCAGCAGATTTCTTTGCTCAGTCCTGTTCGCTGGGAGATAGCCTCCCTCATTGGCTACCTTCTAAAGATAGCCCCAGTCACACCCCTGCCTTTATATGTCGCCGCCATCGATCGAATGGTTGAGAGCTGCCTAGCGGAGGGTATTACGCCGGTATTATTGTCTCCGTTTATCTACGGACCACGATATACGACAGGAAGGGCAATCTCTTATACGAATGCATTGCGTGAGCTATCTTTAGGGAAGAAGGATATAGTTTTTGTGGACTGCTTCCGCCTTCTCGAAAACTATCCAAAGTCACTCATTTTGCTCCATGACGGTTTTCATCTCTCCCCGCTCGCTCAAAAGCTGGTGGGCGAAGAAATTGGACAAGCGATAGTGGCGGACATCGCAGCCAAGAAAGCCGATGGAAATTCTGGATCTTCCAGCTCTCTTGACGAGAGAGCCGCCTGATGAGCCGAGGCAGGCGTTGCCCGAGTGCATCTATTCGAAATAAAAAAGCTCCGTGAGCCCTGGCCGCGTTTTAATTTTATCTGTTTTGCGATAGGTTTATTCACGGTTTAGAAATTATTGTTCGAGTGTTGTATGAGTAAGCCTCCGGTTTCCACCCTGTACGACGATGACGGCGAGCGCGTTATCGATAGGTCGGGCGATATCGATCAGCGCCCCTTTGAAGAGCAAAACGTGCACGCCGCAAACATCGTCCCATTCAGGGCGGCGTTGCAATCCGAGCCGCAGACTTTAGCCCCTCTCCACCGGCTTGAAGATCACAGCGCGCCTTCTACCCAGGTCTTGCGCCGCCACACTCCCGCGGCCGCCGTTGGCGAAGTCGCGCAGCGTCTTCAGAGAGATCTCGACAAGCAATTCGCCAAAGCGAAAGCGCATCTTGAAGCTTTGACGCGACTGATCGACGCGAAGGAGAAAAAATGCGTGCTGCCGCGGCTTGACGGCGATCTGCAGCAGGTTCGGTTTCAGCGGCAAAAAACCCTCATTGCGAACGGCCCCGCCCTTGCCAATCATCTGCGTGAGGAGCGCAGCCGCCTTGCCGATCTGGAGCGCTTCCGGTGCGAAAATCGCATCTCCAGGGACGCCCATTACCCGGCTTCTCCGATACTTGGCTTCGGCATTCTGTCGCTGCTCATTCTTTTGGAAGCCTGCATCAACGGCGTTCTCTTCGCGGATAGCAGCGATCGGGGTCTGTTCGGCGGCTGGCTTGAGGCGATGGTGCTCGCCATCACCAATGTCGGCGTCGCATTTCTTGTCGGTTACATCGTCGTGCCGCAAGTGAACCGGCGAGCATTTCTGCCAAAAGCGGGCGCGATCCTCCTCGCGATTGCAGGCTTCGCGGCGCTCATTTTGGTCAATTTGTTCGGCGCGCACTACCGGGATTTTAAAGCGGCGACAGCAAGAACCGAGCTGACCGCCCCGGTCCCACCCGCCCCAAGGCGCGAGGCAAGCCTCCCAATCTCAGGCCAGAAACCCGGCCAGGCCGACGCGCCAGCTTCAAGAGCGGCCCAGCTTTCGATGAGCGACGCGGGTCTTAAACGGTTCCCTGCAGCGGAGGAAAGGAGCAAACGCTCCGAGATGGAAGCGCTTCGCAGGGTTTTTCAAGCGCCATTCGAGCTTGAGAGTTTCACCAGCTTCTTCCTTCTCATTATCGGTCTGTGCGCCGCCACCATTGCCGCCGCCGATGGCTATAAATTCGACGATCCGTTCCCCGGTTATGGAAAGTGCTGCCGCCGGTATGCGGAGGCGCGCGCCCGCAGCGCCGATGCGCTCCGGCGCATTATGAACCAAGCCAACGCCAGCATTGTTTCCAGCTTTCAGTCCATCGACCGGAAGCTTGAAACTCATGCGCGCGACATTGCGGAGCTTCAGGCCCTCCATCAGGCCTATGCCGGCGACTGGGCGGCCATGAAGAACGCCCTCGACGACGCTTCGCGAAGCGGCGAGGACGACATCGCATGCCACAACCGCCTTATCAATAAGATCCCGGATCGGGATACGCTCGACCTTTACACGCTTTCGGCGCCGACACTTCCGCCGCTCAATGAAAAGTACGCCAAGTTTTACGAGAGCCAGGAGAAGAAACTGAAGGCGTTGCAGAAAGCCGTTCAAAAGGAGAAAAACGAGAGCCTCGGAGTGTTCGACGCCGTATCGGCGGATTTCGAGAAACTTCTGGCGGAGGTCGCTAAGGCGAGCTTGCAAACGGCTTCTCCGAATGTGCCGGAACTCGCGCGGCCCGCCGCATGACTTCTAAAACGATCCTTGGGCTTTTCCTTGTTGTGCTTGCGGCTGCTTTGGCCGGCGGAGGCATCTTCGCGGCGAAAAGCTACAGCCCGGCAAAGATCGACGCCGAAACTCTTTGCCCCCTCGAAGGGCCCAATAACACAACGCTGGTCATTGTCGACAAGACGGATCCGCTTACCCCCGCAGAGCAAGCCCGCGCACGGGAAATCTTGGCGACTGAGCGCGGCTCTGCAAAGCGCGGCGACCGCATCGCCGTCAAACTCCTTAAGCCGGGCGACGGCACGAACCGCGTTGCGCTCGATACGATTGTGGATCTCTGCAACCCCGGAGCCGAAGCCAATCCTTTCTTCGAGAACCCCAAACGCGTCTACGCCCGCTATGAAAGCGCGTTTCTCGACCCGATCGACGCTGCGCTGGAGAGCCTCGGCGGCGAGGGTTCCGCCTCAGCCTCGCCGATCGCACAGGCGATACAGCTTTCGCTGGAAGGCCTCGGCGCCGCGAGGGGAAGGCATGTAAAAATCATTCTCATATCGGACTTGATGGAGCATGGCCCTGAGGTCTCCGCTTACACAGGCGGTCTCACCGCCAAGGCTCTGCACAAGCTGCTACCTAATGGCGAAATAGCCCTGCTCAGGGGAGCGGACGTCAACATTGTCCTGCTCTCCCGCCCTCGATACGAGACGCAGCAGAAAACGGCTGTCATCGCATGGCGGCAGTTTTTCGCTGATACGACAGGCAAGGAGCCGGGCATCGCTCTGCCCGGAGCTCGCTCCTGATCAGGCTTCGCAAAAACAAACCCCTAGGGCTTGGGAAAAAACTCTTCGAGAAACTTGTTGGCGGCCCAAGGCGCGCCTGCTTAAGCGACGCCTGCCCGCAGAAGATCATGGATGTGGAGAATGCCTACGGGTTTGCCATCCTCAACCACAAAAAGCGCCGTGATGGCGGACGCGTTGATGATCTGAAGCGCAGAGCTCGCAAGCATCCCGGCGGTCACCGTCTTGGGCGATTTCGTCATGATTTCAGCGACAGTGCGATCGAGCAGCCCCGGAGCCATGTGCCGGCGCAAATCGCCATCTGTGAAGACGCCCGTGAGCTTGCCATCCTCGCCGACAATGCCAAGGCAGCCGAAGCTTTTCTCGGTCATCACCACAAGCGCGGCGCTCATGCGCTCATTCTCCGCGACAATGGGAAGCCGGTCGCCGAAATGCATGATCTCGCCCACATGCTTCAGATTGGCGCCGAGTTGGCCGCCTGGATGCAACACCTTGTAATCGAGCGCCGTGAAGCCGCGTCCTTCCAGCAACGCAATTGCAAGGCAGTCGCCTAGCGCGAGTTGCACGAGCGCAGAGGTCGTCGGCGCAAGCCCATGCGGGCACGCTTCCTTTACCTGCGGCAATGCCAAAACGATATCGGCCGCCTTGCCGAGCGTGCTCTCGCGACGGGAGGTCATGGCGATAAGCGGCACACGGAACCGCCGCGAATAGGTCAGGATATTGGCAAGCTCGCAGGTCTCTCCAGACCATGACAGAGCGAGGACAATATCTTTCGCCGTGATCATGCCAAGGTCGCCGTGGCTTGCCTCGGCGGGATGAACGAATTGCGCCGGCGTGCCAGTCGAGGCGAGCGTCGCCGCAATCTTCTGGCCGACATGGCCGCTCTTGCCCATCCCCGTGACGACCACGCGTCCCCGGCAACCCTGAAGGAGGTCAACCGCGCGCTCGAAGTTTTCGGCAAGGCCGTTGACGAGCGCCGCTTGCAGCGATTTCAGGCCATCGATACCGCACTCGAGGGTGCGCTGCGCCGCCGAAACAGGCTCCAACTCATGCGCTTCGCCCGCTCGCGGATCGATCCGCGCCAGTCTTTGCACCATATTTGCCCCCTGCGCTTCGCCGTTCACCCGGAGCGTAGCCATTGCCATCAATCCGGAAAACTGCGGTCGAAGCAAGGCAGCGCCGGCCGCCGCCTACTCAGCCGCCTTCGCGCCCGGCGCCGCCGAACGCTTCGCCTGAAGCTCCATCGCCAGCTTTTTAAGCTCCTCGCCGAATTTTGGAGCCAAATCCGGTCTCGCTAAGGCAAACGCGACATTCGCCGTGAGAAACCCGAGCTTGGAGCCGCAGTCGTAACTCTTCCCGCGAAATTTGTAGGCGAAAAACATCTGGTCCTGCATCAGAGTTTTCATCGCGTCTGTAATCTGGATCTCGTTGCCGGCGCCCCGTTCTTGATGCTTCAATATCCCGAAGATCTCGGGTTGCAGGATATAGCGCCCCATGATGATAAGGTTCGACGGCGCGCTTCCGCGGGCGGGCTTTTCCACCATTGAACGGATGCGCCAAAGCCGGTCTTCCTCTTCGCCTTCCACGCCCACGACGCCATAGGCGCTCGTTTCTTCCGGGGCGACCTCCTCCACGGCGACGATGTTGATTCTCGCGTCCGGCCCGTATTTTTCGCAAAGCCGGTTATAAACCTTGATCATTTGCCCAAGGCAGCTTTCGCCCTCGGGCAGCACGATCACGTCGGGTAACAGCAACGCGAACGGATCCTCGCCCACAATATCGTGTGCGCACCAGACTGCATGGCCAAGACCCAAAGGTTCCTGCTGGCGCGTGAAGCTCGTGGCGCCTGGCGGCGGCAGATGAAGCTCGAGATTGAGCAGCTCCTCTTGCTTGTTCCGGCGCCTCAGCACCTCCTCCAGCTCGAATTGCCGGTCGAAATGATCCTCGATAACGCCTTTGTTGCGCCCCGTCACAAAGATGAAATGCTCGATGCCTCCGGTGCGGGCCTCATCGGCGACGTGTTGAATGATCGGACGGTCGACTACGGTCAGCATTTCTTTCGGCATGGCCTTAGTAGCCGGGAGAAATCGCGTGCCGAGACCGGCGACGGGGAAAATGGCCTTGCGAATAGGCTTGCTCATAAGGGGTTCCTGGGCGATTCGCGAGTAAGGATAGTGTGCAACTGGATATAGCGAAGAAGTCCTCACATTTCAGCCAAAATTGCGGCTCTGGCTTGAGAGTTCAATCGGGCGGAACGCGCCAGCTTCACCTTGGCCGATAATCCGGGACATCGGCTTCCTCGTTTTGCACTTTGGTCTTCCTGGCGACAGATTGAAAAGCGGGGTTGGCCGGGACCTCTCTCCATGCCGCGTCTCGAGACCCTCCAGTGGCCATGAGGTCTTTAGGTTGTAATGATTCCAAAGATTCGCGCTCTGCGCTAGCAAATCATGGACAATTCACAATGTTTGCGGGGGTTAAAGCACATATCCACATCCCAAGATTGCAGACTGAAATCTCTTTTTATATGCTAGCGTTACCTTGCTGGCGCTCTCAGCACGATTACTGAGATACGACTTGAGCGCCACTCGGAGGCAAGATAACGCGAACCGGCAAAGGTTAGGCTTGATCCTGACACAATCTGTAATAAAAAGTAACGGCGGACAGGGGGGGTGAACGTGCGCGAGATTGGCAAGGAATCGGTCTTCCGTGCTGTTCAGGAGCGGCTCGCGGGTTGGCTCCTTTTTGCGTTTCTGGCCGTCATCGCCCCGTCTTTCGCGTACGCCCAAGGAATGAGCCCGCTTTCCTCAAGCTATATCACACCATTTCCCCAGACGGACCGCTATCAGGTTCGCGTTATCGGAGACTGGCTCGGCGAGGGCCTCACAACCGGGCTTCAGGACGCATTTAAGCAGGAAAGCTCGCTTGAGATCACCGGCGTGTCGCGCTCGAACTACGGATTGGTTCGCGCCGACCAGATCGATTTGTACGGTGACATCGACCGCATGATCGCCGGTCCGCCGGTGCATGTCGCCATCGTCATGCTTGGCGTAAACGACCGCGCTTCCATAAAATCCGGATCGGGGCGCGCCCAGCCGGGCTCCGCAGAATGGAAGGAAGCCTACGGCAAGGAAGCGGAAAAGCTCATCAAAAAACTGAGGAGCGCCAATATCGCGGTTTACTGGGTCGGGCTGCCCATCATGAGCAATCCTGCATTCAGCGAGACCGTCGCCGCCATGAACGACGCCGCGCGGGAGGCGGCCTATGTCAACGGCGCGAAATTCATCGACACCTGGGCAGGATTCACCGATCAGCTCGGCGCATACAGCGCCTTTGGCCCCGACTTGACAGGCCAGACGAAGCGGCTTCGGGAAGGCGATGGCGTCGGCCTGACGGCTGCGGGCAACCGGAAGCTAGCCAACTACGTGGAAATCATCTTGCGCCGCGATCTCGCCCAAGCCAAGACTCAGCGGAACATACCGCTCGCCGGCGACGAGGAGGAGCAGGCGCGCGTGGTGCCCGGCTCGTCGCGCAGTTCCTCTCCGGCGAAGGCTGCCCCCGGACCCGGAGCAAACCCGGAATTGACCGCGTCAACGCCCATGGCGCGGCCCGGCCAGGGAAATGCGGGCAACCCGAAGCAGGCAGCCGGCGGCAATGCTGTCCCATCCTTCAATACCGAACTCGCAGCGCCCCCTGCGCCAGCACAAGACTCTCAAAGGCAAGATCAAGCGGCTTTTGGCGGAACGGGCTATCAGGGAGGCGAATTCATCATTAGCGATCTTGGCGACGGCCTCACGGCGATCGCCGTGATCTCCCCCGCGGGCGACTTCTCCATGCGCGAAATCCAAAGGCAAACCCCACTTGCCGATCGCGTCTACTTCAAGGTCCTGAGCAAAGGCGACGCGCTGCCTCCGAAAGAGGGCCGCGCCGACGACTTCCGATGGTCCGGCGAAGCGGGCGCGCAGTAGCAGTCTCAGTCGAAGTAGCAGTCTCAGTAATGTGTTCGAGTGCGCTGGAGTGCATATGCAGGGCAGGCGGTTGCGTGATCGGGAAGTGTGGCGTAAGCGGGCTCGGCAAGCTCGGCTCCTCGTTTTATGCGCGTTGCCCTTGCTTGGCGGATGCTTGCCCGGCTTTGGGGGATTGGGAGGCGACGACGATGACCGAAGCTCATTCTCTGTAAGTTCGCCGGACGCCCCAGCGCTGAATCGCTCCTACAAAAGCAGTTTCTTGTCGCTTAAGATGCCGACCTTCGGGGCGCCTAGCGTAGAAGGTCAGCTTACTCCCGACGCCGGTCCCTCGCTTTTCAGCGCATTTGCGACCGTCGAAACCCGAAAGCCTTCGCAACCAGGCACCCCGCCCGGCTTCAGCGCAAGCCCAAATGACGTCCCCGGATACGAACCTGTGCAGCTTCCCGCCGCACAGTCTCTTCAAAAATTCTACGCTGCGCTCGCGGCCTTGAACGCAGGAAAGCGTTCTCAGCAGGTGAGCATCGTCCATCTCGGGAGCGATCAGATTGTCGATGACCGCTTCGCTGGATCGCTTCGGGAGCACCTCATCAGCCGCTTTGGGAATGGAGGGCGCGGTGTCATGCTGCCCGGGCTATACCCGATCCGGGGCATAAAGATCGATCGCGGCGGGCAATGGTCGCTCGAGAGTTCTGCCGGCGAAGCGAAGGGGCCTTTCGGCATCACCGGGGTAAGAATGACCTCGGGGGCAAGCGACGCCTGGCTCAGATTTCACATCCGCGGAGGGACCCTTCGATTGGATTGAAGTGACCTTCATGACAGGTCCGGGACAGGGAACCGCCGCGGTGAGCGTGGACAGCGATGTGAAACTCGTCCCAACCAATGCGCCTGCAACGAACCAGACATCCATTCGCGTCTCGGCTAAGGCCAGAGAAATCATGATCAGGCCGAGAGGCGACGGCGCGATTTCGGTGCTTTCGGTGGCGAGCGGCACACATACGCCCGGTCTCGTCTACGCGAATGTGGGATTGCCTGGAGCTGCGGCTTGGACGATCGAAAAGTGGAATGCAGCGTTTGCGGCGAACGACCTTCGCAAGTCCAGCCCGGATCTGATCCTCTTGGGATATGGCACGCGGGAAAGCTTTATCGATGAGCTCGACGTGAAGCAATATGAGTCGCGCTTGCTGCTTGCCATCGACCAGATAAAGGCATGGGCGCCCCAGGCTTCGATTCTTATTATCGGGCCGCCCGACGCGGCTCGCCTTCCGCCGTTCGCAGGTTCGGCTGGCGCGCAGGTTTGCCGCTCTCTCAATCCGCAGGAGATCGCCGCATACGGCAAGATGCTCGATCACAGCGACGAGCGATTGGCCCGCTGGCACGCTCCGCCCCGGCTCGAAGCGGTGCGAGCCGCCATGAAGCGCGCGGCGGCCGCGAGTGGCGCCTTCTTCTGGGATTGGGCGAAATACATGGGAGGGCTTTGCTCTATCCATGCCTGGACAACGTTCAAGCCGCCGCTCGCCGCGCCCGATCATGTTACGCTGACAGAGGCTGGAGACGAGCGTTCCGCGCGTGCGCTCTTCGCAGAGCTTATGGCTGGCTTCGAGTCTTATCAGCGCGCTGCAGCGGCGAAAGGGCAGGCCGTCTCAGCAGCAGCAGCCACGCCCGCGCTTCAACCCGCCAAGGTTGGCGCCAAAAAGCGCAACTGAAACGCCGCGCGGTGATCTTGATCGCGTCTACGCGACGGCGCGACGCTGCCTGCAATGCAGTTCACTTAACGCAGAGCCTTGCGCGTCCTTCGCGCTACGGACCGTGTGAAAGCACCCGGCATCGGCTCATTTGTCATCCATTAAGAAATTGAGATTTTCGGGCGGCGTTGTTGATTCCGTCCAGCGATCCCCTCGTCGGAGTTCGCAAAAGCCTTGTGATTTTAGACGCGATTCTCACCATTTACGTGTCTTCCTCCCGACCCAGCGCCGTTCTTGAGCCGGACAGCCATCCCGGCACTGTTGCGCGAAATCAACAACTTCACAGCCTGTGTTAGACCTAAGCCATTGAAAACATTGATCTTCATTTTGCGCTCATAGAATAGCTCACCATAAAATGGCGTCTTCGCGACACTCGCAACCTTGAGTTTAGATTTTCTTCATGCAATCAAATCAGTTAGTGACGTGTATCATATCAAAATACAACTTGCAGGAAGAGGAGAGAGGCTATGACTCTCGCGAAATTCATACAGACGGGCGCCGCCGCAGTTTGCGCGCTTGCTGTTGCGACACAAGTGAATGCGGCAGACATCTACGCCGGCTCAGGTCTGAAGGATGGCCCGCTTTATGCTTCAGCTCAGACGTGGGCGGGCTTCTATTTAGGCGCCAACGTTGGCGGCGCATGGGGCGATCTAACCTCCACCGATGTGAACGTCTTTGATGCCACCGTCACCGCCGGGGGTAAATGGACCAATTCCACGACTGGCATAGCGGGTGGCGGCCAGGCTGGGTATAATTTCCAGTATGGCAATGTTGTGTTCGGTCCGGAGATCGATTTCGGCGGTCTCGGCCTGTCGCATTCTCAGGATGAAACTCCGGCCGTCGCCTCGCACTTCTCACGCCTCGGCGACGGATTCGCTTTCGATGCCACGGGCCGCCTGGGTTACGCCATGGGCCCCACTCTTTCCTACATCAAGGGCGGCTATGCCTATTACGACGGCCAAATCTCTTATAACACCGGCGTCGCGGCCACGACGAAATCGGTGTCCGGCGTGGATGGGTACACCATCGGGAGCGGTTTCGAGTATAGGATCAGCCCCTCATGGAGCGTGAAGAGTGAGTATCAGTACTTCGATTTCAGCGCCGATCTGCATCCTAGGCGCCACCTACAATCAAGAACGACCTGACCGTTAACGAGGTTAAGTTTGGCGTCAACTACTTCATCGGCGGCAGCGTCTATTCGCCTCTGAAATAGGCTGCAACCCAATAAGCTCAAACGAGACGGCGCCTTTGGGCGCCGTCAGAGCCAGCGACGCGCCAACGATGGTGGGAGTTTTGCTGCATCCTTCATGCGGGGAAATCGATTGGCCCACAAATCGCCCCAAGCACGGTCGCGCTTGAGTTGCTCGTCCAAAAGAGAGCTTTTTCAGCAAGTTTGATGCGCGCTCGTTCCTGCTTAATGACTTCCCGCCGGACTTTTGAGCTGGCGACGCCGTGCCTGCACTGTTGCATGAAATCAACAGCTTCCTAGCCTGCGTCAGGCCTAAGAGCTTGAAAACGTTGATCCTGATTTTGCGCCCGCAGAGAAGCCTACCATAAAAGTGCGCCCCACGACTGGCGCTACCTTGAGTTTAGCATTCCTTCGTGCAATCAAATTAGCCAGTGACGTGTATCGTGCCAGAAATACAACTTTGGGGAAGAGGAGAGAGAGAGGCTATGATTCTCACGAAATTCATACAGATGGGCGCCGCCACTGTTTGCGCGCTTGCTGTCGCAACACAAGCGAATGCCGCAGATCTGTACGCCGGCGCAGGCGGTGGACTTAAGGACGCTCCGTTTTACGCCCCGGCTCCGGCGTGGGCGGGCTTCTATTTCGGCGCCAACGTCGGCGGCGCCTGGGGCGATCTGCGGGCGACCGATGTGGATGGCTATGATGGCATCAATGTCTCCGCCGGGGATAAATGGACCAATTCCACGTCTGGCGTATTAGGCGGCGGCCAAGTTGGATATAACTTTCAGTACGGCAATGTTGTATTCGGTCCAGAAGCCGATTTCGGTGGTATCGATCTGTGGCATAGCCGCCTAGACTGCCAGGAGAAGTCTTGACCTACTCACGTATCAATGATGGTTTCTATCTGGACGCTACGGCTAGGCTCGGATATGCAGCAGGCCCCGCACTTTTCTACGTCAAGGGCGGCTATGCCTATTATGACGGCCAAATCTCCTACCACACCGGGAACGCGGCAACGACCGTTTCAGTGTCGGGAGTTGATGGATATACCCTCGGAGGCGGTATTGAGTATAGGTTCGCCCCTTCATGGAGCGTAAAGGCCGAGTATCAATATTTCGATTTCGGTACGACCGATCTGCATCCCATCGCCGCCAACACGATCAAGAACGATCTGACCGTCGACACGTTCAAGGTCGGCGTCAACTATTTCCTCGGCCGTGGCTACGAGCCCCTGAAATAGACAAAATGCAATAGTCTCAGCGAACGGCGCCTCCGGGCGCCGTTAGACCTGACAGGGCTCTCACAGAGGCGAGATTTTCATTCAGCAGCTGGAGAATCAACTCGGTGGCCAAGCGCGCGCTTTAGAATGATTATGCTTGAGGCATGTCTCTCCGAAAGATCGCCATTTTCAAAATGGCGCGCGACCAGCTCATTTCCTTATTAATCTTTCCGCAGGGCTTTTTCGGGCGCGGCGGCGGCCAGCGCCACGGCGCAAAAACCCGCTACCGGCTCAGCATTTGTAATTGCGCTACCCCATGAACCCGAGGATTATGGACAAGCCTGGAACCGGCATAGAGCGAGGGCTCGTTGGGTAGTGAGACAAACGCGGATGGCGACAACGAACAGTCTGCGGTGATCGCCTTTCTTTCTAATGCAGAGAACTACCCCGGGGCTGACATTGTCAAGCTCATTGGAACACATGCCGCGATCGTATTTCTCGCCGGGGACCGCGCCTATAAGCTCAAACGCGCGGTCAAGCTGCCGTATCTCGATTTCTCCACCATCGAAAAACGCCGGACCGTCATCGAACGGGAGCTTGAGATCAATTCAAGAGCGACTCCTGAGCTTTATCTGTCGATTTTGCCCGTTACGCCCGGCCCCGGCAAAGAAAGCCTGAAATTGGGGGGCTCGGGGGAAGCCGTAGACTGGCTGCTTGTCATGCGCCGGTTCGATCAGGATGCAGTGCTTCACAAAATGGCTTGCGACGGGCGTTTCACGCGCGAGCTCGCAGTAGAATTGGCCAACACCGTAGAGCATTTTCATCGGCATGCCGCGGTAGTTGAAAAAGCAGGCTTCGCGCGCAGTCTTGAACGCGTGGCGAACGATCTTGAGACAGCCTTGTGTGGCCCAGTCGCACAAGCCAGGGGATTGAGAGCCTGCGCTTTCATTGAGCGCCTCCGGCAAGAGCTTAGCTCGAAACAGGGCTTCATAGAGGAGCGGGAGCGGGAGGGATTTGTCCGCCACTGCCATGGCGACCTGCATCTCAAGAACATCGTTCTTTGGGAGGGCAAACCCCGGCTCTTCGACGCACTCGAATTCGATGACCAGCTAGCCACGATCGACGTGCTTTACGATCTCGCGTTCCTTCTTATGGATCTTTGGCGCCGCAGCCTGAAGCAGGAGGCGAATGTCATCCTGAACCATTATCTGCAATGTGCCTCCATCCGCGAAATCGAAGGCCTGGCTCTGCTCCCGCTTTTTCTATCTTTCCGGTCGGCGATCCGGGCTATGACAGGAATCCACGCGCTTGCCGTGTGCGGCCAAGCCGAATGCGAGGGTTTGGTGCCGGAAATCGAAAGCTATGCCGGATTCGCGGCGAGCGTGCTTTCGCCGGCGCAGCCGCAGCTTGTCGCGATGGGCGGCCTTTCGGGCGCCGGAAAGACATCCGTGGCGAGAGAGGCAGCCGCCGCCGTGGGCGCGCCCCCTGGCGCCCTTCATATTCGAACCGACGTTGAGCGGAAGATCCTGCATGGCGTCGCGCTCACTCATCGCCTTCCGCAGGGAGCCTACACGCCAGAAAGCCGCGACGAAGTTTACAGGCGGGTGTTCAGGAAGGCCGAGGTCGCGCTCGATAGCGGGTACTCGGTTGTCGTGGACGCAGTATTCCCCGACCCCTCCCAACGCGCCCAGCTTCGCGACATCGCCCTCAGGACGAACGCGAGCTTCCGTGGAATTTGGCTTCAGGCTGACGAACGGCTCCTGAAGGAGCGCGTCGCCGCGAGGGGCGCGGATGCCTCCGACGCCGACGCCGCCATTATAGAAAAGCAATTGAGATCGGTCGAGCCGCCGGAGAATTGGATCAAGATCGACTCGTCCGGCGGGAAAGATGCAACCGTGGCCGCCGTCGCAAAGGAGTTCGAACGGTTGGATCGCGGCGCTTAGAGTGCGTCCGGGAAAGTGTGAAGCGGTTATCCACGATAAACGAAGAGCTAGGGCGTTGCGCAGAGACGAGAGCCCGAGTGAGCCCCCAGGGCCGGTGTTTGGCCAGTCTTTTTCATTTATACTAAAAATTTACTCGAACGCCCGATACTTGCGATCGTATCCATCGTGAGAGGGCAGTGAGTATGAGAGTTGTTGTTGTTTTTGTGGCGTTGTTGTTGAGCGCCGCTGCCTCGCAGGCGCAGGCTCGCAATCCGTTATATGGTGAGCCAAGCGACTTCCTTGGCACCTGGAACAATGTCGAGGTCCAGCGCAACCTGGTTGTGCGCATTGAAATCAGGCCGGGTTATGAACGCGGGCATGTCCGTGTCATCGTTTACGGTCTTCGCAACGGCGAGCCGTGCGTGTTTGGCGAATACAGAGGGCGGCTTTGGCTCGCCCAATATCCAAGAGAACGCGAGCAGGATAATTCCGCGGTGCTCGTGAGAGTGGACCGGGAGTGGGTCCATGGGCACGTGCTGCTCCGCTTCAACGGGCGCGGCGAAATCGTGAGCCATGCTCTGCTGAGTTTTGCCGATCGCGGCGACGCTTACATCGTTGAGCGCTTCGCGGCAGCAGGCTACCGCGGGGGTGAACCCGAGGAAGACTATAACCGTTACCGCCGGCCCTATTATCGCGGCTACTAAGTCCTGGCGTTAAGCTCTGACGTCATCGCCCCGGAATGTGTTGCGGCCGTCCGGGGCTTTTTTATGCCTGAACGTGATGGCATCGCCCTCACATCGAGAGCGCCGTGCCCAGCCGGCATGTACAGATATTCGTCATCAGAGGAAAAGCGGCATTCCGCGTACAGGACAGCCTCGATGTGATCCGGTTTCTGCAATCATCCCCAGCAGGGTGCTGAAAAAGCGTGGAATCTTGGCTGCATGCTTCGACAAGCTCAAGATGGTTGCGTGTCAACGAGTTGATCCTCATGGTGAGGATGTCAATGGTTCGGCATGCTCACCATGAGGCATGGGCAGCATCTCTTTTTCAGAAGCCTACCAATGCTACAGATGCAATTTGATATTCAGGCGATCCAGTCCCGCCGCTAGCGCCAGCACGGCGAAGGCGCAGGCGACGGCCAAGAGAAGGCCGGTACGCCCCCTGTCATGGCCGCCGGCGGCGTCAAGTGCAGTAACACCATCAGCGCGTAGGCAATATTGGGAATGAGAAAGGTTAACAGCGGATTGGCGGCGGCGGGACGGAGGACGTTCGTCCATGCCTTTGCCCCTTTCAGGTCGATCAGCCAGTAGAGGAAAGCAAACAGGATCACGCAGATGGCGGCGCTGTAGAGAGCCCAACTTGGCGTGGCGTCGATCTTCGAGACTTCATAGGCGGGCTGGAGCAGAAATCCAACGGCGAGCAAGGCCAGCGCCAAAAATAGCGCCGCTGCGAAGCGCGGGCGTCCGCCGCCCTTTCTTGCATCGAAAAAGATCAGTGTCGTGACGACGCCGCAGAGCGCGATTGACGTGTTGATCGCGATGTCTGCCTCGCCCGCCAGCCCCTTCAGCACAGGATTGGATTGGATCGTATCCATCGGAGCCAAGCATGCGTAGATGACACAGGCTCCTAGCGCCGTAACCAAGGTCAGTAAGCGGCCACGCCCCATCGAATACACGGCGTTGGCGAAAAGATAGGCCCAGCCGATAAGGCCCAAGATACCCCACCAAAGCGGCGTGAGCCCCGACTCGCCGTCTTCGCCGCCTCTAAAAAGCAGGGCCAGCGCAACAAGCGCGGCGACGCCCGCCATGCGCAACGCGGCCGCGAGCGCCTTGTTGTGGAATGAATACACGCTCCAGACCAGGATCGCCGCGCCGTAAAACCCGAGGGACCACACTGAGATCGGCATGGGCATGGCCTCTTCATTATAGCCCTCGCCGGCGTTGACCATGAAAAGGCCCAGAACCAACAGGCCAAGAGTCCGCGTCAGCACATGCCGCCCGAGTTCAAAGAAGGTATCCCCCGCGGCGAGCCGCTGCGCAGTGGCAAAAGGGATCGACATCCCGACGATAAACAGGAAGGCGGGGAAGACCACGTCCGGGAACGTCATGCCATCCGAGCCGGGCGGCGCGTGAAACAGCCAGGCCGGCAGGCCGCTCACGTCTTCCAGCGCATTTACGAACACCATGACCAGAATAGTGAGGCCGCGGAAAGCGTCAATCGCCAGCACGCGCCGCGGGGGGAGGTGGGTCAGCCGCAGTGATCCGGCGTTCTCAGCCAGTGCTGCATGCGTCATTATAGTCATGGATGCTCCAAACGATACGGATTGGGCCTCTTCGCTGGCGCCCGGGCCCTGGTTCAAGCGCCAGATCGCAGGCGCGTTGCAGGGGCTGATGGCGCCGTCCGAACGATCGAGGCATCGTTTTGCGAGCAGTGCCCGCCGCCGGGGCCGGTGGATTATGGCGGGCTCGATTTGTTAGCCCCTGCAGGGCGCCCTCGGTACGTCGCCTCTTGTGCACGCGCTTAAAATGCGTGACGTTTGATAACGGATCCTGGGAGAAGTGGACGGATTTGTGTCCTGTGTGTCTTGGCTAGGCGATCCGGCTGCTTCGCGACGTTTCGGTCGTCACTTTAGAAAGACGTAGTCGCTCGAATAAGGCACGCTGAGGAGCGTTCCAGCAATTGCACAATCTCCCCCGGCCGCGCCGCCTTTGGTGTTGAGGCGCTGGATTGTGGTGACGCCGCTTAACTGTCCGTTTCCGTGATGCGAGACGGCTTCAAGCTTGAGCCAAGGAATATCGTTTGCGGCGGCGCCTTCGGATCGAGCTATGACTTTGCCTGTTACGGCGCTCCCGTCCGAAATCTCCCAGGCTGGGCCGAGATAATGCCTGCCGATGGTCTTGCCGTTGAGGATCAAAGCCGCGATCGGTTCCCGGAATTGCCAAACGAGCTTGTCCGCGGCGTCAACTTTGCATTCATAGATTTGAGCGCCTTCGGCGTGGACTTCGAGGACTTTGGCGGAGTTGGGCGCTGCGATGGCGTCTGGAACCTGGGCCGCCACTGGCGACGACGATAGCCAAGATGACAGCGCCGCCGCGACAGCGATCATGATGGAATTGGTAGCCATAACGCCCTCCTCAAACAAATGCGACACGCAAAACTCACGTGGCAAGATCGCCGCCAAGTTAGGATTTTAGCCTTGTCATGGACGGGGCGCCACCGTGACCTGGAAATGCCCCTGTTTTTGTATTGCGCCTACGCAGGCGGCGTGGATTGGCGTTGGGAGGTTAACCTCTTCGCAGCGGCTTTCAAATGGCGCGCGCCGGGGCGCCAAAATTCAGAAGCCGCCTATCCCCATGCCTCCCCCTAAGGAGGGGACAGGCGATCTATCGCCAGCCGGAGGAGACGCTAGCCTCATCTGTGATGCGCTTTTGTCATCGCCGCCATAAACAACTTTGGCCCTTCGATCTTCCCGCGCATCTGGGCAAATCAAACGATCTAAAGCTTTAAGGCGTTTGATATCTGCCTCGGAGGGTGAAGAAATGTCGAGCTTAACATCGGCAGGGCTGTGAGAGTTGAAAGTCGTGACAGCGCGCTTTGCGCGCGCGTCCCAGGCGCCGTCAGGCTGCCCCGGAAAGCACGCCAGACGTTTCAGCTCCATCTGCTCGGCGCGAGCCAGGAAGGCCATTTGCTGCCCGGCAGTCCAAGGCCAAAGATAAAATTTCGTAATGAATGAGTGATTGACCCAAGGTATTTGCGGCTGTCCGTTCATCCGGGCTGTGTTTTCCTGTACCTCCGCGTTCACTTTCAACATGACCTCCTGGATGTCGGCGCCTTGCTCGGCAACGTGATGAACGAGCGCCAAAGTGAAGGGACTATTCTCGCCGTCTCCGTCAGCAGCTGTCATGCCCGGCGACGTAGCAAAAGCGATGAGGCTGCCTCTCGCTGTAGCGGCCATAGGGGCAAGCCCTTGCCCCGAAGCGCGGCCGGAGGCTCCGAACGCCCGGCTTGCTGAACGCGCGGCTGGCTCGGAAGAGGCGGAGCCGGCCTGCCTTGGCGCGACGGGGTTGTCCCGGCAGGCGTCTAGAAACACAAGCTTCACCCTGGTCAGCCGCTCCATCAGTTGCAGGATATCGTTCAACCGGACGGCGCCGAGCTTTGCCGCGATGTTTTCCTCGGTTAGTTCGTTTATCAAATCGGGATCGGCCGGCATATCGACAGGAAGAATATAGTTTTCTCCCGCAACCTGGACCGAGTGACCCGCAAAGTAGAACAGGCCGGCTTCCGAGCCCTGCAGTTCCTTCTCAAACTGGCGGAGAACGCCGGTGAAGTCGTCCGATCTTACGTCGAAGGCCCGTAGAATAATAAATTTCGGGGAGACCTTTCCAAGAACCTCGGCGAAGGCGGTCGCGTCTCTTGCCGGATTGGAAAGCGCGAGCCGGCCGCCATAGGCGCTATTCCCGATGATCAAAGCCACCCGCCGGCCCGGGGCCGTTGGCGGTTCTGGCTGCGGATAAGCTGGAACCGCTGTGGTCAACGGCCAAAATATACAAAAAAGCCCTATAGCTAGCAACAGTCTAAGATCATGCGGATTGTCCGCGCATCTCCAGCACTTCGAATATTGGGGGCCATTTCCGCTGTGCGCCTGACGCCGCCCTGCCAATCGGGCCGCCGGCAACTGAAAGCATAGTTTACGAGACGCCTCTGATAGGAGCGCAAAGACGCATAAACGAGCCGGAATCGTCGGTTCGCTCATTTGCGCGATCCGGATGTCAATTCAGCTTGAACTTCGCGCCAATTTTGCCGCCGATAGTCGTTTGATCCGAGGCGGCCTCGCCGTAAACGGAGGCGTTGAAGGTTACGTTCGGCAATACGTAATCCAACCCGGCTTCGAAGACGCCTGTCGTGTCGGCTTGGCCAAACTCGAAAGTCGACGCTAGGGTCTTACACTCGATCGTGTTGTTATAGCTGAACTGCTCCCGGACCTCACCTTTGATATACGGACGAAAGAGAGCGCCGCCGGTTGAGGACTTTTCGAAGAAGAGGGTTGCCGATAAAGAACCCGATGTTCCATTAGCGCTCGTGCTGGACACCTGTCCCGCCGGGTCAGTGAAATTATCTCCGGAGGCGTCCATATAGGAAACGCCGCCCCGCACATCCAATTTTAGGGGCGCAGCGCCATCCAATTGATACACGTGTCCGCCCACCAGGCTGGCAAATACTCCGTGCGTGCCATACGTTCCGGGGCCTCCGTCGTGGGTTTGACCTTCTGCGCCGGCTGCCGTTCCCATGATGTAGTTTGAGCCTGACGTGTAAAGACCGTAGCCTCCGAATAGAAAGGATTCATTGTACGACTTCGCCGCTGTCGAAGAGTACGTCACATGTAAGCTGTCATACCCGGCGAAAACCCCGAGTTGCAGTTGTCCGTATAGAAACGGCTGCGGCAGCTTGTAAAAAGCAGAGCCGAAAGCGGCGGCTTCCTCCGTGCGGAAAGCAGATGTTTCTTCGTGATTTGGCAAAAGGCTCTTATAGCCGTCGTGCCAAGTCTCTCCAAGGCCGGCTGGGAATGCCGCTGGAGGCGCGTCACCGGAGCTTTGTCCGGCGTCTTGGGCCTGGACCTCTCCCTTTTGATAGATCGCGCTGTCGAGGATCTGAGTCTGAAAATTTGCGATGGCGCCAGCCTCAGAGCCTTCGGCTGGGCCCAAACTCTCCGAACCGTTGCTTGGCACGACATTCACGTGACATGCGAACGCAGAATACGAGCCCGCGCAAATGGTCGTAGCCACGCCCAGGGCTGGAAATAACTTACTGAAACTTATCATGAAATTTCATCCGAAGCTAGTGAGCCAGCGAGACGCATTGCTAGGCTTCCGCTTCACGATTCGCAAATTGTATTAAATTTATTCCACAACCTTAGGAGGAGTCGCGCTTGATGGCGTCACTCGTAAAGGCAGGGGAAGTAAACGCTCCCCTTGACCGCCAATAAAGACCATTCGCCCCATCGGATCGGCCCCGATGGGGCATTCTCTCAATCTGAAGCATGTCCGCCTTAAGCAGACCTAAACGAAGCCCGCGTTCAGCCGGCTACCCCTGATTGTGTCAGAAGTCGCTGTTCATCGCTAAGCAGCAACGTAATGAACACTCTGGCAGGCGTCGAAGACGTGGAAGAGAGGGCAGAAATCGGGGGCGCCGCCCGATTTACCATCCAGCCATCGCAGGCACACGGCGCCCTCCTGACATATCAGGCACGTGCTGCGCGCCTCTGCATAAACGTCGCCTCTCCCTTGGCGAACAAAGGCGGCGGCGTCGACATTTAGGTGTTTCATCATCTCGTGCATGCGGACTGCCTGACGTTCCACAGTGCGATGCAATCCCCACACCATAAGTGCTCCCTATTTAATTATTAAAAAAAAAGATCGTGCGCCTTCACCCGGGCTATCAATGCGGCTGTACGGCAAAGGTTCCCTGGAATGCGGCCCACCTCCACGGGTATTTTTGGGTGATTATTTCCATTTTTTGACTCGGCGACGCCAGCTGTCCGTCAGCGCCAGCTGCAAGGGTGTAAAGATGCTTTCTGCGGATGCGATCGCCGGAGGCAATGCGCGCATACCGCCGGCCGGGAAGACATCTCGAATCGGGGCATTGCGCCGCATGGAGGCAAGTTGGCGCCCACTTCGCCGCGTGAAGTTGCCTCCGGCCAGTTGCACTCAAATAAGTTCCGAGGACGCCTTATCCGCGGAAATCCTGGAATAGCTTTCGGCAAACGCGTCAGGAGTTCCCGCGGGGCGTACTAAGCGACATTCCTTGGCCGCCAGCGATTGTCTCCTTAGTTTTCTCCCAAAACCGGGAAGACCACTCCCGGGTCAAGCCCGATGGCATGCTTTTACGAACTCTGCTCTAGTGTAAGCACAAGCGCATCATCAATGATCCTCATGGAAGGGCACGAGTTCAACCTCGGCTACGCCCAAGGCCGCACTGACGCCCGCTTGTCTCTGCAGGCTGAGGGGCTGAAGCGAGATGGCGTCATTGGAGCCGCCAATGAGAACATTTGCGCCCCCGCCCACACCAATCGAGGCGTCAGCAGCGACGCCGGCGTACCTGCCCATCAGAACGCCCTGATAAGCGGGCACATCCGCCGGCGCCAGCACCGTCCATGCCAAAATCGTGTTGTTCGCCTTGCCGACATCGAGCCCGAACTTCTTGATCACGCCCTCATAAAGTTCGCCCTGGTCCTCTGGGCGCACCCGGAAGGTGCACAGCAGCTCCCTCGTCGAACCGAGGATAAAGCTGGAGCCGCCTTTGATGCTGCATGTCAACTGGCCAACCGCGACAGTATCTTTGGCGCCCGCCGGAGAGGCGCCAGCCGCCGCAGCCGCCACACCGGCGATCATCATGGCCGTGCGGAATGTTGCTGTCATAATTGTCTTCCTCACGCAAAGGTTGATCCGAATCAAACAAGCGAAGCTGATTTGCTCTTTAGCAGCTTTTGGCGGACGCGGCGTCCCATGCTATTCCGATACATAAAAACGGCGCGCGGCGTTCCATCCTCGCGCCCACGGCAAAGGGCTCGCCGGGTGCGCATGACGAGCCCCTTTCCGGAAGTGAGGTTGTCTCGCGCGGATTCCGGCGGAACGGGTCGAGAGCTGCGCGCTAACGGCGCCAGTTGGATGCGCAGGGAGCTTTTTGAAAGTGTTTCGGCGATTGACGGTTGAATTGCCGTCCGCGTCAATTCACGACGCGGAACGTTGGGACAATTCGAATCATGACTGTGCAATGCTCACTCAGCGCCGCCCCTCGAACCCGCACAGACCGCACACGGCGAAAAGCGAGATCGGCTCTCTTTCTGCGAGGCGGTGCCCCGCGAGACCATAGGCGAACTGCACAAATAGAACCGCCCCGAACACGACGAGCACCACGCCGGAAACCTGGTTGATCCTTTTCAACCGGCCCTCGGTCAATTTGTGCCTGACACGGGCGATGAGGCGCGAAAGGCCGGCCCACCAGATCAGACTGCCCGTCATGATGGAGCCAACCGTGGTGACCGCCTGGACCCAGGTGTCGATGCCTCCCAGCACCGAGGTCGCGCCGCCGAAAAGCGCAAACAGGCCGAGAATGGCGCCGGGATTGGTGATGGTAAGAAAAAAAGTCTGCGGCACGATGTTCAAATGCGGCATGATTCGCCAGACCTTGAATCGAAGCGCAGGCCGCAAGCATTGAGGAATGGAGTTAGAAAGACGCCTCAAGCGCGCGATGTTTGTGGTGGCTGTGGCGACGACTTTCGGCTGCGCCAGAAACACGTTCCAGCCGAAGCCCGTGAGGATGAAGCCGCCGATCAACTCGATCTTGAGCTGATGGTCGCGCATGAAGCCTGAGATGGCGGAGGCGCCAAAGGCCGCAATGGTCGCAATGAGGCCATCCGCAAGCACCGCGCCGAGCCCGGCCGCAAATCCGCCCCAGAAGCCGCGCTCAAGCGTCCGCTGAATACAAACGATGTTCACCGGACCGACCGGCGCGGCGATGAGCACGCCGATGATCACGCCAATGATGGCGAATCTCGTCGGATCGATGATCGACTGCGCCCACATTGACCGATTTAGCCCTCAGAGTTCTGCAATGCCAAACGAGGCGCCTGTTCGCGCCATCATCGCGCCTAAAAACGAAACCCGAGCGCCATGGATTCGCCAAGCGCCGAAGCACAGCAATCCATGCCGCGAAACTGTCATGCCTTGCAACAGGAGACGAACGTGAAAACGTCGCCAAGAGAAGATTTCCGCAACGATCCGGCACAAGTTCGCAACTGTATCTACGCCTTCGCCGTAGCCCTGATGTTTGGCGCCGTCATGTTTGCGGCAATGCCAGCGATTGCGGAAGAGGTTCAGCTTGGGCGCGACGTTTCGAAGCTGCCTCCTGAGGTCCAGCGCATGCGGCAAGCGATTCTGCAGGCAGCCACGAGCGGCGACATCGAAGAGCTTCGCTACCCCATCGATATGAACGAGCTTCACCCCGTTTTCTCTAAAGATCGCATTTTGGACCCCATCGCCTATCTGAAATCGGTCTCGGCTGACGGCGCTGGGCGGGAAATTCTGGCTGTCCTGTATAATCTTATGACCACCGGCTATGCGATTAAGAACGCGGGGAGGAAGGATGAGATGATCGTATGGCCGTATCACGCCGCCGTCCCCTTGGATAGGCTCAGCCCAAGCCAAGAGGTGGAAATATACAGGTTCTTGCCGCCAGCGCGCGTGAAGGAAATGGCCACGGCGGGTAAATATTCGTTTTACAGCGTTGGGATCAGCCGGGACGGCGTTTGGCATTACTTCTCGAAGGATTGAGGGCCACATTTCCGCCGGCGCTCCCGCGATTTGCGCGCCATTCGCCGCCTTCGCGCGCGTTTTCCCTAATTGGGGGGCGGTCACCTGTTTCCACAACATATTATGGGGAGGCGGCCATGATCGTAAAACCATCTGCATCCTTGAGCGCCCCCCGGCGGCCGGAAGATACGCTCTTTAAACCATGAGCAGCGAAAATAGAATTATTAACCTTTTTAATTAAAAAGGTCTTTGAAATATTGATCGAGGCTTCTCCAATGCATGGGGAGGCTGTCATGGCATACAGAGCCGCGCTTGCTCTTTGTTTTGTATTTTTTGTGGCGACTGCGTCTTTGGCGGGAGATTTGTGGGCGCCCGATGAAGTTCATTCTGGGGGCCAGCTTTTTCTACAAGGGCCGCCTCCTAGATACGCGCCTCCGTATGAAAACGCGCCTCAAGTTGAAACGCTGGCTGGGCTCGGCGAAAAACTCTTCTTCGATCCGAGGCTTTCCGGCAGCGGGCGCACGGCTTGCGCGACTTGTCACGATCCCGGTTACGCCTTCGCGCAGCCGGCTCGCGCCCCAATGTTCGACGGCGGCCGGGTAGGCCCGCGAAATGCGCCTTCTTTGCTTTCTGCACGCTTCCTGCCGCGGCTCATGTGGGACGGGCGGTTCCGCTCGCTGGAAGAGCAGGTCTACGCGCCGCTGAGCGCTCAGGGCGAGATGGGCATCAGCATTGAAGAGGCAGCGGACCGGCTCGCAGCCGACCCCCGCTATGAGCGCCTGTTCGTCCACATCCTCGGCCAGCCGCCCTCGCCTAACGGCATCGCAACCGCGCTTGCGGCATTCGAACGCTCGCTCATTTCGGGATGGAGCCCCTTCGACCGGTTCAGCCTGAAAGGCGACCAAGGCGCGCTCAACCGTCTAGAGCGCTTCGGATACGAGCTTTTCAGAGGCAAAGCCGGTTGCTCGGCCTGCCACAGGCTCCCGGAGCCCAACGCCACAAGCTTCGCTCTCTTCACCGACTTCGGCTTCCATAATCTGGGCATTGGCTTCGAGCGGGGCCGGTTTATCGATCGCGGTCTGGGCGCGATCACAGGCCGGATCGAGCACACGGGCGCATTCCGCACCCCTTCGCTTCGAAACGTCGCCGTGACGGCTCCCTACATGCACGACGGAAGCTTGCCTACGCTGCGCGACGTCATAGAGTTCTACAATGGCGGCGGCCGGCCCAATCCCTATCAGACGCCCCTTTTGCGGCGGCTCGGGCTACAAGAAGAGGAAAAGCAAGCCCTCGCCGCCTTTTTGAACGCGCTCACAACCGAGGATTTCGCCCGGCCTCACGGCGTCGCGCGGCCAGCAGAAGCCTTCCTCGATCCGCGAAATTAGCGCAACCCGCGTGCCAAATTTCCGATCCACTTGTGTCTTGCCCGCGAAGGCGGGCAGCCAGTGACTGGGGGCAATGAAAGTCTTTGGTAACAATTACATAATGCATTGCTTACTGTGTCCCCGCCGGAGTTTACCCTCGTGCGGATTGGGGTCGGGACGACAACGGAAGCAGTCGAAGGTATAAGCCGCCGTGTAGCGTTATCGGATGAATGAGACGGGGGCGCGCCGGAGGCCAAGACCATCGCGACATGGGCAGCGCTGACGGCACGGGCGCATTTGCTCAGTAACGCGCTGGCTAAGATTGGGTTGACGTTGAGAGCGCCAATAGCTCATAAGATTGAGAAAATGGCATGTAAAATGGCGCGGATTGAACGGCCGAGAACATTGGCAGAACGGGATATCTATCTTGTAAAGTCTTCTTTTTTCGCTTTCGGAGGGGTGCTAGAGTGGTTGAATAGACCGGTCTTGAAAACCGGCGTGCGCGCAAGCGCACCGTGGGTTCGAATCCCACCCCCTCCGCCAAAATCACTCATTTTTCTCTTTATAATCAATGCCTTAGGTTTTGCTTCGACTAACATCCCTTCTGCCACCCCCTTCCAAATTAGCCGCGATCTAGAAAGGCAGTTTGGCGTAACCACATTGGAAACGAAGGTTCGGTCGCGAAGCGCAGAAACAATTCCGCTGTGATTACTCTCTCGCGCCCGGTTCAGAATGGTCTTTGATCAGTTTTTTAATCTCAACCAAAAGTCTTCTCGCAGCATCGGACGCCTGCTTGACGGCGCTTGTATCAACGCTTTGGCCGTGGATTGCAGATGTTAGGGTGCGAACCGAAGCCATAAACTCTTCGGTGATGGGCATCAGCTTCAGTTCCTCAAGCACCTGTACCATGGAGTTCATCGTCAAGCGCGGAGCGACGGAAACGCCGCGCTGCTGCAACAGTTCTCGCAAAGCTTGTTCAACGTCGATACGCAATCGCGCGATCGAAAGCAGCCCGAATTCGCCCGCAAAATCGTCGGTGGTCGGAAGCTCCCGGCGCAGCTTGGCTGGCAAGGCGGGCGCCGGGGTCAATCGGTACTCCGCAACGCCCATTGGCTTGCTTGTGTCTCGCAGAGCATACTCCACGACGACAGCATTGCGTCCCTTGCACAGAATGACGCCAATGGAGGGGTGGTCATCGGCGTGCTTAAGTTGAGCATCGACCGCTGACAGATAGAAGTTCATTTTGCCTGCGAACTCCGGCTTGAACTCCTCGATTTTCAGCTCGAAAACCACAAAGCAGCGCAGCCGCAGATGGTAAAAAAGAAGATCGAGATAGTAATCCTGGCCGCCCACTTCCAGGTGATACTGGCTGCCAACGAAGGCGAACCCCTTCCCCAACTCCAAGATGAGCAGACGCAAGTGCTCCAGCAAGCCGCGCTCGAGATCGCGTTCTTGCATTTCTGCAGAGAGGGATAGAAATTCGAAGCTGTAGGGGTCTTTGATGATTTGTTGGGCGAGTTCGGATTGAGGCGAAGGCAGTGTATGCTTGAAATTGGTCAGCGCTTTTCCTTGACGATGGTAGAGTCCGCCGTCCACTTGGTGAACGAGGACATTGCGGCTCCAGCCATTTTCAATGGTCTGTCGCATATACCATTCGCGTTCTTCCGCCTTCTTCACCGCGCCGAGCAGCGTTACGACGTGGCCCCACGGCAATTGTGCAACAAGCTGTTGCACAATTTCGAAATCCGGATAGGCCTCCGCGAAAGAGCGCATGTATTTGAGATTGCGGGCGGAAAGCCCTGTCATCTCGGGGAAGGCTCGGTGCAAATCCGCGGCAAGGCGGTCCACCACCTTTGCGCCCCACCCTTGGTCGCGCTGACGGCGCAAAATGTCGCGCCCAATCTGCCAATAGAGAAGTATCAGCTCGCTGTTGACCGCGAGCGCCGCCTTCAAACGCGCCGCCGCGATCCGCTCCTTTAGCTCGGCGAGAAAAGCGGCATAATCGTTTGAAAGGTCGGGCCGTTTGCGTGGCATTCGCGGTTCCGATACGGTGCGGCGTGAAGAAAAGCCTTGGCGGCGTTCTCGGTGTGGCGCCAGAGATAAACGTATGCACAGATTCGGCAGCGTTTGAGCATAAGGCCACGACCGGCGACCGCCTGCCCTCTATAAGCCGGGAATTGGCGTGCCTGCTTGCCGCGTAGCTGTCGGAAGGCGCCATCCTTATGACCGCCGATTTAGATATCGCCGGGAAGATCGCGGAACTCGAGCACCGTCTCGCCGCGCTCGATGAAGAGCGCAAGCAAATAGCTGGGCGTTTGGCCGAACTCAAAAAAATCGCCGAAGTGCACCCGCCTGTCGCGAGACAGACGGAGACATCCTCTGCACTCATCACGATGAACTCCCCCACGGCCGCCAAGATAGCTCTATTCCGGAGCCTTTTTCGCGGGCGTGAGGATGTATTTCCGCAGCGCTGGGACAACGCAAAAACCGGGAAATCGGGCTATTCGCCCGTTTGCAACAACGAATGGGTTCGCGGCGTCTGCAGCAAGCCGCAGGTGAGATGTGGCGAATGCCCGAACCAAGCATTCCGGCCTTTTACGGACGAAATCATTCGTATGCACTTACAAGGCAGGCGCGGGTCTGAGCAGGCCAGCTTCACCGCCGGCGTCTACCCCATGCTGCCCGACGAGACCTGCTGGTTTCTTGCCGCCGATTTCGACAAGAAGTCCTGGATGACCGACGTTGCGGCGTTCCGGGATGCGGCGAGCGCTGAGGGTGTGACGGTCGCAGTCGAGCGGTCGCGCTCTGGAAACGGAGCCCATGCTTGGGTTTTCTTCGCTGAGCCAGTGTATGCGGCTGAAGCCCGCCGGCTTGGCGCCATGCTCATCACCGCAGCGATGGATCGCAGTCCGGATATGGGCTTCGATTCCTATGATCGGTTTTTCCCGAGCCAGGACACGATGCCTGCTGGCGGTTTTGGCAACTTGATCGCGCTGCCCCTTCAGGCGAAGCCGCGCGAAAGCGGTAACAGCGTCTTTGTCGATGACAATTTTACGCCTTTTGCCGACCAATGGGCCTACCTTTCTTCGGTCCGGCGGATGCCGGCCAAAGATGTCGCCGCCCTCGTCGCCAGGGCTTCAGAGCAAGGGCGCATATTGCGCGTCCGCATCCCTCTGACCGATAACGAAGACGAACCCTGGGCTGCTCCGCCGTCAAGAAAACGAAGCGAACCGGCAATCGACGGTCCGCTGCCGGGATCGATCGAGCTTGTTCTTGGCAATTGCGTCTATATCGATCGCACGAACCTTCCGCCGGCATTGATCAGCCGTCTCATCCGCATCGCCGCCTTTCAGAATCCTGAATTTTACGCGGCGCAAGCCATGCGGTTGCCGACTTTCGGAAAGCCTCGCATCATTTCCTGCGCGGAACTCTTCTCGAAACATGCAGCGTTGCCGCGAGGATGCCTGGATGATGTTCGCAACGAACTCGACGCGCTTGGCGTCAAAACAAGCCTGAGAGACGAACGGCAATACGGCTCGCCGATCGGCGTCACCTTCTGCGGAGAGTTAAGACCGGAGCAGCACCAGGCGGCCGAGGCGCTTCTTAAGCATGACACGGGCGTGTTGGCGGCCACAACCGCGTTCGGCAAGACGGTCGTTGCGGCGAACATGATTGCGGAACGCAGATGCAACACGCTGGTGCTGGTTCATCGCAGGCAGCTTCTCGATCAGTGGGTGGCCAGGCTCGGCGCATTTCTCGATGCTCCCCCTGGAGCAATCGGAGTAATCCACGGCGGAAAGCGAAAGCCTACCGGCGTTATCGATATTGCGCTGATGCAAAGCCTTGTCCGCCAAGGGGTGGTATCCGATCTCGTGGCAAATTACGGCCACCTCGTCGTGGACGAATGCCATCATCTCTCCGCCGTGAGCTTTGAGGCGATAGCGCGGGAGGCAAAGGCGCGCCATGTGCTTGGCCTGTCCGCAACCGTGGCGAGAAAAGACGGGCATCACCCGATCATCTTCATGCAGTGCGGTCCGGTGCGCTATCGCGTTGACGCCCGGCAACAAGCCGCTGAACGGCCCTTCGAGCACAAGGTCGCATTTAGGCAAACCCAATTCCGTGCGTCGCGCAGCATGCCAGGCGAGCAAATCGCCATCCAAGAGCTTTATGCCCAGCTTGCGGCGGACGAGGCAAGGAACGAACTAATTTTTGAGGACGTTCTGGCGGCGCTCGAATCAGGGCGGTCGCCGGTCGTGATTACGGAACGCAAAGATCACCTGACCAAGCTCGCTGACCGGTTGTCGAAGTTTGCGAAGAATGTCGTGATTTTGCGGGGCGGCATGGGCGCGCGCGAGCTACGCGCGACCGCGGCGGCTCTTTCGGCAATTCCTGAGAGCGAGGAGCGCCTTCTCATCGCCACGGGCCGCTATCTTGGAGAGGGGTTCGACGATGCGCGGCTGGACACCCTATTTCTTACCATGCCCATTTCGTGGCGTGGAACGCTCGCACAGTATGCGGGCCGCTTGCACCGGCTCCATGCGGCGAAAAAAGAAGTTGTCGTTTTCGATTACGTCGACGCCAACGAACCCTTGTTGGCCAAGATCGCAGGGAAACGCGAAGCGGGCTATCGCGCCATCGGTTACCAGGTGCTTGATCGCACAGGCCTTGATCGGCTCTTTGCCAGTCGAAAGAGAGCTCAAGAGGCCTTGGCGTAGAATTCAAGACGGACTTCGTGCGAATCCCATGATGGGACCCGAACTCGCAACCCAATATACGTTAGCCAATTCCGAAAATGCCCCTTACAAAACAGTACGGGCTAAAATTGAGTGTTAGCCAAACTAAGCCTTTGATTTTAAACACCTAGCGTACTCCCTCCCTCTCCGCCAGCGGGGTACAGCTATTTCCCAAAAACTTTACACTTCCTGACAACCGCCCCTTAAATCTAAGTATACATTTCCTTCCGAACGTGCATCCGAGTGAACACACTCTGGAAATGTGTGGCTCTTCCGCAACAAGTGCGGACGGTAGCGCCTCGATCAAGAAAGCGGCTTAGTGCGCTGTGTCGAGCAACCCCTTCTCTGCGTCACGAGTTGGCAATCCTTGACAAGGCAGGCAAAGCTTCCCGAAACCGCAAAACGACGCTTAATATTCTTTCAGCTTTCGAAAACCGATGGGCCGCTTCTCGACGAAACGAAACAGCTCATTCCCTTGTGCATCGAGCAAGCCGGTTGGCTGTGGATCAGAACTCTCTTCAATTACTTGAACCCGGTCAGGTCCCGATTGCAGCGGATGTATTTGATACAGATCATCCCACCAAGCACGCTGCGCCCTAGTAACGGTAACGTATCGCACCTTTGACATCTACTTAACTCCACTTTTCGTGCAATCTATTTGCCTGCGCCAACTCAGGCTTGGCTATATGCTGCTCTTTAACGGTTAACAACCTAATCGTGAGAAACGGAGGTGTCACCTATAATAAGTCGATACCTTAGTGGCAGATGTGCATAATTGTATATGCTTAAGCCCAAGCATTGTGGAATCTTTTTACAACACGCTTACACAAAATTCGAAGCCTACCTAATAAGAAGCGTATCCAATAAATGTATGTGCTAATAAGTTTTGACTGCTCTACGAAAAGCAAAAATATGATGGAAAATAAAACTAATTCAAAGTCTCTAGGATTAGATCAAGAAATACCTAAGCTGATAATCGATCTTAGGGCTGACGGTCTTTCCCACCGCCAGATTGCTGGCAAAGTCGGGCTCTCCCACGGCTATGTCGGTCGCATCCTGAAGTCGGAAGGACTGGTCGGAGCCGTGAAGTCAGCCGTTGCGCTTCCACGACGCCCGCGCAAAGGCCAAGGCTCGCTTCCTGATTTCCAGCGTGTTTGCGATTTCGAAGCGGAGGGGCTAACCGTCAAAGATGCATGGCGGGATTACGCCAAGAGCTGCGCGAAACCCTACGGATATACGCATTTTAGCGTTCTCTATAAGAAGTGGCTTGACGAACAAGCGAACGCCAAAGCTACGAAAAATGGATCTGAAGAAGCGCCATCGCCTGACTTGCCGGACTGCTCTGCCGATGAAGATCACCTTGCTGAAACCTACTGGCGAAGGAAATTGCATCCGCGAGCGACGGTGCATGCGCTATCCGGCTTCAACTGCTCATTGAAGGTTAGGAATGACGAGCTTGTCAGCTTCGACACCGGAGAGGAGCGCTCCTTCCGCAAGGTGACGCACGGTCTTCAGGCGATCGTTTTTCTCGGCGAAGGCGGCTTCGTCACGATCGACGCGATCAAATGGTGCGAAGCGCAAGGCGTCGCCATTTGCGTGCTGGATTGGCATGGCGATTTGGTTTCCGTAACGCAGCCCGCGCCGCCCACCGATCCCTCAATCAAGCGGGCGCAATTCTCGGCGAATAAGGCGGCGGTGGCGCGAGCGATTTTGGGGGAGAAGCTGGCTGCGCAAAAGCGCATAGGGAAGTTGTCGTCGCAAACACACCGCGCCGCGATCGCGGAAGCGAAGGCGGCGAAAACTGTGGATGAAATTGTCAGGATCGAAGGCCGCGCTGCTCTCGAATATTGGTCGAATTGGCGTTTCGAGCTGAAGCACAAAAAGAGGAATTGGCCTTCGGAGTGGACGCACTACACATACCGCGCCAGCCTCATCTCAGGCGGACCGCGCCACGCAACGCATCCCGTAAACGCGATCCTGAATTACGCCTATTCCGTCGCCGCTGCCCAACTCACGCGGTCCTTGATGGCTTTCGGCTTCGACAGCGCCGGAGGATTTCTTCACGCGGACGCCCAAGGTCGCCATTCCCTCACCTATGACGCGCTTGAACTTACCCGCGCCGAAATCGACGCCCGCATTCTCCCTTGGGTCGCGACGCATACTTGGAAGAGGGCTGATTTTCCGGTGACGCCGAAAGGTGTCGTCCGGCTCCAACCGACATTGGCGGCGTATGTGGCCCAAAAGGCTCTGATATCACCGGAGAAGGTCGACGAAATCACGAACTGGATTTCCGATGCGATAATGTCGGTAGAAGCTTAAGCGGCGGCTCTTGAGAAAACCAACCTCCCCCCGTAAAAGGGAGTTCCGGCAAAGGTAATTCAATGCCGCGAAATATTTTATGGGGTAGGACAGCATGAACGATTTGTTTGGCGAGCAAAAGCGGGCGAAGCCGCCAAAAGGCAAATCAGCGAAGCAGAACGGCCCCTCGGACCTCGATTTTAGAGCCAAACTTTGGGCTGCAGCAGATGCGCTTCGCAACAACATGGATGCGGCGGAATACAAGCACGTCGTTCTTGGGCTGATTTTCCTCAAGTACATTTCCGACGCGTTCGAAGCGAAGCATGAGGAGTTAACGGCGCAAATCGCCGAAGGAGCCGATCCCGAAGACCCGGATGAATATCGCGCCGTGCAAATCTTCTGGGTGCCTCGCGAGGCGCGTTGGAGTTTTTTGAAAGCCAATGCGCCACAAGCGACGATCGGCACGCTGATCGATGACGCGATGGAGGCCATTGAGCGAGACAACCAGACGCTGAAAGGCGTGCTGCCAAAGGATTTCGCGAGACCCGGTCTCGACAAGCAGCGCCTTGGGCAGCTTATCAATCTCATTAGCGATATCGGTCTCGGCAGCGCCGCTGATCGCGCAAAAGACACGTTGGGCCGCGTCTACGAATATTTCCTTTCGCAATTCGCAAGCGCCGAAGGCAAAAAGGGCGGCCAATTCTACACGCCCTCCCATGTCGTCCGAATCCTAGTCGAAATGATCGCGCCGTACAAAGGCCGCGTCTACGACCCTTGCTGCGGCTCGGGCGGTATGTTCGTGCAGAGCGAGAAGTTCATAGAAGCGCACGCGGGCAAGATCGGCGACATATCAATCTACGGGCAGGAGTCGAACTACACCACGTGGCGGCTCGCGAAAATGGATCTCGCAATCCGTGGCATCGACGCACAGATCGCGCATGGCGACACCTTCCACAATGACCGGCATCCCGATCTGAAGGCCGACTACGTCCTGGCCAATCCGCCCTTCAACGATAGCGATTGGCGTGGCGATCTCCTGAAAAAGGATAAGCGCTGGGCATACGGCGCGCCGCCCTCGGGTAACGCCAACTTCGCGTGGGTCCAGCACTTCATTCATCACCTCGCGCCCACAGGCATCGCGGGCTTCGTGCTTGCCAACGGCTCCATGTCTTCAAATCAATCCGGTGAAGGCGAAATCCGCAAAGCTATCATCGAGGCCGACCTTTTGGACTGCATGGTTGCCCTTCCAGGCCAGCTCTTTTATTCGACGCAAATCCCAGTCTGCCTTTGGTTTCTTTCTCGCGACAAGCGCAACGGACGCTTTCGTGACCGGCGTGGTGAGGTGCTTTTCGTCGACGCCCGGAAGATGGGCACATTGGTGGACCGCGTGCATCGCGAGCTTGACGACAACGAAATAGGGAAAATCGCGGGCGCGTATCACGCTTGGCGCGGCGATAAAGGCGCGGGGGGCATACGCCGATGCCTCCGGTTTTTGTAGGTCAGCAAGTCTCAGCGATATTCGCCAACATGGGTACGTGCTCACACCGGGCCGCTATGTGGGAGCCGAGGCGCAGGAGGACGATGGTGAGCCGTTCGATGAAAAAATGGCGAGGCTTGCAAGGCAGTTGACCGAGCAGCAGGCAAAAGGGGCGAAGCTGGATGCCGTCATCGCTGCCAACCTGAGGGAGCTTGGGTATGGGGGGTGAATGGCGTGAAGTGTTCCTGGAGGACGCAGCAGAGGAAATAACTGTTGGGCACGTCGGCTCCATGGCGTCTCAATATGTGCCTAACGGTATCCCTTTCTTTCGCTCCCTTAATGTGGAGCCGTTACGCATCAATCCCTCTGAATTGAAATTTATTTCTCCAGAGTTTCATAATCGCCTTAAATGGGTATCCCTTTCACTGACCCTGCTGAGTGTGCTACCGAGTCTACATGGACAGCGATTTGCACCCCGTGGCAGGCGTGGACTACCCGCGCACCTTCGAAGAAATGGATCAGTGGTTTCGCGACGAGGCGGCGTGCCGCGCTTACATACGGCGCTTGCGCTGGCCGGATGGGTTTGTGTGCCCGCACTGCGGCGTAAAGTCAGAGCCTTGGACCATGTCGGATGAGTTGCTGCGCTGTTGCAGTTGCCGCGCGCGCACTTCGCTCACGGCGGGGACCATCTTCGAGGGCACGCGCAAGCCGCTGCGGCTGTGGTTTCTGGCAATGTGGTTCGTGACCAGCCAGAAGAATGGTGTGAGTGCGCTCGGGCTGAAGCGGGTGCTCGGTCTCGGCAGCTACGAGACAGCCTGGACTTGGCTGCACAAGCTGCGCCGGGCGATGGCGCGGCCCGGACGCGACCTTCTTTCTGGGACTGTGGAGGCTGATGAAACCTATGTGGGCGGCCCAGAAGAAGGCACGCAAGGCCGGGAAACTGAAAACAAGGCCATCGTTGCTGTTGCCGCCGAAAAGAGCGGCCGTGGCCTCGGCCGCATCCGCCTCCGGCACATCGAGGACGTCTCTGCAAACAGCCTTCTTCCCTTCGTTCAAAGTGCGGTGGCGCCTGGATCGACGGTCCATACCGACGGATGGAAGGGCTATGCCGGGCTGGCAAAGGCTGGCTACCAGCATCAGGTTACGGTGATAAGCGGCGGCTCAGAACCGGCTCACGAGGTAATGCCGCGGGTCCACCTCGTCGCGTCGCTGCTCAAGCGATGGCTGATCGGCACACATCAGGGCGGCGTCCAGCACTGGCGCCTCGATTACTACCTCGACGAGTTCACCTTCCAATTCAATCGCCGCCGTTCAAAGGTGCGCGGACTCCTCTTCCACCGCCTTGCCGAGCAGGCGGTCGCAATCGAACCCGCCCCCTATCGCACGATCACGGGAAAACCCATAGTTTCCGGCGCTTCTGCTAGCCAGGGTCAGTGAAGGGGATACCCATTTCGCCTTAAACGGCGAAGTGCGCGCGGAGGGCTTGCGATTATGCGCGGCCCCGGGTGCGTGAGTTGGCCAAGCCGTTCGGCCACGACCAGGATGTGCAGTTCGTCGAGGGACGGGATGCGCAGGATTATTTGCTCGCGCGGCCGAATTAAAATGCGGCCAACACATGTCCGGTCTCGAAGTAAATGTTCGACGGACCGGTTTCGACCCAAGTTTCCATTTTTCGCCAGCGTAGCATTTCCTCCCGCTGACAGAGGTGCCGCGGACTAATCAGAGTTCGCGCTTGAGTATCGCATGTCGCGCCGAATGGCGACGTCCGGTGTCCGAGGTGGTGCTGCCCTCTGAATTGGGGATTGGCCAAGGCTGATCGAAGCGCGCCTGTATGTCGGCTTCTGGGATTAAGCGCCCGAGTTACCTTAAGCTTGGCTTCCGCAGTAGGCAGTTACGCTGAGACGCCTGAGCCACCTCGATCTGCACCCGCATTGCGGGCGCTCATTCAGCGAATGCGCCAGGCTATCGACAACGCAATCGCGCTGAGAGCGCCCGCCAACAAGACGCCCGCGCCGAACCACACCCAACCGGAAGGGGCGCTCCGATCTGATGAAGGCCCGGGCTGACGCTCGATGCTCTGGGCCACTGCTGCGCCAAGGGCCGCGATCGCTTCGGCGACGGCGGCGCGAAGCTCGCCGGCGAGATAGACGGCGCCGGCGGTGACGATGTCTTCGGCAAGCGCCTTCGAGGCGGCGATGTGCTCCGCCGCGGCGATGGACGCCTGTTCCTTGCAAGCCTGGATATGGGCTTCGATCTCGGCGATGGCGCGGGTCAGGATCAGTTCGTTCAAGGTCAGCGTCACGAGGACGGGATCGTCCTCCGACAATAGAATGTGGTGGCGCTTGGCGACCTCGCCGATCAGCTCCTTCACGTCGAAAGGACCGCCCGCCGCCATGGACTATAAGCACGGCCGACAGTTTGGCCTGCACGTCGGCCTCGATTATCCTCAAGCGCTGTTTGGCCATGAGCGTGAACTCGGGCGAGCCGATCGCCTCCTCGAAGGTGAGATGGCGTTTCACCATCTCCTTCACGTCCTCGCCGAAGGTGGCGGCGGTGCGAAGCGGCAGATGCACGACGCCGCGAATGCGCTCGGCATGCGCCTTGTAGACGGCCATGTCCCGAAAGGTCTTGCCGCCTTCCTTGATGAGCCCGAAGTATTCGTTGAGCCAGACCACGATCTCGACCTCGTCCGGCAATTGCTTGGCGAGTTCGTCGAGATCGTTCAGCGTCTCCTTCAAGGTGGCGCCGCCGACGATGATGGCGTGCACGATGACGGTCTTGCCGCAGCCGCGGATCTGCTCGTGAACGTCGTTCTCGATGAGGTAATGCGAGATGGCGACGAAGCTCGACGTGCCGGTGTCGACGACGCAATGCGCGTCCTCGGTCAGGATCGGCTCCAGCATGACGTCGAAATGGCGGGCGTTCAGGATGGTGCCCTCCATGAGCGCGATGCGCGTCACTTTCAGCGCGGCGAAGCTTGAGAAGGTGGCGGTGGTGGCGTCGGCGTCGAAGCTGAGCAGCGGTTCGCCGAGATGGCGGTAATATTGAGCCAACAGAAACGCCACGAAGGATTTCCCGACGCCGCCCTTGCTGTTCAAGATGAAGTGGACGGTGCGGGTCGGAATGGGGCCGTTTGTCATGGCGTGTCTCCTTGTTGCTGGATCAGATGAGCGTCTTCTTGGCGAGGTCCGTCGGATCGAAATGGAAGCCGCGGCGTTCGGAGTCGCTTTCTGTGTTGGAAGGCTCGACCCTCGCGCTCCTTGACGGCGCCGCGCGCCTGGCCTGCATCAGGGTCTCTTTCTCGCCTTCCTTTTCCATCGCTTTGCGTTCGGCGGCGACATAGCGGTTGAATTGGCGGTAGCCGACGCCGATCCGGTCCTTGAAGGAGGCGTGAACGGCGCTTGCGGGCCAGCCTTCGGCGAGCGCCGCGAAAATCGCGGCGCGGTGCGCCAAAAACGCCACCCGGCCCGCGCCCCAGGCTTTCGCTTTGCCGTTCTTGTCGCCGGACATGCCTTTTCCTATGATCTGATATACTCTATCATCTGCTTCGGCAAACTCCGTCAATCTCCGACCGAGAGGGACGGAGTTCGGACCAAGAAGGACGGAGTTGGACGGACCCGGACGGAGGCGGTCGCAGAAGGACTAACTCGGACGGAGTTGGACCAAGCCGGACGAAGTGGGACGGAGAAGGACGATGAAGGACGGAGATTTCAGCAGGCAAGATGTGTGGCGGTGGCCACGCTCCGATCCTTACTCGGCTTCGCCTTCGACGGTGTCCGCCAGGCGGACGCGGCTGCCGCCGCGGAACAAAGGGAGGCGCCTCTGACCAGGCCGGACATCAGAGAGCAGAACAAGGCGCTGAAAGTGCTCGTCACGCCCGCCGAGCGCGCCGAGATCGCGAAACGCGCCGGCGCCGTGCGGCTGCCGGTGTCGTCCTATCTGCGAGAGCTTGGCCTCGGCTACCGGCCCAAATCCACGCTCGACCATGAGGCTGTGCTCGCGCTCCTGAAGGTCAACGCCGATCAGGGGCGGCTTGGCGGCCTGTTGAAGCTTTGGCTGACGACGCGGGCAGGCGATGGAGCGCCGGTCTCGAACGTCCGAGCCCTCCTTCACAAGATCGAAGCGGCGCAAGCGGAGCTCGCGCGCATGCTGACGCGGCTGTGAGGCAAGCATGGCGCTTCGCTTTCCCAAATTTCGGCCGAGCCTCAACCAGCTTTCTTTCTTCGGGCTGTTCGAGGCGAAGCAAGAGGAGCCGCCGGCGAACAAGCTGGCGCAGACCGACATCAACGCCGGCGAGCCGGCACAAGGGGAGCAACGACGATGGATCTGACGGACAGGTTCGCGAGCCTGCACAAGCGCTTTCTGATCGAGAGCTACCCGAGCGTCTACGCGACGATGGAGAGGAACGGGATGCTGCCCTCCCATCTCGAAGAGACGGGACGCCAGGGGCAGGCGATGTTCGAAGCGGTGAGCGAGAGGCTGCGCAAGAGCGCGGCGGAAGCGGCGACCGAAGCGGAGCGCCAGGCGCTCCTCGAACAGATCCCGCTCGTCGCCGAAGAGATGGTGATCCAGGACCTGATCACGGCGCCGTTGACTTAGCCCAAACGCAACCATCCGCTGCACCGTCGCCCGGCTTTCGCATCACGCCCGCGCACGGAATCGGCCAGGGCGGCGAGCGCGCCAAGGTGGAGGGCAATCTCGCGGCCATCCGCATCTTGAAAGAGCTGCAGGAAGCCGAGCGGGAAGCGACGGAGGAGGAAAAAGCGGCGCTCGTTCGCTATGTGGGCTGGGGCGCATTCGCCCAGAAGCTGTTCGACGCCAATCGTTTTTCGCCCCACGCCGCCGCCTGGAAGGCTGAGCGCGACGCGCTCGCCGATCTCGTCACCGCCGAAGAATGGGCGGCCGTGGCGCGAGCCGAAAGGAACTTGGCCGAGGCCCTCGCGCAGCCGGCCGAGATGCCTCGCAACCTGCAAGAGCTTCAACGGCTCAAGCAAGTTCCGTTCGCCGAAGTGAGTGAGCTTTTCCGATATCTTCAAGGCCACTCGCCCTTTGAAACCAAACACGGGGTTAAAGGCGCTCAGTTTGAAAACGTGCTTGCAGTGTTCGGGCGCGGTTGGAATGACTACAATTTTGACGATTTTTTACGTTTCGTCGACAATCCGGCTCAAATCGGAGGAAACGGCGCAGCGTTTGAGCGATATCGCAATCTATTTTATGTTGTGTGTTCTCGTCCCAAGACTAGGCTTTCACTGCTTTTTACTCAGAAGTTGTCTCTTGGCTCAATCAGAACCCTAATCGCCTATTTCGGCGCGCCAAATATCGAGGATATCGGCCGTCAGCTTGGCTGACCGAGACGAATGCCTTGAGGGTTCTGTCCAAGCGCGCCTCTCGGAGACGTGTCGTGCTGGGAAGCCAATTGCCGGCCAGTACTGCAAAAGCTGTTGCGCACCCCTGCAACCACTCCGAATAGCTGATCTTTGCGACGGATGCCCCCATTGCTGAAATCTTGCGAACAGCATTGATTGGATATAACAGATATATCCCGACGTCGCGTCATGGCTTTTGATTAAGCCCGTCTACCTTGCAATTTTAGGAGCAAAGCCATGGAATGGATCATCTGCATGGCGGCTGGCGCATGCGCCGGCGTCATCGGCAGCATGCTTGGCGCCGGCAGCGGTCTCGTTCTGATTTAGGGCTTGCGCTGGCGTTATCCACGTTGGGCGTTGGCGGCGCCGACAGCTTCAAAATGGCGGTGGCGACGACCCACGCCGCCAACATCTTCACCGGCGTTTCGATCATTCAGGCGCACGCCGCGAGAGGCGCGGGATCGATTGGACAGTCTACGCCATCATCGCACCGGCGATCGCGCTTGGGTCGGCTCTCGGCGCTTATGAAACGGGTTTCATCGATGCGTCGCTCCTGACCGCTGTCTTCGCTGGTTTCGCGTTGTTCAGGGCTTGGCGCCTCATGCGGATACCCTCACACGTCCAAACTCTTGGCGCCGCTCCCACCCATGGTTGTCCTCTCAGTGAAGGGCGTTGGCATTGGCGCTTTGGCGGCGCTGACGGGAGGCGGGGGAACTCACGGCCCAGCTGCTCCTGTCTTATTTGCCGGAGCGGCGCGCCATCGGCACGGCGGCGGCCATCCAGCTCGCCATTACCCCGCCCGCTGCCGCCATGTTCGCCCTCATGGATTCGCCTTCGCAATGCGGCGCCAATTGCCTCGGCATGATCTATGTCCCGGCCGTTTGCGCAGCGGGCGTCACCGCTGTTCTGGCGGCGCCGGTTGGCGCCTGGCTCGCGCATGCGCTGCCGGTCGTTGCGATCCGAAGGATCTTCGCGTGCCTTCTTGTTGTCATCGCAGGCAACCTCGCACTTAAGTCGCTTCCCGATAGCAAGCGCTTCAGAGAGCAGGCTCAGGCTTTCTGGATCGCCCGCATCGCAAGTGGGCGGCGAGCCGCGTGTCGAGGCCTCGCAAGCGCCGATTTGGCTGCAAATGCGCCGCTGACGTTGCCGCGCTGGCGCGCACAGCCCCGCCTTTTCTCGACGCCATTATTGAGGGCCACCTCGGAAGCGCCTTTGTCGCCGCCCTATCCCACGACGAACTTGCCGTTTAAGCCAAGAGCGGTATAGATTTTGTCAGATCGAGTTCGGGACAGAGGGCTTTATGACCGTCAAAAGCAAGGCGCGCGCGAAGAGCGCAAGCAGGCAGTGACGCGCAAAGTGGAGACTTCGCCCGCTCCAGAGACGAGCCGCGCGAAAAGCGTTCTGGCTGCGAGACGCGGCGCCAGCGAAGCGCCGTCAAATTCGCACTCGATCGATTTTAACCGATCACGTGCTCAAAAAGCCACAGCAACTCCGTCCAAGACAAAAGCAAAGCCAGTTCCCGCTAAATACTCAACCGCGCCTATCGAAAGCCAGGGAGAGCGGGACGCATTTGCAAAACTTCCGGATTTTCTAGAAAAGAAGTAGGACTGAGCCAGCGTGATATTCAAAAACTAACCGGCATCGCCCAATCACATGTCTCCGAAATCGAAAGCGGCATGCACAATATCTGCATCGAGACCATGGCGAAGCTTGCCAGGCTAGTGAATAAGCCAGTGCACGAACTCCTCAAACCGTAGGTTACCGGGGATGTTTTGCGTCCGGCGCGTTGTGCGAACACTTTGATCGGATATAACCGAAATAGTGTTTGAACAACCCTCCGCTGGCGCGATGACCGCATGTCCGAATCCTCGCTTACCGCCTCGCGCTTGGAGCGCGAGGACCGCCTTCGCGAAAAGCTCATGCGCGAGCTCGGCCGGGAGGTTTTGGGGCTTCTGGCCGACAAAACGGTGGTGGAAGTCATGCTGAACGCCGACGGCGCGCTCTGGGCGGAGCGGGCAGGACAAGGCATGGCCCGTATCGGCGCGATGTCCGCCCCGCAGGCCGAGGCCTTGATGGCGACCATCGCTGCGGCGCGAAAACCGCCATCACCGCGAAAGCCCTATCCTGGACGCGAACTGCCCTTGGACGGCAGCCGCTTCGAAGGCCTGATCCCGCCGGTGGCGCCGCCACCGTCTTCGCCATCCGCAAAAGAGCGGGCGTAATCTTCACGCTCGCCGATTATGTGGCTTCGGCTGATTACCGCTCGCCAAAAGGCGCTGATCGAGGAGGCGATCGAAGAGCGTCGGACGATCTTGATCGCCGGCGGCGCCGGCTCCGGCAAGACCACGCTTGTGAACGCGGTGATCGCGCATCTGGCGACGGCCTGCGCCGACGACGCTCGTCATTCTGGAAGACACTGCCGAGATCGAGTGCGTAAGCGAAAACGCGGTGACGCTGAAGACGAGCGAGACCGTCATTTGCGCCGCCTTGTGCGAGCGACGCTGAGGCTCAGGCCCGACCGCATCATCGTGGGCGAGGTGAGAGGCCCCGAAGCGCTTGATCTCCTGAAGGCCTGGAACACCGGCCATCCAGGCGGCGTCGCGACCATCCACGCCAACAACGCGACCGCGGCGCTGACCCGCCTTGAAAATCTCGTCGCCGAGGCAACGGCCGCGCCCATGCAGGTCGCCATCGCCACAGCCATCGACCTCGTCGTCTCCATCGCGAGAACTCCTCGCGGCCGCCGCGTCGAAAAAGTGATCCGCGTCACGGGCTTCGATGGAGCCAGTTACACCACCACACGGGAAGACTGACATGAATACAAAGCCGATCTACTTCAGCGCCGTTCTCGCCTAGCCTTCGTCATCGCTCTCGCAAGTGTCCTTGTTCTGCTTCTCCCTTCCCTGGCGCACGCCTCAAGCACGACCACCGGGCTTCAATGGGAGACGCCGCTCCAGAAAATCCGCGACAGCGTCACCGGCCCCGTCGCTTACGGCATTTCGCTTTTGGGCATTGTCGTGACCGGCGCGGTTCTCGTGTTCGGCGGCGAGATCAATGAATTCGTGCGCCGCATCATCATGCTGGTGATGGTGGTATCGCTCATGGTGTTCGCGGCCGACATTTTGAACACGCTGTTCAACAAGGGCGCGGTGATCTGATGGGGAGCTGCGCCGCACCCATTCCCCGCGCGTCATCCGCCAAACCTGTTCCTGGGCGGCGAGCGCGAGCTTGTGCTCATCACGGCGGTGATCTGCGTTGGTGTCGCCGTCTCGATTCTGAACCTGCCTGCCATCGTCGCGGGGCTTGTCGTCTGGAGCGTGCTGATCGGCCTGTTTCGCATGATGGCGAAGGCGGACCCGATGATGTCGCGGGTCTATCTGCGCCAGCTTCATGCTCAGAGCTACTACCCCGCGCGTTCGCGCCCCTCACGCAAGGACTGATCATGCTGGCCTTGAAGCATTTCCGGGACAAGGCGAAGGGCGTCGCCGATCTCCTGAATTACGCCGCGCTGATCGATGAGGGCGTCGTGCTCTGCAAGGACGGCGCGCTGCTCGGCGGCTTCTTCTTTCGTGGGCCCGACACCGCGAGCGCCACGGCCGAAGCCCGAAACTATCTCACGGCGCGGGTGAACGCGGCGCTTGCCCGGCTTGGCAGCGGCTATGCGCTCTGGGTCGAGGCGGTGCGGCTGCCCTCGGCCTCCTATCCAGATCCCCGCGGTCCTTCTTTCCCGACCGCGTCACGCGCGCCATCGACAAGGAGCGGCGTCGGGGGTTTCTGGCGGAGGGCGCGCATTTCGAAAGCGAGCATGCGCTCATTCTTATGTACACGCCGCCGCTCAGGCGCACGAGCCGCATTGCCGAGCTTGTCTATGACGACGACGGCGCCACGCCGCCCCGAAAGCTTTCGGCGATGTGCAGATCGCACAGTTCAAGCGCGCGCTTGCCGACCAAGAAGACGGGCTTGGCGACGTGCTGAACCTGCGGCGCATGGCGAGCTTTACCGTGCCCCGGGACAACGGACGGCCCCTCCTGCAGGACGAACTCATCAACTTCCTACAGTTCTGCATTACCGGCGTTTTGTCCCCCATCGCCATCCCGCCTTGCGCCATGTATCTCGACGCGCTGCTCGGCGGCGAGGAGCTTTATGTCGGCGACACGCCGAGGATCGGCGGCGTGACGCTGAGCGTGCTCGCCATCGAAGGCTTTCGCATGAGAGCTTTCCGGGGCGGATGTAATTGCTGCATTTTTGCGCTTGCCCTCCCGGCCTATTACGTCATTGAATGCTCACACATTCACGGAACCGAAGGGCTTCAATGACATCTTCCAGCCTCGGGCAACAACTCTCCCTCGATTTCTCGGCATCGTCCGCTGCCACAGCGCAGGCGGAAGAACCGGTTGCTCCGTCAACCCTCTTTGGCCGAATTCCGCAACCAGGCATCCCGCTAAGCAGGACACCGCGTTGCGCGAATACGTGTCGCAACAAGCCGACCTGATTGGCGCTATCCGCCTGCCCAACGACGCCTTCAAGAAGAACGCCAACACCGAAGTCACCACCGACATTGTCATGCTCCACAAGCGTCTGCCAGGTGAGTTGCCTTCCGGCCCGGCCTGGAAAGAGGTGGTAGAGATCACGAACTCGGCCGGCCAAACCATTCCGGTGAATGAATACTTCGCCGCCCACCCGGAGATGATGCTCGGAGAGATGCAGTTGGAAGGCAGGATGTATGCCCATGCCGAACCGACGTTAGTGGGCAACGGCGTCCCGCTCCAAGAAAGGCTGGCCCAAGCTGTCGCACTGCTGCCATCCGATATCTTCCGCCCACAGAGCGCCCCCGCCAATAACGCGTCGCTCGCCCATGCCTTCCCTGCACCGGAGCACGTCAAACCCAACGCCTACACGCTAGTCAACGAGCGCATCGGTATCCGCGAAGGCGACGAGGTGCATCTCCTGCATGATTTGTCCACGGCGCGCGCCCAGCGCATCCGTGGCATAATTCGTCTGCGGGATGCCGTCCGGCGTTGCCTGCGGGCGCAGGTTGAAGGTGCGGAGGAAGACCAGCTTCAAGCCACGCGCGAACAACTCAACCGAATCTACGACCGGTTTGTCGCCACGCATGGCCCGGTTTCCGAGCGCGCCAACACGTCCGCGTTCCGAGGCGATCCCGACCTGCCCCTCTTGCTTTCCCTGGAGCATTACGACCCCAACACGCGCCGCGCGGCCAAGGCCGCCATCTTCCGCGAACGCACGGTCCAACCCGGCCGGGCGCTGCCCCAGATCAGCACCCCCCAGGATGCGCTTCTGGTCACGCTCGGTGAACGCGGACGCGTGGACTTGAGCCTGCTCTCCCACTTGCTCCATCGCAAACCCTCGGAGTTTCTGCCCGACCTCAAGGGAACCATTTTTCTCAATCCCCAGACCGATTTGTGGGAAACCGAGGACGAGTATCTTTCGGGAAATGTCCGGGCCAAGCTTGCCGTGGCGGAGGCGGGCCGCCCTGGCGGACAAACAATTCCGGCCCAATATTGACGCGCTCAGGCAGGTTCAGCCTGCGGACTTGCCGGCGTCCGAGATTGACGCGCGGCTTGGGAGCGTCTGGATTCCAGCCGAGGACATCAGCCGGTTTGCCGGGGAATTGCTCGGCGAAGAGGGCATTTCCGTAAGCCACGCCCCCCAGCTTGGGCTTTGGACGGTCCAGGGCGGCTACGGTGTCCGTTTCAGCGTCGCCAATACCACCGAGTGGGGAACCGACCGTTGCAGCGCGCTTGAATTGATTGATGACGCCCTGAATCTCCGCACCCCCACCGTTTATGATCACGACTCCGACTCCGACCGCGATGTCATCAACGCCCCGGCCACCGAGGCTGCCCGCGACAAGCAGGAGAAGATCAAGGAGCGCTTCAAGCAGTGGGTTTGGCAGGACGACGAGCGCCGGGAACGCCTCGCCCGCAAATACAACGACGAGTTCAACAACGTGCGACTCCGTTCCTTCAACGGGGATCATCTCCGCCTGCCGGGGGTTAGTTCCACCATCAATCTGCATCCCCACCAGCGCGCCGGAGTCTGGCGCATCCTCCAACTCCTCAATTGTCTGCTGGCGCACGTGGTTGGCGCCGGGAAAGACCTACACCATGGTCGCCGCCGCGATGGAATTGAAACGCCTCGGCCTGGCCCGCAAACCCCTCTTTGCCGTTCCCAACCACATGCTGGGACAGTTCTCCTCTGAGTTGCTCACGCTCTATCCTGGCGCGAACATCCTCGCGGCCACCAAGGACGACTTCGAGAAAGACAAACGCAAGACGCTCACCAGTCGCATTGCCACCGGCAATTGGGACGCCGTCATCATGACTCATTCAGGCTTCGAGAAGATTCCGGTCTCGCACGCCGCGCAGGAGGAGTTCATTAAGGGCGAGATGCGGGAGTTGTCCCTTGCCATCCAACAACAGACCCAGGAACACAACTCGCGGATCGTCAAGATGTTGGAACGGGCCAAGAAGCGTCTTGAAGGCAAACTCAAGGAACTTGCCGCCGTCGAGCACAAGGACGACGGACTGACTTTTGAGGAATTGGGCGTGGACCGGCTGTTTGTGGACGAGGCCCACTATTTCAAGAACCTCTTTTACGTTTCCAAGATGACCCGCATCGCCGGGTTGCCCCAAACCGCTCCGCAGTGGGGCGTTCGACATGTTCCTCAAGGTGCTTCACGTGCAACGCCAGAACGCCGGCGCGGGGGTGGTTTTTGCCACCGGCACCCCCATCGCCAACAGTGTGGCGGAGATGTTCACCATGCAACGCTATCTCCAGATGTCCGCCCTCAAAGCCCTCAAGCTCGACCATTTCGATTCCTGGGCGGCCACTTTCGGCGAGCCGGTCACGGCAATGGAACTCGCCCCGGACGGCTCCGGCTATCGCCTGAACACCCGATTTGCCCGTTTCATCAATGTCCCCGAACTCATGCAGCAGTTCCGGCAGGTCGCTGACATCCAGACCCAAGAAATGCTCCGCCTTCCCGTGCCGGAACTGCGCGGCGGAAAGCCAGCGGTGGTCAGCGCGCCCTGTTCCCCGGAACTGGCGAAGATCGTCGAGTCGTTGGTCGAACGGGCGGAGGCATTGAAGACTGGCCGGGTTGATCCCCGCCAGGACAACATGCTGCTCGTCACCACCGACGGACGCAAAGCGGCGCTGGACCTCCGGTTGCATGATCCTTCCCTCCCCGATCACCCGGACAGCAAGGTGAACCAAGCCGTCGCCCAGGTCGAGCGCATCTGGCGCGACACCGCCCACCATCGCTCCGCCCAGCTTGTCTTTTGCGATCTGTCCATCCCCACCGGCGGCCGGGGATTTTCCGTCTATGAGGACATGCGCGACAAACTGACCGCGCCAGGCGTGCCTCCTTCCGAAATTCAGTTCATCCAAGATCACGACAGCGACGACGCGAAGCTGCAATTGTTCCGCCATGTCGGGCTCGGCAAGGTCCGTATCCTCTTCGGCAGCACTCAGAAGATGGGCACGGGGGCCAATGTCCAGGAGCGCCTGATTGCTTTGCATCATCTGGACGCCCCGTGGCGTCCCGCCGACGTCGAGCAACGCGAGGGCCGCATTCTGCGCCAGGGCAACACCAACCCCGAAGTGCAGGTCTTTCGGTATGTCACTGAACAGTCCTTCGAAGCGCGACAATGGCAGACCCTCGAAACGAAGGCCCGGTTCATCGGCCAGGTGATGACGGGCGAGAGCGACCTCGCCGCCGCATCGAGGACATTGACGGGGCTGCCCTCACTTACGCGGAAGTCAAGGCCATCGCCTCCGGCAACCCGCTCGTCATCGAAAAGGCCCAAGTGGACGCCGAACTGGCCCGCCTGGGCCGCCTGCGCTCCGAACATGAGGAAACCCGGTTCAAGCTGCGCAACCGCGTCCGCCATCTGACGGACGAGATTCCGGTCATGGAACGCCGGCACG
>CAVYBZ010000021.1:0-62160 GCA_963766815.1 uncultured Alphaproteobacteria bacterium | reverse complement strand
TGGTGGGCGCGGTAGGACTCGAACCTACAACCAGACGGTTATGAGCCGTCGGCTCTGACCATTGAGCTACACGCCCACAAAGGCTACCGAACTTTTACGCTAGATCAACCCGCCCTCAAGCGGAAGAGATTAAGTGCTCGCCCGATAAATTTATCCGCGTCCGGTTGTATGCGGGCTGCTCCGGCGTCGCGATCAGGTCCCAAAAGAGGCTTAGAACGCTTTAGCAGATTGCAATATTTAGCGAGAAACAGACAATGAGAAAAGACGTGCTTGTGGAGGCTTTGGCCTTTCTCCTTATTTTATCCAGCGAAGCGTATGCGCAAATGCACGATGAAGGCGGCATCGATCCAAAGACCCCAACCATCCAAGTGAGTGGATGGGGAAGCGTTCAGGTCAAGCCGGATATCGCTACCATCAGCGTCGGCGTCGCCACGGATGATGAAAACGCGCAAAACGCCGTCTCGCGGAACAGCGCGGAGACAGCGAAAGTCATCTCAGAGCTGGAGAGCGCCGGCGTCGAAAAAAAGGATGTGAAAACATCCAACTTCTCAGTGCATCCCCAATACCGGACCGAAGGCGCGGAAAAGCGCCAAGCCGTAACCTACCGCGCGTCGAACACGGTGAAAGTCACGATCCGCAATATCGATAAGGTGGGCGATATCCTGACCAGAGTTGTCGCGGCCGGTTCGAACCAGATCGCCGGACCGAATTATTCGGTGGCCGAGCCCGAAAAATATTCGAGCGAGGCGCGCAAGAAGGCGGTCGAGAACGCCTTGGCTAAGGCCGGCGCTATGCAGGCGCTGCGGGGCTGAAACTCGGAGCCGTCCTCTCCATCGTGGAGGGGGGCGGTTCCGCGCCAGCGTCAACAAGGGGCGTCTTTTTTGCGCGATCGCCGGCTGTTCCGGTTGAGGCGGGGGAAGACAGCGTTCAGGCGGAAATCCTCCTGATTGTGGAATTGAAGTCCTGAAGACAAAAGCATCGCTCATGAGATCTCTGCGACGCAATCATCCAATCGGCGGGTATAGGCGGCTGGCGAACACGGCCAGGCGCGACGCGAGATGCTCCCGATGAGGAAACTACCAACTGGAGAGCGATGTGCGGGAAAATCGCACGCGCTGTTCGGAGGGCGGGGGAGGGCTATACCTTCCCGACCCCTACCGATGTGGGTCAAGCCGATTTTTTCGCACACTCGAATGCGGGATTGATTTCGTCAAGGTGATGGCGCCGGAAACGCGCTTTTTGTAGAATTTGCGCCGAACTTTATCCCAATTCACGCCATGAGGGCTTGCTCTTCTGGACGCTGCGGGCAGAATAAGGCTGCCGCCCGGGTCGCCGCTCGGATTTGTTATTTTTTTGCAAGAGAGTCCCACGCATGAACTTCCCTGGCATTTCCATCCGCCGCTTGCTTCATAAATTGCTTATTCCTGTTATTTTGCTCGCCGGCGCCAGCTCCTCCTTCGGCCAGATACGGTCTCATGCCGTGATCGAATCCGGTGAGATCGAGGGCGTCGTCGAGGATGGGCTTGGCGTGTTCGAGGGCATCCCCTACGCAGCGCCCCCCGCCGGCGCTCTACGCTGGCGCGCGCCGAAGCCGCCGCTTCCATGGACCGGCACGCGTGCAGCGCAGGAATTCGGACCGGCCTGCCCGCAAGAGAAAAGCAAGGATATCGCCGCCGGCGACATGAGCGAGGATTGCCTTACGCTCAACATCTGGTCGGCGGCGAAGCGGGCCGAGGATCGTTTGCCGGTCATGGTTTGGCTGCATGGCGGGGGCTTCAACAAAGGCTCCGCTCGTATGCCGGTTTATAACGGGGCGAACCTCGCGAAAAGAGGCGTGGTGGTAGTCACCCTCAATTATCGCCTGGGTTATCTCGGCTTTTTCGGCCATCCGCTCCTCACCGAAGAAGCAAAGGCCGAGAATGAGCCTACGGCGAACTTTGGGCTGCTCGACCAACTCGCGGCGCTTCAATGGGTCAAGCGCAACATCGAAGCTTTCGGCGGCGATTCTTCGAATGTCACGCTATTCGGCAAATCGGCGGGCGGCGTCTCCACGCTTGCCCTCATGACCGCGCCCTCAGCTCGCGGTCTTTTCCAAAAAGCCATCATTCAGAGCGGCGGGGGACGCTGGATCGCCCCAACGCTAACCACAGGCGCAGGAAAGTTTCTCGCGGCTCATGAGTATGGCGAGAGAGCCGCGCGCGCGTTCGGGCTCAAGGCGGAAGACGCCTTGGCGGGTTTGAGGAGCAAAAGCTGGCAGGACATCCGGGCCAAGCTGAGCGCGATTCCTGAGCTTTCCGATCAGACGCCGTTTCTCGACGGCCAACTGCTGACCGATCAGATCGAGCCCGTATTTGCGCGCGGCGATCAGCTGCACATCCCGATTATCGTCGGCGCCAACAGTTATGAAGGCGTGCTCTTGCGCGGCGCATTTCACGCTTCGACCGATGAGGTGCTCCACGCCGTGGCTCCTCAGCTCGACGATCTCTCGGATCTCTACCCGCCACAGCTGCTCATGACGCCCGACTTTCTTGCGGACCACATTTGGGGCGACGCAAATTTTGTGGAACCGGCGCGCATGATCGCCCGAACTGCAAGCCAAGCAGGCCAGGCGGTCTATCATTATGGCTTCGATTTTCAGCCGCCAATATTGCGCTTGATCGGCGGAACGCCACACGGCCTTGAGGTGGCCTATGCATTCGGCAATATTCGCCGGGTCGTTCCCTTTCCTATCGCGCAGTTCATGCACCCGCACAACTATGAGGTGAGCCGCCTTATGGTTATATATTGGACGAATTTCGCCAAGAGCGGCAATCCCAATGGAGGCGAGGCGCTAGAATGGCCGCGCTTCGCGGAGGGTAATGAGGAGACGCTGGTTTTCGGGAACGAAGGGCTGTCGGTGGAGCACGACTATTTGAAGGAGCGTCTCGATCTGTTCAGAGGCGTGGTTTGGTAAGCGGCTTCGCGTTATAGGGTAAACTGTCATCCCCGCAAACGCGCAGATGGAAAAGCCGGCGCTATGCAAATTGCATAGCCGCCCTTAAAGCAGCGTCCAAAGAACAAGCCATAATTTCAATTCTTTACTGCATGGCTGGGGCAAGCCCGGCCAAGACAAAAAGAGGGCGGCGTCGATTTTCTTGCCTGCAAAGCCTGCGATCGCCCCTTATGTGAAACGGCTCTAACCGGCCCCGCACAGTCATTGCGGGAGAGGGAAGGCGAGCACATCACGCGTGTAGGTCTCGACGACGAAAGAAAAAGGCGCCCCGCCATTGGTGCGCAGGATTGCGCGATGCTCAAGGATGTGATCCGGAGCTTCGAGGCGGCTTCCTGGAACGGCGAGCAGCGCTGGCGAGACATCCCAGCGCTCGGGCAACGGCGACCATAGGAGTTTTGCCGAAAGCGTCTCGCGCCGGAAATCGAGATCGTGAACCACGCGGCCGAAAGGCGTGTCGGTTCCCTCCAGCAGGCGATTCATCTCGGGCGTCAGCCGGCTTGGAACGTACCAATTGTCGGCCTCCGACAAGAGCTTGTCCCCGCAAAAAAGCTGGACATGCCGATAGAGCAGTTGATCGCCAGCTCCGATCGCCAGCCTTTCACGATCCTGGTCTCCGATGGGCTTTTGCGCGCCCCGATCAAGGCGTGCGACCAGCTTCGCGACGGGCGCAAGACCATGGCCGCTGCACCATCGCTCCAAAGTCAGGGTCGCGCTTGAATGGCTTAAAAGCTCCGCATTGAACGTCTCAATCAGAGCCAAAAGCTCAACGCGCGTCAAAAAGCTATCCTGCCAGCTCAACGGTGCAAGCCCCATTGTCCATGGACAAACGGAGAAGATAAGAAACCATCGCCAGAGAACCATGGGCGACCTTGTTTGATCAATTTTCGCCATCCGCGCTGCGACTTAGAGCGACTTAGAGTAAAAGGGGCAAAAGTCCGGGCAGCCAGCAAACTACTCTCGTCATGGCACAGCTTGATCGGGCCATCCAGGAGCAGAAAACACATATCTTTCAATGTGATCTGGATGGCCGGCCTGTCCTCGGACTTGATCCGGGGATCAAGCCCGGCCATGACGTAATGTGTGTTCGCGAAAGATATTGCCCGGACTTTTGCCCCTTTTTACGACTTAGAACCTATCCGCTTTTGATGGAAGCGGATAGGTTATAAGTTTCTGTTTATCGTGCATCTTACCGGAAAACCGCTTCGCACTTTTCCGGACGCACTATTGCGGTGGCGATGTCAATCGCCCTCTGCTTGCAAGTAGACCTCAGGCAATGCGGCGGCGGAAGCGCCATGTCGCCGCAGCGCGAGAATGTGAAGACGCCGGCGAACCATCGCCGCTCGATACGATCGCCATGACCCGATACACAAGATTGTGAAATATCGCTTCCCTTAATTTCTCGACCTTATGTAGCAACGCCGCCAACGCTTCTTCTCCTTTGCTCAGCGCAACACAAAGTCAGCCCCCTTCTATCAGGCGCCTTGGATCGTAATATCTGACCAACGACGCGAATGGAGGGTGTGCTGATCATTCTAGTTGGATGCGCGATGGTGTTCTTGGGAGGGATTCCCATGGTCGCCATCGTTGTAGCCTTATTACCGGAGAGCATCTGCCTCAAGGTGTAAGCGGAAGCGGTCGAATTGCGGGTGCAGGTGTTGCCGCCATCGCCTATGGTTGGCTATGCGTCAAAGGATTTTTTTCGAAATAGGTAGTTTTTTGGTGGTTGGCGCGTTTGCATTATAAGATCGTAATTACTTCATGGTGCGCGGACGGACAATAAGGAGGAAACGCCATGCTGCTCACGGAACAACACGAACAGCTCCGCGACACGGTCGTTCGCTTCGTCCAAAATGAGATCAACCCATTCGTGGACGAGTGGGAGGCCGCCGAAGCGTTTCCATCGCATGAGGTGTTCAAGAAGCTCGGCGCGCTCGGCGTGCTCGGCGTCAAATATGACGAAGCCTATGGCGGGTTGGGCCTCGATTTCTCCTATTCGGCGGTGGTGGCCGAGGCGCTCGGCGTCTGCAATTGCGGCGGCGTGCCCATGGCCATCGGGGTGCAGTCCGATATGGCGACGCCCGCGCTGCACCGCTTCGGCAGCGAAGAGCTGAAACGCGAGTGGCTCATGCCCACGATTGCGGGCGATATGGTGGCCTGTCTCGGAGTGTCCGAGCCGGGCGGCGGCTCCGACGTGGCGGCGATCAAGACGGCGGCGCGCAAGGACGGCGGCGATTACGTCATATCCGGCTCGAAGATGTGGATCACGAACGGCCTCAAGGCGGATTGGTGCTGCCTGCTCGCCAACACCTCCGAAGGCAAGGCGCACCGGAACAAGTCGCTGATCGTCGTTCCCATGGACGCGAAGGGCATCGAGCGTCAGAAGATCCGGAAAGTTGGCATGTTTTCGTCCGACACCGCGCAGCTTTTTTTCGACGATGTCCGCGTGCCGCAATCGAACGTGATCGGCCAGGACGGCATGGGCTTCACCCTCCAGATGCTGCAATTCCAGGAGGAGCGGCTTTGGGGCGCGGCGAATTCGCTGACCATGCTCGACAGGCTGATCGACGCCACCATCGATTATACCCGCCAGCGAAAGGCTTTCGGCAAGTCCGTGCTCGACAATCAGGTTGTGCATTTCAGGCTGGCGGAGTTGCGCACCGAAGTGGAGGCATTGCGCTCGCTGACCTGGCGCGCAATCGAGGAGTATGTGGCGGGCAAAGATGTGACAAAGCTCGCCTCCATGGCGAAATTAAAATGCGGCCGTCTCATTCGTGAAGTCGCCGACTCCTGCCTGCAATATTGGGGCGGCATGGGATACACATGGGACAATCCTTTGAGCCGCGCGTTTCGCGATGGGCGCCTTGTCTCGATCGGAGGCGGCGCGGACGAAATCATGCTCGGCATCATTTGCAAGCTGGAAGGCACTTTGCCTCGCGAAAAGAAGGACGAACCCCGTGACCCAGCAAAATCGGAGCGCGCTTTTACTTGAGCGGCAAGGCGGCGTCCTGCATGTCCGGCTGAACCGGCCGGAAGTCCGAAACGCCATGTCGCAACTCATGCTCGGCGAGCTTTTGGACGCGCTGGCGGAGGCGGAAGGCGGCGGCGTTCGCGTCATAATCTTGCGCGGGACCGGGGGGCACTTCTCGGCCGGCGCCGATCTGAAAGATATGGCCGTCGCGAGGGCCACGCCCATCGCGCATGAGACGGACCCTGTGGCCGAAACAAACGCCAAATTCGGGCATGTCTGCGCGGCGTATGCGCACTCGCCGCTCGCCATCGTCGCCGTTCTGGAAGGCAGCGTCATGGGCGGCGCGTTCGGTCTTGCCTGCGCCGCCGACGTGGCCATCGCCTCGCACAATGTCGGCTTTCGCTTGCCCGAGACGTCGCTCGGCGTGATCCCTGCCCAGATCGCGCCGTTCCTGGTCGAGCGGCTCGGCTATGCGGAGGCAAAGCGATTATCTGTAACCGGCGCGCGGTTCGGCGCGGGCGAGGCCTATCGCATCGGGCTTGTGCACAAGGTCTGCGAAAACGATGCGGACCTCGAAGCCGCCATCGCCATAACGGTGCAGCAAATCCTTGCCTGCGCGCCGGGCGCGATTGCGGAGACGAAGAAGCTTCTACGCCGCGCGCGCTTCGAAGACCCGGCGAGCCTCGTTGAGCACGCCGCCGCAGTCTTCGCAAAGGCCGCGCGCGGGCCTGAGGGCGAGGAGGGCGTGCGCGCCTTCATCGAGAAACGCAGGCCGGCCTGGGCCGCGTCGTCGTCTTGACGCTGCAGGACCGCCCAAAAGATGCCGTGGAATTACACTTTCGAAGCAGTAACACGGCGCGTGCGTCCCGCGTTAATTCCAAAGTAAATATATTTACATCGAACCGAACTCTTAAATGATTTATGAAAGAAAACGCCGAATCCTATCGCGCCAATCCAGACATATTATTTCCCATGTAAGTGTATTGTGCTTCATCGACTTGAGCTTTGATGTTCAATTATCGGCGAGGCCGTCTTGGCGCTTCTGTTTAAAGCCGTTATTGCCGCTTTCTGTACGGTCGCGCCGGTCGCCTTTCTCGCCGGAAGGGCCTTGTCGCATGCCGGTCCCGGCCAGACGGATTACATTGCCATAGGTTGCCTTTCAGCCGTGCTTTTTGCCGGCTGCCCCCTGTCGGCGCTTGTCATCATGCAGCACCTTCGGATGTTTCGGGCATTGGCAAACGCCCTGAACGAGATGCGCGAACATCATCGAGCCGCCGAACTCGAGAGCATGGAGTCCATCTCCACGACCGTGACAGCGGATACGGAAGCGCTCTTGAATATCGTCAACGACATTGGCATGGCGCAAATGGAGATCAACTTCAAGTCCATGTCGGCCGGCAACGACGCCGGCCAGACAAGCGCCAATGTCGGGGCCGTCGCGGAAGCAACCAAGGAGCTGCTTGGCTCCTCCATCGAAATCGCCCATCAGATCGCCAATAGCAAAGAGGTCGTTTCCGAAGCCGCCAGCAAGGCGAGAGATGCAAACTCCATCATCCAGAGCATGGTGGCCGCAGTCGGCAAAATCCGCGAAATTCTCGCCATGATAGGCGCCATTGCGGCGCGAACCGACCTCCTTTCTCTCAACGCGACAATCGAGGCGGCGCGGGCCGGCGAAGCAGGCAAGGGCTTCGCGGTGGTGGCCAGCGAGGTCAAGAATCTGGCCTGTCAGACCGCTCACGCCACCGAGCAGATCAAATCGCAGCTAACCAATTTGACCGCCACCACCCGTTTGACGGTGGAGGCGGTGACTGACGTCGCCGGAGCAATCAGCCAGATCAGCCTTATCGAAGACGCCGTCGCTGCGGCCGTCGAACAGCAGACGTTCGTCACCAAGAACATCAGTGCAAACGCGGAAGAAGCCGCCGAGCGAACCAAGAAGGTCAGTCTTCACATCAATGAAATCGCTACGTCGTCGGATCGCACGAACGATCAAGTGCAAACGCTCGCCGCCGTCAGCAACCAATTGAACCAACACCTGGAAGAATTCTTGCGTAGGCCAATCCCTAAACTGAACAGCTGATAGAGGAGACTGCGATGCCGCTTATGGAATGGAATGAAAAACTGTCAGTGGGCATTCCTACCATCGACGCCGAACACAAAAAGCTGGTGGCGATGCTCAACGACCTGTACGACGCTATGCAAGCCAAGCAAAGTCAGGCAATCCTGGGTAGAGTGCTTGACGGGTTGATCTCCTACACGGCGTCCCATTTCAAGCATGAGGAAACTCTTTTTGCCAGAACCGGCTATCCAGCCGCGGCAGAGCACAAAAAAGAGCATGACGACCTAACCAAACAGGTTCTGGACGTGAAGAAGAAGTATCAGGAAGGCGGCGCCGCAACACTGTCGATGGAGGTCCTGAACTTTTTGAGAAAATGGCTGCTCAACCACATTCAGGGCAGCGACAAAAAATACGGCCCTCACCTGATTGCAAAAGGAATAAAGTAGCCTCCGGTTGCTTTCTATTTTCCCATTCTTCATCTTCCCCGGCCTCTTGGGGCGATCCTTGATCCCCTTCCTGGGACTCGTCCGTTCGGATGCGCGCCAGGCGCTGAGAAGCGACCGTCAGCCCGGAACGTCCGCGCCTGCTACGCATTCATATAAAGAAAGAGCAGGCGCCAGCGCCGTCCACCGGCGGCGAAGCGTTCTCATTGGAGTGAGGAGACATGGACCAGATCGTGGAGAGAGGCCAGCTCTCGGAGACGGAGGAGAAGATCAGGATCGTTAGAAAAGATCAGCGCGTGGATCGCGGCGCTGATCAAAGTGCAGATCGGGGCGTAGACCAGGACCTGGATCAAAGCGTGGATCGGAGCGTAGACGAGGACCTAGATCAAAGTGCGGACCGGAGCCTGGATCGGGGCGTAGACGAGGACTTAGATCGGGGCCCGGATCAGAGCCTCGACCGGAACGCAGATCAGAGCCAAGACCGGAGCATAGATCAGAACAAGGATCAGGTCTGGAAAGAGAACCGCAGAACGCCGCTGCAGGAAATGAAGGCCGGATATGCTTATGCGCTAGGAAACCGCCAGAACAAGTATGCTTAAGGGTGAACACGGCTCCGGCCGGCAAAAAGCGCGCCGCCTTGACGAGCGAAAGGCAAGGTGGCACCCTTAATGCCATGGGCGGCGGCGATGACCTAAAAAAAAAGGCGGGAGCGGCCGTATTTCTCAGCCGGGCTGGAAAGTACGCGGCTTTGGCTGTGCTGGCCGCTACGGCGGGCATGGTTGCGGCGTTCTTGCTTTTCGGGTCTCCTGGGATCATGTCCCGCCCGGCCTCGCCCGAGGCCGGTTTGGGGAAGTTCATCTACCACGCTGAGCCACAACCCATCGCTGACATCGCCTTCACCGACGCTGAAGGGCGAGCAAGGCTATTATCAGAGTGGCGCGGGCATATGGTGTTACTGAACCTTTGGGCGACTTGGTGCGCGCCTTGCAAGGTGGAAATGCCGTCGCTCGATAGGCTTCAGGCGAAGCTCGGTGAACGTTTCGCGGTTTTGGCCTTGAGCACCGACCGCAGCGGCCCGAAAGCGCCCGCCGCATTCTTCGCTAATCAGCACATCGCGCATCTGAAGCTCTATAACGACAGCACAGGCGAAGCCAATGTCAGCATGAATGCGGCGGGCTTGCCCCTAACCGCGGTATTGAATGAAAACGGTCAGGAGATTGCGCGCCTTCTCGGCCCTGCGGAGTGGGATAGCCCTGAAATCCTCGCCGAGATCGAGGCATTGAGGCACAAGCACGGCGCCAGCCAGTGACAAGGGCCGAGCTTAGGCCGGCCGGGACTTCAGGCAAAGAACAACCGCCAAATTTCTGACGCCGCCTGACCCTGACCTCTTCGTACAAGCCGCCAGGGCGAGCTTGTTTTGTCACTTTTGCTGCACACCCGCGCGGGCGCCAACGGGGAGGAGAAGCAGCGGCGTTGCAACATCATTCCTTCTCCCATCCGTATCGCTTTCGAAACTTAAGCGTTCCTGATCTCGATCTTTTTCTGGGCCTTGACCGCTTCCGGCCGTTTGGGAAGTGTAACCGTCAGCACTCCCTTGTCGAATCGAGCCTCCACCTTGTCCTCGTCGATCGTTTCTGGCAACCGGATCGACCGCTGGAACGAGCCGTAGCTGCGCTCCATGACGTGATAGTTTTCCCGCTCGTCAGTGTGCTCGATCTTCTTCTCCCCCCGCAGACTGAGAACGCCGTCATGGATGGTGAGCTCGATGTCCTTCTCGTCGATGCCCGGCAGCTCGGCCTTCACGACGAGTTCCTTTTCGGTTTCCTTCACGTCCAGCGTCGGCGTCAGCCCTTGCGCCGCGGGAAAACCCTGACGAAAGTCCGACAGCGCTGGGATTCCGCCGAGAAAGCTGTCGAAAAGCCTGTCCACTTCTGTCCGGAAAGAATGAAACTGGTCTTGATAGCGGGCTGGCATGCGTCCACCTTGACCTTTGCCCGTTACATCGTCAGCCATCGTTATCTCCCTTGATGTGCTAACATTTAGTTCTGAGCGCTCCTCTTTTCAGGAGCCTTACTGCATATATCTAGATCTCGAAGCCTGAATATTCAACGGCGGGGGGAAGAACATATGGCTTTGGCGAAGGGCCTTTCCGATTTCGCGGCGGCGGCTGGCTTCCCCGGCGAAGACCGGGTCATCGGCCTCCGCGACGGGCGCAGACTGGGCTACGCGGAATACGGCGACCCAACCGGGATCCCCGTCTTCGCGTTCCACGGAACGCCCGGATCGCGCTTCATGTTTCGCCTCGTCCACGGCCCGGCGCTGCAGTTGGGTTTGCGCATCATTGCGCCCGACCGGCCGGGCTTTGGGCTATCGGATTTCCAGCCGGGCCGGACGCTCGCCGCCTGGAAAAGCGATGTCAGCGCGCTCGCCGATAGTCTCGGCCTCGATCGTTTCGCCGTGGCGGGCATTTCCGGCGGCGGCCCTTATGCGGCGGCGTGCGCGGCGCTTCTGCCGGAGCGGGTCATGGCCGCCGCGCTGATCAGTCCCATCGGACCGCTGCATCCCCCGGAAGGTCCAGACCGTCTGCCGCGCGCGCAGCTCGTCACCTTCCGGATGCTCCCGCATGCGACCTCCGCAATGCGAGCCGCGTTTTTCGCGAGCCGCATCATGTTTCTGAGAATTCCCGATCCCATGTACCGGGCTGTCATGGCGCGGGCCACCGCCTCGGACCAGCCGATCTTGTCGCGGCCGGAAATCCGGACAAACATTCTCGCTGGAGTTTTGGAGGGCTTGCGGCCGGGGATTCAAGGCGTGGTGCAGGAGATGAAAATCTTCGCCAGCCCTTGGAATATCCCCTTCGGCGCGATCGAGGCGCCCGTGCTGCTCTGGCAGGGGACGGCGGACAACAACGTGCCCGTAGCTGCGTCGCTGCGCTTGGCCGAAATCATCCCCGGCTGCGAGCTGTTTCGCCTCGACGGGGCGGGCCATTACTGGATATTTAACCACGTGGAGGAAGTTTTGACCGCAATCAAGCAGAAAATCACGGCTGTGCAGCCGGTCTAAGCAGACATTCTTTGGCTGCCCAAAGAATGTCTGCTTAGAGTCTCTTGTTTTCGCAGAGTTTATCCCAAAACCGGGAAGGCCACCCCGGGTCAAGCCTGAGGGCATGCTTTTGGGAACTCTGCTCAGCTCTCGCAAAAGCGCTCCGCTATGTTTCCACTCAAGGACTCGATCAGGATACCTTTTGCGCCGCTTGTCACCTATGGCCTGATCTTGATCAACGCCTTGGTTTTTCTCTACCAAACTTCTCTCAACCCGCAGGCGGCGAACGCCTTCTCTTTCGAGCACGCCCTGGTCCCGCGCCGTTACTTCGACCCGAGCTGGGCCGCCGCATATGGGTTGAGCGCCAATGACTACCTTCCCTTCATCGAAGGCACATTTATGCATGGCGGCTGGTGGCATCTTATTCTCAACATGTGGACGCTGTTCATTTTCGGGTCGTCGCTTGAGGGGCGCATTGGGCGCTTGCAATTCCTAAATTTCTATCTAATTTGCGGGATCAGCGCCAGCTTTGCGCACGCCTATTTCAACCAGGACTCGGCTGTGCCCGCGCTTGGAGCGTCCGGCGCCATCGCAGGCGTGCTTGGCGCCTACGCGACCACCTTTCCGCGCGCGAAGCTCACCATTCTGATCCTTATCGTCATCATCCCGTTTTTCTTCAAAATCCCCGCGCTCGCTTACGCGCTCATCTGGTTTGTCTTTCAGTTCGCGCAGGGTTTCATCGACCTCGCTTCGCCCTCGATGGGCGGCGGGATTGCGTGGTGGGCCCATATTGGCGGTTTTCTCGCGGGCGTGGCTCTCATACCGCTCTGGCGTTTCGGACCGGATCGCACCACAGACGAATCGCAGCCGCGCCTCAATGCCTCGGTAGCGCCCGTCGCGACCGGAGGCGCATCGGGTTGGACGCGCGGGCCATGGGGCTAAGCAGACTTTCCTTGGCTAGCCAACGAATGCCTGCTTAGAGTCTTCTGTTTTCGCAGAGTTTTTTCGCAAAACCGGGAAGGCCACTTTTGCGAACTCTGCTTAGGATCCAAGCGGGGAGGGCTGGGACGCCTTCAACCCGTCCATTCGAACGAGCGGCCGCCCGCTCAACAGCGGCGCCGATCTGCTTGGCTAAGGCGTCGCGAATCGCGTCATGGTCGAGGCTATGGACATCGCTAAACGACGGGTTCATGTTAACGAAGATGCAAGCGGCGCCGCTCTCGAATATCGCTGAGTTCACAGTCTCGGAGCTATCTTCGGCCATAAAGCGCACGGTCGAGGATGCGTTCGGGCTGGTGCGGCTGCGCGGCGAAATCTCGGGCTATCGCGGGCCGCACAGCTCGGGCCACGCCTATCTCTGCCTGAAGGACGACAGCGCCCGCATCGACGCCGTGATCTGGCGCACCGCATTCGCGAAACTGAAATTCAAGCCCGAGGAAGGGCTTGAGGTGATCGTCACCGGGCGCATCACGACGTTTCCGGGCAAGTCGAGCTATCAGATCGTCATCGATCAACTCGAACCGGCGGGCGCGGGCGCGCTGATGGCGCTCCTTGAGGAGCGCAAGAAGAAGCTGGCCGCCGAGGGCCTCTTCGATGAGGCGAGAAAAAAGCCGCTGCCGTTTTGGCCGCAAGTGGTGGGCATCGTCACCTCGCCCACGGGCGCGGTCATCCGCGACATGCTGCATGGCTTCACAGAGCGCTGCCCGGCGCGCGTGCTGCTTTGGCCCGTGCGCGTGCAGGGCGAAACCTGCGGCGCCGAGGTTGCGTCCGCCATTCGCGGCTTCAATGCGCTTCCGCAGCTGGGCGCGCTGCCAAGGCCGGATTTGCTCATCGTGGCGCGCGGCGGCGGCAGCCTCGAAGATCTATGGGGCTTTAACGAGGAGGCAGTGGTGCGCGCCGCTGCCGATAGCACGATCCCGTTGATTTCCGCGGTCGGACACGAAACGGATTGGACCTTGATCGACCTCGTCGCCGATGCGCGGGCGCCGACGCCGACGAAAGCCGCCGAGTGGGCCGTGCCGAAACATTCGGACCTTGTTCTGCGGCTGTCGGAATGCGCCGATCGCGTGAGGCGATGCGTGCGCCGTCATCTCGAAGGGCTTCGCGCGGAGTTCAGGAGCGCCGAACGCGGGCTGCCCCGCCCTCACACGCTTCTGGCAGTGCCGCGCCAGCGCGCCGACGCCGCTGGCGCTCGCCTCGGACAATCGCTTCGTCATTTCAGCGAGCGCTCGCGCGGCCGGCTCGAAAATTACACGGTCCGGCTCACGCCGCGCCTTATCAAGCTTCCGCTGGAGCGCGCAGCGGACCGGCTGAGCCGGGCTGGCGATGGGACGTTGCGGTGCTTTCGGGAGGGCATCGTGAAAAAGCGCGAGCGCTTGACCGATCGCGCCGCAAGGCTCAATCCTCGCCTGCTCGCCGCTCCTGCCGTAAGGCAGCGCGAGCGGCTCAAATCGCTGGCGGCAAGAGCAGCCCAGGGCGCGCGGAACACATTGAAGCGCAAGGCATTTGAGATGGGTCGCTCTCCCAGCTTTTGAGGAGCTTGAGCCACAAGAGCATCCTCGATAGGGGGTTCGCGCTTGTGAGGGGAGCCGAGGGTGAGGTGATACGCCGCGCCGCAGCGCTCAAGGTGGAAGCCGCCCTTGACATTGAATTTGCGGATGGTCACGTTTCCGCTCATTATGTTGGGACCGACGCCGGCGAGGCAGGCGAGCCTGCATTGCGCCGCCGGAGCGCCGCTCAGGCTTCACGGCGAGCTGTTCCGGTCAACAAGGACGACGGCGGCCAGGGCACTCTACTTTAGGCATAGGCAAAGCATGAATCGAATCGAGCGTTCCTTCGCATTTGGACAAGAGGCCAAGATCCGTTATCTCGACGGGGAGTTCCAGGTTCTCAAAAATGGCGCCTATGTAAAATGTGCGGTCACCGGCGAGCCGATCCGCGTCGAGGATTTGCGCTATTGGAGCGTCGCCTATCAAGAACCTTACGCGAACGCGCAAGTCTCTTTGCGCCGGCATCTGGAGCGTCAGCGCAGCGGCGGCGTTTGAGGACCGGAAGATGGCGATTTATCCCGCGGGAAAGTTGAATAAGATCCGGCGAAGCGACCGCGCGAACTACGATAGCGATGCTATTCACGCTCTCCTGGACGAAGCTCTGGTCGCGCATGTCGGCTTCATCGAGGATGGACGGCCGTTCGTCATCCCCATGATTTATGGCCGCGTTGGCGACACGCTCTATCTCCACGGGGCGAAAGCGTCGCAATTCGCCAAAGTCATGGCGCCGGGCCTTCCCATTTGCATGACCGTCACGGTGCTGGACGGTATCGTGGTTGCGCGCTCCGCTTTCCACAGTTCGATGAACTACCGCTCTGTGGTCATCCATGGCTTGGCGGAACTTGTGACCGGTGCGGCGGAAGCCGAGCGTGCGCTCGCCGCCACGACCGATCACAATTTACCGGGCCGCTGGGCTGAAACGCGCCCGACCACCGAAAAGGAGTTCAAGGCGGTTTCGGTGCTGCGCGTCACCATCGAAGCGGCTTCGCTCAAAGCGCGAAGCGGGCCGGCCCTCGACGACGAAGAGGATTATGCGCTTCCAATTTGGGGCGGCGTTCTTCCATTGCGGACCCATGTTGGCCGCCCTGAGCCCGATAAGCACGTCGAGCCTGGCGCGCCCCTGCCGCCGTCCGTGCAAGCCTTGATCGCGCGCCATAATAAGCCATGAAAACATTGGGGGATTTTGGCCCCCACTGTCATGGCCGGGCTTGACTCGGCCGTCCAGCTAAGTTCCAAAGGACCCGCACGACATCATATTCATAGCGAGACAAATAAGAGGCTGCCGATGTCGCCGTTCAGCTGGATTATTGGCTCGATAATAATGTCGTCGTTAACTCTGTGGAAAAACCAATAAAACAGACGCCCATCCATGATTTCGTAAGTTGCATTAACGAGAACAATATTTTTGAAACGCCGCGGCAAAAACAGACCATGATTGACTTTGCAATGGCCAATGTCGCTATTGCAGCGCCTTTGTCGAATGGCGGCTTATCCATCTATCGCCTAAGCTAGAAAACAGGTTTATGGTCATCGAAACTTGGGCGCGGACGGCGCCGGGACCGGCTGACGCAACTAAACAAAGCGTTAAGTTCAGCAATATTGGGCCGGGATTAACGCAACCACGGTAAACGGCGCGGTTTTTCATTTTCTTCCTGCCGCAAATCGCGCTTCGAGCGCGTTTTCACGCAGAAAAGGCGCAAAAACGTGCGCGGAAAAGTCCGTTAAATATAATTGCAATACGAGCGTTAACCGGGATGAGCACGGCGCCATCGCGGCAAAGGGTTCGCAAATCTAAAAATTCTCGTTTAAAATCAAGTGGTTGAGACGTAACATCGCCAGTTAAGAATTTGGCAAGGCGCTTTCCCTTACCATCCTGCCTTAACGAATACTGTACTGATCGACCCGCATTTAATCGGGATCGATTGAAGGCGGAAAGCTCTCACGATCCGCTGCAAGGCAGCAAACTCATGTACGGTAAGTATAAGGCGCTCCGGGATGATTAAAACGGCGCCCGCAAACCGGTCAATCGCGCCCGCGGTCGTGCCTTGGATGGCGGGAGCCTTTGCGAATAGTCACGTAAAGCGCGCCCGCGCCGCCATGTTTCAAGGCCACTCCGTAAAACTCACCACGTGCAGGCGGAAGCTTGGCTCGGAAAGCCAATGCGGAACCAGCCTCCGAAGGATGCCTCGCTCTTGCGAATTCCAAAAATCGCGTTCCTCGATCTCTTCGGACTTTCCGCCCTTGCCGGTGATGATGAGGACGTGCCTGAGGCCGCCGGCCTGGCATCGGGCGAGGAAACGCCGAAGAGCCACGTAGGCGTCTTGCTGCCGCAAGCCATGAAGATCCAGCCGCGCGTCGATTTCGCGGCGCCCCCGCGCAATCCTTCTGCTTATGTGCGGATCGAACGGCGCCTGTAGCGGCGGCGAAACAGGCTTGTTTTTCGCGGGAGACGCCGGCTTGGGCAGAGGCTTGCCTGGCGCGCTTAATGAGGCGTTTGGAACTGGCCCGGTTTCTTGCGGCGGCGCTGATGGGCTCTCGCCAACCGGCTGCGGCCGCGCCAGAGGTTCGTCATGTCGCGTGACATGAGCCCAAAGCTCAAGTTCTTCTACGGACAGGAACCGCTTGCGGCTGCGGCCTTCCATGACGCTCCCCACGAACCCTATGACCCTCGATTAGCATCTTGGCTGAAGTATAATAAATTCACAGAAGTGGCGAATGCGGCCAGCGACGCGCCCCGCATCCATGCCCGTTCCCGCGAAGATATCTCCTCGCTGAGGCCCTTTTATCGCAGATCCCGTATCCTGGGCGACAGCAAGTCTGCGGAAGGGATGCCGCTTCGAAGATTAGTTCGGGGGCTGAAACCCATATGGGCATTCCAAGGCGATGAAAAAGCGGGTCTACCGCTAAGCTCCGGCCTGCAATAAGCTCGGCTCCAATGCGAACCTTTCGGTCCAGTCTGAATGGCTCCAAGCTCCTTGAAAAAGATGTAAGACCGATTCTCGTTCAGGTAAATGGCCGGCTGGGGCTGCGCCCGAAGCCACGCGGTCATTCCCTCCAGATGGGCGTCTTCGGCCGTGAGATGCCCCTGCTCGACAAGTCGCTTTGCGATCGAAGTATAGGGGCGGCCGTTTTTTCCGTCGAAGCTCAACCGCACCACGGTCCCATCCTCGAACTCGATGTGGCCCGAACCCTGAACGTGCATAATGAACGCATCGATTGCGTCAGCGAGGTAAACAATATCGAGGCCCTGGCCAGCCAGCGCTCCGGCTTCGATGTCCGCGCGCGTGAAGTAGGGCTCGAACCCGCCCTTCAACTCACGCCCTGCGGTCAGCCCCTCAGCGCAAAGCGGGTGTGCTGGCGGCAGCGGCTTCACATCCGTTGGCCTTCTCAAAACGGGAATGGGAAATGCAGGCGACGGTGTGCGCGAGCCTTTCAGCACCGGCTGGAAATACGATGTCAGCAGTCCAGGTTCAGCCAAGATTCGAAAGGCGGCGAAGTTCTCCTCGAAAAAGATGCGCGCTTTGGAAGCGTCGCCCAACGATGCCGGAAGGGACGCCCCGGCAGGTTTCGGAAGCGCCCGCCCAGCCAAGCTCGCCGATCTGAGATAGCACGCAAGCGCAGCGCAATGATCATCCCCGCTCCAGCCCTCTATATGCGAGAACTCCACCGGATCGGTGGAGAGCGTCTCGTTCCGGGCCTCGGAATGCTGCCAGCGCCAGAGAGCGCCTTCATCTCTGCGAGACACGCCTTAGCCTTCGGGCGAATCAGTGGCGACAAGCAGCCAGTTCGGGTTAGGCGAGGACACATTACGCGCGAAGGTCCATACATCGGTGACCTGACGCACGGCCTTGATGTCGCCCTCGATAACGTTGCCGGCGTTGTCGCGCACCGCAGTCACAAGGTCGCTGACGAAACGCAGCGTCACATGAGCGACCCGGTTCGCAAGATGAGCGTCGATAATGTCAGCGGACGCGATGCCGACGAAGCTGAACTCGTTGGTCTCGCCTCGCGATTCGCGCTCGGAAATGACGGCGCTGAAACTGTCGAAGACCTCCGGCGATAAAAGACTGCGCAGCGTTTCGCGATCGCCGCGCGCATAAGCCGTGACAATCGCCTCGTAAGCGACCCTGGCGCCCTTCAAGAACGCGCCAGTCTCAAAAGACGGGTCCGCTGCCGCAATTTCGCGCAAGGGGCCAAGCGCGCGGCTATTGTCTGGCAACGTACCCAAGCGGTCGTCAATGCTGGCGCTCGAAGATTGTCCGCCTGCTGGCCGAGGCTCCGCCCGGAATGGCGTCACGTTATTCTCGCGTGGGGGGGGCGCGGCGTCGCGGGCTGCGTAGGGATCGAGGCGAGGCTTCTCATTTCCGGTCCGCCGTCCGAGCACGCTTCTCAGCCGCAAGAAAATCGCCACAGCAACCGCCAAGAGAAGAATATTGGTGAGATCAAAGATATCGCTCATCGTCAAAGCCGCCGCTCCTGACCCTGAGGCCCGTGTGTTATCTGAATGCCTGCGGGTGATATAAGGGGTTTGATAAGTCCTGGCTATAGTCGCTGCACTGTTTGCCGCAAGCTTTGCCGAAATTACGTCGCAGGTTTATCGGCAATTCGCTCACCGCCACCATATTAGGAAAGACGGATTATGATCCGGGAACGAGGAGGGAACGGCCATGCCTTTCATCATTTTTTTTCTTATGATCTCGTGGCCGGTGCTTGAGGTCGCCTCGATTATTCAGGTGAGCCGCTGGATCGGCCCGTTGCCCACATTCTTGCTTCTGGCCGCGGGTTTGGCGTTCGGAGCTTTTTTGATTTGCTCGCAAAGCCGTGTGGTCGGGCTCAGGGTCATGGAGGCCATGCGCTCGGGCACGCCGCCCGAAAAGCCGCTGCTTGAAAGCGGAACCGTCTCGCTCGCCGGCGTGCTGTTCATGATACCGGGGTTCATCTCAGATGCTGTGGCGTTGTTTCTCCTGATCCCTTCCGTGCGGGATTTGATCTGGCAAGGCTTGGCGTACGGATTTCGCGGGCGCGCGCCCACCAGGCGTGGTCCACAGGCGCGCACTGGGCCTGACGTCAAACAGCCGCAACAGCAGAAGCCTGAGCGCGCGGAGGATGTGATCGACGTGGAATTCACGGAGGTGCCGCGCGGGGAAGGTTCCGGCGGGAGCAGCGCCGAGCGCGCCGATTTGCCTTGGGGCAAGCCGCAATAGCGCTTGACTTGTAGCTACGATGTGGCTACAAAGGAGTGCAGACGGAATCACTGGGGAAATGGTTCCGGCTCATATGGGACAAGACCGGCGTCCGCGTCCTTCTGATCTGGGCATAGGAAGGTTGGCACAAATGCGACTCAACGCTGTCGTGCGCGCGCGCATCGACCAGAAAACAAAGGAGCAGGCAGAAGCTGTCTTAGCTGAGATCGGCCTCACCCTTTCCGACGCCGTCCGCCTCATGATGATCAGAATTGCTCGCGAGGGAGCGATGCCGTTCAATCCGCTCATCCCCAACGATGAAACGATTGCGGCGATGCGAGAGGCGCGCGATGGCAAGCTGGAAACGGTTGGCTCCGGCTCTATTGACGACCTTCTGTCTGAAATAGATGCGGAAGATCCAGAGGTCGAAGAAGTTTCGGCGGGACTTGAAACGCGAAAGGCGCGGTAGGTTTGGCAGGGAAATCGATGATCTTCTAAGGGAGGTGTTAATTTTGCTCGCCACAGACGGCCGCTTGCCTCGTCGCTATCACGATCACGAACTTTGTGCGATTGGATTGACCATCGAGATTGCCACATAGCTCCCGGCCTCATCTTAATTTACCGGAAGCCAAACCCAGAAATGCTTGAACTTGTGCGGCTCGGATCGCATAGCGATCTCGGGCTTCAACGCCGCTATCCCTCGATCTTGGAGAAGTCGGCGATTTGCAGCGTCAGCGCGCGGATTTGCGCGAGCAGCGTCAGCCGGTTCTCGCGGATGTCCGGCTTATCCGCATTCACCGTGACTTTGTCGAAGAAGGCGTCGACCGGCGCGCGGAGCTTGGCGAGCGCCGTCATGGCGACCTCGAAATCCTCCGAGGCGAGCGCGGTTTCGACCTCCTGGCCGACCGCTTTGACGGCCGCACTCAGCGCCTTTTCTTCCTTCTCTTTCAGAAGTTTCGCGGCGGGTTTGCCCTCGAAGCTGCGCGCGTCTTTCTTCTCTTCGATCTTCAGGATGTTGAGCGCACGGCGTACCAGCGCGAGCAGGCTCGCTCCGTCTTCCGTTTCGAGAAAGCGGCCCAGCGCCTCCACCCGCCGGACGATCATGAGCAGATCGTCCTGCCCCGGCAGCGCAAACACGGCGTCGATCAGATCGTGACGCGCGCCCTTATCGCGAAGATAAACTTTGAGCCGGTCCGCGAAGAAAGAAAGCAGATTCGCGCGCTCATTAATAAGAGACTGAATCGCATGCGTCCCCTCCAAAGTGAGTTCATGTTGAACCGTTCCCGTAATACGGCTCTTGAAGCGCTCAATGGTTTCGGCGCCCAGCCCAGACCGCTCCACATATTCTTGCGTAATCAAGGCGCTCCCGTAGGAGGCGAGAAATATGGTCGTCTTAAAGTTAGCATAGGGTTGTCGAATAATATTAAGTAACCGGATGCGACACTGATTCTCCAGCAAAATGCGGATGACGCCGAGGGCGGCGCGGCGCAGCGCGAACGGGTCTTTCGAGCCCGTCGGCTTCTCGTCGATGGCCCAGAAGCCAACCAGCATGTCGAGCTTGTCGGCGAGCGCAACCGCGATTGAAACCGGGTTCGACGGAACCGCATCGGACGGCCCTTGCGGCTTGTAATGTTCGGCGATGGCGTCCGCCACCGCAGGCTTCTCGCCCTGAGCCAGCGCGATATATCGGCCGATAATGCCCTGCAGCTCGGGAAACTCGCCCACCGTCTCCGACATGAGATCGGCCTTGGCGAGATGCGCGGCGCGTGCGGCTTCGTCGGGGTCCGCGCCCACCAGCGGCGCTAGCTCACGCGCCAGCCGCTCAATGCGCGCCACGCGCTCAAGTTGGGCGCCTAGTTTTTCATGGAAGGTCACTTGCGCAAGCAATGCGGTCAGTCCTTCCAAAGGCCGCGTCTTGTCGTTCTGCCAGAAGAACTTCGCATCCGAAAGCCGGGCGCGGATCACGCGCTCGTTGCCGGCGACGATCGCCTTGCCGCCGTCCTCCGCCTCCAAATTGGAGACGAGAATGAAGCGGTTCGCCAATTCGCCTGTTTTTACATCGCGTAGGGAGAAACACTTCTGATGCGCCCTCATGGCCGTCATCAGGATTTCCTCCGGCACGTCGAGAAAGCTTTCATCGAATTTGCCGGAAAGGACCACGGGCCACTCGACGAGCCCCGCATTCTCAGCCAGCAGCCCGTGGTCTTGTACAAGAGCGAGCCCGGCATCCGAGGCGGCGTTTTGCGCGCCCTCAAGAATGACCTTCGCCCGATGTTCTCCTGCGACCACAACCTTAGCGTGTAACAGCGCTTCGGGATAGTCCGAGATTGATGAAATTTGCAATGACTTTGGCTGTGTGATGTTTTTGCCACTCAGGAAGCGGTGGCCATAGGTAATGCCGCCGCTTTTGACGCCATCCACCTCGAACTCGACCGGCTTGTCGTCGAACAGGCAGAGAATGGAATGCAGCGGCCGGATCCAGCGGAGGCGCCCCGACCCCCAGCGCATGGATTTCGCCCAGGGGAATTTGCGGATGATCGCTGGAACGGCCTCCGCGATGATCGATGGCGCAGTGCGCCCCGGCTTTTCGGCCCGTGCGAGGTAATAGCCGCCCTTCGGGTCGTCTACGATCTGGGCTTCGTCGAGGCTCTTTAAGCCCGCGGCCCGCAAGAAGCCTTCGACGGCTTTTTCCGGCGCGCCAACACGCGGTCCCTTGCGCTCCTCGACGGTCGCCGCCGACTGCGCTGGCACGCCCTCCGCGATAAAAACGATGCGCCGCGGCCCGGAATAGGATCGCGTGCCGCTGACCGTGAGGCCGCCTTGCGTCAGCGCCTCGGTCATCATGCGCGCGAGGTCCTGCTCGGCGCGCGGCTGCATGCGGGCCGGAATTTCTTCGGAGAAGAGTTCGAGAAGGAGGTCTGGCATTGCTTCTTTTCGATGTGTGGAATGTTCAAACGAGCGCTGAAGGCGGCTCGCGCCCCGCTAGCACAGCGTCGATATTGTCGAGCGCGGCGAACCCCATTTCGTTGCGCGCCTCGATCGCCGATGTGCCCATATGCGGCAACAGGAACACGTTTTCGAGTTCGTAATAGCCGGGATGGATATTTGGCTCGCCCTTGTAAACATCGAGCCCGGCATAGCCGACCTGCCCCGATTTCAGCGCCTCGATGAGATCGCCGTCGTTCACGAGATCGCCGCGCGCCGTGTTCACCACGATGGCGCCACGCGGGAGTTTCGCCAGCGCCGCGGCATTGATGCAGCCTTGCGTCTCGGGCGTCGACGGCGCGTTGATCGATAAAACATCGCTCACCGCCAGCAGGCTATCGAGGGACGCGTGATAGATCGCGCCCTGCTCCTCGGCCGGGCCGCAACGCTGCCGATTATGGTAATGCACCTCCATATCGAAGGCGCGGGCCCGCTTGGCGAGCGCCTGGCCGATCTTGCCCATGCCCAAAATGCCGAGCCGCTTCCCGTCGAGCCGCCGCCCGATGAGCTGCATGGGCTGCCAGCCCGCCCACTTCTTCTCCTTCAGAAGCCGTACGCCCTCCGGCGCGCGCCGGGCCGAGCCGAGGATGAGCAGCATCGCGATTTCCGCTGTCGCTACGGTGACCGCATCGGGCGTGTTCGCCACGCGGATGCCGCGCGCTTTTGCGGCGGGAAGATCGATATGATCGTAGCCCACGGAATAGGTTGCTATGACGCGAAGCGACGGCGGCAGCCTGCCGATCACATCCGCCGTGAGCTTCTCCGTGAGCGTGACGAGAGCCGCATCCTTGCCCTGGCAGCGCGCCACGAGCTCGTCCGGGCCGAGCACGCTGTCGGGCTCGTTCAGGTCGAGATCGTAATCGCGGCGCGCGCGCTCGATGACAGCCGGACTGAGCACGCGCGTCATCAAAAGTTTGGGTTTCGTCACCTTTGTTCGCCTCCGGTTTGCATTGTGCATCGCGCGCGCCGCCGCCGTTGGCAAGGCGAAATTCTGCGCCGCCATTCCTACATTTAGTCTGCAACACGCAAGGCTATAAATTCGGCATGACCAAACTGCTCGAAAAAGGCATAGAAGCGATCCGTAAGGTCTCCGAAGACGAACAAGATCGCCGCGCAAAAGAGGACCGAACCATGACAGAGCGTGACCCCGGATCGCCCGCGAAGCCGCAAAGCCCCATCCGCTGCGGGCAGAGCGAAACGAGGCAAGATTTCGGTGTGCCGGAGGTTGACCTGCTCACGCCGCTGACGCTGCGCGGCGTCACCTTCCGCAACCGCATCGCGGTGTCGCCCATGTGCCAATATTCGGCCGAGAACGGCTTCGCCAACGATTGGCATTTGGTGCATCTCGGCAGCCGGGCGTCGGGCGGGGCGGGGCTTGTGATGGTGGAGGCGACGGCGGTTCTGGCCGAGGGCCGCATCACGCCGAAAGATATGGGCCTTTGGTCGGACGATCACATCGAACCGCTGGCCCGCATCGCGCGGTTCATTCACAGCCAAGGCGCCGTGGCGGGCATCCAGCTTGCACATGCGGGCCGGAAGGCGAGTTGCGAGGTTCCGTGGAAGGGCGGGCAGGCGCTGACGCCAGAGGAAGGCGGCTGGCGGCCGGTCTTCGGGCCGAGCCCGATCCCATTCGGTCCAAGCAGTCCCACTCCCACCGCGCTCACGAAAGAGGGCATCGAGACGGTGATCGCGGCCTTCGAGGCGACCGCGCATCGCGCCCTGAAAGCGGGCTTCAAGGTCGTCGAGATCCACGCCGCGCACGGCTATCTGCTGCACGAGTTTCTCTCGCCGCTCGCGAATGAGCGCACCGACGACTATGGCGGCAGCCTCGAAAACCGCATGCGGCTCGTGCTGCAAGTCACGGAGCGGCTGCGCGCCATCGTCCCGCAGGAGCTGCCGCTGTTCGTGCGGATTTCGGCGACGGATTGGGTTCCGGGCGGCTGGGACGATACTCAGTCGGTTGAGCTGTCAAAGCATTTGAAACGCCTCGGAGTTGACCTTATCGACGTGTCATCCGGCGGCCTTGTCCCCACGGCGAAGATCCCGATGCAGAAAGGCTATCAGGTGCCCTTCGCGCGGCGCATCCGCAACGAGGCGGACATCAGAACCGGCGCAGTGGGAATGATCACCGAACCCGGATACGCCAACGAGATTGTCACGGGCGGCGACGCCAATCTCGTGCTGATTGCGCGCGAGTTCTTGCGCGATCCGTATTTTGCGCTCAACGCGCAGCGCGATCTCGGCGCGGAGCCGGATTGGCCGGTCCAGTACGGCTATGCGGTGCGCCGCCGCGGCTAAGGCGGCGTTTAACCTTAAACCAACGTCGAACCAAGCAATTACAGTTAATTGTTTGTTATCCGTTTTTTTTGCTCTATGCATGGTTGCTGCCCGCAGCGCGCCGCTTAGCGGGCGTTGCGTTCGGCTGCGAGACCATGTGCAAGTGCTGGCTCATAAGCTTCGCTTTTGTCGTGTTCGGCCTCGCGGCGCGGGCGGCGGCTGGGAGCGATTGCTATCAGGAGGAAGATCCCCGGCTCGCGCTCAGCAGTTGCACGGCTTTGATCGCGCAACAGCCTGGCGCCGCCGCTGCTTATGTTTTTCGCGGCGAAGCCTACCGGGCGACGGGCGATCTCGATCGCGCGTTCAAGGATTATGCGAAAGCCCTTGAGATCGAACCGGCGAATGCGGAAGCTCATTACCGGCGCGGCGCAGCCTACCGGAAGCAGGGCGATCCGGGCCGCGCGGCCGAGGATTACACAAAGGCGGTCGAGATCGATCCCAAGCTTTACGGCGCCTATTTTGCGCGCGCGGAGGTCTATCGCGAGAAGGGCGATCTTAGCCGCGCGCTTTCCGACTACACCGCCGCCATACAGATCAATCCCCGCGCTACCTGGGTTTACCTTTCGAGGGGCGCGGTTTACAGCGCAAAGGGAGACGCCGTCCGCGCCATCGCCGATTTCTCCATGGCTATCTCCATCAATCCAAACGGGGGCGCGGACGCCTATTTCGCGCGGGGAAACGCCTTTCGCGGCATGGGGCAATTCGACAAAGCCGCCGCCGACTACACGCGCGCAATCGAGATGCGCCCGAGAGACGCGGACGCCTATAACAACCGCGCCTGGGCCTATTACAGCATGGGCGATCCGGTTCGCGCGCTGGATGACGCCGGCAAAGCGCTGCAGCTGCGGCCTTACGATGCGGACACGCTCGACACTCGCGCGCATGTGCTTGAGATTCTTGGGCGCCGCGAGGAAGCGATTTTAGACTATGAAAGGGCGCTACGCCTTAATCCCGACATTGAGGGTAGCAAAGAGGGTCTCAAGCGGCTTGGAGCGATGCATTGATCATTCTCCGGCTCCTAAGCAAGACCGCGTTCGAACGTGAAGGAGGGTTGCGTGAATTTTCGATCTGTTGGTTTGTTAGCGTGCGCGCTCTTGATGGCGGCGCCTCTCTCAGCCGTCCCAGCCCCTCGCGACGATAAAGGGAACGTACTTCGCGCGCTGGCCGGCCGCATCGGCCGTGTGCTCGGCGCAGCGACCGCCTGCCCGAATGTGGCCCGGCCTCGCATCAAGGGGATTTCGGACAAGATCACCGATGTGATCAAGTCCTCTTCCGTCAGCGAGGATGAAAGCAAGTCCATCCTCGACCTGTTCAACGGGAGCTATCTCGAAGGCGGCCGCAACGTCGCCTCAAAGCAAACCGATTGCGCCGCCGCCGACCGCGAACTCGCCGATCTCGAAAATGCGTCCTCACCCGTGCCTCAAATCAATACCATGGCCTCGACCACGCAACCCGCAGCCTTTGCGACGCAAGTCGCGCCTGGCGCGGTCCGCGGGGTCACCGATAACGAGATCCGGTTTGGCGCGTCGGTGCCGCTAACAGGTCCGAATAAAGACTACGGCCAGCAAATACGCATCGGCGTCGAAACCGCCTTCCGTTCCGCCAATGATGCTGGCGGCGTGCACGGGCGGCTCTTGAAGCTGATCACCGCCGACGATGGCTACGAGCCTACGCGGACCGCCGAAACCATGAAACAGCTTTATGACAAAGACCAGGTTTTCGGTTTCGTCGGCAATTTCGGGACGGCGACAGCCGCGGTAGCCGCGCCTTTTGCGCTCGAACGCCAGGCGCTGTTTTACGCCGGGTACAGCGGCGCCAATGTGCTCCGCCGCGATCCGCCCGACCGCTACGTTTTCAATTATCGCGCAAGCTACGCGGAGGAGACAGAGACGGTCGTGCGCTATCTGGTTAAGGTGCGGCGTCTCAAGCCTGAACAAATCGCAGTTTTCGCGCAGCAGGATGCATTTGGCGACGCAGGGTTTGCCGGGGTGGCTAAGGCGATGCGCGCCCTTCGCGGCGGCGATGGAGGATTTCACGCTGCGCACAGGCTATCAACGCAACACGCTCGACGTAGACCCGGCCATCGCCCAGCTGAAAGCCAATAAGACGCCGATCAAGGCTGTTGTCATGGTGGCCACATATCGCGCAGCGGCGAAGTTCATCGAGAAGACGCGCGACGCCATCCCTGGCTTGATCTACACCAACCCATCCGCCGTCGGCGGCGTCTCCTTGCGCGATGAGCTTATGCTGCTGGGGCCGAAATACGCCGAAGGCGTCATCGTCACCGAGGTCGTTCCGGCCGTGGACGGCTACTCCTCGCTGATCCTCGAATACAAGGCGGCGCTTGCGAAATATTTCGGCGGCGAGGCCCCGGATTACGTATCTCTGGAGTACTACGTGGCGGCCCGGGTGTTGATCGAGGCGCTGATGCGGGCGGGGCCGCAACTCAACACAGAAAAGTTGGTGGACGCGCTCGAGAACATGCGCGACCTCGACCTGGGGCTTGGAACGGCGATCAACTTCAGCAGAAGCGAGCACCAGGGGTTGCATAAAGTTTGGGGGACGCAGTTGAATGAAGCCGGGAAATACGAGCCCATCGATCTGCAGTAACGCGGCAGATTGCTGCTCAGGTTAGGCTCATCATTGTATTGTTCCGCGAGGTTGCGACGATGCGATATCCCAGCTTCTGAGCTTCGCTAACGCAGTCATATTTCCAGTCGCTGCGAGACAAATGCTCTATAATCAGAGTCTTGGGCCGAAGAGTTCCCGGCGCTTCAGCGAAAAATGGACGGAGCACGTAGTCTTCATAGCCCTCGACGTCTATTTTTAGCACATCGATCCGTGTCACGCCTTGCTCATTGAGCACATCGGTCAGTTTCCGGACCCGCACCTCAACGCCACCGGCGCCCTCCCCGATGTGCGAGGAGCCGCCCGCAAGCTGAAGGGTGGCGACGCCTTCCGCGTCTCCCAGAGCGAAGGGAAACAGCTTGAGGCGCTCTCGGGAAAACTCGCGCAAGTTGGATTCCAGCCGGCGGAAAATGACGGGATGCGGCTCGAAAGCCAAGATCTCCGAGGCTGATGCATGCGACAGAAGGAACAGGCTATAAAACCCGGCATTTGCGCCGATGTCCACGAATATAACTTGTCCATCTGGCCGCACGGCGGCGATGAGTTGCTCAAATTCCCTTTTGTCGAAGCGATGCGGATGAAGCAGCGCTTTGCGGTCGCTGACATTTTCTTGCGGATAAAGCCGCAAGGGATGACCCCAGACTTTATAGTCGATTGGCCCAGGGTGAAGGCGGCGGAGCCACCGGAGCAGCGGCCGGCGGAACGCTCCATGATTCAAGAAGGTGCTCCGCGCGGCCTCTATAAGCGAGCGCGGCAATAATCGCGGGTAGTACGTTCCCCAAGGTGAAGTCACGTCGAGCGAGCCCCCGGAAACCTGATGACCTGGCGCGTCGGCGTCCGGGGATTGGTTAAGGTCAAGCGCCATCAAAAGCACCTAAATCGCGGCAGGTCCGCCACCGAAGCTTCGCCCCTTTCGTGCAGCGATCGTCAAACCGCAGTGAGGCCCCGTGCTTCTTAGCCGCGAGCGAGCCGGGTGGGAACAGAAAATTAGGCGGCCTTGGAGTCGCTTCCGGCTCCGCGAAGCCAGATGCTCGCCCGCTCTGCTTCGGGGCGTCACGATAGTTTTCGCCGCCAAAGCCCCCGCCTAACTTAACGCGCTGAAAACGGTGCTGGCGTGGGACACCCCGCCGAGGAAGAGAAGCAAGCTTCCTAGGGCCAAAGCCACGGCAAAAACGCGAAGCGTGTCGCCCCACGATCTGTCCCCGTCCGCCCACGAAGCCTGGCTCAGGTAAGCGAACAAAGCGGTGAGAATTGCAAAAGCGGCTCCGTGACTGAAGAAGGGCAGTGTATCGGAAAGGCCAGCGAGCAAACCTTTAAGAGTGGAATCCTTCGCGAGGTAGCCAATCAACAGCAATATCGCCAAAACAGCCGCCCCGTTAAGCAGCAGCAGGGCTTGCACCACCTGGCCGGCATAGGTCCGGGCCGATTGCGCCTCAAACCGGGCGCCCTCCGCAGCAATCCTGTCCTTTTCGAGCTGGATCCGTTCCGCGTCGCGCTGATCTTTGCCGCCTTCCAATCCCAGACCCCAGCCTTGACGCGCTGGCCCTTGTCCTTGTTGTGTGAGGGCGGCGATCTGGCCCTTCAATTCTTGGATCTCTTTGGCCAATTCCCGGCTGGCTGACTTAGTGAACATAGTTACCTCTATTCACTTGAAAGGTAAAGTTGATGAGGACTGAATCACATTGATAAAGCACTATCATTCGGCGTCTCACCAAATAGTTAAGGAAAAGCTTGTGGCGCCGCAGTGGCTTGCCTGCAAGACCGTTCAAAACGTCGACAGTTTTCGCAAAAATTATTCAGCAACGGGCGATAGAGTGATCCCCGCGCTGAAGCTCAGCAGCACATGCATCTCTTTTCATCGGCAGAGGCGAGCTGACCATGACCGCGATGAAAGCACTTAAGGACGCAGCCTGGAACATCCATATCCGGCTTCAAAAGCGCGTGGCCACCGCGAAATCCTGATGGACAGGTTGAAAGTGGAAAGCATGGCTGTGCGAAGCGCAATCGTGACTTTATGCGCCTCGACCCATGACGATGGCCTACTTTCGGCTTTGAGCCTCCTTCGTTTTATTGCGCGCCGGGGATAAGCATGCAACATGGGAACCAAGTTGCGAATAGCACTGACATATCCGGCATCTGCAATCTCAGCGCTGACGTGTGCGGACAGGAGCCGATCCATCTTCCCGGCGCTATCCAGCCCCATGGGCTTTTGGCCGGCATCGACGGCAAAACCTTAGGGCTCGTCACGAAGAGCGCTAATGCCGATACCATTTTCCCGGAGACTCCCTTAGACGCATTCCCCTCTTGGCTTCCCCCTGAGGTCGGTCAAGTGTGTCGCGACATCGCGCAAAGCGGCAGTTCAGAACATAAGCTGATGGCGAAGATCGCCGGGCAAGGATTGACTGAGGTTCACTGCTTTGCCTCCTCCGGTTTGGTGTTCTGTGAGTTCGAGCTATCGGCCGGCGTCCCGATGTTCCCCGTTCCGGACGAAGGATCGCTGATAGTGGCCAAGGCCATAAAGCAGATGGAGACCGCAAAAGACCTCTCCGAGTTGGCCTCTATCGTCGCCGATTCAGTGCGCGCAATTTCCGGCTTTGAAAGGGTCATGGTCTATCGCTTCGAGTTCGATGGCGACGGTGAGGTGGCAGGCGAGAGTTTGGCCCAGGATTGGGACCAATCTTTCCTGGGTTTGCGTTTTCCCGCGAGCGACATTCCTCCACAGGCGCGCGCGCTCTATCGAGTTTCCCATGCGCGCTGGCTGCCAACCCGCGACTACGAGCCCGCATTGCTGACGCCCGGCGAAGACCGGGCAGGGAAACCGTTTGATCTTAGCCTCAGCTTGTATCGCAGCATCTCGCCCGCTCATCGGGCCTATCAAAAAAATATCGGCGCCGATGGCGCCATGTCTCTCTCGGTCATCTGCGACGAGGTTCTTTGGGGTCTCGTCATCGGCCACCATCGCCGTCCCCACCGAGTGAGCGCAGCGACCCGCCATCACGTGGACGCCATCGTGGGGGCATTCAACATCATGCTGGGCGGACGCCTTGATCGCGCGACAAAAGAAAACCGTCAAAGCGGCAGACCATCGCATTCCGCCATCTTGGCTAAGCTTGCGGTGGCGGAGGAGTTTCTGGGGGCGCTAACCGAAGACGAACCTTCAATCGTTGAATTGCTACCCGGCTGCGTAGGCGCCGCTTTGGTTTGGGACGATAATGGCGTAAGCCGGGTGCGCACTCTGGATGAGACGCCGCCGCCTGACGATGTCGCCGCCTTGACTGCTTGGGTCCGGTCGGCCGCCCGTGAGCCCGTGTTTGCCTGCGACTGCATTTCGGACTACTTCCCTCTCTTTCTGGCTCATCGGGAAAGAGCCAGCGGCATTCTCGCCATTTTTTTTCAGGATGTCCGCCAGCCGGTTTTGCTGCTGTTCCGGCCTGAGGTGATACGATCCGTGTCGTGGGCGGGCAAGCCGGAGAAACTTGTCGATCCCGGCGGCGGCTTAAGTCTGCCTCGGCGGTCGTTCGACCTCTGGATCGAAGCTAAGCGGAACCATTCGCAGCCCTGGCGGCCGGGTGAAATCGATATCGCAGCAGATGTCTTCTCCACGGTCAACCATGTGCTCGTCCACGAAGCCCGCCGCATCCGGCTTAAGGAAGCCGAACAGGCCGCTCTCGAGGCCAGCCGCGCCAAAAGCGATTTCCTCGCGAATATGAGCCATGAGATCCGGACGCCGATGAACGCCATTGTCGGGCTGACGCGCATGCTTCGCCGTGACATCCATGACCCTGTCCAATCCGGCAAGCTGGAAAAGATCGACAGATCCGCTCACTACCTCATCGAGATCATCAACCATATCCTCGATATTTCTAAGATCGAGGCAGGAAAGCTTTCGCTCCACCGCGAGAATTTCAGCTTGCGGGATCTCATCAGCGGGGTTGTGTCTCAGATAGGCGCCGAGGCGGAGCAGAAAGGGCTGAATCTGCGGATTGAGTCCAGCGCCAACTTTCCTGACCGGCTGCACGGCGATGCGCTACGGATCAGGCAATGTCTGCTCAATTATTTGAGCAACGCAGTAAAGTTTACCGACACCGGCTCGGTTGTAATCCGCGCCGGTTTGGAACGGCGGATTGGCGCCGGCATGCTCGTTCGTTTTGAGGTCGAAGACACCGGAATCGGCATCGAGCCGCAAGCCTTGAAGCGGCTCTTTTCCCCATTCGAGCAGGCGGATACCTCGATCACCCGGAAATTCGGAGGAACTGGGCTTGGGCTTGCGATCACGCGGCGGCTCGCCACTCTCATGGGAGGGGAGGCCGGAGGCGGCAGCACGCCCGGCAAGGGCAGCCTGTTCTTCTTTTCTGCGCTCCTTCAGCCCGCAAGCGGACTTACTTCATCTGCTGGACCCAGCGTCGAACCAGCGGCGAAGCCAGACAAGGGTTTCGGCGCCGCCCGTGTGCTCATCGCCGAGGACGTCGAACTGAACCGCGAAATCCTGATGGACATGTTGAAAGTGGAAGGTTTCAACGCTTCCATAGCCGAGAACGGTGAAATCGCGGTGAACATGGCCGCCGCCGCCCAATATGACCTCATCTTTATGGACATGCAGATGCCCGTCATGGATGGGTTGTCCGCGACAAGAGCCATACGGCAATTGCCTGGCTATCGGCATACGCCAATCATCGCCGTGACCGCCAATGCTTTCGAAAAGTCTCGCGAGGAGTGCCGGGCGGCTGGAATGAACCATTTCCTTTGTAAGCCGCTCGATCCGCGCCAGTTGCATACCGTGCTTTTGTTGTGGTTGAAAAAGGAGACCGCGACCGGCGCTGTTGAGTCTCTTGCCTCATCCGTCGCGGACCGGGTTGACGCGGACCTTGTCGCCAGCCTGCGGAGTCGCCTTGGCGGAATCGCCGATATCGATCTGGAGTCCGGGTTGCGGCAGATTGAGCCGCCGGAGCGCTACATCCGTTATCTTGTAAAGTATGCTGAAAAATATGAGACGATTTCTGTCCGAATGCGGGCTTTGCTGGCTGATGGTGACCCGCTGGGAGCTTCCCGGCTAGCCCACTCACTCAAAGGAGCCTCGGCCCAGTTGGGTGTCGTAGGGATACGGAGTCTGGCGGCCGTTCTTGAGGAGGCGATCAAAAACCAGGCTGGGAATGAGACGATTGAAACGTTGGTGAAGCAGACGGAAGAACGCTGCAGCGGTGTTTGCGCGGCGATTGTTCGAATGGGGGCGCTGTCAATGCCTCAATGAACGCGCGGCCCCGTTCGGGCGGTTAGCTCACCCAGCTTGCGCTCGCGCCGGCGACGCCAGCCGGCCTCGAAAAGCCAGCTTCCTTCGCCTGTCTGGCGGGACGGGCGCTCAGCAATGCAGTTAGCCGCGTCCCTTGGCGTCAATGAGACTGAGTTTCCTCTTGTAGCCCTCTTTCAGGGAGATTTACCGTACATTCCACCACATTCCCCGCCCCGTGATATTCCATGCTATGGAACGACATCAAACGAGACGTGGCGATTCCCCTGCCGTGAGGATCGGTTACGCGGTCGGCGGAGAAGTTCAAATACTTCATCCAATCGAACCCTTTACCCTCATCCCTAATCCGTACGACGATATTTTCGTTTGTCGTTTTGAGAGCAATAGAGGCAAACTTGTTGCGATTTTCAGGATTAGATAATCTCCGGGTGATCTCATTTTCCCAATTATTGGCCATAATAAGCTGTGTTTTTTCGTCGTAACTGATGCCGAGATTTCCATGCTCAACTGCATTGATGAGTAATTCGTTTAACCCATATACGACCGTTTCTGGATTTGGAAAGCAGTTAGCAAGATAATGTGCGAGATTGGTTGCCTCCTCCAGGGTACGAAAACGAAAACTCAACTCCTCCATAAGCCCCAGAATTCGATTGTTCTTACGCACCTCACTCTGCAAATGCTTTTTTGTCTTGACGTCCCGCAATGCAGACTCGACGATGACGAGCAGCATTGCATTTTCATACGGTTTTGCCAGATAGTAACAGACACCCGCTTGGATACCCTCAAGCACCTCCGTAGTATTCGTGGCGGCTGTTTGCATGACGACGGGTATGTCCCGGAATCTCGCATCGGCCTTGATTTCTTTTAAGAACTCCATCCCGTCCATGTTGGGCATTATGCGGTCTAGCACAATCACATCGACGTCCTGGTTCTCTATCAACTTTCGCAGAGCGATTACGCCGTCTTCTGCCCCGATTACCTCATAGCCTGCGCGAGTTAGATAATAATCGATGTTGTCGAGATTAAACTCTTCATCATCGACGGCGAGGATCTTTTGTTTATCGGTCATGCTTGGCTCTTAATGCATTTCAAGGAATTTAAAGCTGGGAGCTTGTTCGCGATAAGGCCGGTTGGAGTTATGTCCGTGCTGAGACAGTCTGTTGATTGGCAGTATATAACGGGGCAAGAGAATATATTTTAAAAGGCGCCAATAAAATACAACCATTCTGGGCGGCAGACGGCAGGCCGCACTAAAGCGGCAGAATCCATGTCAGCAACAGCTGTTAAGGTAGAATCTCGGGGCGTTTCAGCCCGCTGGCGTGGAGGCCCCTCGGCCTTTATTATGAGCGAGCGTCACAATAGCGAAGCATTACCAGGGTCGGATCATCCATAGAAAGGGCGCATCGCGGCTCGAAAAGTTCCTGCGATGGCCGGGAGATTGAGATCGAGCGCCTCGAAATGCTGCGCGTTGAGGAAGCTTGACACCTGCTCGAAAGAAAAGATCGCCTTGGATGCAGGAGGCGTTTCAACAGGCGCGCCGCTGTAAGGAAAAAGGGTGCTTCCCGCGGGAAAAGGTGAACTGTGAGAGTCATTGGCGGCATCCGTGGCGAGGCCAACCGGAAAGCCTTTGCCGATTATAGGGAAAAACGCGCCGAAGTTGGCCGGCCAGCAGGCTGCAATGGAGCTACAGACTTCAATAAGCGCGCTTTTCGCTGTTTAAATTCACCGTGCAAACCACCTCGGCTCCAGATCCCAAATACTCCAGCCTGTGAAACGACAACTCCCGGCAGCTTGCGATGCCCCGGCCATGAGGGTTGGTGACGCGATCCGGAGACACTTCCAAATAATGACGCCAGTCAAAGCCCTTACCCTCGTCTTTGATATGAACAACGATAGCCTCAGTTGTGGCCGTGAAGGTAAGTGAGCCAAACTTTTCGTGATTTTCGGGCAAGCCCAGTCTGCGTTCAATCTCTGCTTCCCACTCTCCACTCAAGACGAGCCCGGTTTTCTCAGCATAGGTGATGCCAAGATTGCCATGCTCGATCGCATTGAGAATCAGTTCATGAATACCGAACACTGCAGTCTCCGGCTCGGGAAAGCAATTAGCAACGTAGTAGGCAATATTTTTCGCGTCATCGAGGGTGCGAAAGCGGAAGGTGGATTGCCTCATCAAGCCGAGTATTCGTCGCTGTCTGCGAACTTCTTCTTTAAGTCTATTTCTCTTTTTGGTATCCTCTAACGCAGATTTCACAATCCCGACGAGGACCGCAGGCTCATAGGGCTTGGTGAGGTAATGGTGCACGCCCGCCGCTATGCCCTGAAGCACCTGCTCGGCTGCTGCTGCGGCTGTCTGCATGACGACCGGAAGGTCTTTGAAGCGTGCGTCCGCTTTGATCAGCCCTAAGAACTCCATCCCACCCAATTTCGGCATCATGCGATCGAGCACGATCGCGCCAACGTCGAGATTTTCCTCTAGTTTCTGGAGGGCCATAACGCCGTCTTCCGCTAAGAGCACATCGAAGCCAGCTCTTGACAGATAATGCTCCATGATGTCGAGGTTGAAGGCTTCATCGTCGACGGCCAAAATCTTCGGTCTTCTGATCATCTTAAACCACCCCTAAGCAGAGTTCCCGAAAGCATGCCCCAGGATTTGACCCGGGTGGACTTCCCGGTTCTGGGAAATGACTCGAAAACAGTAAAGTCCAAGCAGGCATTCGCTGCCGGCCGAGTATGCCTGTTCAACTCGCATGGTGAGCTTCGAACTGTGGAATGACAAAGCTGAAAATCGCGCCGTTCGGCTTCGCGTTCTCCGCCCAGATTTTTCCTCCGTGTGCTTCGATGATTTCACGGCAAATCGCGAGACCCAGTCCTGTTCCGCCCGCGCCGGTTTTAGTCTTGCTGCTCTGAATGAACTTATCGAACACGGATTTGAGCTCTGAGTCGGGAATACCGGGCCCCTCGTCGGCGACGCGACAACACAAAGCGCGGCCGCCATCCGGCATATGGCCATCGGAAAGCTGGATTTTGATCTGCTTTCCCTGCTCTGAAAACTTGATGGCGTTAGAAAGTAGATTGACGAGGACCTGAATCATGCGGTTCTGGTCGAATGTAGCAGCGGTAACTGTTGATGAAATTTGCGTATGAGCTTCCAGTTTTTTTGCTAGGATGAGAGAATCTAGCTCCATGAGAGCGTGCTCGATAACTTTTACGAAGTCGAGATCCTGCCGGTTATAGACCATCCGGCCCGATTCCATTTTTGAGAGATCAAGCAACTGGTTCAATAGTTCAAGCAATCTCCTCCCGGAAGTATTTATATTTCTAAAATATTTCTTAATATTTTCTGGTTTTTCTTCTTCGATCGCCGTGAGGCCCATATCGGAGTAACTGAGAATAGCATGCATGGGCGTTCGGAGCTCATGTGACATGTTCGAGAGGAAGCTTGACTTCGCCCTCGTGGCTTGCTCCGATTCCTAAATCATCTTTCTAGTCTGCTCTTCAACCAGTTGCTGCAGACTATTTCTATGTTGTGAGAGCTCTTCCTCGTATTGCTTACGTTCTGTGATGTCGATAAGGGAGCCCTCGATGGCGGCGGCGGCGGGATCATTTTCATCCACCGTTATGCCCTGCTCACACAGCCACTTCATAGCTCCATCGGCGCATCGGACACGGTATTCAATTTTATACGCGCCGCTCGTTTCCAGTTGCGTAGCCATGGCCTCCGCCGCTGCATCCCTATCGTCTGGATGAATGATGCTTTGAAAGCCGATCGGCTTGCCGCTGGTAAAGTCGTCGCACTTATATCCCGTCATCGCTTCGACCTGGGCGCTGATTGTCTTGAGACTTTTGTCAATCTTGCCGCAGGTGAATACGACAGCCGGGGAATGTTGCAGAAGCGAAGTATATTTCCTTTCGAGCGCAGCGCGGGCGGCGTCGGTGCGCAAGGATTCGATAATGGCGACTAGCGTGCTGACAACGGGCTGCACGGCTTCGGCGCTTTCCTCGGTGTAACCGCCAGCAGCGTTGGCAAGCCCTACTAAACCTATCATGCGGTCTCCCGACATCGCCGGAATCCCAATATAAGCCCTCACCTCGGGGTGCCCCTTTGGACAGCGGAGCCGTTTGCCGCCGTTCTCATCCAAATTGTTTGCAATGACGGTCTGATGCGTCTTTAGAGACTGTCCCAGAAGGTTATCGAGATTACGAAACTCCAAGCAAGGACTGAGATACTTTTCACGGAAAGAACGCGAACTATACTCGACATCAGGGTTGACAAACGCGCAGGCAAGAATTTTAGCGTATGGTTGATCGCTTTCGTACAAAACTTCACCAAAAAAACCAAATTCACTGTTTGTCAGGATAAGAACCCGTCTCAAGGCTAGCTCGAAAATAATATTATTATAGGTGTCCATTGTTTTGTCATCAAATGTTTCCCTGAAATTGTTGTAGTCAGTCTGCATTTCAGTCACGTTTTTCCTGATCGTCTCATCCCTTATACGCTTTTCGAGTTCGGCTTTCGTCCTGTTCTTGATACGCCGTCCATAATAGATTGCCGCCGTAACCATGAGTGTTATCAAGCATAGGGTCAGATATTCATAGTCCTTGAGTCTATTGGCGTAAGCAGTTTGACTTTCAAGAAGCTGAGTTTGAACTTTGCCGATCTTTGCAGCAAGCTCGAGAATCCGGCGATCCTGCTGGGCAAAGAGTTCGTCAAGTTCTTCCATAAAATCACGGGCTGCTTGTTCCCTTCCGGCCCAGGATTGCTCGAAAAGACGGTTCGCAATTCCACCGGCCTTAGGGCCCAGAACCTCAATGCCATCGAAGCCTTTGATAATTTCATTGACGAGAGGAATGATCTTGCGAGGGACGGCGGAAGCTTCAAGGGAAGCCCTGATGGACGCCTGGGCGGCGTGAATGCGAGTCATGTAACCTTCTAATGCCGCAGCAAATTTCTTCGTTTCGCCTTCAACGTCGTTGTTCCGCAGGACGTCATTGCCTGCTCGGTTAATTGAATTAGCAAGAAATCCAATATTGATGACCTCATCCCGGTGGGATAACCAGACGGAACGAGCGTTTGTCGCCGAGTCGTATAGCTCGATAAGCTGATTGTTCAGATAAACGCTTATGCCTACTGTAGAGATGTCCAAAGCCGCGAGCATATAGTAGATGTGGTGCCATTGAATTGGGTGCCGGGAGCTGCTTCTTGCTTCAACGAAGCGCTGCAGCAAAAGAATGAGGCAGGTTCCCAGAACCAGGGCAGAACCAATGCCAACGAAGACAGCAAGCTCCGTATGGCTCTGCTCCGGCTCGAGGCGGCAATCTGCAAGGGGGATGAACACCGCCGCGGCCATGCCTGCATAGTGCATTCCGCAGACAGCCCCGCCCATTGCGAGCGCTGCAGCGAGTTGATGGGCGTCCCGGTATCGTTTGGCATCGAAGGCGTGGCGTAAGATCGCCATCGCGGCCGCCGATCCGGCCACAGCGATAAAAAGCGAGAGGGCGAATGGCCCTGGCCGGTATCTGATCTCCCCGTCCATTTGCATCGCGCCCATGCCGAGGTAATGCGTGAAGCCCACGCCGGCTCCTACAATGAGCGCATTCAAAAAAATGCTCCGGAGCGTCAGCCCATGCCTGGAGATATTCCTGAACACCGCCCAGGAAAACATTATGGCCGCCGCCAGGGATAGCGCTGTGAGGCCGCGATGGTAGCTATGGATCATCGGCATCTTCCAGGCGATCATGCCCAGGAAGTGCATAGACCATATCCCGGCGCCCAACACCGCTGCGCCGAGAGCAGAGCCTCTGCGCCCGCTAGCCGCATCCTGGGGAGTAATCTGGCGGAGCACCATAATCGCGGCATAGGCGGCGAACGCTATAACCACATAAGAAACAACAACAATCGCCGTTTCATAGTCTGCGGCGGCGATGGCGTTCGCCGGCACTTGGCTGTCCAGAATGAAAAAATGGTCGGGCATACTTACTATGGGCCATAGTTGTGCGCCCAAATGAATATAACGTCAGGTGGAAATTTCTTCACAAAGATGCCGATACAATTTGCTTGAGTGGAGCAATTGCGCGGGTGCTGACGATCCGTGGCGAGAAAGAGGCGGGTTCAATCGTTTTTGTTCTCTCTTCGTTCGTCAACCCACACCGTTTACCCGTTCAAGCAAAGGCCTTGGCGATAGAGTCCAGGATGGTTCGAAGGGATTGATCATGTCTGGTTACGGGAGGTATCTCGCGCTTGACTCCCAAAAGCTGGTAGACCGCGACCTGCGCTGCCCTCACAGAATATTCCACGGTGAACACCACATCGGCGGGGATCTCGACGAACTGGCTCACGAAAGCGAGGTTTTTTGAGTTCTTCGGCACGGGCAGGGGGCGGTCGGACTTGGCGCGGGGCATGAACATGCTGGTTATGTACGGCATGCGGCAGGGTATGCAGATTGCGCCATCGAAGACGCTGCGGTCGAAGTTCAGATGTCCGCAGACCTCGACGAGGATATCGGCGCCTGAGCAGTCCGTCATGGACTTGGCCACGAAGTTGCCGATGCGGTCTGGGTGCAAAGCATATCCCCAGAAAACTTGAAGCTCCTTCGGCTGCCCCGGAAAATGAGGCTGGTGGCAGAGCACCACAGACATGAGCCAGTTGGAGTCCCGGAACGTGACCAGTCCACCTGTCCCCGCCACGTTGCCTGAAAATGCCTCCATCCGATCGAAGAAAACTGGCGTGCGGCAGGTCACGGTAAACGATTCCCAGTAGGACTCTGGAATACTTGAATTGAACGCTGCGGGATTGCCAAATTCAGGGCGGCCTTTGGCGAGTTTCTCCCAAAGCTCCCAGCCCTGGCTATCGGCCTTGGTCAAGTGTGGAGGAGCGCTAGTCATCGAGCCGAGGCTTGAAGCGTCGGTCATCGATCCATTTTGCAGAAACACGAGATCGTCTGCTGCAACAGCGATCGTCTTGGGATGGCCGCCTTGTCTAACGGCGATTTCAATCACGCGAACAAGGCCGCCCTCTTCGGCTACGCCAATATCGACGACTTGCGTGTCTGCAACGAAGTGCACACCCTGTTTCTCAAGCCAAACTGCGAGGGGGCGGACCATCGCGTCATACTGATTGTAGACGGTGCGCCTTACGCCAGCCAGCGTATCGATGCGGGGAAACTCATTCATGAACCGGTGCAGATAGCGCTTTAATTCGACTGCGCTATGCCAAGGCTGAAAGGCGAAAGTCGTCTGCCATAAATACCAAAAATTGTTCTCGAAAAATGCGGGCGAGAGCCAATCGGTGATGCGGCTAGCGCCAAGCTCCTCCTCGGACGCCTCGGCAAGCGCCAGGAGCGCCTTCCGGTCGGCCATGCTGAAGCGCATTGTGGAGACATCGACCTTATGCCGGTTCCTGTCCACAAGCCGCGCCCGCGAGTGCGATTTATACTTCTCGTTAAACGCTTCCGTGTCCTGGCGCACCGTCTTGCCCGGATGCTCCAAGGAAGGGATCATGCCGAAAAGGTCCCAGGTGCATTCATAGTGGTCGAAGGTGAGCATTCGGCCGCCGCGGACCGAGTAAGCGCCGTCCGGCAGCCGTGCGCCGTCGAGACTGCCCCCCAAGAGGCTCAGCTTTTCATAGATTGTAATCGCCCCGCCGGGGACGCCGCCATCGCGGATCATGAAGGCGGCGGCGGCCAGCGACCCGATCCCGCCTCCGATAAGATGTGCTTTCATCTCCGTCCCCCCTAGCCGTTCCCGTTCGCTTCTGGCTTGCGCGCTAAGCGCAAGTTAAACTGCGAGTGTCTGAAGCGAGTAGAAACTGCGGGACTTGGGTAAATTTATGGACTGTTCCGTCACCGGGCGACAGATCGAAAACCCAAATCAGGTCGTAACGGGCATTACCGTTTTTGTCTTTCGGCCACTGGCTCGGTATTTGAAGATTGGCGCCCGCCGGGGTTTTCGTCTGGGTCAGGATGCTCTGACTGATCCCTTGCTTTTTTGACTTGTTCAGAAGAGGGATGTCCTCGTGCTGCCAGGCGACGAGTATTGCGCCGTTCTTCGTGAGCGCAGCTGCTATCATCGCATCGTAATCGTCTTTGCTATAATCGGTATTGATGCCGATGCCGAGTTTGGTGGCGATTGGAAGCAGGGTCTCGTATGGCCTCTGGCTCGGGTCTCCATTCCCGTTTTGCGCCGCCGCTCCCGGGCCGGGATTTGAAGCAAACAGAGATGCTGGCGTTTCAAGGCCGGCCTTCGGCCCCCAAGGCGGCGCGAACAGCGTCACCAGCGCGCCTGCGCGCTGCCATCCAATGGTGATCAAGTGCTTTTTGCCTTGGTCTCCTGTCGCTTGCCCGGTCAAATCGACGCCCTTGAATTTCTGCCCGTCAGGCTTTTCAGCATGTCTGATGATCATGAGCTTGGTAGGAGCCACTGCCGCCCTCCGTCATAAAAAAGAAAAACAACGATAAGCCTCCCTCCGCTCAGATTGAAAGACTTTCTCCAGGAACGGAGGAGCGAGCGAGGCGATTGTCCGCCTGCTCGTTGTTTCGAAGTCCGGCACGAATGGATTGTTCCGCGCAAAGCAGGCCGCCGGGGGCCGAACTGCGCCGCGTTCGATCTCAGATACCACTGGTTTTGGACGAAAACGTAAATCCATTTATCAACAGAGGCGGCGCCGAAATCGCGGGGCCGCCATTGCTGCTGACGGCGCGCTCCGAAGGACCTAGGGCCTCGATCTTGCTGAGGGCGGAAACCGGGCTTTCATTGAAACGGAGGTTGAGAGCCGGGGCGGCGATCCTTCCATTCTCGATGAGAAAGTTGCCATCGCGCGTCATTCCGGTGGACAGCAGCGTCTTGGGGTCCACCGTGTTCACGTACCAGAATCGGGTCACCAAGATGCCTCGCTTGACGCCCCGGATCATGTCTTCGATAGGGACCGCCCCACCCGCCATAACGATGCTGCCAGGGCGCGGCACGGGAATCCGGCTCGATTTCTGGGCCCAAAAGCGCGAGCAGCTCAAGGTCTTTGCGACGCCGCGCTCGAACCAGACCGTCCGCCGTTTCGGTACGCCATCCTCGCCGAAAACCGTGTCAGGCGCGAGCCTGCCGGCAGGGTCCGACGTGATGGTGACATGCTCGTTCAAGAGCTGCTCGTTGAGTTTGGCGCCGCCGCCGGGCTTGGAAAGGAAGCTTCGGCCTTCGTCGGCTGCGCGGGCGTCCATGTAGGAGATCAGTAGCAGGATAAGATCGGCAACTGCGGCGGGCTCCAGGACGACCGTATAAGCGCCGGGCTCCAGATCGGCGGGAACGCCCTGAAAAATCGCTTTTCCGACTGCTCGTTCGCCGAGCTTCCCCGCGTCGATCGCATCGAAGCGGTTTTCCGATGCTCCCGCCCAGCCCGACCACGAACGGTTGGTGTTGCGCGCTGTGACGGTCAGTCCAGCGCTGGTTCCCCGGTCGTAAGCGAAGAGCCCGGCGCTGTTGGCGAGCGCATTAAAGCTTTGGCCGGCCTCCACAAAACCGCTGAGGGCGGCTTCGCGGCCGCTTGCCTTGCCGATCGCCAATTTCGCCGCCTGCGCAAGTGTGTCAGCGCTAAGACTTGCCGTGGCGGGGTCGTAACGTGCTCCGCCGGGCTCATAGGTCTGGGGTGGAAGCGGAGGCATGAACTCGGGGTTCTCTGGCGAAAGCCGTGCGATCTCTTCGGAGCGAGCTTGCGCCTTTTCAAGAGCGGCGTCGTCGAGCGCGTTTACGGCAGCGTTTCCCGATTTGCGCCCGAAGCTAGAACTCGATGGAGACGGTGATTTCGCTCACCGCTCCATTGGTCGTGGCTTCATTCCTCGCGAAGCGGAAATTACGGGCATCGCCTCCCGAAATCGAGACCGAGCACGTTTCGGCCTTGGAGCGGCGCATGATGCTGGACGCAACGGCTTTTACCTCTTCGGGAGTTAGAAGCATGATTAAATATCCGTCCGCTCGGTGTTGAGTACGGTGACACCCCGGAAGCGTGCGGGAACGGCGCCGTGAGAGACGGGCGCGAGTTGCATCGGCTGCGCCTTGCCGCACGTGAACGCTCCGCCAAGCTCATAGGTGGATTTGCCGCCTAGTCCGTCGAGGCCGTTCCAGAAGGGAACCGTGCGGCCCTGATAGGCGACATCGCGCAGCATCGGTCCCAGCTTTCCCTTATCTATCTCCCAGAATATCTGCCCTCCGAACTGAAAATTATCGCGTTGCTGATCGATGCTCCAGCTTCCGGCGCCGGAAATGAAGATGCCGCGCTCCACTCCGGAGATGAGATCGGCAAGGGACGTTTCCTGCGGGCTGGGCTGCAGCGATATATTGGGCATGCGCTGGATCGGGAACGCCGTCGGAGCATCCCCGTAAGCGCAAGCATTGGAGCGATCTCTCCCGATGAGTTGGGCTTGCCCCATCGCCATTTGATAGTTCCTAAACACGCCATTCTCGATGATCGGAAACTCGGCGCCCTTGGTGCGAACGCCATCGTCATCGTAGCCGATGGTTGCAAGGCCGCCTTCCTGAGAGCGGTCGGCGATGACCGTCATCAACGGGCTGCCGAACTGAAGCCTATCAAGCTTCTCAGGGGTCACGAAGGATGTGCCCGCGAAATCGGCCTCCCAGCCAAGAGCACGATCGAGTTCGGTCGAGTGGCCGACGGATTCATGAATGGTCAGCCAGAGGTTTGATGCGTCGATCACAACGTCGTAAGCGCCAGGCTCGACGGACTTTGCGGTAAGCTTCTCCCGTGCCTGGGCTGCGGCAAGCGCAGCCTCGGCCTCGCCATCATAGGCGCTCACATACTCCCAGCCTGCGGCGCGCGGAGGCAGCAAACTGTCTCTCTCCGCGAACTTGCCGGATTGCTTGTCGATGACCGTGACGGAGAATTGCGGGAACACCCGCACGCGGGTCTGATGGATGCGGCTGCCGCGGCTGCTGACGAACAGCTTCTCTTCACGCACCGTCCAAAGCATCGAGTTGCAGTAATCCGCGCCCGCCTTGAGCGCGGCGGCGTTGATGGCGAGGAGTTTCGCGGCCTTGTCTTCGACTGGGACCGCGAACGGATCCACTTTGACCGGCATCGCCCAATCGTCCTGATAGGCGGGGATGTCCTCCAGAATAATAGGCCTCGTCTGCAAAAGGTTCGCAGCCCGCGCATTATCAACGGCTTGCGCTACCGCCCGGCTGGCCTCTGCCTCGCTTACGACATTGCTTGCCGCAAAACCCCAGCTTCCGTTCAGTAGCACACGAACGCCGAAGCCGGCAGAGTACACGGAGCTGAATTGTTGAAGCTTCTCTTCCCGCGCATACACGAACTCGCTTTGATCGCGGCCGATGCGGACATCGCAATAGGAGACGCCGGCCTGACGCGCCTGCTTGAGCGCGGCGTCCGCCAGATCGGCCTGAGACTGAACCTCCAGCCTCTCAAAGGCTTCGGGCGTCATCCCGAGGGTCTCCGGGGCGCTGAACAGGCTCGAAGCCGCTGCGCCCCATGCATACCCGGTCGCCTTCAGAAAATGTCGCCGCGCTCCATCGAGCATCATCAAAACCTCGCTTCGCGTCAGTCACGAGGCGTTCAGCCGGTCCTCGCCGCGATACGACAGGACGATACCGCCGGCCAACAGTCCCCGGAATTCATGGCTTCCTAAAGCACTTTAATTGCCATTTCTTTCGTAGACAATCCCCGAACGGCGCAAGGTTTGGCCGAAGGCGCTTTGTCATAAAGGTTACGAACTGGCGCTAGTTTATAAAAAATCGAGGTATTTCATTTCCGATTTGCAGGCAATAAAAATGTCGTGATAAGGGAAACCAAAATATATGGTTAATATTGACTGTGCCCATGGAGATATTCATTCTGGCTTTGCAAGCCCGAACGTCATGGGCGGATCGGGATTTGAAAACCTTTGCTTCGACAGCGGAATAGTCGAAAGAGCCTGCTGAATGGGCATAATATGGAGATCAAGTTTCAAATGATGGCTCACTTAAAGCCAATCTATATCATAACATACTGTAATTGATGAGGCGCATAAAATGGCTAAGGCGAAGCGTTTTTCTGTCGTGTGTTGGGCTATCATCTTGGGGATTGCAACGGCAGCCACATGCACGAAGTCAATAAGCGCTTTTGCTCAGGTTAGCCCCCTGATGGGCGTTTGGGACGGCATCGCGACCACCGCTTACGGTCAGGTTCCTGTTCGTTACGTGATCACAGCTGGAAGCGCCATCACACGGCAAGCGCTTTGGCCCAACGGCGTGATGAGGCATACCGGAAGATATGAAATAGTGGGTAACCAGTTACATATCATCTGGAACGAAGCTCTCCCGGAGAGTTGCATCTTTCATTTTGAATCTCGCGATGTGTTCGATTGCGGCGGCATCCGCTTCAGCCGCGTGCAGTAGGACCGCCTGTCGCGACTCGACGCCAAGCAATGTTGAGATGGAGCGCGGTTTGGAGAAGCGGCCCATCCAGTCTTTCGGCTGCCTGCTAAACGTACGCAATTAACGAAATCGCAACAACCTGGCCATACCTTGGGTTGTGTGTTTTCTGTTTCATGTGCGCTGGAGAATCATTCATGCCGATATCTGCGGTTGGGCCGGCGAGCAATTCAGGCTCCTCAGGAGCGCAAGCTCAAGCGCCACGCAAGCTGCTTTCGCTAACCTCCAACTCGGTGGTTAACCGCTCAAAACCTCCGTACGTGCCATGACATCCACCCTCGCCATCGATACCCAAACCAGCGGCAGCGGATTTAGTGCAAGCCTGCTTTCGAGCATGCAGGGCATCAGTATCGAAGGAGGATAGGCTTACATAGAGCCGCCCCTACTTTTCTGGCGGCGGCCATCCAGCCTGCCTTGTTGGGCTGTCATCTGCTCCCGGCCGTGCCTTTCGGCCGCGTTAGACGATCCGATGTGATGGAAGTTTGAGAAGCATGCCACGCAAGGAAAATGCGCGGACTGCTTGCTGCCCATGTCTTGAGTATGGCGTCGCACGAGCGGATCGCTCTCAGCGCCAGAAAACTTGACCCTCTCTTTTGAAGCTTCTGAAACCAGCTTCAGACAAGTCGAGCAAGTTACCGCACGCAACTGTACAAGGAGACGGGTTGTGACAATTGCTCTAGGACTGATAGTAACCCTTGTTTGCATGCTAGGCGGTTTCGTTTTCATGGGAGGCCACATTGCCGTCATCTGGCAGCCTGCCGAATATGTGATCATATGCGGCGCCGCCATTGGCACGTTCATAGTCGCCAACCCAGTCAAGGTCATCAAAGACTCAGGCAAAGGCATTGTCGAAGCCTTGAAGAACGCCCAGCCAAAAGAAGCGGAATATCTTGCTGTGCTCGGGCTTCTCTATTCGCTTATGAAGGAGCTTAAGAGCAAGCCGAAAAATGAAGTCGAGGTCCATATTGAAAAGCCGGATGATTCACCGATTTTCGCAAGATTTCCTGAAGTTGTAAAAAATAAGGAGCTCACCCAATTCATTTGTGACTATGTCCGTTTGCATATCATGGGAAGCGCGCGTCCAGATGAGATCGAAGCTTTGATGGATGAGGAGATTCAGACGCTGCGGCATGACAAACTCAAGGCCTATAATGCTCTCTCCAGCATCTCCGAGGCTTTCCCTGCGCTCGGCATTGTAGCGGCTGTTCTCGGGGTAATTAAAGCCATGGCGGCGATCGATCAGCCCCCTGAAGTCCTTGGTGAATTGATCGGTTCAGCTTTGGTCGGTACTTTCGCTGGGATTTTTCTCTCCTACGCCATTGTTTCTCCCATAGCTGTCAAGCTAAAGGCCGTAAGAGAGAAGAAAATACGGCTTTACCTTCTTGTAAAGCAGAGCATCCTTGCATTCATGAATGGGGCGACTCCGTCGGTTGCAGTCGAGCATGGCCGGAAAATGATTTCCGCATATGAGAGACCGAGCATAGATCAAGTCGAGGTTAACTTGAGCGGCTCTCCCGACGTGAACGCGCCCGCTAAAAAAGAAGCAGCCTAAAGAAGACCCCAGTATTTCGGAACCAAGCAGGCTACTGCTTTTCAGCGGAAGTGTTACTCGCCCCGTCGATATTTGCAAAGGCCGTGGCATGCAACCGGACACAGACCCTTCAGAGGCCACAAAAGTGAACGACAAACTCGCACCATCAGATGGTCAATTTTCTGCATCGGACCAAGCTGGCAATTTGGATCGGGTGTTACGGATCCCGGTCACGCTTAAGGTCTTGCTCGGCGCGGCGTCGATGCCGATTTTCCAACTCACCAAGCTGGGACGGGGCGCGGTCATCCCCCTGGACCGGCGGGTTGGGGAACCAGTCGATGTTATGGTAAACGGGCGGATCATCGCTCGCGGTGAAATCGTGGTGCTGGATGAAGACGGCTCGCGCTTCGGAGTCACTCTCACGGAAATGATCGATAACGCGAAGCCTCACGCCTAAGCCGAGTTCCCAAAGGCATGCCCTCGGGCCTGTTCCGAGGGTGGCCTTTCGGTTTGAAAAAGACAGGGAGCGAACGGTTATCGTGAGCGGCAAGCGCTCACTCTGCAAAAACAAAGAACTCTAAGCAGATATTCCTTGGCTACAATAAATGTTTGCCTAGGTTAGCGAGCGAGCAGCTTTTTGTCCGACACGGGCGATAGAGACAATAAGACAGAAGAGGCTACCGACAAGCGCCGTGGGGAGGCGCTCGAGCAAGGCGGCCCCACTTCGAGGGAAGTGAATTCGGCCACCGTGCTTCTCGTCCTCTCGATTTTTTTGGCCACTGCGGCTACTAGGCTTGTTACGGACCTCGCGCAATACCTGGCGGTATTCATTGAGGATCCTGGAAATTGGCGTCTCGAGAGCAGCGAGGATGCGATCCGGCTGTTGAAACTGACTGCTACGGCGACATTTCGTTTTCTAGGACTGTTTGTCGCCGCTTTCTGCGCCGCTGCGCTGGCCGCTTCGTTCATGCAAAATACCCCAAGACTCATCTTAAGCCGCATTATGCCGGATTTTTCCCGCATTTCGCCCTCCGCGGGTCTTGGCCGCCTTTTCAATACCCAATCCGTTATCGAGTTGTTCAAAGGTCTGGCGAAAGTCGCGATAACTGGCTTTGCGGGCTATGCTGCGATCGGGGGCATCGGCATCGGATTAGCCGCTCTACATAGCGCCCCCGATGCAATTCCTGAACTGATCCGCAGGCTTTGTTTGCGGGTTGCGTTTTATTGCGCGCTCATGGCTTGCGGGATCGCAGTCGTGGACGTTTTGCTGACGCGGAGCACGTGGCGCAGAAACCTCATGATGTCAAAACAGGAAGTTAAGGAGGAAATGAAGCAGTCGGAGGGCGACCTGGCGCTAAAGGCGCGGCTGCGAGCGATCGCCCGATCGCGGATACGGCGGCGCATGTTGGCGAATGTGCCAAAAGCGACGGTCGTAATCACGAATCCTACCCATTATGCAATTGCGCTGCGTTACGTCAGGAAGGAAGACTCGGCCCCCAAAGTGCTCGCGAAAGGCCAAGACAATCTCGCGCTCAAAATAAGGGAGATAGCCGAGCTTCACAGTATTCCCGTGGTAGAGAATAAATCATTGGCGCGGTCTCTTTTCAACGCCACAGAAATAGATCAGCTTATACCGTCAGAATTCTACAAGGCGGTCGCTGAAGTTATTATATATCTCGATTCCAAGTCGCGCCAGCCGAGGCGCAAAACGGAGGGAGGAACTTTGAGAAGGCCGTCACCGCCGCGATAAGCTCCACGTAAGTCGAACAACCTACCCCTTTTATGGGTTGCTTCGTTCGGTCCGCAACTTCACTCAGCAAATGGATGCTGATATGGGAATAAACAATGTCCTCGATCTTGCAGCGCGTCAGGCGTCATGGCTTCTTGCAAGACAGAGCTTGGTCGCGCAGAACGTGGCTAATGCAAACACGCCTGAATATAAATCCGCCGACTTGAAACCTTTTGAAGCCGCGTTGCAAACGGCTTCGTTGCAGCTGGCGACGACTGCGCCTGGTCATCTTAGCATAAGCGAAAGCGAGATCGCGCCGGCGCTAGAAGATCAATCTGCTAACAACAACAATGAGACTTATCTGTCGGGAAACGATGTCAGTCTTGAGAAGGAAATGATCAAGGGTGGCGAAGTCAATCGCGCCTACTCCCTCAATGTTTCAGTTGTGAAAGCATTCAATGGAATGCTTTCACAGGCGGCCAAGGGTTAACAGGCGATGGACAATCTAGCAGCCACATTTTCAGCGGCGAATTCTGGCCTCTCCGCCCAATCGCAGCGCATTCGGATAGCTTCTGAAAACATCGCCAATGCCGAGTTCGACCGGCAACGCCCCCGGCGCCAACCCCTACACGCGAAAGGTTATTTCCTTCGAGTTGGAGTTGGATAACGCCACGGGCGCGAGCCTTGTCTCTGTTGGCGATACGGAATTGGACAGTTCGCCTTATCGCATCGAAAAGATCCCAGGTCATCCGGCCGCGGACCAGAACGGCAATGTGAAGTTGCCGAACGTCAGTTTCCTCGTTGAGCTTGCCGACATACGAGAAGCGACACGTTCCTATGACGCAAACGTCCAAGTCATCAAGCAAGCGCGCGACCTCGTAACAATGACCATCGATCTTTTGAAGGGTTCGTCATGACAATCAATCCGCTGTCACCTCTCGACCTCGCCCCGGTCGCAAGCAGCCTGCTCAAAAAGCCGCTTGTTTCCGCCGCGCCAGCCGCAGGGGCTGATTTCGCGAGCGTCTTGACCGACCTCGCCAAGCAGACTGCGTCCAACCTCAAGGCCAGTGAAGACACAGCGATCAAGGGCATTCAAGGGCAGGCGCCGGTGCAAGATGTGGTCCAGTCCGTTATGCGGGCGCAGACCTCTCTGCAAACGGCGATCGCGCTCCGCGATAAAGCTGTGTCGGCCTACCAAAGCTTGATCACCATGCCGATTTAAGGAAGAAAAACCCATGCGCGCTCTTTCTATTGCTGGCACCGGCATGTCGGCTCAACAGCTTAATGTCGAAGTCATTGCAAATAACATCGCCAACAGCAATACAAACGGCTTCAAGCGAAGCACGGCTGAGTTTGCGGACCTCCTATATCAGACGGAGCGCGCTGCTGGAGTTCCGAACCGCAGCGGTGGAGAGCCTATCCCGGAGGCGACCCAGATCGGCCTTGGTGTGAAGCCCATGGCGATCCGCGCCTTGAATATTCAAGGACCGATAACCAGCACCGGCAACCAGCTCGATTTGGCTCTCAATGGCCGTGGCTGGTTCCAGGTTTCGGGACCGAATAATCAGACGCTATATACCCGCGCGGGGTCATTCGCTCAAAACGCGGCGGGCCAGCTTGTTACACAAGATGGATATCAGGTTATTCCTAATATTACGCTGCCGGCAAACACTACGACTGTCCAAGTCAATCAGAACGGCACTGTTTATGTTGACACGGGCACAGGGACGCTGACGCAGGCTGGCCAAATCACGATCGCGACCTTCGCGAACGACGCCGGATTGCAAGCGCTGGGCGGCAATCTTTACCAGGAAACTACGTCTTCCGGCAACGCCCAGGTCGCGGCTCCGGGCAGCCCTGGTTATGCAATGATCCAGCAGGGTTATGTTGAAGGCTCCAACGTCGACCCGGTGCAAGAGATAACGAACTTAATATCGGCTCAGCGAAACTACGAAATGAATTCAAAAGTCATCCAAGCTGCCGACGAAATGTATCAGACGATTACCAAGAATAATCTCTAAGCCGAGGAAATTTTCATGCGTAACTTGCTTCGGATAGGCGCGGCCGCCGTGTTTTCGCTTTCGATGGCCGGGTTTGCCTTCTCTGCCGATGGGACGGCGGTCATTCTTGTCGCAAAGCAGACGGTTTACCCTGGGGATACGATCACGGAGAACATGCTCACTTCCAGGCCATCTGGACAAAATCAAACTGTCGGGGCTTTTGCGACTGACGCGCAGAGTTTGATTGGGAAAGTAGCGCGCCGGACCTTGCTGCCTGGCCAGCCGATTCCGAGAAACGCCATACGCGAGCAATATGTTATCCTTCAGGGCAAGACCGTCCCTCTCGTTTTTGAATCTGGCACGATAACGATAACGGGCGCTGCGGTGGCGCTCGAATCGGGAACCGTTGGAGACACGATCAGCGCCCGGAACCCTGACTCGGGGATTGTCATTCGCGGCGCCGTTCAGCCCGACGGCACATTGCGAGCGCAGTGATGATAAGGGGTCTGCTGCTCGCAATTCTCCTTGCAGGGCTGAGCGCTGCGCACGCGGAGACGCGGATAAAGGACATTGCTCTCATCAAGAACGTAAGGCCAAATCAGCTCGTCGGCTATGGCATCGTGGTCGGCCTGAATGGCAGCGGGGATAGCCTTCGTGGGTCGCCGTTTACGAGCCAGTCCATTCAGTCCATGCTCGACCGCATGGGAGTGAACGTGCGGGGCAACTCAACGAACAACAGCTCGGTGCAGACCAAAAACGCCGCTGCAGTCATCGTAACTGCGGAGCTGCCGGCGTTTGCTGGAGAAGGGTCCCGCATCGACGTGACTGTGTCCTCGCTCGGCAATGCGACGTCCTTAGCTGGCGGCACGCTCATGTTGACTCCGCTTTCCGGCGCCGACAGCGTGATCTACGCGGCGGCCCAGGGTCCCGTGAGCGTCACCGGGTTTTCCTCGTCCGGGAGTGCGGAGAAGCTTACGCAAGGTGTGCCCACCGCGGGCCGTATAGCCAATGGAGCCTTAGTCGAGCGCAAACTGCCGGCAGAGCTCGAAAACGAAAAGTCCATCACGCTGGAACTCCTCAATCCCGATTTTGGGACCGCCACGAGAGCTGCCGATGTCATCAACGCCTATACGCTCGAGAATTACAGGGGCCGGGCGGCGCGAGCGATGGATCTGCGTTCCATTGTTTTGCTAAGGCCGCCTCATCTGGATGCAACGCGCTTCATAAGTGAAATAGGGGAGCTGCCGATTGAGCCCGATACGCCGGCGAAGATCGTAATCGACGAGAGAAGCGGGACAGTGGTGATCGGGCGCGACGTAAAGATCAGCGCCGTGGCCGTCGCGCATGGCAACATCACAGTTCGCGTCACGGAAAAGCCGAAAGTCGTTCAACCGCTTCCATTTTCCAAGGGCGAGACGGCCGTCGAGGCACGGACTTCAATCAGCGCGGATGAGGCTGGCGGAGCCCTTTCCATCCTCAATGGGCCAAATCTTCAAACGCTTGTTTCCGGTCTGAACCGCATGGGCCTTAAGCCGCAAGGAATTATTGCGATTTTGCAGGCCATAAAGTCAGCGGGGGCTCTCCAGGCGGAGCTTGTCGTTCAATGACGCGTCAGCGCCTTTACCTGCCGTCGCTTGCCGCCATCCTCTTTATGGCGAGCGCGCCGGTTGCGGTATGCGGCGCAGAACCCGCCGCAACGTGGGGCTGGAACGCCGACGAGGGGAGTAGGCCAGTTCGGCCAAGCCCCCCGGCGCCGCGGAAAGCGTATGGATGGCATACCGCGTTGGTCGCGCCCCAACCTCAACCCCCAGAGAACAACCCGCCGGCCCCTGCGCCGGAAACGCCCGCCGCGGTCAAGTCCTACTGTGAAAACATCGCCGATGCTGCCTTGGACGCTCGCTTCCTCAGTCAGAAGGCGGAACTTACCCGCTTAGAAGAGGCTCTGTCAAAGCGCACGGCGCTGCTTGAAGCGAAGAAGGTTGAGTATCAGGAATGGCTCAAACGCAGGGACGAGTTCATCAATAAAGCCGAGGGCAGTCTCGTTAAGCTGTACTCCAAGATTAAGCCGGACACGGCCGCTCCCCAGTTGGCGGCGATCGATGAGGAGGCCGCAGCCGCCCTGCTGCTCAAATTGAGCGCCAAGACCTCAAGCGCTATTCTCGACCAGATGGAAACCGCAAAAGCGGCGCGGCTTGTCTCGGTCATGATCGGCGCAGCAAAACCGTCAGAAAAAGCTTCTCCGCAAAATGCATCCGCAGACCAGGCGGGCGAGGCCCAGAAAGACGTAGCGCAGCCTCAGAATGCTGGGAACAGATCATGACGCGAGCGGCGCTGGCGGTAGTCTTGCTGACAATTTCCCTTGGCGGCTGTTTTGACCATATAAGCGAGTTTGGCACGCAACCGAAGCTGACGCCTGTTGGCGAAGGTTTAACGCCGAACCGTACCGCCATCAGCACCATGCCGGCGACCCCGGCGTCCTACGTCACACCCGCCTCGCTGTGGCAGGACAACGGCGCCGGTTTATTCAGGGACCCCCGCGCCTCTAAGGTTGGCGATGTGGTTACAGTTAAAATCTCCATAAACGACCAAGCCACATTCAATAATTCATCGAGCACTTCCCGTGATTCTTCGCTGGAATTCAACGCTACCAACACCGCCAACCTGACCTGGAATAAGTTCAGCACGCAAAGCACGGGGCAACTCGATCCCGAGATCCAATCCACGACAAGCGCGGCGGGTCAGAGCGCCATTTCTCGCTCGGAGGCCCTAACCTTGCTGGTCGGCGCGGTTGTAACATCAGTTCTGCCGAACGGAAATCTGATCGTCAGCGGCAGGCAGGAGGTATTAGTCAATTTCGAGCTTCGAGAACTCCTCGTATCGGGCATCATCCGGCCCAGGGATATCGCGACCGACAACAGCATTTCCTACGACAAGATCGCCGAAGCGCGAATTTCCTATGGTGGCCGCGGCCGGGCGATGGATGTGCAGCAGCCTGGATGGGGTCAGCAACTCTACAACAAGCTGAGCCCGTTCTGATGGCTGTGGCCCGGGGGACGCATGGCTGAGAAAGGAGGCTCCAAGGGCAGCGGCGCGATCATTGGCGTTGCGCTCGGAACTTTGGCGGCAGCCGGCGGCGGTTTCGCTTTTGGGTCTTTTGTCATTAAGAGCCCTGCTCCAGTGACCGCCCAGGCGACAGCTTCGGCCAAAGGGGCGAAGACGCCAGCCGCCGAGGTCAAATCGATAGCGCCGATTGTCACGAATTTGCGCGATCCGCCAAACCTGTACGTGCGGCTTGAGGCGTCTGTCGTTCTGGAGCCGAATACGCCGGAGGCAGCGGCGCTCACGGCGAAAATTGGCGATGACTTAGTGACATATTTGCGCACCGTTTCGCTATCCGAAATGCAGGGTCCGACAGGTTTTCAATACTTCAGAGAAGACTTAAGGCGGCGCGCAATCCAACTGGGTGGAGGCAAAGTTAGAGAACTTCTCCTGCAATCGTTTATCATCGAATAGCGAGCATTTATTTTTTTGTGTGTAAAGCTTATACTTCACTCGAATGTACGGTTGCAGTTTTGAGTCAACCTTTGTTAAACTGAAAGCGTGGCCTTTTCTATCTTCCAGATTACGCAATCCGCCGAAAGTATTGGCCGCTTACGTTGTCGTCCCCGCAAAGGCGGGACCCAGTAAGCAATGCACTATGTCATTTGTTCCCAAAGACCTTCATTGTCCCGATTACTGGATAGCCACCTTCGCGGGCAAAGCACAAGTGGTTCAGTAACTTTGGCGGTTGGCATCGTTGGTCGCCGGTCATCGAGCGTTTGAAAAAACCGGGCTTTCGCTCAATGCGTGTTGAACCTCGGATCAAGCCCGGCAATGCCACAAGAGGCGATGGCGGTTCTTTGACACGCGGGCGGAGACTGACATGAACCGTGAAAAGAAAACAGGAGCTAGCGCACGCATGCCCTTGACCACAGGCCCTACGCTATTGCGCTTGTTTTTTACTGTATCGGCGCTGTCAGTGCTGACAGCGCTTCCGGCCGCTGCTCAGCAAATCGATTTGTCTTCTCTGATCCCTGGCGCGCCTAACGGGACATCGGCCAGGATCATACAACTCGTCGTTGCTGTCACAGTACTATCGGTGGCGCCCGGCATCCTTGTCATGGTGACCTGCTTCACGCGATTTATCATTGCGCTTTCATTCTTGCGGTCAGGCCTCGGATTGCCCACAACGCCGTCGAACCTCGTTCTCATCAGCCTGGCTTTGTTCATGACGCTTTTTACGATGGGACCGACCTTCGATAAGGCATGGGAAGGCGGCGTCAAGCCCTTCATGGACAACAAGCTGCCCGAGGATGAGGCTTTCCGGCGGATCAGCGAGCCATTTCGCGAGTTCATGACCGCGAATGTCCGGCAGAAGGACATCGACTTGTTTGCGGCGATGTCGCATTCTCCGGGCGCGAGCATTCCAAATGAAGCCACGCCGCTGCGCACTTTGATCCCGGCGTTCATGATATCTGAATTGCGCAGGGGCTTCGAGATCGGCTTTCTGATCATTCTCCCCTTTCTTGTCATCGATCTCATCACCGCCACGCTCACCATGTCGATGGGCATGATGATGCTTTCGCCTGCGACTATATCGCTGCCATTCAAAATATTGTTCTTCATTCTGATCGATGGCTGGAATCTCCTTGTGGGAGGATTGCTGCGATCTTTCCACTAAATAGGCCATGGCCCGGTGCTACGTTTTAACCTAAATCCGGCGGTTGACGGCATGTAAGGGCTGGCAGAATTGCGCAATATCAAGGGCATGAGCCAAGATATTTCCTACCTTTCGGTTCACCCAACGGGTGAACAACCGCCGATTGAGCAAGATGCTTTGCCGGCGCCTGCGACGCTCGATACTTGGGCTGGCCCAGATCCGCGTGGAGTGGGATCAAGACCGCGCCATTGACGCCCTATGGGCAGTTGCCGTTTTTCATCCAATATCTCAAGGCGGCGAACCTGTTCGACGCTCTGGTGGCCGATTGCCCACTCAGCCTATACGAGCCCGAACGCGCCGGAGAAGCGCGATGTTCTGGGCACGACGATGCTTTCCGTTTTGGCCGGGCACAAGCGCTACGCCCATATTACAGCGCTTCGCAACGATGGCGTGCTGCCGGAGCTGTCTGGGCATGAAGAAGATCGTGAGCGAGGACGCGGTGCGCCGCGGCCTCAAGGCCATCCAGGAGGACAAAGGCCGGGAATGGCTGCAGCGCCATTTGGATTATTGCATGGCGCCGCTTTTGGCCGAGCCATGGATTTTGGACATGGATTTAACGGTCAAGCCGCTCTACGGCCACCAGGAAGGCGCCGTGCTTGGCTATAACCCCAAGAAGCCGGGCACGGCCCAGCCATGTCTACCACACCTACACCATAGCCGGGCCGCGGCTGGTGCTCGATGTGGATGTCTCGCCGGGCAATGAGCACGCATCCAAGCATGCCGGCGCCAGGCTTGTGGGCGCTTCTGGGTCGCATTCCGCGCGATTGCTGGCCGGCATTCCTGCGCGGCGATAGCGGCTTCGGCACGGAAGCGATCATGAGCGGGGCCGAGCAGCGCGGGCTTGCCCTATCTGTTCAAGCTGCGGCTGACCGCCAACGTCAAGAAATTGATCAAAAGGAGTTTTTCCAGGACCTGGCTGGACCGATGCGGGGCAGGGCTGGCAAGGAAGGGAGGACGCCTTGCGGCTGGAAGGCTGGAGCCGCCAGCGCTGGGTTACGATCCTGCGCCGCCGCCTGAAAGAGGGCCTGACTGTCGCCGGGCGCGGCCAGGAGGACCAACTGGCGCTCAACTTCATCGAAATCGGGCCGGATGCGGAAGCCTACGAATATGGCGTTCTTGTTACCTCCCTTAAGGAAGACGTTCTGACCCCTCGCCCAGCTCTACCGGGACCGCGCCGATAGCGAAAATCCCTTCGACGAGCTCAAGAACCAGTGGGGCTGGGCGGGTTTCACCACCCGCGATCTGCCACGTTGCCAGCTCATGGCCCGCTTCATTGCGCTCGTTTACAACTGGTGGAACCTATTCGTGCGCCTGGCCGAGCCAGACCGCCACCTGGAGGCCGTCACCAGCCGCCCCCTGCTCCTATCGGCCATCGCCGAAACCACCCGGCACGCCCGCCAGACCACGCTCAGGGTATCCAGCTCCCACGCCAAGGCGGGATGGGCCGCGAAGGCGCTCTCAAGCATTGCCGGCTTCCTGCGCGGGCTTACCCTTAATGCGGAGCAGTTGACGGCAGACCAGTGCTGGCGCCGGATCCTCTCACAAGCCATCCAATCCTGGCTCGGCGGGCGGATGCTACGCGATCCGCCGCGCCTCATGGCGCCGGCCTGACCGGCAAAACCACATCAATAGGTTGAGCAGACGCTTCGAAATGGAGAGGCGCGAGGGGCAACTAAATCCTGTCCGCGGTCGCAGGCGCCGGCTGATAAAAAAAATCCGCCAAAGTTTCTTCATCGTGCGATGCTCAGCTCCGCTCTTTAACTTTTAATTAAGAGTTTCGTCGTCTTCTGATTGTTATACGGGAGCAGAGCTCGCACAGGTTGTAGCGTAGGCAGCTCGCAGGCATGAGGCCGGTCCCGTATGCCGGTTCGAGGCCGGTATGTCCCGCAAGTTTTTCTCAAAATAGGGACACCCCCCAATGACAAGTATCCTGAACAACGTCGCCGCCAACACCGCCCTTATGAATCTGGAGAATACCGTTTCGAACCTCCAGAGCGTTCAGAATGAAATCTCCACAGGTCTCAAAGTCAGCAGTGCAGCGGACAATGCGTCCTATTTCTCGATCGCATCGGTTCTGCGTAGCGACAGCAGCTCTCTTTCAACTGTCTCCGACACGCTTAATCTGGGCAACTCTTCACTATCGGTTGCGAGCACCGCTCTCTCCCAAATTCAGACCACGCTCAGCGACATCAAGAACCAGCTCGTCTCGGCCTCGGGAGCCAGCGCTAACAGAGCGGTGCTCCAGGAGCAGATCGCGCAAGATCAAGCCCAGCTTCAAAATATCTCGGCCAGCGCCAACTTCAACGGGCAAAACTTTCTCTCTGTCAACTCGTCGTTACCCGGCTACAACTCGACCGCAAGCTTTGTGTCGTCCTATTCACGCGACGCCGCCGGGACGGTTTCAATCGGCTACATCAACGTCAACACCACCAATTCCGCCCTCTTCGACAGTGGCGCAGCTTCCGCCGCTAACAGCATCGGCACAACGCTGAACGGCGACACCACTTCGGCGGCGCTGCCTACTGGCCAGTCGAACGCCAATGCCTCTCCCACCGTCGGCGCGGGAACTAATAGCAGCGTGCAAACCATTACGCTCTACACGGCAGACCCCAACGTTGCCGGCAACTCCTACGCCAATACCGTGTCGGTCAACTCCAGCACCGCCGTGACCGCCTCCGTAACGTATGGCGCCTCCACCACCCTCGCTGCGGGCGATACGCTCGGCGGTGTAGCGACCGGAGCGACAGGCGAACCGGCGGGCGTCGCTGCGCCAGTTTACAATTCGACGGCCCACACTCTGACCTTCTCTGTTATAGACCCGAGTTCGACGACGTCCGGCCAAGTCGAGTACGATACAGTAACCCTGGGCAACTTCACCCCACAGACAAGTGGTAACGGCATCTTCGACAAGGTCGATCTATCCAGCCAGGGCAGCTATACAGCCGGCGGCGTCACCACAACTACGACCGGTGGGACTGGCGTCTCAATCTTCAATATGGATATTGCGGGGTTGACCAATTCAGCCTCCGATATGGCGACGCTGAACGCCTTTCAAAAACAGGTCGATGCGGCGATCTCCGCCGTTGCGGCGGCGGCGTCGACGCTTGGCACGGCGCAATCGCGCATCCAGGCTCAGACGTCCTTCGTTTCGTCCTTGCAAACGTCGATTAACAACGGCGTCGGCTCGCTGGTGGACGCGGACTTGAACCAGGCGTCGACGAGGCTCTCCGCTCTGCAGGTTCAGCAGCAGCTCGGCATTCAATCGCTGTCGATCGCGAACCAGTCGACGCAAGCGATCCTGAAACTCTTCCAGTAAACGGAGTTCTCTGGCGGGTGTTACCAGCGGCGTGAACTTCACTGAATTCCAACGGAATGGATTCCGAGGTGATTTGGCCCCCTTCCGCGGGCGTTTTGGCAGACCTTGAGCCCCGGTGGGCGGTCGAGGATGCCGCCGTGCTCGGCCCCGTCAAGGCCAAGCCCTTCGGGTGGCCGCGAAGACGCGTCCAGCCTTGACAGGCCCTGTGCGCGGCGGCTGCGGAGTTTCGCGGCCGGGACGGAAGAATGCTCGCGGCGCGGGCCGAACAAAAGAATGCCGGCAAGAAGGACAAGAATGGCAAGCGCGCGGCGTCTACCTGGTCTTTGAACGGCGGAGTTTGCCGGACGGATCGGGGCGATCGCCGGCGCTCTTTTGGGCGATGGATTGGTGGTGGCGGCGTATCTGGCCAGTGGACGGATTCGAATTGGAGTGCGAGCTCCATGAGCGCGTCCGCGATGTAAGCGGCGGCTTCATCGGAGACTGCGTATTCGGGCAATTTGTCTGGGCGCTCGGGCGTCATCGCGGCTGCTCCGGACTTACCTCTGCGATCTCATCCTTCATGCGGAAGCTCTTGCCTTCGATGACGACCGTCTCGGCGTGATGCAGGACGCGGTCGAGGATGGCGGAGGTCAAGGTGCTGTCGTTGTTGAAGATCTGCGACCAGTGTTTGTAAACGCGGTTGGTGGTGATCACCATCGGCGCTCGCTCGTAACGCTGGCTGATGACCTGGAACAGCAAGTCTGCGCCATGCTTGTCGATGGGAAGGTAACCGAGCTCATCGACGATCAATACGGCAGGCTTCAGGTAGCGGTGGAACTCGCGCTTGAGGCGGCCGGCGGACTGGGCGGCGGCCAGGGTATTGATGATATCGACGGCGGTCGTGAAGAGCACCGAGTGTCCATTCTGGCAGGCGGCATGGCCAAGCGCGATCGCCAGATGCGTTTTGCCGAGGCCGACGTTGCCGATCAGGACGACGTTGGTCTTGGTTGCAATGAAGGCCAGGCGGAACAGGTTCTGGATTTGCGGCCGGTTGATCTTTTTCGGCCAGCTCCACTGGAAGTCATCGAGGGTCTTGAGCACAGGAAAGCGCGCATTGCCGATCCGCCGCTCGATGCTGCGTTGTTCACGCATCGCGACCTCGCCTTCGATCAATTGCGCCAGATAATCCAGGTGAGAGCGCTGCTCCCTGGCGGCTTTGCCGGCTAAATCTTGGCAGTGGCTTTGAATGTAGCGCAGGTGCAAGCGCTGCAGCTGCGCGTCCAATCGCGCTTGGTCACTCGGGGTCATGATCGTTTACCTCGTAAGCATTGAGGTCCGGGGGAGCGATGTCGATGTCGAGCAGGTCGTGGCGGCGGGTGAGTTGCAAAGGACCGGCTTCCGGCAGCGCCCGGCTTCGCGCCTCGAGGATGTTGGCGATGTACTCGGCGCTGAAGGCCTGGAAGGCGAGCCCGTCGGCGATGGCGCGCGCCACGAGATCGGCGGAATAGATCTCGGCCAGAGCCAGGATCTTGCGCAGGTGATGGCGGGCGTTCAGCCTGCGCTGCTCCAGGCCATCCCAATAGGCTTGCGCGTCTGGCGCCGGCGATGCTGTAGCATCGCCTCTTTCTTAGCCCGACTTCCGCAACTCGCACAGTTTGTAGAGGATAAGCACCTGATTTTTCAGGAAGTCAGGTCCGAAAGGTCGGCACTACAGAGTTATGCTTGGGCCGGTACTCCAGAGGTTATCTTTGGGGGCGGTTGAGCTGGCAACGACAGCTTCAGGTGTTGGATGAGAAGCTTTTGGCCAGGTTCGGGCTCGGTGTAACGGGACAAGGTGAGAATGCGGCCATCCGTGGTTGGCAGTACGGCATCGACCATCTGGATCGCGGCCATCGTCTCAATTGCCGATCTCGGCGTGAGCCCCGGCGCCAGGGCGCGCAGCCGTTTTTTGAGGGTCACCTGCAGGCAGTAAGCCATGAACGCCACAAAGATATGGGCTTCGATGCGCTCGTCATTCTGATGATAGATGGGGCGGATCGACAAATCGCCTTTTAGCTCTTTGAATGCCTGCTCGACTTCCACCAGCTGCACATAGAATTGCCAAAGCTTGGAGGGATCGGCGCCGGACATATTCGAGCGCAAGAGATAGCTTCCTTCGCGGCGGCGCGCATTACGCAGCTTCGTCCGGTTCAGAGTGAAGGAAAACGTCTCATTGGTGACGGGCTGGTCTTTGGCCGGGATGTGAATGTCGAGGATATTATAGGCGCTGCCTGCTTCTTTTTTGGCGGCTCCGAGCTTGAGCAGCAAGGCGTCGCGGGTCAGCTTCTGCTCTTGAAGCTCGCGCAGGCGCTTGATCAGCTTCTTCAGACGGCGGCGGCGCATCGCCTGTTCCTTATCCACGCGGCCTTTGCTGCGCGCCAGCACATAGAGTTCGCCGTCCTGCTCTGCGAGCTTGACCTGGACGCTGTCGCGGACGCTCTCCCAGGGCTTGCCCAGGAATGTCTTTTCCAACTGCGTCAGCCGTCCGCGCGGCGTGCCCACAAGGTAGGACACCGGCCCCTGGGCGGCGCGCATTTCCGCCAGCACGTCTTCGGTGGGAATGCCGCGATCCATGACCCAGGTCCGCTTGGCCTTGCCGTACCGGGTCTCGATCTTTTTGAGAAAATCGCGAAGCGTCGTCTTATCGGAGGTATTGCCGGGCAGAACTTCATACGCCAGAGGGAATCCATCCGGCGTGACAATCAAGGCTATGACGACCTGGACGCAATCGGAACGCTTGTCCCGGCTGTAGCCGAACTTCCGCTTGCCTTCTTCCGGCGGCTCGCACTCGAAGTAAGTGCTGGTCAGATCGTAAAGCAGGACTTCGAAATCAGTCTGGAACAGATCCCGCCAGCGTTTCTGGAGAAAGGCAAACAGATCGTCTTTGTGCTCTGTGAGCTTGTCCAGGCAGCGGTAGAGCTTATCGTCTTGTACTAATCCGAAGTCTTCGCCCAAAAGATCGCCCATTGCGCTTTGCACATACCATTGACGGTGAAGGCGCCACTCGCTGCCGGGATCGATCAGCCGGTAGGACACAAGTGTTTTGAACACATTCAGCCAGCGTGTTCCCTGGCGCGAGGGCGGCAATCGCTCAGCCCAGAAATCGTCCAGCCGGAGCTGATCCCACAACGCCATGGCCAGCCAGCAGGCGCCCCATTGCCGCGGCCGCTGAAGCCGCAAGCCGCTGAGCCTGACTTAAATCACGTCGCAGTCGAGAGCGGGAGCTTCGCGATCCTCCGGAAACAAAGCCACCTGGCGTGGGCGCGTCTCGCCATGATCCAACGCATCGATGGTTTTACACCACGCCGCCTTCTGACTGTCGTTGATCTCACCCAGATACAGGACGTGACGCTGGACAACGCGCCCGCCGGAGCGCCGGTTCTCGACAATGCTCCAGGTGCGATGGTCCTTGCCGTCCTTGCAGCGAATCTTGGCGCGTAAAAACATGACGCCAGTCTGGGAGAAAAACAGCGCCTCGCAAGAGGGTAGGCCGGCACTACAGGCCCTTCCGACGCCGCCGGCTACGTAAAATCAATCGCTTGCTCCGCCAAAACCGCTCGAAATTCCTAAAAACCGGTCCGAGTTGCGGAAGTCGGGCTAGCTAGTGTGCGTCCACAAACGCATAAGCCATTGAAAAAAGTAGTGTATTTTAGCTCCTTCCTTAGGCGCGTCTGTCCGGATTTGTCTACTCTCCGATAGCAAGCCCTTGATTCTCAAGGAAAAGGTTTGCCGGGGGAACTCACAAATGCGCCAAAAACGCCTTTTACAAGCGAGCCTATTCGATCGTTTCGCCAATCACGAGACCGGCCGGGAGTTGAAGGCGATGTCTGAGTGGCTCGATGGCCATATCGAGTTGCTCGATTTGGTGGCGGGAGATCTGCGCCGGCGCCGGGTGAAAGATACCGGCCGGAAAGGTTTGCCGGCGGAATCGACGCTGCGTTGCGGGC
>CAVYBZ010000020.1:0-120145 GCA_963766815.1 uncultured Alphaproteobacteria bacterium | reverse complement strand
GGCCACGATGCCAAAATCGGCAATCTTGGGAATCAAGGCACCGGCATCGCAGGCCATGAGGATGTTCTCCGGCTTGATAGTCGCGGTCGACCATGCCCTTGGCGTGCGCAGCGCCCAGGCCCTCGGCGATGCCGTGGGCAATCTCCACCGCCACCTCTGTATTCAGGGGCAGGGGATCGTGGTTGAGAAAGTCGCGAAGGTCGGGCCCTCCGACGAACTCCATGGCGAAAAGAAAAGGGAATGTCCTCGGCCTGTTCCAGATCGCGCAGTCTACGACATTTTTGTGCCGAATCTGGCGCAGTGTGCGGACCTCGCGGCGGAAGCGGTCGGTCGGCTCCTGGGCGGGCTCCACTGGCGGGAGAGGAATTCAGAGCCCGCTGCTCGTCCATGAGGATCTGTTTTCGCCAGGTAGACAGCGCCAAAACCGCCTTCGCCCAGCTTTCGAACGATGCGGTATTTTCCCAGAATCGACATGCCCGGCCTGAGGTCGACGATCTCACTGAGCAGCGTTCCATGGGTAGGGCAGGTCTCAGAGCGATCGGGAAAGCCGGTATTGCATTGCGGGCAGAGTTTCACGCGTGAGCCCTCAGGTTGGCGGAGAATTGCGCGGCGCAACCATTGTGGCAGCCCCCAGCCGACGTGCGCAATTGGAGGTGCCGGGGAAGCGCTTTTCCTTGGCGCAAATCCACTGGGCGACGCTCGTTCTTCTCCGGTAAATCACCGGCCCTTGACGACTCAACGCAAGAGTGGGCATACTCGCCACTTGTGCCCAGGCTGAGGGTTTTTCTTCGCGCCAGCGGGAGTTGGCTTTTATGGATCTGATCGTCGTTCGCCTTCTTTTTGTTGCCCTTCTTGCCGGGGTTTGTTATTTCCTTCATCCATTCGGCATGACAGAGTGGGTGGGTGCGGGCGCGGGCGCGCGGCAGCCTGTGCGGTGATTGTCTTTGAATTCCGGGTGCGGGCGCTGAGCTCTGCGGCGGCTGATCGGCGCGGTGGCGGCAGCGTGCTGGGCATCTTTGGCGCAGCGCTGTTCTGCCTGGTGCTGCGCAGCGCGCCGCTGACGGGCGCACATCGGCCGTGCTGCAGATTTTTGTGTTGCTGCTGATGACCTATGTGGGGCTGCTGGTGGGCGCGAGCAAAGGCGACCTGCTGAACCCTGCGGCGCTTGGCACAGTGTTCGCAGCGACCGGCCCACGCGGCGCAGCGCCAAGGTGCTGGACACCAGTGTCATCATCGACGGACGCATTGCGGACATTGCCGAAGCGGGCTTTATCGACGGCATGATGGTGGTGCCGGAGTTTGTGCTGCGGGAATTGCAGATTGTGGCCGACTCCACCGACGGTTCGAAGCGGCAACGGGGCCGTCGCGGGCTGGACATGCTGCAACGGATGCAGTCGAACACCAACATCCAGGTGCAGATTGTTCCCGACGACTTCCCCTCCATCCGCGAGGTGGACCTGAAGCTGCTGGAACTGGCCAAGAAGTGGGAAGCCAAGGTGGTGACCAACGACTTCAACCTGAACAAGGTGGCCCACCTGCACCGCGTGGAAGTGCTGAACATCAACGACCTGGCCAACGCACTGAAGCCGGTGGTGCTGCCTGGCGAAAAGATGAATGTGCTTATCCTGAAGGAAGGCAAAGAGTACAACCAGGGCGTGGGCTACCTGGACGACGGCACCATGGTGGTGGTGGATCACGCGCGCAAGTTGATTGGCAAGCCAGTCGAGATTTCAGTTACCAGCGTGCTGCAAACGGCTAGCGGCAAGATGATCTTTGGCAAGATCGACGAGAACGGCAAGGCCGGGGAGCCGGGGCGGCAAGGACCGATGGATCTCTCGCACTGAGTTCTGCCGCGGATTTGCGGCGGATTCCGGGCATGGCCCTCAGTGCCGGTACCAGGCCTCCACGGCTACCTCAAAGACCGCGAACAGAACGCTGACCGCCGCCAGAAATCCCTTGGCGCGCTGCCAGTTCTGCTCGTGCCGCTCCATGCGCCGCTCCAGATCGGCCATCCGCCCGCCGTTGCCGTCGCCCATCAGGCCCGTCATCTGCGTCTTCAGCACGCTCAGGTCGCTCAGCACCTGCGCTTCGAATTCATTCATCATCCGCATTGGCCGAACTCCATCCTCCGATCTCTAGAAGGTCGCCGCCATTTTTGCCCGAGGAACAACCGCAGATCTTCGATTCCGCTCCGTTCACCTCATGATGACAGGGATTCGTTCACGACCCAACGGCAGGTTGATGAACAACGCCGTTGAGAACTCCGAGTAGTTCGGCGGTGTCGCCCCGTCGTACATCCGGATGTAGAACCGGTCGTTGGCCGTCTCGCGGGAGAAAGTCATGTTGGCCGTCGAGGCCCGCAACACCAAGTCGGGATCTTCGCCCGCCATAAAGGCAAAATCGCGCCGGCGAACCTCGAATCCGCCGCCTGCGGGGGGCGTTGCGCCGGCGTTGACGGTCACCGTGCTTCCGTTCAACGCGGTCACCGAGAGGCCGGTGAGATTGGCCAGCAGTGTGGGAGCCGACTGGCGCCGGCAGCCATGCATCAGCGGGCACCGTGGCGCTGGTCTTGATGGCCAGATCGTCAGGCCCAGTCGTTGGCGAAGGCAGATCGCGTACTCGACCAGGTCCGGCATGCTGGCGCGATAGCTCAGCTTCACCGAGCGCACCACGACCTGCGCATCCAGGCTGGCCGAGGGCGCGTTCAGCAGCAGCGCATCGCCCGGCCAGACGTCGGCGGCAAAGCTGGCGCGCGTGCCCTTTGTACGTGCCGCTCCACAGCGCGCTGACGCCGGCCGCCGCCTGCTCCATGGCCAGAGCCGCGTTGCGGCAATCCGCCGAGCTGCGCGCCGGGGGATTGGTCACTGAGCCGATCCACGCCGCCTCTGCGGGCATTCCGGCCTGCGCCAGCGCCTGCTGGCTGGCGGTGTTCACCGCGCGTCCCACCGCCCGGCCCACGGTGCGATAACTCACGGCAATCTGCTCGCCCGCTACCGGCGTATATCCGGTGTAAAAGACCAGCTTGCCGGTTCGCTCCAAATGGCACTCCGCCGCCTCCGCCGTTGTGCCGACGCGGCCGCGTATACGCGCCGCCGCTGGGCGGCGTGCTCACCACCCAGCCCGATCCGAGGTTGGTCAGGTTGATCGCGCGCATGGTGCCGATCAGGTTGATGCTGCTGGCGGCCACCACCTTGCAGGCGCCGGGAAGGTTGGCGATCGCGCCGTCGTAGAGCGTCACCGGCATTCCGCCCACGCCGTTGACAAACTGCTGGATCTCCATCTGGATTTGCCCGGAGCAGTTCCACTGCCCGCCGTAGCGTGATCGGCCCGCTATCTCCAAAGGAGCGATAGATAGCCAGCGCCCGTTCGTTCTCCGCGCAATGCACGCGGACGCGCAGCGTGTATTGGTTGGCTGGATTGATGGCATAGCTCGTTCCCGCCGGAGCTCCCTTGAATAGCGGCTGCAATGTTGACCGCGCCGGTGCCTTGCTGCGCCGTAACCTGAAAGCCGCAGTGCATGCGGCCTGCGTCTCCATGCCCGACAAAGAAACCGGCCAGAATTCCGGTGCTGCCCGGTGACAGGTTGACGCCTACGGCTTCCAGCAGCAGCGTTCCGCCCATCTCCACCGGATCAAGCCAGGTGAGCACCGTCTCGCCGTCGATCCGTTGCCGCCCGTCCATGACCAGACCCGCCCGCGCCCAGCGAGAGATACCCGGTCCGCCCGGTTGCCCCACACGCGCTGATCGATCTGTGCCTCGTTGAATAGCTCGCGGATGAGGGTGGATTTGGATGAGGCGGGAAAGAATGGATCCGCGGACAGATAGAACTGCGTTGTAACTCCGTCGCCCAGGAAGTACTCCGTAACATAGGCCACCGGTCGTGCTCGCCGCAAACCGTCACGTCGTTTGCCAGTGCGCGCTTGACGCTGGCCGTGAAGCGCCAGTTCGCCAGATTCAGGCTGCCGTCGGTCTCATTCAGCGGATGCACAGTGCTCGCACGCGGTGAGAGCGCCAGCGCGCCGTTGACCGCGCGATAGGCGGCCCGCGCCTGCTCGCCACCTGTCCGGCGCTCTTGCTCCACGGCGCGCCGGATCGGGAACAAATTGCTGACCGGCGCGCTCAGCGAAAGCCCTTGCGTGGATAGCGCGTCGATCCGGTGCGAGTTACCAGCGCGGTCATCAGCGCCCCGGCAGTTTCGCCCGTAGCGCCGGTGCTGGGCGGCATCAGCAACTGGTCGAGCAGCATCTCGTCGCTCAGTGCCTGGATGGCAATCCGGTAGCGCGGTCCTTCGATCGCCAAGCCCGGCATACTCCGGCAGCGGACTTACGGCGATGTAACCCGTAAGTAAATCGTGCCGTCGTCGCCGGTCACCGCCAAGGACTGGTTGCGCGAGGGCGTCGGCCAGGCTGCCGTTCGCCGGCAGGCTGAGCCAAGCTGGCATACCGAGGGCTCGTTCAGCTTGCGCTCGATGGTCAACGGACGCGCCGCATCGAGCGCCGCCGTGTAGTCCTGCCCTGGATCGTGATCTTCATCGTGACTCGCTCACTGCTGACTCGTTGACTTGCTAACTGCTTAAACCAGCGCATTGGCCGCGGGCAGAAAGCTGCGGTAACACACCACGCGCTCCCCATCCAGCGGATCGGTAACCGGCAGCGCCAGAAACTGGCCTTTGAGCAGCACGCGCGCCAGTCCGCCCTTGTGTTTGCCGTCCAGCGGCATGGCCGCTTCTTCCGCGCCAGCCATGGTTTGCAGCCGCGGATAGTGGAAGAAGATGCGCTCGCCCTGGCTGCCTTCCATCACAAACAGCGCCGACCACTCCTGATAGAAGCTGCCGCCCTCGCGGTCCACAAATCCGGTGACCGCCTGCAGCTTGGCGCCCGCCGCCGGAACGCCGCCCGGCAGCGGCTCGGCAAGTGTCAGCCCGGTGGAGCTGACCTGCGACACCAGCGCCGACATTGAATGTGATGCGGCGGATGTAATCCACATCGGTCAGCGCCTGGCGCACATATGCGCCGGCGACCGGCGAGCCCACATAGCCGGTCTGCCCGGTGTAATCCACATCCAGCGCGACGATGGAGCCGGCCGCGAACTTCGCCGCGTCGGCCGCGGCCAGCGCGATGAATGTGGCTGTCGATCCGCTCTGCACGGCGACCGCCGGGGCCGCCTGCGCGCCATCCGCGGCCGCGATGCGCCGCTTGCCGGCGCCAGCAGATTCATGTGCTGCGAGCCGGTGGCCAGCGCCATGGTCAGCTTGGTCCAACTCAGAAACTGAAAGCTCACCTGCGCCTCCAGCGTCTCGCGCACCTGCTCCAGCGTGCGCGGCGGGAATGCCCGTCAACACCGGCGCTGTCTTGCTGGCCGGCTTGCGCGTGAATCCCTGAATCCAACCCAGGCCGATCCACGGAGCCGGCGGAGCGTCCAGATTGAACCCGCCCTGCTCGGACGGATCGAAGAGCACCGGCGTCTGCGCCGCCCGGTTCACCGGCGCAAAATATGCTCGAACCCGCCGCGCCACCGGCGCGGGAGCCGAAAACCAATTCGCCGCCATTTACTCCCCCTGCTCCTGGTAGCTGTAGACCATCACCTTTGCCGACCGGCTCAAGCCGGTCGCGCTGCATCACGATAGGCGCGAAGCCCGGCTCGTCCCAGAACACCTGCGTCAGCATCGCCGCCGGCGGCGTCGCCGTGTAGTTGAGCTTGGGCGTGTAGAAGGGCTGCAGCATCGCCACCAGTTCTTCGTCCATCTCGCTCAGCGCCCGGCCGCGATCCAGTCCGCCAAAGCTCTGCGTTCCGCAGGTCTGATAAAGGATCTCGCACTCCTCGGCCGCCATCGTGGACGCCAAGATCGAGATCGACGCCCAGCCCCAGCCAGCGCAGAACAAACACATCGTTGGGAAGCTGGCTGAAGGGCGCCTCCGCCTCTTCCACCAGAATTCCCGGCCGCACCGCGCCGCGCAGCAGCATCGTCCGCTCCGGATTGATCGCCGCCAGCCGCGTGCGCAGCGCCATATAAAACGAGTCTTTCGCATTTTGCATGGAGTTGCTCCTCAACAGGATCGGGGTCAGGGGTCAGCGTTGGTAGTCGCTCTGACACTCGGTCGATGTCACTGACAAGTCGCATACTGAAACTGCTTCGACTGTCGCTACTAACCTGATGCGCTGTCTGTTACACTGCCTGCTGCCGCGCCTCGCGCAGCAGCAACCGGTAGAGATACACCTGGCCGAAGGCCTCGTTGGAGGCGACCGACTCGATCAGGTAATCCTGGCCCGCCACGGTCACCGCCAGAGTCATGGCAAAGAGCGCCTGCGCCGAAGCCAGATCCAGCGCGTTCACCTGCTGCTCGACGCCGGTGGCTGAAACCAGCAACTCCCACTTCGACTCGCCGCCCTCCTGCCATGTGGGGCGCAGCTTGCGCATCACCACCGGGCTTACCACCACATCGGCAAAGGTGGTTGCCACCAGCCCCACTTCGGACTGGTTGGTGTCCGTGTTCGTGCCCGTCACCCGCAGCAGGGCCGTTGTTCCTGCCACGCTGCGCAGCAGGGCATCGGCCAGCATCTGCGGCGCTCCCACCGGGTTGCGCGGCGCTGTATCGCTCATCGCTCACCCCAGCCTGTTCGCGACGTAGGGACGCAGCCAGGCCTGCACTGTTTCGTCCACCAGCGAACTCGAGAAATACTGCATCTGCATTGTGTCGATCTTGGTCTTGCTGGCGTTCAGCGCCGGCGTCGACTGCGCATTGCGCACGATCTGCGCGCACGCCGTCTTGACGTCGTCGCCGATCGCCGCCAGGCCGGCCGTATAGGTCACCGCGACCTCGTTGTAGGGCAATCCCAGCACATTCCACGGCAGCGTCAGCTCGCCGGTGTTGGGGTCAAAGTCCACCGAGTTGGGATCGATCGCCGTCCACTGGCCGGGCAGCGAAAATGCCCAGCACGATCTCGAACAGCGGCTCGTTCGAGCATCTCGCCGCGGCGCGGCTTTGCGTAACGGCCTTCGATGCTCACGATGGGCGATGTGGCCGTGCCCAGCGGCGCCAGCGGCAGATAACTCAGCAGCACGGTCTGCGATCCGCTGGTCAGGCGCAGCCGCTCGGTGTACTGGATCACGTTCAGGTCCGGCCGCCTGCAGAAGCTGTTGATCAATGCCGTGGCGGCCGTGATCCAGTCCGCCGTCGTTCCCGCCGGCAATCCATAATTCGGGTAATCCGCTGGCTGCAGATATGCCATACCCCATCCTTTCCTGTTCGTTGAACGCGTTGTCAGGTGAGTCGGGTGAACAGCGAGTGCATTCGCCAGCGTCGCCGTGAACTCGAGACCTGGGCGCAGCCCTGCTCTCGGTGCCTGACCCGCTGTCCTACTCGTTCCCTGCCTTGCTTACCGGTCCACCAGCACCTGGTAGTGGGCGTAGTTGGCGCCCTTCACCACCGGCGCGCCGAACTTCACCGCGACATACTGGTAAGTCAGGAGTTCGGGCAGACCGAGTTGGAAGATGCGCGGCGTCGGATCGCCGAGCCAGTGGTACTCGATCAGGTCCTCGGTCACGATGTAGGCCGGCAGCACCGCCGAGCCCGAGCCGGAGTGCCCGTGTAGCTCAGGCTCCAGTCCGGAATCAGCGGCAGATCGCCCGCCTGCGTCGAGAGCATCTTCACGCGGATGCCGCCGGTGATGTTGTCGGTGTTCAACACCACGTTGAACTCGGTCTTCATCTCCCGGTCGATCAGGTCCAGCAGCACCGGGTTGGCATAGATCGCCGTGGGCCGCACATAGTAGCCGTTGTTGGCCACCATCTGCGCCACCGCCGACTTGATGCCGTCCACAATCGAAGCGGTCGTGCCGATGGTGACCGTGTTGCCGCCGGCCACAATCTGCGCGATCACGCCCATGTACTGCGTGGTCGTCGGCGTGCTCAGGCTGGTGTCGTTGCCGTTCCACAGCGCCACGTCGTGGGTCACCATCACGCCGCTCACCGTGTCCACCAGGTCCTTGGCCTGCAGATAGGCGAACTGCTTCTGCTGGTTGCCCAGTTCGATGTCGAACAGGTTGTAGTTGATCTGCGAAACGATCGCCTTCAGCGGCACGCTGCGCTCCACGCGCGTCGGGCTCACCACCGGCGCCACGATGCTGCGCGGGTTCACGAAGCCGGCCGTGCCGGGATTGGGAATGCGCCGTCTCCTCGAAGAAGCGCGACGGATGTCCGGTGGCCGGAACCTGCTTGATGCGCTGCCCGAAGGGGCTCGAACGCCGGCAAATGTCGAAGATCTCGGTCTGGTACAGCGGAACTTCGATAGCGCCCGGCCCGATGAAATCCGCTGCCGCATGAATGTCTGCAAAGGTTGCGTTCATAGGCTCTTTCCGCCCCTCCATGGGGCTCGTTCAGTGATCAGTGCGTCAGTGAATCAGTGAGTCGGTGAGTCAGTGAAACAGTCGAATCATGCTGAGTCAAGTGGCCGCGATCACCGGTCACTGATTCACTGATCTTCGACTACGATTCACTGTCTTCTAAGCAATTGCTCCGGCCCGCAGCAGTTGGCTCTTCACCGCGATGCGCTGCTCCAGGCTCAGCCCGGCCAGCGCCGCATCCAGTGTCCGCACGTCCACCGGCCCCTCGCCGATGCCGTGCTTGGCCAGCATCTCCGTGGTCGCCGCGGGCACCGTCCTGCGCAGCGGGTTGACGACCGTGGGCGCCGCCGCGGCCTTCAACTCCGCCAGCTCCCGCTCGGCCGCCGCCAGCTTCTCCGCCAGCTCCGCCTCGCGCCGGCTCTGCTCCACCGTCGCCGAGATCCTCTCCACCTCGCCGGTCAGTAGCGCTCTGCCGCTCTTCCAGCCAGCTCAGCGTCTTCTCCAGCAGCGTGGTCGCGGCCTCCAGCCGCTCCGCAATCTCTTTCTCGTTCGTTTCCATGCCTCTCCTTTCCTGCGTTTCGCATGTCGATCGCGGTTTCGCGTGCAACTCACTCCGCTAGCTCGCTCAGCAAAAAAGGCCCCGCGCATGCGGAGCCTCTTTGCTGACTCGCTGAACTTGCTAACTCGCTGACGCTGCCGCTTCTAACTCGCCATGCGGAAGCTCGTCGCCCGGTAGGCCGCCTTCTCCCGCAGCAGAATCGCCGCGCCGGTAAAGGTCACGCGGGTCAGCTTCCACACTTCGGCCCGCATGTCTTCCACCCGCGCGTCGGCCAGTTCGTAGCTCATGCCCATCGCCTCGGGCGCATGCGCCTGGATCGCCCCGGCCACCTCGGGAAAATCCCGCGCATAGAGATAGCCGCGCACCACCAGCCGCTGCCCGACCAGATTCGCCTCGGTCAGCAGGCCGATCTTGCGCCGCGCATCGTGGCCGTCCCAGCCGGGCCGGTAATCCACCGCCATGCCCAGCAGCGAGGGCAGCGCCTTCTCCGCCGCCTCGCGCGTCAACATCACCCGGTGCCCGCGCGCTCCCGCCGGAGCCTTGTCGCTGGCCGTATTCACCACCGTCAACACCCCCTCGAACGGCACCCGGTTGGGGTGCCCGTCCACATGGGGAATCTTCACCGCCATCGCTTCCAATCGCATCTGCTCTCCGCTCCGCTAGAGACAGGGACTCAGGGACTAGGGACTAGGACTAGGCTTCGCTTCTGACCATGCTCAACTCGCAAGTCGTTCAGCTGACACAGCCCGCTACGTGCCGCGCCACCTGGTCCCTAGTCCCTTAGTCCCTAGTCCCTAGTCCCCAGTCTCGCGTCACTCGCTCCGCCCTTCGGTCCAGCGGCCCCAGCCCCCGCATCGCCCGCACCTCGTTCACCGTCAGCACCCCGGCCTGCAGCAACTGCACCTGCACCGCCAGTTCCGTCTCCTCGTCCCGCGCGTTCAGTTCGTTGAAGACAAACTCGAACTCCCGCCAGCCGATGCACTTGCCGAAGAGATCGCGGGTAATGTGCCCGGCCAGCAGCATGGCCAGCGGCGAGATCGCCCCGCGAAACGCCTCGTCGGTCATCTCCGCGGCCGTCGACTGGTTCACGTCCGCCTCCAGCCCCAGCATCAGCGGCGGCAGCCCGAATGCATTGGCCACCATGCGGATCAGAAACTCCTGCCAGGCCAGCCGCAGATCGGCATCCGTCCCCTGCGGCAAAGCGCAGCACCTCCGGCTTCTGCTCGGTCGAGATCAGCGGCACCCGCCCCGTTCCCTCGATCTCGTCCTGCCACCAGCGAATCAGCCGGTCGTGCTGCGCCGGCGTGGCCTCGTTCAGCCACAGCGCATACTGCGCCACCGCGTTGGCCGCCAGCTTGCCCGCGAAGCGGTGCGCGCTCAGGAACTGGTTCACCGTCTCGAAGGCCACCTCCAGCGGTCCCAGCCCAAAGGGCGTAAAGCTGCGCGGATTCATGCGCACATACATCAGTTGGTCGTCGCGCAGACTCCACCGCGCTCGACTCCAGCTGCCCCGGCAGCGCCTGCGCATAGCGCGGCGTCTCCGCCTGCCCGTCCCAGCGTGCGTTGATGCGGATCGAGGCCCCATCCACCGGCCACAGCATCGCCGGCCGCTCCGGGTCGCCCGTCGGCTCCATCTCGATGGCCCCGAAGCCGCCGGTCAGCGCATCTTCGATCACCTGCTCGATCAGGGTGCGAAAGCTGTCCACCGCGTTCGGCTCCTCCAGCATCCGGCGCAAGCGCGCGCAGCTTCTTGCGTCCGTCAAAGGCCACGTCGCCGGCCGCACGCCGCGCCGCACCCGCACCTGCCAGTCCATCGCCGCGATGCGGTCCTTGATCACGTTGATCGCCCGCCGCACCACCGGCGTCTCCGCAAACCGGCGCAGGTTCACCGGCGTCGGCTTGGGCAGCAGTGCCGCCCCGGAAACTGCACCGGGCTCAGGATCGAGGGCAGCGCCAGTGTCTTGCGCTCCGCCTCCGCATCGACGCCGCGCCGCCAGCGTCCGCTCTCCTGGCCGCTTCCGGTCGCCTGCCGCCACATCTCCCGCAACTGTTCCGCTACCCTCACGCGCACCTTCCTTCTTCCCGCCAAAAACAAAAGGCACAGCCCGAAAGGGCCATGCCTTTTCGCCAGTGTTGTCAGTGACTCAGCTCTGTTCAGCTGCCAGCTTATCCGTGATCAACGATACACAGCCTCGTTGCTACCTCAACAAAACCGATCCTATCGCAAAGCCGCAATTAATGATCTGCAAATGCTTCGCAACAATTCGATCACTGTGAGTCACCACGACTTCGGCCCGTCGGGTACACTCAGCCATAACTGACCACTGACCACTGTCTCACACCCGCAGCTCCCGCCGCGCCGTCTCCGCCACCCGGCCCAGGTCCGAGGTCGTCAGCACCCGGATCCGGTGCTCCTCCATCGTCTCCACGCCAAAGCGGTACATCTCCAGCCGCTCCGGCTCCTCGTCGGTCGCGCCCAGCCGGCCGCCGGCTCGATCACCGCCGTCAACTCCAGTTGCGCCTTCTCCACGCGCTCCACGCCGGCGCGCAAGCCCGCCGCGGAAAACGCCAGCACCTTGGCCATCTCCACGCCCGGCTCCAGGCTCACCGCATGAAACATGCGGATCAGCCCATTGGGCCGGTATCCCAGATCGATCCGCAGCGGATCGCCCGGCCGCGTGTACTCCGAGGCCGCAATCCGCTTGCGCAGCAGATCCCACACCCCGGCCCGCTCAAACTCCGTCCGCATCCGCGCCTGGATCGCCGCCCGCCCGCTCAGCCGCGGAACTCGCTCCCGCGGCGGCGGCTCCACATACAGCCGCATCAGCTCTTCCATCCCCGCCGGCAGGCTCTCCGCCAGATACGCCTTGGGCTCGGTCATCTGCACGCTCAGCGAGAGCGACTCGCTCGAGCAGCCGCATCAGGCTCCCTCCGGCTCGGCCTGCAAGCGCCTGCGCAGCTCGCTCTCCATGCCTCCAGCAGCGCGGTGTCGGCATCCGGATCGAGGCAGCGCACCCGGCGCCAGTCGCGGGTAAAGCGCACCTCAGCCGCCGGCTCGCCGGCTGCCCTGCTCGCGCAGGATCACCCCGATATGCACATACTCGTTCCGCACCGCATCCGGCACATACCGGAGCAGTTGGAATTCGCATGCCCGCCGCTTGCTTCCGCTACTCATCGTCTCTGCTTGCCGTCCGCGTTGTCATGCTCCCACGCCCAGCTCCTCCGGCCGCCACGCTCTCCTAGCCCGGTCTCCGATCTCGACCCTTCCTACATTCACTCTCCCCGCCATGCTAGTCCCCCACCGTGTCTCTTTCCAATCCTCCGCCCGCATTCTCTTCCATCCCGCCCCATTTCGGAAATGGCTTCCGGTCCGACTTCCCGAATGCCTCAATCAGCTCCCGGATCCGGCTCCGCCTGCGCCAGCAGCTTCTCCACCAGCGCTTCCATCTCGCTCAGGTCGCCGCCATACCACTCCGGCGGAACTTCGCTGGCCGCCGCCCACACCGTCTCCGCCGGCCATCGTCTCCAGTCGCGTCAGCCACGGCTCAAAGGACTCCCATCCGGTGATCTCCCGATACACGTCGTTGCGGTAGTACACGCCGCGCAGCGGCGCGTCCTCAAATCTCCACTCCCCGGCGTGAAAGCAATATCCGTAGTCGATGAACACCGCCCGGTAGCGCCGCTCCCGCTGCTTGCGCGCAAACACCGCCTGCCGGCCGTTGGCGTTGCCCGTCCACTTGTCCAGCGCCAGAATGCCGGCAAACTCGCCCAGGTTCCTCACCTCCGCCATCTGCTCCTCGGGCAGGTAGTCCACCACCTGCCCCGGCATCAGCCCGCCCACAAACCGCGATCCGAACTGCAGGCCCGGCTGGCACCGCACCTGCGTCCTGCCCAGGTCGATCTCCAGCTCCGGCGTGTTCTCCACCAGCCAGCTCGATACCTCCACCAGCTCTGCCTCCGGCGCCGTCAGCCCCGCCGCCGCCGCCAGCCGCGAGGCCAGAAACTCGTTGGCCAACACCCGCATGTGCTGCGGGTTGTTCTGGAACTTCACCACGTACACGTGGCCGTCCGCGCCCAGCATCAACTGGCCCTGCGCGCCGCCCCGCATCCGCCGGATATGCTGCACCGCCAGAACCGCCAAGCCCGCTCCCCGCTCGTTTCTGGAATCTCGAATCGCATTCTAAGCGCTGAGACCGCTTCAGTGGTTCACTGTCTCCTAGCCGCTTTTCCCAGCATCTCCGCCCGCGCCGCCAGCCCGATCGCCATGGCCATCACCCGGTCGTCGTGCGTCCCGGCCGCGCCCCTGTGCTGCCATTCGGCAGACGCACAAAACTCCGGCACTCCGCCAGCAGCTTGCCGGCTCTGAAAGCGTTCCGGCTGCTCCACCAGCGCCGCATCCAGCCGGCCCAGCACCGCCGGCCGGCTCAGCGAAGTCGTCAGCCACCCCGCCTGCCCGTTTTGGCTGTAGACGCGCGGGTAGCTGGCAGACCTGTCTCGATATGCGCCAACACTCCGCTGCCGTGATTGTTCCGCTCCACCACCAGCCAGGCCTGGTTGTACTCGGTCGCCAGCGCCGTCACCAGCCTGGCCAGCTCCAGTCCGCCCACGTGCCCGGCAAACTCCGCGCACTGCAAGCCCGTCTCCATCTCCAGCACCTGCGCCGCCGAATAATCGCCCTCGCTCCCGCCGCCCGCCGGGTCCACCGCCACCAGATACTCCTTGCCCTTGATCGGCGGCAGCCAAATCTCCAGCTCGCCGTTGCGCCTGCTCTCCACCGGATCTGGCGCCGTCTTGCAGCCGCGCCTCGATTGCCGCCAGTTCAAAGACCGAATCTCCGCTGGCCAGAAAGCAGCTCTCTTCGTCCTCGGCATACTCCTGCCGCGCCAGCCCGCGAAAATCCGCCCGTATCTGCCGCCGGAACCCGATCTGCCCCAGGTCCAGGCGCTTGCCGCTCGATCAGATCGCGTTCTTCCTCGGTCAAAGCTCAGCCTCATCCACCGCCGCGGCCCGGTAGCGCGCGCTCCATCCACCAAGGGAAGAAATGCCGCACCATCCCCGTCTCTTCGGCCTTCAGCCACTCCTCGTGGAAGCACCCGCCCACCCCGTCCGGCGTCGACTCCAGAATCAGCTCCGCCCCCGGCGTCATCGCCGCGCGCAATCCCGCCAGCGTCTCTGCCGGATCGCCCGGCCAGCGCGCCAGCTCCGAGCAGTGCAGGTTCTGCACCGTCAATCCCCGCCCCGCATTCCGGTCTCCCGCCGTAACGACACGATACTGCGCATCCATCTCCGGAAAGACAATCTGCCGCACATTGGCCCTCGACGTCTGCAGCGGGCCCTTCCGCAGCTCCTCCGGCAAGCCAATCCACAAACCGGTGCACGATCCTGAAGATCTCTTCAGCCGCCTCCTGCGTGTGCGCCACCTGCAGCGTCAACGTCCCCGGGCTGGGTAATCGTCTTCAAGAAGAACCGCGCCGCTGCCCAGGTTGTCAGTCCCATCTGCCGCGCCTTCAGAACGATGTTCCGCTCGCCGCCGCCGCCGCTCAAACTCCCGCTGCACCCGATTCGCCTCAAGGGCTGAAATTCGACCCTCGCGCGTTCTCACCTTCAGTAGCTTTTCGGCAAACGCTATACCCGCGTCTCCATCCCACAGGCGCACAGGGCGCTCGTCTAGAATTGCCCTGAATTTCTCCAATTCCCGCTTGTCGAACTCCCTTGCGAAGAAATCCAGCGCCCACTCCGCGATCCCATAACAGCCATCTATCCTCGCCAAAGATCCCCCATTTAGCCTTGGCCAGAGCTACACCTTCACGGATTCTGCGATGCTTCCCGCGATTGCGGCAGTTCCCTGGGAAAGCGACATCCAAGCACGCAGTCATTCTCCTTGTGCCGCGAGACGGCGAAGGGCGCTCTTGTTGTCTTGAAGCACAAGTTGCGAAAACCCTGCGCCAGACTTCAGGCCCCAACTATCGACCGCAACATATCCAGCGCACGAGGTAGGCCCGACGAACACCCACGCCAAGCCAGCTCGCCGACCGGCTTCTGCGGGCAGATTGACCACCCCTGTCTTGGCGTACCTCGTTGGCGCCGCCACCCTTAGAACGCAGCCGCTGTGTCCCACGACTTCAGCACATTGAAAAGCAGATGCACCGAGGCTGTTGTCTTCGCCGTGTTGGTAAAGATGTCGGAAAGATTCTCTCCGTAGACGGCGGGCGGAAGATTGCTTGACGAAGTGATTGGCGTGCTGCTTGTGCCGTTGATCGTGCAGACCAACCCCGCAGCCGCAGTGTAACTAACCGTCGCTGTGTAGAGTGTATAGGTGCCTGATGGGGCAACCGTACCGATTGGAGCAGTCGCGATACTGCCGCTGTGGGATGAGCCCACGCACTGAAAGACGGTATCTGTCCCTGGAGCGTAGCGGATTGCCGCAATGTCACAGCCGCTTGGCGTGGCCGAAGCCAGCATGGTCGCCGCGCTGCAAGTTCCGTACATCCCCAGCCAAATTACATTGCTGTTTGTGCTGCCGTAGTCTGAGGTATTCGGAAAGGCAAATTTGAAAAGCTGCACCGGGTAGCGCGGTACATAGTAGATTGCTGCCCCGCCCATCCATCCAGAGCAGTCCCCTGCAACCGCCGCGCTGGTATATTGGAGCATCAGGGGCAAGCCGTTTCCGCCTGAGCCGCCGCCCGCCGCGATGGTTGCTGCGGCTTGTGCTCCGCAACCATTAGCAACGCCGCCAAGAGATTGCATTGCGCTCCCGTAGGTTGGAGTTACAAGCTCAACTTGCCCGTTTGTCCAATCAATAGACGATGCGCCAATCACCGACGAGATCACGCCGCTTGCGCATGTGGTAGTCGTGCCATCGCATTGCAGGCCGCCGATTGCGGAGTTTGTCCCTTTTGGCAACTGCGCCGGAGTAACAGCCGTCTCCGTGCCAAGCAGCCCCGCAGACGTGTTTGTGACGATCCCAGCAGTACCAGCCAATCCAGGCATGTACTGACCCGTTGGCGTTGAGATAACAGAGTCTGGCGAGATCACACTGCCAGTTTGAAAATACACCTTGCCTATCCCATCCGCCGCATAGTCCTGAAAACGTCCCGAAGACGACGGATCGATGTAGAGATCGTCATACCCGCCGGGAACCGATATGCTGTTCCCTACACTGTCAATACCGGTAGACCCTGCCGTGTTGATGCCCTCGCCGTTGGGATCGACGATGGTGTTATTGCGTAGGATATCGCCCTGCACGCCTGCCAGGTAGAGGGCTGGGTTTACATTGTTTCCGGTGATTGTGTTGCCCTCGAAGAGCACATGCCCCGAACCCTGCGATCCGGCGCTGTGTACGATTCCGTAATTGTTCATGCCATTTTCGCATCTGTTGAGCGCGACAGTGCTATAGCTCACGCCCGATCCAACCGATAGGCAACCATGAGCTGGTTCCCATATCTCGTTTCCAATGATCAAGTCGCCCGTGAACTGGGGCCCAGCGGTTACTCCCCCAACCTGCACACCATACTGCTGGGTCGTGACACGGAAGATATTGTTGGTCAAATGCAGCCCCGGTCCGCCAACCTCTACACCGCCTGTCCGATCAAAGAAGTTATCCGAAATGGTTTCGGTCGCGGCGTTATAGTTGATCGCTGTGTTTCCTGTAAAAGCGAATGTGTTGTGGTGAATCTTGATGTTATTGTCGTTGGTTGCGTAACCCTCAATAGCGTTGCCTGTCAGATTTTCAAAGATGCTGTCGCTGATCGATACATCGTTGATTCCGCCGAGGCCCTGGAAAGTGATACAGGAACCGTGCGCGTCGTACCCGCCAAGCACCGGACCGGCAAGCCACTCGCCAGAGCAGTGCAGCCCGCGAATCTTGACGTTGTGCGTATTGGATGGGATATACGCCAGCGCGCCCGATGAGACAGCGCCTTGCAAGAGGGCAACATTGACCGGATACACCTTCGCCGCGGGGTCCATCTCCAGGCGCGTGTTCGAGCCGAAGGTTAGATATTGAGCGTTCTGTGCAGTGTTGAAGAGATACTGCCCCGTGCCTGTCCCGGCCGGAATGTACACCGTGCCGCCCGCAGCCTGGGCCAACAAGTTTGCGGCGTGAAACGCGGTGTAATTGTCAGTGCCAACAATTGCGCCAGCGCCATCGATGGCGACAACTGTGAAATAAGCGTCGCCGCTGGAACCCGTCACGGTAGGGTAAACCTTGTCGCCGAGCGCGTATCCAGAGCCTGGATTCAGCACGAAATCAGGCCCGTCTGCATTGCCTGAGAGGGTGCCGGACTGAGCGGAAATCGCTATCGTTGCCCCGGCGCCGCTGCCTGAAGTTGTCGTAGCTACCACGGCGCTGTAATATCCAGAGGTTCCAGCATTGGCGAGGTACAGTCCATTGGCCCGGTTGATGCTCCCCGCCGTGGTGGTTGTACTTGCCGCTGCGGCTAAGGTCGCGTGATTCGCGTCCGCACACGAAAGAACCGAGGTAAATAGAGCAACTCCACCAACCCCTGCCCCTTGACCGATATTCCCTTTCCAACCGGGCAGGTAGAAAATGGGCTGTCGGTAGCCGTCACAATGGCGCTTCCCGCCGTCATGGAGACGGTTGTGTCGCTGTAGGCGTCGGCTACAGCCCCGTAAGCCAGCACATTGAAAATCGGCCCTTGCCCTTGGAGATTGGCAATCGATTGCGCCGCGTTGGTTGGAGGCGCGATCGTACCCGCCGCGAGGGCGCCGGAGAAGCTGGCGGAAGTGCCGTTCAACGCACCCGTCAAGGCTCCGCCGGCAACAGGCAACGCTCCCAGATTCGTCAGCGCGACGGCAGCGGTCGAGGCCCCTGTTCCGCCCGCCGTGAGAGGAACCGTGTTCATCCCCCCGACGGTCGTCCCGCTCGCTGCGTAATATGCAATTTGCCCTGTGGCGCCCGAATTCACCGTGCCACTCCCCGACCCCGTACCGCACGCCGCGCCCGTATTGGTGAGGTAACCGGAGTTATCGATCTGCAGGCAATTGTGCCCGCTGCTCGCTGCCAGCCCAGGGAACTTGATGGCCGTCGCTCCGGTGAAGCTCGCATAAAGAGAACTGCTGCCGCCCCCGTAGATATTGAACCCTGTTCCCGGCGCCCGTCTCGTAGTTCACCCGCACGACTCCGTTAGCGTTCGATGCATTGATGTAGGTGTCGCCGCTGTTGGTGCTCTGGTACGCCTTGAAGCTGTCTAGCCCACCTGTGGCCGAGTTCAGCGCCCAGTTGTTGCTCGCGTCCTTCACCAGGTACCACTGGCTGTTCCCGTTCCAGTCCTTGTAGATCAAGGACTCCTTCTGGCTTGTGGTCAGCCCCGCCCACAGGTACTGGTCGACCTCCGCGTCTGCCTGGTTCTTTACGGTTATGGAGCCGGTGAAGGTCGATGTGCCGCCCACCTGCAAGCTGCCGTTGAATTCCGCGTTCCCCGCGCTGCTGACGGTTGCCACGGTCGACTCGCTCGGGCCGCCAGACCCGAAGACCACTCCGCCAGTCCCGGCGTTCGTTGAGCCATTCAGTACGATGGCGCCCGTCCCGGCCGCATTTAGAACCGTCTGGTTGTTGCTGCTTGGCTGTCCGTTGTTGTACTGCCCGATCGACAGCCGGTAGACGTTGTTCAGCTCGTCCAGTACCTGGTAAAACTGCTCACCCGCCGCCGCGTCGCTCAAGCCCATGGTCCAGCGGTAGCCGTAATCCGTCTGGTAGCGCTCCAGCAGGCCGCGCTCGTTCCCCGCGCCGATGCCAATGCGGTAGTGATTGGTCAGCGTAGCGTCCTGCTGGCTGCCGTACCAGTCTCCATTCACCCCATTGAAGCTGCGATGAAAGCTATCAAGGAAGCTGTTGCGCGTCCCGTTGTCGGTCAACTGCCCGGTGAACATCGTGCCACCGGTCAGCCAACTGTTGTACGAACTGCCCGCATCCGCCACTACCTGACTGGTCGAGTTCTCGTTTCGAAGCCCGACGATGGTGTTGTTCTGCGCGTTGGCTCCCAGGTGCAGCGCTGTCGCGCAGCCCTCCACATCGCCTCCGGTAAAGGTGTTTCCGTCGCCCTGTTGAAGATTGATTCCATAGGTCCCGGCAATCGGGTTCCCGGCGCTCGTTGGGCAGTCGATGTGCAGCCGGACAAACGTGCTGGCGTTCATCCAGTCTGTTGTCGCGGCATTTGAAATCTGGTGGCCAATCGCGTTCACTCCCGTCTGGAACCCGCTGAATTCGTCATCCAGAAATGTTCCGCCCGTGTAGTTTCCGGTGCCGTCCAAGGTCATGCCGGTCTGATTCGAGTTGCCCAGGAAGTACAAACTCTCTACATCCATCTCCTGCGTGCGATAGCCGATCAGTCCTTCGGCCGTCGCGCTGGCCGCAGTTGTCGTGTTGATGGCCGCGTTGTCCATGTGGAAGCCGTTGGTATCCACCGCGTACGTTGGGTCTCCCACCTGCACAAAGGCTCCACCGCCTGAATACAGGAACACCGTTCCGCCCTGGCTGCCGCTGCCTGCGCTGGCTCCGCGCAGGGCGCAGCCCCGCAGCGCCACATTTCTGGTCCCCGCTGTCACCATGATCTGGCTCGACGTGGAGATGGTTGCGCACGGCAGCAGCACCGTTGTGTTGGCGGCGGAAATCGTCAGGTTCGATCCCATTGTCTGGGTCCCGGCAAAGTTCCTCGCGTCACAGGACCCACCGTAGGTCGCGCTCACTGCATCCAGGCAGGCCTGTAGCTTGGCCCCGAAGTCCGCTCCCGCAAACTGGTCTACCTGGTAGGCCCCGCCGAGCTGCGTCGCCGTGATGTTGGGCCCGGTCAGCGCACCCGTCATTGCGCCGCCCGCCAGGGGCAGACCGCCCAGGTTCGTCAGCGCAGCGGTTGCGGTCGTGGCCCCCGTTCCCCCATTGCCCGGCTGCACCACTCCGCTCACATTGGCTGCGGTGCCAGAAACATTGCCGGTAACATTGCCCGTCAGAGGTCCGATGAATCCAGAGAGTACGGATCGTTCGAACCAGATAAGGCGGCATGATCGCGACAAAAAAGCGGGTCAGAAGAAAATGGCTCACCCCGCTTGTCAGAAACAGTGCGGAGACAAACCAAAGGAAAACCAAAGGCCGATTTCGTTGACACGTTTCATCGTTCGCCTCCCGCTTCGCCCGACGGCAGTTCGCGCGTCGTGCGCCACTGTAGGCCGCGGCAGTCGGTGGATAACCCGCGTTCTACCGCGATAATGGCGTTCGGAAAAGATCGCGACAGCTAAACCTTCAATTGCGGAAGTGATTCGGCGCTCGTGGCAAATCGCCCGTCGCAGAAAAGGCCCGTAAGGCCGTAGGGAGCGGCGGGACGGGGTTACTCTCAGGCGGGGCCGGCGCTCCGAAAATCGCCGGCAGCTTCTTGTCCCAACAAGCTTAACCATGAGGGTTCGCGCTTTCCAACTCGTCGCTTTACCCTGAGCCATGCCGGAAAACGACACGTTCAGTCCTGCGCCGAAGGTGCTCCCGCCTCCTGCAACGCCGCGATCTCCGCCTCAAGCTCGCAGGCGGCGGCGCGGCGGTTTGGAAGAGCAGCGCGGACGCTTACCTACCGGCAGCCGAAGGAATTGCGCGAAGAGCTTCGGCCGCGATACATATCGCCGGCAAATCGGCGCGGCCGCGTCTCAACTGCGCTGGGGCTATCGGCCCGGCGCAAGTTGCATCTGAGCGGAATTTTTCGACCGCCCGGCGCCAGCTCCGATCGCTTCATGGTAAGTCCGGCCACGGTTTAGGCCGAGGAGCCAGGCAATGGGCCGCACAGTCAGAGCGCTTGCGATGAGATCGCCGATGCGCGGCGACAGGGCCTCGCCGAGGAGCAGCATATTCGCCTGGCGCGGGAGCACCACCCGCCGCCTCCCTCGTGCGACAGCATCAACGGTTGCGCGGCCGATAATGTCCGGTGAAAGCGGCGTCATGTGCCTAAAGGGCGGCGGCATAATCGCCTCTTCGACCTCGCGCAAGAGGTCTGTCGCAGTAAGCGCGGGATGAATCACCGCAACGCTGATGTTTTGCCCGGCCAGTTCTTGGCGCAATGCATCGGAAAGGGCGGAAACGGCATGCATCACGATGGCATACGAGCCGAAGCGTGCGAACGCCTTGCGGCCCATAACGGACGACATGTTGACGATCGCTCCAGAGCCCTGCGCCTTGAAGATGGGAAGGACAGCCTGCGTCATCTGGATCGTGCCGAACAGGCTTGCCTCCAGCGTGTCGCGCACGTCACCAGCAAAAGCAGCGTCCTCCACCTCGCTAACGCGGCCGATCCCGGCATTGTTGACAAGCACGTCGATACGCCCAAAGCGGGCCATTGCCGCATCCACAAGCAAAGCGACGGCCTTTGAATCGGTGACGTCGCACTGGACCGCCATCACTTCGGCGCCCCTCGCCCCGGCCTCGGCTTCGACATGCCGCAGAGCATCGAGCGAGCGCGCCGCGAGGACGAGCTTGGCCTCGTCTTGCGCGAAGGCCAGCGCGATGGCCCGCCCGATCCCTCGCGAGGCGCCGGTGACGATCACCGTTGAGCCTTTGATCTTCCGTTTCATTGGATTGTCCTTTCTGGTTTTTGGATTTCGATCGAAGGGCGGGTTAGGCGATCGATACAGCCGGCTTGCGCGGCAGATACGTAAAGACGGCGGTCAGCATGGCAGCGGCGGACTGGATCAGAAAGATGATGAAAGGGAACGCCGTCATGACACGGCCCGCAGCAAAGCTACTTCCGGCGCGAAAGGGACGCGCGGCTGCTTGGCCATGAGGTGGACATGTTCGTCGCGCCAGCGCGCATCGTTGAGGGCAAAGGTTTGCGCAGCCGGAGCAGGTAAGCGCCATTGCTGCTCCAACCGGGTGAGTTCGTAACCTGGGAGAAACGGCGTCATCATAAAGCCGGCAAGCGCTTTGGCCCGCCTCGCCAATGAGCGCCTCGCGAAGGGCAGGACCGCATAACGCCGCGCCGTGTCCTCAAAGGTCTCGGCAGGCGAACCTGTAAGCGCTTCAACGGTGTCCGTGACGCCTCCTTCAAAGGCGAAGGCGCCTTGTCTCATATCCTCCATGTAGCGGCGCAAAATGCTGATCTCGAATGGATCGACTCCCTGCCGGCGAGCAACCTTGCTGAACATCCAAAAAGGCAGATCGATCGCCCGCACGCGGCGTCCGGTAACTTTGGCGACAGCCGCCGCCATATCCCGCCCCGACAATAGCTTCGGTCCCGTCGGCCGGTATGTTTTCCCGTCATGCGGGTCAGGAGCCATGAGAATGGCAATGGCGGTCCGGGCGATATCTTCGTTCGACACCGGCGCCGCCTTGCCATCCCCGCTTAAGACGGGAAAGACGCCAAGTAAGGTGGCGAAGTCGATCGTGCGAAGGAAATTGTCGGCGAACATGCCGGGGTTGAGTATCGTGTGCGCGACGCCTTGAAGTTCTGCGAACATCTTGTCCATGAGCCAGGTCTGGCGCGTCATGATCGCGGGATGGTTCCGGTGAGAGAGCCACTGGCTCATCTGCACAATGGCCTCGAGTTTCGCGTCTCGCGCTGCGGCCGCGAAGGCGGCGGCGCTCTGGATGGCATAGGGGTGCATGGGTGGCACGTAATAGGCGCGCTTCACGCCAAGCATGCTCACTGTTAGCTGGTCCGGGTCGAAAATATCGGCGACGGCGATTTCGGCCCCCTGCGCTTCCAAGGCCGCGCTCCGCGCATCGCGGCCGCGCACCATCGCGCGAACCCGAATCCCTCTTGCCAGGAGCCCGGTCACGATGGCGCCTCCCGTCTTTCCTGTTGCGCCGGTCACTAAAATTGCGGGCTGGGTCATGCTAGCTCTCCTTGAAGACTTTTGGATTACGATTGACATCCAAAAGGATGATGATCATAATCCAAGATGTCAAGGAGATATTTCGAGGGCGGCGCCGATGCGGATGTCACAGGAAGAAAAAGAAAAAAGCCGTGCGAGGATCGTCGCCAGCGCATCGCAGCTTCTTCGCGAGCGCGGCCTCGAAGGGGCAAGCGTCGGCGACATCATGAAGGCGGCAGGTCTGACACATGGCGGATTCTACAAACATTTTGAAAACAAGGAGGCTCTGGCCGAGGCGGCATTCGAGGCGGCGTTTGCCGAGTTTCTGCAGATCCTCCACGAGGGCGATCCCGAGCAGGCCGTCGCTGCCTATCGTGCGCTCTATCTTTCAGAGGATCATATGAGCCATCCAGGCCTTGGCTGCCCGGTCGCAGCCGTTGGGCCGGAAATCGCGCGGATGCCGGAAAGCATGAAGGCTGTCTTTAGCGCTGGCGTCCGCGGGATTGTAGCGGCGCTCGCACGCGTGAGAAAAGGCAACGCTGAAGCAAAAGAGGCGGCGGCGTTACGCGAGTTCAGCATGCTTGTTGGAGCTGTCGTCATTGCGCGGGGATGCGATCGCGAAACGGCGCGCAAAGTTCTGGATGCTTGCAGGACGGAGGGGAGGCGGGCTACTACTTAAATAGATATCGCAGTTGGCGTCAGGTTAGTCAGTCTTGCCATCGTCTTTTTGCTGCCGGCTTGCAGCTATGAGTTCGTCGCGAACAAGCTTCAAGAGGCGGTTGCTATCGGCTTCCCTGTTCCAAATCAGCCGCTGCGTCCACGGTTGCAGCGGGATCCGCTGCTCCAAGAACTCAGCAGCCCACAGCCGGCGGATAGCCGAGGTCACCAGGGATAACGAGAGGTACTGACGGCCGTCAGTACCAAATTCCCTCAATCTGACGATGGAGAGTGGGCCTTTCAAATTCCTCATAAAGCCTCGAAGCGACATCGCCCGGATGGATCGTGCGCATGCCGCCGGGAAAGACTTTGCTTCGCTGAAACCGTCCCGTCGCTGGGCCGTCCTTGATCCAGGGACAGCCTACCAGAAACCAATCGAGAGACGACGAGTTCACCAAAGAGAGAGCGCCAGTATGGTCCCGGATCGCGTGCCGCACCGGCGTTCTCCTCAGCATGAAGGCAGACAGCTCGCCAAAGCGTGTCTTGGGCATCTGCGCTGTCCCGGTTATCCCGAGGTATCGTTTAACGCCAAACTCCTCAAGGAGCGGAATTATGTTGGAGGCTGCCTGAGTAACGAGCGCCGAGGGCTTCAGAGGATCGGCGCCAACGACATTGACCGCGGCATCGAAGGGCTCTCCCCGAAACACGTTTCTTAGGCTTTCCCGATCAAGAACGTCCGCTTGAAAAACCGTTAGACGTGGATGGTTCAGCTTCACGCGCGAGGCATCCCTCGCGATCGCGGTGACGTCGTGGCCCCCGGCCAGGGCGAGTTCCAGAAATGCTTGGCCGACTCTCCCCGTCGAACCAACGAGTAGTACTCTCATGGAGATCCCCTCTATACTAGCCTCAACATTGCACTAAGCAGACATCCTCTGGTTCCCCAACGAATGCCTGCTTAGATTCCTTTGTTTTAGCGGAGTTTTTATCGCAAAACCGGTGGCCACTTTTGGGAATTCTGCTTAGGTGCGGACGGCTGCAGACTTCGCGAAGATTTCCAACGTCGATGGCGAGATGCTTGGATACCGCGCATTGGCAAGAGCTTTCAATTTGCCGCGGCCGCTGGCCATCATGCGGTGGTATTGGAGGGCGGCCCATTGCATGGGGTCGTTTGGCGCCACGGCCTGGCGGCTCGCAATTTCGGCGTCAAGTTCCGCCAGGGTTCCCAGCGCCTCGAGCGTGAACGTCCGGCCGGACGCCTTTGTGAAGATGTCCGCGATTTGCCGGGGAGACTTTGTGTCGCCAGCAACCTCGAAGGCGCCCTTTGGCGCGTCCTCATCCAACGCTAAAGCCGCAACATAGCGGGCCACATCGGCTGTGCCCGTGAAATCATAGAGCTGATCGGCGCTGCCCCAAAAACGCACGCGCGCGGCTCCGGTATCGACCATGCCGAAGAAGGGCGCCGTCAGCATTTCCAAGAAGGCGCCATTGAAGACATTCGTCTGGGCCATACCAGCGGCAGCGATGAGACGGTCCGCTTCCTCCCGCCAGCTGAGAAAGAGGTGATCTGCCGTTGTGACTCCTCGAAAATCGACTGAGAAGTCCGACGGTATCATGCGGCGTACCCCATTTCGCACGCCGGCCGCGGCAAGCGCCGCCTGACCCGCGACGATCACATCGGGCCCTCCCTGCACAGCCGAAACAATAACGCCGATCCCCTTGGCCGCCGCATCGAGGCTTGCCGCATCGGTCAAATCGCCGCCGGCGATCTCAGCCTTTCGCGCGGAAAGATGAGCCGCCTTGGCGTGGGCTTTTCCGCCTCTCAGCAGCGCGCGAAGGCTCGCGCCGCGATCAAGCAGTTCATCAGCGATCTGGCCGCCAAGCCAGCCGGCCGCGCCAACGAGAAGGATAGGTTTCGTCATCTCATGTCTCCGATCCGGCCGCCAAACGCGCGACCGTGGAGGATAAGATATTTCGTTTGAGATGCCTTGATTAGTTGGAGAATTCTGGAATGATCATCCAGCACATTGGACAATGACCTATGGACTTGAATGCACTGCGGGACTTTGTGACGGTTGTCAGGGAAGGCGGCTTCACAGCTGCCGCGCGAAGGTTGAAGATCCCGAAGTCCACCGTTTCCGCGCGGGTTGCCGCACTGGAAGAAAGCCTTGGCGCGCGTCTGCTTGAGCGGACTACGCGTTCCTTGCGCTTGACTTCCGAGGGCGCTGCTTTTTTTGAGCGGGCTACGGCGGCCGTCGACGAGGCCCAGAAAGCGGAGCGCATTGTCCGGGACCGGGATGCGGTACCGATGGGACATTTGCGAATCTCAGCGCCCTTTCTGTTCGGCGAAGTGGCGCTTCCCACCGTAGCGGTGAGGTACGCCGCGCTCTATCCCCAAGCGACCCTAGACATTGTGCTGTCCGACAGGCGCGTCAACCTGGTCGAAGAGGGCTTCGATTTAGCCATCCGAGTGGGCCCCTCGAAGGACAGCAGCCTCGTGAGCCGGCTTATCGGCGCGACACGTCAGCGCTGGGTCGTAGCGCCTGCGCTTGCCGCAGCGCTGACCCATCTGCGCGAACCGGCATCGCTCAAATCCGTCCCCTGCATTTTGTTCGATTCCGGCGGATCGCAGCGTCAGCCGATGACCTGGCGTTATCGCCAGGGGGCCAAAACCGGCGCAGTTAGAGTCGATGGACCTCTCGCGTTGAACAGCTTGATCGCCATTCGCAAAGCTGCCCTCGCCGGCGCCGGTGTCGCCGCCCTGCCCGAGTTCCTGGTTGGGAGCGATCTCAAGAATGGAACCCTCGTTTCCGTCCTTGATGACTGGACCGGCGACACGATTGAGATCCGCGCAGTATTCCCGAGCCTGAGGCTGCTGAACGCTCGCACCCGCGCCTTTATTGATCTGCTCGCGGTGTCTATGGCCGCAACGGACGAAGTGGACCCATAAATTTGGTCCCGGCTCCCTCACGTCCACAATTTTTGCGACGAATGGTATTACGTCATGGACGGTACTCTTGAATTCACGGTCGCTCGCGATGTTGTTCCCGCAACTGCGGGCGACAGCCTATGGGTGGCGCGTGGCGCAGTGCATAGCTTCGCCGTCACAAGCGATGTGTGCCACGTCTTGAACGGCTACGCACCCGCCGGCTTCGAACAGGTCATCAAGCATCTCGCGGTTCCGGCGGAGCGTCGCGAACTTCCGCCGGATACGCTGCCGCAGCCCGGTGAGCGCCCACTGCGCCTGATCTTCAACAAATATTGGACCTGCGATGCGGGCGCCGGCTGGGATCAGACGAATGACGATCCAAAAGGCGGATGAGCTGCTGCTTTCGCGTTTGGCGGAAAGGCAGCGGAGTTTGCGCCAGACCAACTCTTTGCGTTCTCAGCCGATCGCGCTCTATTCGGTGTTGACTAGCCTTTCCCGCGAAACTCGACGGAGTAAAAGCGATGAAACTTTACGTCCTGCCTGGGAGCTGCGCGCTCGCCTGTCATATCGCGCTCGAATGGGCCGGTGGCCCGTATGAGCTGGAGGTGCTCGGCCGCGATGCATTGCGAAGTCCCGATTATCTGAAAGTGAACCCAAAAGCCAAAGTGCCTGCCTTGGTGCTGGACGATGGCCAGGTGGTCACCGAAGCGCTCGCAATATTGTTGCTCATTGCAGACCTGTTCCCCGATGCGAGGCTTGCGCCGCCCGCCTCCGACCCGGCAGGGCGCGCGCGGTTGCACGAGGCGCTTAGCGAGCTGACAAGCGAGGCGCACCCGGCCTTCGGTCCCCTGTTTGTCCCTTCCAGATACGTCGCCGGCCCCGCCTGCGAGGAGGCTGCGAAGCGGGCGGCGCTCACTCGCGTGGACGCCTGCTTTCTCCGGCTGGACGCGGCCTTGCACGGAAAGGACTGGCTCTTGGGGCAGCGCAGCGTGGCCGATCCCTACCTTTTCGCGCTCACGCGGTGGCTGCGCAACACGTCCAAGCCTGTCGAGGCATACCCCGCTGTTGCGAGTCACCACGCGCGAATGGAAGCCGACCCCGCCGTGCGTCGCGCGCTTGCTGCAGAGGGTTTGACGTGACCAACCTGCCTTCGGCGCCGCGATAGGAGGCTCGGTAAAGGGCGCCGATGGAAGGGAGCTTTGCAACCGGCGGAGATTGTCGCCGCGATCGCTTTCCCTGCGTCCGCGGGGGCGGCCCTTCATCGACGCGGTTCGTGGACGGCGGCGCGAGTCTCGGACGGCTTCAGCTCCCGATAGAAAACCGTCTCTTCGCGGATGAAACGAGCGCCCGCACATTGGGCGAGCGGGCGCGATTGGCTTGGAAAACGAGGCTGACGGGGACTGCGGGCGGTTCGAATTCGCAAAGCACCGCCACCAACCCGCCTGAACGCAGTTCATCGTCGACCTGATAGCTCAAGACGCGCGCGATCCCCAAACCTGACAACGCGGCGCTAACGGTGCTTGCGACATCATTCGTGAAAAGACGCGCCTTCACCTCTATGCTTGGGCGCCCCGCAGCCGTGAAGCGCCATTCGCTGTTACGGGTGAAATTATCAAACGCAATCAGATCGTGGCCGTAGAGTTGAGCCACCGTTTCGGGCGTGCCGCGGGCGGCAAGATAAGCGGGGTTAGCCACCAGCATCCGCCGCACGTCTGTGAGCTTTACGGCGTGGAGTGCACTGTCCGGCAGATCTGCGATCCGCACTGCGGCGTCGATCCCCTCCTCGGCGATGCGCACCACGCGGTCGGTCAGCGTCAGCGCCACAGTAAGCTCAGGGTGCGCGCGCATGAGTTCTGTGACAAGCGGCAGAATGTGCATCCGGCCGAACATGACAGGCGCCGTAACGACGAGTCGCCCGCGCGGTTCCGCCGCCTCGGCTCGCAACTGGCGCGCGGCGTCTTCGAGTTCTTCCAGCGCCCGGCGCGCCCGTTCGAGATAACTTGCTCCCTCCGGCGTTAGGCTAACGGAGCGCGTGGAGCGGCGCAACAGCATGACACCGAGCTGAGCCTCCAGCTCGGTGACGGCGCGGCTTGCGGCTGTGGGTGAGATATGGAGCGTCCGTGCAGCCTCGGCAAAGCTCGTTTTATCGGCGACCGCAATGAAGGTGCGTAAGGCATCGAGCCGGTCCATGTCATTATCCCGCTTCCAGCATTAATTAAGTGCAGACTATGTCGATTATCATCCTAGGCGAAGGGAATACATTGGGCTTCATCAAGTCAGGCACACCGAAGGAGCTCAATTATGAACCGTTTCACCATCCCAACCCGAGATGAGGCGCCTGCCGCGTCGCACCCCCTTCTCGACGCAGTTGGCGCTCAGCTCGGCACGATTCCGAACCTGTTTCGCCTTGTCGCTCTGAGCCCGGCGGCGCTTCAGGGCTTTGTTGGCCTGAACGCTGCGCTTGGCAAGACGCTCGACGTCAAGACCCGCGAGCGGATCGCTCTTGCCGTCGCACAAGTGAACGGATGCGACTATTGCCTGTCGGCGCACAGCTACCTAGGGCTGAACCTTGCGAAACTCGACGAAGCTGAAATCGCCGCGAACCGCCGGGGCCATTCCCATGACGCACGGGCCGATGCTGCAGTTGCTTTCGCCAAGAAGGTCGCCGAAGCGCGCGGCAAGGTGAGCGATGCCGATCTTGCGGCGGTTAAACTCGCTGGCTTCAGCGAAGCGCAGGTGGTCGAGATCGTGGTCACGGTCGCACTCAATTTCCTCACCAACCTTGTCAACAATGTCGCCGAAACGCCGATCGACTTCCCGGCCGTGCGGGCGCATGCGGACTAGTTCTGTCAATTACCCCAATCATCAAAGGAACCCAAAATGCCGAAGACGAAATCGATGGTCGCTGCTGGTGTGCTCGCTGTCGCCGCTGGCGCGCTCTCCATGCTTGGCGGCGCCTCCGCGGAGGTCGCTAACCACCCAGCTCACGAAGGCCCCTCGGTCAGCATCCCCGCCGATCAAATCAAATTTTTCGGCGCGGGCGTCAAAACTGAGAAGGGCGAGCTCAATGCCGGACCCGCCTATGGCGATCTGCAGAACGGCAAGCATGGCACCTTCATCCTTATGCCGCATGGCTTTGTCAGCCCAGCGCATACCCACACGGAAGATTATTTCGGCGTCGTGATCAAGGGCGTAGGCGCCAATCAGGCGCCGGGCGGCAAGATCGTCCCATTGGTCGCCGGCTCGTACTGGTTCCAGAAAGGCGAAGAGACCCACGTAACCCAGTGTCTTTCGGAGACCGACTGCCTGTTCTTCATCGTTCAACCCGGCAAATTCGATTACGTGCCGGGCAAGTAATCGGCATCAAACGACAGAACGTTGCAGCCGCTTGGGCAGCGGGTGGCTGCAACCAGCGATCCTGACCGCCGGTAGCGAGGACGGCTTCGCCAAGGCAAACGCTGAGGCTGCCGCATTGGTGTAAGTGCTGCGGCGCTGAGTGAGTACGGAAGAGAGAACGCACGCGCCGGACTCATCCGGCAAACGGCGCCCTTCCCGAACGAAAGGAGTTATGCCATGACCCGCCCCCCGGTCCCTCCATTTACAGCCGAAACCGCGGCGGAAAAGGCCCGGCTCGCAGAAGATGCCTGGAACACCCGCGATCCGGCGCGCGTCGCGCTTGCCTACACGCCAGACAGCCGCTGGCGGAACCGCGCTGAGTTTGTGCATGGCCGCGAAGCGATCGAAGCCTTCCTTGCACGCAAATGGACCCGCGAACTCGACTACCGCCTGATCAAGGAGGTCTGGGCTTTCCGCGAGAACCGCATTGCCGTCCGCTTCGCCTACGAATGGCGCGACGATAGCGGGAACTGGTTCCGCAGTTACGGGAACGAGAACTGGGAATTCGACGAAGAGGGGCTGATGCGCGTTCGCATCGCCAGCATCAACGATCTCCCCATCAAGGAAAGCGAACGCAAATTCCATTGGCCGCAGGGCCGGCGCCCGGACAGTCATCCCGGGTTGAGCGATCTCGGTCTGTAAGGAGGCTGCCATGGAAACCTCCCCAATCTATTCGAGCGACGTCGCCTTTACGCCAGCCGTCAAGGCAGTCCAAAGCCGGAAGGGCTCGCGCCGCGGTTACGCGCGCATGGAGGAGGGCGGCTCCTGGGAAACCACGATAACGCCCGAACTTGCGGGGTTTATCGCGGAGCAGACAAGTGTCTTCTTCGCGACCGCCAGCAAGGAGGGGCAGCCCTATATCCAGCATCGCGGAGGTCCCAAAGGCTTCCTGCGCGTCCTCGATGAGAAGACGATTGGGTTCACCGACTTTTCGGGCAACCGGCAATATATCAGCCAGGGAAACCTTGCGGAGAATCCAAAAGCCCATCTCTTTCTTATCGACTACGCCCATCGCCGGCGGATCAAGATTTGGGGCGAGGCGCGCGTCGTCGAGGGTGACGCAGACCTGATGGCGAAACTCATGCCGGAAAACTACAAGGCACGCCCGGAGCAGGTCATCCTCTTCACCGTTTCCGCCTGGGATGCGAATTGCCCCCAGCACATCCCGCAGCGCTTCGAAGCCGCCGGCGTGGCGGCGGTCCTTGCCGAGCGCGACGCCCGCATTGCGGCGCTTGAAGCCGAGATCGAACGGCTGAAGCGCCGCGGTCGCTGAAACTGTCTGATCCCAATATTCCGCCCGCCATAAACTCTTCGAAAGGCAGGAGCTCGTGTCGCCTTCAAATTTGATGTACCTCGTCGGGGCGGATGACGCCGCGCTCGACAAGCGCCTTCGCGATGAGCTTCGGATCGCTCCCCCGGCAGATTTCCTTCCAACCCCCGGGCAGGGCGTACTGAACGATCGTTTCTTCGGCGGTTCCCGGATCGAAAGTCCGGTAGAAGCCGAGCCTCTTGACCGCCACTGGGCACGACGCTTGCCCAGAGCTCAGCCGGAACGAAGAAACGTCTCCCCGCCGAACAAAGAAACTTCACCGCGGCTCGGCACAAAAGGGGTCACTTCCCACGCTGTTGGCCCGTTTTGATGGCGGTCGCATCGCCATCAAGGCATCCCATGCGCGCCTCATCCGAAGCGCCCAGTGATGTAGTCCTGCGTCCGCTTGTCGGCCGGGTCGTGGAAAATCTTCTCCGTCTCTCCGAACTCCACAAGTTCACCCAAATACATAAATCCAACGCGTTGCGAAACGCGCGCCGCTTCCTGCATGTTGTGCGTCACGATGGCGATTGCGAACTCACTCCTTAGTTCGTCGATCAGAACCTCGATCTTGGCGGTTGAGATGGGATCGAGAGCGGAGGCAGGCTCGTCCAGTAGAATGACTTCGGGGCGAAGGGCGACCGTACGGGCGATGCAGAGCCGCTGCTGCTGGCCGCCAGACAGGCTCAAGCCGCTGGTTTGAAGCTTATCCTTGACCTCGGGCCATAGCGCCGCCTTCCGAAGAGCCGATTCGACCCTGCCGTCGATTTCCGATTTTGACAAATTTTCGTAGAGGCGGATCCCGAATGCTATGTTTTCGTAGATCGTCATAGGGAAAGGCGTCGGCTTTTGGAAAACCATTCCGATGCGGGAGCGTAAGAGGTTAACGTCGATCCCCGGATCGAGGATATTCTCGCCGTTGAAAAATACTTCGCCTTCGGCGCGTTGCTTGGGATAGAGATCGTACATTCGATTGAGAACACGCAGCAACGTGGATTTCCCGCATCCCGAGGGGCCGATGAACGCCGTCACCATCCGGTCGTCGATTGGCAAGTTGATGTTCTTTAAAGCCTTGAATTGCCCGTAGAAAAAATTGAGTTTTCGGATCGATATCCGCTCGTTGTCCGCGCCGTTTGTCTTTTGCTGCATTGCGTTTATCGGTCTCTCTATCGTGACGCTCATCGATCGGCGCCGATGCTGCCCAGCCAGCGCGCGATAATACTCATCACAAGCACCGCGGCTGTTATGATGAGCGCTCCAGTCCACGCTAGGCTCTGCCATTCGGCGTAGGGACTTAAGGCGAACTGAAAGATGACGGCTGGCAAGCTCGCCATCGGGGCGTTCAGGCCGGTGCTGAAGAATTGATTATTCAAGGCGGTGAAGAGAAGCGGCGCGGTCTCCCCGCTGATGCGGGCGATCGCCAGCAAAACCCCTGTAATCATGCCCGCCCTCGCGGCCTTGTATGCGACATAACGGATGACGGCCGAACGAGGCATCCCGATAGCGAATGCCGCTTCTCTCAACTGGTCCGGAACCAGGAGAAGCATGTTCTCCGTTGTCCGCACAACGATCGGGATAACCAGAACAGCCAAGGCGACAGAGCCTGCAAGGCCTGAGAAATGGCCTACGGGCCTGACCATTAGCGTATAAACGAACAGGCCAATCACGATCGACGGAGCGCTGAGCAGGATATCGTTGATGAACCTGACGATGACCGTGAGGCGGGCGTAGCGGCCATATTCGGCCATGTAAGTTCCTGCAAGAATGCCGATAGGCGTGCCGATGACAACGCCAAGCGAGGTCATGATCAAGCTGCCCACTATCGCGTTCCGAAGGCCGCCGGCGCTTCCAGGAGGCGGCGTATCTTGCAAGAGAATAACCGATGAGAGTCCGCTTGCGCCTTTGATCAAGAGGGTTCCCAGGATAATGACGAGGATGCCGATGCCAAGGAGGGAAGCGCCCCAGCATAGAGCCATGATGACGCTGCTTTTTACGCGGCGCGAACGATACAGGCTGAGGTCTCGTTCCATTACGAACCGGCCTCTCTCTCTATGCGCATTAACATCAGGCGCGCCAGGGCCAAGACGATAAAGGTTATTAAGAACAGGATGAGACCGAGCGCGATCAGAGCGGACGTGTAAAGGTCCCCCGTCGCTTCCGTGAATTCATTCGCGATCGTGGCCGATATGGTTGTGCCTGGCGCAAGCAGCGAGCCGCTCAGCCGATGGGCGTTTCCGATGACGAATGTCACGGCCATGGTCTCTCCGAGCGCGCGGCCAAGGCCGAGCATAACCCCGCCAAGGAGTCCAATCCGCGTGTAAGGCACGACAACCGACCCGAGAACCTCCCAGGTCGTGCATCCAAGCGCGTATGCCGATTCCTTCAGCATCGGCGGCACGGTGTCGAAGACATCCCGGCTCACAGCGGCGATAAAGGGCAGCACCATGATCGCGAGGATAAGGCTCGCGGTAAGCACGCCGATTTCGTAAGGCGGCCCGGCAAAAAGTATCGAAAGAACTGGGATGTCGCCGAAGGCCGAGATAAGGGCCGGCTGGATATATTGCTGTAAAAACGGGGCGAATATGAACAAGCCCCAAATCCCGTAGATGATGCTGGGGATGCCAGCCAGGAGTTCGATGGCGATGCCGATCGGCCGTCTCAAGAGAGGGGGGCAAAGCTCCGTCAGAAAAATAGCCGAGCCCAGTCCAACAGGAATGGCGATCAGCATTGCGATAAAGGACGTTAGGAGCGTTCCCACGATGGGCGAAAGCGCGCCGAACTTGCCCGTGACGGGGTTCCAGGCCTGCGTGTAGAAGAAGCTGAAACCGAATGTGCTGAAGGCAAGCGCGGCGCCGATCATAAGCGAAACGAAAATAGCGCTCAGCACGATCAGGACGCCAATGGCGCTCAGTTGCGTGACGATCCGAAAGCGCCCATCGCCGTCTCCCAGCCGGCGCAACTTTCTAGTCCGCTCCGCCGATCCGCCCGCGAAAATCGATACATCTTGCATGTGTCAGGTCCCGGCTTTCACAGCTAAGGAGCGCGCTTCCGAACGCCGGACAGAATGTCCGTCCGGGTGAGGGAGGAACCGTGTTCTCCCCTCAGCCCAAATCTCACGCTCAAGCTACTTCGCAGCGAAAACGCGCTTTTTGTCGGGACCCGTAATCTCGGCCCATCTCGAAATCACCAGTTTCTTCACGTTTTCCGGCATCGGAACGTAATCGAGTCCTTCCGCAGCTTTATCGCCATTGGCGTAAGCCCAAGCGAAGAACTTCAGCGCTGCTTCCGACGCCGCTGCGTCTGTGACCTTCTTTGGCATCAAAATGAATGTCGAGGCGGAGATGGGCCAAGCATTGGCGCCCGGCTGGTCGGTGATGATCAGATAGAAGCCGTCGCTGTGCGCCCAGTCCGCGTTCGCAGCGGCCGCCTGGACCGATGCTCCGGTTGCCTCAACCGTCTTGCCGTCCCTGTTCACCATCTTGGCCGTGGTGAGCTTGTTCTGCTTAGCATAGGCGGTTTCGACATAGCCGATTGAATTTTTGGACTGCTGAACATTGGCGGCGACGCCTTCGTTACCCTTGGCGCCGATGCCAACCGGCCACTGGACCGATGTGGCCGATCCAACCTTTGAGGTCCACTCAGGGCTGATTTTGCCGAGATAGTTCGTGAAGTTGAATGTGGTGCCCGATCCATCCGCGCGATGCACGACCTCGATCGCCGCCGCTGGAAACTTCACTTCTGGATTGAGCTTCTTGAGCGCCGCATCGTCCCAGGCCGTGATTTCACCAAGGAAGATTTTGGCAAGCGTGGGGCCATCGAGGGTGATGTCGTTTGCTTTGACGCCATCGATGTTCACCACGGGCACGATGCCGCCCATGACCATGGGCCACTGAATGAGGTCGCCGCCGGCCGCCAGTTCCTTTGCGGTCAAAGGGGCATCCGAGGCGCCAAAGGTGACGGTTCGCGCGGTGATTTGCTGGATTCCGCCGCCTGACCCGATCGACTGATAGTTAAGATTGTTGCCGGTTTCCTTTTTATATGTGTCAGCCCACTTCGCATAAATCGGGTAGGGGAAAGTAGCGCCCGCTCCCGAGATATCCGCCGCAAGAACGGCCGCCGATGCAGCGGCGACCGAGACGGCCAATCCCGCAATAAGCGCCTTGATTGATGCTCTCACGCTTTAGCTCCATTGTTAAGGCAAGGGATAGCCCCACCATTAAATATTGGCTGTTAAGCAGAGAAGTATATTGGCGTTGTATTACATTATTAAGACAAATCTTGTCGATTCTCATAATTAAATCCTACATAACGTAAGCTTAGCTATTGCAGAATCTACAAATTGATTCATGGAAGTACGCTATAATTTCTTTGTTATGTGCGTGTTTTATTATGCATGAGCGTGGCCTTTTGGATAATCGCACTGGACATTAGTTTAAAGTACACCTTACGGATGTCGCGCTTGCCGGCAGAAGCATGCTTGGCGCTCTGTCCAAAGCGCTCTTTGCCGGGTCTCGCATGCCAGGGCGGCTTTCGGGAAGCTTAGCGACGGTCTTGCCCTCAAATCCAAGCGACAGAGCGCATGATGCATCGCCAGCGAAACCGAACCCGCTGACGGCTGCTCGGCCCATTCTGTGGAGGGACCAAAGGCTAGGCTACCAAGGCGCGGACTATAGGCTCGGAGACTACTCAAAGCGGCGCGGCGCGAGCGCTATTGCCGCGCGGGCTTGATGCTCGGATGCTTTTGTTCGGACTTGGCGCAAATTCATCCGTAGGCTCCTCCCGCAAGCGTCTGAGGATCTATTCCGCATTTGCCTGCATTAGGAACAGGCCTCATCTTAGTTCGAAGCAGCCTCTCCAGCGAAGGGACCAGCGATGCCGGAACAGTTCGAAGCTCTTCTCTTGACCAAAACGGAAAGCGGCCAAAACGCCGCTTGGACGCGCCTTTCCGAAACAGACCTCATGGGAGGCGATGTCACGGTGCGCGTGACGCACAGCACGGTGAATTACAAGGATGGCCTCTCCATCACCGGCAAGGCGCCTGTCGTGAGACGATGGCCCATGGTGCCAGGCATCGACTTTGCCGGGGTTGTCGAAACATCCGCGCATCCTGAATTCAAGCCGGGCGATCGGGTGCTGCTCAACGGCTGGGGCGCCGGCGAAACCCACCTTGGCGGTTACTCTCAATACGCCCGCGTCAAGGGCGACTGGCTTGTCCCCGTGCCCGAGGGGTTCACATGCGCTGAGGCCATGGCGATTGGAACCGCAGGATACACCGCCATGCTGTCCGTCATGGCGCTCGAAGCGCTTGGCGTTGCGCCCGCGAAAGGGCCGGTGCTTGTCACCGGCGCGGCTGGCGGCGTGGGCAGCGTCGCCATCGCGCTTCTCTCGAAGCTCGGCTTCGCAGTGATCGCCTCCACAGGCCGCCCAGAGGAAGAGGCTTATCTTCGGTCGCTTGGGGCTTCCGAATTGATGGCGCGGCAAGAACTTGCAGCGCCCGGAAAGCCGTTGGGCCGCGAGCGCTGGGCCGGAGCGGTCGACTCCGCAGGCAGCCACACTCTGGCGAACGCTCTCGGCCAGACCAAATATGGCGGCGCGGTCGCGGCTTGCGGACTGGCGCAAGGCATGGATCTGCCGGGAAGCGTCGCTCCATTCATACTTCGCGCCGTGACGCTCGCCGGGCATTGATTCGGTGATGGCTCCAAAAGCAAAACGCCTTGAGGCTTGGTCGCGGCTCGCGAAAGACCTCGATCGCGGCAAACTCGCCGCCATGACGCAGACGCACTCCTGGAAGGAAGCCGAGACGCTTGCCCGGCAAATCCTCGAAGGCAAGATCCGCGGCCGCATCGTGCTGGAAGTGGCTTAGCTGACGTGGAGGAGCGCTTACGTGCCTGCCGGCAAGGTGGCGCTGGCGCTTTATACGATTTCCGTCGCTGCGGGCCATGGCTTTCGCCTCTGCTTGCGTCCCGATTGCTTAAGCCACGATCGTAGGAAAAAGCGCCTTTCCGAAAGCTTAATGACACTAAGTAATTGATTTTACAATATAAAAAGCACAGAAAAGTTGCGTCTTGGCGCCGATGAGGCGCACGATCATGGTTAAACTGCCGGGTGGAAACATATTTAACGGACTTTTTGAAGCACGTTTTTGCGGGGAAAGACGCATTTTCGGCGCCGATGGAGGCGGGCAATAATTCCCGCGCACCGCCGTTTACCATTTTCGCGTTAACGATAAGCAGGCTGAACTGAATGGTAAGCTCTGCGCCGGACTACAACATACGGCCGGACCGTTTAGAAGGTGGGCCGAGTCCGGACCTATCGCTCCTTGCCGGAACCGTCTCCCGGTAGGGATGGAGCAGCGGCGGCGTCATGCTAAATTCGGTTCGCCGGCAAACTTCACGATGGCAAGAGTGATGTCGTCATCCGCTTCGATCGCTGGTTTTGAAAATTCGCGTAGAAGTCTCTGGCGCAGTTGCAGCGAGGCGGCCTTGCCGGTCTTGTTGAGAAGCTCTTTCAGAGACTCCGTCGTAAAAAGCCTTGCGATGTGCCGAGGCCCATTTCCGGCGTAAGCGTTGCTTCGGGGGGTCCGGGGCTAGCGAAAGGTCCAAGCCGCTAGCCGCTTCACCCTGCGCCGTCGAAGTCGAGGTGAATACTTTATTACATTCAAGAGAGGCCAAGGTCTGGAAGCGGCCCGTAGGGTAATCGCTCGGACTTTCTCCTGCTAAGCGGGCATTCTTTGGCCGTCCAAATGAATGTGCGCTTAATTCCTTTGTGCGCAGAGCGAGCGCTTGTCGCTCACGATAAACGTTCGCTCATTGTTTTTTCCCAAAACCGGGAGAGCGCCTCAGGCTCTAAGAAACTCGCTATCTAGGGATGCGAACACAAGAATCTGCAACTCGTTTCATTCCCAGTGGGCCGGCCGCAAGGCCGGTGGTTAACTAAGCAGAGTTCCCAAAAAGTGGCCTTCCCAGTTTTGGGATAAAACTCTGCGAAGACAAAAAACTCTAAGCAGGCATTCGTTGGCCAGCCAAGGAATGCCTGCTTACCCCAGGCCAGCTTTTCAGAACTCCGCTTAGACTTAAGCCTCCGGTGGAACGACGTGCTCGTGAGCAAGTTCCCAACGATCGGGCGAACGCCAAAGCCGCGAGCGCAGAAGCTCACGCTCGAAAATGAATTCCTTAGGCAGCCGATCGAAAAACCTATCGAATTGCTCTTCGTGAGCGTGCGCCTCGGCGGCGCCTGCCGCCCGCCCCACGGACATCAATTCGTAGAACACGTCGGCCGGGAAATCGAGGCCGTTCCACTCGATGTCTTCGTGCCGCGGCATCCAGCCAATCGGGCTCTCGACCGCGTAGCCCCGGCCGTGCACACGGCCGGCGATCGACTTCAGAACCCGCATATTCTGGCCGAAGCCGGGCCACATGAACTTGCCGTTTTCGTCCTTGCGGAACCAGTTGACCCGGAAAATCCTCGGCGGATTCGGCACGCGCCGTCCAATATCCAGCCAATGGCCAAAATAGTCAGCCATGTTGTAGCCGCAGAAGGGCAGCATCGCCATCGGGTCGCGCCGCGTAGCCGCCTGCCCGATCGCGGCGGCGGTGCCTTCCGAACCCATTGTCGCTGCGAGGTAAACGCCGTGGCTCCAGTTGAACGCCTGGAACACAAGCGGCAACTCCTTGCTCATCCGCCCTCCGAACACAAAGGCGCTGATCGGAACCCCTTCCGGCTTCTCCCAATCTGGATCGATGGATGGACACTGGCCAGCTGGCGCCGTGAAGCGGGCGTTAGGATGCGCAGCCGGGCGGCCGCAGCCGGGTGTCCAGTCTTCACCCTTCCAGTCGATGAGATGCGCTGGCGCCCGCTCGGACATCCCCTCCCACCAGACATCGCCATCGTCGGTAAGCGCGCAGTTGGTGAAGATGGCGTTCTTGGCGATGGTCGCCATCGCGTTCGGGTTCGAGAGCGTATTCGTGCCCGGCGCGACGCCAAAAAATCCCGCCTCCGGATTGATCGCCCGCAACGCGCCGTCGGGCCCTTTCTTGATCCAGGCGATGTCGTCCCCGACAGTGAGAACTTTCCAGCCCTCGAACCCTTTCGGCGGCACGAGCATAGCGAGATTGGTTTTGCCGCAGGCGCTCGGGAACGCAGCGCCAAGATAAGTTTTCTCACCGTCCGGCGCCTGGATGGCCATAATCAGCATGTGCTCGGCGAGCCAGCCTTCGTCGCGCGCCATCACAGAAGCGATGCGCAGCGCGAGACATTTTTTGCCCAAAAGCGCATTGCCGCCGTAGCCAGAGCCATACGACCAAATCTCGTAAGTTTCCGGGAAGTGAACGATGTATTTGCGGTTGATGTCGCCCTCGCACGGCCACGGCACGTCCTTTTGTCCGGGCTTGAGCGGCGCGCCGACCGAGTGCATGCACGGTATGAAGGAGCCGTCCTTGCCTAGCGCGTCTAGAACGCCGTTGCCCATGCGCGTCATCATTCGCATGTTGGCGACAACATAAGGGCTGTCTGTGATCTGCACGCCGATTTTTGCAATCGGCGAGCCAATCGGCCCCATGCTGAACGGGATGACGTACATTGGCCGGCCGGTCATACAGCCGTCGAACAGCCCGCGCAGCGTCACGCGCATCTCCGCCGGCGCGGCCCAATTGTTGGTGGGACCGGCGTCGTGTTTGTTCACGGAGCAAATGAACGTCCGATCCTCGACCCGGCCGACGTCGGAGGGATGCGAGCGAGCGAGATAGGAGTTCGGACGTTTCTCCGGGTCGAGGCGGATAAAGGTTCCGGCATCCACCATCATCTGGCACAGCCGATCGTATTCCCCTTGAGTTCCGTCGGCCCATACGACCTCGCTGGGCTTGCAAAGGGAGGTCATCTCTTCAACCCAGGCGAGCAGCTTGGCATTGGCGGCCGGCCGGCCTTTCACGAATTCCATTGTTTCCCTCCTTATATTTTAGGCGAGTCAATAAAGTTGGACCGAGGCCTCGGTTGCATCGCCTCGCACGGAAGACTTAACGCGAGACCGATCCGCAAGGAAGGCCGAAAGCGGCAGCTCGGCTTATTCGCCGCAAGTTCTTTTGCTTTGGGGGGTGAGCGGCAGCGCGAATTGGCGCCAGCTCATCACCGGGAGCGCCTCCGCTTCTTAGTTATGTTTAATCGGGCCGCGCCATGTTTTCGCCAGCAATTGATGCGGGAAAGGTTTCTCATGCGGTTGACAACTGCGGGGTGATCACGATGAAGCACGTTGCCGTGTTGGCGTTCATGCTGGCGGCCGGACCGGCCTTTGCTCAGTCGCTTCCGAACTTCTCGATTGAAAAACACTGCGAATCCGCGGGCGGAGGCTCCGATTATTGCGTTCAGAGGACGCAGGAGATTTACGGCCGGCTTCAGGAACGGTGGGAATCCATCCCGCCGGAGGTTCGCGGGCGCTGCCTGAAATGGCTCAGAACCTCCAGCAAGCCCGATAGCTATTATCAGTTGGAAGGGTGCGTGGCCGGTTCGCCTATGCCGCCGCCGCCAGCATATGGGTACGCGCCACCTCCTCCACCGCCGTGGGGATACCCTTACGGGTACTGAGCAAAGTTCATCGCGGCGCCCCACCGATCGCCGATTGAGCTAAAACAGCCGCTTGCGCATGAAAAGCTCGTCCGAGGCGCCGGTTGCGAGCTTCTCCAAAACGGTGACGGCTTCAAAGCCGGAGCGCTCATAGAACGCTCGGGCGCGTGTGTTAAAGGTGGACACGCAGAGCCAGAGCTGCCGCGCTTCGGCGCGGCGCGCCTCAATTCCATCCACTGAAGCAGCCGCAGGCCGAAATTCTGCCCCTGAAACTCAGGTAGAACCGCAAGCAGCTGCAAATAGGGTCCATGGAGGAACGGATCTTGGATGACGATCAGGCCCGCAAGCTTCCCTTCCACAAGAACCTCGAATCGCTTCACTGACAGCAGCTCGCGTTGCAAGCCCCGCACCATGCGCTCCGCCGGATAGCCAATAACCGACCAAGGCGGCATGTCGGCCAGCGCCTCGCCAAGTTTGCCTGCATTGCCGGCCGTGAGCGGACGCAGCGTGAGATGCCCAAGATCGTGTGTTGTGAGTTCGAAGGAGTCCATCGCGAAGACACTCTTTATGACGCACGCCTGCCGGTGCTTCTTGACTTCGGCGCTTGGCTCGTCAATGGCTAGATCAACAGGCCTTTAATCGTAACCATCAAAGATGGAAAGTTGGTCGCTGCCAAAGCGCTAGCGCAGCTTATCCCCTCCGGTCGGATGGGGCCGCTCTGGCGTAATCATGGCATGGGCGGCTCATTTCCGAAGGGGCGGCAGCGGCGCCTCTGGAGGTAAAATCATGAAACTTTTTTACGCCACGCGCGACGGCCAGTCGCGGAGGATCGCGGAGCGGATCGCCGAACGCCTCGCGGAGCATGGGATCGACACGCTTCCCCAAGATTTGGCGGTGCAGCAGCCCTCTCAATCGAGCCTTGAAGGCGCAGAACTCGTGGCCGTCGTCGCCGCGATACGCTACGGAAAAATCTTGCCGGAGGCGACGCAATTTCTTGCAGCCTACGAAAAACTCCCGGCACAGCCGAAACTGGTCCTGCTGGTGGTCAATCTAACGTCGCGAAAGCCGGGCAAGGAAACGCCCGAGGGCAGCGTCTATCTTCGCAAAGCCATCGCCAAGTACGGCCTTACTCCGGCATTCGCCAGGGCCATCCCCGGCCGGCTCCATTATGCGCGCTATAGCTGGCGGGACCGGCAGCTGATCCGCTTCATCATGATGATGACGGGAGGGCCTACCGATCCCAGAACCTGCATCGAATACACGCCGTGGGATGTGGTCGACGATGTTGCTCATAGGATCGCGGCTATTCATGGCCCAATCCCGGAGAACTCGGACCTTCCAGGCTGAAGGGGGCTGCTCGCAAAAGCTCAGAGTGTTGAGCCGGATTGCATTCGGCATTCTTGCCTGCCGCCGGGTGCCCGCTCGCCCCGCCCCAATTCTTCACGCTCGGCCCTTGCAATGCGAAGGGACATTTCGAGCCAGCCGAGATCCTATCGACGATCGCCCGTCCGCGCCCGCTCGACCGCTTCCGTTGTCGTCTCCGTCCCCGTCTGCACGAGGGTAAACTCCGGCGGGGACCCTGTAAGCGATGCGTTATATCATTGTTCCCAAATACTTTCGTTGTCCCGATTACTCGATGCTCGCCTTCGCGGGCAAGACACAAGCGGGTAAGAATATTTGGCCGTATAAAACCGATCTTCCCTTCCGGCCTGGCCCTTTAGCAGCAATCGCTGCGGAGGGCTGCTAACTGACTGAATTTTAATGGAATCTTTCCGCTTGGCCCGTTTTTTGCGCTACCATGGACGGTGGGCGTGTGTTAACGCCCTGGAAAGGAAGGTGTCCATGGCCGATAAGCATTTTATCGCTCAGCTCAAAGGTTATTGCCTGACAACGGCGGAGATCCTCTACCACATGCCTGATCATCCTGCCCTTCTGCAATCTTTCGTTTGGCAGGATTACGATTTGGCTCCCCGTTATCCTAAACTTCTTGGCTTCCTCGAATTTTGGAACGGAAACCTCGATGGCAAGGTCCATCGCGTCAGAGTTTGCAGCAAGCGGCTTATCGATCCGGCGGAGTTCCGGTTTCTGGACGGGCGTTTCATTTTGCAATAGCCGTTCCGGGGGCAGCCGCTTAGACTTTTAGCGCTTGGAACACCCGAGGGAAACGCGATATACGAAGCCGTTGGGCCTCGAACGTCGCGGTGGGGATGCAGCTAAATCCAATCGGTTACGCCAAGCGCTTTATGAAACCGTACTCCAAGGCGGTTTCGAAGACCTATCGTGGTTTTCGCCGCCGCGTGGATGAGCGCGCTCCCGGCTGGCTCAAGGGGCGGGCGAATAAAGCGCTGGATTACTTCGATCTCTTCTTCATGGATCATCATGTGTTTCGTGCGGTCTACGCGAACCGTCACGAGATCGCGCCCGGCGTCTGGCGGTCGGCGCAGCCAAGTCCTGCCCAAATCGCATATCTGGCGCGCAAGGGCATCAAAACAATCGTAAACTTGCGCGGCGAGCGCGACTGCGGAAGCTACCGGCTGCAGTCCGAGGCCTGCAGCCGGCACGGAATCCGCCTAGTGAATTTTCAACTGCAATCCCGGATGGCGCCTCCCGCTTCGGTGATCCATCAGGCGAAGGCGCTGTTTCAAGAGATCGAGTATCCCGCCTTGTTCCACTGCAAATCGGGGGCGGACCGGGTGGGCCTGATGAGCGCCCTTTTGCTGTACATGAAGGAAGGCAAGCCCATCGAACAAGCGGTGAGGCAGTTAAGCTTGAGATATGGGCATTTCAGAAAGTCGGAAACCGGCGTTCTCGACTATCTCTTCGAACGTTACATGGCCGATAATAATGCCGAGCCGATGACCTTTTTTGAATGGCTAGAAACGCGATACGACCCCTGGGAAATCAAGCGGAACTTCAAAACGAGCGGTTGGGCCAACCTGGTCGTGAACAGCGCCTTACGACGCGAGTAGCATCTTCCAGACGCCGCGGCGCCCGGATGACCGCCTCAGCTGGCGCTTTGCTCGTGCGCTTCGAGCACCTGGCCCGCGAGATAGAGCGAGCCCGTCACCATGATGCGCACCGGCCCGTTTGCGCGTTTGCGGCTTTTGGCGAAGGCCGCTTCGAGGCTCGCGGCGGGATCGGCGGCAATGCCCTGGCGGTTGGCGATGTTCGCAAGTTCGTCGGCCTTGTAGGCGGCGGCATGGCCCGGAATTTCCACCGTCGCCGCAAGCTCGGTCAGCCCCTGAAAATGACGCAGGAAGCCGCCCGCGTCCTTGGTGGATAGCATACCTACGATCAAATAAATCGGGCTCGAAACGCGCTCCTCAAGATCGGCGAGCGCGCGGGCCACGACCTCTCCGGCCGCCGGATTGTGGCCGCCATCGAGCCAAATCTCCGAGCCTGCAGGAGCCAGCTCATGAAGTTTTCCCGGCGAAAGCCGCTCCAGCCGCGCGGGCCAGACAGCCGCCGTTATGCCTTTCGCGATGGCCTGTTCGGATACATGAAAGCCCTCAAGCGACCGGGCCGCCGCGATGGCCGCGCCGGCGTTTTCGAACTGATGGCGGCCGAAAAGACGCGGCAAGGGCAGATCGAGGAGGCAATCCTCGTCCTGGAAAATGAGCCTGCCTTGCTGCTCGAAAACGTCCCAGTTGCGGCCGCCCGCGAGCACGGGAGAGGACAGCGCATCGGCGCGCGCCTCGATCACGCCGAGCGCGATGTCGCTCTGCCGCGACACGATGGCGGGCCGTCCGCGCTTCAGGATGCCCGCCTTCTCGCCCGCGATGGCCTCGATGGTATCGCCAAGAAAGGAGCAGTGATCGAGCGAAATGGGCGTCAGCACCGTGGCGAGCGGCTCGTCAATCACGTTCGTTGCGTCGAGCCGGCCGCCAAGCCCGGTTTCGAGCAGCACAATATCCGCCGGGTTTTCCGCGAAGGCCATGAACGCCGCAGCCGTCGTGATCTCGAAGAATGTGATTGGCTCGCCGCGATTGGCGGCCTCGGCGCGGGCCAAAATATTGGCCAGATGCTGCTCCCCGATTGAGCGCGCGCCGCCCGGCCCAGCCAGCATGATGCGCTCGTGGAATTTGCGCAAATGCGGTGAGATGAATGCATGCACGCGGTAGCCCGCTGCTTCGAGGATGGCTTTCAGAAAGGCGACAACCGAGCCCTTGCCATTCGTGCCCGCAACGTGGACGACGGGCGGAATCCTGCGATGCGGGTCTCCGACCGCTCGAAGGAGCCGCTCCACCCGCCCGAGAGAGAGGTCGATGCTCTTCGGATGCAGCGTTTCGAAACGCGCAAGCAGGTTTTCAGTTTTCTGCGGTTGCAAGGCGATTTCCGGGGTTGGGGCGTGACGCAGGCGTAGAGTGGCGCGCGCGGCTCATGAAGGCGGCGGGCTGGTTGGCAGAGGCTGCGCCGCCTCTTCGGCTTTCTCCTCGGGCGCCGGACCGCTCTTCATCGCCGCGAGTTGCTCTGCCGTCGCTGGAACCTTGATCTCGGGCGAAGCGCCGGCGGCCGCCGCCTTTTTGCGCTGCTTCACATTGTTCATTCCGGCGCGGTGCTTGCGCTCCGTGACCAGCAGGCTGCAGAGCCGGCTCAGCGTATCGCGCAAATCGTGGCGATGTACCACCATGTCGATCATGCCATGCTCAAGCAGATATTCCGATCGCTGGAAGCCGTCCGGAAGCTTCTCGCGGATGGTTTGCTCGATCACCCGAGGGCCGGCGAAGCCGATCAGAGCGCCAGGTTCCGCGATGTGGATGTCGCCGAGCATGGCGTAGGACGCGGTCACGCCGCCAGTGGTGGGATTGGTCAAAACCACGATATACGGGAGCTTGGCGTCGCGCAGCCGCTGCACGGCGACGGTCGTGCGCGGCATCTGCATAAGCGAAAGGATTCCTTCCTGCATGCGGGCGCCGCCGGAAGAGACGAAGAGGATATAGGGGATCCTCAACTCGACCGCCTTCAGCATGCCGGTGATTATCGCCTCGCCCGCCGCCATGCCGAGCGAGCCGCCCATGAAGGCGAAGTCTTGCACTGCGGCGATCACCGAGAGGCCGTCGACAGAGCCGAGCCCGGTCAAAAGCGCGTCCGTCATGCCGGTTTTGGCGCGGGCCTCCTTCATGCGATCCGAATAGCGCTTCTCGTCGCGAAATTTGAGCGGATCCAACGGCGCCTCGGGCGCAGGCACAATCTCGAATTTTGCGCCATCGAAAAACGATTTAAGCCGCGCCTCAGCTCCCATCCGCATGTGATAGCCCGAGGCGGGTATTACAAACTGATTGGCTTCCAGGTCTTTGTGGAAGACCATTTGGCCGGTCTCCGGGCATTTCACCCAAAGGTTTTCCGGCATCTCCCGCTTTTGCCAAAGGCCGCTAATCTTAGGCCGGACAACGCTATTGATCCAGTTCACGTCGGTAACGCCTTTATTGCCTTGGAAAAGGCTTTTCAATGTCCCTAGGCCGCCTTCATGCCGGCGGAAAGCCGTTCTACCAGCCCCAAAACCGCCCCTATGGTTAAGTCGGTCGCGCGCTGGTTCTCGTCAAGACTTTGGGCGATGGCGTCCACAAGAGCGGACCCGACAACAACTCCATCGGCGACGCCGGCCATGGCGTGCGCCTGCTCTGGCGTGCGCACTCCGAAGCCAACCGCGACAGGCAGGGGCGTTCGCGCCTTGATGCGGGCGACGCTGCGGGCCACGCCGCTGAGGTCCGGCGCCCGCGTGCCCGTTACGCCCGTGATGGAGACGTAATAGACAAAGCCGCTGGTGTTGGCGAGTACAGCGTCCAGCCGATGTTCGTCCGTCGTCGGCGCGGTCAGCCGGATGAAATTCAACCCAGCCCTCAGCGCAGGCACACAAAGCTCGTCATCGGCCTCCGGCGGCACGTCTACGACGATGAGCCCGTCAACGCCTGCGTCCACGGCCTCGGCCAAAAACTCCTCCACGGGGAAGACATAGATAGGGTTGTAATAGCCCATGAGAACGATCGGCGTCGCGGCATCGGTTTCACGGAAGCTTCGCACCATTTCGAGGGTTTTTCGCAAGGTTTGCCCGCCGCGAAGAGCCCGCTGCGAAGACCTTTGAATGGCAGGGCCGTCCGCCATCGGATCGGAGAACGGCATGCCAAGCTCGATGATGTCGGCTCCGGCTCCCGGCAGGCCCTTCAAAATTTCGAGCGAGGTCGCGTAGTCGGGATCTCCCGCGGTTATGAAGGAGATGAACGCCTTCCTGTTCGAGCCCGATAAGGCCTCAAATGCCTTCGCCAATCGCTGCATAGAATCCCTCAAGTTTCGGAGGCCGCGCCGGACATGCGCCTAGATTTCCATGCCGAGATGACCCGCCACGGCGAAGATATCCTTATCGCCGCGCCCGCACATGTTCATAACGAGGAGATTGCTTGGCTGCAAGGTGGGCGCGAGTTTTGTCACATAGGCGAGCGCATGGGCGGGTTCGAGCGCGGGGATGATGCCTTCGAGGCGCGTGCAGAGCTGAAAGGCGTCCAGCGCCTCGCGGTCGGTGGCTGAAACGTAGGATACGCGCCCTGTGTCGCGCAGCCACGAGTGCTCCGGGCCGATGCCGGGATAGTCGAGACCGGCCGAAATCGAGTGTCCATCCAGGATTTGGCCGTCGCCGTCCTGCAGGAGATAGGTGCGGTTGCCGTGAAGCACGCCGGGTTTGCCGCCATTCAGCGATGCGCAATGTCCGTTGGGAACATCCAGGCCTCTTCCCGCCGCTTCGACGCCATACATCTTCACGGAGCGGTCATCGAGGAATGGGTGGAAAAGCCCCATGGCGTTGGAGCCGCCGCCGATGGCCGCCACCAGTGTGTCAGGCAGCCGCCCCTCGGCCGCCTTCATTTGCTCGCGCACCTCCTGCCCTATGATGGATTGGAAGTCGCGCACCATGGCGGGATAGGGATGCGGCCCGGCCACGGTGCCGATGATGTAGAACGTGTCCTCGACATTGGCGACCCAGTCGCGCAAGGCTTCGTTCATGGCGTCTTTCAGCGTCGCGGTGCCTGAAATCACCGGGCGCACCTCGGCGCCGAGAAGGCGCATGCGGAAGACGTTCGGGCTTTGACGCTCGATGTCCGTCTTACCCATGTAGACGACGCAAGGGAGCCCGAAGCGCGCGGCCACGGTCGCGACGGCAACGCCATGCTGGCCCGCGCCGGTTTCAGCGATGATACGTGTCTTGCCCATGCGCTTCGCAAGCAGGATCTGGCCAAGGCAATTGTTGATCTTATGCGAGCCGGTATGATTGAGTTCGTCGCGCTTGAAGTAGATTTTCGCTCCGCCGAAGCGCTGCGTGAGCCTCTCGGCGAAATAAAGCGGGCTCGGCAGGCCTGAATAGTTCGCGTGGAGATCGCTTAGCTCCGCGTGGAAGCCGGGATCGTTTTTCGCCTGATTGTAAGCCGCCTCCAGATCGAGAATAAGCGGCATAAGCGTTTCGGCGACGAAACGGCCGCCGTAAAGGCCGAAATGTCCCCGCTCATCGGGGCCCGAGCGGTAGCTGTTCAAATGCAGCGGCGTTTCGACGATAGGAGGCATGGGAGTTTCCTTATTCCACCGCGGCCGGGACCGGGGACACGCACTGACACGATTTCACAGTTTCTATAAATCGCCGGATCAGCGCTGGGTCTTTTACCCCAGGCGCCGCCTCGACGCCCGACGAGACGTCGACAGCCCGTGCGCCGCTCGCATCAAGGGCGCTTAGCACATTTTCGGCGCACAGTCCGCCTGACAGCATAAAATCCGGCCGGAGCCCGGCTCGCGGCAGCCATCGCCAATCGAAAGAAAGGCCGTTTCCTCCAGGAAGCGCATCGGGAACAGCGCTCGCCTGTGCGTCGAAAAGCAAAACGTCCGCTTCCGCTTCATAGGCGCGGCGGCCGGCCTCGATGTCATCCGGCGCCCCGACTTTGATCGCCTTGATGATGCGCGCGGCGGAGAAATGCCGGATCTCGATCATGCGCTCGACGCTCTCTTCGCCGTGAAGCTGAAGGAAATCGGGCTGAACGCGGTCGAGGATCGTCTTGATCGCATCGCCGCCGGCATTCACCGTCAAAGCCACGGTCTTGATTCGCCCAGCTGCGCGCCGCGCCAAGGCCTCGGCGCGGTCCAACGGCAGATGCCGGGGACTTCTCTCGAAGAAAACAAAGCCAGCGTAGTCCGCGCCGGCGTCGATCGCGGTGTCGAGAGCGTCCTCGGTCGATATCCCGCAGATTTTAACGGAGACGATCATGCTAACTATAGTGGCCCAAGCCAGCCTTTAATCGGACTCGACGAAAGGCGCAAAAGTTGAATGAGATTTCGGCCCGGGTCCGGCCCGAACAGCTGCGCCATGAAATATAATGGCGGCCTATCGAACTCTCACGGCCGCGAGCGCAAAGCAGAGTTCCCGAAAGTGGCCTTGCCTGGAATGCCGCGCCTAGAAATAGGAGCGCAGCGCCCGCGTCGCTGGCGGCGAAGCGGGTTTCGGAGTGGAAGCTTCGAGCCCCCGCTTGAGGTTTTCCGCCTCGCGCTTCCAGATTGTGGCTTCCTTGTGTGTTTCGCGGGCGGCCTTGCGCCAATGCCCCTGTCCAAGCCAAGCCGCCAGCCATCCCCCAAGCACGCCAAGGAACGCGGCGATGAACAGTAAGACGTACAGCTTAACCTCATACGTCGTGGGAGATACCGGGTCGAACGGATCGACGACGAACTGCACGGAGTGGCGGTTCGCGACCGCTAAGGCGACGAGTACGCAGCCTAGCAGAAAAAGAATAAGGACACTGAAGAAGCGTTTCATGGGTGCCTCGGCTTAATGCCGCCTGTCGCCAAAAGGGATTACGATGCCTTCGCTGCTTTCTTACGGCCTTTCGGCTTCTCCGTTGGGGGTGGTGCGGGAGGATTAAGCCTGACGCGCAGTTCCTTGCCGGTCTTGAAGTAGGGCACGTACTTTTCCGGCACGTGGACCTGATCGCCGGTGCGCGGATTCCTTCCAACCCTAGCGGGCCGGTGTTTTATCGAAAATGCGCCAAAGCCGCGCAGTTCGACCCGGTCGCCGCGGGCCAGCGCGCTTGTGATCTCCTCGAATATCACATTCACGATCTTTTCCACGTCCCTGTGCATCAAATGAGGATTCGTGATCGCAAGCTTTTCAATAAGCTCAGACTTAATCATTGCATTATCTCACGTTTCTCTATTCGGGCCGCCAAATGGAGAATAGACCGTCAAGCGGACGGTCCTTCAGCGCTTCCAACCCTTCCAGCACATTCGCATCGAGGAGCGATCCCAGCCCAAGCTTTCCAGCGAGGCCCGAAACAGATGACTGGAAAAGGCTCGATACGGAGCGTTCCGGCGACCAATCCTTCACCTTCAAATCCGGCGTCACCTTGCGCGCATCGGTGAACCATTTGATCGCTGTCTGCTCGTCCCCGATCGCGTCGATGAGGCCGATCTTGAGCGCCTCTCTCCCCGTGTAGATGCGTCCCGTCTTGATGTCATCTATTGAGGGGACCGCGGCTTTACGTCTTTCGGTGACCAGGTCAAGGAACCAGACTTGCGAATCTTTCACAAGTTCCTCAGTCAGCTGCTTTGACGCGTCGTCCGGCGGCGAGAACGGAGATGGTTTCGCCTTCAGAGGGCCGCTTCTGACCTCATCGACCTTTACTCCGATCTTGCCGAGCAACTCCGTCACATCGGCCCACTGGAAAATCACGCCCACCGAGCCAGTGATCGTATTGCCGCGGGCGACGATGTAGTCGGTGCCGATGCCGCAGAGATAGGCCGCCGATGCGGCCACAGTTCCGAACACCGCGGCCACCGGCTTAGCCTTCGCAAGCTCGCGCAGGTCGTCGTAAAGCGCTTCACCGCCGGTGGTTGTGCCGCCTGGGCTGTCGACCGCCACGATAACGGCTTTCACGTGCTCGTTTTTGCCGAGCTTTTTCAGCATTTCGTGCCGGGATCTGCTGTCACCGATAAAGCCGCTGATGGTGACGCGAGCAATGTAGTCGCGATGAAGCCCGAACAGGGGCGCGGTATCGTCGCTCTTCAAGGCGGCAAAGCCTATCGCGGCCACGAATGCGACAATAGCCAGCACGCGCCAAATCGTGAGGCGGCGCTTAAGGCGGCGGCGATCGATGAGAATGTCAGAATCCAGTGTCATGCATTCGCCTTTGTAAGACCAAGCTGGCGCACCCATTTGCGCCAGCCATGCCACTCACCTTCTCTACTGAGATCCGCTGGGGAGGCTCACTCCTTTTCCTTGGTTTGCGCCTTGTTCAAGGCCGCGCCAAGAATGTCTCCCAGAGACGCGCCGCTGTCGGTCGAGCCGAACTGCGCCACCGCCTCTTTCTCTTCCGCAATCTCGAGCGCCTTGATCGAGAGCCCGATTTTGCGGCCGCTCTTGTCGACCTGTGTGACGACTGCGTCGACCATGTCGCCGGCCGAAAAACGCTCGGGCCGTTGCTCGCTGCGGTCGCGTGAAAGATCGGCGCGGCGGATGAAAGCCGTAACGTCGGTGCCGGCGATCTTCACGTCGATGCCCGCATCCTTCACTTCGATCACCTCGCAGGTTACGGTGCCGCCCTTCTTGAGCGTCGAGGCGGATTGGAACGGGTCTGTGGCCAGTTGCTTGATACCAAGGCTGATCCGTTCCTTCTCGGGATCGGTCTCAAGCACCACCGCGCGCACCGTGTCGCCCTTGTTGAATTCCTTGATGGCTTCTTCGCCGGAGCGCTGCCAATCGAGGTCGGACAAATGCACCATGCCGTCGATGCCGCCATCGAGACCTACGAACAAGCCGAACTCCGTGATATTGCGAACCTGCCCCTCGACGATGGAGCCTTTGGGGTGGCCGTCGGCGAAGGCGTTCCAGGGGTTCTCCTGGGTCTGCTTCAGGCCGAGCGAAATGCGGCGCTTGCTCGCGTCCACTTCCAGAACCTGAACCTCCACTTCCTGGCTGGTCGAGACGATCTTGCCGGGGTGGACGTTCTTTTTGACCCAGCTCATCTCGGAGACGTGGATCAGCCCCTCGACGCCCGGCTCCAGCTCCACGAACGCGCCGTAATCGGCGATATTCGTCACCGTTCCCTTGAACTTGCCGCCAATCGGATATTTGGCCTCGATGCCCGACCAAGGATCGGAGCCGAGCTGCTTCATGCCAAGGCTGATGCGCTGCGTCTCGGGATTGATGCGGACGATCTGCACCTTAACCGTGTCGCCGACGTTTAAAATCTCTGTCGGATGGTTGACGCGCTTCCAAGCCATATCGGTGACGTGGAGCAGGCCATCGATGCCGCCGAGGTCGATAAAGGCGCCGTAGTCGGTGATATTCTTCACGACGCCGTCCACCACCTGCCCCTCTTCGAGCTTGGCGACGATCTCGGAGCGCTGCTCGGCGCGGGTCTCTTCGAGAACCGACCGGCGGGACACGACGATATTTCCGCGCCTGCGATCCATCTTCAGGATCTGGAACGGCTGCGGCACGTTCATGAGAGGCGTCACGTCCTTTATGGGACGGATATCGACCTGGCTGCCGGGCAGGAAGGCGACGGCGCCATCGAGATCGACAGTGAAGCCGCCCTTGACGCGATTGAAAATGATGCCCTCGACCTTTTCGCCGGCGTTGAATTTCTGCTCGAGCTTGGTCCAGCTATCTTCGCGGCGCGCTTTTTCGCGGCTGAGTACGGCCTCGCCGGCGGCATTCTCGATCCGCTCGACATAGACTTCGACTTCATCGCCGACGTGAAGCGTGGGCGATTGCACAGAGGAGCCGAACTCCTTTAGCGGAACGCGGCCTTCGGTCTTAAGACCCACATCGATGACCGCGAGGTCTTTTTCGATGGCGACGATCTTGCCTTTTACAACCGCGCCCTCGCTTGGCGCCGACCCAGAAAGCGATTTGTCGAGAAGAGCGGCAAAGTCGTCGGCTGTCGGATTGTACTCCCTGGCCTTTGGCTCTATTGTTTGCGTTGCGATCATCAAAACTCCATGCGGCCGAAGCCCATGTCTGTGTTAGGTGTTGAACGGACGGCCCACCGGACGCGCGGCATCCGGCGCCATCTGCATGCGTATTCGGGTTGCCGCCAGGAGCCGATCGGTTTCCAATGAACCATAAGCGCCGATAAAACACTGGCGGCCGCCCAGAAGATTGAGCATTCTTGTGATTTATCTGCGGCTCGTGACTTTATCAATAAGCTCGAGTGCGGCGGCGAAGGCTTTTTCTATATCCAACTCTGTAGTATCGAGCAAGAGCGCGTCTTCCGCGGGGCGCAATGGCGATATGGCGCGTTCGCTGTCGCGGCGGTCGCGGTCCTTGATCTCCCTTAAGACGGCCTCTTCCGTAATGGCGACCCCATAGCCCACAAGCTCGGCATGGCGCCGCCGGGCGCGGCTTTCGGGCGTGGCGGTCACGAAAATCTTGGCGTCGGCGCCGGGGCACACGACCGTGCCGATGTCGCGGCCCTCGACCACTGCGCCCTGTGGCTTTGCGGCGAAGGACCGTTGAAAATAAAGAAGAGCTTCGCGCACTTGCGGGATGGCTGCCACTACGGACGCGGCTTCGCCCTTTCCCTTTAGGCGGAGGCTGGGATCGCAGAGAGTTCTCGGGATCGAGCCCGCTTGCCGCACGTGCAGCGGCTTCGATATCGTCGAGAGCATGCCCCGCCAGCTCAACGTCGCGCGCGACGGCGCGATAAAGCGAGCCTGTGTCGAGGTGCGGCAGATTGTAACGCTGCGCGATCCGGCGCGCCAGCGTGCTTTTTCCCGCAGCAGCGGTTCCGTCGATGGCGATAATCATAGGCTTGCCGCCCCACTCAATTCCGCTCCGTCCGCCGCTCCCACAATCTCCGCGCCCAGTTCTTGCATCAAGCCCCGGAATTCGGGAAAGCTTGTCGCTATCATTGAGGCGTCATCAACGGTCACGGGCTCCTCGGAGGCAAGTCCAAGAACCAGGAACGACATGGCGATCCTATGATCCATATGCGTAAGGATGGTAGCGCCGCCCCTCACCTTCGGCAAGCCGTTGACCATGAGCGTATCGCCGCGGCTTCGGGCCTGCGCCCCGCATGCGGTCAAACCGGCGGCCATGGCGGCGAGCCGGTCGCTTTCCTTGACGCGAAGCTCGGCGAGCCCGTCCATCACGGTCTCACCCTCGGCATAGGCGGCGAGGGCGGCGAGAATGGGATATTCGTCGATCATGGTCGGCGCCCGCTCCGCCGGAACGTGGACACCGCGCAGCTGGCTCGTCTTCGCGCGGAAATCCGCCACCCGCTCCCCATTCATCTCGCGCTCGTTCTCGAATGAGATATCGGCGCCCATCTCGCTCAAGGTTGCGTAGAAGCCGGTGCGCGTGGGATTGATCAGCAAGTTTTGAATGAGGACGTTGGAGCCTGGGCAAAGGATGGCCGCCGCGGTGAGAAATGCGGCAGAGCTTGGATCCCCTGGGACAGCGACAGGCTTGCCCTTGAAGCTTTTGCGCCCCTCGACCGAGATGCGAACGCCGCCGCCCGGCTCAGGCTTTAAGAGGACGGGCGCGCCGAAATAGCCGAGCATTCTCTCGGTATGATCCCTGGTCCTTTCGCTCTCGATCACCGATGTCTCGCCGGGCGCCAGGAGGCCCGCGAGGAGCACGGCCGATTTCACCTGCGCCGAGGGAACGGGAAGCCGGTAGACGATGGGCACGAGATTCTGAAGTCCCAGTCAGCGTCAGGGGCAGCGTGTTGCGGCCTTCCTCCTTGATTTCGAGCCCCATGCTCTTCAAGGGATCGAGGACGCGCCCCATCGGCCTTTTGCGCAAGGAGGCGTCGCCGGTGAACACGGCCCGAACCGGATGGCCTGCGACGGCGCCCATCATCAGGCGCGCGCCGGTACCGGAATTTCCGAAATCGAGATCGGCCTTCGGGGTTGTCAGCCCGCCAAGACCCCTGCCGGTGACAATCCAGGCGCCGTTTATCTTCTCGATGCGGGCGCCGAGATTCTTGCAAAGCGCGGGCCGTGCCGAGAACGTCGTCCAATTCGAGAAGGCCGGTTATCTCTGTCCGCCCCTCGGCAAGCGCGCCGAGAAGCAATGCCCGATGCGAGATAGATTTGTCTCCCGGCACGGAAACGGCGCCTTGAAGGGCGCCGGATTTGCGCGACATAAGCGGCTGAGTTGCGGCTGGATTCTGGGACATCGGTGGAAACGCCTGCGCTTCGGATAGAACGATCGGAACGGATCGTCATAGACCCATGTTAGGCGCCGCTGTCAATCGGGCGTGGGAAACATGCCGCAGAATTTCAGCGACTCACTCGCTTTGCCTTTGACAGGCGGCGGCGATGCTGACTATCCCAATGCCAAAGAGCGGCGCGGCTGCGCCACTGCCCAATAGTTAAGGAAGCTTCAGTCCGATGTCCATAAAAGCTGAGCGCGGCACAAAGCGGGTCTGCCAATCGTGCGGAGCCAAATTTTACGACCTCATGCGCGACCCGATCATTTGCCCAATATGCCAGTCGGTTTACCAGGATGGCGGCGCGCCGTCGCGTTTGGCGACCGGCGGCAACAATCTCGACGCCGACGACGACGCCGTGCTCGACGCGGGCAGAACCGGCCTGGAGTTCGTGCCGCTCGACGAAGTTGCGGCGCGCGAGGAAGAGCTGCCCGATATCGAAGGCGGAGACATCGCCGACGTCGCCGACGACGACGATGCGGCCCTCGATACAGGCGCCGAGGAAGAGCCGTTCCTGGAAGCCGAGGACGAAGGCGAGGCTGATGTCACGGGCTTCGTTGGCGGCGGCAAAGACGAGGATGCCTGAGTTGTGACTTCGGTTAAGAGTGCGCTGACGCTAGCTCATTTTCCTTGCAGCGCACTTCCCAAGGGATTAAGTAGCGGATATGTTAAAGCGGACGCGGGTCCGCCAAAAGGGGCCATAGCTCAGCTGGGAGAGCGCTTGAATGGCATTCAAGAGGTCGGCGGTTCGATCCCGCCTGGCTCCACCAAGAATTTGCAGGTTAACTTGTTCCACTCTAGGCTGAGGGGAATTTCTTGAAAGACCACGCGGCCACTATATATGCTCCTTAACACGTCCACATCGGACACGTCCTCATATCGCCGCGCAAGCGTCGAAATAGCAGACATGCCGGAGTGTTGCATTTGGCACGAGGAGGTGCTTACCGTGGAAGAATCTCTGAAAGATTTTGAACTCGAGGCCTGGGGCGAAGGTGAGTTGGCTTACATCAAGCAGCTTAAGGCGAAAGATGTGGCCGAGCTCTTCCCGCAACTTGGCGGCTTGCCGGACGGCATCGACCTTTATGCCGTCGTCTCGGCCGATGGTACGCCAATGGTATTGACCGATAGCCGGTCCGCAGCTCTGGAAAATGTGGAAGAGAGCGATTTAGAGCTCGTTACGCTTCACTAGATCGAGCTTAAACAGCTCAAGGCGGCGAATTCGCCTGCTCAGAATCGATCTAAGCCGCGTGTGACGCGGCTTTTTCTGTGAGTATGGCGTAGATCGCCGCCCGGTCGCGGCCGGCCCTAAGCTTTTCCACCGACTTTGGCTCTCTCAGGAGCCGTGACACCCTGGCCAGAGCCTTGAGGTGATCGGCGCCGGCGCTCTCCGGAGCGAGCAGAAGCATGATGATGTCAACCGGCTCTTCGTCAATGGAATCGAAGTCCAGCGGCTCGTCGAGGCGTGCGAATACCCCTACGCTTTGGCGAAGGCTGGGAAGCTTTCCATGCGGGATTGCGATCCCGGAGCCGACGCCCGTCGATCCCAGCCGCTCGCGCTGAATCAGGATATTGAAGATGTCTACGCTGTTCAGCCCCGTCAGGTCGGCCGCCCGATCTGAGAGGACCTGAAGCGCTTGCTTCTTGTTCGCCGCTTTGAGGGACGGGATGACGCCATAAGGCGTTATGAGGTCGCTTAAATCCATGTCTTGTCCCACGCGTAAACGTCCTCCATGTGCAGCTCACGCACCTTAAGGTTTCGCGCCCGCGACGCCGCCGCTAGGATCGATCCACCCGATATTGCCATCGGGACGCCGGTAAACAACATTGATCCCACCGTGCGATGCGTTACGAAACACGAGAAAAGCCTGGTCGGCAAGGTCCATCTGCATAACCGCATCGCTTACGGACATCGCCCGGACGCGCGCTGGCGTTTCAGCAATTACGGCCGGCGCGCCTTCGTCCCCGGCGCCGCTGGGTTGATCCGCCACGCGCTCCGCGTCTATCACATAATCGACACCCGCGCTTTCATAATGTTGCGCCGGGCCTTCCACGCCTTGGCCATGACTTTTAAGCCTGCGTTTGTAGCGGCGCAACCGTTTTTCCAGCCGCTCCATGGCCGAATCAACGCTTCCGTAAGCATCTGCCCCCTCGCCTGTCGATTGCACATCCAACCCCGAATCGAGGTGGATCGCGCAGTGCGTGAAAAACCCGTCATGATTTTTTTCCACACTGATCTGGCCGGAGAGCGGGCGGCCAGAAAACTTGTCGAGAGCCGCTTCGATGCGGCTCAGCGCAAAGGAGCGAAGGCTCTCACCGAGATCGATATTTTTGCCGGTTACCTTGATTGTCATTTCAGTATAGTTGCGTTCTGGCGTTCAGGTTGGGCCGTTTCGCACTCGGCATACACTAATATAATATGGGGCGAATATTAGGCGCAACACATAAAAACTATTTCAACTCGCAGGCAAGTTCTATCTCGTTGCGAGAAAAAACCTTCACTGCGCATGAAATCCGCCCCCCGCAATATTTCGCAGGTTGATTTGTTAGGCGGTTCGTTTTCCATGCGATGGCGCTAACGCGGAACGAGGACCATGATCATTTGGCGCCCCTGAGCCGGGGCTCGAGTTCCACCTTAGCAATCATGCTGGTTTCCTCTTTCACCTTCATGAGCAGCTGCATGCCTAGCTCTTGATGCGCCATTTCCCGTCCCCGAAAGCGCAGAGTGACCTTTACCTTGTCGCCTTCTTCGAAAAACTTTTTGACTGAACGCATTTTCACTTCGTAATCATGCGTATCGATATTCGGGCGCAGCTTGATTTCCTTGACCTCGACGGTCTTTTGTTTTTTGCGTGCCTCTGCGGCCTTCTTCTGCGCTTGAAACTTGTACTTCCCGAAATCCATGATCTTGCAGACGGGAATCTCCCCGTTTACCGCAATCTCTACGAGATCGAGACCAGCTTCCTGGGCCCTGACGAGCGCGTCGCGCTTATTTGTGGTGCCGCGATTCTCGCCCGTCTCATCGATGAGCTGAACGTCGCGTGCGATAATAGCCTCATTTATGCGCGGCCCTCCCTTGTTGGTGGGCGCGTCTCTCATTGGACGGCGTATTTGACTTCTCCTATGTTTGTTGACGAAAAAGCGGGCGCGTCCGGCCGGTCCGGACACGCACCGTATAAAATGAGGATAAAAACCCGGATAGACAAGTCAAGCGGCATGTTGCAGCAGATGAGGTCTATACCCCAGAGAAAAGATCGCCCCGGCTCGCATTCACTTTTGCGTTGCATTCTTGAAGGTTGCGGCAAGCTGAGTGCCAATGAGGCGGTCGTAGACCGACAGAGTTTGAAGCTGCAGGATGCGCTTCGAAAAAGCGCTGCGGGCGCGCTCCATCCCCCGCTGACGGAAGGCCTCCAGCGCATCGCCGGAAAGAGCCAGGGCCGCGCATAGCGATTCGCAAAGCTCTTGCGGATTTCCCGGTTCAAAAAGCCACGGATTGCGCTGTGAGCCCGCCTGAGGCTCCGGACTTCCCGCCTTCCGGCACACTCGCCACTCGCGCCAAAAGATTTGGTTCCGGCGCGATCGTTTCGGGAAAAGCGCCGATATTGGAGGCGATCACGGGGCAACCCATCGCCTGCGCTTCGATGGACGCGCGCCCGAACGCCTCCGCCTCGATCGAGGGGAGCACGGTCAAACTCGCCGCCTTGTAGGCCGCAGGCATATCGTCGCAATGCCCCGCGATGATCACGCGATCGGCGATGCCGTGAGACTCGATAAGAGATTGAAGTTCGGCGCGGTAGGGAGAACGGCCTTGATCGTCGCCTGCAAGCACAAAAGCAATGTCGGCCTCCGGGAGACGCGAGCGCAAAAGCGCCGCGGCGTCGATCAGCACGCGCTGCCCTTTCCAGCGGGTCAGCCGTGCGGGCAGCAGCACGATTCGCTTGGCGGCGCTCACGCCCCAGGCCTCGCGCTGGGTCCGGACGCGCTCTGCCGAAACCGCCGAGGGATCGAAAATGTTTGTGTCGAATCCCCGGTAGATCACGCCCACCCGCTCCGATGATTCGGGATGGCGCTCGCGCACGATGCGCGCCGTGTATTGCGAATTACAGATGACGGCGTCGCCGCGCGCCATGACGCCGTTATAATAAGCTTTAAGTTTGCCTTTTTGATTATAAATGCCGTGGTAGGTCGTGACAAAGCATCGCCTCGTTCGCCGCGCGGCCAGAAGCGCGCTCCAAGCCGGGGCGCGGCTGCGCGCGTGCACGAGGCTGACGCCCCGTTGCCGGATGATGCGGGCAAGCCTTAAAGCATTGAACAGGATCAAGCCGGGGTTTTTCGTCTTGGCGGGGAACCGGATCAGTTCGCCCCCCACATCGGCAAGTTCCTTTTCGAGCCTGCCGCCGGACGATACCACAAGCGCCAAGCCGCCGCCAAGGGTGACGGCCTCGGCCATTTCAATCGCCGTCCGCTCGGCTCCGCCGGCCGAAAGCTCGGGAACGATTTGCAGAATGACCGGCCAAGGGCTTCGATTTAACATCTGCGCGCGCCTTGATGTGAGGATGCGGCCATGCTCGGGGACAAGGAACGTATAGACCTGACCTTTTTGCGGGGTCTCATAAAGGAAGCATAGGATGAACAGCGAAGAACTTCAATTGCTCCCGGTTCGCAGCGCCCGCGGCGAAACAATCTCTATCGCCTACCGCTTTCGGAAACCTAAAGAAAATGCGCCGGCGTTCGTCTGGTTCCCGGGCTTCAAATCCGCGATGGACAGCCTGAAAGCGGAGGAGCTTGCGCAGTGGACAAGCGCGGCCGGCGCGGGATGCCTTAGGTTCGACTATTCAGGTCATGGGCGCTCGGGCGGGAAATTCGAGGACGCGGTCATAAGCGATTGGCTCAACGAAGCTGCGGCGGTCTTTAAAGCCACGCTTGCGGCTGACAGCCCTGCTGTCCTCGTGGGATCGAGTATGGGCGGCTGGATCGCGCTCCTGCTCGCTCGGGCTTTGGCGCAAGAAGGCCGCGCGCCGCCGAAGGGCATTGTGCTCATCGCGCCCGCGTGGGATATGACGCGCCTTATCTGGGAGCGGCTTCCCGCCGATGCGCGCGCGGCCCTCGAACGCGACGGCGTCTTCCATCGCCCTTCGGCTTACGGTTACGAACCCTATCCGATAACAAAGGCGCTCATGGAAGACGGGGAGACTCATCTTTTCGGCAAAGGCCCCGCGCCGCTCGATATCCCGATCCGGATCCTTCACGGCCGCGAGGACCCCGATGTGCCATGGCGGCGTTCGCTCGATTTGCTGGACGTGATCGCGGCGCCCGATATGCGCCTCACGCTCATCAAAGATGGCGAGCACCGCCTCTCGCGCCCGCAGGACCTCGCGCTTCTTCGCACGGCGCTCGCGGAATTTCTTTAGTTTAGTTCCCTCACCCCAGCGTTCTCCCGCCAGGGGGGAGGGGGCAGGTCGCGCCTATTGCAACGGCGTCTCTTCTCCCCTCGCGGGAGAAGGACAGGATGAGCGGGCGCTTGCGCCCGTTTTAAAATGTGCGGCGGATCTATTGGGCGATTGGAAACTCGAGTTCAGCCGTAAATCCGGCCGGATCGAATGCGGGCTGGAACTTTCCGCCCAAGGATTCGGCCATCTGCCGGATGAGCCGTGCTCCAAATCCGTCATGCGCAGGCTGCTTGACTTGAGGACCGCCCGCCTCCGTCCACTTAAGAACGGCCCTTCTGCTGGGCTGGTCGAATGTCCACTCGATGTCGACCCTTCCGCCTGGGCGTGAGAGCGAGCCATGCTTCGTGGCGTTGGTCGCCAATTCGTGGAGGATCAACCCGAGATTGTAGGCTTCGGTGGCTGACAGGACGATCGCTGGCCCTTGCAGAGACAGAGATTTGTCTGCGCTCTCCGCGTAAGGTCCAACCTGCCGCTGAACGATATCGGTAAGCTCGCTGCTGGTGGCGGCGCCGTTAAAGAGGCCATCGTGCGCTCTTGCGATGGCGAGCAGCCTTCCGCTGAACCCATCCGCGAAATCCTTAACGGAACGGGAATGCTTCATCGAAACGCGAGCGATCGCCTGAATTGTCGCAAGCGTGTTCTTTACCCTATGATTGAGTTCCTGGATGAGAAGCTCGCGGTGGCGCTCGACCGCCATGCGCTCGGAGATGTCGATGCCGGACGAAATGACCTCGGTAACCGCGCCGCTCTCATCCTTGAGGGGCGCCAGCTGAAAGTCGATGGTGATGAACGCGTCCGAAGAAATGCGCAGCTCGGCGTCGTAGCGTTGTGTCTCGCCGTTGAGCGCCTTCGCGAAAGCGTCCTTCAGGCGCTTTTTCGACGCCTCGGAGAAACTCCACCAATAGCAATCCCAAAACGGCTTTCCGACCACGTCCTCGCGCGCGAGATTGGCGATTTCCAGCGGCGCCTTGTTGGTTTCGATCAAATTGCCCTCAGGCGTCAAAATACCGACAAAAGCGAAAAGATTGTCGATCAGCCGCCGCAACCGCGCCTCGCTCGCGGCGAGCGCGACCTGCGCCTGCTTGCGGTCCGTGATATCCTTCACCGACCCGTGCAGGCCAATAAGTTCACCGGACGGACTGACAACCGGCCCCCAGCTTTCAAGCCACGTTCGCTGCTGGCCGGGTTCCTTCGCCGTCTCGCCGGTAACCTCTCGCGGACCAATCGTTTCGCCCGTCTCAAGCACGTGCTTCAGCATCGGCATGATATCGCCGACAAGGTCCGGCACGATCTCGTGCATGGTCTTGCCGATGTGATCCGCGGCCGGGATACCGTTCATTTCGGCCAAGGCATCGTTGATGCGGATATACCGGAAATCGCGATCGAGTAGCGCCAGCCCGACCGGGGCCGTTGCATAAACGATTTCGAGCTCGGCAAGGCGGGCTTCGGCTTCCTGCTCCGCCATCTTGAGGCGCTGCTGCGTGCCTTTCTGCTGCGTGATGTCGAGAAAGGTGATCACGGTGCCGTCGGGCTCGCCATCTGCGGTCCGGTAGGGCGTTACGCGCTGCAGGAAGGTGCGGCCGTCCTGGCTGCGCACCTCGCGCTCTAATCGAGTTCCGCCCTTAAGAACGTCATCGAGAGAGGGAATCGCGAGGTTCTCGAACACGTGCGTAAAATGATGGATGGGGCGACCGATATCGCTCAACGCAAGGTTATAGAGCGCGGTCGCAGCCGGCGTGAACCGGCGCACGCAGCCGGATGCGTCGATGAAAACGGTTGCGAGCTCGGTCGAGTGGAGAAGGTTCTGAACGTCGGCGTTCGTGCCAGCGAGGGCGAGGTTCGCCGAATTCGACCTCCTCTTTCGAGCTTTCGAGTTCCTCATTGGAGGACTGCAACTCCTCATTCATCGAGAGGAGTTCCTCATTGGAGGATTTCAGCTCCTCATTTGCGGCCTCAAGAAATCCTGGACAGCCCTTTCCAGTTCATCCCTCGTGCGCAGAAGCTCGGCCTCCAGCTGCGCCACCAGCCGCTCCGCTTCCTCAGGCGAATGCGGGTGAGACGGGCTCGACGCGGTCCCCACCGGTCCCAGGATTTGAAACACGATCATGGTGAGGCCAGGCGTGTGCCCAACTTCCGGCATCGGCTGCACTGTCAGCCGGATGTGATGCGGCTCTCCCTCCCACTCGACGGAAAGGCCCTCATAAATCGCCTTCCGCCGCATTTCTTGAGCTTCGCCCCAGGCGGAGCGCAGGCCGACCCGCAAACCGCTTCGGGCCATGCGGAAAATATTGTTGGAATACTCGCCCTCCGGCGGTTGCAAAAAAGCTCCGATCCGCTGCGAGAGATAAACGACCTGAGCGTCCTGGTTGACGATCGCGTAAGGCGGCGCAAACTCATCGAGCACGATGCGCTGACTCAGTGCGCCGATATCGACCTCAGCCGTCTCCTCCAGTGGGCGGGACTGCCCGCCGGCGCTGACGACCCCAGTTTGCCGCGGCAGCTTCATCCGATGCGCTCCCGTTGATTTGCGCTGCGCAATACGATGCTTCGCGTCAACGATTCGAAAGAGTTCCGAATGCCCCGCAACGGATTCGGACGATCCCAAAAACAGAAAGCCTTCGTCACGCAGCGAGTAATGAAAGACCGACATCAGCTTCTTTTGCAGATGCGGGCCCAAATAGATCAGCAGATTGCGGCACGAAATCACATCGAGCCGCGAAAACGGCGGATCGCTGATCAAATTGTGCGGCGAGAAAACGACGAGCTTGCGCAACTCTTTGCTAACCTGAAAGCGGTGGCCGTTAGGCTCGAAAAAGCGGTTGAGCCTGGCGGCGCCAACCTCGCTCGCGATCGACCTCGGATAAATTCCACGCCTCGCGACGGTTAATGCTCGATCGTCGAGATCTGTTGCGAAGATCTGCACTTCGGGCTTAACATCCTTACCGTCAAGCAATTCCGTGACGAGCATCGCAAGCGAATAGACCTCTTGTCCCGTTCCGCAGCCGGGCGCCCAGATACGGACAGAAGAGGGTGCGGTTTCGAGGATAGGCTTCAGAGCGGCCTCCGAGAGAGCTTCGAAGGCCAAGGGGTCACGAAAAAAACACGTCACGCCAATCAGGAGGTCGCGCATCAAATGGCGCGCCTCCTCAGGATCGTTCCTTAAGACAAGGACGTAGTCGTCTGTGGATGCAGCACCGGCGATGTGGATGCGCCGTGAAATGCGCCGGACCAAAGTGCTTGTCTTGTAGTGCCGGAAATCGTGACCGGTCGCTTCTTCCAGGACCTCGCAGACTTCCGAGAGATCGTGCGCATGAACCTCGACCGGCTTCACCAGACCTTCCCGCGCTTCTTGCCAGCGAGCAAGGTGAACAAGCAGTTCCTCTGCGAGCCGTTCGGGCGTACCCGCCACGTCGATGGCGCCAAGAGCGTTCGCCGTTTCTGCCATGTTGTGACGGCCCGCAGCGCCGGCGGCCTGGGCAAGCGTCAGCGCGCCCGAGCGCGCGAGGTCTTCCAAGCCAGTCGGCCCATCGGTGTCCTCTCCTGAGAATAGAACTCCGGCTGCATTGGCGCCTCCCGCTTTCGCCAGTGAGCGAAAAAGCTTGTCGATGGGCGGCGCGGGAAGCTGGCCCTTTGTCCGGTCCAACCTTAAGGCATCCCCCCTTGAACTGCGCCTGCTCCCCGTCGCGCGCGACGAATACGCACCCCGCTCTTATTTGACGGCCATTCCCGGCCTCAACGACCTGCAGCGGCGTGCTGGATTGGAAGATTTCTGCTGCTGTAACGGAGGCGGTCGCGTGCGTGTGAACCTGAATGATGAGAGCAACGCCATCGGCTGGTCCAAGGGCGGACAGAAATCTGTTGATGGCCGGGATGCTTTCCGCCCATCCTCCGACACCAACCAGAAATGGTTTTTGTTGCTTTTGCATCGCAAGAGATCTCTTAAAGCGGCAATTGCCCGTTCCCCGCACGCGCTGTAAAAGGCACGGTCAGGAAGCAAGTAATCGGCGCGGCTTGTACATTTATAGGACCGAATGCACATTTGGCCAGCAGACATTGCAAAGCTTACGAGGATTTCGCGGGCCGGTAATCGCAAAGCTAAAGGTCTTAAGCTGGGCTTTATTAGGCGTAGGCGAGCGGCGGCGCAGCGCCGATTAGGAAAAAGAGTTCGCGCGACCTTGCGATTGAGGTTGCTAAGGCGCGGCGTTTCGGAAGAAGGCCTGGTGCAAGACCGCGGGAGGCTTCGTGCAAGACCCGATGCGCAAGGTTAGGATGGAATTTTGCCGTCAGGCCTTTTTCCTGCGCCGGCGCATGGTCGATGTGACAGAATAGCGGTTTGAACCGGACGGTTTTATGGGTGGCGAAGGCGTGACGTGTTCAAAAAAGATCTTGGTCGTCGAAGATGAGTTCCTGGTCGCCATGATGATCGCGGACATGCTGACCGATCTTGGTCACGATGTCATCGGTACCGCGATAAATCTCGCTGCTGCGGTGCAGAAGTCCTTATCGTTACCGGTCGATTTCGCCATCCTCGATGTAAACCTCAATGGCGAGCTCTCGTACCCGGCGGCGGACGCCCTTGCGGCAAGGGGCATTCCGTTCGTGTTCGCGACGGGCTACAGTTCAAAAGGGCTGCAAGAGCAATATAAAGGCGTTCCCAGGCTGCAAAAACCATTTGACCTCAAAACACTGGAAAAGGCTGTCATAGAACTCGCGACGAAGTAAACTTCCTCGTCCGGATCGATAGTATCCGTCATCGCTTACTGGCTCACCGCCTTCGCGGCGGCGGCAACGGAAGCGGTCATGAATTTCGGCGGTTGGTATGAGATCGCAACCGGAACGTCACTCCAGAACCTCTCCCTCCCGCGCAAGCGCCTGCAAGCCCTCCCGATAGGTCGGATAGTGCAGAAGCACACCGAGTTCGCGTTTTATCTTGACGTTGCGCACGCGCTTGTTGTCCTCGTAGAAGCTGCGCCCCATCGGAGATAGCTCGGCTTTCTCGAACGGGATTTCCGGCGGCGGCGGCGCGCCGATCAGCTCCGCGGCGTAGGCCAGAACATCCTGCGGAGGGGCTGGCTCGTCGTCCGTCACGTTAAAGATATGCACGCCGGCGCGGCGATCCCGGCGGATCGCGGCGATCACCGTTTGCGCGATGTCCTCCACATGAATGCGGTTGAAAACCTGACCCGGCTTCACGATGCTGCGTGCGTCGCCAGCGCGGATTCGGTCGAGCGGGCTTCGCCCCGGCCCATAAATCCCCGCCAGACGGAAAACATCGAGCGCCAGCCCACGCCCGTTGGCCAGCGCTTCCCAAGCCTTCTCGGCCTCGATCCGCGCCGATTTCCGCCCGCGGGGCGCTGCCGCTGGCGTGTCCTCGTCAATCCAGTCGCCATGATGGTCTCCGTAAACGCCGATGGTGGAAAGATATCCAATCCATCTCAGAGCCGGAGCTTCGCGCAGCGCACCCCCATAGGCTGAAAGCGCCGGATCGCCCTTATCGTTTGGCGGCGTCGAGACCAGAAGATGCGTCGCATTCTGAAGCGCGCTCAGAACCGCCTCACGCTCCTCGAAAAGAAGGGGCGAGATGCCTTCCTCTGCGATTGCGCTTGCTTTTGCCGCCGAACGGACTGTCCCCGAAACGCGCCATCCGTCCGCTTGCAGGATTGTCCCCGCCGCTGCCGCCGAATATCCAAGACCGAAAGCGAAAAGATTGCTCATGTCCTATTGTCCCATTCTGCGCGCACGCTGGGGTCGCATTCCACAGACGCGTATTTCTCTCTCAATTCCGCTTCCCGGTCGCTGCCAGCCAGCCTGCGGACGGCCCAGATCGCCATGCCTCGCACCAAAGGCGAACCGTCGTCCAAAAGCGGCGTAACGCCTTCCAGAAGCGCCGGTTCCCCGGAATTGCCCGCAGCCACAAGAACATTCCGGACGAAGCGATCCCGCCCGATGCGCTTGATGGGCGAGCCCTTGAAACGCGCGCGGAATGCGGCGTCATCAAGCCGCAAAAGCTCGGCGAGCGGAGGATTATCGGCGGCTTCACGCGGTTTAAGCTTCATCTCATGGGCTGCTCGCGCAAATTTATTCCAAGGGCAGACCGCCAGACAATCGTCGCAGCCATAGATGCGGTTTCCCATGGCCGCGCGGAATTCGTGCGGGATTTGCCCCTTGTGTTCAATCGTTAGGTAGGAAATGCAGCGCCGCGCGTCGAGGCGGTAGGGCGCAGGAAATGCGCTGGTGGGGCATGCGTCGAGGCAGCGGCGGCAAGAGCCGCAATGATCGCCTTCGGCCGCATCGGGCGTTAGCGCCGCGGCCGTAAAGATTGCGCCCAGGAACAGCCAGGACCCGTGTCCACGCGAAACGAGGTTCGTATGCTTACCCTGCCAGCCGAGCCCCGCCGCTTGCGCCAAGGGCTTCTCCATGACGGGCGCTGTGTCGACAAAGACCTTGACGTCCTCGCCGGTCCGCCGCGCCAGATCTCCCGCGATGGATTTCAGTTTTCCCTTGATGACATCGTGGTAGTCCGCGCCTTTCGCGTAAACCGAAATTGCGGCATGGGATGGCCACTCAAGCGCCGCAAGAGGATCCGTCTCCGGCGCATAGCTCATGCCGGCCAAGATGACGGAACGCACGTCCGTCCAAAGCGTTTGCGGGTCCGCACGCCGGTCGGGATTGTCCGCGAGCCACCCCATCTCGCCGTGGAACCCGGCTTCGAGAAAAGCGTGCAATCCTCGCGCTGCGCCGCGGATGGCGGATGGAGACGCGATTCCAGCCGTGTCGAAGCCTTCCTTGAGCACGCGATTCTTAATCCAGCCCGCGAAATCTGGCTGAACGCCAACGGCATCCTCCTCAGAAATCGAGGTTCGCATAGTTCTCCGGCGGGCTGAAACCCGGTATGCGGTCAACTAGCAGCGGGCGGAATGACGGTCTCGATTTGAGGCGCTGATACCATCTCTTCGCCTCTGGAAACTCCGCCCACGGCATCTCTGCCAAGTAATCCATCACCGAAAGCTGTGCGGACGCGGCCAAGTCCGCAAAGCTTAAGTGATCGCCGCCCAGCCATTTTCGATGATCGCTCAAAAAGCTCACATAAGAGAGATGATAGCGCAAATTGCTTCTGCTAGCCCTGATCGCGCCGAGGTCAGGCGAAAGCCGCCCCCGCGACATGGGCTTGTACAGCTTCTCGTCGAGCATGCCCTGACAGACCTCGGCGTCGAACTTTCGCAAGAACCATTCCGCGACCCGCCGCGCCTCCGCCCGTTCCGAAGGCGTGCCGGGCCAAAGGGGTGCGCGCGTCGAGGGAGGCCCATCGCGCACGATGGTTTCCGCCAGGAACTCCACGATGGGGTAGGCGCCGCAAAACGACTTCCCCTCGATGGAGAGAACAGGCAGCGTTCCAGCCGGGTTCATATTGAGGAAATCAGGGCCGATCGCCCAGGGCTTCACCTCCGAAAACGCCGCCTCGATCCCGCATTCCGAAAGCGCGAGCCGAATGGCGCGCGAGGCGGGGCATAGCGGATAATGGAAGAGCGTCACCATTTCGAGAAATCTGCGCTAAAGAACGCGCACGCGATCCGCTGAAAACTCGCCTCTCGGCCGGTAGCGCTGCAAATAGGGAGGAACGATCACCTCGGCGCTACGCGGCTCAAGGACGCCGAGCCCTTCTAGGGTGTGCTGGTCCCGGATGGCCTCGGGGCTGACGATGTTGTCGCGCTGAAGCAGGCGCAGCTGATCCACCGTGATGGGCGCTCCCGGAAGAAATTGCACGAAGAAGGCCGGGATTTTCGCGGCCCAGAAAGGGATCGGCAGCAAGATGGGGGAGCGCTGTGTCCATTCGCAAACTTTTTGCAGGATATCGCGGAAGGTAAGAACGTTCGGGCCTCCCAACTCATAAATCGCGCCTTCCTTCGCCTGGCCCGATACGGCCGCAGTGACGGCCCGCGCGACGTCTCCCACATAAACGGGCTGAAACCGCGTGCTCCCTCCGATCAAAGGAAGGATAGGCGAAAAGGCGGCTAGCGCTGCGAACCGGTTGAAAAAATTGTCCTCGGGTCCGAACACAAGCGACGGCCGCAAAATGACAGCCTCGGGGAACGCAGCGAGCACGCGCGCTTCGCCCTCACCCTTTGTGCGTGCGTAGACAGAGCGAGAAAGCCGGTCGGCGCCAATCGCGGAAATGTGGACGAACCCGCGCGCGCCGCTTGCCCGGGCGGCTTTTGCGATCGCCTCCGGGCCCTGCGCGTGGATCGCCCGAAACCGCTGGCGGCCTGACGGCTGGAGAATGCCGACGAGGTTTACCGCCCAATCTGCGCCCCGCACGGCTTCCGCGACAGATTTCTCATCGCGGACATTGGCCTGAAGAAGGGCGATCTGTCCGACAGCGCCCAGCGGCTGCAGGTGAAGAGCCAGTTCAGGGCGCCGGACGGCCACCTTGATCCGGCAGCCTGAGCGCGCCAGCGCCTGCACAACATAACGTCCCAAAAAGCCCGAGCCGCCAAAAACGGTGACGACGGTGGAATTTCCAAATGTGACTGCCATGCCAGGACCTACCGTTTTGGAGCGCGCGCGAACGGGATTAATCTTAAATGCATAACCCGCCTTCTCAGGAATGGGAAGGCGCGCCTTGCCGCCTTGCGCAATATTCGGCCGCTCTGTCGCCAGAAGGCTGCCTCGCGCTTCGATTGACAAAGGATGCGGCGGGATCTACCTCTAACGCCGTAGCCCAGATGGCGGAATTGGTAGACGCACTAGTTTCAGGTACTAGCGCTGCAAGGCGTGGAGGTTCGAGTCCTCTTCTGGGCACCATCGTCTTGCTATCTCGCGCAAGCGGCTGTTGGCGTGCAGCGCGCGCCCGGATCCCCGGAGGCGCTGCTTCTAGCGATGCTAAACTGGGGAGTAGCGCGCTCTTTCATCTGCTGTCGCCGGTTTCCTTTGCGCGCATTCGCTGATTTCGATGAGCGTTAAGCCGTAACGAACGGCTTTCAGCGTTGCGGAATACTCCCTGTCCTCCTCGATAAAAATGTGCTCGGCGGGCAGCCAGTCGAACAAGGGCGGCGATTACGTCCTCAACCAGGCCGCGTTCGATTCCATACGGGCCGCCGCATACCACCATCGCCCGTGGAGCGCGCGCCGTGAAGATTTATAAAAACTCGATCCCAGAAAGAGCGCCGCCATCTTGACTGGCGCCTGTCTCCCTCACATGGGGAGGGGATCCTTCTTGCACGGCCATGACGCGCCCGGTGAGCCGCTTACGCATCTCAGAGAGGGAGCATTGAGCAATTACGTCCACGGCCCATCCGTTTCCTTCAGCGCTCTCAACGGCGTTGGCGCCATGAGCCGGAGGCGACTGCCGGCCCATATCGTCAATCGCGGCGGCGACCGATCCCATCACCTTGGAGACATTTTGGAGATTTTGCTTGGCGCGGTCCTCGAACTGCATGCCGACGATGACCGCTGAAACGTCATTTGCAATTTTTTCCGTCGTCGCGGCCGTCTGCTTCAAAGTGCCCGCGTAATGCGCATTTTGCTCGACAAAGCAACGCATGATTAACTTGGTCCGCGCACAGGCCTCAAGATGCTCGTCCGACTTGTCGACGGTGGCCACCTCTTTCAGGAGGGTGTGCGTATTTCGAATGCCATCGCCGATGGTTGCGATCTGCCGCCTGATCAGAACCGCCAACTGGTTCACGGCCATAGCAAGCTCCCGGACTTCGTCCGCGACGACCGAGAAACCCCTTCCGGCTTCGCCGGCCCGCGCTGCCTCGATCTTGGCGTTCAGAGCTAGAAGGCTCGTCCTCTTGTTGATTTTATCGATCCCGGCGACGCTCCCCTCTACGGATTTCAATTCCTCCAGAACTCCGTCGAGCGCGAACGACATGCCTATGCCGCGTGACGAAAGATCGGTTATCTTTTGAATGAGGAGTGAAAGCGTTTCGCCGAGGTCTTCGGCCAGATGCGGCAAGTGAATAGTCTCACCCTCAACTTTTACCGCTTGGATGGAGGCGACAAGTTCGTGAACCGTCTGCGTTTGCTCTCGCGTCGATGCGACGATGGTCTCCAGGCGGTTCGACATTTCAAGGACGCACGACCCCATGTCGGCGGAGACCATTTCGACTTCACCGACAAGCGCTTGCAAAGTCCGGCTCTGCGCCACGGACATTCCGAGCCATCGCTGCAGGAAAACCTCTACCTCTGCTTGGGTTGGGCGAGGCTGGGCTGCATCTTTGACTGCTTTTTTTTGCATTTGTATTGCGTGCCTTCGCAGTTAATCCAAGTCTACAACGAATGCCTCACTTTTAATTATCTCAGAAGGTCAATCTTAACTGGTCTATTCGCAAACAGGTTTTTGTTCACGTAAGTATTCACAAACATCACCTTAGTCGCACATAGCTTAGCGATTTTAGTTATTCATTCACCGAGACGTGCGACCTACTACCACCATAGGTTGTGAGCTGGCAAACAAAATTGGCAGGTGGCGATGCAAGAGACGCTCAGCACCGGGAAGGTTGACATAGGCGGCCTTCGCACTATCCGCTGCGCGGAGCAGACCCGTTCCCTCCTGTTGGAGGCGCTTCACGGGTGTTCCCCGCTCTGCCTGGATTGTTCTGCAGTCGAAGACGCCGATCTCAGCTTCGTGCAACTCCTCCTTTCGGCGCGCAAGACGGCGGAGCGTTCCGGCAAAATATTGACGCTCGCCCATGACGCAAGCGGAGCTTTCCTCCACGCTTTGTCAAGAGCTGGCTTCGAAACCACGCCGGATCCTCTCACCAGCAACCAATCCTATTGGCTCAGGAAGGAGGGGGGCAATGTCTAAGACCATTCTCGCCGTGGATGATTCTCCAAGCATGCGCCAAATGATCAAACTGACCTTACGCAGCGCTGGTTACGATGTGATCGAAGCCGGAGATGGCGAGCAAGGGCTATCCCAGGCCCGAGGCAATGCCGTTCATATGGTCCTGACCGATCTGAACATGCCGGTGATGGACGGCATGGTCTTCATTCGGGAGCTGCGCAAATTGCCCGCCTACACGGGTGTGCCGATCGTATTCGTGACCACAGAATCCGACGCAGACAAGAAAGCGCAGGCCAAAGCAGCTGGCGCTACTGCGTGGATCACGAAGCCGTTCCAGCCGGAGCAGTTGGTCGCCGTTGCGAAGAAGGTCCTCGGAGAATGACCCCGACAAATCCAAAAGAGATATTTAAGCAGGAAGCGCAGGACCTGCTGGCTCAACTTGAAACAACATTATTGGATCTCGACCGGACGCCTCAAGACATGAATTTGATCGACGCCGCCTTCCGCGCCTTGCACACCATCAAAGGTTCCGGCGCGATGTTCGGCTTTGAAGCCGCCGCCGCATTCACTCACCACGTGGAGACGGCGTTCGATCAAGTTCGCCAGGGAGAGGCGCGGCCAACCGGGAGTTGATCGCCGTGGCGCTGCAAGCGCGCGACCACATGCGTCTCTTGATCGAAAGGCCTGAAGAAGCCGATTCAGCGGCTGAGGAGGCTTTGCTTGCCGCGCTTGACGAAAGTCTCCAGCCTGCGGAAGCAATCGCGGCGCCCGCCGAAGCTGCGGCGACTCATTCTATCTGGCGCGTCCACATGCGGCTGCCGCGCGACGCCATGATAAACGGCGCGAATCCGCTTCTCTTGCTGGACGAACTCCGTTCGCTTGGCGTGGCGGTTGTGGCGCCTGTTACAGAGGAAATTCCTCCCCTTGAGGAAATGGACCCAGCCGCGTGCTATATGAGCTGGAACATCGAGTTGAAGACGGCGCAGCCGCGCACGGCGATCGAAGACGTCTTCATCTTCGTTCGCGATGAAATGCAGCTCGATATCAGTCTCGCCGAGACTTGCTGCGGCGAAATCGAAAATACGGACGGCGCCGCATCAACCGCCGGCGAAGAGTTCCCGGCAGAGCAAAACATTTCTGAAGAGCTCGGCCGGCGAGGCCGAGGCGCTTCCCGCCGGGAATGGCAGCCCCGCGCCCGCGGAACAGCAGCCGATCCGCCGCGAATTTGCAAAAACGAACGCCAGCATTCGCGTACCCGCAGAGCGGCTCGATGAGCTGATGGATCGTGTCGGCGAGCTGGTCATCACACAATCGCGCCTGATGCAGATCGCGGCTTCGAGCGCCGATCAGCAGGTGAGGGCGGTCGCTGAGGAGATCGAACGGCTCGCCCTTGAGCTGAGAGACACCACAATGGGCATCCGGATGGTGCCAATAGGCTCGCTGTTCGGCCGCTTTCGCAGGGTTGTGCACGATCTCTCCCGCGATCTCGGCAAACAGGTCGAACTCACGATGGAGGGCGAAGAGACCGAGCTCGACAAAAACGTCATCGAGCAATTGAACGATCCGCTCGTTCATCTCATCCGCAACTCAATCGATCATGGCGTCGAGGCGCCTGGCGACCGGATGGCCGCGGGCAAACCTCCCGCGGGACAGATCAAGCTTTCGGCGCGGCATGCCGGCACAGAGGTTCATGTCACGATTATTGACGATGGGCGAGGTCTCAACCGCGACCGCATCCGGGCGCGAGCCGTCGAGCGCGGCGTCATTCCGGCGGACGCGGCCTTGAGCGACGCAGAACTTTTCCAGGTTGTGTTCCTGCCCGGCTTCTCGACGGTGTCCGAAGTCACCAACCTCTCGGGACGTGGCGTTGGCATGGACGTGGTCCGGCGAACCATCGAAGCGTTGCGAGGGAAGATCGAGCTTTCTAGCCTGCCCGATAAGGGAGCGAAGGTTACGCTGCGGTTGCCGCTGACGCTGGCCATCATCGACGGGCTTTTGGTGCGGATCGGACAGGCGCGCTATGTTCTGCCGCTTTCCACCGTCGAGGAGTGCGTCGAACTGCCGGCGGAGGACGATGCCCGTTCACGCGGGTGCAGCTTTCTCAACATTCGCGGCGAGTTGGTGCCGTTCCTGCGTCTGCGGGAGCTCTTCTCAGCCGGAACGCCGCCCGATCGCTACCAAAAGGTTGTGGTGGTGGCGTCTGAAGGTCTGAAGACCGGTCTTGTCGTGGATCAGGTCATCGGCAATCACCAAACCGTGATCAAATCCCTATCCAAGCTGCACGCCGGTATCGAGATGTTCTCGGGCGCCACCATCCTTGGCGATGGCGCCGTGGCGCTGATCCTCGATATTCCGCATCTCGTCCAGTACGGCCAGACTGTCGAAGAACAAGTGAGGGTTGCGGCATGAGCGACAGGGAAACAGCGATAACAGCAACAAAGCGCGGCGCCGGGCTCAAAGTCCTGTCCATGAGCCTCGACGGCCAGCTCTTCGCGCTCGAAGCGAGCTGTGTCCGGGAGATTCTGGACCTTACGCCGGTGACCGAGGTGCCGGCGAGCGATCCCTTCACATTTGGACTGATCAATGTTCGCGGCAAGGTCGTGCCCCTCGCGGACCTGCGGCACAAGCTGGGCATGGAAAAGAGACCCCCAAACATCGATACGCGTATCGTCGTCATCGAGATCGATCTTGACGGAGATCCGGCCGCCGTCGGTATTTTGGCGGAAAAAGTCTATGAGGTAACCGAGATCCCGGAAGCCGGCATAGAAGAAACGCCGAAGTTGGGCATGGCCTGGAAGCCCGAATATATCCGCTGCGTAGGCAAACTCGCCAATGACTTCGTCATCGTGCTGAATATCGCCAGGATCTTCTCTTCAACCCCGCCGGAAACACAGGATTTCAAGCCTGGTCACGGCGCAGATCGGCATTCCGCGTCACTCGCTTTCAAATAATCAAGGATAATACCCATGCGCGCTACCATAAAGCTCAAACTCGCCGCGAACTTCGCGATCCTCACCGTGCTGGCGGGGATCTTGGCTTGGCTCGGCATCAGCAGTTTGGGAACCCTGAATGCGACCCTCGCGGATCTCGTTAACGGCCCGGCGGCACGTCTGCAACTTGCAGGCGAGCTGCGGCTGGCAGTCCTGGAGATCGTCCCGTTTGAGAAAAATTTGGTCCTGTCCTCTACGCCGGAAGAAATCCGCGATAACGGGTCTGAACTCGCGAAACACCGGACAATTTTTCTCCGGAAGTTCGAGAATATGCAGAACGTCGCGACCGATCTAGTCAGGCAGAAGCTCGTCGCCGTAACGCCCACATGGGTGCGATGGACGGCCCTGCTGGATCAGGAGCGGGAGCTAATGGAGCATAACGCCCAGGCGGAAGCGAAAGCGCTGTCGCTGACCGATACCCGCGTAACGAAAAACGAAATCGTGCGGCAGCTTCAGGAGATCGACGACATCGAGAATCAGTCGATGAAACAGGCCAAGGATGATGCCGCCAGCCAATATAACCGCGCCTGGCAGCTGCTCATCGGGTCCGCGAGCGCCGTGCTGCTCCTCAGCGCCGTTTCCGGATTTTTATTATCCCTCAGCATCGGCCGCGGGCTGCGCCGCGCGGTCTCACTCGCCGACGCGGTCGGGATTGGCGATCTCAGCCAGAAGATCGAGGCCAGCAGCAACGACGAAATCAAGGACCTTATCGACTCGCTCAACCGCATGACCGCCAATCTGCGCGTCACCGCCGAAATGGCGGACGCCATTGCGCATGGCGAATTGAGCGTTGAACCAAAGCCCTTGTCCGATAAGGACGCGCTCGGCCTCGCGCTTCAGCGCATGACCGCGAAACTCCGCATTGTCGTCTCCGACGCGCTGACGGCCGCCGGCAACGTCACATCCGGCAGCGAGCAGCTTTCGGCCGCAAGCCAGGAAGTCTCCGCCGGCGCCAATGAGCAGGCCGCCTCGGCCGAGGAAGTGTCCTCGTCCATGGAACAGATGGCCGCCAACATCAAGCAGAACGCGGACAACGCCGCCCAGACCGAGAAGATAGCCCGCCAATCCTCCATCGACGCGCAGGCGAGCGGCGACGCGGTCAACCGCGCGGTGCAGGCCATGCAGACCATCGCCGAGAAGATCGGCTTCGTGCAGGAAATCGCGCGCCAGACCGACCTTCTTGCACTGAACGCAGCCGTCGAGGCCGCGCGCGCCGGCGAGCACGGCAAGGGCTTCGCCGTCGTCGCCTCGGAGGTGAGAAAGCTCGCCGAGCGCAGCCAGACGGCCGCCGCCGAGATCAGCGCGCTGTCGGGCCAGACGGTGAGCGCGGCGCGGGAAGCTGGCGGCATGCTGGTGAAGCTCGTGCCGGACATCAAGCGCACGGCCGAGTTGGTGGAGGAGATCAGCGCCGCCTGCCGCGAGCAGGATATCGGGGCCAATCAGGTGAACCAGGCCATCCAGCAGCTCGACAAGGTGATCCAGCAGAACGCAGGCGCCGCCGAGGAGATGTCGGCGACCTCCGAGGCGCTGTCGGGCCAGGCCGAGCAGCTGCAGCAAAGCATCTCCTTCTTCCGCATCGGCGCGGAAACGCATGGCGAAGCCCCCGCCAAGCCCGCCGCCGTAGCGCCCTCCTTAGCCGCCGCCAAAGCGCCGGCGCGGGCCAAAACGGCGCCAGCCCCAAAACGGGCAGCCCCGCCGGTCAAGCCCCGCCCCGCCAGCTTCGTAAGCCGTGAAGGCAATGGCGTCGCCCTCAATCTCAGCAATGGCGCGAGCGACGCCCTCGACGCTGAATATGAGAGGTACTGAGATGAGTATGAGCCAAACAATGGCCAACCCAGCGGCGGAGACCGCCGCTGGAGAGAAGCAATATGTGACCCTCGGCATAGACAACGAAGTGTTCGCTGTACCGGTAGAGTTGGTGCTTGAGATTCTCGATATGCGCCGGGTTTCCCGGGTGCCCGAAGCCCCACCCTACATGCTCGGCCTTATCGATCTACGCGGGCGAAGCGTGCCCGTACTCGATCTGCGAGCCAAACTCGGCCTAGAGCCACATGCCGCCACCGACACGACACGTATCTTAGTGATCGAGGTCATGCTTGCTGGCCGGCCGCTCGTGCTTGGTCTCGTCGCCGACCGGGTGATTGAGGTGATGGCCTTGAGCCGTGGCGAGATAGAGCCCGCCCCGGACATCGGCGTGCGCTGGCGTTCGGAGTATATCCGCGGCGTCGGCCGCCGTGACGCAAGCTTTATCATTATCTTCGATCTGCCTAGGTTGTTTTCATCCGAGGAAACAGCCGCGCTTCAATATTCGGCTGCCGGGTTATGAGCCATGCACGAGCAAGACTGAACGCCGAAAGCAGCGGACGCCGCGCGGCCGCCGGGTGCTGGAGCGGAAATAGCGAGGGGAGTTCCAGCCATCTGAGTGCTCGCGACTTCGAGCGCATGGCGCAGTACATTCATAGCCAGATAGGCATCAACATGCCAGCATCGAAGAAAGCGATGCTGGAAGCAAGGCTACGCCGGCGCGCCACAACGCTGGGAATGCATTCGCTCGCCGACTACTGCACCTACATCTTTCAGGAAGGCGGTCTGGATGACGAAGCCGCTGACCTCATCGACGCCGTCACCACCAACAAAACTGATTTTTTCCGTGAGCCGGAGCATTTCCGCTATTTGGCCGGGCAAGGCGTGCCAGCACTCCTTGCTGAAAGGCGTGAGCCCGGCCGCTCCCCGCTCAAAATATGGAGCGCAGCTTGCTCGAACGGCGCGGAGCCTTACACACTGGCGATGGTTCTGTCTGAGCTTGGCTCTGCAATCCCGGGCTTCTCTATTCTGGCGACGGATATATGCGGCGAAGTGCTGGAAACCGCAGTCCGCGGAATCTACCCAGGCAGCATGATCGAATCCATACCGAACGAACTCAGGCAACGCTATCTGCTCCGCTCAAAAGAGCGCGCACAGGACAGCGTTCGCATCGTTCCGGAATTACGCCGTTCCGTCCGCTTTCAGCGCCTCAATCTGATGAAGACGCCCTATAGAGCCGATGCGAACATGCATGCGATCTTCTGCAGAAACGTCCTTATCTATTTCGACAAACAAGCCCAGCGCAAAGTCGCCGGAGAACTCTGCCGCCATCTTCAACGCGGAGGCTTTTTGTTTTTAGGTCATTCAGAGACCCTAACGGGATTTGACTTGCCGCTTCAACAGGTCGCCGCAACGATTTTCCGCCGCATATAGGTCGATCATGAACCATCCAGTCCGAGCATTGATTATCGACGACTCTGCTTCCGTCCGGCGAACTTTGAGCGATATTCTGAACGCCGATCCGGAGATCCAGGTCATCGGCGCCGCCTGCGATCCCTATGCGGCGGCGCGCAGGATCGCCCAGGAGGTTCCGGACGTCATCACGCTCGATGTCGAGATGCCCCGTATGGACGGCATCACCTTTTTGAAAAAGCTCATGGCGCAGCATCCCATTCCGGTGGTGATGTGCTCAAGTTTGACCGAGGAAAGCTCCGCCACACTCATGCAGGCGCTTGAGGCGGGCGCCGTGGATGTGATTTCCAAGCCACGCGTCGATACACGGCAGTTTTTGATCGAGTCGAGCGTTCGCATTTGCGACGCAGTTAAGGCGGCCGCGCGCGCGAACCTCGGACACCTGCCCCGCCGCACGGCGCAGTCCCCGGCCTCCGAACTCAAAAAGGCGGCCAATTTGAAATCTGAAGTCGCCGCCTCCGCTCCCCCTATGCGCGGCGCGCCAGCGCGCAAGGCCGGCGCCGTCGTCTGCATCGGCGCCTCCACTGGGGGAACCGAGTCCCTTCGGGCCGTTCTTGAGGCTTTGCCGGAGGACTGTCCTGGGATCGTTATCGTACAGCATATGCCGGAGAAATTCACGGCGGCTTTCGCGAGGCGTCTCGACGGCCTTTGCGCGGTTGAGGTGAAGGAAGCAGCCGACGGCGACGCCGTTCTGCGAGGAAGGGTTCTTATCGCTCCGGGCAACTGGCACACATCGCTGCAGCGCATTGGCGGCCAGTATTATGTGTCAGTCAAGGACGGTCCATTGGTGTCGCGGCACCGCCCGTCGGTCGATGTCCTGTTTCGTTCCGCCGCTCAGCAAGCGGGAGCCAACGCGATCGGTATTCTCATGACCGGGATGGGGGATGACGGCGCAGACGGACTGTTGGAGATGCGCAAACCGGCGCCTGGACGGTAGCGCAGGACGAGGCTACGTCTGTGGTCTTCGGCATGCCGAAGGAAGCCATCGAGCGCGGCGCAGCGGCCAAGGTGGCGCCGTTGGGGCTAATTGCGGAGCAAATCATGCAAGCGGGGCGGCGCTGAAGCGCTATGCGCCCAGCCGCTGCCTCAACCTCACGATCGATTAAACTAAGCAAACCGGGCTCAATTATCGGCTTAGGGATGGGAATGACATGAGCACCGAACCGAAAATACTTGCCGTCGACGATGAGGAATTCAATCTCGACATCATGGACCATCATTTGGTTCACGCCGGCTATCGCGTGGTACGCGCGGAAGATGGCATCGCCGCTTTGCGAAGATTGGAGGAGAACGCCGATATCGAGGTGATCGTTCTCGACAGGATGATGCCGAACCTTGGCGGCATGGAGTTTTTGGAGCAGATCAAGGCGGACGCACGCTTTCAAGACATTCCGGTTGTTATGCAGACGGCCGCCGCCGCGACCGATCAGATCGTGCAGGGCATCAAGGCCGGCGTGCATTATTACCTGACAAAGCCCTATGAAGGCGCAATCCTGATTGGCATCGTCAACGCGGCGTTGCGAGATGCAAAAACCAAAAGGAAGTTGAGGGAACGGGTTCGCGGTTATGGCAGGATGCTGGGCCTGATGGAGAAAGCGCGCTTCCACTTCCAAACCTTGGATGAAGCAGCCAATCTCGCCGACTATATCGCCAATTGCTTTCCGGAGCCCGAAAAGGCGCTGTTCGGGTTGCGCGAACTGATGATCAATGCGGTTGAGCACGGAAATCTTGGCATCAGCTACTCGGAAAAAACTAAGCTCTTACGGGATGGCGTCTGGTCCGAGGAGATCGAACGCAGGCTCCGCCTTCCCGAAAACCAGGACAAATTCGGCTCAGTCACGTTCGAGGCGACGAAAGAGGCTGTCACTGTTCACATCAAGGACGAGGGTAAGGGGTTTGACTGGCGCGACTATTTGGAGATTTCTCCTAATCGGGCGACCGATCCGCATGGCCGGGGGATCGCGGCCTCGCGCATGATGTCATTCCATAGCCTCGAATATCTAGGGGCTGGAAATGAAGTGAGGTGCACAGCGAAGCTGGCCGGGAAAAGCGCGTGACTTGAATTCGGCCTAATCTTCCTCGGCGGCGACGCCGTCGACATAAAGCCATCGCCCGTTTTCGTGGACAAACCGGCTCGTTTCGCGCAGCTCACGCGCACGTCCGCTCGCCTTGTAGCGAGCGATGAACTCGACTAGGGCGGCGCCGGCCGTCAACACCTCATGCCGCACGACCTTAAGGCCAATCCAGCGGCGCGCCGATTCGCCGAGGCGAAGCTCCAGCGGCCGCGTGCCAGGATGCCAAGTCGCCAGCAGGTAGTCCTCAAGTCTCAATACAAAAGCCGCGTAGCGCGATCGCATCAGCGTCTCGGCGTCCGGGGGCGTTTCGCCATCGTGCCAGACCTGGCAGCACCGCTCGTAGGTCAGCCGGCTGCCGCAGGGACACGGTCCGCGATATCGTTTCTCTACCCTCATATGCGGATGGATCCTTTTTTGAACGCTCTGGCCCGGACGATTATGCCGCTCTGTCTTTTCCAGGGGACAATGAATGGCTCATAACGATCATACCACTTAGAAACCGGAATGCGTGCCGGGGTCCTCGCCTCCAGCGGCCGCCGCGCGACGCTGGTCAGATGCGAAGGCTTTGGTCAAGCGAGGCTGCTTTACGATCCCGGCGTGATTCGGAGCGTGATCTCGCGTCCTGCGCTCGCCTTCCCAAATCCCTGCGTAAAGGCTAAGAGTATTCCATGAAACCGCTGGTAAACCTGACGGCATTGTGAGTTGCTCTGCCCTTGAAAGAAGCGTCGATACAAATGTCAGCGCTCCTTCTCAGCAGCTTGCATGGCCTTAGCGCCATAGGAAGAGGTTCCAACAGCCCGGCCGGCCAGCCAGCAGACTTGGTGAAATGAAGTGAGGAACACGACGATGAACGATCGTATCCGCGAAATCTTAAGCTGGTATGCTGGTGAAAGTCCCGGCGTCCGGACCAATCTAGCCAGACTGCTGAACCACGGACGCCTCGGCGGCACGGGCAAGCTGGTGATTTTACCCGTCGACCAGGGCTTCGAGCATGGCCCAGCCCGCAGCTTTGCGCCCAACCCCGCGGGCTACGATCCGCGCTATCATTTCCAACTCGCAATCGAGGCCGGCTGCAATGCTTACGCCGCGCCGCTGGGCTTCATCGAAGCCGGGGTCTCGGATTATTGCGGCGACATCCCGCTCATCTTGAAATGCAACAATCACGATGTGCTGCACGACGAAAAGGATCCCCTTTCAGCGGTGACTGCGGGCGTCGATGACGCGCTGCGGCTCGGCTGCGTCGCTGTCGGCTTCACGATCTATCCTGGGTCCAGCAACGCAGCGGCCATGTACGAACAGCTCCGTGACCTGTCCGCTGAGGCGAAGGCCGCCGGCCTCGCCGTCGTCGTGTGGTCCTATCCGCGCGGCAGCGATCTTTCCAAGGACGGAGAAACAGCGATCGACGTGATAGCCTACGCGGCTCAAATTGCCGCCCAATTAGGGGCCAATGTCATCAAAGTGAAACTGCCAAGCGCGAAGATCGAGCTGCCGGAGGCTCAAAAAGTCTACCAGAAGCAGCAGATCCCGATCTCCACTCTCACGGAACGCGTGCGGCATGTGGTGCAAAGCGCGTTTAATGGGCGGCGTATCGTGATCTTTTCTGGCGGGGCCGCCACGGGAGACGAGCAGGTTTTCGAGGAGGCGCGCGCCATTCGCGACGGCGGCGGATTCGGCTCGATCATCGGCCGCAACTCGTTCCAGCGCAAAAAGGAGGACGCCTTGAAGTTCCTCTCATCCGTGATGGGTATTTACGAGGGGTCGATCAAGTAGGCCCGCAAGAGGATCGCTTTTCCGGGGAGGGCGACGCAGACGCGCATGATACAAGTTTCTGGTTGCATGGCGTATGTTTCCCCCCTCCTCATTCGAATTGAAACCTAGACAAAAGGAAGATAGCCGATGTTAAAAGGCAAGGTGCTGATCGCTCAGGGCGGGGGGCCAACCGCAGTCATTAATCAGTCGTTGGCCGGCGCTGTCATCGAAGCGCGGAAGATCTCCGCAGTGGACCGCGTCTACGGCGCCTCTCACGGGGTGCGCGGCATCATCGACGAGGATTTTGTCGACCTCACCCGCGAGACCTCCTACAACCTCGAAAGGGTCGGCGATACGCCGGCCGCAGCACTTGGATCGACGCGCGATAAGCCGGACCCCAAATACTGCGAGGAAATTCTAAAGTCGCTCCGCGCACACGAAATCCAAACCTTCTTCTACATTGGCGGCAATAACTCGTCGGATACATTGCGCATTTTGCGCGACCAGGCGCACAGCGCGAACTATCCGCTGACTTGCGTCCATATCCCGAAGACCATCGACAACGACCTGATGATTACCGACCACACGCCGGGCTTCCCGTCTGCGGCGCGCTTCGTCACGCTCGCCTTCGCCGGCGCCAATCTCGACAACCGGGCGCTGCCGGGCGTCTATGTGGCCGTTGTCATGGGGCGCCACGCCGGCTTTTTGACCGCAGCCGCAGCCCTTGGCCGCCAGCATCACGACGACGGCCCGCACCTCATCTATTTGCCGGAGCGCACTTTCGACCTCGAAAAATTCGCGACCGATGTCAAGGCCGTGTACGATAAACACGGCCGTTGCATGGTCGCCGTTTCCGAGGGCGTCCATGACGCCAGCGGCGAGGCGATCGCGACCAAACTGGCCAAGAAGGTCGAGCGCGACGCCCACGGCAACGTGCAGCTGTCGGGCACAGGCGCGCTCGCCGATCTGCTCACCGATTATGTGAAGACCGCAACGAAGATCAACCGCATCCGCGGCGACACCTTCGGATATTTGCAGCGCTCGTTCCTTGGCGTCGTCTCCGACGTTGACGCCCGCGAGGCCCGCGAAGTCGGCGAGAAGGCCGTGCAGTTCGCTCATTTCGGCGACGGCAAGGGCAACAACACCGGATCGGTGACCATCCATCGAACCGGTTCCTATTCGGTCGAGTATAAGCTGAGCCCACTCGAAGATATCGCCGGGAAGACCAAAGTCATGGCGGACGATTTCATCCATGAGAACGGCCACGACGTGACGCACAAGTTCGTTGGCTATCTCCGGCCGTTGTTGGGTTCGGGCATCCCGGACGTCGCGCGGCTGAGCCACAATCCCGTGCCCAAAATCCTGAAGGCGTAAACCCTTCGCTGCTTAGCACGCCCTGGCGGAGCGGGGCGTGGCTAATGCAGAATTGCCCTGCCGACCAATGGATCGCCGCTTGCGGCGATCCGTAAATTCGAGGGCGCAGCTGCGTCCGGCGGCTTGCCCCAGAGCAGAACGCGGCCTACGCCAGTCGTCAAAACTTCTGATCTCATTGGTGTCCTGCCCGCGAAGGCGGCCATACAGTAATCGGGACAATTGAACTCCTGAGAACAACATTTTGTGCGATGCATACTGGCTCCTTGCTGGAGTTTACCCTCGTGCAGACGGGGGCGCGACAACAACGGAAGCGGTCATCGATGATCGATATTTCAGGCCAGCTGGATTTTGCTATGCTCGTTGACATCCGACCGATTCCGCGCGTCAGGTACGAACCGCACCAAGGCCAGCCAGGGCCGTTCCAACCGTCGGCGGACACCATCATTGATATCCGCCTCAATTGCAGCAGCCCGATCACAATACCCGATTGAATTTCGGAGAGGCCGCTGCGAGGCGGCGCGACGTTCTGATACGAAACCTAAAAAATTGCCGCTCTGGGAGAGCGGCAACACCGTTTGCGACGATAGCCATGTTGGAGCCTTTCGATGTTTGCAAGGATCAGATTTCTCCTATGTGCGGCGTTTTGCGTTGTCGCGGGCTTCAGTCACGCGCAACCCATCGATGAGCGCACAAAATGCGCCGTTGTCGCTGGGATCATGGATGCTCCCCATCCCGATATGCGGAAAGTAACCGAATTAAGTGTCTACATCCTGAGCACCATGCGCACGGTCGATCACAGCTATGGCGTTAGGGACAAAGTGGAGATACTTCCTCGCATGACAGGGGACGGAATTCGCGGCGTCATAGCGACGGCCTCGGTTCGTTGCCGCGACCACCCCGAAGCAACAATCAGGGACATAGCCATCGAGTTCTTATGAAGGTATCCGAGCCATACAGGATGAGCTAGGCGTCAATAATTAGCGCGGCTTTTTCTTCGGTTGCCGTTCGGCTTTCAATTGGTCATGCGGCTTCGGCGGCGTTTCGAGCGCCCGCCGAAGCCCTTGCGTGAACCGCTCTTCGGCTCCTGGCTCATCTTTTACGTCTTCTGGTTTCTTTGCCTTCATGGATCGCACCATGCGAGATGACCTATTAGACGCCCAAGCCGTAATCGATTGGGCCTACTCCCAAATACACCTCTTTGACGCTGAGGTTAACACTTGGCTCGATAGCAATCCCTATTCTCTTACCGAAAATCCCGACCCTAAAAGCGGATTGCAATTGATCCAGATCGTGGTCCAGCCCCCTCCACGCCTCATGGACGTTCATTTCGGCATCATTGTCCACGCATTGCGGAGTTCGCTCGATATGTTGGCCGTAGCGCTCGCTCGCAGGAGCGGCGTAAAAGCCGTGGCCCATATACATTTCCCGGTATCTAGAAGCGCTGAGCACTTCAAGAACAAGGGAACGAGGGAAAAGATAAAGGAAATCAAGGATTCCGATATTGCAAAAATCGAAGACCTCCAGCCGCACAAGGGAGGGAACAACCTTCTCCTTGCCCTCCATGATCTTGACCTGATCCGAAAGCACACCCGTCTCCTTCAAGTCAGAGCGCAAGCGCCTGTACAAAATATCAGCGGGTGGGGTCAAGAATCCTGAGATTGTCTTCTACGAAGAAGGGCAAAACCCTAGCAACCAATCCTATACTTTGCTTTTCTCTCGAAAAGCAAATTGCCAGTTCTATATCACCCCAGAGATAACGGTCTGCGAGACTTGCCTTCTCCCAGGCAATTCTGCCAGCGCACTTTTGCGTAAGTTCGCGGCACTTACGGAGTTCATCATCAACAGGTTCGTTTGAAGGCGCACTCATGACAAAGCGCCTCCAAAACTAAAGCACGCCTGGAATGCACTACCTAAATAGGTAGCTCCACCTGTGCAGTCAAGTGCATAATTCCCCGATCGTTCCGTCTGAAAGAATTCCGCTTGGAGTGAGAATGTTACCGGAATTTCTCCAGTTCCTGCCCAAAGCGCCTGCTGGACAGACGGCCTGTCCTTGGACGTGATCCGGGGATCAAGCCCGCCCGCGACAATAGCGGGCGTACTGCCGCCGCAGCCTCCGTTTCTAGGTTCAAGCGGCTATTAGCGAGTTTACAGCTTCCACCGGAGCCGGGTGAAGGGCTCTAAAACGTCGCGACGGTTTTGGCGGGCTTGTTCGAGAACGCTCAAGAAATCATTTACGTCGTAGAACAGAATTCTTTTGCAAGCAGGGCACTGCACTTTGGAGCCATTCTTCAGGCGTCCAATCGTCTCGCAAAACTCGTAGTGGCAGAACGGACACCTGATCGGGAACGTGTCATCGTCACTTGCGAAAAGCATGGCTGCTCACCCATACGCAGGTATATAAGGTGCGTCGGAAAAGAATGAAGCGGTTTTCCGATAGGAAGCACGATAGGACAAAGAGGTAGAGCGAGCTTATGATTTCCACAAAAGCGCGCTCCAGGGATGGCGCTCAGCCGGGCCGTGGACGCGCACAACATTAGTGCGCGTCCGCACGAACCTGCCTCCGATAAGCTGCATACTTTATGGGAACTCTGCTTAGGCGCCCGCAGATTTCCGAACCGTTTCTTCGCGCGCGATCCACCGCTTTAGAATTTCGACGTGTTCGGCCTCTTCCTTAACGAACTCCTTCGCATTCGCAACGATTTCGGGGTTTTTGGATTTCCCCGCAACCGTATAATAGAATTCGTAACCGCGCTGCTCGCCTTGGAGGGCAGCCTTCAGCGCGTCCAGCCGCGTGAGCGCGGGGTCGCCAGCCCAAAGGTCCGTGCGCTCGGGAGTGGCTTGATCCGGCCAGACGTAATCTGGGGGAATGTGCAGGCTGTAGTCGATCGACCCAGCCCGCCTCTTGGCTTCCTCAAGATGAAGGCGCGAATAGTCCGCGAGCTGACGAAAAAGCTGCGCGACTTCTGCATTGCCGGCCTGCTCCATCGACGCGCCGAGCTTATCGTAATGGATGGCCGCGTCTTGCTCGACCTTGACGGCATAGCCGAAGAACTCTTCGAGATTTTCGATGTCCAGGCCTCCCTTATAGATTTCGCGGCAATCGAGAGATGCGGCCCCTGCGCGGGCAAAGTTTGATCGCCCTCGAAGCAAACCTGAATATCCTCGTTCCGGACGAAACATTGGCACGCCAGCCGGTAGCGGGGCGGCATATCATTCACTTCCGCGTCCTCGATTTCCTTGCGGGTGATTTTGCCGAGCTGGCGGAGGACTTCTTTTTCTTTCTCTGTCAGGGCTATTCCGTATTTTGCTTCTGGATTGAGGTGCTTCACCTCAACAATGCAGGAACCGCATTCGCCATCCTGGCAGTCGAACGGAATAGGAATCTTATTCGCCTTGGCGATAGCCAAGATGGTGCCACGATGTCCGGCAACCGCGTAGACAGTCACGTCTTTTGCCATGACCGGGGACGAAAATGTTACGTTAGCCATCAAAACTCTCCTTGCACGCCGATCGAGGTTCGTCGCCTTTGGCGATGCTAATACTCAGGAAGCACGAAGAGCGCGCGCCCCGGTAAGCATTGGTTCGAGGCGGCAGCGGCGCAACGCGTCAGTACCGTCGCCCCGGAACCGTCTAGTGATCCTTCTGTGCAAGCAGGAGTTATGCCAATCACAACGTGTTGTTCTAGTTCAACTTTCCTTGGGTTTGCTAGGAAATTCAAGAGGCGTTTGTCGTAAGCGTCACATACCCATGCGCTAGCTGTGCATGTGAGAGCCGTCACGATTGCAGCTATCCGTCGGTGAGCCGCCGGCGGTAAACGCGCCGAGGGCTACGCTCAGTGCGGGTATGCCTATTAAGAAGGCGGCTGCCCGAACAGGGCGAGGTCGATCGCCATGCCCATGGCGAGGTAGCCGAGCCGGTTCGGGTGCAGCTTATCGCCGGAGCCGCAGGCGGTGCTGTCCGGCACGAATTCCGGGCGCAACTCGCCCGTCTCCGGGCTCACCGTCGCTTTGTCGAAATCGATAACGCCGTCGAACAAGCCTCCGCCCCGGATGAAGCCGTTCAGAGCCTGGCGCTTCATGTCCTGCTCCGCAAATCCGTGAGCGGGGCCGGGATTACCAAGCGCGGTCGTCACGGTTGCGCCGATGACGCGGACTCTGGGGATTCGCCGGCGCAATGCGACGACGCCTGCTTGCAATGCCGATTGAACGGACTCGACGCTCGCATTGCCGTTTTTGCTGAAGTCGTTAATGCCCTCCAGCCAAATTACCGCGGAAACGCCGGACAGGCTCATGACATCGCGTTCAAGCCGCTGAAGCGCCGAGGGGCCGCCGGGATAAGATTTTTGCGAGCTGTATTCGGGCGGCGCCGCGATCAAATTGCCGCCGATGCCTGCATTCACCACAGCGAATTTGTCGCCGAATTTTGCGTGGAGCCGCCGGGAAAGCACGTCTGGCCAGCGGTCATCGCCGTTCAATGTCGAGCCAGTGCCATCGGTGAGCAAATCGCCGAGCGTCACGATGACCTGCGTATCGGCCGGAACCTTCATGTCCAAAGCGTCGAGGAAGTACCAAGACGTCGTGCCATAAGGGAAAGCGGCCTCGTCCTCGTTCGCGCCTAGCGAGCCGGCGCCAGGCGCGGTGACATAGGAGGTGGTGAGCCCCTTTGCATGCCACGTCATCGGACCGCTTTCACCGGCGACGTGAAAGCTGATGGCGAGTTTCCTCGATTGGAGAAAAACCGGGGGGACGCCGCCAATGAAGGGCAGCGGAATGGCGTCGCTCCAAACGCTCGCCCCTGGCTCGACGGCGACGGTCGCTGAGCCGCCAAAGGTTACGGGCCGGTTCGTGCCCGCGACAAGTGCAGAGCTGTCGAGCTGCAATCCGGCGAAGACGCCATCGAAGGTGACGGCCTTGGTTCCGAAGGCGTTGGAGAGCCTGATGCGGGCTTCATGCCCCCAAACATCCGGCCCAATGATGAGCCGGAAGCTCTGATCCTTCGCTCCCGTTTCGGGGAAAGGAAAGACGCGCCGCAAATCGGGCTGCATCATGGGGTTGCCGCTGGGATATGGCCCTTGCGCCGAGGCGGCCCAGCTCGTGACCCATTTCTCTGAGCCCTCCGGCATCGCCAGACAGGAGCCCGCCAATAAGAAAAGGAACAGGGACGCGACGGCTGCAGCGCGCATAGCCTTCTCCGGTTGCTCAGCTTTAGGCGGCGGCTTCTTCGGAAGAAGCGGACGGGAAGCCTTTCGCCTTCAACGCAGCCGTGATCTCCGCCAGTATCGCCGGATCGTCGATCGTCGCCGGCATCTTGAACTGTTCTCCGTCAGCGATCTTGCGCATGGTTCCGCGAAGAATTTTTCCAGAGCGGGTTTTCGGGAGCCGGTTCACCGTCAGTACGGTCTTGAACGCGGCGACCGGACCGATCTTGTCACGCACGAGTTCGACAATCTCGCGCTCAATCACCTTGATGTCGCGATCCACGCCGGCCTTGAGCAGCACGAACCCGGCGGGTACCTGCCCTTTCAAACCATCGTGGATGCCGATCACCGCGCATTCGGCGACATCGGGATGGCTGGCCACGACTTCCTCCATGCCGCCCGTGGAAAGCCGGTGTCCCGCAACGTTAATAATGTCGTCGGTTCTCGACATCACGAAGACGTATCCATCCTCGTCGATATAGCCGGCGTTGGCCGTCTTATAGTAGCCAGGATATTCTATGAGATAGCTCTCGATGAAGCCCGAATCGTTATTCCAGAGCGTGGGGAGGCAGCCGGGCGGCATGGGCAGCTTGATCGACAAGGCGCCAGTCTGGCCGGGTTTGACTTCCTCGCTGCTCTCGTTCAGTACGCGCAGCTCGTAGCCGGGAAGCGGGAAAGTCGGAGATCCATGCTTGACCGGCATCGCGCCGAGGCCGGTGCAGTTGCCAGCGATAGCCCAAGCTGTTTCAGTTTGCCACCAATGGTCGATAACGGGCACATGAAGCAAATTCTCCGCCCATTGCACCGTGGGCGGGTCGGCGCGTTCGCCAGCCAGGAAGAGTGTCTCGAAATGGGAAAGGTCGTAGTTCGGCAGCAGCGCGCCGTTCGGATCTTCTTTCTTGATCGCCCGGAAGGCTGTCGGCGCGGTGAAGAGCGCCTTCACCTTGTGCTCGGAAATCACGCGCCAGAACGCCCCGGCATCCGGGGTGCCGACCGGCTTGCCCTCGTAAAGAATTGTCGTCGCGCCTTGGAGAAGCGGCCCGTAAACAATATAGGAGTGGCCGACGATCCAGCCCACATCCGATGCAACCCAAAACACGTCGCCCGGAGCGATCGAGTAGTGATTGAACATCGTCCATTTCAGCGCGACCATGTGGCCGCCGGTGTCGCGAACAACGCCCTTCGGGCGGCCAGTCGTCCCTGACGTGTAGAGGATATAGAGCGGGTCGGTCGACGCCATCGGCTCGCAAGCCGCGCTGATGCCACGGCTTTTCGCCGCTTCCATCAGCGTGGCGTAGTCGTAATCGCGGCCTTCGATAAGGGGCGCGATCTCCTGCGAGCGCTGCACAATGATGCAATAGTCCGGCTTGCGGATGAGAGTTCGATGGCTTGATCGAGAAGCGGCTTGTAGCGCACGATCCGGTTCGGCTCGATGCCGCAGGATGCGGAAATAATGAGCTTCGGCTGCGTATCCTCGATGCGGATCGCCAGTTCGTTGGCCGCAAATCCGCCGAAGACGACGGAATGGATCGCTCCGATACGGGCGCAAGCCAGCATCGCGATCAGCGCCTCGGGGATCATCGGCATATAGAGGATGACGCGGTCGCCCTTTTCAATGCCCGCTTCGAGCAGCACGCCGGCAAAGGCCGCGACCTCCTCCAGAAGCTCGGCGTAGGTGTAGGTGCGCTGCTGGCCTGTCACCGGGCTGTCGTAGATGAGAGCCGCCTGTGCCCCGCGGCCGCGTTCGACATGGCGGTCGAGACAATTATAGGCGGTATTGACGACGCCGCCTGTGAACCAGCGCCCATAAACGCCAGCGTTCGCGTCAAAAATGCGCTTGGGATGCTCGATCCAGTCGATTTCGCGCGCGGCTTCCGCCCAGAAGCCTTCCGGGTCGCGTTTCCAGCGCTCATAAACTTCGAAATACCGGCTTCCACCTTGCGCATTTGCACTCATTTTACGATCCTCCATTGCTCGCATAGTGCGCAAAACGGACCAGCTTGCGCAAGAGTACAAATCAAGCACACCCCCTATTGGAGGCGCAGGCTTGGCTATCAAAAAGTATAAAATGGAGATGGCCGGGGAGCCGGCCATTGTTGCGAAGTTCGATTGCGCCTAAAGGCCGCTTGCCTCACGGTTGCGCTCGCGGACATCGGCGTTGCGATCGGCGCGGTCACGGTTCAGATCGTGCTCGTCATGGCGGATGTCTCTCTTATCTCCGTTGATTTCGTGCTGCTCGGCGCGGCGCCGCTGGTCCCACTTTTCGGCGCCCTTGATATTGCCGTGCTCGATAGCGCGGTCTTCCCTGCTCTGATCGTAATTGCGCTCCGCGCGGGCTTTCGCGAGATTGTTTTTGTCCTTGTTCAGGTCGCGCTTATCGGAGCGGATGTCGCGGTTATCGTGGCGGATATCGCGATTTTCGCGCTGAACCCGATGCAGTCTCTGCTGCTCCGTCTCGGCCGACGCGGTACCTGCGAAGCCGGTGGTTGCCGTGAGGGCTGCCGCGATCGCAATGGCGATGGTTGAATTTTTCATGTTATTCCCCTTTCGTACCGTATGGTATTATCAATGTAGCGGACGGTTTCTGAATGCCGCCAAAACCCAATCTTCATTTTCCGTTCATCTTTACTGCGACTATGAAGGTCTCATTTGAACAATTCGTGATTAAGCTCCAACAAAGGGTAGAGCATCGCGCCGATATCACTAAATGGCATGATTATGGCGATCTTAGACTTTCGATGGCGGAAACATGGCTTAAATAGGACCGTCTTTAGCTTCAAGTGTCGAATGCTGCGCCCACTGACGGTTGAGCATTACAACCGTCATAAACCCGTTGACGGAATCGTGCATGCTTCCGCCCGTTGACCTTTGTTTTTCGTCCCGGCCCACCCTTGCGAACGATCCAGGACGGCCCGAATTGCGATATAACGCTAGCGTCAACCTCGACATCGCCCCTAGCGGAAGGAATGCACGATGCCGCCAGTCGATACGCCCTTCTTGATCACCGTTTGCGGGCTGGAGGAGTTGGCGGGACACGCCGATCGCCAGGTAAGCCATGTGCTCTCGATCCTGGACCCCGATACCCCTGAACCGGCAGCCTTCGGCGCGTACGGCGAGCATGCCCGGATCGAGCTGAAATTTCACGATGTCATCGAGGAGGGGCCGGGCTTTCAGCCGCCTCAGCGCGAAGACGTCGCCAAAATGCTGGAATTCGGCCGGGACATCATGCGAGACCCTAAAAATCTGAGGCACCTGCTTGTGCACTGTCACATGGGCATCTCGCGCTCGACGGCGGCAATGGCGCTCCTGCTTGCGCAGGCCCAGCCGGAGATCCCGGCGAGCGATATAATGGCTCGCATCCTGCATATACGCGAAAAGGCGTGGCCGAACCTGCGCATTCTCTTGTTCGGAGAGGAAATGCTCGGCCGCACGGGCGAACTGTCGGCCGCCGCCGGAGCCATCTACCGCCTGCAGCTTGAACGGCGGCCGGAAATCAAAAACTTTTTCATCGACGCTGGCCGGGGGCGCGAGATCGACATTGCGCTCAACGGCGCAGCCTAAGATGGTATGGCGGACGCGAGGGAGGCCGGCAGGGCTCGCTTCATCGTCCTAACCCGCGAGCGCGGCGGGCTGCTGCGCACACTGAAGCAGCCCGCGAACGCACAAGCCACATCCGGCGCTGCAGAAGGCGCCGGAAGAGTCCTCCCGTCTGCATGCTAAACAGATGATTAGTTTAGCGGCGAACGTAGGCCGTGCAGAAGGTAGTTGAACCCGATCTTCAGCGTGTTCGCGGTGATATTGTCGTCCAGACGCCCGGATGAACCGGCAAAGCAGCAGCTGAAGTTGCCGTTGTCAAGATCGAGATACTGATACTCTGCTTTGACCGTCAAATTGGGAGCAATCTGGTACTCAACGCCGCCGCCAACGGTCCAGCCTGTGAATGTGCCGCTGTCTTGATTGATGCCATCGAAGGCATCGGTCACGCGAACGTTGCCCGTGAAGAATGCGAAGCCGCCCTTGCCGTAGATGAGGGCGTTTCCGAGCAAGAGGCCGGCCCGCCCCGTGACATCGCCATAAAAGCCGGCGGAACTCTTTACGGAAATCACCCTATTCGTGTTGGCAGGATCGGTGAAGGAGCCTCTCGCCCCATCGTCCAATCCGCCGAAATCGGCCTCGACGCCGTAGACGAAGGTTCCGCCCTGCACGTTGTATCCGAGCTGGGCGCCGCCCAGAAAGCCGTCTGCGCCAGAGCTGCCAAACGGCACGCTTCCCTGGTTAGTCAGGAGCACGGCGTTGTTGGCGGCATCGATCGAACTCCAAGCCCAACCTGCGTAGCCGCCTACATAGAAACCTTGCCACGCGGGCGCTCCAATGGCGCCCGGCGGGTCCTTATAGCCGCCATAGAGGTCGGCTGCTTCTGCGGTATTCGCCAAAACCAACGCGCCGAGCGTCGCGGCGCCAAAACGAACGAACATTCCAACTGACATAACATTCCCGCTTATGGTGCAAACTGGTCACTCTCTACGCACTACACTTGGAGTTGCATGCCACCGGCCATCATTCAACGCAAGGTGGTTTTGTATTGTATATACACGCCCAAGGTGCAAAACCTGTTGACAGGGCTGTCAGTTAAGCCGGTTCTCCGTTGTTCTGGATGCCAAATTTGGGCCTGTCGCCCACGCGCCACAGTGAGACGATTGCGTATTGGCGGCCGTGCTCGCAAGCGCGTTTGACGCATTGGGGAGCGCCAAAGCGAACGCGCCTCCGCTTATCGCTTCGGTTCACCGGACTTCTCCCGGAGCCGTCGAGGAGCGCCGCCCGCAAGAAATACAGGCCGACTTTTATTTCGTTATCCCTGAACCTTTACGAGCCTGAGGCCGACCAAATCACAGCGCGGCAAGAGCGCCGGTGAAGGTCAAGGAGATCGTTTCAATGAAAAGCGTTTTGGGAATTCTCGCGGGAGCCGCCCTCTTATTAACAGCTGTGTCCTCCGCCAATGCTGCGTCTCAGTATGCAGGGAGCGTTCAGTTGGGCTCAGCGGCTCATTCTATGGCCGCGCAGGCGCAGTATGGCGCGGCGCGTTTCGATTATCCCCTCATGCGCGGAGCGGTGGTGGATTGGTGCGTAGTGTGGGCGAATGGTTGCGGATGGGAAGGAGCGCATCAGTTCTGCCAAACAAGGGGGTTCGCGCGGGCGGCGAGCTGGGACATCGGCCGTCCGGGACGCACCTTTGTTATTGGCACGGATCGCTTCTGCGAAGGCAGCTTTTGCAAAGGCTTCCGGCAGGTGACATGCGTCAGGTAGCGATTCCAGCTCACGCAGGCGTCCTCGGCCTTCCGTTCAGGACGCGCAGAACCGGCGCTTGTTTCGGTGAAAAGCTGGGCCGCCAAGCGCTTTCTGAAGGCGGGGCTTGATCTGCCGCCGCCGAAAGAGTTTCTTGGCGGCTGCCCGGCAGGAATCGGCCCACTGGGCGCGGCTGGGATGGCTCATTGCTGGAATAAAACGGGGAGAGAGGTACGATGTTGGTACGAAGGTCATTACTCGGCGCAGGCCTCGCGGCTGGTCTTCTTCCCGCGATGCCGACCCTGGCGAGAGCCCAGAACTTCGATCGAAGCCGCGACGTCATCCAAGCCATTGCGAACGCAAAAGCCCAGGCGGAAAATCTCCTCGCAGTGTCCCTCTACTCGAACCTGTCGCCTGAGAACAACGCCATCATCGAAAGCGCCAACGAGCGCATATTCGACGCTATCACAGGCGTGCTTGGCGGCATACCGGCAGAGGAAGCGATCATATACGCCGAGCCAGCGCAAGTCATTGTCGCGGAGCAGATGTCTGAGCGCAGCGTGGCCGTGGTTCCTCCGGCGCGAATTCCAGTCATTCCGGCATCGGCATCCTCCGAAGGCGCCTCCGAGGAGGCAGCCGCTGTCGTGGCCGATATCATCAAGGACGCTTTCGGCGTTAAGACTCTCGATGTTTCGGGGCTAATGCAAGTCGCGTCAGAGCTTGCCCTTCTCGACATCCTGTCCCGAATCGCAGGAATGATCCGCTCCGGCAAATGGGCGTTGGCCGGTGAATTCATCAGGTCGCTGCTCGCGCAATTGGCGGCCGCCGCTCAAGCTGCTCCGGCTATCGAGAAAGCAATCGGCGAGCAAGCGCTAAAAGAAATATTGGCCGGCGTAAGCGCCCGGTTTGTTCCATTCCTGGGATGGCCGGTTCTCGTTGCTTCGATATTGTTTTCGATCGTAAAGCATCAGAACAGGCTCATGGCGGCGCTTGATAAATCTCGATAAAACAACGGCGGACATCAGTGCAATTGTGAGGATCCCCACGAGCAAGGGAATGATCGCTGCGATCAAACCCGCCCGTAATAGCCAACGAGTTCAGCGGCGCCTATCTCAAAAGGCCTCGCGAGGCGAATAATGTCGGCGCACCGTAATGTCGCGGCCCCGTCTTCGAGGCGCTCTTTGAGGGCGCTCAGCCGGAAACGGTACGAATGCGGCTTATGCCCTTTCGGGGGGCACGGACCGGCATAACCGGCTTCCCCGAAATCGTTGACGGCTTGCAGAAACCGGCCGTCATGGGCGCCCGCAGGCATTTCCGCCAGACCGTTCACTTCGGGCGAGATGTTGTAGGCCGCCCAATGATGAAAGATCCCCCCGGACGCATCGGGATCGAAGCAGACGAGGAGCAGGCTCGCCGCCCCAGGGGGCACGCCGGACCACGCAAGCGGCGGCGAGACATTTACGCCATCGCAAGTATACTTCCTCGGTATAGCACCACTCTGCGCGAACGCGGTGCTTTTCAAAGACAGGGCCATGTCGTAGTGCTCTGCAAAGTACGAGATCCAAGCATCGATCGCACATTTTCTCCCAATCTCATTTGAGATTCGTCAATGTCTCTGGCAAGGCCGGTCAGAAACTAAGCATGGTAACATTACGGTTAAGATTATCTGCGCCGCCAAAGCTTGAAAGATTTAACCTTGCAAATAAGTCTCATTGGTTGCGCCGAACTGCGCCCGTAGCCTTGCCACGAAGCCATGAAACAAAGCGCTGGAATACTTCTATATAAATACCGTGAGAGTGAACTGCTCGTCCTCCTCATCCATCCGGGCGGCCCGTTTTGGAGAAGAAAAGACCTTGGCAGCTGGTCCATTCCGAAGGGTGAATATGACGAGGATGAAGACGCCCTCATAGCTGCGGTGAGAGAATTTGCCGAAGAGACTGGAGGGCAAGTCCAGGGAATCTTCTACAACCTTGGAGAGGCCGTTCAGCGGAATCGGAAAATCGTGAAAGCCTGGGCAGTTGAGGGTGATTTCGATCCAAAGACGCTGAAGTCGAATGCATTCGAGATCGAGTGGCCTCCTAGAAGCGGTAGGAAGCAATCGTTTCCCGAAGCTGACCGCGCCGAATGGTTCGCACTGCCAGAGGCTCGCAGGAAAATCCTGGCTGCGCAGCGCCCGTTCCTCGATCGTTTGGAGCTTGCCATCACACCCGAGTGAAGCGCGGCTCCCAAGCTGCACTCATTGGTGTGCGTGCGAGCTCGCGCGGGCATTGCGCGTCCGAAAATCCCTACTCTTTCGCTTTGTCGCCGTTCAGCAGCTTGTCCAAAAATAACCAGGCGACGCCTTCGGAGGATTTTGGGTTCTGACCGGTCACGAGCTTGCCGTCTACGATCACAAAAGGCTGCCAATTCTCTCCGTTGGAATAATTGCCGCCGTTTTGCTTCAGCATATCCTCGACGAGAAAAGGCACAACCTCGGTCAGACCGACTGCTGCTTCCTCGGAATTCGAGAAACCCGTCACCGATTTCCCTTTGACGAGCGGCGCGCCATCCGTGCCTTTTGCGTGACGGAACGCCGCCGGGCCGTGGCAAACGGCGCCCACCGGCTTGCCAGCCGCGAACAGGTCTTCGATGATTTTGATCGAATGAGCGTCTTCGGCGAGGTCCCAGAGCGGGCCATGTCCGCCTGGATAGAAAACCCCAGCATGATCGCTTGGGCGTATCTCTGAAAGCTGTGCGGTATTCGCGAAGGCCTGCTGCGCCTCTTTGTCGGCGGAAAAGCGCTTTGTGGCTTCCGTCTGCGCTTGAGAGTCTTCGCTTCGAGGGTCGATGGGCGGCGTTCCGCCCTTCGGGGAAGCGAGCACCACCTTCACGCCTTCATCTCTGAAGATGTAATAGGGCGTCGCGAATTCCTCCAGCCACAGGCCAGTCTTTTGGCCCGTGGCGCCAAGACGATCGTTGGAGGTTAGCACCATGAGAATGCTCATACTCATCGCTCCATAAGGTTGGCTTCATCGATGTGAGCGGACCATTAAATACATATGGACCTCTTGCCTATCTTCAATATTGAAACATCAATCTTCAGGCGCGCACAATTAAAACTTTGTAGCCATTTGGGCTAAGCGTAATCTTCACAGCTTCTGCAATACTATCAATTCCACGAAGTTGTGCGCTAGCAGGCTTGTAAAAAGCATGTAGTCCATGGTTCGATAGATAGTTCACCATGAGGATCAACTCGTTGATAAGACTTAACCTCATCCTGAGCTTGTCGAAGGGTGAAGCCAACATTCCCTGGTTTGCAACGCCCTGCTTAGCAAATCCCCGGTTTTGGAATTCCTGCTTGGCAGGTTCAGGCGCAGCCGCCTTCCTTGCCCTGCACGTTCCAGCTTCGTGCGACGCTCATCCGCATAACCGCGTCCTTTCTGCCCCTTAGCACCTCGAAATCGGTGTCCTCGCCATTCCGCCAGAAGCGGAGATCGAAGCGCTCCTGCCCCAGCCGCAGGTCGATCAGCGTCACGTCCGGCAACCAGTGAGGCAGCGCCGGGTCGACATAGAGCGTGCCGCGCGGCGCATCTTGCTGCAGCCCGAGCATCGCCTGCAGCAGCATGAACGGCGTCCCCGCCGCCCAGGCTTGCGGCACGTTGGCGCCGAGATACTGGACTGGAAAACTCCCTGGCTCGCGCTGCAATCCGGCATACAGCTCCGGCAACTGGTTCAGCAGGAAATGGCTAGCGGCGCCGCTGATCTCGCGCGCCACCGAAGCGGCCTCCGCCGCGAACCCATAGCGCCGCATGCCAAGCGCAATGATGGCGTTATCGTGCGGCCACACGGCGCCCGTCTGGTAATTATACGGATTGAACGAGGGATGATCCGCCGACAATGTGCGAATGCCCCAGCCGCTTCGCATGTCGGCGCTCATAAGCCGCTTCACAACCGCCTCGGCGCGCTCCGGCGGGACGATCCCGGACCACAAACAATGCCCGGCGTTGGACGCGACCGAGAGCACCTTCTTCTTGTCTCCGTCGAGCGCGAAGGCGTAGAAGCCTGACTCCTCGTCCCAAAAAACCTCGTTGAACCTCTCGAACAGCTCGGCCGCCTTCTTTCTCAGCGCGGCCGCGATTACGCCGTTTCCCAGCTCATCGTAGATTTCCGCCATTCGCAGCCAGGCGTCGTAGACATAGCCTTGCAATTCGCAAAGCGCCTTCGGGCCGCGCACCAGAGTTCCGTCGGGATACATCACCGCATCCCCGGAATCCTTCCACCCCATGTTCTCGTATCCGGCCGGCGAACGCGTCTCATATTCCTGGAAGCCGTCGCCGTCGCGATCGCCATAGGCGTCGATCCAGGTCAGGCAGGCTTCCGCATAGGGCAGGCACAGCTCGATCAGCGCGCGCTCGCCGGTGGCGCGCCACGCCGAATGCAGCGCCACGAGGTAAAGGGGCGTCGCGTCCGCTGTGCCATAGTAAGGCGTATGCGGGATCAAATTGAAATGCGCCAGCTCGCCATAGCGCAGCTCGTGCAAAATCTTACCGGGCTCAGCGTCGCGGTAGTCATCGCGCTCCGTCGCCTGATACCGCCCGAGAACCTCCAGAGCGCCCGCCGCGAACTCGGGATACACGATCATGGTCTGCAAGGAGGCGATCAGCGTGTCGCGGCCAAACAGCGCCACGAACCACGGCAACCCAGCGGCCGGAACGAACACCATGTGATCGGTGCCCGCGAGCGGCAACCGCAAAGCCGCCATATCTTGAACGCCCTGATTGTAGAAGCGATAGAATTCCTCGTTGCTCGTGTTGATCTTCAGAACAGCGCGCCGCCAGTCTTCCATGTCGTTGGCATAATCCGATGTTTCGGCGGTATGGGCGCATCCTCGCGGCGCCAGGTTGCGGCTTTTCGCCCTCCACCAGATCGTACATGAGGCAGCGATGCCAAGCTTGCCCAGCATCCAGCGCGACCTCAAAGCTGAGCCGTCCGTTGGCGTTCACCACAGGTTCACCGTCTCCCTCGCCGGTGAGTACGACCACCTCGCGGCCGAAATCCTTGTTGCGGTAGGTGATGTGCAGTGCTTGCCGCTTCTGCGACCATGACGTGGTTATTCGGCCGCGCCGGACGATACGGCCGCTCTTGACTTCGAAGATGTCGGCGAAGTCGGAGCGAATCAGCGATCTCCAGATTGAAGCGCACCGGCCGCAAGCTGTTGTTCGTGATGTCGATGTCTTCGTGCAGTCCGGCATCGATATGGCGCCCGATCACGAGACCTAGCGTCCGCGCCCCGATTGGGCCGTCCTCGCTCTCGAAGGCGCGATTGGTCTGGCAGATGCGCGCCTCATGAGAGGAGACGGCGCCTCCGTTCAGAAGCTCCCACGGCTCGCCATTTGCATAGATGGCCCAGGCGCTGATGACCCGTGTGTCGCGAAAGTACAAACCGTGCTGGCTCGGCCATTTCACCTGTCCATCTGTCTCCGTCACCAGCACCGTTTGCCCTTGATGGATCGCAATCTGCGCCGGACCGACCTGAACCTTGAACGCCATGCGCGTGTTTTTCCTAGCAGTTTAGCGATTTGCAATGCGCCATTTGCAGGACGCTGGGACCGTTACGCCCAATCGGCGCCGCCGGCAGTGCACAACAAAGCGCGAGCAAATTCGAGCCCAGCGCGCGCTAATTTACCGACACTGGGGACAAATCGGCCTCCCGAGCGTTTGTTGGGGTGGGGGCTCGTACCTGAACGGCGCAGCGCGGAAAGCACTCATGACCCTTGAAGCAGATGTGAAATCAAAGTCCCCGCAGGGCGCGGTTTCGATCGACAGCCTCTGCATCAACACGATCCGCACCTTGTCGATGGACGCCGTGCAGAAGGCCAATTCCGGCCACCCCGGCACGCCCATGGCCTTGGCGCCGGTGGTCTATACCTTATGGCAGAGCTTCCTGCGCTTCGATCCCGAGGATCCGCTCTGGCCGGACCGCGACCGCTTCGTGCTCTCCAACGGCCATGCCTCTATGCTTCTCTACTCGGTGCTGCATCTCGCTGGCGTAAGGGAGGTCAACGCTGACTATGAAATTCTTCATGAGCCAGCCGTCACGCTCGACGACATCAAGCACTTCCGTGAGATCGGCAGTAAGACTCCGGGGCACCCTGAATATCATGTGACCACCGGCGTCGAGGCGACAACCGGCCCGCTTGGGCAAGGCTGCGCGATGAGCGTAGGCATGGCGATGGCCGGGCGCTGGCTGGGCCAGCGCTTCAACCGGCCGGGCTTCACGATTTTCGACTACGACGTATATACCGTGTGCGGTGACGGCGACATGATGGAAGGCGTCACCAGCGAAGCCGCCTCTCTGGCTGGGCATCTCATGCTTGGAAACCTTTGCTGGATCTACGACAGCAATCGCATAACCATTGAAGGCCACACCGATCTCGCTTTCAGCGAGGATGTGGGCGAGCGCTTCAGCGCTTATCGCTGGAACGTGATGCATGTGAGCGACGCCAACGATACGGATGCGCTCGCAAGCGCGCTCGAAGCCTTTCGAAAGAACCGCGAGGCGCCAACCCTCATCATTGTCGACAGCCATATCGGCTACGGCGCGCCGCACAAGCACGATACCGCCGCGGCCCATGGCGAGCCGCTTGGCGAGGAAGAGATTCGTCTCGCCAAGCGCAGCTATGGATGGCCGGAGGACGCCAAGTTCCTCGTGCCGGACGGCGTGCGTGAGCATTTCCGCGCCGGTATTGGCGAGAGAGGCCAAAAACTCCAGGCGGCTTGGCAGGAGCGGCTTGAGGCATACCGGGCCGAGCATGCAGACCTTGCGGACGAGATCGAGCGGATGCAAAGGCGCGAACTGCCCGATGGTTGGGATGCGAGCCTGCCGAGTTTCCCCGCTGATCCCAAGGGCCTCGCCACGCGTGACTCATCCGCCAAGGTGCTGAACGCGATAGCGCCGCATTATCCGTGGCTGATCGGCGGCGCGGCGGATCTCGCGCCTTCGACCAAGACCCGCCTTACATTCGAGGGCGCAGGCGATTTCGAGGCTGGCCATTATGACGGCCGCAATCTGCATTTCGGCATCCGCGAGCACGCCATGGGCGCGATTGTGAATGGGCTCGCCCTGTCCAAGATCCGCAGCTACGGCGCGGGCTTCCTGATCTTCTCCGATTATATGAAGCCGCCCATCCGCTTGAGCGCACTGATGGATCTGCCCGCGATTTACATTTTTACGCACGAACTCGATAGGGCTCGGGCAGGACGGTCCAACGCATCAGCCGGTCGAGCAGCTTATCGCATTGCGCGCAGTTCCCGGCCTCATCACGCTAAGGCCCGCGGACGCGAACGAAGTGGTTGAGGCATGGCGCGTCATCATCGGTCTGAAGCACGAGCCGGCCTGTCTTGTGCTGAGCCGCCAGCCTCTGCCCACCTTCGACCGGCAGCGCTACGCCTCCGCAAAAGGCCTGGAGCGGGGCGCCTATATCATGGCCGGCGCGGAAGACGGCAAGCCGGAAGTGATCCTGATCGGCACGGGCAGCGAAGTCGCGCTCTGCGTCGGCGCCTACGAGGCGCTTAAACAGGAGGGCATTCCGGCCCGCGCCGTCAGCATGCCGTCATGGGAGTTGTTCGAGAAGCAGGATCAGGCTTATAGGGATAGCGTGCTTCCGCAGAATGTGACTGCGCGCGTGTCGGTCGAGGAAGGGTCTGTGATAGGCTGGGATCGTTACGCTGGGAGTTCCGGCGCGAAGATTGGCATGCACACCTTCGGCTCGTCAGCGCCGATGGCTGACCTATTTAAGAAATTCGGCTTTACGCCGGAGAAAGTGCTCGCGGCGGCGAAGGATCAAATTGCAAAAGCTAGGGGATAAACCGGATGAACCCGTTAAAGCAGCTCGAAGAATGCGGCCAGTCGCCCTGGCTCGATTATCTGAAGCGCAGTCTGGTCGAATCGGGTGAGCTGGGCGCGCTCATCGAACGCGACGGGCTAAAGGGCCTCACCTCCAATCCCTCCATTTTCGAGAAGGCCATCGCCGAAAGCGAAGAGTATGACGGCGCCCTGAAGCAGTTTCAGGCCCAGGGGGATCATAGCATCTCCGAAATCTTCGAGCATCTGGCCATAGCCGATATCCGCGCCGCGGCGGACGTTTTGCGCGCCGTTTACGATGAAACGGAAGGCCGCGACGGCTATGTCAGTCTCGAATGCTCGCCCTACCTCGCCAACGACACAGAAGCCACAGTGACCGAAGCGTTGCGCCTATGGACGGCAGTTGAGCGCCCCAACCTCATGGTGAAGGTCCCTGCCACCCCGGCCGGCATACCGGCTATTCGCGAGTTGATTGGGCGCGGGCTGAACATCAACATCACCTTGCTGTTTTCTGTGGATGTCTACGAGCAGGTCGTCGAAGCGTACATCTCCGGCCTCGAACATTTGAAGCAGGCGGGAGGCGATATCTCCAAGAGCGGCAGCGTCGCCAGTTTTTTTGTCAGCCGCATCGACACAAAGATCGACAAGCGGCTAGATAGCCTCAGCGACAAGGCGGCGGCGGAGCGGTTGCGCGGCAAAGTGGCGGTCGCCAATGCGAAGGAAGCCTACGCTCGCTATAAGGCGCTTTTTTCCAGCCCGCGCTGGGAACGCCTCGCCGCAGCGGGCGCGAAGACTCAACGCCTGCTTTGGGCTTCGACGGGCGTCAAAAACCCAGCTTACAAAGATACGTTGTATGTGGACGAGCTGATCGGTCCCGACACTGTGAATACCATGCCGCCAGCGACGATGGACGCTTTTCGCGATCATGGCGAAGCAATGCCCGGCGCCATTGAAAGGGATATCGATGGAGCGCGCGCGACGCTTGCCGCGCTTGCCAGCCACGGCATCTCGCTGAAAGAGGTGACGGAACAGCTTGTCGTCGAAGGCGTGCAGCAGTTCGCGGATGCGTTCGACAAATTGCTTGACGCTGTCGCAAGGCACCGGCGTCTGCTTCTCGAGGGCGTGCGCGATAGTCTTGAAATAGCGCCCGGCTCCGCGGAGATGAAAACCGCCTTTGAAGCGGAGCTGGAAGTTTGGCGCGCGGGCGGCCTCATTCGCAGGCTTTGGGCAGGCGATAAATCTCTTTGGGACGGCACTGACGAGGACAAGTGGACGGGCTGGCTTACAATCATCGGGCAAGAATTAACCGATGCAGGACATTTAGCGGCCTTCGCGAATTGGGTGAAAGAGCGCGAGTTCACCGATGTACTTCTGCTTGGAATGGGCGGGTCGAGCCTTGGTCCGGAAGTGTTCGCCGAGACCTTCCGTCAGCAGCCGGGCTGGCCGCGCTTCCATGTGCTGGATAGCACCGATCCAGCGCAGATCAAGGCGATCGAGAATGCGCTCGACATTGCGAAGACGCTTTTCATCGTGTCCTCCAAATCCGGCGGCACGCTCGAACCCAACATCTTCCTCGACTATTTCTTCGACCGCGCGGCCGCCGTGCGCGGCAAGGATAAGGCGGGCGAAAACTTTGTCGCAGTGACCGACCCCGGTTCCTCACTGGAGAAGCGGGCCAAGCAACTCAGCTTTGCTCACATCTTTCATGGCGTCGCCTCCATCGGCGGACGCTATTCGGTGCTGTCGAATTTCGGCCTCGTCCCCGCGGCGGCGATCGGTCTCGACGTGAAGCGCCTCCTTGAGACTGCGCAACAGATGGCGCGATCCTGCGGCGAGGATGTGCCGCCAGCGGAGAATCCGGGCGTCCGGCTCGGCGCCGGCCTGGGCGTGGCGGCGACACGGTTCAGGCGCGATAAGGTGACGATCATCGCCTCCCCGGCAATCGCGAGCTTCGGCGCCTGGCTGGAGCAGCTTCTCGCGGAAAGCACCGGCAAGCATGGCCTCGGGGTGATCCCGGTCGACGGCGAGCCGCTCGGCGCGCCCCCCCAATACGGCCAAGACAGGTTTTTTGTCTATTTGGAGCTGGCCGGTCAGTTCGATGCGGGGCAACGCCAAGCGGTCGCCGCTTTGGAGAGCGCGGGCAACCCGGTCGCCCGGATAAGCGTGAAGGATCTCTGGCATACGGGCGCCGAATTCTTCCGCTGGGAAATCGCAACCGCTGTGGCGGGCGCCATCATCGGCATCGACCCCTTCGACCAGCCGGATGTTGAAGCGAGCAAAAATAAGACGCATACCTTGACCGAGGAATTCGAGAGGTCGCATCGCCTGCCGGAAGAAAAGCCGCTGCTGAGCGAAAACGGCGTGGCGCTCTACGCCGATCCGCGCAACGCCGCGGAACTTGGCAGGGTCGGCACGCTATCTGGCTATCTGAAAAGCCATTTTGGGCGCATCCGGCGAGGGCGATTACGCCGCGCTGCTGGCTTACATTCCGCAAAACAATGCAAATACACGGGCGCTGACGGCGATGCGCGCGCGTATTCGCGACAAGACACTTGCCGCGACTTGCGTGGGTTACGGCCCGCGCTTCCAGCATTCGACGGGCCAAGCCTATAAGGGCGGCCCCAATTCCGGAGTGTTTCTGCAAATCACCTGCGACGACCCGGCCGATATTGTGGTGCCCGGCCATTCCTACAGCTTCGGCGTGGTGAAGGCGGCGCAAGCGCGGGGCGATTTGGAGGTGCTTGCCGAGCGCGGCCGGCGAGTCTTGCGCGTCCACCTGACCGATGTCGAAGCAGGGCTGGCGGAGCTGGGCCGGTCCATCGATGAGGCCCTCAAATAGCGGCGAATACTTAAGGAGCAAGCACATGCAGATCGGCGTTATCGGCCTTGGGCGGATGGGCGGCAATATTTCCCGCCGCTTGATGAGAGCGGGTCATCATTGCGTGGTGTTCGACGCCAATCCAGCCGCGGGGGAGGCGCTGGCGAAAGACGGCGCCGCTGCGGTTGGCTCGCTCGCGGAGGTGGTGAAGGCGCTGGAGAAGCCCCGCGCTGTTTGGGTGATGCTGCCGGCGGGACAGATCACGGAGGAGACTGTCGCCCATCTTGGCGATCTGCTGGAGCCGGACGACATCATCATCGATGGCGGCAACACTTATTACAAAGACGATATCCGCCGCGCCAAAGGCCTGGCGGAAAAGCGCATCCATTATGTCGACTGCGGCACCTCCGGCGGCATTTGGGGGATCGATCGCGGCTACTGCATGATGATCGGCGGCCCAAAGGAGGCCGTGGATCGTCTCGATCCGATCTTCTCGGCGCTCGCGCCCGGCGCCGGCGAGATCCCCCGAACGCCGGGCCGGGAGAACCGCGATACCCGCGCCGAGCGCGGCTACATTCACGCCGGCCCCTCCGGCGCCGGGCATTTCGTGAAGATGGTGCATAACGGCATCGAGTATGGCCTGATGCAGGCTTATGCCGAGGGCTTCGACATTCTTCGCAACAAGAACTCGAAGGATTTGCTTGAGGACGAACGCTTCGAGCTTAACCTGCCGGATATCGCGGAGGTTTGGCGGCGCGGCAGCGTTATTTCATCATGGCTACTCGACCTTGGCGCGGCTGCGCTGGCCAAGGACCCTCAGCTTGAGCACTTCTCCGGCTTCGTTCAGGACTCTGGAGAGGGCCGCTGGACCATCGAGGCCGCAATCGAAGAGGCGGTTCCGGCGGAGGTTCTCTCCTCTGCGCTCTTCGCCCGATTCCGCTCACGGCAGGAGCACACCTTCGGGGATAAGATCCTCTCCGCCATGCGTTTCGGCTTTGGCGGCCACATCGAAGTCCGCAGGGGTCGGCGGCCTCGAACTCAAGTCCGAACACTCCCGAACAGCGCCTATTAACACGAAAGAGTAGCACCATGGCCGGCAACCGCGCGATCCTGATGTCTGACATCATGCAGATCGTTGAGTGCTCTCCGCGGCAAGAGCCCAAGCCGCCCGGCCCATGCGCCATGGTGGTGTTCGGCGCGAGCGGCGACCTCACCGCGCGGCTGTTGGTCCCTGCTTTGTACAATCTCTCGCGCACTCATTTGCTGCCCGAGCATTTCTCGCTGATCGGCGTCGCCCGGTCGGAAGAAACCGCGGAAAGCTGGCGCGGTAAACTCTACGAGAAGCTTAAAACCTATAGCCGCAGCGCCTCGGAGTTCAATGGCAGCCGCGTCGACGAGGCGGCTTGGAGCAGGCTCGCGGAAAAAATGTCCTACGTTCCGGGCGACATCGCCAAGCCCGAGCTTTACGAGAAGCTGCGCGCTGCGTTGGCCGGGGCGGAAAAGACCCAAGGCACGGGGGGCAACGCGATCTTCTATCTCGCCGTCGCCGAACATTTCTTTTGTCCCGTAGTTGAGCAGCTTTGCAAGGCCGGCCTGATCGATCAGCCGCAAGACGAGGGTGGCAAGCTGCGCTACTGGCGCCGTGTGGTGTTCGAGAAGCCCTTCGGCCATAGTCTGGACTCGGCGCGAAAGCTGAATGCGCGCGTCCTGCGCACGCTGAGCGAGGATCAGATCTTCCGGATCGATCATTTCCTCGGCAAGGAGACGGTCCAGAATATCATGGCGCTTCGCTTCGCCAATGGGATCTCGAGCCCCTCTGGAACCGCGACCGCGTCGATCATGTCCAGATCACGGTCGCCGAAACTGTCGGGGTGGAGGGCCGCGGAACGTTCTACGAGGCGACGGGCGCGCTCCGTGACATGGTGCCCAACCACGTTTTCGCGCTGCTCTCGATGGTGGCGATGGAGCCGCCCGGCGGCTTCGACGCCGCCTCGATACGCGCCAAGAAGGCCGAAGTGTTCGCCGCGATGTGCCCGGTCAAGCCGAACCGGGTGGTGCGAGCCCAGTACGGCGCTGGTGTGGTGGCGGGAAAGCAAATGAAGGCCTATCGGAATGAGCCTAATATCGCGCCAGATTCAAGAATCGAAACCTACGTCGCGATGCAACTCCAGATCGACAACTGGCGCTGGGCTGGAGTGCCCTCTACATCCGCACCGGCAAACATATGTCGCGGCGCAAGACGGAGATCGCCATCCGTTTCAAGCAGGCGCCCTACACTCCGTTTCAGCACACGCCAGTCCATTGCCTGCCCGATAACTGGCTCATATTTTCTATCGCGCCGAACGAGGGAATCTCGCTGCAATTCGCGGTCAAGCGACCGGGTCCGGTGGTGGACATCGCAGCGGTGAGGATGGACTTTCACGACAACGATTGGTTTGCGAAGGAGCCTAATGTCGGTTACGAGACGCTAATCTACGATGTCATGATGGGCGACCCTACGCTGTTCATGCGCGCCGACATGGTGGAGGAGGCCTGGCGCGTTGTGCAGCCGGTTCTCGACGCGTGGGCCGCGGACAAATCAGAGATTCCCACATATGTATCGGGGAGCGATGGACCGTTGGAGGCGGACGGCCTTCTTGCGCGCGACGGGAACCGGTCCTGGCGGCCCGTCGTCACGACGCCGAAGCTGGAGTCATGAGTGAACAGCGGAATATTCGTATCTTGGGTGATCTAAGCAAAGTTCATCGGCTGCGCCCGCAGATCGACAACGTTCAGCGCAAACGGCTTGCCCCTCACCTTGTCCCTCTCCCACGCAATCTCGCCTTGGCGAGATTGCCACTCCTGAAATCCGCATCCGCAGGCGGATGCGGATGTGAGAGGGAACGTTGGAATAACCCTCTCCCCTTGCGGGAGAGGGTGGCGGCTGGCTTTGCCAGGCGCCGGGTGAGGGGTGTTCCGTTGACCGGGCCGGTGGGAGTTTGCCTTGATGCCTCCTGACAGAACGTGGCATGCAGCGCTGCCGCATCGCATAAACCGGCCGGTAATCGTCGTCGTGATGGGCGTCTCCGGATCGGGCAAAACCACGATCGCGGCCCTGCTCGCGGTCGCGCTCGGCTGCCAGTTCCAGGAGGGCGACGATCTGCATCCCCCTGAAAACATCGAGAAAATGCATAGCGGGACGCCTCTGACGGACGAGGACCGGATGGTCTGGCTTCGCAGGATTGCTGACGAAATCGATAGTTGGCGGGCGAAAGGCGAGGCTGGCGTGATAAGCTGCTCGGCGCTGAAGCGAAGCTACAGAGACATGATCATCGGCGCACGCCCGCAGGTTGCGCTGGTTTACCTCAAAGGGACGTATGACCTCATTCGCCGGCGCATGGCGGCGAGGCATGAACATTTCATGCCAGTGGCCTTGCTCGAAAGCCAGTTCGCGACGCTGGAGGAGCCAACTGCCGGCGAACATCCCATCATCGTCGACGCCGGGGGCTCGCCGACCGGAATTGCATTCGAGATCGTGCGACGGCTGGAGGCGCAGCTCAAATGATGGAAGCGGCGCGGCGCAGCCTGTGGCGCGGGCGAGCCGGGCGAAAGAGCGCATGAAGGCGATGGATCGCTGGGGCCAGCAGCCGGGCGGACGGCGGCGCCCTCTTTAAAGCGGAATGCTCAGCACCGATTTGAAACGGCGGCCAAGCCCAAAGAAGAGAGGACCGATGACCCTTGTTTTGACCCGCGGCCACCAGCTGTTTCCCGTGCTCGACGCGGCCCAAATCGAGACGGCGAAGCGTTTTGCAAGCGGCCCCGCGACGGACTTTGCACCCGGCCAGACGGTGTTCGACGCGGGCGAGCGCCATGCTCCGGCCTGGCTCGTGCTAAAAGGCTCGATCGATGTCGTGCGCCGCGATGGCCTCAATCGCGAAGCGGCTATCATCAGCCATGGACCCGGTCAATTCTCGGGCGAGGTCAGCCAGCTCTCGGGACGGGAATTGCTTGCGGCTGGCCGCGCTGGCGCCGAGGGTTGTACAGCGCTTCCATTCGACGCGGCGCATGTGCGCGCCCTTATGATCGGCTCCGCAGAGGTCGGCGAGATCATGATGCGGGCCTTTATTTTGCGCCGCGTAGGACTGATCGAGGACGGCGGGGCCGGGTCTGTGCTCGTTGGCAATCAAGGCTCGCCCGATCTTGTGCGGCTGCAAGGCTTTCTCGGCCGCAATGGCTACCCCCATACAGTGCTCGATGCCGCCAACGATCCAGACGGCCGCGCCATAATCGAGCGCTTCGGCGTGCTCCCCGGCGAGCTGCCTTTGATGGTGTGCCCGAACGGAACCGTTCTAAGGCGGCCCACGGACGCCGAAGCAGGCGTCTGCCTCGGCATAACGCCGGAGCTCGATCCGGAAAGGGTCTATGACGTGGCCGTCGTGGGCGCCGGACCCGCTGGGCTTGCAGCTGCGGTCTATGCCGCATCCGAGGGTTTGTCGGTGCTGGTGCTCGATGAGCGAGCCTTTGGCGGGCAGGCGGGCGCGTCGGCGCGCATCGAAAATTATCTCGGTTTCCCGAGCGGCATCTCCGGCATGGCGCTCGCCGGACGCGCCTTCAATCAGGCGCTGAAGTTCGGCGCGGAGATTGCAATCCCACTAGAGGTGGGGCGCCTCCATTGCGAAGATTCCGAGCAGAAGTCCGGCGCTCCCATGCGGCTGGAGTTTACCAATGGGGATTCGGCGCGGGCCCGTACCGTGGTTATTGCGTCGGGCGCGCGCTACCGCCGGCCGGCGATCTCAAATCTGGCGGACTTCGAGGGCAGGGGCATCTCCTATTGGGCCTCGCCCGTGGAGGCGAAGCTCTGCGAGGGCGAGGAGGTGGCGCTGGTGGGCGGAGGCAATTCCGCAGGCCAGGCCGTGGCATTCCTCGCGCCGAAGGTAAAACGCTTGCATCTCGTGGTGCGTGGCCCCGGCTTGGAAACGTCGATGTCGCGCTACCTTATCGACCGTATCGCAGCGCTGCCGAACGTGGAAATACACACCGGGACCGAGGTGACTGCATTGCAAGGCGATGAGATCACAGGCCTGACCGCAGCAACGTTTCGCGATCGCGCGACCGGCGCAACGCATACCTGTCCCTTGCGTCACCTCTTTCTCTTCATCGGCGCCGACCCGAATGCCTCCTGGCTCAATCGCTGCGTCGCGGTTGACGGCAAAGGGTTTGTAATCACCGGAGCTAGTTGCGCCGATGGGGCGGCGGCGAACTCCCGTCCTCTCCTGCCGCTTGAGACCAGCCGCCCTGGCGTTTTCGCTATCGGAGACGTGCGGGCGGGTTCGACCAAGCGGGTTGCGGCCGCTGTGGGGGAAGGCGCCGCCGTTGTAGCGCAGATTCACAGCATGCTTGCCGCTGGTTGAATGTGAAAACAAAACCGGACCCTCCGGATGAATTATCACACGCCTCGTCATGGCCGGGCTTTGACCCAATAGTGTCCGGTTTAAATTTGGCGCAAACCAACGGCTTGAGAAAAAGGCCTCTTTTTTGCGAGACGGCGCCACAGGGTCCCTTCTCCGCGTCGCGTTTGCTTGCAAACGCGATAACTCTGAGTTGCAAGCACGCCAAGGCGTGTTTGCCAGCAAAAGTTATCGCATCCGCAAGCGGATGCGATGGGAGAGCGAGCCTGGCCGCGATTATCGCAAAAATTGTGCATGACATGCCGGTCGTTGATTTCATTGAAGATTTAAACCGGACACTCTTGGGCTTTGACCCGGCCATCCAGGCAGAAAGAAAAAGCGTTTTTCAATGCGTTGCTGACGGCTGGGTCAAGCCGGCAGTGACAATGGCGGGCGTTTCACCGCCGCAACCACCGTTTTTAGGCGGGAAGTCCGCGCCCGATTGGACGAAGGTTGCTCTACGGGCCGACCTGCAGCCTAACCCGAAATCGCCCTCAGCATGGCGTCGAGCGTCTCGTCATGCCGCACATCGTCCGGCCCTTGAGAAAGAAACTGATAAAGGCGCGGCACGAGAACCACGGCCCTATCTAGCTCCGGGTCGTTGTTCGCTTTGTAGCCGCCAATCAGGCGAATGTCGCGCGTCTCTTCAAATTTGGCGACAAGCGCCTTGAGATTGCTCACAGCGGCGCGCTGAGCTGGAGACCATACACGCATGGCAAGTCTTGAAACAGAGGCGAGAGTATCGATGGCAGGAAAGCGCCCCTGATCTGCTATCGCCCGGTCGAGGACGATGTGCCCGTCGAGAATGCCTCGTAAGGTGTCGGCGATAGGGTCGTTATGATCGTCACCCTCAACGAGGACGGAGAACACCCCCGTGATCGAGCCTCCCTCGGCATCGCAACCTGCGCGCTCAAGAAGTTTCGGCAGCCCGGTGAAGACACTGGGCGGGAACCCCCTGGAAACAGGCGGCTCACCCGCGGCAAGAGCAATTTCTCGGACTGCTTGCGCGTAGCGTGTGATGGAATTGAAGATCAGCAGAACCCGTTGCCCTGTATCCCGGAAGTATTCAGCAACGCCAAGCGCTGTTTTTGCCGCAAGACGCCTCATCATCGGGCTTTCATCGCTCGTGGAAACGACCACGATTGACTTGCCGATGCCTTCCCCCAGCGTGTCTTCGACGAACTCCTTCACCTCCCGGCCGCGTTCGCCTATGGCGGCGAAAACAGTCGTATCGAATCGGTTTCCCCGAGCGAGCATTGAAAGCAATGTCGATTTGCCGACGCCGGAGCCCGCAAATATTCCAATGCGTTGCCCGGCGCATAGAGGAGTGAAGATATCGATCGCACGCACGCCGGTGAAGACCGGCTCGCTCACCCGCTCACGATGAAACGCTGAGGGAGGCGCGCGGTCGAGCGGCATTGAGCGTGTCCCGCTGACAAGTGGCGGCCCACTATCCACCGGGCGGGCCAAGGCGTCGATCACGCGGCCTTTCCACGTCTCATCGGGACGAAGCTCAAGCCCCTGGGCGATCCTGGCTTTCGCGCCTATTGAGGGCCGATGTTTGTCCTCAAGCGGCCGCACAAGGATCGATTCACTATTGATCCGGATTGCTTCTGCAATTTGATCACCCGAATCTGTCTCGATCGAAATCCAATCGCCAAGCTTCGCGAACTTCGATAGCCCTACAATTCGGACATGGCTGCTGGCAAGTTCCTCTACGCTGCCCCAAATATTGATGAGGTCGTCAGGCGTGGCCGCCTCCAGATAGGCAGCCAAAGTCTTAAGCCCGCCCTTGCCGTCACGCCCATATTGCGGAAGAGTTTCAAAGGCCACGGGCTAAAGGTCCGCCGTCAAGTGGACGACCCAAGGGTTTGAATGGCGTTCTTCATGCTGGTTTCGGCGGATTGCATTGTAGCGCTAACGCCGTCAAATGCTCGCTGCACGTAAATAAGACGGGTCATCTCCGTTATGGGATTGACATTCGATTGCTCGACGAAGCCCTGCACGACTCCGTTAGCGATGGAATCGACAACCGGGGTCCCAGGAATGCTAGAAGTCACGCCTCCTTCGACCCGGGAGAGCTGAGCGCCGCCATCGAGCATGTACAAGCCGAGGACGCCGGCCCTCGTGCCTCCCTGCGTAATCGATCCGTCCGCCCCGATCTCGGGATGGCCTGCGTTTGGATCAAGTTGAATGGGCGACCCGCCTGCGTCGAGTATCGAGTTGCCGTTCAAAGAAACCAGTTCACCTGTGGGATTCATGCGCATGCGGCCATCGCGGGTGTAGGCTTGACCAGTTGGCGTAGCAACTGACAGCCAGCCTTGCCCCTTAACAGCGACATCGAGAGGATTCCCGGTTTTGACCAGCTCTCCGGAACTACGCCTTATAACTGTGCGTCCAGACGTCACGAAGGCCACCTGCGGGTCGCTCATATCGGACAGCACGCTATCGAACTTCGTCTCGTTCGCGCGATAGCCCGCGGTCGTTCCATTCGCGACGTTTTGCGCAATGGAATCGAGGCGGTTTTGAAGAGCAACCTGCGCCGAAAGCGCCACATATAGGCTCGATTGCATTGATATTCCCTATCCGCTCCGTAACAGCATATGAACCATGCTTACGCTTGAGCTTGCGGCGCTCCCATGGAGTACGCCATCTCGCTTACGCGGACACTGTGGAGAGCGCTTTATCGATCTTATCCTTGAGAACAGGCGCACTGAACGGCTTGACCAAATATTCGTTCACGCCCAATTTCTGCGCGGCTGCGACGTTATCCGGCCTGGACTCAGCCGTGACCAGTATGAAGGGCGTCTTCGCCGTCTCCTCAGCTTCCCTGACATTCTTAAGCAACTCGTAGCCTGTCATAGGCTCCATGTTCCAATCGGATATGATAAGCCCATATTTTTTTTGCTTTATCATTCCCAACGCCATTTCGCCGTTCGACGCTTCGTCCACATTTTCGTAGCCGATTTGCTTCAGGAGCTTTCGAACGATCCGGACCATAGTAATGTAGTCATCAACCACAAGAATTTGCAGATTTGCGTCCATGAGTTTCAATTCCTTGAATGTATAATACCCTTCGTCATGCCCGCGCAGACGTTCACTTAAGGAACTTGCGCGGAACTGGTCGCTCGCACCCCCGAAGGTTTGGAGGTTGCGGCGTTGAGCTGCTTCAATTCGCTTTGGCAGAACGCCGAGCTTTGCGCTGTCCATGCCCCAAAGCCGCTTTCAACGAGACGCCCAAGCACTCTGCAGACATAGCGCTTCTGAGCCGGATCGTTATTCTTGCCGGCGTTGTAGCGCGCCACGGCCATGGTCCAGCTTCCTTCGCGAAGTTTAAGCTCTTTCAGAAACCGGGCTCCGTAGTCGACATTCTTATGGGGATCGAACATGTCCTCGATCGAGGCGAAGCGATCTCCGTGGAAATAGTAATTGAGCTGCATGCACCCTACGTCGATCAACCGCATGCCGGAATTTTTCGCTGCATGAAATCGAAGGATGGCCTGCTCCTTATCGAGCGAGAGGACGGCGTCGCCCTGAAGATTGAGGGCATAAGCATGCAGCTGGCCGCCAAACCCGGTTTCCGTTAGCCCCACAGCGTAGAGAATGCCAAGTGGGATCTGATACTTGGCCGCCGCCCTGGTCATCTCCCCTTCGCAAAGGCCGAGCCCTGCAGGCGCGGACGGAGTGGTGCTAGATATAGAGAGAACCACCGCTGCTAAGATCTTCAACACGTCCATATCCTGGCCCCTGATCTTGATGCCTGTCTGCCGGCTGACCGTTGTTGTGTTGTGACTGGCTCTGCTGCTTCTGGCTGCCTCCATCGGGTTGGAACGGATTGGAGGCGTTCTGACCGTTCGGCGCCGTCTGTGCTGCGGCTTGGCCCGGCTGAGAAGGCTGAGCTACAACATGTATGGAAAGATTTTGCACGGCGTAGCCCGCCGATTGCAGCAGCTTTTCAAGAGAGCCGCCTTCTTGGCGAAGCAATTGCGCAGTATCCGCCTCGGAAACTTGCAGCTTCACCCCAAGCTTTCCGTTCTGCAGCGACAACTCTACGGCGACATTTCCGAGGTTTGCGGGCGAGAGCGCCAGAGTAATGCTTTTCAATGGCTGCCGCCCATTCAGTTCAGGCTGCTGCACATCGCTGGCCGTCTGGCTCGCCGGATCCTGCGGCAGAGCGCGCTTAATGCTGTCGACGATTTGTTGAGCTGGCGTCGCGCCGCCCGTGTTGAGGCCGGCGCTCGCATTAGCTTCGGCTGTCCGCGAAGCTTCAACTGGCGCCGTTGGATGGGCTTCGCCCGGATGTTGATTACGATAGGAGCCCGAGGCGTCATCATTCGAGCCGGGGGAGCCATCCCCCGCCTTTAACGCCGCGCTTGACCGGGAGCCCGAAACCGCTCCCGCACCTTGGGCTGCAGGATCGGCGCGGCTTGATTCCACCGCAGATGATCCCGATTGCTGCGGCGCGTCAGGTACGAAATGCGTCTGTGAGCGCACCAGGGCAACGGGGGATTCGGCTTTGGCTTGGCTGGCCGGCGCCCCAGTTATGGTATCTGCGGCGCCAGTCGCTGGCGTAAACTCATTCAACGCTGTTCCGGGAGTGTTTGCCGCAACGTCTTTGGCCGCCGCGGGCGCCGGGCCGGATGCGGGCGCGTTACCGCTTCCAGACCGCGCGCTCCGGGCCGAGGGGGTTGCTGTCGCAGAGGCGCTCATTGCTGCGCCCGTGAACGCATCGGCGGACGCTGGGGGGGCTGGCGCACCGCCAGTTGCAGCAATGTATTGCGCCTGCTTGCCTTCTTCGCTCCGGCGTGAGGAATTAGATCCGGCGGAGCCGCTCTCTGCTGTTTCGGAGACTGCGGCGGCAGGCGCTGCGGGGATTGAAGCGCTCCCTGTCGCCGGTGTGAATTGCGCCTGACTGGCTTCTCGGCTCCGGCGTGAGGAGTTCGATGTCACGGAACCGCTTTCTGCTGCGCCGGGGCTCGCAGCGGCGGATGCGGGGACTGAGGCTAGGGTGGATTGCGCCTGACTGGCTTCTTCGCTCGGGGGTGAGGAGTTGAATGTGGGCGAGATTCCAGCGGCGGGCGCTGTGGGCAGTGAGATGCTTCCGGTTGCGGCGGTGTATTGGGCCGGACTGGCCTCTTTGCCCCGGCGTAGGGACTTGGATGTCACGGAGCCGCTTTTTGCTGTGCCGGGGCTCGAAGCCGCGGCCGCGGGGCGTGAGGCTGGGGTGAATCGCGCCCGGCTGACCTCCTCGCTTCGGCGTAAAGACTTGGATGTCTCGATACCGCTTTTCGCAGCGCCGGGGCTCGCAGCGGCGGATGCGGCAGGGATTGAGGCGCTGCCGCTTGCGGCGGCGTATTCAGACTGACTTGCCTCTTGGCTCCGGCGTGAAGAGTTCGATGTCTCAGAGCCGCTTTTCACTGCGCCGGGGCTCGAAGCAGTGAATGCTGCAGGGATTGAGGCGCTGGCGCTTGCGGCGGCGTGCTGCGCCTGACTGGCCTCTTCGCTCTGGCGCAAAGACTTGGACGCCACGGGGGCGCTTTTCGCTGCGCCGGGAGCCTCAGTGGAGGATGTAGCAGGGGGCGAGGCGCTTTTAGTTGCGGCGATGTATTGAAACTGACTGGTCTCCTCGCTTCGGCGCGAAGAGTTGGATCTGAGGGAGCTGCTTTCCGCTGCGCCGCAGGCCGGAGCGGCGGATGCTGCAGGCAGTGAGACGCTTCCAGTTGCGGCGGTGTATTGCGCCTGACTGGCCTTTTCGCTATGGCGCGAAGATTTGAATGTTACGGAATTGCTTTTTGCTGCGGCGGGAAATGAGGCGTTACCCGTTGTGGCGATGAATTGCGCATGACCGGCCTCCTCGCTCAGGCCTGCGGAAGCCGATGTCAGCGAACCGCCTTTTTCCGCGCCAGCGACCGCAGCGGAGGATGCTGGCGAGACTGAGGCGCTGCCCATCGCCGGGGTGAATTGCGCCTGACCGGCCTCTCCGGCTTCGGAAAATAGGTGGAATTCGCCGATTTTCTCACTATGGGAGTTCGCCGGCTCGCCTCTGTTGCTGTGCGAATTCCCCGTAACAGGTGGGTTCACCGTGGGTGAAGATTGGGCCGATGTGGAGCCAGCCTTCTTTGAAGAAGCGCTGGCGGCGCCGCTGTTCGCTTCGCCAAGCGCGCTGGCGAATGTCTCCGTCTCGTACTTCGATTCTTTTTGCGCCGTCTTCAAGCTTGTACGCGGAACGGGCTTTGTAGTCCAATTCGATATGGCTAAGGGAATTTGAGGCATCACTTCGCTTGCCTTAAGAGTGCGTCCGCATTCGCTAACGCCGCCCTCGCCTCATGTTCTCGATCGCCGGCGAGGAAAGCGCGATTATGCTTCGGTGTATCCGAAGCCAAAGCGTCCAGCTTTGCACTATCTAACAGCACCGGGGTTACCCGAAGCTTGGCGGCAAGCGCAAGGGAGGCATGAAGCAGTTCTTTGTCTTTTTGGTCCAGATTTGCTTGATTCACAGAATGCAGTGCATCCAACCCTCGGGGAAATTCATCCGTGACGATGAGCGCGGCGCCGTAGTACAAAAGCAGCTGCTGCTTTTCCGCTGTGTCGCCGGAAACCAGCGCCATGCCTGCAAGCGCCGCGGCGCTTGCGAGATCGGCCTTCCCTAATGAGATGGCTTGTTCGGCAACCCTTACTAAAAAGCAAGCGAGACAGCGACCCCACCCTTTAGGATGAGCATTCAATAGCTCCTGCAATATCAGCAGGCCGCCGCTTCCGGGGAATCGGGCGATATGATAGGCTAACTGAGCCTCGAACCCCGCGACATAAGCCGACCTGTGGAAACGGCTGAGATATGAGATCGCGGCGCTGGAGAACCTTTCTCTATTGCTTGTCTTCGCCGCAAGGACAACGATCTGCCGCAAAGCCGCTTCCTCGACGAGCGTTCCCGGCAGAAGCAGGCGGGCAGTATCGAAGTACGCGAATGCGCGCTGAGGGTCGGCCCGTGACGCGAGAAGAGCCTGCGCAAGAGCCAGATGACCTCCTCGAATCGGATCGAAGCTCGTCGCATCGAGCGAAAGCAGCGCCGTCTCCGCTTCTGAGGCGTTGCCGCTGGCATAGGCTATGATCCCGTCAAATAGCTTTTTCTCCTGGGAGCCAGGCTTGAGGCCTGCCTCATATGGCTGAAGAATGGAGAAATCACCGCCGCTTAATACGAAGATCTCCGCGTGAACTCTGAGCGCCTGGCTATCCGATCCCGAAGCAGCCCCATCGCGCAAATAATTTCCGTACTGTTCCCGAGCCTGCCCTAAGTTGGCGGGAGAGGCCGGGTCCCGGCTGGCTATTCTGTCGAATTGTTGTGTGAGCGTTCGGATTTGGCCAATTAGCTGGGTCTCGCTGTCCGCCGCTAAAGAAGCGGCGGACAAAAGCGGCAAGGCGGCGAGGATTGTCATCGCCAGCCTCCCTATCATGACTCTGCGCCCTTTATCAGAATCTCGATGCGGCGGTTCTCGGCGGCCAGAGGATCGGTCTTGTTCCTGAGATTGCGGTCGGCGTAACCCTCCACAGCCAGGAACCGCGTATCGTCGACCTTGGCCCTAAGCAGCATGTAATAGGCCATGTTGGCGCGATTGATCGAAAGACGCCAATTTCCGTGAGCATCTCCAGAGTATGGGCGGCCGTCTGTGTGTCCCCTCACCACAAGCTTGCCAGCTTGCTTATTGATAAGGTTTCCAATTTTCTCCAAAACAAGCACGAGCTGCGGAGATGGTTCTGCGGACGCTATCTTGAACATGCTGAAGGTTAAGTCGTCCGTCAGGCTGAGAAGAACGCCTTCAGCGGTCGCCTTTGTGGTGATATTCGGCCGGAACGACTTGGGCAGCGCGTCGGTTAGCCGGCCAATCTCTTTTGCGAGCTGAGTCGCGGCAACCTGGGTCTCGTGGCTGGGCTTCGGCTCGCTCGAATCAGGAGTAGGTTTGGCGTTGGCGTTGGCATCCGCATTTGCGTTTGCGTTTGCGTTTGCGTTTGTATTCTTATCCTCGGATGCAGAGTCAACTTTGACTTTTGCGGGCCCGGCTCCGGCGGCCTTAGCGCGTTCCAGCGCGTCCCGTCCGCCCGGCGGCGTGGTCTGGACCACTGGCTGGCTTACGACGGGGTCTGTAATGAAGGGGTCGTGAGCAGCGCCACCCGAGCCGGCGCTGCTTTGCGAAATAACAACCGCCATCTCGCCCTCGGCTTGCGACGCCAATTGCGTGAGCACGCCGAAAGGATTGCGGAAAAGGTTCTCCTCTTCGGGCTTCTGCTGAGCGTCTTCGGCTTTTTTCCCTGGCTTTTCGGGCTTTTCGGGCTTGTTTTCTGTTTTTTTGCCTGGAATTTTTTGATCGCCAGTCCCGCCAGCTTCGTCGTCGCGAACGCCTTTGGACGGTGGCGTTTTATCGCTTAGTTTCACGGGATTGAAGTAACTCGCCAGCTGGGTTATTTTCTCCTTCGAGCTTGAGTTTATGAGCCACATCACCAGAAAGAAGGTCATCATCGCGGTCATAAAATCGGCGTAAGCGATTTTCCAGACGCCTCCGTGGTGGCCGCCGTCTCCATCGTACAGCTTCTTTTTTATGATAATAGTTGGCGCCGCTTCTTTATCCTTCTTCCTCTTGGGCATACCTTTGTACTCCTATACGCGCAAGGCATTCACTTAATCTTGTCTCTATTACGGTCTTGTTTGCAAATACTGTAACTTCAGGTTGATCCCTTGCTATCACCGTTACAGGAATATTTGACGCGATCTGGTCACCCAACTGAGCAACCAGATCGGAGGGGCCGCAGATCTTAAGTCTTATCGCATCGTCATCTGAAAGAAGCTTCCCAATTTCGACGGCAAGTTTAGCTAAAGCTTCTTCGACCAATCGTCTTTCCACCAGCGGCCGTAAAATGCGCGCGACAGTTTCCTCGATCTCCGCCTTCAGCGCTGTGACTGCGCTAGTCGTCTGCCGTACGATTTCAGCGCCCTCCGTTTCCGTCCACGTCCTTCTGGCTTGATCGATCCGGAACTTGTAGTCCTCTTCCTGGCGGTCGATTGCAGCGGCGTAGGCTTCCCTCGCGCTCTCCCTTCCTTCCGAGAGGCCCTTTTGATACGAGGCTTCGGTGGCCGCCTGGATATCGAACGGGTTTGATGCGCGCGGAGGAACATCACCGTAATCTCCGTCACGCCGAGAAAGGAAGAGGGTCAATGGAACGGCTTCCATATCAACCCTCCTTTAGCCATTGTTTCAGGATCTCAGCAGCTTGTTCGTCGTTCAGCTGGATAGCTTTTTCCGCCTGCCTCAACGGGGATGGCGGCCGCGCTGAGGCGGGGCCAGCGATCGGCGGAGGCCCGCCTTGCGCCAACGCCCCTTCGGCCGATACCCCGACGAGTTTTGCCTCTCCAGTCACTTGAGCGGCTTCCAAAGCGGGGGCCTTCTTGCTTTCGAGAATGAGGCGCAGCGAGGGGCGAAGACCGACAGATATGAAGATGATCGTAGACAGAACAATTGCCGCCGCTATGAGGTAGTTTCCGGTCTGGCCCAATATCTGCTCCCAAATGGTTACGGGAGCTGAGACGGGCTCCAGATCGCTGCCGTTCGCAAAATCGACTGCGACCACCGTCGCCTTGTCTCCGCGCGAAGGCTGTAACCCAGCCGCGGAGGAAACGAGCTGCTCGATGGATTTTATCTGCTCGTCCACCGCGCCCGGCTTTGAATCTCCCGCAGCCGCGAGAAGAGGCTTGCGGTTGACAACCACCGCAACTGCGATGTTTTCGATCCTGTATCCGTCGCTGACGACTGTCGTGGTTTTCGAGCTGAGCTCGAAGTTCGTGGTTTCTTCTTTTCGGTCGCTCGCGCGCCGCGATTGATCGGCAGGCTTAGACGCCCCTTGATCGTTCGGAACGTTCTGCTCCACGCTGACATTCCACTTGCTGTTTGAATTTTGAGAGCTCGACGTTTCTTTGACCGTTCGCGTGGATCGCTCCACTTTCAATTCCGGATCGAAGGCCGTTTCGCTCGTCTCCCTCTTGTCGAGATTGAGCCTCGCGGAGACGCTTGTTTCAAAATTTCCGAGGCCAAGAAATGGAGTGAGCGTCTTCCGAAATCTTCTCTGCGATATCCCGGCTCACTTGCTTTTCTAGATCGAACATCCTCCCGGTCGTGGCCCCCGCGGAATTCTCCGCCAGCGGCGAGAATGGTTCCATCCGTGCTGAGAACGGCGACGTGATCGGGAACCATTCCTGGAACCGCGGCGGAGACGATCTGCCGGATTGCAGCGGCGGAAGGCGTCTCGGAAGTGTCGGCGCGGATAACGACGGAAGCCGAAGGAGGCTGAGGTTCGCGCCGGAAGGAACCGGGATCGGGCAACACAAGATGAACACGCGCGGCCTTCACGCCCTTCATGGCCTGAATGGTTTCGCGCGATTTCTCCCTCAAGCGCCCTGAGGCGCGTTATGTTCTGCATAAAAGACGTCAGGCCCATCGACCCCAGCTTATCGAAAAGCTCGTATCCGGCCGTTGAGCTGTTCGGAAGGCCTCTTTCCGCCAAAAGCATCCTTGCCCTCGCAGCCTCCCCGCGTTTCACCAGCACCTTGGTGGCTTCAGCATTGACGTCGAAAGTGACGCCCGCTTCGTGAAGAACGCTGCCCATCCGAGCCACTTCCGGGGGCGTCAATCCGACGTAAAGAACTTCAAGATCTGCTCTGCTGAGGTAATAACTCCCAATTCCAACGATAGCGACGATAGCCAGACCGACGCTCGCCAAGGCGGCGAGACGCCGCGGCCCCAGGCCGGCTAGACTAACCCAAAGTCGTTCCAGCTGGTCCCCGGCTGCCATGATCCCCTCGAAGCGTATCCGGAGGAAATCATTCGCGGTTCACCTTGCGCGTAGCAGGAGAGCTAAGCAGAGTTCCAAAAGCATTCCCTCGGACTTGCCCGTGTGAGGCCTGGCCGGTTTTTCGGAGAAAACAAAAGCGAACGTTTTTCCTGAGCTACCAGCGCGCGCTTTTGCGAAAAAAAAGTCCCTAAAGGGAAAAAATAGCCAAAATTTCCGCCGGGCATAGAGCATTTTCATGCATCGAAGGCCGGTGACGAACTAGGCTGACATTCGCCTCGGAGTGTCTGCCTCGTAGTAGGCCACCCGCC
>CAVYBZ010000019.1:0-39261 GCA_963766815.1 uncultured Alphaproteobacteria bacterium | reverse complement strand
GATGCCCTTCATAACGCGAAGGCTGCAATCGAGGAAGCTATCGCCGCGAGAATAGCGGAGGGTGAGGACGTTCCAAAACTGACCAAGGAGCCGCGCGGGCTGAAGGTCAAACTGCCGTGGCTGACGTTCCTCAAGACAGCTCTCTATATCGTGTGCCGCGATCAAGGAGTTACTCGCGCTGAGCTTGCACGAAAGCTCGATTGGAACCGGGAACAAGTGGAGCGTCTCTTCAAGCTCGATCACAACTCCCGCCTCGATCAGCTTGAAGCTGCTTACCATGCCGTTGGCCTCAACGTCACTTTGGCGGTGCCTGAGGTGATCGAGGTGGTTGAGGTGGTGGAAGGCTAAGCGCGGCGCTGGCCCTGCGCGACGCAGCGGAGAGGCGGGGGCTCAGCCAAAGGCAGGCCCTTGAGCAAGTCCTGATTGAGGCAGCCGATAGGGAGCTGTGACCGGGTAACGACGGAATGAGAAACTATATAAAAAAGTAGATGTGTTGAGAATCGCGCGCGGTTTGGGGAGCAAGCCAAAAGCGACCTACCCCGTACCCTCGATAGGGAAGTTAACACCCAAAGTTGCCGTTGCCGCCTTGCTCCCGCGTTGGTAGCATGAAGCGCGCTCGCTCTCACCCCGCCGAACGCTGGCGCGCATGCTGAGCTATGCTCGGCTAAGCCATGAAATGCGAGTGACCAGCGCCCTGGGCGTGAAGATCGAGAGCGGGTATGGTATCATTGCTGCGCTAGCGGCCCCCGGACATAGCGGCTCATGCGAACCACGGTCAAGCTGGCTTTCGGCGGGCCGGTGGAATGCCGGGCAATGATGACCACGCGTACCGTCCCCGCTTTCTCCCTTGAAATCCATCACCGTTGAGCGCTGCGGCCTCTTTCGAGGGCGGCCCGACGCGGTTGCCGGTATGGATGGATATGCAAGCCGCGCCGTTGACGCTTCGGAAGGCACGAAATCGACCCTTAGGGTAGACGCCGGGTATACAACTATTCAGGCAGCTTAGATTTATGACGCTAAACCAATGATTTTAATGGTGCCCAGGGCCGGAATCGAACCAGCGACACGCGGATTTTCAGTCCGCTGCTCTACCGACTGAGCTACCTGGGCGCGCCTTCACATGTCTTAGCACACGAGGCCCGCGTTATACGAGCTTTGCCCCGCGATGTCGAGCGTCCAAGTGAGCAAATGTTACGAAGCCCGGCGGGGATCTAGGTTGTCGAAATATTACCCGCGGCTCGACGGGCCTCGACCGGCGCAGAAAGCGGAGATGCCGGAATCGCACCGGAATATCGGTGCAGGGGTCGTGTTTACTGACGCTGTTGGCAGCAGAAGGCCCCGAAAGAGGAGGTTCGGTGATCGGCATTCGAGATAAAGACGCACCTCACCATTTGAAGCCGCCCCCTCTCAACGCAGCAAGCGCACCCGATGGCGAAGACAATTGAAGACTCGAACAAGGCGCTCGTTCTTGAGGCTTTCGATACGCTTTTCAACCTGCGCGATTACGAAGCGGCCGAGCGGTATTGGTCACCGGCCTATATCCAGCACAGCGCGCACATTGCGCCAGGCCGGGAGGGCCTCTTCAACCTCGTGAAGAACGCGCCGGCGACGCTAATATACGAACCGGGCGTGATCGCTGCTGAAAACGATTTCGTGATTGTGCACGGCCGGTTTTCGGGAAACGGACGGCTAGCCGCCAATATCGTGCGGGTGAGCGGCGGTGTGCTTGCGGAACATTGGGATGTTTTGCAGGACGAGGCGACTGCCGGCAAATCGCAAAGCGGCCTGCCGATGTTCGGGACAGACTTTGCTGGCGAGACAGCCGATTCGCGTAGTTGAGAGCCTTGAAGGAGATACTTTATGCCAAAGAACCTCGAAGGAAAGATTGCGCTCGTCACCGGCGGATCGCGTGGGATAGGCGCTGCGATCGCCAAGCGCTTGGCGGCCGAAGGAGCCACCGTCGCCATTACCCGCGCGACGTCAGCGGATGCCGCGGCGTCGGTCGTGAAAACCATTGAAGAATCCGGCGGAAGGGCGATCGCGGTCCAGGCGGATGCGACCGATCCCCAAGCCATCAATGCTGCCGTTGAGAAAACGGTCAATACCTTGGGCAAACTCGACGTGCTGGTGAATAATGCAGGAACCGCCATTCCCAAGAAGTTTGAGGACACGACGCTGGAGGGAGTTGGACCGGATGATCGGCATCAACCTCCGTGGCGTCGTCGTGACGACACAGGCGCCCCTCAAGCACATGAACAATGATGGCCGTATCATCACCATAGGTTCTCGTGCCGGCGAGCGCATGATGACGCCTGGACTGGCGCCGTATTCCGCCACCAAGGCTGCCATAAGGATGTTCACGCAAGGGTTGTCCAGGGAGGTTGGAGACCGCGGCATCACCGTCAACAACGTTCAGCCCGGCCCGATCGATACGGATCTAAATCCGGCTACAAGCGAATGGGCCGCCCCGCAAAAGGAGGCCACAGCGCTACATCGCTACGGGAGGGCGGACGATGTCGCCTCGTTGGTTGCGTTTGTCGCAGGTCCGCAGGCATCCTATATTACGGGCTCAGACCTGACCGTTGACGGCGGCACAAACGCGTAGCTGCGGATGCCACTTCGTTCAGTGCGTTTTCTCTTATCCGGGCTTGCCGCCAAGATCGAGAAGCGCATCGCGGCTCAGCGTGAATCCACTTGCGATCCACTCCTCTTCGAGGCGCTTCAGCCGCTCGCCCAAGGCTACTCCCGGAGCCCATCCCTTCGCGATCAAGTCGGCGCCGCCGATGGGAAATTTTGGACGCTGCCAAGAACGCGAGAGGTTTGCGGCGAACGTCCAAGCCGAATTCGTCCGGCGAAGCATCCGTTGAAGCCCAGGCAAGCAAGACACGCCCGAGATAAAGGCGCGGGCTGAGCCGGTAGAGCAAGGCTTCCAATTCGTTCTTGCCAAGCCCAGCGGTAATTCGCGGCTCCGCCACCGCCAAACTCAAGAGTTCGCCGGTCTCTTGCGAGGAGAGGCGCAGCTTGCCCGAGAGGCGGCCGGCGTCCCCCTCAATGAACAGGCTGAGCGACGCCAGACGGTAGATCGGGTCTGGCCGCAAGCCGAGCGCCGCCTCGATACGGCACAGCCGCTCGAATTGCATCCGCCGCGCGACGCCGCCCAGAATGAGAAGCAGAAGTCCGCTTTCGTCCATGATTTCGATGGCGTCCGCCGCCCGGCGCGTCACAAGGATGCGAAGGAGTTCTGAGCGGATGCGCTCGCGCGAAAGCCGCTGCAGTCCGAGGCGCTCCCTGATCGCGGCGGCGATGCCCTCCGGGTCGAATTCGCCGCTTGCATACTCCGCGCTGAACCGGAAAAAGCGCAAGATGCGCAAATAGTCTTCGCGGATCCGTGTGACTGGGTCTCCGACGAAGCGAACGCGGCGCGCGCGAAGATCGGCGATGCCGCCCAGCGGATCGTAGACCTCGCCTTGGCTTCCCGCATAAAGGGCGTTCATCGTGAAGTCGCGGCGGCGCGCATCCCCGGCCCAATCGCCGCCGAATTCGACAGTTGCGCGCCGTCCATCGGTGGCGACATCGCGGCGCAGCGTCGTGACCTCGAACGGAACGCCGTTCACGATAAGCGTCACGGTGCCGTGGCCGATCCCTGTGGGCGCGGTTTTGATCCCCGCCTGCGCCGAAAGCCGGAGAATATCCTCGGGCCGCGCCGTAGTCGCGAAGTCCACCTCGGTCACAGGCTCATCGAGAAGAGCATTACGTACCGCGCCGCCAACCACACGAGCGTCGAAGCCCTCGCGGTTGAGACATCCGAAGACGGCTTGCGTCTCGGGTTTCAAGAACCAGTCAGCTGCGGCGACGCTCAGCTTTTCCATCGCCTAAAAAAACTCCCCGATTTCAGCCAGCGCAACCCCTCACCCCCGCTCTCCCGATGGGAAGGGAGCCCGGCCGCAGCCGTTGCAGCGGCGTTCCCTCTCCTTGAGGGAGAGGGACAGGGTGAGGGGTATTGCGTTGGCGCATCCGGCGAACTCTGCGCAGCATCCGCGTCAATCGCCTTCAGGCGCATAAAGCCTCTCATAGAGATTGCGCAGCATGGCCGCGGTCGCGCCCCAAATGAAACGCTGCTCATATTGCATGGCGTAGAACAGGATGCGTCTGTCGCTCCATTCGCGCAAATGCCTTAGGTGATTTTGCTCCTCCATGAGGAAGGAAAGAGGCGCTTCGAACACGTCGGCCACTTCGCCAGGGTCTGGAACTGGCGTAAAGGACGGATCGACGAGCGAGAGCACCGGAATAATGCGAAAACCCGTGCCGGTGTTGTGCAGATCGAGCAGGCTCAACGGCGTCACAAGCCCGGGCGGCAGGCCGATCTCTTCTTGCGCTTCACGGAGCGCGGCCTCGACTGGCGTGGCGTCGCTCTCCTCGATCTTGCCGCCAGGAAAGGCGATCTGCCCGCTATGCGCAGCCAGATGTGAGGTTCTAAGCGTCAGCAGCACTGTCGCCTCCGGCTCGCGCGCCACCACCGGCACTAGCACAGCCGCCATCCTCCACCCGCCGGGCGAGACGAGATGCTCCAGCCTTAAATTTTCGTTAGCATTTCCGTCCTCATCGAGCCTGCGCCCGGCGTCGATCCCATAGGAAACCGGCTGCGAAGCCATCCAGGCGGCTTTCTCCAGCTCAATGCCGCCAACGCGCGCCCGTGCGGCGAATCCCTCGGGGGAAAAAGGGGTTAGCGCTTCTTCCGGCCCGAGCTTAAGCGCCTTTGGCATAGGCATCGCTCCACAATGCTGACAAAATAGCGCTGCGGATCTGGCAGCCGCCGCGCCGCGGCGGGGGAACCGCAATTAGGCATAAACCTTGCGAGCGCAACGTTGTATCACTGGAGTGCATCAGCATATACTCACAGTTCGAAATTGCCGCCGGCATCACAAGAGGTTGCTCATCGATGCACCATCCCACCGAGCCAGATATCGTAGCCCGCGTCGATGACATCCGGTCGAAAGTGGCTCGCGTCAAGGAATCGATTTCGCGCGTCATCTTCGGACAAGATACCGTTATCGAGCTTGTCCTTGTTAACATTCTCTCGGGCGGTCACGCACTCCTGATCGGCGTCCCCGGTCTCGCCAAGACCTCCCTCGTCGACGCGCTGGGCGCAGCGCTCGGGCTGAACGCCAAGCGCATCCAGTTTACGCCCGACCTGATGCCGTCCGATATCGTAGGCACCGAAGTGCTTGAGGAGAAGGGGGGCTCGCGATCTTTTCGCTTCATTGAAGGGCCGGTCTTCGCGCAGCTTCTCATGGCCGACGAGATCAACCGCGCAAGCCCGAAAACGCAGTCCGCCCTGTTGCAGGCGATGCAAGAGCATCAAGTGACCTATGCGGGACAAACCTATGGGTTGCCTTCGCCGTTCTTTGTGCTAGCGACCCAGAACCCGCTTGAGCAGGAAGGCACATACCCCTTGCCCGAGGCGCAGCTCGACCGCTTCCTGTTGCAGGTCGATGTGACCTACCCCGACGCCGCCGCAGAACGGCGCATGCTTTACTCAACGACAGGCGTCGAGGACAGAACCGTACAGCCGGTGCTGACCGCAGGCGAGGTCATGGCGGCCCAGCGCCTCGTGCGGCAGATCCCCACCGGCGACAGCGTCGTCGACGCGATTTTGAAGCTCGTGCGCTCGGCGCGTCCGCAAACAAACGAGGCCGCCCGCCGCGTCAATGAGCTTGTCGCCTGGGGGCCGGGACCGCGCGCCAGCCAAAGTCCTTGATGTTGACTGCGCGGGCTCGGGCGCTGCTCGATGGCCGCTTTGCGCCTTCGGTCGACGACGTGATCGCTTTGGCGAAACCGGTGCTCCGGCATCGCATGGCGCTCACCTTCACCGCGCGCACCGAGAACATTACCGTCGACCAGGTTATCGATGATCTCTTGGCCCAGTTGAAGTAAGGCCGCCACACCCGCGATGCCATCCAATCTCCTTTCCCGGCCGTCGGCTCTCGCCCTTGAAGGGGCTTCTCAAGACTTGGTGGGAAAGCTGCCGGCCCTCCTTCTGGAAGCACGGCGGGTCTCCATGACAGTCGCCCAGGGAACCCATGGACGGCGGCGTGCGGGGCCAGGCGAGACATTCTGGCAGTACCGCAATTTCGAGGCCGGCAATTCCTCCTCGGCGATCGATTGGCGCCGGTCAGCCGGGTCGAGCCATCTTTTTGTGCGTGAACGTGAGTGGGAGGCGGCCCACACCGTTTGGATCTGGATCGATCTGTCGCCGTCGATGCATTTCCGATCGCGGTTGTCGCAAACCTCAAAAGCCGAGCGAGCGGTTGTTCTGGCGCTCGCGCTGGCGACGCTCCTTTCGGATGCTGGCGAGCGTGTTGGCATTCCCGCTCTTATGGAGCCGAAAGCACGGCGTAACACCGCGACAATCATGATGGAGACGCTGGCCCGCAAGCTCTCAAGCTTCAATGGTTTGCCGAATGCGCAAAGCCGGTTAAGCCGCCACTCGGAAATCGTGATTTTCAGCGACTTTCTCGAACCGGAGACCGCTCTGGCCGAAATCTGCAACGGCTTTGCTGTCCAAGGCGTGCGTGGGCACCTCGTGCAGATCCTTGACCCTGCAGAGGAAAGCCTGCCCTATCAAGGCCGTGTCGAGTTCATCGACGCCGAGAACGGATCCCGGTACGTCGCCGAGCGGGCCGAAACGTTGAGGCCGGATTACCGGCGGAAGCTCACCGCCCACAAGGCCGCCATCGCGCTGCACGCGGCGAGCGTGGCGTGGACGCCGTTTCTGCATCACACCGATCGTCCCGCCGTCGAGGCGCTCCTGCCGCTCCACATGCACCTTTCCGGGCTCGAAAAAGCTTACCGGGCCAAGGGCCTGATCAAAGGCCAGACGGCGGCTCACGGGAACGGCCTGTCATGATGCCGGGCCTTTTGGGATCGTTGAGTTTCGCCACGCCATGGATGCTTGCAGGGCTGGCCGCGTTGCCGGTCATCTGGTGGCTTCTGCGGTTGACGCCGCCCCGGCCGGACACGGTGGCTTTTCCACCCACATCGCTCCTTATCGGCCTCAAAGCGCGCGAGAATACCCCGGTGCGGAGCCCCTGGTGGCTAACGGCGCTTCGGATGCTGGTCGCCGCCGCCGTGATAGGCGCGCTGGCCGGCCCCCTGATCAAGCCTCCCGCGAGCGCTTCGTCGGCGCTGTCGCAGCCGCTGCTTGTGGCTGTCGATAATGGCTGGGCGGCAGGCAGCCGCTGGACTGCGCGCCGGACATTCGCCGATCAGCTTGCGGCCTTGGCGGAGGACAATGGGCAAACGCTCATTCTGGCTCCCACAGCTGGACCGGCGGCGGCGCTACAACCTTTGACGCCTGCAGAGTTCCGGCAGCGTTTCGCCTCGCTCGCGCCTCAGCCCTATCCCGGCGACCGCGCGGCGCTCGCTCAGCAGATCGAGAAGGAGCTTGGCTCTCAGCGCGGGAAAATTCGCGTCGCCTGGCTCGCCGATGGCATGGACGATCCCGGAGCCGAGGCGCTGGGCAAGGCTCTGAGCAGTCTCGCGGCTGATGGCGTTGTGGACATTTACAGCGACTCGGCAGGATCGGGGCCGCTCGCTCTCACGCAGCCGCCTTCCGTCGGCGCAGGTCCCATCCGAGCCCGCGTTCTGAAAGCCGAGCCCGGCCCTCGCGCCGGGCAGATCGCCGCCGTAACGGCGCGGGGCGAGAGCCTGGCGGTCGCTTCCTTCGACATTCATGGTCCGAACGCGGCTGCGGACGTGTCGCTCGATCTTCCTCTCGACCTCAGGAACCAGGTCGCCCGGCTTGAAATCGTGGGCAAGTCTTCCGCGGGCGGAGTGTTTCTCCTCGATGGGCGCTCGCAGCGGCGGCGCGCCGGTCTCATTGCGAGCGAAGGAACGGACGAAGCTCAGCCTCTTCTTTCCCCCACCTACTATCTCGAACGGGCGCTGACGCCCTTCGCCGAGGTCGCCCAGGCCCGCACAGCCAATCTCGACCAAGCCACAGCCGATCTGACAGACGCTTCGCCTTCCGTCATCATCCTTAGCGATGTTGGCCGCGTTTCTGGCAATGCGGGCGAGCGGCTTCGCGCCTTCGTAGATAAGGGAGGGATGCTGATCCGGTTCGCGGGGCCGCGGCTGGAGCAGGGGGGGACAATCTTCTGCCCACGCCGCTTCGGGCAGGCGGCCGTACGCTCGGGGGATCGATGACGTGGACCTCGCCGCAGACCCCGGCTCCCTTCGAGCAAGGCTCTCCTTTCGAAGGCCTTGCCGTCCCGAAGGATGTCACGATCTCGCGGCAAGTCCTGGCCGACCCCGCCGCGATGCCGAGAGAGACCCAGGTCTGGGCGCGGCTCGTCGACGGCACTCCGCTGGTCACGGCAGCGAAGCGCGGTGCCGGTACACTCGTTTTTTTCCACATCACTGCGAACCCGGATTGGTCTAATCTTCCGATTTCCGGCCTGTTCGTGGAAATGATGCGTAAGATTTTGGAAATGGCGCCTTTGCAGCTTTCTCAGAACGGCGGCGGCGCAGCAACAGCCGCAGCAACCGGGGCGTCCTCCGCCAGCGCTGTCCAGGATACTTCCCTGAAGCCTTGGCGGGTTCTGGACGGTTTCGGCAAACTCGCCGAGCCCGGAGAGCGCGCGCAATCCATCCCAGCCGCGAATTTCGATAAGACGCGAGTGAGCGCGGCAAATCCGGCGGGGCTTTATGGCCCTCAAAACGCGCTAAGGGCGATCAATGCCGTCGCGGACGGGGACACGCTAGCGCCGCTAAGCACGCCTGGGGCCGCCCGCTTGAGGGTCTTTTCGGAAGCAAGGACCATAACCCTCGCCCCATGGCTTTTCCTCGCGGCGCTGGGGCTTTTTGTGCTCGATGGATTCATTTGCGCCATGTTTCTCGGACAAGGCTCAATGCGATGGCGCAGACAGGCCGCTGCGGCGCTCGCATTCGGGCTTTTCCTTGGCCCGCTTCAAGACGCTCGCGCCGAAAGCCCCCGCGCGGCGCCCTCCGGCAATGAGACGGCCTTCGCGCTGCAAGCTTCCCTTGAAACGCATCTCGCCTACGTGATTACCGGAAATGCGGACGCCGACCGGGTGAGCCAGGCGGGGCTTTCGGGCCTCTCGAAAATCCTGACGGCGAGGACGGCGGTCGAGCCGGGCGATCCCATGGCCATCGATCCGGCCCGTGACGAGCTTGTGTTTTTTCCGCTCATCTATTGGCCCGTGTTGCCGAACGCCGAGCCGCTGCCCGATCATGTGCTCGCCAAGGTGGACGCCTATATGAAGCAGGGCGGCCTCATCGTGTTCGATACGAAGAACGACGACGCCAATGCCGCCAGCCTTCTATCGTCAGGCGTGACCACGCCGCTATCGCAGCTGTTGGGCAAGCTCGATCTGCCGCCGCTTCAACGCGTGCCGGAGGACCATGTTCTGACGAAATCGTTTTACTTGCTGCAGTCGTTTCCCGGCCGCTGGGACAATGGCGACCCATGGGTCGAGGCGCGGGCCGGCACGGCCGATGCGGCGAAGCGGGCTGTCAAATCCGACGGCGTAAGCTCTATCATTATTACATCGAACGACCTGGCCGCCGCCTGGGCGCTCGACGACAATGACCGGCCCATGTTCGCGGTGGCCCCGGGGGGCGAAGATCAAAGAGAAATGTCCTATCGCGTTGGCGTCAACATCGTGATGTACGCGCTGACAGGCAATTACAAAGCCGATCAGGTGCATGTGCCAGCGATCCTGGAACGCCTGGGTCATTGACCGCGAAAGCTAAGCAGAGTTTCCCAAAAGTGGCCACCGGTTTTGGGATAAAAACTCCGCTAAAACAAGGGACTCTAAGCAGACATTCGTTGGGCGGCTAACGAATTTCTGCTTAGGCAGCATAGGGCGTCATGAACTGGTCAGTTGAGTTTTTCCCTTTCTTTTCCCGCGAGCTGCTTGCGGTTTGCGCGCTTCTGTGCCTTGCGGTGATCGTGCTTTCGGCGCTGCGAAACCGCAGGGGCCTGTTTCTGCGCGCGCTAAGTCTTGCCTGCCTGCTCGCGGCGCTGACCAATCCAAGCTTGAAAAACGAAGACCGCAAAGCGCTTTCAAATATCGCCGTTGTTGTCGCCGATAAAAGCTCCAGCATGCAGCTTGCCGGACGCGGCGAGCGCTCCCGCCAGATCGAGGCGGAGCTGAAGGACAAGCTTGCAAAGATTCCCAATCTGGAAGTCCGCTTTGTCCATGCCCCAGGAACGGACCAGCCCGGCGGCGAGGCCACGAACCTGTTCAGCGCTCTCGACGCGAGCATGAGCGACATCCCGCCGGGCCGCATGGCAGGCGCGATCTTCATCACGGACGGCCAAATCCACGATGCTCCGCAAGACCAGGGCCATCTTGGGTTTGACGCACCGCTGCACGAGCTGATCACAGGGTCGCCGGATGAAAAGGACAATCGCATCGAGGTTGTCTCCGCGCCGCGCTTTGGACTGGTCGGATCCGAGCAATTCGCGGAGGTGAGGGCGGAGCGAAGCGGCAAAGGCGGCGCAGGCGCGCTTGCGACCCTATTGGTGCGCCGCGCAACCGGGCCGGTGGAAACGATCCAGGCGCCTTATGGAGCTACGGTCCCTATCCGCCTTCGCTTCGACCGGGCTGGCGCAAACATCGTCGAGGTCGACTTGAAGCCCGAGCCGGGAGAGCTGACCACCATCAACAACAAGACGGTGATCCAGGCCCAAGGCGTGCGCGAGAATTTGCGCGTTCTGCTGGTTTCGGGCGAGCCTCACGCGGGCGAGCGCACTTGGCGAAACCTTCTGCGCTCGGACGCCGCTGTCGATCTCGTTCATTTCACGATCTTGCGCCCGCCCGAGAAACACGACGGCACGCCGATCGATCAGCTTTCGCTCATCGCTTTCCCGACGCGCGAACTTTTCTCCGAAAAGCTCAGCCAGTTCGATCTGATTATTTTCGACCGCTATCAGCGCCGCGCTGTGCTGCCCATGATCTATCTCGATAATGTCGCGCGGTATGTCGAGCAGGGCGGGGCGGTGCTGGTCGCGGCCGGCGCGGACTACGCATCGCCCGTAAGCCTCGCCCGGACCCCGCTCGGCGCCATCCTGCCCGCCCGCCCTACCGGGCGCGTTGTCGAGGAGGCGTTTCGCCCCGAAATCACCAAGGAAGGCCAAAAGCATCCGGTCACGGCGGGACTTCCCGGCGCGCCGCATAAAGAGGGCGAGAAACCCACTTGGGGGCATTGGTTCCGGGTTGTCGATTCGCAGGCTGAGCGCGGCGAGGTCGTCATGAGCGGGGCTGAGAACAAGCCTCTTTTGATCCTCGACCGCCAAGGCAGCGGCCGGGTCGCTCTGCTGTTGTCCGATCACGCCTGGCTTTGGGCGCGCGGATACGAAGGCGGCGGCCCGCATGTGGATCTGCTACGCCGTCTCGCGCACTGGCTCATGAAGGAGCCGGACCTCGAAGAAGAAGCGCTATCGGCGCGCGCGGGCAAGCATGAAATCACCATCGAGCGGCGCACCGTGAAAGGCGAGCCCGGCGAAGCGTCCGTGACGATGCCTTCGGGGCGCGAGGTGAAAGTCACGCTCGACGAGAAGGCGCCGGGACGGTTCGCCAAGACGATTTCCACCGATGAGCCCGGCGTGCATCGGATCGCGATGGACGGTTTGAACGCCATTGCTGTAGCCGGGGATATGAATTCGCCCGAGTTCCGGCGCGTTGTCGCCACGGACGAGCCTTTGCGGCCGATCCTCGATAAAACCGGCGGCGGCGCATTCTTTCTTGGCGGAACGGCTGGAACCCCCGCTTCCGGGCCGCCAGCGATTTCAATGGTGCGGTCGGGCCATCGGTACAGCGGCGCGACATGGCTCGGCCTCAAGGCGCGCGACGCGTTCGAGGTTACGGCTGTGTCCTACACGCCACTCATCGCCGGCTTCGCGGCCCTTGGCATAGCGCTAAGCCTTCTGTCGCTGACCTGGTATCGGGAGGGCCGGTAACCGGGTTTCATTCGGCAGGCGCCATAGGCGCGCCGGGCTGCAAATGCGCGTCGTATTCTTCGGAAATATCCTTATTCGTGTAGTCACGGAGCAGGGCCGCCGCCACCAGGCTGATAATCGCGCAGGCGAAGATGTAGAGGGCGATAGCGTAGCCCGAATTGTAGCGGGCGAACAAGGCGGTGGCGATGAGCGGCGCCGGGCCGCCCGCAATCACCGAGGCGAGCTGGTAGCCGAGAGACGCGCCGCTATAGCGCAGCCGGCTTGTAAAGCTCTCTGCGATCAGCGCCGCCTGCGGGCCGTACATCATGTCGTGCGGTATGAGCGAGACAATGATGGCCACAAAGATCAAGCCGGGGACAGCGGTATTGAGAAGCGCGAAATAGGCGAAGCCGAAAAGTCCGGTTCCGGCCGCGCCCAGCATGTACATTCGCCTTCGCCCGATGCGGTCGGAGAGATAGCCGCTGAACGGAATGGTGAAAAAGGAAACCACCGACGCCGTGAGTACGGCCGTGAGGATGAGATCGCGCGAAGCGCCAAGCACCGTGGTGCCGTAGGTGAACACAAAAGCGGTGAAGATGTAAAACGGCGCCTGCTCCGCCATGCGCACAAGCGCCGTGAGGATGATTTGCTTCGGATGGCGCCCCAAAACCTCGATTGCCGGCGCTCGCGAAACTTTCCTCTCGGCGACGAGGCGAGCGAAGACGGGCGTCTCCAGAATGCCCAGCCGGATATAGAGGCCCACCCCCACAAGCAGTATGCTGATCAGAAACGGAACGCGCCAGCCCCAGACCAGAAATTGATCGCCCGAGATCGCGCTAGACGCCAGCACCGCGAGATTGGCGAGGAACAACCCTGCTGGAACGCCGAATTGAGGCCAGGACGCGATCAGCCCGCGGTTCTTGCTGGACCTCGCCCATTCCATGGAAAGCAGCACCGATCCGCCCCATTCGCCGCCCACGCCCACGCCTTGGATGAAGCGCAGCGCGGTCAGGAGGATAGCGCCCCAGATGCCGATATCGGAATAGGTTGGGACGAATGCGACGGCGAAGGTCGCGAGGCCCATCAACAGCAAAGTTGCGATCAAGGCTGCCTTTCGGCCAATTTTGTCGCCGTAACTGCCGAAGATGGCGGCGCCGACGGGGCGCGCCGCAAACCCGACCGCATAGATTCCAAATGCTTGCAGTGTGCCCGTCAGCGGGTCCGAGTTCGGGAAATAAAGCTTTGCAAAAGCAAGCCCGGTCACGGTGCTATAGAGAAAAAAATCATACCATTCGATCGTGGTTCCGACCGTGCTCGCGATAACGGCGCGATAAAGCTGTTTTTTATGCTCGTCTGCTGAGAGCGCGTCATGCGCTGTTTTGGCGATGGCCATGGGAGACCTCACTGATCGGCATACCTATCCTGATCGATGCAGGGCGAGAAGCCGTGGCGTTTCCGTGTCTCTTTTTTTGCGGTCTAGCGCCGCTTGGCGAGACGCTGCAATTTTAATCCAGTTCCGTGGGCGGCGCCAATTCTTCGTGGGCGGGAGATTTCCCGTTTTTGTGAATGCGCCGGGATATTGGAAAATACAACGAACGAAGATATTGCGGGAGCGGCAAGCGCTCACTCCGCGCAAAACAAACGGCGCTAAAGTAGAGGTTCGTTGCCAGCCAAGGGAAGCCGCCTTAACCGGTCACGCGGCGACGCGAGCCTTGCTTAAGGCGGCGTCCACAAGCTTCTGGCTTTCCGACCACAGACGGCTTGCAATCGCGGGATCTTGGGCAATGGGATTGACCGGCGCCGGTCTCTGTTTCACGAAGTAAACGCCGCTGACGCCCTCAATCGAAGGAGATGTGGCCACGAACAGCGAGTTCGCCGCGCCTCTCTCGGGCGAGAGAAGAACCGGCTTCAGCATGGACCACACAAAACCCGCGGCGCCTCCTTTTTCGCCTATCCCCGTGGCGACGACGCCCGGATGCAGGCAGTTCGCCGACACCGGGCGAGGCGGCAAGCGGCGGGCAAGCTCTTTGGTGAACAGGATATTGGCGAGCTTCGACTGGCCGTAGGCGGCAAGCATGCCATAGCGGCGCGTGGACATCAGATCGCCAAGGTCGATCGACGCGCGGCTCGCGGCTTCGGATGCGACGTTGACGATCCGGGCATGCCTCCGCGGCTCGCCGCCCCGTTCAAGCGCCGGCAGAAGCGTATTTGTGAACAGAAACGGAGCCAGATGGTTCACCGCGATGGTCATTTCATAGCCGTCGGGAGTGAGCTCGCGGCGAGGCGAAAAAAGCCCTGCGTTATTTACAAGGATATGGATTTGCTGGGTGCGATCGAGAATTCTTGAAGCCGCGTCGCGGACGGTCCTCAGGCTGGCGAAATCGGCGGTTATCAGGTCCGGCTTCCGGTTCGTCATCCGCGAAACAAGGCTGCGCGCATCCTCGCCGCGATGAGGATCGCGGCAAACCATGATCACCTGCGCGCCAGCCTTGGCGAGACCTATTGCTGTCCAAAGCCCAATGCCGCTGTTGGCGCCTGTTACGATTGCCGTTCGCCCCTCCTGGCTCGGCAACGTTGCGGCTTGACTTGGGCGGCTCTGAGCCATGGCGTCCCTCCAAAATTGGCTTTTCCGCAAGAGTAACAATAAGGCCCCGGTTTTGTCACCGGGGCCTTATCAAATATCTACGCGACGAAACCCATTGCGCCGAACGAATGCGAACCGATCAGCGGGTCAGGATTACGAAATCGGTGTCATCATCGGTTTCCCGGCTGATGCCACTGTCGGATACAATGAGTGAGCCGCCCGCCCAAAGCATTTGGGATATTTTTCCGGCGACTTCGGGGGGAACTTCGACGCGGTCGAGCGCTGCGGACGCGGACGTGGTTGGCGTAGCACGAGGCGCGCCGTCTTCATCGTCGTAATAGCGGCTGTGGCGCCGCTTTGGCCTGTCGCTATCCACGCTCGTCTCAGCTATTGTCAACACAAGCCAGCGGAGCTGCGGCGCATCCGCAGGACTTCCCTTGACCGGCTGCATGGCCATATAAAGATGCGTGCCAAGCGGCTTTTCAGGATCGCGGATCGTAACCGGTATATCGAAAACCTTAACGTTATGCTGCCGGACATACAGGCGCTGGGTTTTGCGGCTTATAAAAATCGAGACGGGCGAAAGCCTTCGGCTCCAAAACTTCACACCGTCCGCAGCCGACTTTTGCACGCCGTCGAGGTCCTTATACGCCTTCGTGGCGGCGGCCATGTCCTCATCCCTTTGCGCTTTCGCGCGCTGGGCTGCTTCGACCTGGGCTTCCGCCTCCTTGACCTTGACCTCCATCTCCGCCTTTACCGCGGCAGCAGAATTCACCGCACTTTCATCCGATGCTTTCTTGAGCCGCCGGTCTGAGGCTTCGAGCCGGTCTTTGGCGTTCATAAGCGCGATCTGCGCCTTACGCAGATCGGTCATCGCCACATGCGCTTCCCTGGCTTTGGCTTCGATGGCGCTGCGGGCGGGGCTCACCGATGCCGCCGCCTCCCTAGCTTTTTTTTCTGCCTGCGCCTTCATCGCCTTGGCGAATTCATGCGGGTTCAAAAGTTTTGGCTGCGTACCCTCAGACGGGATCTCGCCGCCATCTGCTTTCACCGAGACCTTTTCCGCCGATCCTGCCGCGTTGTCATCGCTGGTCTTGGCAAGAGCGCTCTGCAGCATCTGCGAGGCGATATTCTCCGGCCCTGGCGCCGGCAGGAGGGCCGGAACCGGAAGCTTAGGATGCGAAAATGGCGAAGGCCCGATGTCTTGCCGCGTGATGATGACACGCTCATTGCCCTGGGTGACGCCGAACATGCGCCTGGCGAAATCATGAGGCATCCTTATGCAGCCATGGGAGGCCGGATAACCGGGCAAAACGCCCTCGTGCATGGCGACTCCGGACCAGGTAATGCGCTGCATGAACGGCATAGGCGCGCCGCTGTAGATATTCGAGTGGTGGTACCGTTCCTTCCCGATGATGGTGAACAGGCCCATGGGGGTCGGGTGGCCGGGCCTTCCGGTTGAAACAGGCGCGCGAGCGTAGAGCCCGTCATTCGAATAGACGGAAACGTGCTGCCTGCTGAGCGATATGACAAAGAACATAGGGCCAGACGGCGCGGCAGGCTCCTCAGCTTTCTGTTTTTTATCCGGATCTGAGCGATTTCGGGACCGGGATGCGGCGACGTCAGCGACCGATAAGGATACGCTCGCGACGCAGGCCAGGATCAGAAACCGGCGCCAGCCCGGCAATGACAGATGTAACAATCGATAAATGAAAGCCTGCACGGGAAATATCCCTCCACACGGAGCCTGACGCGACATTAGCAGCCTTTCCGAACTTCTCCAGCTGTTCCAGACTAGACAAAGTTTGCTCTAACCCGGGTGTGATGAAGGCGCAACTAGGCCTCGAAATCTGGCGCACGAAAACAGCGATTAATATATAGGCTGGGCTAGGTTACCAATCGGTTCGCCCCCAGCGATCAGGTTGTTGGGATTTGACTCTGCCAGCGCACCTGCAGGCTGCCCAGCAACCAATCCAATATGATAAGAAACGTCCCCAATGTTAGAAATAATACTGAAAGCAGTAAGCTGTTGAATAACACGCCCTCGTAGCCTTCACGGGCGACGTTCAGGAAAGGATAAGGATAACCTCCAACGGCGGCGCCACGCGCTAAAGTGTAGCACATATAAATGAGCGGATAAAGTTGCCAGGAGATCTGATCCATTAAGCGAAGGGAACCCTTAGGGGTTAGAAACAGCCAATACATGATGTAAAGCATCGGCACAACGGCGTGGAAAACCCTGTCGGTAAGAAACTCCAAGCCCTTGGGTGTCCAAAGGCCCTGCAGGACGGCGGCGTAAACGATCGCCACGACAAGAATATAAACAGCGAGCGCTGTCTGAACGCCAGGCCAGTTCCAAAAGCGGTGCTCTTCCGGCTGCAAGGCAGCCAAAGCCAAGCAAACGGCGATCAGCAAATTGGTAAGGATCGTAAAGAAACTGAAGTATATAGTGAGCACAGTTGCGACGGGCACTTGATGCGCTATTGCGCTCTCTACAGCAAGATAGAGCTGAAGGATCAAAGCCGTCCATCCGAGACCTGCAATACCGCCTGCAACAATCCTTTTCGTAAGCATAGATGCTGTCACTCCTCCCTTGATCGGGGTAGGTTCCTCCGATCAGTAGCGACAACAACTAAAACGGGGCGCAGTGCCCCGTTTTCGCTCTCACATTTTTCTGATTAATCAGACACTTGCCGCCGAGCTTGCGTCTGCCTGGGCATGAAGCCGGTCCCGCTTGATGGCGAGTTTGTTCAAGGCGGAAACATACGCCCGCGCGGAGGCGACCATCGTATCGGTGTCGGCGCCCCGGCCCGTAACGGTCTTGCCATTCTCCTCAAGGCGCACGCTGACTTCAGCCTGAGCGTCGGTGCCCTCGGTCACGGCATGCACTTGGTAGAGGGGCAGCCGCGCTTCATGCGGCACGATCGCCTTGATTGCGTTGAAGGTGGCGTCGACCGGGCCATCGCCCGTCGCCTCGGCGGTATGACGGCCGCCATCGATCTCAAGGGTGATCGTCGCCTTCTGCGGGCCGTCTGTGCCTGCGATCACCGCAAGGGACACAACCTTGATCCGATCGTTGGCGTGCGCGATCTCCTGATCGACCAGCGCCTCGATATCCTCGTCGAACACGTGCTTCTTACGGTCGGCCAAGTCTTTGAAGCGCTGAAACGCATCTGCGAAAGCGTTATCGCCCAACTCATAACCCAAATCCTTGAGCTTCTCCCTGAAAGCATGGCGGCCCGAATGCTTGCCCATGACGAGCGAGCTTGCGCGCACGCCGACGCTCTCCGGCGTCATGATTTCGTAGGTCTGCGCATTCTTCAAGACGCCGTCCTGGTGAATACCGGATTCGTGCGCGAACGCGTTCTGACCGACAATGGCCTTGTTGTACTGGATCGGGAATGCCGTCACGGCGGAGACGAGACGCGAGGCGCGGGTAATCATCGTCGTGTCCACGCCCGTCCAGTAGGGCATGACATCGTTGCGGGTCTTGATCGCCATCACGACCTCTTCCAGCGCAGCGTTGCCGGCGCGCTCGCCGAGACCGTTGATCGTGCATTCGATCTGCCGGGCGCCTGCTTTCAGTCCGGCCAGACTGTTGGCGACGGCAAGTCCCAAATCGTTGTGGCAGTGGGTCGAAAACACGACGGCGTCCCCGCCCGGAACGCGCTCGCGCAGCATTTTGATGAGATCGTGGAATTCATCGGGGACGGTATACCCCACCGTGTCCGGAATATTGATCGTGGTCGCGCCTGCCTTGATTGCGGCTTCGACGCAGCGGCACAAGAAGTCGGCTTCCGTCCGCGATGCATCCATGGCCGACCATTCCACATCGTCCGTGTGAGACCGCGCCCGCGTTACGGAGGAGACGACAGCCTCGTAAACCTGCTCGGCGCTCATCTGCAGCTGATACTCACGATGCAACGGCGACGTTCCGATGAAGGTGTGGATGCGCCCTCTTTTGGCTGGGCGCAGCGCCTCGCCGGCCCGGTCGATGTCCTTCGGGTTGGCGCGCGCCAGCCCGCACACAACCGCATTTTTAACAATTTTGGAAATCTCGAGAACCGCCTCGAAATCGCCGTTCGACGCGATCGGAAAGCCAGCCTCTATAATATCGACGCCCATCTCGTCGAGGATCGCCGCAACTTCGAGCTTCTCTTCATGGGTCATAGTCGCGCCGGGCGACTGCTCGCCGTCCCTGAGCGTCGTGTCGAAAATCAAGACGCGGTCTTTTTCGGAACGCGGCGCGGCCGGGGAGTTTGCAGCCGTTGAAGAAGGGAATTCGGTCATCTCTGAGGGATCCTTGCCTGATCTGTTGAAAATATCACAAACCGGGCAGGTCCTCCATCGAGCGCCCGGGCTTTAACCCCCAAGCGCTCGCCCGTTCGCCGGGCCGTCAGCGCTCAGGGGCAAATAAGGAGAAGAAGGCCGCGCAACGCTGCCGGAGCCGCAAGAGCGCGGCCGGATATTTGGGCAATGAAGCGATATGAGCGTGCCATTGGCGTGGTTGATCCAAGTCCCTTGGTTGCATAAAGCATAATTTCCGGGCTCGAACAAGCCTCCGAGCATGCTCATCTGGCGCGTTTTGCATCTTGGGACACTTGCGTGGGCTCATCCGGCGCGGGGGCGCTCCCCTGCATTGGGAAAGCGTCCGCGTAATTTTCATGCCCGCTCGCCAGCCGGTCCATGAGCGCGAATAGGACGCCCGATATGACGAAGGTAAGGTGAAAGCCAAGCCGCCAGGTCAACTCAGTGGGGTCGTGGTCTTTGATGTTGATGAACGTCTTCAAGAGCTCGATGGCGGAAATTGCGACGACGGTCCCCATCAGCTTGATCTTCAGATCGGCAAATGAGACGAGGCCCATCCAGTCCGGCCGGTCCTCGTTATTGCCGACGTCGATTTTCGAAACAAAAATTTCATAGCCCGCAAAGATTATTAGAAGCACCAGATTGGCGACCATGACGATGTCGACGAGAGACAGCACGGTCACGATCACCGTGCTGGCGGATGCGTCGAGCGCTTCGGGGATGAAGTGGACGAACTCCTTCACGAAGGTCACAAGCAGCAGCAGCAGCGAAAGAGAAAGCCCCGCGTAGAAGGGAGCCAGCAGCCAGCGGCTCGCGAATATCCCCAATTCAAGATTACGTTCGATCGATTTCATCATGACCCAATCCTATTGACCGCCCGGGCGCCTGCCGGGCCACGGCGCCGGGAACCAGGCAGCGCCCACTCAGCGCTTAACCGAATTCTGATAACAAAGCATAACAACTTCTAAGCAGATGCTTCACCGTGCATCTTGCGGCGTTGTGGCAATGGCTTAATATCTCTCCTTAGCTCATGGCTGCAATTGGCGCCGGGAGTTGGAGGGCGCCCAAGGGCGCCATGACGAATGAAAGAGGTTCCATGCGCTTACCGTCGAACGGCCAGCCGGGCAAACTGCCTTCCTTCAGGTCGCGGCCTCTGTCATTTCTCCGGCTTGCGGCCAAGCGAAGACGCCGCTTCCCCTTTTTCCCGCTCAGGAAGCCAGTAAGAGTTTATGGGAAGATTGGAAATCTTGAAGTACGGCTCGCCCGGTCGATCGCCGACATCAAGAAAGCGCAGCGGCTTCGCTATGAGGTTTTCTACAAGGAGATGTCGGCCGTCCCGGACGCAAGGACATTGCTGAAAAAACGCGACGAGGACGATTACGACCCCATTTGCGATCACCTGCTTGTGATCGACAAGACCACTGAACGGACAGCGAAACGGCCTTGGCCAAGGCGCTCGAAGGTTGTGGGCACCTATCGCGTGCTTCTGCAGGACATCGCGGAGAAGAACCAGGGATTTTACACGCAGGGCGAGTACGACATCGCGCCGCTCATCGCCAGGAAGCGCGCGACGCATCGTTTCCTGGAGCTTGGACGCTCCTGTGTTTTGAAGCCGTACCGGAACCGGCGCACCGTTGAACTCCTCTGGCAAGGTCTCTGGACCTATATCCGCGAGCACGGCTCGAACGTCATGATCGGATGCGCCAGCTTTCCTGGAACCGATCCAAAGGCTCATGCGTTGGCGTTGAGCTTCCTCCATCATTACGCGCGCGCTCCGGAGGAGTGGCTCGTGTCCGCCCATCCTGAGCTTAAGGTCGATATGAACATGATGCCCAAGGAAGAGGTGAACGCAAAGGAGGCGTTGAAACACATGCCGCCTTTGATCAAGGGATACCTGCGGCTTGGGGCTTATGTGGGTGATGGCGCTGTTGTGGACAAACAGTTCGGTACCACGGATGTTCTTATCATTATGCCGGTGGAAGCTATCAACTCGCGTTATTTCTCTCACTTCGGCGCGCCGGACGAGGTCCTGTCGCAGCCTGCCTCACGGCGGGGGCGTTCGGTCCACTAGGTTGGCGTGACCGGGGGCGGGGTACGGGCAAATGAAAACTTTTTCGTCTCTTGCGGCGGTCGTAGCGCTGTGGCTTGGCGTCAGCTTTTCGATCTGGCTTGTTTATTGGCTTCTCCGCCGGCGCGACGGATCGAGGCAAAACCAGCTGACGGCCAGCGCGCTCGAGCTGATTCATGAGGGCGAAGCGGTCTTCGGCGCGTTAAGATCGCGCGCTTCGGAACCCGCAAGCGCCGGCGGGGCTTACAGTTGGCGTTCAGATGACCCCAGGGAGACCTTGCAGGAAGCCGTCCGCGGGCTTCTGAACGGCATCGAGGCCGAAAGCTCCTATTTCGACCGCGTTAAAGCCGCGAAGAAGAGGATCGAGAAAACTTTCAGCGTGCCGGATTTCCTGCCGCTTTCCGAGATCCTGCAAATTCGCCGGGATTTTTGGGCGGCTTCTGAAATCTTCCTGATCGACGATATTCGCTCTCTTGGAGCGGAACTGGCGGAAGCCCAGTCTTACGAGACCTTCAGAGACGAGGCGCTCGCGCTCCTTTTCAAGGACGGGAACGCGGCCGGGCGCGCGGATGGCGATCCGGTCGAACTGAGACTGTCCATAGCTCGCGAGGAGGCCGACGCCTTCGCTATCCACGTGGAGGAAGTTGTTGCAGCCGAGCTTGAGAAAGGCCGTTTCCCAACGCCTGGCGAAATAGTCGCTGTGCCCGTCAACGTTTTCAAGGCGGCGGCGTTCGTTCTTCGCGAAGGGCGCACGGTGTTCAGCGATGCGGCCGCAACCGCTCAAAGCTTCGCGCGGTCCGTCGGCTCCAAGGGGCTTAAGGCGGCGGCGGAAGAGTTGCGTAAGGCGCGCGGCGACCTGCCCAGTCAGTTCGCAAGCGCATTCGAGCGCGCGGGCGGCCTTGCCAGGAAAGGCGGCGGCGGCTTAAAGCGGCATTATGAGTTTGTGCTTGAAGCGCAGGAATTGCGCGCGCGCTACGCCGAGCTTTTGGCGCGCGCGCCGATTGTGACTGAAAAGGGCAAGCAGTTCTTGGCGCGTCTCGAACTCGAACGGCGCGCCGAGCAATTTCGCGAAACTTCGGGCGGCGCGGCCGATTGGGCGCGGCGCGGCGTTGTGGTCGGGATCGCCTATCTCATCAGAGGGCTTCAATACATTCAAGCCAAGATCACGCCGCAACAGAACAAGCAGCTTGCCATGCGGCCCGCTGAGGCGGAGTCCATCCGCGCCCCAGCCGCCGCAAGCGCCTCCGACGAGCCCTTCAGGGTTTTGCTCTTGCCTGCGTCCTCTTATGCCGGCGGAAATCACGGCCGGGGGAAGTCGCGGACCAAGAAACCGCGCAAAGCGGCTCCCGAAGCGCCTTCATGGCGGCCCCAGCCGAAAGGCCGCCTGCGCGACGTCGTGACGGGCGATGCCGCATTGGCCGATTACGGCGCCGCTGTCGCCGAAGCGCCCCGGCCCAAGGCCGCGCGGCCGGTCCCCGTTAAGAGCTCCGGCTCTCTTCTCGACAGGCTTTCCAGCATAGAGCCAGAGGACCATGCCGAACCGCAGGACCTTCCGCCTTTGCGGGAAGAGCCGAAGCCAAAACGCCGCTCATTCCGTATCTTCAAGTCCAAGAGCGATTGAGGTGTTTCGGCCATGTTTCTCGATTTCTTCTACGAGTTGAAACAGGCTGGAATCCCCGTAAGCGTGAAGGAGTATCTTACCTTCCTGAACGCGGTCGACGCCGGGATCGCGGATAAGAAACTCGACGGCTTCTATTATCTGTCGCGCGCCTCGCTCGTAAAGGATGAGCGGCACCTCGATAAATTCGACCGGGTTTTCGGGCATGTCTTTCGCGGGCTTGAGAGCTTGACGGAAGGGATTAGCGCCGAAATTCCCGAAGACTGGCTGCGCGCGCTGATAGAGCGCCTTCTGACGGATGAGGAGAAAGCGCAGATCGAGGCGCTTGGCGGCTGGGACAAGATCATGGAGGAGCTGAAGAAGCGTCTCGCCGAGCAGGAGGGCCGGCACGAAGGCGGCTCCAAATGGATCGGCACGGGCGGGACTTCACCCTTCGGCGCCTATGGCTATAACCCCGAAGGCGTCCGCATCGGCCAGGACAAAAACCGCAACTTCCGCGCGGTCAAGGTGTGGGACCGGCGCGACTATAAAGACCTCGACGGCGAGGTGGAACTCGGCACGCGCAACATCAAGCTCGCGCTGCGTAAGCTCCGGCGTTTTGCGCGGCAAGGCGCGGCTGAGGAACTGGACCTCGACAACACCATCAAAGGCACAGCCCACAAAGGCTACCTCGACATTGCGTTCAGGCCGGAGCGCAGGAACACCGTCAAGGTGCTGCTCTTCTTCGATGTGGGCGGCTCGATGGACTACCACATTCGCGAATGCGAGGAACTGTTCTCCGCCGCGCGCTCCGAGTTCAAGCATATGGACTATTATTACTTCCACAATTGCTTATACGAGAGCGTATGGCGCCAGAACGAGCGGCGCTGGGACGATCGCCTCCCAACCTATGAGTTGATGCACACCTATCCTGGCGATTACAAGGTGATCTTCGTCGGCGACGCGGCGATGAGCCCTTACGAAATCGTCATGCCGGGCGGCTCGGTCGAGTATTGGAACGAGGAAGCCGGGCAGGTTTGGCTTCAGCGCGTGCTCAGCGTTTACAAGCACGCCGTCTGGCTGAACCCAACGGAGGAACGCTATTGGAACATCACCCCGTCGTTGAAGCTCATTCAGCAAATCATGAGCGGCCGCATGTATCCGTTGACGCTGAACGGCATCGATGCCGCGATTACGGAACTGTTGCGGTAGTCGCATGCAGTGGTTTTGCGCGCACGCACGAGACTCCGGGTCCAGGCCGCCCTTTTGTTCCTGTGCAGAAGATCACATTTTTCTCTTCTAAATGGAGTGATTGACTGCTACGCGAAAGGCTTGGCTTGCGTCAGCAGGAGAGGGTGTAAGAAGTGTCCTTGGGAACGAAGGAAATCGTGGAGGAAACCACGCGAAGCCTTCTGAATAAGAAAACCGCTTATAGCCTCTTGGAGATCAGGGATGCTCTTCTGCATTCCGGCGCCCTCCTGGAGATGAAACTGCATGGGCGCGTCGGCTGGTTTGTCAACGACACGTTGAATCGTCTGGCGCAGCACAGCGTGCGCATCGCTTTCGTCGGGCAAGTCAAGGCGGGCAAGAGTTCCGTTTTGAACGCGTTTATGAAGCGCCCCGACTTTTTGCCGACCGACATCAATCCGTCGACAGCCGTGATCACCAAGGTTCATTTTGGCTCGTCGGAACATCCGGCGAATACGGCGCTCTTTCATTTTTTCACGGAGCAGGAATGGGAAGAGCTTTTCGGCGACCCTAAACAGCGCGATCCAAATGCCTCCACGCTGGCGTCCCTGCCCTCCTCCCGGCGTAGTCTGGAAAGATTGAGGCAGCGCGCCCAAGACCGCCTCGGTCCTGAGTACGAAAAACTGCTTGGAAAACATCATCTTTTCAATGCTGTTACGCCGGAAGTCATGGAAAGCTACGTGAGCGTGGGCGACTTTTCCAAACCAAAGCCGAGCTTGCAAGGGAAACTATTCTCCGACGTGACGCGCATGGCGGAAGTTTTTCTCGATCAAAACCCGATTTTCTATCCATCGGTTTTGATAGACACGCCAGGGGTCAACGACTTATTTTTCGTCCGCGAGGAGATTACGCGCGCTAATCTTGCTGACGCCGATGTTTACGTTCTTGTTCTGTCTGCGCAGCAGCCGCTTTCTCGCGGCGATGTTTCACTGCTCCGGCTTCTACGCGGGCTGAAGCGTGACAAGATCGTCGCCATTATCAACAGGATCGATACGCTTGGCGATATCGATGTTGAAGGCGCCCGTCTTAGGGAAGGCGTGCAAGCGGCCCTTAAGCGTGAACTGCCTTATGCGAATATCCCTGTAATCCTGACAAGCGCGCTTTGGGCGAACGCCGCGCTGAAGGAATCTCCTTTCGCCATCGAGGGCATGATTACACGGCCATTCATCAACTACGCCGCTAAACGCGGCGTTCGGGACCTGATTGCGGCTAGCCGGGGCCTCGACCCGGACGATGTTATCAGCAGCTATGGAAAAGCCCTGTTTGCTTGTTCGGGATTGGCGGAATTGGCGGATTGCATAAACCGCTCGATAGCCACCTCAATCGTCGAGGACCAGCTTCTTCCCGCTTCATCTACTCTTGCGGCCATTTCCCACAACAGCGCAATTTCCGTCCGCTATGGCCTTCAAGCCTTGATCGTAGGCGAGGAAAGGAGTTTGAGCGGGAATGCCTCGACCCAAATTTCAAAAGAGGCGTTTTTGGAAAGCAAGGATCGGCTGGAAGATTATATTGGGCAGCTCGAAACTCTGCTTCGGCAGATGCAGAAAGAGTGGAAGGCTCTCGCTGACGCGGAAATCGCAAATATCGAAAGATATTTGATGTACGCTGTTGAAAAATTTGCGGAGGCGCAGGCGTTCCTCCTTTTCGAGGATACGAAGCATCGAGCATCGAATCAGGATTGGTCTGAGAATACTCTGGTATTCAGGACCGAGCTGGCCGATCTCATTAGCAAAAATTACAACGAAATATGCCGCCTGTTGTTCGATAAACAACATGAAGGCGAGACTGCTATAAGGCGGTCTACGAACACCATCATGCCAGCGATGGATAACGTCATGCAGTTTGGGATGAAACCATCCAAGTCTAGTCCCGTTTATCTGATGCCTTTATCGAAAGCGACCGTCTTTGAGATGGATGACTTCTGGCAGCACGAAATTTCGAGGTCGCAAGATTCATTCGAGAAGAAAAGCCGCGAGCTCAAGTCCGTTATTTTATCGGAGTTTTATCCGATCATAAAGGAGATGACCGAGGCAGCAAACCGTGGGTTGGAATTAACAATCAATGAAATCACACGTCATTTAAGCATTTTTATAGTCAGCTCTCTCTATCCCATCGTTCAGCAATTGGAGCAATTCAAGGCTCTTTACAAATCAGACTCCACCAGCGAGGAGCAGGCCGAGCTCATTCGCAAGTTTGCCGACGAGACTAAAGAGGCGATTGAGTTATTCGAGAATGAGCACAAGAAAGTCGCCGGTTTGAAAAAGGCGATGTTCGCCGTTTGATGCTGCTTGTTCGCCGGGCGCGGAAAGTGTCGGTGGCGTCGATCCCTCCCGCGGCTCGTTAACTAACTTAAGCGGCTAAAGCCGGCTTTCTTCAATTTAAGGCCAGCCCAGCCCCTTGCATAAGAAATCAAGGGCAAGCATTATTAACGATACAAAAAGCCGATGCCTCTCTAGGAGGTCCGGCTAAGAAACGGCCCTGGGAGGAAAGATGACTTCGACACGCGCAAACGTGCCTGGAAGCAACTTGGAAGAGCGACTGCGCGCTTTCATGCGTACTCACCATTTGAGCCTGGAGGAGCTTGCGGAACTGCTTCGAACGCCATCGCAGACTATCGTTCACTGGTTCGAAGGCGTTGCGACGCCGCCCGGATGTGTACACACCTTGCTGGTGTTGCTCGAAACCCAACCGATCACGCGCAGCTCCCTTGGCGTGTGGCCCAGCGCGGCCGCGCTCGCAACGGGTTTGGCGGATGATTCGGCCCGGGAGGAAGCGCTTAGACGCGCGCGGGCAATATAAAGTAAAGCATAAAAGATCATGCCCAAGGATCAGCCAAAAATCTTCCGGGCATAAATCCTCACCGCGCCAGGCGGTGGGGAAATTTTTGTAGCGCCTGCGTATTGAGTTGGCGTGGATAACGCATCCGGGCAGGGGTATCGCGTTTCAGATCGCCATGGGTTGAATGGGAGCGTTCTCATCGCGATTCCGCTTTGGCGCTTCCCGGGCCCCTGACGTCCGCGTGGATGGCTCAGACGTGCGGGCGCGAAGGAAACCTTTGTGGGTTGGAAGTGAACTCGGCCGCCAAATAGGGGCTTAACATACCAGCGGCTCTGCCGGCGGCGGGGCGAAAGTTCGGGCATCCCGGCCCTTAGCTAAACTGTAACAAAAATCAGTTATAAGTTCTGCGCCGATGCCACGATCATGGGCGCGGCTTGCAGGTGTTGCAGCATCACATCAGGAGCGTGTGTTTGTTTTCTCTCGCCGGTAAGAAAGCCCTTGTTATCGCGATTGCGAACGGACAATCGATTGCATATGGCTGCGCCACGGACTTTCTCCAGGCCGCCTTGCCGTTTAACAGGCTTGATCGATGCAATCGAATGCTGCATGGTCTGCCTTCTTTCGACACGGAGCACCAGGAGGCTCAAAGCGCGCTCATGTGTGAGCGTGGCCTCATCGTCCGTTTCGGCCATGGGCAAGCGCCTACGAGCTTGCCGAAACCTGTGACAGACGATATCGGCCGCCTCGGCGCCGTCCGCTCCCGTCACCAGCAGCGCAGGCCGGTACGATTGATGCATGAATTTATGATCGCTATGTTCATGCGATCTAAGTGATTGCTTAGTACTGTGCATACCGATTGGACTGAACCGGTCCATAGAAAACAAGAGCGGCTTCATCGCATAACGCCGCCAAGCCGTTGCAGGGAAGGATACGCTTCAAGAGGAAAGCGAGTTAGGCGCCGCCAAGGCGCTGGAGACATCGCTGAAACAACCGAATTGTGGCCAAGACGGCTAAAAAAGGGGTGTCCTCATGATGCGTGAAAACAAGACCTACGACGAAATCGAGGTTGGCGACGAAGCGTCGGTCAAACGCGTTCTGACTGCGAACGATCTTTTCATTTTCGCCCACGCGTCCGGGAATCTCAATCCGGTGCATTTGCCGAAAGAAGGCGAGGACGCGGCCTTGCAGGAAATCGTCGCCCCATCGATGTGGGTTGGCGCGCTCATTTCCTCGGTGCTCGGCAATGTGCTTCCAGGAGCGGGAACGCTTTACAAATCGCAATCGTTGAAATTCCTAGACCGCGCTCACGTTGGCGACGAACTGACGGTTAAGGTCCGAGTTCGCGCCAAAGAGCGGGGCAATGTCGTGACCCTCGATACAAGCGTCACCGCCCGCAATGGCGAAATCCTCGCCGAGGGCATAGCCGAAGTGCTGGCGCCGGTGCGTAAGGTTCGATTGGACGATGGCGAAAAGCCGAGCGTCCTTGTCACGCAGCACCGGCATTTTGACGCCCTTATTGTAAAGGCGCGGGGAATGGCGCTGCTGAGGACCGCCGTGGTGGCCCCGGAGGCTGAACACGCGCTGGCTGGAGCCATCTTGGCGGCGCAAGAGGGCCTCATCGAGCCGATCCTAGTCGGCGACCGCCAGAAGATCGGGGCGGCGGCGAAAGCCTGCGGCTGCGATCTCTCGCGCTACGAGATCGTGGACGCTTCAACCACCCATGAGGCGGCTGCGAAATCTGTAGCGCTGGTCCATGCGGGCCGGGCGGACTCCTTGATGAAAGGTCATCTGCATACGGACGAGCTTCTGCATGAAGTGCTGAAAAAAGACGGCGGCCTTCGCGGCGACCGGCGGCTGTCCCATGTGTTCGTCATGGATGTGCCGGGCCTCGCACATCTGCTGCTCATCTCCGACGCCGCGATCAACATCGCGCCAACGTTGGAGGAGAAGGTCGACATCACGCAAAACGCCATCGATCTTGCGCTTTCTCTTGGAATGGCGCTTCCCCGCGTCGGCATCCTTTCCGCAGTGGAGACCGTGACGTCCAAAATCCCCTCCACGCTCGACGCCGCCATCCTGTCCAAGATGGCTGAGCGCGGACAAATAACGGGCGGCATCGTTGACGGCCCGCTCGCCATGGATAACGCTATCGACATGGAAGCGGCCAGGACGAAGGGCATCACCTCGCCCGTCGCCGGACAAGCCGACATCTTGATCGTGCCCAATTTAGAGGCTGGGAATATGCTGGCGAAGGAACTGACCTACATCGCCCACGCCGACATTGCCGGCATCATGCTCGGCGCCAAGGCGCCCGTCATTCTGACAAGCCGCGCCGACAATGAAAAGGCAAGGCTCGCATCCTGCGCGGTCGCGGCTCTGTACCGGGCTTGGCAGGTCGCCGGCGCTCACGCCGTCCGGGAAGCCGCATGACGGCGCAGATCCTCACCCTTAATGCGGGATCATCATCGCTGAAATTCGCGCTGTTCAAGGCGGAGCGTCAGATTCCGCTTCTTCTGGCCGCCGGGCAGGTCGAGGGGCTGAACGTTTCTCCGCACTTCATCCTCAAATCCGGCCGCGGCGAGGTGCTTGAAAATTCGACGATCCCCAGCCTATTGGCGAGCGAGCATGAAGGCGCCCTGCAACACATTGTCGATACGCTGAAAATGCATTTCCCGCGCATGGAAATTCATGCGGTGGCGCATCGCGTCGTGCATGGGGGGCCGCATTACTCCGAGCCGCTCATTCTAAATGAGCACATCATTGGGGAGCTTGAGAAGTTCATTCCGCTGGCTCCCTTGCATCAGCCGCATAATCTGTCGGGCATCGAAGCCGCGCATGTGGCGTTTCCGGATGCCGTGCAGATCGCCTGCTTCGACACGGCGTTTCATCGTTCCCACCCCTGGGTGAACGACACCTTCGCCTTGCCGCGCTTCTATTACAGCAGAGGCGTGCGCCGGTACGGCTTCCATGGCCTTTCCTATGAGTATGTCTCGGGCAAGCTGCGCGAGCTATACCCGGATGTGGCCGCGGGGCGCGTGGTGATCGCCCATCTGGGCGCAGGCGCATCGATGTGCGGTATGCATGACGGAAAAAGCGTGGCGTCCACCATGGGGTTTTCCCCCCTCGATGGCCTTGCGATGGCGACGCGATGCGGACAACTCGACCCTGCTGTCGTGCTTTACCTGATGGATCACGAGGGCCTGACAAGTAAAGAGATCACGGACATGCTCTATAAGCAATCCGGCCTCAAAGGCTTGTCCGGTTTAAGCGGCGACATGCGCGAGCTTGAAGCGGCAGGCACGCCGGATGCCGAGCAGGCGATCGATTACTTCGTGTCCCGCATCCGGCACGAACTGGGCGGCCTGGCCGCCGCCCTGAGCGGTCTCGACGCGCTGGTCTTCTGCGGCGGCATTGGCGAGAATTCCGTCCGCATCCGTCGTAGGATTTGCGAGGATTTGCATTGGCTCGGTCTCGATCTGGATGACGCCCGCAATCAGCGGCACGAGACCATGGTCTCGACCTTCTCAAGCCGCGCGCAAATCTTTGTCATCAAGACCGACGAAGAGGCGATGATCGCCCGCCACGCAATCGATTTACTGCAGTAACGGGGGCCGCATTTCCGTTTGTGTCGTGCCCGCCAAGGCGGGCCTCCAGTAATCGAGACGATAACAGTCTTTTGAAACACCACCTTAGTGCATCGCTTACTGGGTCCCCGCGGGAGTTTACCATCGTGAGGACGGGGGCGCGGACGACAACGGAAGCGGTCAGAATCTCGGCGGTTGGTATGACTACACCACTTGCTGAATAGGCTGCGTAGTTATTTGAGCGAAAGGAAGCCGAAGCATGAAAGCGGGCGTAACGACCTCAAGTTCAATCGCGGGACCGCTGACTCCGGACCAGCTGCGCAAAATGAACGCCTGGTGGCGCGCCGCCAATTACCTCTCCGTGGGCCAGACCTATCTTTATGACAATCCGCTCCTCAAAGAACCGCTGACGAAAGAGCACGTCAAGCCCAGGCTGGTCGGCCATTGGGGCACGACGCCGGGATTGAACTTCATTTATGTTCACCTGAACCGCGTGATCAAAGAGCGGGATCTGAACATGATCTACGTCATCGGTCCAGGACATGGCGGTCCCGGCATTGTGGCCAACACCTGGCTGGAAGGCACGTATAGCGAAGTTTACCCGAACATCCCCCAAGACGAGGAAGGGATGAAGAAGCTGTTCAAGCAGTTCTCCTTCCCCGGCGGGATCCCCAGCCACGTCGCCCCCGAAACCCCCGGCTCGATCCACGAAGGGGGCGAACTCGGCTACGCGCTCAGCCACGCCTACGGCGCCGCCTTCGACAATCCCGGCCTCATCGTAGCCGCCGTTGTCGGCGACGGCGAAGCGGAGACTGGCCCGCTGGCCACAAGCTGGCATTCGAACAAATTTCTGAACCCGGCGGCTGACGGAGCGGTGCTGCCCATCCTTCATCTCAACGGCTACAAGATCGCCAATCCAACCGTGCTTGCCCGCATCAGCCACGAAGAGCTGGACCAGTTGTTCCGGGGCTACGGCTACACCCCAATTTTCGTCGAAGGCAGCGAGCCGGAGAAGATGCATCAGCTCATGGCGGCCGCGCTCGATCAGGCCGCCGGCGAAATTCAGCGCGTGCAAGCCGAGGCGCGGAAGAACGGGGTGTCCGAGCGCCCGCGCTGGCCCATGATCGTCCTTAGGTCCCCCAAGGGCTGGACATGCCCGAAGGAAATCGATGGGAAGCGCGCAGAGGATTCATGGCGCTCTCATCAGGTGCCGATGGGCGAGATGCATGAAAAGCCCGAGCACATCAAGATTCTTGAGCAGTGGATGAAGAGCTACAAGCCTGAGGAGCTCTTCGATGACCGCGGCCGCTTAAGGCCGGAACTCGCCGAACTGGCTCCCAAGGGCGAGCGGCGAATGAGCGCCAATCCGCACGCCAACGGCGGATTGCTCATGCGGGACCTCCTGCTGCCTGACTTCAGGAAATATGCTGTTGAAGTCAAGAGACCCGGCGGCGTGGACGCCGAGGCGACGCGCGCCATGGGCAGATTCCTGCGCGATGCGATGAAGCTCAACCTCGAGAGCAAAAACTTCCGCCTTTTCAGCCCGGACGAGAACAACTCGAACCGCTGGCAGGACGTGCTTGAGGTCACCGAGCGCGCCTGGATGGCGGATCGGCTCCCCTACGACGATCATCTCGCCCCCAATGGCCGTGTGATGGAAATGTTGAGCGAGCACCAATGCCAGGGTTGGTACGAGGGCTATCTGCTATCGGGGCGCCACGGATTTTTCTCGTGCTACGAGGCCTTTATCCACATTGTCGGCTCGATGTTCAATCAGCACGCCAAGTGGCTGAAGGTCTGCAATCACATCCCCTGGCGGCGGCCAATTCCGTCGCTCAATTACCTGCTCAGCTCCCATGTCTGGCGGCAGGATCACAACGGCTTTTCGCACCAGGATCCGGGCTTCATCGATCACGTGGTGAACAAGAAGGCGGAGGTCGTCCGGGTGTATTTGCCGCCGGACGCCAACTGCTTGCTTTCCGTCACCGACCATTGCCTGCGCAGCCGCAATTACGTCAACCTCATCATCGCCGGTAAGCAGCCTGCTCCCGTCTGGCTGACGATGGACGAAGCCATCAAGCACTGCACCGCAGGCGTTGGCATCTGGCCATGGGCGAGCAACGATCAGGGCGGCGAACCCGATGTGGTGATGGCCTGCTGCGGAGATGTTCCGACGCTTGAAACGCTCGCCGCGGTGGATCTCATGCGCGAACATCTGCCCGAGCTGAAAGTCCGGGTGATCAATGTCGTGAATTTGATGAAGCTGCAGCCTCCAAGCGAGCATCATCACGGACTTAGCGACCTCGATTTCGACGCTCTTTTCACGAAGGACAAGCCCATCGTGTTCGCCTTCCACGGCTATCCATGGCTCATCCATCGCCTCACCTACCGCCGCACGAATCACAAGAACCTTCATGTGCGCGGTTACAAAGAAGAAGGCTCCACCACGACGCCGTTCGACATGGTGGTCTTGAACGAGATGGATCGCTTCCATCTCGTGGAGGATGTCATCGATCGCCTGCCGCAACTCGGTTCACGCGCTGCTTATGTTAAGCAAGCCATCCGCAACGCGCTCATCGACCACCGCCAGTACATCAATGAGCACGGTGAGGATCACCCCTTTGTCCTTGGCTGGAGGTGGGGCGAAGGATCTGTGGGGGCAAAGCACAGTTCGACGGCGGGTGATAATGTATGAGCCTGGAAGGAACTGTCAAAGCTGCCTAGCTGGCAAAAAAGGCTGGCGGAAAAGGGGTTATCGGGCTTTCACCAGTTGGTGAAAGCCGCTTGCGCCCCGGAGATCCGCAGCGTCGTTCCCGCGAAGGTGCGAAGCCAGTAATCGGGAGCTGTATTCATCCGTCTTCGGCAGCCTCGCCGCGATGCAGAAGCCGCCTGCCGGATAGGAAACGGTTTCATTGTCTGGAGACTTAATACTGTCTGGATTTCTCCTCCATGAGCAAGGACGGACACGATGCAGGCAAATGCACTTGGCGCACGCTTGGCGCCGCACCTACTGAGCGTGCTAAGAATTGTAGCGGCGCTGATCTTCATCGAGCATGGAACGCAGAAGGTCCTTGGATTTCCCACGGCGCCGGCGACTGGGTTTCCCGCTTTCCTCACCCTGTTGTGGTGGCAAGGCGTTATTGAGCTTGTTGGCGGCGTTCTTCTCTTATTGGGGCTGGTCACGCGTCTTACCGCCTTCATCCTCGCCGGCGACATGGCGTTCGCTTATTGGATGGTCCATGCGCCCAAGAGCCTATACCCCGCGCTCAATGGCGGCGATGCTGCGATCCTTTTCTGCTTCGTATTTCTTTACCTTGCGTTTGCCGGGGGAGGGGCATGGAGCCTCGATAGAAGTTTGCGTGGCGCCGAGAGTCGGTTCGTTTGAAATGGATGCAAGGCGTCGCCTATGCCTGCGTATCCGCTTGCGGATGCCTTCAGGTCAGCACGCAAAGGATGTTTACTGGGAGTGACCGGGCGGGTTTTGCGGCGCGGGTGAAGCTTAGCGGTACGCGTCTTTCCTCCCCCGCTACCTAAGCACCTGATCCCTCACCCCACCCCTTTCCGAATGGGGGAGGAATCAGGGGCGCGCGCCAATCCCGCGAGCCGGCGCCGCCGCGCGCCAGGCGTCAAGCGCCTCGCGGGTGATCTGATACTCCACGAAGCGCCGATGCGCCGTGAACCCAGCGCGGGAGTTGATCGAAAGCATGGCCGCGTTGCCTTCGGCGTTGCCGGTTCTTATCGTCTCGGCCTCGGGAAGATGAGCATGGACCTGCCGCAAGAGCCGGGCCTTAAGAGCGCGGGCAAGACCGCGCCCTCGCCAGGGCCGCGCCACTGCGGTGAGCGCCTGGTTTACGATCCCCGGCGTTCGGCTGTCCCACTCCGCTTCGGTAAGCCCAACGACTGAGCCATCGGCGGTTTTCAGCAGCACGAGATGGTGAGCGCCGCCTACCCGATTTATCGTTTCGTACCAGTGATCGTATCCCTCGATCTCCCAACGCACCGGCGCGACCTCAAGCTCGCCCAGCGGCACGTCGGCAAACAGGGCCGTGAACTCCGGCAGCAGCGCCAACAAAACCTCGCGAGGCACGCGTCCGGCGTAGCACTCCCACACGAGGCCCAGATTTCCGGCCGCGTCCTCCCATTGGCGCAAACCGGGCCAGTCGAGTTTCGCCAGCGGAGCGCGGCTTGCTATGGTCGTAAGCTTCGAGATGGCGCCGGCGCGCGTCAGGAATGCGTGGCCGGACTCGGTGTGCGCTCCCAGCGTCAGCATTGTTTTGCCGAGCGCGATCATCAGGCCATGGATCTCCTGCAGCAGCAAGGTTCCGGCGCCGCGGCGGCGCTCCTCTGCCCGCACCGCGAGGCCGCCGGACAGGAAAGGCGCGTGCTCATCGGCATTCGGCGTTCCGGGCCGCCTGAAAAATGCGCTCGCCGATCCAATCACCTCCGGCCCCGAAAGCGCCAGCCAGAGCCGGCGGTCGAAAAGGGGAAGGGCGCGCCGTATCTCGATTTCGATTTCGGCATCGCTCAGAACGGGATCATCCGGGTAGAGTTCGGCCGTGATGGCGCGCCGGCAGGCATGAAACTTGGCCCAAAGCTCCGGGCTCGCCGATTGCGGATCAAAGGAACGGACTTCGATCTGCTGCGCCATCTGTTCCTCCCTCCGGATGACTTCAAAGCAACGTCCCGTAATGTGATAGCAGATCTTCTTCTCAGCGTCCCGCCTTGGGCGCCTGCGCCGGTTTTGCCCGGATGCGAAGCGAGCGCCCCTCTGGCTGATCGACATCGAACGCTCCCGTTTTCCTCACGAGATCGCTGAGTTTTCGAAAGCCATAGGTGCGCGGGTCGAAGTCGGAGGCGATGTTCGCGAGGCGCTGCCCCACCAGGCCCAAACTCACCCAGCCGTCCTCGGTCTCCATCTGCTCGATGGCCTTGTGCAAGACGGGGATCGCGGCGCTTGGCGGCTGAAGCGCCTTGGCCGGCGCTCCTCCATCTGGAACCGCAGCCTGCGCTTCTGGCAGGAGGTTCTCAGTATAGACGAACCTGCGGCACGCCTGCCGGAAGCTCTCCGGCGTTTTTTGCTCGCCAAACCCGTAGACGTCGGCGCCCTGCTCGCGAAGACGCGAGGCAAGCCGTGTAAAGTCGCTATCCGAGGAGACGAGACAAAAACCGTCCAGCCGGCCGCTATGCAGGAGATCCATGGCGTCGATCACAAGCGCGATGTCGGACGCGTTCTTGCCCGTCGTATAGGAGAATTGCTGGTAAGGATCGATCGCATATTTTTGCAGGATCTCGGCCCATGACTTCAAACGCTGGCCCGAGAAATCGCCATAGATCCTGCGCACGCTCGCCTCGCCGAATTTCGCGACCTCCTCGAAAAGCCCAGCCGCGATGCGTGGCGAGGTGTTGTCTGCGTCGATGAGAATAGCAAATCTCGGTAGGCGGTTGTCATCTGCCATGGGGGGCGCCTCGATTGACATGGGCCTGCGGATTGAGCCCAGCGGCGCAATCGTCAAAAACGGTGAAGCCTGAATGGTAATCCATGGCGCAGTCGCCGGGAAGCACCGCCAAGGCGTGGCAAACAGGCTTTTTTGCTCGCTGTCCCGAACTGTGGCGCAGATGCGTAACTTCGCCGGGGGCAAGACCAGGAGCGAGTTACGCTTTCCGGACGCCGGCATTCGTGGCAGAAAGAAAGCCGCGCTTAACGTCACAACTTTTGAATGGCGAACTGTGAAGATAGAGAAGACTGTTTTTTTTGTGCGCCACGGCCAAAGCGTGGCGAATGTCTCGGCGGTCTTTCAAGGGCCGGATTCGCCTTTAAGCGAGACAGGCCACAAGCAGGCGCGCTGCATTGCTGAACGCATAGCGAGGCTTGGATGCGCCGCTCTCATCGCAAGCCCCTTTACGCGGGCCAGGCAGACGGCCGAGGTTATTGCGGCGGAAACGGGTCTTCAGCAGGAATATTCGGACCTTTTCGTTGAACGCATCAAGCCATCCGTCATCAACGGCAAGTCTTATCGCGACGAAGAGGCCAGCGCGATCTGGAGAGAATGGGAGAGAAGTCTTTACTCGCCCGCTCTGCGCGTGGCGGACGGCGAAAATTTCGCCGATCTCATAAGCCGCGCGGATGCGGCGCTCGACTTTCTGAAAGAGCGTGGCGAAGCTTCATTAGCCGTGGTGACACATGGGTTTTTCTTGAGAACTATCGTGGCCCGCACCCTCTTGGGCGATAAACTCTCGGCAGAGGTTTTCAAACGGTTCCAGTGGATGGCGTCCATGGAGAATACCGGGCTCACGGTGCTGCGCCACCACGGCGCCTTCGAACAAGAACCGGGCTGGCGCCTGTGGATTTATAACGATCACGCTCATCTCGGTTAGGCCCGGTCCGGCCGTCGTCATCGGAAGAGTGTGACGCAGTTTTCCGGCGAGACCACGGCTAATCCGGACCAAGCGGCGTTTCCGGGACGATGTCTCATGGCGGCTGCCCTCCGCTTATGGCCCAATTGCTTAAGCCAGGATCGTAGGGGAAAGCGCCTTGCGGAAAGCTTAACGGAGGTAAGCCGCTGATTCCCTTTGGCATTTTCTGAAGCGACCGCTGTCCCCGGCGCCAATGAAATGCGCCATCATGGTTAAGGCCCGCGCCCGAATATAATTAACGGACTTTTCGAAGCACGTTTTTGCGGCAAAAACTGCGTTGAGAGGTGTTTTCAAGCGCCGATTCTGGCGGGTAATAATTCCGCGGCGCGGCGTTTACCATACGCAGGTTAACGAGGCTTCCCGTTTGTGCAGCACGTGAACTTCTCCCCGATCTTGGCCGCCATGCCGTGACCGGCTGCCGGTGATTGTTGGATGATGCGGTTGCCGCCCTTCCTATTGAAATGGCAGATAAGGGTCGATTTCTGCCGTTCCAAAATTTCGGACGAAATTCGGGACAACATCTGAAAGCGGAATCCAGTCTCATTAAAGCCACGAATTTCGCCCATTTAGGCCTCAATGCATCGAAATGCTAAAGCTGTTACCTCAGATTTATTAATCAGGCGCGATTGGAAGCGTAAAAAATGTGGCCTTTTAGATCGAAGCTGAACCAAAAAACTGATGGCAAGGAGGGCACATTTTCTTACAAAGATGAGCGACCCGACTCTAATATCAAAACAAGAGTATTTCTCTCCTATTCACGCCAAGACAAAGCAATAGCAGATTCTCTGCGACAAGCTCTAACAGAGTCTGATATAGAGGTCCTAAGGGATATTGAAGGAACGCTGGCTGGAGAGGAATGGTGGAAACGGATAAAGGAGATGATTGCTGAGGCCGACAGCACTGTCTTCTTACTTAGCAATAGATCTGCAACCTCAAAGGTTTGCGCTGACGAAATAGAGTACGCACGAAGCATAAATAAAAAAGTAATACCGGCAACGATCGAGAATGTCAACTGGAGTTCAATTCCTGACGGTTTGTCAAAAATTCACTGCGTCTATTTGCAGGATCAGAATATAACTCCAGCCACGATCACCACGCTGATTCGAGCGTTGCTTACTGATATTAAATGGGTCCGCGAGCATACTCGTCTTTTTGAGCGTGCGCGCCGATGGCAAGCTAAAAACTGCGAGTTTGCCGAGTTGCTAACCGGTACCGCGTTGGATGAAGCAGAGAACTGGATGGCGACCAAAACCACTTCGTCAAAATCTCCAACAAACTTGCACTATGAGTATATAAAGGCGAGCCGGGATGCAGATCGCAATGAGCAGCAAAGGCGCCTAGCGGAATCAGAAGAGCAGCGCAAAATATTGCAGGAGGAGCGTGATCGCGCAGAGCAAGCACTAAAGGGAGCTAACGCTGCCGCAAGCGGTCTAGTATCGGAGTTGGCTGCGGGGACAAAGAATTGGGAGGGGATTCACCCCGCTTTTAGTAATCGTATCCTGGTACGCGCACAAAATGTTCTCCTTGCCGCAATCGCTGCCGGTGGAGTTGAGAATGCTGAATTGCGGCACAGCTTGGCCATTGTATACAGCGAGATGTCTCAAGTTCAGTTGAAGCTCGGTGACGCAGAATTGGCGCTAACGATGATAGACGCTGCAATTGAACAATTTGAGCGTTTACATAAAGATAATCCCAAGAACAAAACGTATAAAACAGATATTGGAATAGTATTTCGAAGGAAAGCTGAAACCTTATTAAGGGCGCACAAACTAAATGAGTCTATTGATGTTTTAAATGCAATTATCACCAGAATGAATAATTTTAGTCTTGAAACTCCCGAAGATCCGGTATGGCTTTTTCATATGGCGCAAGCTCACACTAGGCTCGGTGTTTGTTATCGAGAGCAAAATAGCGAGGAAAAGGCTAAGAACCAATTTCGGCTGGCAAACAATAAGCTAGAAGAGTCAATTGCAAAGATAACTACAGCTGAAATGCATGTCAGCTTCTTGCCTGAAGAAGCTGTCCAAACTAGCGAACTCAAAAAACACCTGGCAGCCAGTTATCTCAATCTCGCCTGGTGCGAGGACGATGAAAGCTTAAACTCACCAAAACACATACTGTTGACAAAAGCTGTCAATACTTTTGAGGAGATTGTCGAGAAAGGTCGCGATGGGTTAGGCGATACCGAGGTTAAATTTGGTCTTGCAACGACACTGAGAAATGCCGCCCAGCTTTTAATGGACAACGAAAAATTCTTTGATGCTCAAAAGAAATATGAGCGAGCCGTCAAGCTTCTTGAAGAGCTAGTTAATAGCGGTATACGCAATGAAGAATGGATTTCTATGCTTGATCAGACCCTGCTTAACTTGGGCGAACTCGGTATAAAATCAGAACATATCGATTTAGCTCGTTGGTATTTTCGACAATACATCGAGATGGTGAGCGCTCGGTCGATGTCTCTAGAAAAAGAAGCCACAGGAGCGCCTATTACTCGCCTGGGCTCATTATCGGTTAGCTGTGGCTGGCGACGACGCTGCAACAAACAGGAAGGCAGCCGTGGACTTAGTTTCAACTCTCGTGGACGATCCTGAGTACGCTTCCGTTGCAAGGGGCATGATGCTTGAATTTGAAAAATAGTTACTTTGTAATTAATCCGCTTATGTCTCTTCAAGCGTCAGCAGGAGACATTGGGGTTCATAACTTAAATGGCAGCTT
>CAVYBZ010000018.1:0-11485 GCA_963766815.1 uncultured Alphaproteobacteria bacterium | reverse complement strand
GACGTTGATCGGATATAGGTAATTGAGGGCAACGAGCGCGCCCAATAAGACAAGGCCTATCCCGAGGCTCCAGCCTATCACTTTTTTTCAATCGGCAGGAGCGGCTCGACAGGGGCATTTTTCAGTTCGTCACGAAGGTTGGTCATGTCATATTCCTTTGAGCTCACCCGGCCAGGGGCGGTTTCACACCGCTGAAGAAAATCCAGGAAATCCCCAGTCCGACCCAAATGACGAAGCCGAAAAGGCTGACGAGATAGACCGCCGCGAGCTTGCCGATCCCTTCCTGCCAAAGCTTCCGGAAGTTCGAAAGAACCCCGATGGAGAAGAAGGTCAGGATGAAGAAGATCACGCGAAACACGTTGGCTTCGCCGATGGCCGCGGTCACCTTCGCCGGTTCGAAGGACGTCCCCAGCGCGAGGTAAAGCCCGGCTGCGAACGTGACGAGGAAGCCGAGAATGAATTTCGGAAAGCGCTGCCAGATCTCGATGGCCTTCACCTTTTCGCCGTTCGGGTCTTTGTTGATGTGGTTCGTCCAGATCCAGCCGAGAATGAAGGCCCAGATGCCGATGAAAATGTCGATAAAGACCTTCACGGTTGCGGTCGTGCCAGAATCCATCCTGGCTGATAGTGGATGCCCTCGGACGCAGCTTTCGCCAGGATCAGCGATTCAGTAATACCGCCGCCCGCCACGGCTGCGCCGTCTGTCTTGATCGCCAGGCCCATCCAAGCGCCCGCCACTAGAGGCTCGTTCGACAGGAAGGTTTGCGCCAGGAACGGGAGGATCAGGATCTCGACGACGGCGAAAATCACAACGAGCGAGGAGACAAGGATCGGCACCGCAGGCCGGGCGCGAATTGCGCCGCCGGTCGCGATGGCCGCCGCGACGCCGCAGATCGAAATGCCCGACGCAAGCGGCACTGCGTACTCGCGGCTGAAGCCGAACCACTTCCGGGCCACGAAATAGACGACCGCCCAATAGATGAGATACGCCTCGACGATAGCAGCCGCACCTCGAATCAGCAACGAGGTGGCCAGATTGAGCTTGCCCGCAGCAGTCACGGCCAGGAACGCGCCAAGGATCACGATGGCGACTTTGATGTAAAGCTCAGGCCGGATCGCCTCCTTCAGCCAATCCGCGAGCCTCGGGAAGAAGTTTGCGATAATAAGCCCCACGACGAGCGCGATGATGAAGCCCGCTTCGTTCGTTAGCTTCAAGGACCAGTTGATCCCGAACTTCTGCTGATCCGCGGGCGTGACCACGGCGATGTGCGCGTAGCTTCCCGCAATCCAGCTCGCATAGGCGAGCGCGAACACGAAGGTAAAGCCGGGAATGAAGCGCCAGAGGCTCACGCGAAGCGCGATGGCGGCGAGCGTCAGCACGGCGAGAAGCGCCGCATAGGTAAGGCCCAAGGCGGCCGGTCCGCCGAGATCCGAGTATGATTTCGACGCTGTCTTCAGCGCTTTGTTGGCGTCTGTCCAGACCGATGTCGTGACCACCCATCCGAGCAGGTCTTGCCCGTAAAGGCCCGCGACCGCCAAGCCGAAGATGAGAAGCCCGATCCAAAGCGCGAGCCAGTCCTCGCTGATCCACGGCTTCTTTTCACTCGTCGCCACGGAGGCCTGCGGCTCGCGCCCAACTACTTCCTGCATGATGTCTCCAATACGAGCAGCCAGTTCTGTTATGATGAACGCTCGCGCAAAGGCGCAGTGCGTTCGAACTTTCAAGCGGCGCGGGCCACATCGGGTTCGCGAGCCGCAGCAAACCCGCGATCGAGATCAGCGAGAATGTCGTCGATATGCTCGATGCCTACAGACAGCCGCACATAGCCTTCGGAGACGCCGGTGGCTTCCTGCTCGGAGCGGGAGAGCTGCGAATGCGTGGTTGTGGCCGGATGGATGGCGAGGCTTCTCGCGTCGCCGATATTCGCCACATGGTAGAACAGCTCCAGCGCATCGATGAAGCGCCGGCCCGCTTCCTTGCCGCCCGCCAGCTCAAAGCCGGCGAGCCCGCCATAGCCGCCTTTGAGATATTTGTCGGCGCGCTCGCGAAAGACGCCGGTCTGCACCGAAGGATGGATGACGCGCGTTACTTCAGGGCGCTTCAAGAGATAGTTCGTGACCGCCTGCGCGTTCTCGGAGTGGCGCTGAATGCGCAGAGGCAGCGTCTCGATGCCCTGGATGATCAGGAAGGCGTTGAAGGGCGAGAGCGCGGAGCCGAGATCGCGCAAAAGCGTCACGCGCGCCTTGATGATGTAGGCGATGGGGCCGAGCGGCTTCACGGCCTCGGTCCAGATCGCGCCGTGGTAGCTCGGGTCGGGCGTGTTGAGCGCGGGCTGGCGCTCCGGGTGCGCGGCCCAGTCGAAATTGCCGCCATCCACGAGAAGGCCGCCGATGGAGGTGCCGTGGCCGCCGAGATATTTCGTGGTCGAATAGACGATGATCGCGGCGCCATGATCGAAGGGCCGCGTCAGGAGCGGCGCGGCGGTGTTGTCGACGATCAGCGGAATGCCGAGCGGACGGCCAATCGCGGCGACTTCGGCGATGGGGAACACGGTGAGCTTCGGGTTCGGCAGCGTCTCGGCGTAATAGGCGCGGGTGCGCGCGTCGGTGGCGCGGCGGAAATTCTCAGGGTCGGCCGGATCGACGAAGCGCACCTCGATGCCCTGGTCCTTCAGCGTGTTCGCGAACAGGTTCCAGGTGCCGCCGTAAAGGTCGGTGGAGCTGACGATATTGTCGCCCGCGCGAGCGAGGTTCTGCACCGCGAACGCCGAGGCCGCCTGCCCGGACGACAGCGCGAGCGCGCCAACCCCGCCCTCGATCTCCGTGATGCGCTTCTCCAGGACGTCGTTGGTGGGGTTCATGATGCGCGTGTAGATGTTTCCGAGTTCCTTCAGCGCGAACAGGTTGGAGGCGTGCTCGGTGTCGCGGAACTGATAGGAGGTCGTCTGATAGATCGGCACGGCGACCGCGTTCGTGGCGGGGTCCGCGCGCCAGCCGCCATGAAGGGCGAGCGTTTCGGGATGACGGCTGATGGATGACATGTCCTGCTCCTCTAAAGCAATGTTCGTAGGTTTCTGGTTCTCTTCTGCTGGTTGCTCGTTCGCTTCCGGCGATTGCGAGCCTGGGTCGACTTTGACGCTTCGCTTTTTAGCCAAGACGCCTGCCGCGGCCAAAGTACCGATGGCGACCGCAGCCAAGACCCCATAGACAATATCGCTCATCTTAGCCCCCCAGATGTCCGAGCCCAAGTGATCGCCCATGATTGCCGATAATTAATCCGGCCTCCTTTGCTCTTGGGTCGAATTTATAGGGCACAGGACTCCACTTCGTGCTTGAAGAAGCTAAGCAGATTTAGAAGTTTTTTTCTATCCATGCGGCTATTTGCACGTGTAATAAAAATTAAATCCGCCATTTTTCAGATTTTTTGGAAGAAAATTAATCTGGTGCGCTCTTGTGCGTTGCTGCTTTTTCGCGGGGGTAAGTTGCCGAAAGGGAGACTTTGGTTGCATGACCAGCCGATGGACATCGCCGCGCCGTTCGCTTCCTTGATCGCGCCCAGATAGGCGAAATAGGTCCATGGCACGGCTTCCGGCGCATTCGCTGCCGGCGCGTGATGTCGAAGCCGTAGAGCTTTCGCCATCGCGGCGAGGTCTTTCAGGGCGGGCATTTGCTCGGCAAGCTCCTCGCGCGGCCGGAGCACGTCGTCGCGCTGGGCCACATGCCGCCGGCCTGCGCCCCGCACGGCCAGCGTCGCTTCCAGCAGCCGGTCCACGCGTAAAGCCCAATTCGCCGGCAGTCGCCGATGATGCGCCACGGCCTTAGGCATCGGGAAGGCCGGTGATGATGCCGGTCTTCCGGCACTGCATGATCTCGAGCGTATACACTGGCGCCGTCCGCACTTTGACCTTGAACGTCAAGGCGCATCTCGCTCCCGCCGAGAAGGAAAACGGATTACCGCGCATTTGCAGGAGCCGTTGAGCTGGGAGCCGCGTGGCGAAAGATCCCCGGCACAGGCCGCGAGCACCTCCCGGTCAAGCTCGACGATCCGAGCCTTCTGGCCCCCATCTGGCTGGGGCGCCGCCCGAGCAAAACGATGGAGATGACAGTCTATCTAGAATTGTAGTTAAGTAATCAGCCGAGGTCTCCGCTGTCGCGGGAACTCTAACCAAAACAGCTGAAGCCAGCCGTCGCATAATCGCCGTTACCGGTTAGCGCGTATCGCGGCCGAAGATTAACAAACCTCTTCCTTTTCAAGCACGAGCCGGCTTCCTTTTTCGTTGAAGCCGTGTATACGCATGTAGGAAAGTATGCTCCTTGCTGCAACCGCCGCCGAGTTGTTGGCATTGTAATTGGTCACCAGCGTTCCGTAATGTTCGTCGAGAATGCCAGGCCAGAGGCGCCGCGAACGCTGGCAAACGGCGTCGCGCAGGGCATCCTTATCGAAGGTAAAGCCGAAGATTGCTTCCGTGGCGCATCGCTTTATTTTCTCCCATTCAAAAACACCAGGTAGCCCTCGATACCAGGCATATCCAAAGCATATGGCGGGCTTGCCCATCTGAATAGCTTCCCAGCCCGCCGTTCCTGTCACCGTCGCCAAGGCGAGCGCGTTTTTCGTCAATTCAAACGTCGAAACGCCTACCGGCAGGTATCGGACGGACGGAATATCGCCGAGACGCCGAAAAAAGCTTGGGTCCCTCATGTAAATGGTCTGCTTCGGATTCTCTTTCACATAAATCAGAACGTCCTTTGGCAGGACCCGGGCCAGCTCCTCAATGGCAAGAAGCTGATCGACATAATCTCCGCCCAGTATATCCGTTGTCTGCTCAGGTTGCAAATGGAGGGGGAAATAAATATAACGTTTAGAAGAATTATACTCCGAGTAAAAAGGTTTAGAGCGATGGTACATTGCATATATGCGATATTTCTGCCGAAGTTTGAAGAAGTTTTTCTCGAAAGACCTTGGATTCCAAATAAAGGAAAGGGTGAGAGCTTTGACCGCAATATGCGCAACTTGCTTGGAGGCGTTCGCGGCGAAATCGAGGAAACGAGCCTCCCTGCCCGTTCCTTTCATATAGAAAGGTGATTGCGGAACATCCGATATCTCGATCGACAGAGGCTCGAAAGGGGAAACAGTCTGATCGAGGCCAATTCCCTCTATGTCCTCATGTAATAACAGAGCATTGGGAAACAGCGATTGTGATGCGATGACTGTTCTAACATTCGCTGCTTTGCACACATAATACAGGATTATAGAACTGCCGTTGTGAGGGGAGCTGTTGAAGACAGCAACAGTAATTTTTTTTCGCTTTATTGCGTTCCAAAAGTATTGGACATATGACTTCAAACTTGTTGTTCAAATCCAGCCAGCTATACTTCCAGGAAAACTGCGAACGCCATTGCCTAAAATAGGTTCTCAGATATAGGTTATAGCAATTCTTGCGAATTTTCTCTGTCAGCTCGCTGTCGATATCCGAAGCAAAACACTTGCCGGGCACTGCATAGTGAACAAGTTCAATGATTTCCAAACAGTCTTTCTTATCCTCGGGCGCCCAGTCTTTTAACGGAGTATAAGAAAAGAGCAAGGATGGCCGCGCCCCTTGGGCCCAGAACTGCAGGAAATGGCCCTTCGAAAAATCGGCAAGAAGCAGGCTCATCTATCCCTCTTCGGGGTCGATTGAATAGGTGGGTTAAAAAAAGCGGAACACGCAAGGCCGCCCTCAATTAGCTAGAGAGCGCCTTCTTATGGTCCCGGTGGAGTCCAACGCCTCAATTTGGGCGAAAGTGAGAAAATGCCAACACCAGGGCTCCTCGCTAACGATAGCGCGGCCCGATCGATGATGAAGTCAAAGAACGCATCCGGATAAGGAAGTTTTTGAGTGAAATCCCCAACCCTGACATCCGCTGTGAGGCCCTCGGCTTCAAGCCGTTCACGCGCGAACGCCACGGCCGTAGCGCTGGCGTCCAAACCGCAGACCTGGAACCCTTCACGGGCGGCAAACCACAGATTATTGCCCGTCCCGCAACCAAGTTCCAGAACGCGAACATCGGAACGACTCAGGTTTTTGGGCGCGTTTCCGAGCAAGAAACTGACTACTACTGTCCAGGGATACCAGCTGCGGTAGCTAGGGTTCTCTCTGTAACGCTGTTCCCATACGGGATCGAATCCTTACAACGATCGAGGGAGCGTTTGCAGCTGTGTCGGAGGCGCACCGCGTGTTGAAGCCCGGCGGTCTGTTTCAGTGCTCACCATACAGCGACCGTGACAGCAGCTATTATCGTAGCCCGGACCCGGACGGCGCCGTACGTGATATAACCGCCGGATCCATCACCGGAGGTTCGCAAACTTGCTTTTATGGTCTGGAGGACGTGCGCCGCCTTTTCCGCCATAGCTGGGAAATACGCTCTCTCCGGCATGTGGAGGAGGTGGAAATGCTGCAGCCGCAGCGCACCTTCCATTGTGAGTGGCTTGTGGTGGCCAAAAAGAACCCGGAGTGACGCATGTGACTTCCTATGGCCCCGAAGAAATTGTAAAGGCTTTGCGCCTAGCCGGTCTCGAAGCGTCCGACACGGTTTACGTGATATCCGCATTGTGGCGCCTTCCAGGTCTTGCTGGTTCGAATGCCGCCACTGACACATCGCCGGTGTTCTACCAGGCGCTGCGTAAGGTGGTGGGAGAAAGCGGCACAATCGTTGTGCCTGCATCGTCTCAGAACTTGTGTAATACGACGATCCCGTTCGACGTCCGAACAACCCCCAGCTTCGAGCGCGGCCTTTTTACGGAGTATGTGCGGCAGCTCCCAGATGCGAAGCGAAGCTTTCATCCGTTTACCTCCTACGCAGCTGTAGGCGCCGCCGCAGAGTTTATCACCTCGAATGCGACACGCCACGCGTACGGGCCTGAAACACCGGAAGCGCGGATGATCGAAAACCGCGCCAAGTTTTTGAGCCTGGGCGTGGGACCGAACATCATCACCACCGTCCATCATGTTGAGCACGTTATGGGTGTGCCCTATCGATACCACAAAGAGTTCATGCATCCTGTCGTGAGGGACGGAAAAACTGTCATAGAGCCTTTTTACCAGTTCGTATGGTACCGGGACGCCGACGTACAGGCTTCACAAAACCGGCGCCTTTTTGGGCGGCTCGAAGGCTGTTTACAGATAAATCAGGCGAAGCTGGGCCGGGGCGCAATCAGTTGCTTTTCGCTTGCCGATTTCTATAGACTGAGCATCCAGGAATTTGCACGTGACATTTATATCTGGTGCGACCACCCACCGGCAATTCGCCCGTACCAGAAGTGATTTCGTGAACACGAATTGTGTCATTACTTCCCATGAGGGCATCACGCGGAAATGAGTCTCGGCCAAGCACCGGGGCATTCGGGTGAAGAAATACGTGACGACGCCGCCAATCGAGCGGCGGCGGAGAAGGGACGGCGCTGCAATCCGCGCGACCTACTCCCTCGCGGGAGGGCGTGGTGAGGGGAAACTAGCGGTCAATATTTTCGGCGCGTGTATAAGACCTTAGCTCTGCTGCTTGTAAAAGGGGCAAAAGTCCGGGCAATATCTTTCGCGAGCACACATTACGTCATGGCCCGGCTTGACCCCGCCATCCAGATCACATTGAAAGATATGTGTTTTCTGCTCCTGGATGGCCCGATCGAGCCCAACAGTGTCCGGTTTAAATCTGGCAGCAAATCAACGGCTTGAGAAAATGCCTCGATTTTCGCGAGATCGCGCAACGGCGTTCCTTCTCCGCATCGCGTTTGCTTGCAAACGCGATAATTCTGAGTTGCAAGCACGCGAAGGCGTGCTTGATGTGAGAAGGACAGGATGAGGGGTAACGAGCTGATTTACAAGGCGCTTTACCCCTCACCCCAACCCTCTCCCAGCAAACACGCCTTGGCGTGCTTGCCAGCAAAAGTTATCGCATCCGCAAGCGGATGCGATGGGAGAGGGAGTCTGGCCGGGATTGCCGCCAAAATCGTGCATGATGTGATGGCAGTTGATTTCATTGAAGATTTAAACCGGACACTCTTGGATCAAGCCGGGCCATGACGAGAGTAGTTTGCTGGCTGCCCGGACTTTTGCCCCTGTTACTGCTGCTTTGATCAGGCGAACACGCGCTCGAAAATGGCGTCGACATTTTTCAGGTGATGGCGCACATCGAAAAGCGCTTCGATTTCTGACGGGGGCAGCGCGGCGGTGACCTCGGGATCGGCTTTCAGGAATTCCAGGAACGAGCCTTCACCGCGGAAGGCGCGCATGGCGTTACGTTGCACCAGCCGGTAAGCGTCCTCACGGCTGAGGCCTTTCTGCGTCAGCGCGAGTAGCACCTGCTGCGAATGAACGAGCCCGCCGCCGCGCTCAAGGTTCGCGCGCATCCGTTCGGGATAGACCACCAGCTTGTCCATCACGCCGGCGAGCCGGGCAAGCGCGAAGTCGAGCGTGACGGTTGCGTCGGGCGCGATCATGCGCTCCACGGAGGAATGCGAAATATCGCGCTCATGCCAAAGCGTGACGTTTTCCATCGCGGGCAGCGCGAAGCCGCGGACGAGGCGGGCAAGCCCGGTTAGGTTCTCGGTCAGCACCGGGTTGCGCTTATGCGGCATGGCGGAGGAGCCTTTCTGCCCTTCGGAAAAGAACTCCTCGGCCTCGCCAACCTCGGTGCGCTGCAAATGCCGGATTTCGGTCGCGAGCCGCTCGACGGAGGACGCGATCACGCCAAGCGTCGCGAAAAACATGGCATGGCGGTCGCGCGGAATGATCTGGGTCGAGACCGGCTCGGGCTTGAGGCCGAGCTTCGCGGCGACATAGGCCTCAACCCTCGGATCGAGATGGGCGAAGGTTCCTACCGCGCCCGAGATCGCGCAGGTGCCGACATCCTCTTTCGCGCGCAGAAGCCGGTCCTTGGCGCGGCTGAACTCGGCATAGGCGTAGGCGAGTTTCAAGCCGAAGGTCACGGGCTCGGCGTGGATGCCATGGCTGCGGCCCACCGTGACGGCATATTTGTGCTCGATCGCGCGGCGCTTCAGCGCTTCAAGCAGGCTGTCGAGATCGCCAGCAAAATGTCCGACGCGCGCGTGAGCTGGACGGCAAGGCAGGTATCCAGCACATCGGACGAGGTCATGCCCTGATGCATGAAGCGCGCTTCCGGCCCCACATGCTCGGTCACGCTCGTCAGAAAGGCGATGACATCGTGCTTCACCTCGCGTTCGATCTCGTCGATGCGCGCGATGTCGAAGGCGCCCCGCTCGCGCAGCGCTTTCGAGGTTCCGGCCGGGATCTGCCCCAGCTCTTCCATCGCCTCGGCGGCCAGCGTTTCGATTTCCAGCCAGATTTGGTATTTCGTGGCGTCGGACCAGATGGCCGCCATTTGCGGCCGGGAATATCGGGGTATCATCGGGAGCGCTTTCTATGCGGCGGCAGCGGCCGGGGAAGGCGCGATGCTCAGGTGATGCGATTGCAGAAGGGCGAGGAGGGCAGGGGACGGCTTCCGGCCCGATGTGAAGGTGATAACGCCCGAGCCGCGCCTCGCGCCAACGCCGACGACGTGGCCTTGCCCGGCTAGCACATTGGCGATACGCCGCGCAATAGCCGGCGCCGGATCGAGCCAGGCGACGGGCCAAGGCGCCAGCGCTTCGAGCCTGTCGAGCAGCAATGGGTAATGAGTGCAGCCGAGAACGATGACATCAGTCCGTCGGCCGCCGTCCTCGATGAAACAGGGCGCGGCCTCCCGCCTTATGGCTTCGTCGTCGACCTGGATTCCGCTCGCTCTCGCCTCGGCCAGTTCCGCCAGCGCGGGCGCTCCCACGAGGGTGAAGCTGGCTCCAGCGCCGAACTTCTCAATCAGCGTGCGCGTATATTCTCGCGCCACGGTTCCTGGCGTGGCCAGCACGGAGACAAGCCCGCTTTCCGTCAGAGCCGCGGCGGGTTTGATGGCGGGGACCGTTCCGACGATAGGGATGGCGAAGGCTTTCCTCAACGCCTGAAGCGCGACGGTGGAAGCGGTGTTGCAGGCAAGAACGATGCAGTCGGGCTCGAAGCCGGAAAGCGCGTCCTCCACAAGGGCCAGCAGCCGCGAAATCAGGCCGTCCTCGGTTTTCGAACCATAGGGAAAGCCGGCATCGTCGGCGATGAAACTGATCTGCGCCTCCGGCATGGCCTGCCGTGCGGCGCGCAGCACCGTAAGGCCGCCAAGGCCAAAATCGATGAAAAGAAGCCGCGAAGGGCGTCCCTTGAAGCTCATGGTGCTGCTATCTCGCGCGGGGCCAGCGAAAGGCCGAACTCCTTCTCATACTGGATTCACCGGCTTCCGAAAAGGTCGCGATAGGATGGCGTCCCGTTTGGCAGGGTCCCGCTCGCCTCATAGACGCCTCTGGCGATGGCGCGCGCAAGGCAGTTCGCGGCGGCCGCGCCGATCCAGGGCAATGCGGCTTGCGGATCTTTGAGCGGCGTCTTCCCCGTCGAGAGAGCGAACACGATGTCCCCGTCGAATGGGGTGAACACCGGGAAAATGGCCCGCGCCATGCCCGCGCCCGCCATGGTCGCAAGCCGCTTGCACTGAGCTTGAGTTAGCTTTGCGTCCGTGGCCACGACGCACAGCGTTGTGCTGGCGCGCTCACGGCTTGCGTATTTGAGCGAAGGCTGCGACGCATTCGCGGGCCACGGATGAGGCGAGCCGAGCCCGCCAAATTCCGCCTCGCGCTCGAAAGGCGCGGCCCAGAAATGCGGGCTGTCCGCCACTGTGACGGACCCGGCCGCGTTCACCGCCGCTAAGGCGCCAACGAAGACTTCCGCGCCCTCTGCGCTTGCAAGGCCAAGAAGCCGCTCCGAGGCGCTGCCGAGCCCACCCCGAAGACGCCTGCCATCGCTCGCCGCAACCGTCGCCCCGAAACCGGCGCCAGCGGAGCCCAGCGCGAAGTCCTCCGCCGCCAAGGCCGCGGCCGCGAAGCCCATGTCGCGATAGGGCGGATGCTTTCCCCAGAGCTTATCGCCGCCATTGTTGAGATCGAAGAGGATGGCTTGCGGGACGATAGGCACACGCACGGGACCTACGGGAAAACCGCGCTCCTGTTCGCGCAGCAAGCTTTGCACGCCGGTCGCCGCATCGAGGCCAAAAGCCGATCCGCCCGATAGCACGATGGCGTCCGCGGCGCCAACCGACCCTTCAAGCCCGATGGCGTCCAGCTCGCGCGTCCCCGGGCCGCCGCCAAAGACGGTGGCCGCGGCCACGGCGGCGGCGTCCGCCAGCACCACCGTCACGCCCGAAGCGAGCGTCTCGTCGTGGGCATGCCCCACGCTGATCCCGGCGACATCCGTGATGAGGTTGCGAGGTCCGGTGTTTTTCATGGCGCAGTCCCATATCGAAGCCCGCAGCTTCGCCGCGAGCTTAAAGCCAAACCCCTTACGGACTAAGTAGGTATTCGTGGCTTAGCCAACAATTTGGATGCTGAGAGAGAGCCGCTCCCTGTCCGGCTGAAGAA
>CAVYBZ010000017.1:0-15016 GCA_963766815.1 uncultured Alphaproteobacteria bacterium | reverse complement strand
GACTGCAGCAGATTGGCTTTGATTGGATCGCGAACCCTGCGATCAGGCAGCACCCCGCTATGTGCTTGCCGTTCTTGCCGCTCTGGAAAAAGAGCAAGCTAAAAATCCGACGACGCCTTCCGAAAAGTGGCGCGAAACATCGTCACCGTCGTCAGCGCCTGTCACAAACGTCTGATTTCTTCGTAGAAACAATGGCTTACGCCAGACGATGTCAAGAATGGGGATCGTCAGGACATCGTCATGGATCGTTCTTCTCATCGTTGTCTTTTCAATGACTTAGCGAAAAGAATGTGCGCGCGGCGGCGGATTTTGGCGCTCTTTGGCTAAAATCTGGGTCCAGGCTTGCTTGCTCTTTTGCCGGTCTGACAGGATTGTCAAGCGCCATCCACGGCGATCTCGTGCAGCGGCAAGGCTCTCGACGGAGCGCGAGCCACGGGATATAAGCCAACGATTAAGTCCTAACGGCGCTTAATGCCGGGGTCAGAGCGACCCCACCTCCTTGCCTTGTCTCAATTTGGCGATTGCGCCAAGCGCTGGCTTAAAACTTTCCACTTTTTGCCGTTCGTTTGCCGCTTCGGCCAAAACAGCAAAATTTGAAGCGGCCGAAATGCGGACGAAAAAGCCGGTTTTCGGCGGCGCGAAGCGCGTCTCATCCCTAGTAAGTCCCTGATATTCCAGCATATGCGACGACAATCCATGACGATGTCCTGACGATCCTTGGGTAGAGGATCGTCATGGCATAAGCGATTGATTTTTCATGGAAAAACCCGTCTTAGAACGGCAGTTGGCGGACATGACGATGTTTCGCGCCACTTTTCGGGGAGCCGCACGGCCAAAAACGCTTGCCTCATTGCCATTCGGACAGGATGGCGATCATGCGCGCGCCTTCATTTCGCGTTCTCTCAATGCTGATTCCCTTTTTGCGAAGCGCCGGCGCCATCAGCGTGAGACGGCCAGAAAGCGTCTGCGGGTTCTTTGGCCAACTTCGCTCTCGCCTCGCGCCGTCGGGCGCAAAGGTCGCGAGCCTTTCGAGCAGCGCTTCGGATTTACCGCGCCAGAGGCCGCCGCATTGCTCTAGAAGCGCCAAGAGCGACACCGAGACGGCGTCCCCTTCGAGCACGCTGTCGACAGCCTCCATGCTGTTGCGATGAAAGGCCTCTTGAATGGCGCCTCCTCCCAAAACGCGCCTTCGCAGGCGGCCGTCCAGGCGATGAAGCTCGCCATGCGCGGCAAGCGGGCGGGTTCGGGGCTCTCTTTTTCGGCGAGGCCGTGGGCCAGCCCATCCAACAACGCGGCCAAAACGCGAGGCGCGGCCACATCCAGCCTTTGAGCGAAGACCTCGTCCGGGACGCGATCGCCGTCCACGATCGGACCAAGCGCAATGAAATCGTGCGGTCGGCGAGATCGGAGCGCGCGATCACGTCGCCGACGCTGGTCAGGCAAATCGGACGCGATACCTCGAACAGCGCCTCCTCGCTGTCGGTGTGAAGGGCGCGGGTGGCGAAGCCGCCGCCGGTTGCGACGCGGCAAAGCGCGTCGGAGAGCCAAGGCGGGATCGAGGACAGATTGTCGTAGATGAGGCAGGCGGCGTTGGAGGCAGCGATGAAGAGATCGCGCTCGTCTTTCGGCGCGGAGCGCAAGGCTGAGGCGTTGGGATCGATCAGCTCGACGCAGGGTTTTGGCGGCCGTCGATTTCGCCGACCCTGCCTCCCCCGTAAGCGCCAGTATCGGGTAGGGGCCGGTTGGACGCAGCGCGCTCAAGAGCCAGCCCACGATCAGCTTGAAATCGTCCTCGCGACTGAGGTTCAAAAGCGCTTTCAGCTCCGAGATCGATCCACCGCGCTCGGGCTCCGGCAGCGCAAGCATGCCCCTGGCCCTGGCAAAAAACACGGGCGGCTCAGCGAGGACGCGCCAGCCTGACCCTTCGATTTCGATGGCGCGCCAGGCCTCGTCGCATAGGTCCACATAAAGCTTGGGTCCAAGACTGGCGGTCCGAAGAAAGACCGGCGCCGTCCCGCCTTTGAACTTGGCAAACGCTTCGAGTGCGGCGATCGCCTGGCTTAAGGCCTCGGCGTTGGGCGCGCGTCCCGTCTCCTCGAAATAGCGAAACAACAGCCAATCCTTAAAGCCGCGGCTTTTCACAGCCCAGACTTCGCGATGGCCGGCGGCGCGGATCGTGGCGTGCGCCACGCCCAGAGGCGTCTTGAACAGCGTCGCCTCGCTTTCGGCGTACCCAACCAGCCGATCCGCCTGCGTTGGCTGCTTGCCTTCTTCGTCTTCGTCGGCTGCTGCGCGTCGCCGCCGTGGGCGTTCCGAAAGAGCGCCGTGAACTTGCGACAGCGGCGCCGCCGCTTGAATTGCGGCGTCGAGGATTTCGTCGAAGCGCTCGGGCTCACGGATATGGAGTTCGCTCACATCCTTGAAGCCAGACAAGCCGCGCCGCGGCGATGCTGTCCTGATGGCTCGATTGCATGAGGCGTCGCAAGAGCGCCTCGCCTCCTTGATCGGGCTCGATAAGCGCGATGATGCGCCGGCCCTCCAAAAATACGTCGTCCCGCGCGGGCCTGAAGGTGGAGGCGCCGGGAGCACCAAGCGCCGCCCGTCCCCGAAACCAAAGCGTGTGGCAATCGCTCTCGCCTTCGACGAGGAAGAGAGGATCGCGGCTCTCCTTCAAGCGATCGAGACCGTAAAGAGAGACGCTGTGGCCTTGCCCCTTATCCCAGATCAGCTTGGCGCTCCCATCGCGGGCCACGCGATAGCGAACGCGCAGGAGAGTGCCATCGGGGCGCTTGTAAGGAATGGAGAGCGCCTGACTGGTTTGCCCGGTAGGGGTTTTGAACGGTCTCAAGGCCGAGCGAGCGCAAAAACGCGATCGGCAGATGTTTCAGCGCCGCGTAAGCCTCAAGGCTGAACCCCTTTTGCGCAAGATGCGGCTCAATGCCAAGTTCCTGGGCGATCCTAAGCGCGCCCTCGCTCAATGATGCGCCATCGAGGAAGGCTTTCAAATCCAACAAATCGCGCCCAGCGTCGCCTGTGGCGAAGTCGCTCCAGACGCCGCTCCGCGCATTGATCTTGAAGGAGCCCGCATGCGCGTCGGCGCGGGTTGGATTTTTGGCGACATATTCGTCGCCCTCCCAGCGTCCGCCGGGGAGCCAGCGCGGCAGAAGCGACCGCGCCGACAAAAGCGCCGTCTTAGCTATCTCTTTGAAGTTGGGCGGCGGCGACTTGACTTCGGCGCCGAAGCGCTCGTTCTTGAGTGTCATTGGACTCTTCCCTCGAAGGTCTTCGCCTCTGGCGGGACCTTCTTTTTTTGTTTGATGTCACGAATCCATTCGCTGGCGGCGGCGCGACCCATAGGCGATGCCGGCGTGAAAGGCGCAGTAGGCGCCGCGCTCTTTGGTTAGACCGCAAACGTGAGGCGCGCCGTTCTCGCTTTTGGCGGGCCAGCGGCAATGTCTGGAAGAAGTCTCCAGGAGCGGGATGCCCGGCCCCTCAAACAAGCTTTCGGCGCGCGCCACGAGCTTCAGATCGGCTGGCTCCAACTCAGGGCCAGTCTCGACCGGCGGCGGAGGCGCCGCCTTAATCTTGGGCGGCGTGGCTCTGCGTTTAGGCTGATGCTTCTCGGAGCCCGCCCTCCACTCAGGCAGCTTTTTGGGAAGGCCATGACTTTTGCCGAGATCCACGCCCTTGCGCTGGCCAAGCGCGCCGATGCGGAAAAGCTTGCCGGTGACGGCGTTGCGAGAAAACGCGTAGTTCAAGGCCTTGGCGATCTCGCCTGCGCTTTTTCGCTCTTCCAAATATTGGCTGCAAATGTAGGCGACGATCTCGGGCGTCCACTTACTCATGGCGGCCCCTCGCAAGACGTTGGGAGGTCCGTTTCTTTGTTCGGTCGAGCGCCGTTTCTCCGCCCCGGCCATGATTTCGAAGCGCGGCTCGCACAGCGGCGGTCAAGACGGGCGGCACGCCCCCAGGCCTCCTGGCGCGAAGCAGTCTTGACGGGCGCGCGCAAGGCGCGAGGCTTGGCAGAACTGGGACAAGCCCGTTCAACGCATTTATAAACGATGGTTTGCTCTCACCCATGGGAGTGCACCGGGGCGTGTTCGGGACGGCCGCAATAACGGCAGCGTGCGCCTTTTTGGTCCTCGCCCAGGAACGAGCCCGCCTTGGAGAAATCGTCGAGCGCGATCACGCCGCCGGAGGCTCTCACCAGCTTCAGCAAGGTAGAGAGCCGCGGCTCACGAACCGGAGGTCCGCCGTCATGGGGAATGAGGCGCGACAAAACCGAAGGATGAACGCCCATCAGGCGTCCAAAGCTTTCCCGCGTGTGGCCGGATCGATGCAGGAAGTCCTGGAACTTTTCGATAAGCAGCATTGGCGAACCCCGTTTGTTGGCTTGCCTAATACTTGTCTATAACGCCTGGTTCGCTCAAGAGGAATCTTGAGGATTTCACTTGAAGCGTTTGCCTTTTTGCGCAATATCCCTGTCATGGAGACAAGCCGGATAAAAAGATTGCGATTGGAGCGGGGCCTGACGCTCGCCGACCTGGCGGAGAAAGTCGGGCTTTCGGAAGGCCATATGTCCCGCGTCGAAGCGGGCACGCGGGGCCTGCGCTTTGCTAAACTCGATAAGCTCGCCCGCACGCTCGGCGTGCCGGTAACCGACCTCGTCGCCGCCGACGAGGTGGCGTTCGCGCCCGATCTGGAAGACTATCATCCCCCCAAAGGGTCGGTGGTCGCCAAGGCGCTGGCTTCCTCCACGCAGCGCATGTTCCGCGTGCTGTCTGGCGTGTTAAGCGAACTCAACTTGGGCGAAAACGCCTTGATTGTGGCCGAGATGGATGAGCAAGCGGTCAAGTCTGTTGGCAACGGAAGCGTGGTTATCGTCTCCATGACCTCAAAGGAAAGCGATCCTGTTCTCCTGCTTCGTCAGTTTATCGCGCCTCATCTTCTCATAACCAACAGCCGCGAGCAAAATTCTTTGCCGATCCACATGCTGAATGCGCCCGCTACGATTGCAGGGGTTGTGATTCTCTAGTTCGGAAATTTACCTTAAGCTAAGATTCTGCTTTGAATAAATTTTATTGCTTATATGGAGAGCGCCCGCCGATTTTGGTGCGCACTTTCACCCATATGGCTTTTCCACGAAATGACCCTCTCTCCTCGAGCGGCGGTCGGAGACGACCTCGCCCTTCTTTCGGTATCTCTTCACTCAAACGCAAACCAAAGCCTCTACTCTTACCGGGTGCTCACGCCGGTTCTGTCCGACCTTGGCTTCTTTCCTGGGCAGGTGCTCACTATGCGCGCCCTCGCTGACAACGAGGCGCCGGAAGCCTTCGCCGTAGTCGCCGTCTCTGTCGGCGGCCGCCTCCTGTTGCGACAATTCGTACTGCCAGCGCTACTGATCACAAACAGCCAAGTCGCCCTAAACCGTATAGGAGATCCCCCGGCTCTGCCGGGGAGGCGTCAGCAGTTTGACGTTTCCTGCAGTCCACCGCGACTTTCGTTTCGTGAGCCACCACGCACACGAAAGGTCAAATCGCGATGGACGAGTTTGAGAGCTTAAGTCACACGAAGTGGGACTGCAAATATCACATCGTTTTCATTCCCAAATACCGCCGCAAAGTTCTTTACGGGCAGTTGCGGGCGCATCTGGGCGAGATTTTCCGGAACCTTGCAGCACAGAAAGAAAGCCGGATCGAAGAGGGTCATTTGATGTTGGATCATGTGCATATGATGATCTCGATCCCTCCGAAATATGCGGTTTCGCAAGTGATCGGATACATCAAAGGCAAGAGCGCTATCCACTTGGCCCGGGTCTACGGCGAGCGGCGGCGGAATTATGTTGGGCAGCATTTCTGGGCTCGGGGCTACTTCGTCTCGACCGTCGGGCGGGACGAAACGGTGATCCGGGATTACATCAAGAACCAGGAGAAGGAGGATCAAAGGCTGGAGCAGTTGAACCTCTGGCGTTGATCCGCCACTTTGTGGCGTCGACCACTTGGGGCCGCGTCAGCGTCCCCATTCAGCCGCTTTGAGCGGCTCAAATCAATAAAGCCCCCGGCTTTGCCGGGGGATATTTACTCTAATCTGCATCAGATGCATCGGGATGGTCGTGATCGGCGCAATAGCCGGTTCGGGTCACTCTGCGGCAGTGCTGCAATCAGGTGGCGTTAGAAGTTCGGGCGATGACAACTATTGGAAGAGGGCTGAATTGGTGAGACACAGCAAAAAAATGCTGAGCAAGATCAAAACCGGTTTTTGTCCCACTTTAGTACCAACCATATGTATTAGAAAGATTTTTCATTCTCCGACGGGGCGCCAACACCCATCCAACCAGTTGTTTTCTTATATTACCTAGTGCGCCCCGCGGAAGTCCTGCCCCATTTGCAGCGCGCGCCGGCGGGATTTCGCGCGGATAAGGCGTACTCGCAACTTATTGACCCTGGCATAGTCGGCAGTTCGTGTTCGCTTGCGCCAGCATCCGCCAGGCGGGCAGCAGCGCCTAATTCCGAAGAAGGTCTCTCACCGCCTGCACGAGAGCCTGGCCGTTCATGGGCTTAGAGATGAGGGGATTGTCCCGATGAGCGGCTGGAAGGTTCTCCCGGCCGTAACCCGTAACGAACACAAACGGAATGCCCCGCCCGGCGAGAATTGAGGCCACCTCATCGACGCGATCGCCCCCAAGATTGACATCGAGCACCGCGCCATCGCAATTGGCGCTGCGCGCCAGCCTGACCGCCCCCGCAAGCGTGCCGGCGGGCCCGACAACGTTCCAACCCGCATCTCTCAGAAACGCCTCCAACTCCATCGCCACAAGGAATTCGTCCTCGACAACCAAGATGCTCGCAGGGCCGCTCATGATGCGCTCTCCGTCAACTTGGCGCCATAAGCGCCTTCCTCCCGCTGCGCGAGGGGTAGCCTAATTTCGCAGATGACGCCTGACGGCGCAAAATCAAGCCTCGCGTCACCCCCGAGAGCATGCCGCAAGCTGCGTTCAATGAGGATTGAGCCGAAGCCGCGTTTCGCCGGAGCGACAACCGGCGGACCGTCGCTTTCGACCCACCTGAGCCAGAGCTCCGGCAGACCTCCATCTCCGTTAACCGACCACGCTGCCACCAGATTCCCCGCCGCTGGGACAGCGAGCCGTATTTCCGGGCGTTGGTGCCCAACTCGTGCAGAACGAGACCCAAGTGGAGCGCAGTCTGCGGCTCGAGTTGAACCAGCGGCCCGATGCATGAGACGCGATTGTGCGCGTCAGTCGCGTCGAACGTCAGCTGATCTTTGATGAGAGTAGCAAGATCCGCGCCCTGCCAGCCTGACCGCGTCAATAACGTGTGGGCGCGTCCCAGAGCCTGGATACGGCCGCTGAAACTTTCCACGAAGCTCGCGGGGTCGGCTGTCGCGCTTAACGTCTGCATGGCGATAGCCTGCACGTTGGCGAGCGTGTTTTTGACGCGATGATCGAGTTCAGCCAGCAGCAGGCGCTGGGTGTCCTCCGCCTGTTTTCGCTCCGTAATGTCGCGGAGAATAGCGGTGAAAAGCTTCTCCCCGCCGGCGATCGTTTGCGAGATGGATGCCTCGATGGGAAACTCCTTGCCGTCTGCCCGCAGCGCGGCGAGAGGTCCGAGCCGGCCCATCGTGCGGGTGCTGACGCCTGTCTTGGCGAAAGCATCGATATGCTGACTGTGCGCATCGCCAAATCTTTTAGGCAGCAGCATGTTGAGCGGCTGTCCGGCGACATCCGCAGCCTTCCGCTGAAAAAGCCTTTCTGCGGCCGCATTGAAGAGAACGACGTTTTGGCGGGCATCGACGCTTATGATGGCGTCCATTGCCGAATCGACTACCCCGGCGAGGCGGCTGCGGCTTTCCGCGAGGTCGCTGTCTGCTCGCTTGCGAGCCGTGATGTCATCGATCACGCGGAGGACGTAGTCCGGCGTCCCGTCAGCTTCGCGAATAAGCGACACGGTTAGATTAATCCAGATGCTTTCGCCGTCCTTGCGGAGATATCGCTTCTCCATGGCGTAGGTGGCTATTTCTCCCGCCAGCAGTTGATTCATAAAGGCGAGATCGGCCGCAAGGTCGGCGGGATGCGTGACGTCCTGAAAGGTCATGTTGAGCAGTTCGTCGCGACGGTAACCGATCATGGCGCACAAGCGGTCGTTCGCGCGCAGCCAACGGCCATCCGTGCCGACATGGGCCATGCCAACGGCCGCATCGTCGAAGCTTGCGCGCAGGCGAGCCAACTCGGCCTCGCGGCTCATCGCCTCCCGGCGTGCGCGGGACAGCCTCACCGCGGCTTCGACCCGGGCCAGTAATTCGCGCGATCCGAACGGCTTCACGATATAATCGTCGGCGCCGGTCTTCAGTCCCTCGATGCGCGCCTCCTCTCCGGCTCGCGCCGAGAGAAGAATGATCGGCAACAGCGTGGTCCGCTCGTCTTGGCGCAGCCGTGTCACCAGGCCGAAACCGTCAAGCTTCGGCATCATCAAGTCACTCAGAACCAAGTCCGGCGGATTGGCGAAACAAGCGGCCAGAGCCTGCTCACCGTCCGCCACGGCGAAGACCTCATATCCCGCCCTATACAACAGGCTGCCTACATGAGTGCGCATGTCGGCGTTATCGTCGGCGAGCAGGACGCGCGGACGCGAGCCCTTGATACCGGCGCCGTCGAAACTGCGGGCGCCCTTGCTCGCTTTTTGATCCTTGAGGTTTGTTATTCCGGGATCTGCCAGCCAACCCAAAGCTTCTACGATGAATGCCTCGGCTTGTTCCGCAGACTTGGAGCGGCGACCGGAATTTCTGATCCGTTCGGGGGGCAGATGAGCCGTTCCGAGCGGGATGGCGACCTGGAAGGCGCTGCCCTCCCCCAATACGCTCTCGACCGATATGGCGCCGCCGTGGAGCTGAACTAATTCCCGAACCAGCGCAAGCCCGATGCCGCTACCCTCATGGCTGCGGCCCGGCGATCCCTCCACCCGATGAAATCGCTCGAACAACTTTGGGAGTTCGTCCTTGGGAACGCCAATGCCAGTGTCGCGTACGGTTAGCTGCGCCTGGCCGCCCGAAATGCGCAGGATGATGGAGACGCTGCCGCGATGAGTAAATTTGTAGGCGTTGGAGACAAGATTCAGGACGATTGTCTCCCACATCCCAGGATCGACATAGACAGGCTCCGGCAATGGCGGGCAGTCGATGGTGAAGGCAAGGCCCGCCTCGCAGAGAGCCGACTCGAAATGGCTCGCCAGCTGCGCGGTAAGGGCGGACAGATCGGTGGGCTCGAAGGCGGCTTGCGTGCGTCCAGCCTCGATGCGGGTGAAGTCGAGAAGGGCGTTGACGAGCTTAAGCAGCCGCAGAGCGCTTCGCTGGGCGACATCCAGCCGGCCGCGCTGAACCTCCGGCAGATCCACCGACGCATCCCCGAGCGCCTCCTGCAGGGATCCAAGCATTAAAGTCAGCGGTGTGCGGAACTCGTGGCTGATATTCGAGAAGAAGGCCGTCTTGGCCAGATCCAAATCCTTGAGCTGTTCATTAAGACGAGCGAGATCGTCTTTGCGGCGTTCAAGCTCTTCCGCAGCCGCCTTGATCCGCCGGTTTGCTTCCTTGACTTCGCTGGCCCGCAAGATCACTTCAGCCTCCATGCGGTCGGCCCGGGCCTGCACATGGCCTATCTGCTCACTGCTCTCCTGCGAAGCCCGCTCCCGGCTCAGGATGAAGCCGGTTACGTCCTCGACGTGGTGGAGGATATACAAGAGCGCGCCGTCCGCGCCGCACACGGGCGTGTTGACGGGGCTCCAGTACTTGACCTCGAAATCGCCCTTTGAGCCCGTCTTCGGAATGTCGTACTTCTGGACGCCCATGACATCGGCGGCGCGCTCCCGCTTTACACGCTCAAGCGAAGTGCGAAGGTCGCCAACGCCGGTGGCTGTTGCGTCATCGGGATTATCCGGAAAGACCTCGAACAGACCTCGGCCCACGATCGCCGTCCGCTCATTTCCGGTGGCTCTTAGATAGCGTTCGTTCACCGCTACGATTGTGAAGGTCTCATCCGCCAGCAACACGAGATAAGGATGCGGCGCCGTTTCGAAGAGCAGCCTGAAAATCTCGTCAGCCATGCGGAAATGAGCCTCCAATCCCATCACCATGCCCCAGCATACACAGCTCATGAGGCGGTTGAACCGATAATGATGGAAAACCGGACTTGCAACTGTCAGAAGGCGTTTGGGGCAGCGCTGTCCCTGCTAAAGAATTGCCGCATGAGAAGCGCCTCGAGAAGGCGAAAATGATTTGGATCGCGATTTTTGCGCAAGCGATTCTCATAAAAGTTGTCTGTTTGCTCCTTCGTCCTGCGCCGTTTTAGCGGGATATTAGCTTGCGGGCAAGATCGGGGCGCCAGGGCTGCGCGGAGGGATGCATGGCTGGGATGCAAAAAAATCAAAAGGTGTTCTTGCAGAAATGCGGGTTCAACGCGTCCCTGGCGCAACCGAGCCCGGGCGCAGTTGAGCTTTGCGGCCGACAAAAAGCCATGACATGGCGAAATTTCCGCTCCACTGTCATCGCCGGGCTTGACCGGCTTGACCCCCCATCCAGTCACAACGTGCGATAGCTGGTGTTTTTCTGGGGGCGGGATGATGAAGGGATTGGCGGGACATCCGGATATTCAAGTGCAAGCAAGCGCTATGGGGAGAAGGGACGCCGTTACGCGATCTCGCGAGAAACGAGCTTTCTTCCCAGGTCATCGATTGCCGTTAGCTTTAACCGGACACTCTCATCCCAATGATCTGCTACGCCCTCTCACCGCATGAGAAGGCTTCTCACCGTCTGCACGAGCATGTGATCGCTGAATGGCTTCGCGAGGAATTCGGCGCTTTCACGAAACGAGGCCGGAAGATAGCCTCGGCCGTAACCGGTTACGAACAGGAACGGAATGCCTCGCTCATGGAGAATATCCGCGACTTCATCGACGCGCTCGCCTTGAAGGTTGACGTCAAGAACCGCGACATTGAAATTCGCGCTTCGAGCGAGGCTCACAGCGCCCGCAAGTGTGCCAGCCGACCCTATGACCTTCCAACCCACCCCCCTTTAAAGCCGCCTCGATGTGCATGGCGACAAGCAATTCGTCCTCAACTACAAGTATCCTCGCATCAGGGGTCACGATGCGCCTCCGGAGGTTATTCACCGGTCAAGTTGGTGATGCTATTAGTCCACAACCTCCGTTGACAATCAAGCGCTTGACAGAACAAAGCCGCCTTCACAAAATTGTTAACAGAAAGCTGCGGCCAACACGCAACTGTGACGCTTTTGGTTGGGATTTCGAAAGCCGTCCCATGAGCTTCTGTGTTGTCAAAAACGCGATCTGCTTGTATGCCCAGCGGCCACGCTAATGGATGATGCGGCAGGATGATCCTCTGGCGTTGCCGCCGGCGGGAGCGCCGGACGTTATCGCCGCCCGTCTAGCAATCATACTCGCGTAAAACGCCCTGCCGCTGGCGGTAAGCTCTAGGCGCGCCTCCGGGCGGTAAAATAGCCGGGCGTCCAGCCGCTCTTCGAGAGCGCCGATCTTCCTGTTTACCACAGCGGGTGACACGCCTAATTCGCGGCCCGTTTCACTCATGCTTCCGGTGGTGACCAGATAATCGAATAACTCGAAATCGTGGATCGTTGTCATATCGAACCCCGCAGTGCGGCCTTTAAAGCAGTTTTCAAGCCCGCTTTGCATGGCGGCGCTCGACCCCAGCCTGATCTAAGCCGATAGGGTTTTGAAAGGCTAGTGCGGAAAATACCTAAGAGAAGCTATATATTGCAATTGAGATTCCAATTCCCACCCGGCATTTTGCGCGCCTGCCAGTCCAGGTGGAGACAGAAGCCGCAGATGCAATCTAAAGAGGCCGATTTCCCGCCACCTGCAAGCAAACCGGACAATCTAGTGGCGACAGCCATGAGCGCCGCTTAATATTTATTTAGTCCCGGCATAAAAAAAAAGAACGCGAGCCATTATGGATGCGGCGAATTATGCCGCCGCAGCTCGCTCGCCGAAATATACCTGCAGCGTTTGGCCTCGGCTAAGTTCATACGACTCTCCACCGGCGGCCAGCGTCATTGGCTGGCCCTCTTCCAGACTTGCTTCGATGCATTGCTTGTCCCGGTCGATCTTGATCCTAAGGCTGCGGCCGCGCCACTGGACGGCGAACGCGAGACAACGCCAAGTCTCCGGCAGCTTTGGGTCGAGGCAGATGCCGCCGGTTTGCAGGGACAAGCCCGCGAAGCCCAGCACCGCTATCATCCAGTTCCCGCCGAGGGCTGCAATGTGCACGCCGCCGTCTACCCCGGCATGGCCGTCAGAAAGATCGATCGCCGCGCTCTGCTGGAGATACCGGAGAGCCATTTCGGACTTTCCGAGCCGCGCCGCCGCTAGACCGTGCATGGACGGGCTCAGCGAACTGCCTTGGCCGCAGCGAGGCTCGTAGTAACGGAAGTTATCCGCTCCAGCGCCGGCGGGGAACTCTTCTGGCAAAAGCGCCAGCAGCGCCACCACATCGGCCTGCTTGACTACTTGGGATTTTTGGGTCCGGTCCCTGCCTAACACCACGTCCATCGGTACGGAACGGCCCGCATAGGCTTCTAAATCGATGTCTTCGAGTCCGAAATATCCTTCGAATTCCTCGAAAAGCCCGGTCTTGGGATCGAGACCGGCAACAATCGTCTCCGCGACGGCGCTCCACTCCTTCAGTTCGGCTTCGCCGAGATCGAGGCGCGAACACAGGCGCGTCCAATCCTTCGGCCAGCGCTCGCGCAACAGAGCCGCCACATCGAGCGCACGCCGGATGTTCCAGCGCGCCATGACATTGGTGAAGGCGCTGTCATCGATAGTCTCGTGATATTCGTCCGGGCCGATGACGCCCCTGATGTGGCGGCGGCCATCCGCCTCCAGCCTGGCGCGGCTGGCCCAGAACCGGGCCGTCTCCAGAACGATCTCCGCTCCGGCGCCGAGGAGGAAACCATCATCCCCCGTTGCTTGCCAGTATTGCCAGACCGCGTAGGCGACGTCTGCGCTGATGTGCTGCTCCTGCGCGCCGCTCAGGATAGGGATGATCTGACGGTCCGGACCGATCACCTGCTCTGGGGCAGCTTCCTCGCCGGTATCGGCCGACTCCCAGGCATAAAGTGCGCCACGCCAGCCCAGGCGGGCCGCTTTCGCACGTGCGCCATCGAGAGTGTGAAAGCGATACATGAGCAGCGCGCGCGCCGCCTCGGGCCAAGTCAGGGTGTAGAAAGGGAGCAGGAAGATCTCGGTGTCCCAAAAGACGTGGCCGTGATAGTCGTCGCCGGTCAGCGCCCTGGCGCCGATGGATACCCGCTCGTCGCCGGGATCGGCAGCGCTATTCAGGTGGTAGATGGCGAACCGCAACGCCTGCTGGGCCGCCGGATCGCCTTCGACCTCGACGCCGCTGCGCCGCCAGCGTTCGGCCCAAGCCGCTTCGTGCGTCTTCATCGCCCCGCGCCAGCCGGTTTGGCGCACGGCGCTAAGCTTTTCGCGCGCGAGGGGGGCAGGGTCGAACGCCTCGCTGTCGCTCCGCACGATGGCGACGGAGCGCTCGAAACACACGACCTGTCCGGGGCGGGATTGCCACTTCCAGGACCATTTTAATTCGCCGAGCGCGGACGCCACAAGATCTTGGCCGTCGACCTGGAGCGACGACGCAGCGGCGATGGCGATGTTTTTGCCGGAATGGCGGGTGCGCCACGCGCCGAGATCCTGTTCGAGCCGTTCGGATACGAGCCCGAGGTCCAGCCCTTCGAATGATGCTTCAAGTTCGATTTCAACCTCTCCCTCCTCGATCTGTAAACGCATGAGTTGCAGCCCGGCCGCGCGCTCGCTCAGCGAAACGAAGCGCAATGTGCGCATGCTGAGGATCACCTCAGGTGCTTTCAAATCTTTGAATTCGCTCAGCAAAGCGCCCCGTCTCATGTCGAGCGTCAGGCGATGCGACGACACCACTCCGGGATGGTGCTCCAAAGGTCCGCTCGGCAGCACGATGCGGACTTTCAGCCAGTCGGCAGCGGGGACCAGCTCTGGTTTGGTGTCCTCTCCGTCGGGGTTGTCGAATAATCCTGCCACGTAGGTGCGCGGCGGCACGACCCAACGCGCGCCCCTCGTCGTCGCCCGTGCGCCCCTTATGCCCAGGAAACCATTGCTGATCGCGAAGCGCGACTCGATGCTATGCTCGCGGAGGGGATCGTAGCCATCCGCGGTCAGGACCCAAGCGGGATCGGAGGCCGGCTCCAAAGCTTCTTCCATGGTCTTCCTTCCGATTATGATGGCCTGCGCGAAAGCCGCCCGGCGGCAAGATCGCCGATTGCGACCTCATCGAGGCTTGTCACCACTACATCCGCTCCAGCCGCCCACAAGACCGCGTCGTCTCCACGCCGGGCGACGCCGAGAGCCGTCATGCCGCCGGCGCGTGCCGCTTGCATTCCGGCGGGCGCGTCCTCGGCGACGAAACAGGACGCGGGCTCCATCTTCAGCTCTGGCTGTGAGCAGGAAGATCGCTGGGTCGGCTTGCCTCGCGGCAAATCCCAGCCCGGCACATTCACGGTGAACATGTCGAGCAGAGTTTCGCCGGAGGGGAGGCGGATCGCCTTCATCATGCCGCTGGCGTTTTTCGAGGATACGCGGCGGCCATCGGCCAACCCAGTCCGGCTATCGCCTGAACGAGGCGGAGGCGCGTCGGGAAAGGCGGAGACGCAACCCGAGTAAATCAGCTCTTCGAGCCGCTTCTGCTTGCGCCCGGCATAGTCTTCCGCCCGCCCCTCGGCGTTCGGCACGCCCAATGCCTTCAGAGCCGCCACGGCGCCCGCGAGGCGCAGTTTGCCGGCCACCTCGTCCTCGTACATATCGGATGTGAAACGAGCCGGATCGGCAAAACCTTCGAGCGCTTCTCGCCAGGCGCGCTCATCGGGGGGAGGCGAGCAGGACGCCGTCAACGTCGAAAATCGCCGCGCTCAGCTTCTGGCGGGA
>CAVYBZ010000016.1:0-96889 GCA_963766815.1 uncultured Alphaproteobacteria bacterium | reverse complement strand
AGTGCAGAGGCCGGTTGCTGACCATCAGCCTATCTTCATATATGCCCCTTACTGGGGGATAAGCTGTCGTTTTGAGGTGACGACCGAACCGGCAATCAATATCGTGCAGCTCCATCTAAACTGATGATTAAATCAAAGATCGGACTGTATACTGAAGCGACATGCAACCATTAGGAGCATACATGAGCGACCATCAGACGAATACACCAGGTTGGTCGTTTGGTTTTACGACGATGCTGCTTCACGCGAACCTGACCCGAACCGCGTACCGGCTTATATTGATCGTCACCTTGAAAATAATTTCGTCAATTTGAAGGTGCTGGGGCCTGATGGTAAAATTTTTCATCGTAGCAATGTTCCTTATTCGCCGCCGCTAATGTCCGAAACCCATGCATACTGGCGAGAAATGAGTGAGCACGACTTAAAGGAGACGAAACGTCAGTACGGGACGTTCTGGCGCGTGAGATAGCTGCTCTCGGAAGATAGGGGAAACGGGTACTAGCCGACGGCAGGGGATTTGCAGCTCCGCGTGCCGCAGCGGGGCGGAATGAGAATAAATCCGGCTGGTATTTAGGTCTCTTCATAGCTTCCTTTTTATGCCCTTCGACGCACCCCCCGATAAAGTGTGGCGCTCTCAGCCGCTATCCAGTTAGCCGATGTATATAGGAACATGACATGAGACTTATAATTATTACAGCAATTCTGTTTCTAAACAGCAGCGTTTCAGTACACGCAGACGCATGCTCGAATGTACATATGCTAGGCTCCACGGGTAAATTCTACTTCCATGACGAAATAAGTAAGTTCGGCGGCCGTCTTGATGCGAAGGGAGTTTTCTTGAGACCGAACGCATTAGATGAGAAACATCAAAGTGAGTTCAATCCTCAAGCGTTCACTGTGATAAGACCGGCGAGTGGGGAGCAAATGGTTTGATAAATCCAGAAATAACGTGTGATATATCTAGAAGTTACGTCTCACCCACAGTAACCCCGATAGATGCTATCTCGATTTTCTCACCGAGGGTTTCATTATGAAGGAGACAAATAACAATATCATTATCGGATCGTCGGTTATAGAAGTAGGTTGTTATCAAGAAACACTTATCATAAATCGAGACTTAAAACAGGTAAGTATCTCCTATACTAGGAAGAATAGTAAAGACTGCACCTCGATTGAGCAAGCCGCCTTCGCAGAGATACTACAGGAATGTCCGAAAGATAGGCAGTATTGAGCTGGACAGGTTTGGGGAAGGGCAAGGCTTGAGGCCAATTCCAGAAAGTTGCCAACATGAACGTTCTGGTGGCGTGACGGCAAGATTGTGAGGAGAACCATTTACGAGGGTGTAAAGCTTTGTCTGCCTACCCTTCGGTTGAGTCAATGCCGACAGTGCGTTGTGGAATTATAGCCTATTCTTTCATTTTGGAATTGATAAAATCTTCAGCGCAATCAGCATCATGACAGCCAATTTCGTTTGGCGTTTGCCCAAAGTCTTTTGAGCCCTTGCGGCTAGTTTTTTGGCATCCTGAATGAATATATGATCCCGCAATATACTCACGAGTCTGCACATCATAAAGCTGCCAATTGGTACAGCCAAAGACATCATCTTCGATAAATCTTGCCAAAAGATAGCAGTGTCCGTCTTTTGTGTTATAATGAATATCTTCGCCGCTATTTCGCATCCCGCCAGCCATCCATTTTAATTCAGGGGTGGCACCTTTCCCAAGATATTCAAATGCTTCGCCTAGCTTTTGGCACATAGACCTAAGCTGAAATAATTCTAATGCAGTTGGTTTTTGAAATGGCGCATCATCTGCTAGAGATGGCACCGACGCTGCCAGGAGCATCGCCGTTACGGCCGCCCGTGAAATCATGGTTTCGTGTCCTTCCGCACGCGCCTCATTTGAGCGCACCGAAGCGCGATCTGGCACGCTTAGAAGTTTTAGATGTGCCAGCAATCGGGATTTTAATCGACAAGCCATCATGAGGCCAGGTAACTGAAAATTCCGCTGCTAAGGGAAGAGTGGTTGCGCATCGCAAATGGGCGCAAGCCCGCTTTCGACCCGTAGCACGCATTCTTGTTCGGCGGACGGAACAGCAAAACAAGGGCATTCTCTGGCGAACCCAAGCATGCCCGCTTAGCGAACCAATCCCCATCGCCCAGCGAGATAACGCAGCATAAGCGCCGCAAAAAGGGAGCTGGGGGCAAGAAAAGGCGCCGCTCCCCGATTGTGTAAAAAATAGTCATAGTGAAGGACCCTATCCGCGCCGCTGGGCATGAATGCCAAGCAGACAATTGACAAACCGATTGTCTCCGTCCAACTCAACCGTGAGGTTATCCCAACCCGGATCGAAACATATGCGGCCGCCACAGCGGCTGGCGCGGCTGCGACGAAGAACGACCACGACGCTCCTGCTAAGGGAAGGACGAGAAGACTATAGAGAGCAATCAAGGCCTGCTCTCCGGTTGAGGGCTCCAACTCATTATTCGCTACTTTGACGATTATGAGTGTGACCGCCGCGATAAAGCCGGCGGCAGCGCCACCCAAGGGCGGCCCAAGAAAAAAGGTCAGCATTCCGGCCTTGAGGCCACGCATCCTAACCTCAACTTTTTTTATCCACTCCACCCCTGCAAGCGGCGATTCGCGACAGGGTCATCGGCTGAATTTATTGAGAAGCATAGGCGGTCCAAATGCATGCTTAATGCCCGGCCGTTTTGTGTGGCGCCGCAACATAGTTAAAATCATCGTAGTTAATTGCCGCGCACGACAATAAGGTTCTGCCGGCATTAGCGCGAAAAATCGGCCTTATGTAGCAAGCGCACCAAGGCAGTTTTTTGCACGTCGGCCGGAGGTGAGCTATGAATAGCGTCACCTATCAAGTTGGGCACGACGTTTTTGGATTACAATTTATGAAGTTCACATTGACATATGAGGGTGGCCTTCCTTCTTCGAATAAACCGAAAATTGAGGATGTGTGGAGGATTCGCAAAGAAATTGCGCCGCAACTCAAGGATCTATGGGCCAGCCATCCTGCATTAAAATTCGTTGCTGACAATAGGTATTTTCCTAAAAAAGGGGGCGCTACATTGGAGCAAGGACATCACTTGCATCCTGGTCCTGTGCGGGGAGTGCAAATGACTGCTTCACATGGCTTTGAGAGCGGCATAATAGATCTTTGCGAACCGATCGAAAAATATGGCGCTTGGTTCCGTCCACTAGTTAGAGAAAGCTATGCACTTCATTGCGGATTGAAGATTGTTTTCTTGCGTCACGAAAGACCGGGCAAAGTATTTCAAGGCGGAGATATTGATAACCGTATCGCCACTCTTCTCGACGCACTGTCGATGCCAAGGCATCGCGAGCAGGTTCTAGAGTTTAATGACGAACACGATCCGCTTCTATGTGTAATGGAAGATGATTCCATGCTCTCTGGCTATGCCGTTGAAAGTGAACGGTTGCTAGGAAGCAAGGGCCAACCAGCCGATTATGTAAAATTACTTATAGAAGTAGATGTGCGCGTACATATGAGCACAGTATACAACCAGCCATTCCTCTGATGCGCGACGCAAGCTAACGCATTACCGATCTCTCATGTGGATCGATTGGCCAATTGATCAGCGCTGGACTTTTATTCCCGATGCTTTGCCGCTTCCGTCAAACAGCAGCTCAACACCTTCCCCCTTTAGCACTCTGCCGATTGCTTCAAGGTTGTTCGCGATAGGCGTTCGCCTACCCTTCTCGAAATCACGGACTGTCGATAGCGAAACGCTAGCGCGTTTGGCTAAATCCTCTTGGCTCCAATCGAGCCAGGCGCGCGCCGCGCGGCTTTGTTCAGGTGTCAACATGGCGCAAAAATACGGACCAAAATTATTTTTGTCAACGCCAACGAAATTCGTTGACATCGTTGATATTAGTGAATATGCCTTACCTCAACGAAAAACGTTGAGGTTATCAAAATGGTTCAGCACTTCCTACTTTCCGCGGCGGCTCGGACGCTCTCTCTTCGCTCTGTCTATCAGGGCGGCGAAGAGAAGGCTTACGAGACGTTCTGCCGTCTGCGCTGGGCCGGTACGGAAGGCAAGCCGGTTTGCCCGCGCTGCGGCGGCCTAGACGCTTACACGATCTCCACGCGCCGCAAATTCAAGTGCAAGGCTTGCGGCCATCAATTCAGCGTCACAAGCGGCACGATCTTCCACGGTCGCAAGATGGCCTTCGTTGACCTCCTTGCGGCGGTTGTGATCCTTTCGAACGCGGCCAAGGGCGTTTCAATGCTCCAGCTCTCCCGCGACCTCGATTGCCAGTACAAGACAGCTTTCGTTCTCGCTCACAAGCTCCGCGAAGCCATCGCTTCCGAAATCAAGGGCGCGAAGCTCTCTGGCGTTGTCGAGGTTGACGGTTGCTATGTGGGCGGCATTGTCCGGCCGGCGAACCTCAAAGAGAACCGCGTTGATCGCCGCCTTGCCGAAAATAAGAGCGACAAGCGCCGCGTGGTTGTCGTGGCTCGCGAACGCAGCGGCCGGACCATTACGACCGTCACGAAAACCGAAGCCGATGGCCTCGCCTTCGTTGAAAGCGTCGTCTCCCCCAACACCACTATCCACGCCGATGAAGCCGCTCATTGGGATGCGCTGCATGCCAAATACGCCACGATGCGGATCAATCACCAGCAAGCCTACAGCCTCAACGGCGCATGCACGAACCAAGCCGAGAGCTTTTTAGCCCGCCTTCGCCGGATGGTGGTTGGCCAGCATCATCATGTCAGCCCGCAATACCTCTATCAATTCGCCAATGAGGCGGCTTGGAAGGAGGACCACCGCCGCCTTTCGAATGGCGAACTGACCTACAAGCAGGTTGGCCTTGCGATGGCGCATCCAGTTAGCCGCGTATGGGCAGGATATTGGCAGCGGCACGCCGCTTAAGAAGTGCTTGACAATTTGATTGTAAATTCTCGCAGGCTTAGGATAAGCGGCCGCTTCTCATCACTGAGCGGCCGCACAATATGGATAATGCGCTATGGCACAGAATGAGCCATCAGAGGAGATTGACGACCTGAAGCCAGCCCGCGAGGAGGAGGATTTCACCAGCTACACAGCCCTGCTCCTCACGCAAGGCAAGCATCGTTTTTATTCTCTTGCGATGCCCAGCGAGGTGCTTGCGGAAACATGCGTCGTTGAGCCAAGGAAAGAAAACCCAATTGATGGTTTCCAAAGGCTTTTAGATAAACGCAGGGCCCAAGATATAGCCGACTATATTGACAATGGGTTTGGAACTATTCCAGGGTCTATTATCCTTTCTGCTCAACCGGAGGCAGAACTTGAATATACTCGCAAGACAAGGACTATCCGTTTTAAAAGGACACCGCGCTCGTTTTTGATTCTAGATGGTCAGCATCGCGTGTATGGCTTTAAGCTTGCAAAACAGAACTTGCGTGTTCCAGTCGTTATCTATAATGATTTAACTCGCGCTCAAGAGGCGACCTTATTTATGGACATAAATACAAAACAACGACCGGTTCCACCAGAATTGATCCTTGATATCAAAAGGCTAGCCGAAAGGGAAACAGACGCAGAAGCGCTTCTGCGCGATGTATATGACAACTTCAATCAGGATCCAGGTAGTTCACTCTTTGGTCTATTAAGCCCAGCCGAGAGAACATCTGGAAAGATATCGAGAGTTACATTCAACCAAGCCCTAAAATCTATTTGGTTTGTATTTTCTGATAGTGACGCGGATTCCATTTATAAGGTAATTAACAATTATTTGCACGCTTGCCTGAGCGGGCTCCGCGCAAATGAAGCTTCTGAAAAAATAACAAACTCCACGTTATTCAGAGGACTTATATCTGTATTGCCAATAGCGGCTCAGCGCGTATCTGATCGATATGCAAATGATTATTCAATTCCTAATTTTGAGGAAGTTCTTGTGCCATTGTTCAGGAATACAAAGAAGTCAGGATTCCAAAATCCTGGGAATAGCCATAAAGCTTTGTACGAAAGCTTTAGAAGGGCTCTGAGTTCTGGTTTTTCTCTCGGTAAAGCTGTTAACTGATGTCTCTCGCAGCAGATGCGCTGCAACCGTTTATGCTAGCAGGGCTATTCGGTCTACGCGGCCGTCCATCGGGCGTAACCATTGCTGACCTGATTGGGAAACAGCGGAAGCTTGGGTTTGATCTCGATTTCGATATTCAACCGCTGTGCTTCAAGGCGGATTTTCGTGATAGCAGTCACGTCCTGGATTGCATCGCATCAGATGTTTCCAGATTCGCTTCTTCCGCCTTTCAAACAATAAAAGACGTACCAAGTTTGCTAGGAGAGAAGGAAGAAATTGCTTGGAGCGCAATCAAAGCCTACTACGCTGCATTTTATGCTGGTCAGGCTGTGATGCGATTGTTTGGCGAAAGCCTTTCATATTTCGACAAAAACCACACAACTCGAATTTTAACCTTAGCGGCCGCACTTACAAAGACGCCAACTTTCCCCGTAACCGCAAGCGCTTACCATTGCTGGCTAGATGTGCACGCTAGGTGCATCTCAAGTGCGCCAATTAGACGGGGAACCGGGGGAGCCCATGAAGCATTCTGGTCCCTTTTTGGCGATCTTTTAGGCAAGTTGGGCGGATACGTTTTGCAAGGCAGTCTTGGAAGGGCCGATGCCCAGATTGTTTTTTCGAAAATAGATATTTTGCGCATAAGTATAAGCTCATATAACGCTCCACTTTTCAGCGAATTAAGTGTAGTTCGTAATAATATTCAGTACCGCCACAATCATGGTGTTTGGCTTCCTTGTTCTGTGAAGAAGCATGAAAGGGAATTATTAGGGCGCCTTGCGGACCAATGAACTCGTGACCCAATGAATGTAGATATAGGATTGCGCCAAGGTGGCAGACTCGGAGAATTTGTAATCGCATGCGCTTTTATAGTATCTCTTTGCCGCTGCCTTCTTCTGAGAATCGCTGACCGATCTCAACAAAGAGCGTTGTCGTTTGCCACACTGGGGCCGCTGCAAATAGCGGCCGCCCAATAAAGCATGCGCGGCCGCACTTTTGCCGACCGGCATGCATGCTAAGCCAACCGCCACACTCTCACGCTTCCCCGCCGCTCTTTCACGACCTGCCCTCGGTCTATGAACCTGTACATTGCCATCATGCAGCGCTGGCGTATTGCCGCGACCGTCTGTTGATCGGTGGCGTCAAAGCCGTCTTTCTCGATGACGATGGCCGCGAGCTGATCCACGTCCAAGCCCTCAGGATTCACCCGTAGGGCGTCCAAAACAATCCGGCTCATCTCACCCCGGCGGAATAATCGAGACCCCCCAGCGCGCCACTTCTCGCCGAATATCGCGAGCGCTTTGCGGATCGTGGAAAGCTCCTCCTGAGAAGCCTTGATCTCTTTCCTGAGAGAAGTCGATCCTCTTTTTGATCTCTTCTTCTTTCGCCTTGAGGGCGCTTGTAATATGAGATTTAGCCATCCTCTAAATTTAGAGGATAACCTTATGATTTAGCTAGATTTTTGTTGGTGCGCTTGCTACATAAGGCCGCGAAAAATGCATTTAAAACGCGAAAAACGGACGCGCAAAAGTCCGTTAAATATAGATAATTGCGGGAGTTAACCACGTTTCCAAACCAGAGATTGCTGAAGACTTTTACACAACTTTCCTGCCTGTTCGCCCCGCAAACGGGCGGCAAAGAGTTTCTCGTTATAGATCAACACGATGCCAACACGCGCGCGCCGCTTACCTTTCGATAAGGCGCTTTCGGATACGATGCTTACCTCGATGGAAAAGCCAGCGATTTTTAAAAAGTGGATTCCAGATGCAAAGAATTGCAGTTAACGGCAGGTTAAGAGGCGGCGGCGAGTGATGGCCCGATCAACCCGATTTAGCGTCACTGGATTTGCTCGTAGGTCTTCTTGCCCCAGCGGTAGAACACGTAGGGCGGAAGGTTCGGATCGCCTTTGCTATCGAACTTAAATTTGCCAAGAGCGGTGTCGAACTCGTTCGAATTCAGGGCTTCCACAACTTTGGCGCCGTCTGTTGTCCGGCTTTTTCCGACGCTTGCGCCCAGACCTGGACCGCGGCATAGGCATAGACCACGTAGCCTTCGGGGTTCACGCCTTTCTTCTCCAGAGCCTCGACCACATTTTTCGCCGCCGGGTTCTTACGCGGATCGGGCGAGAAGGTCATCAATGTGCCCTCCACATCGTCGCCCGCGATGGCGCCAAGCTCGCTCGATACGAGCGCGTCGCCGCCGGCGAGGATCGTCTTCATGCCCTGAGCGCGCATTTGCCGGATGATCAAGCCCGCCTCGGTGTGATAGCCGCCGAGATAGACAAGATCGATGCCGTTCTGCTTGAGCTTGGTGACGATGGCGGTGTAATCCTTTTCGCCGGGCGTGATCAACTCGAAGAACACTTCCTTTTTCCCGGCCGCGTTCAGGGCTTTTTTCGTCTCGTCCGCAAGCCCCTGACCATAAGCCGTCTTGTCGTGCAAGATCGCGATCTTCTTATCCTTGAATTCCTTGGCGAGATACGCGCCTGCCACGCCGCCCTGCTGGTCGTCACGGCCGCAAACGCGAAACGAGAACGGTCCCGGGCGCTCGTCGGTGTATGCCGGGTTTGTGGAGCCCGGAGAAATCTGGATGACGCCCTGCTCATTATAGACCGAAGACGCCGGGATCGATGAGCTTGAGCAGAAATGCCCCGCCACGAACACAGCGCCCGACGCTGCGAGCTGCTCGGCGACGGCGCGGGCCTGCTTCGGGTCGCACTGGTCGTCGCCGGTTTGCAGCTTCAATTGCTTGCCGAGAACGCCTCCCTTGGCGTTGATGTCATCGACAGCCGTGCTGGCTCCGGCCAGGAACTGCGCCCCGAATGTGGCCTCTTTGCCTGTCATGGGGCCAGCGACCGCAATGTTGATGTCCGATTGAGCCGCCGCCGGGAAGCCTAGCCCAAGAGCGGCTGTAAGGACCGCAAGACCTGCTAGAAACATACGCATAATCATTCCTAGTTTTTGATTGGTGAGGTTTTCAGGAACCGCGCAAGGTAGACGACGCTCTCCCTTGAGATTGCGGCTGCACGGTGGCGTCTTCGCGCAATCGCCAGCTTAACGGGCTCGTTTGAACAGTGAGCCATCCATACTGGCGCAGCATCTGCAGGGTTCTCTGCCGCTTGAAACCGAGGCCTGCAAAAGCCAAAAGCAGCGCGGCATCGGTGAGGTAATAATGCAGGGACAGCAGCGTGCCCTGCGCCTGACGCCAGCTTTCAAGCGTCGCGCCGGCAAATAGCCCCCAGTGAAGAAAGCGGATCGCGGCGGTCAGAACCAAGACTTGCAGAACCGCGTGCCAGAATGGGTTCCATCCCTTCGCGGCCGCCCTGCCGACCATATAAGCCGCGCCGCCGCCCGCGATGACGGTGACGAAGAGGAAGGCCCAGAACGAGGTTTCGTAAATCACGCCCATGGCTTATGCGCCCCCTGCTGAAGGCGAGCGCTCGCAACCGCACTTTGTTCATGGCCGCACTCGATGCGGCCATCCGGGGAAACGGATAAAACTCTCGATGCATGAGCAGATGGCCAGGTCAAGCCCGGTGTTCGGTTTAAATCTTGTTTTACTTCAATGGCTTGAGAAAAATGCCTCGTTTTTTGCGAGATCGCGCGACAACGTCCCTTCTCCCGGTGGGAGAAGGACAGGTTGAGGGGTAACGAAACTGATTTACAGGGCGCTTTACCCCTCACCCCAACCCTCTCCCGCAGGGAGAGGGGGTTCGATCGCGATTGCCGGAAAATCGTGCATAACGTGTCGATAGCTGATTTCATTGAAAATTCAAACCGCATACCATTGGAAAGGTCAGCCACAATGTAGGGGATCGGCGCTTTCTTCAAACGCTGCTTCGCGGGGAATGATTGCGCCCGGTCACGCATGTGCGCCGCCTTCCAGATAGGCGGCTTTGACCTCCTTGCGCCGGAGAAGGTCGGCCGCCGGCCCGGACATAGTGATCTGTCCGTTCACCATCACATAGCCGCGATGCGCGAGTTTCAGCGCATGGTACGCGTTCTGCTCGACAAGGAACACTGTCAGTCCGCGCTTTTCGTTGAGATTGCGGATGACGCTGAAAATCTGCCTGACGATGAGTGGCGCAAGTCCAAGCGACGGCTCGTCCAGCAGGAGCAGCTTGGGCCGTCCCATCAGCGCGCGCGCAATCGCAAGCATCTGCTGCTCGCCTCCTGAAAGCGTTCCGCCTCGCTGCGCCAGCCGCCTTGAAAGGACCGGAAACAGCTCGAAAACCATGGCGAGGTCCTCCTGCAGCGCTGCGTCATCCTGCGGCGCCAGCAGCGCGCCCATGAGCAGATTTTCGTAGACGCTCATGCGCGGGAAGATGCGGCGGCCCTCGGGCGATTGAGCGATGGACAGCCGCATGATCTCATGCGTCGGCAGCTTCGTAATGTCGTGGCCGTCGAAGACGATCTGGCCGCTCCTCGCGCGGGGCTCGCCGCAGACCGTCATCATCAGCGTGGTCTTGCCCGCGCCGTTGGAGCCGATCAGCGTGACGATCTCTCCCTCGTAAACGTCGAGATCGACGCCTTTCAACGCGCGGATGTTGCCGTAATAGGTCTCGACGCCGCGTATCGATAGAAGCGGGGTCATAATCCAGCCTCCGCCTCGGCCTCTTCGACCTCGTCATCCTCGACTCCCAGATAGGCGGCGATAACCTTCGGGTCGGACCTGATCTCTTCGGGCGTGCCCTCGGCGATCTTGCGCCCGTAATCCAGCACCACGATGCGGTCGGAGATGCCCATGACCACGCCCATGTCGTGCTCAATGAGCAGGATCGACAGCGCATGCCGTTCGCGGATTTTGAGAAGAAGATCGTTCAGCTCGCCCGATTCGCGGGGATTGAGGCCTGCGGCAGGCTCGTCGAGGCAGAGCAGCACAGGCTCCGTGCACATGGCGCGCGCGATTTCGAGCCGTCTTTGCGCCCCATAAGGGAGATCGCCCGCAGGATCGTCGGCGCGGTCGAGCAGGCCGATTTCCGCAAGCCATGAGGCGGAGCGCTCGATCGCTTCTTTTTCCGCTCGCGCGTAGCTTTTGAAGCCGAGCAAAGCGCCGATTGTGTATCCCGACGCGGCGTTCAAGACGTTATGCTGCGCGACAAGCAGGTTTTCGAGCACGGTCATACCGGCGAACAGGCTGATATTCTGGAAAGTGCGGGCCACGCGCGCAAGGCGGGCGATCTCGAAACCAGCCATGCGCTCCAGAAGGAAAATCGCGCCGTTCGCGTCGAGGACCATTGCTTGCCGCGCCCTGTCACCTGTGGGAGCCCGTCGAACGCCGCCTCGCTGCCATGGCTAAGCGCAATCCGCCCCTCGGTCGGCTTGTAGAACCCTGTGATGCAGTTGAAGACGGTGGTCTTGCCGGCGCCGTTGGGGCCGATGATCGCGGTGATGTCGCCGCGGCGCACCGAAAATGACAGGCCGTCGACCGCGACGAGGCCGCCGAAGCGCATGGTGAGATGCTCCACGCGCAAAAGCTCGTCCCGTTTTATCGGCGGCGCGCTCAAGCTCATCAACCGCGCCCTTCTTTGACGAAGCTCGCCGAGATGGTCGAGCGGGCCTGATGCAGAAAGGCGGAAGGCGTCCGGCCAGCCATCAGACCGCGCGGCCGCCAGATCATGACCAGCACCATGGACAGCCCGAAGATCAGCATGCGGTAGTCTTGCAACTCGCGAAAGCGCTCTTGGCTGCCGACGAGAACGACGGCTGCGATCACGACGCCGAGCTGGCTGCCAAGCCCGCCGAGCACGACGATGGCGAGGACGAGCGCCGACTCCATGAACGTGAACGATTCAGGGCTGATAAAGCCCTGCCTTGCGGAGAAAAACGCTCCGGCGAGGCCGCCGAACGTCGCGCCGATGGCGAACGCGGTGAGCTTGGTGATGACGGTGTTGATGCCGGCCGAGCGGCAAGCGATCTCGTCCTCACGCAAGGCCTCCCAGGCGCGGCCTATGGGCAGGCGGCGCAGGCGCAGCGTCACGTAATTGGTCACGAGCGCAAGGAACAGGATGACATAATAGAGAAAGACGATGCGGTAGACGGGATTGTATTGCAGCCCGAAAAAGCCGTGGAAGCTCGGCTGCGCAGCCCTGTCGAACGAAAGCCCGAAGAAGCTGAGCTTTGGGATGCGGTTGATGCCGTTCGGGCCGCCGGTCAGGCTCTGCCAATTCAAGATGACGATGCGGATGATCTCGCCAAAGGCCAGCGTCACGATGGCGAGGTAGTCGCCGCGAAGCCGAAGGACCGGAAATCCAAGCGTGACGCCCCACAGCGCCGCGAACAGACCCGCCAGCGGCAGGCACACCCAGAACGACCAGCCGAATTCTGTCGCGAACAAAGCATAGGTATACGCGCCGACAGCGTAGAAGGCGACATAGCCAAGATCGAGCAGCCCAGCGAGGCCGACGACGACGTTCAGCCCCCAGCCGAGCATAATGTAAATGAGAATTTGGGTCGCCGTGTCTATGGCGTAGCGCTGCGAAGGCCCTGTGATGAGCAGCGGAAGGGCGATCGCGATTGCAAGCAGCGCAACAGGAAACTCCTCCGAGAACTTCGCGACGAGCCGCCCGGAAATGCCGCCTATGTCCTTACGCAGGATGGCGAGCACAACGCGCGCGAGCCGGACGATAGCCATAGCCGCCACCACGACGAAGCCCGCGACGCAGGCAAAGGTGACGAGGTCTGTCATCTGGCCCAGCAGCCAGGCCTGACCCTCCGCCCGCGCTATCAGCATGGTGCGCAGACCGGGAATGAAAAAGAGGACAAGTCCCAGCGCAAGGCCCAAGACCGCCATCGCTCGCATGACAGGAAGCGCGGCAGGGACGAGCGATGCGAGACTTTGGCCATCGGCAAGACGCCTCCAGACCAGCAGATCGAACATCAGCCGGACGCTCGCCGTGACGCCCGCGAAGAGCAGCGCCTTGCCGAAATGCGTGGTGATTTCGAGGGCGCCGTTTACCGTGTCAGTCCGGAACCCGACCAGCGAGCCAAAAAGCGCCAGCGCAATGAGAAAGGTGACCCCGGCCTCGCGCAGAGCATCGGCGGGAAGCCGGACACGGGCGACGCGGCGAGCGGCAGACGCTGCTTCAGGCTTGGCGTCCATCGCCTAGACCTTTTCCACTTCCGGCCGGCCGAGCAATCCTGACGGCATGAAGATCAAAACGATCACGAGGATGGAGAACGCGGCCACATCCTTGTATTGCGCGGTGAAATACCCGGCCCAGAAAACTTCGATCAAGCCGATGGCGAGGCCGCCGAGCATGGCCCCCGGCAGCGAGCCGATGCCGCCGAGAACCGCGGCCGTGAACGCCTTGATGCCTGCAATAAATCCGACGAAGAAATCGATTACTCCGTAATAGGCGAGGAACATGAGCCCCGCGACGGCGGCAAGCGCCGCGCCGATCACAAAGGTCAGCGAGATGGTGCGGTCGACGTTCACCCCGCACAGGGCGGCCATCTTGCGATCCTGCTCGCAGGCCCGCTGCGCGCGCCCAAGCGCCGTGCGCCCGATTATCAGCGAGAATGCCGCCATCAAGACAACCGTCGTGACGATGATGAGGATTTGGATATAGCTGAGGCTAACCGCGAAGCCGTCGCTCTCGGACAGGATGAAGCCGCCCCTGATAAGCGGGGGCAGAGGCTTCGAGCGCGCGCCCTGGGCAAGCTGCACGAAGTTCTGCAGCGCGATGGACATGCCGATAGCGGTGATCAGCGGCGCAAGCCGGAAGGACGACCGCAGCGGCCGGTAGGCGAGGCGCTCGATGCTCCAGCCCCAGACAGCGGTCAAAATCATGGAGACGATCAGGGCCACGAAAAGTGCGAGCGGCGCCGATGTGACGGAAATGGAGAACAGGGACAGGATCGCGATCAAGGCGATGAACGCGCCGATCATGAAGACTTCGCCATGCGCGAAGTTGATCATGCCGATGATGCCGTAGACCATCGTATAGCCGATGGCGATCAGGCCGTAGATCGAGCCGAGCGTCAGGCCATTGATAAGCTGCTGAGAGAAATATTCCATCGGGGATCCTGAGGCTTGCGATGGGGCTGGCCCAGCGCGCTCTCAGGGTTTAGCGTAATCGGCCGCCCTGCGACAATGCTTACTTCATCGATGCGCTCAAAGTTGAGCGGACTTTTGCAGGGGGACCGTCTTTCCAGGTTCAGGGCGTGACGCGCCGGGTTAACGCGCCGCCATTCACTCGCCTCTTCCGCGCGCTTACTTTCGCGTTCCGGGCGGTCGCGCCGTCGAGGATCGCCAGGATTTCGCGCGCCCTCGCGTTCTGTAGCGAATAAATCACGTGGTGGCCCTGGCGCTCGGCGCTCACGATTTCATCGAGGCGAAGCCGCGCAAGGTGCTGCGAGGCGAGGCTCTGCCGCAGGCTGAGGCGCTCGCAAAGGTCCATGACGTTATGAGGCGCCTGATCGAGAAGCTTGAGTATTTTCAATCTATGCGGATTTGCGAGCGCCCGCAGCATGTTCGCCGCCCGCACCTCCTCGTGGACTTCCTCGGAAGCGCCCCCCTCCAAATCTTCTTCCCAACCCCTATCAAGCAAATCCATGCTTTTCATCGCGACATCTCATGAGAAACCGGTTCGCTTATTTATACGGGGTTTGAACATGTTCGGTTTCAGATATTCGAGAAAGCGGGGATCAAAAGAATGAGAGCGGGCCGTGTGCAGCACGACTTCTGGGCAAGCTCAAGCTCGAACTGTAAGGAGCCCAGCGTTTCCCTCCACGCGGCCCAGTCTATGCGGAACATCAGGTTTCCTAAGGTCGTTTGAAGCCGGAACGTCCGCAAAAAAAAACAGCACCGTGACCGGAGTGGATTGCATGACCGCCAATTTATGGTTAATGCGCTCGCAACCTTTTTCTGCGAATGCTCCGTAACCGGTCAATGTTCGAGTTAGCGCCGATGACGCTTGCGCATTGCGATTCGAGTTCGCGGTGATTACGTGCTGATCATTTGGGCCCGCCTTCGCCGTGCGGCTCCGTGCTTTAGAAGCAAATTTGCGAAAACCGGCATGGCCGGTTTGACCGGAAAGGAAAGCGGCCATGATAGGCTTTATATTCTTCGCAGCTGCGATCGCGGCCGCCTTCGCGCTGGCCATCCGGCGCGAGCCGCTGTCGATGTGGGCTCTGTGGTTCGCCGCGGCGGCCTTCATCGCGCAACTCGGCCTTTTCAGCGGAGACTTTCACGGCCCTTATTTGTCGACCGTGGACCTGATTGCTTATCTCCCAGCTATTGTGCTGGGCCTTCTGTCCCTTCGCGCCGTGCGGCGCGCCGTCATTACCCGGCCGGCCTTTAAAACGGTGAAGCGCGTGCTGCCGCCTGTCTCGAAAACCGAGCAGGAAGCGCTCGACGCCGGCACGCTTGGCTTCGACGCGGAGCTTTTTACAGGCCTGCCGAACTGGGCCAAGCTGCGCGCAGTCGATCCGATTGTGCTGACCGATGAGGAGCGCCGCTTCCTCGACAATGAAACCGGGGAATTATGCAAGATGCTGGACGATTGGGAGATCCGGCATAACCGTCACGGCATCCCCGAGCGCGTTTTGGATTTCATCCGCGAAAAGGGATTTCTCGGCATGCTCATTTCGAAGGAGCATGGCGGGCTTGGCTTTTCGCCTCAGGCGCAATCGATCATTCTCGGCAAGATTTCGTCGCGCAACCCGGACGCGTCCATCGTCGTCATGGTGCCGAACTCGCTCGGGCCAGGAGAGCTGATCGAGCAATTCGGCACGGATGAGCAGAAAAAGCGCTATCTGGAGCCGCTTGCGAAAGGCAAGGAGATCCCCTGTTTCGCGCTCACAAGCCCAACTGCTGGCTCCGATGCGGCGGCCATGCGCGACGTGGGTTATGTCACCATGGGCGTCCACGAGGGTAAGCAGGTTCTCGGCGTCAAGCTCAATTTCGACAAGCGCTATATCACGCTGGCGCCCAAAGCCACGATTGTGGGACTTGCCTTCCATCTCTTCGACCCGGAAAACGTGCTTGGGCGCGGCCAGGACCCGGGCATAACGCTCGCGCTCATTCCAGCTGACCATCCAGGCGTCGAGATTGGTCGCCGTCACTTGCCGGCTGGTTCGTCCTTCCCCAACGGCCCCGTGCGCGGGAAGGATGTCTTCATCCCGATCGACTGGATCGTCGGCGGCAAGGAGCGCGCCGGGCAGGGATGGCGCATGCTGATGGCCTGTCTGGCCGCCGGCCGGGCGATTTCGCTGCCGGCTGCAGCCACGGCGGGCGCGAAGTCCATCCTTCGCAGCACGAGCGCTTACGCGCGTATTCGCAAGCAATTCTCGATCCCCATCGGCCGCATGGAGGGCATCATCGAGCAACTCGCGCTCATCGTCGAGACGGCTTATACGCTCGAAGCCGCCCGCGCCGTGACGTCCGCGATGGTGAGCCAGGGCGCAAAGCCCGCCGTGATTTCGGGCCTGATGAAATATCAGGCCACCGAAAGGATGCGCAAATCGCTCGACGCAGCGCTCGACATCCATGGCGGGAAAGGCATCTGCGACGGCCCGCACAACTATCTGCAAGCGGCTTATCAGATTTCCCCTGTCAGCATCACCGTCGAGGGCGCCAACATTCTCTCGCGCAGCCTGATCGTGTTCGCGCAAGGGGCGCTTAGGAGCCATCCCTATCTCTATTCCGAGATCCAGGCGGCGCAGAACCCCGACCGGAACGCTGGCTTCGAAGCTTTCGAGACGGCCTTCGAGGGCCATGCCGGGTTTGCGGTCTCGAATGTGTTCGGCGCGCTCTTCCACAACGTCACCGGCGGGATTTTCGCGAAATCGCCGCTGAATGCGCCAAAGCCCTATTATTACGCGCAGCTTGAACGCGCCTCGACGAACTTCGCGCTCGTCGCCGATATGTGCGTGGTGCTTCTGGGCGGCGGCTTGAAGGTCAAGCAGCGCACCACCGGGCGCATGGCCGACGCGCTGAGCGAGCTTTATTTCATCTCTTGCCTGCTGAAGCGCTATGAGGACGACGGCGCTCTCGACGCCGACCGTCCGGTCTTCGACTACGCCGTCCAGAAAGCGCTTCACGGCTTTTATGCGGCTTTGCACGACGCCATCGGCAACTTCCCTGCCCGCTGGGCGCGCCCCGTGCTGCAGGCGCTGGTCTTTCCGTTCGGAAACCGCTTCCACAAGCCGAAGGACGAGCTTGGCAAGGAGATCGTGCAAGCCCTGCTGACGCCGGGCGAAGTCCGCGACCGGCTCACGCGCAACATTTTCGTCTCCTTCGACGAGAACGACCCGCTGGGCCTTCTTGAGGTCACGATGAAAAAGGTGATCGAGAGCGAGGACGCAGACAGGAAGCTGGACGGCGCGATCAGGAGCGGTCTCGTCAAGCGCTATCTCGGCAATGACTGGTTCAAAGAAGCGGTGGATAAGCGGGCGTTGAGCCAGGCTGAGGCCGATATGCTTCGCGAGACCGAGCGACTTGTGGCAAAAGTCATCGCAGTCGATGACTTCGATCCAGCTGAGCTGGAGCCGCATTACGCGACGCATGAGCAGCCGCACGCCGGGGCGGAGGAGCCAAAGACGCCAAAGCTGCCTCCCGCTGAGATGCGGGCCGCGGAATGATTTGCGCGTAAGGCGGGCGGAAGCCCGCCATTCCATTTTCGATGGCCGCCGCGCTTCGCGGCCGTGACATGCACATTCGGGAAGGAGCGATTATGGCAGATATTGCAAATCTGAAGAATTGGCGTTTCCATGTCGACCTTGAAGAGATCGCCTGGGCGGTCATCGATGTGAAAGGTCAGTCGCAAAACACGCTCGGCCGCGACGCGATCGAGGAACTCGACCACATCTTGACCGCTGTCGCCGACGGGGTTCGCGGCAAGAGCATTCGGGGCCTGATCGTCATATCCGGCAAGGAGAACAGCTTCATCGCGGGCGCCGATATCCGCGAATTCGATGACCTAAAAACCGAGGCCGAGGTTGTCGAAGTCATAAGAGCGGTGACATCGATCTTCGACCGGGTCGAGCGCATGCCGGTTCCTGTCGTCGCAGCGATCCACGGCTACTGTCTGGGCGGCGGGCTGGAATTCGCGCTCGCCTGCCACTATCGCATTTGCGACCGCGAGGAAGGCACGCGCATCGGCCTGCCCGAGGTCAAGCTCGGCCTCATTCCCGGCCTCAACGGCTCAGCGCGCTGGCTTCGTCAATCGGGGCCGATGAACTCCATGCCCCATATGCTGACGGGGCGCATGCTGCGGCCAAGCCAGGCGAAGGCCGCCGGAATTATCGATCAGGTCGTGCCGAGCCATCACGAGCTTCGCTGGGCGGCGCGCAACGCGGTCATGAAGGACCGCCATTCGAAGCGCGCGGCCGTCGTCTGGGCGCCTCTCATGAAGTTTGAGCCAGCCCGCGCCTATATCGCCAAGCGCATGCGCAAGGAAACAGCGGAAAAAGTCCGAGAGGAGCATTATCCCGCGCCGTTCCGCCTCATCGACCTGTTCGAGAAACATGGCGGCAGCTACGAAGAGACCAAGCGCGAGGAGACGCGCACCTTCGCGCCGCTCATGATCTCCGAGCAATCGCGCAATCTGCGCCGGGTTTTCCGGCTGTCGGAGATGCTGAAAGGGGAAGCGCCGAAGGATGGCTTCCGGCCCATGCGCGCCCATGTCATCGGCGCTGGCACGATGGGCGCCGACATCGCCATGGTGTGCGCGGCCGAAGGCATGGAGGTTTCGCTCCAGGATGTGTCGGCGGACGCCGTGAACCGCGCTTTGGAGCGGGCGCAACCATTTTTCAAAAAGCGGCTGCGTTCGGCTTTGGAAGCAAGCAAGGCCAAAGCGCGTTTTCTGGCTGACCCGGCGGGCGCTCAACTCCATCGCGCAGACATTGTCATCGAGGCGATCTATGAAAACCTCGACGCGAAAAAGAAGCTGTTCGCGGAGATAGAGCCGAAACTGAAGCCGGGCGCGCTCATTGCGACGAATACCTCCTCGCTGCCCATAGAGCAGATCGCTGCAGGGCTCAAAGATCCCTTCTCGGCTTATCGGATTGCATTTCTTCAATCCGGTTGCGTCGCTGCCGCTGGTGGAGGTTGTGCGCGGGCCGCAGAGCCGTGAGGAAGAGGTGCGCAAAGGCGCAGGTTTTGTCACGCGCATCGGGAAGCTGCCGCTACTCGTGAAGTCCTCGCCGGGCTTCCTCGTGAACCGGGCTCTCGCTCCTTATATGTTCGACGCCATGAAGCGCCTCGCCGAGGGCACGCCGAAGGAGAAGATCGACGCGGCGGCGCAAAAGTTCGGCATGCCGCTCGGCCCGATCGAGCTTGCCGATCTAGTTGGGCTCGATGTGGCTTTGAGCGTGGCCAAGGTGCTCAATCTGCCGGCGCCCGAGGAGCACCCGCTGTTGAGGCTCGTCGAGGAGAAAAAGCTCGGCAAAAAAACGGGCGAAGGCTTCTACAAGTGGATCGGCGACAAGCCGGAAAGGCCGGCGGCGAACTTCCATGAGAAGGAGCTGGAACAGCTTGGCCGCGATCTCGTGAGCCCCCTGATCGACGAGTGCGAAAAAGCGCTGGCCGATGGTGTGGTTGCGAGCGCCGATCATGTGGACGCCGGGATCATTTTTGGGACGGGCTTCGCGCCGTTCCGCGGCGGTCCTCTGCACTACCGCAGAGTCTATGAGGGGGGCAGGGCAGGCGTCTCAGCCCGAGGCGGTTCCAGTCCACGCGGCGGAGTAGAGAACCGCCATGCGGCGTGGGGAGGCGAATTCAATCGGTCAAATGTCAACCCGGAGCTTGATTTCCGCGATGTGTCCGCCAATTCCGCCCTCATGGCCGCGCCGCTTATTGTCATGGCCGGGCTCCGGCCCGGCCATCCTGAGAACTGGGAATGCGTTCAATGGCTTAGCTGGATTGCCGGGTTAAGCCCGGCGATGACGGTGGAGCGAAAATTCGCCAATGTTTTCATGGCTTCTTCTGCTGGCGGGAACATCGGTGGGCTTGATTTCTTGAGATCGCGGCTAGGGCGCAAGCGGTCTTTCGGGATGACGAATTGAAAGCGGGGAGATTTCAATGCAGCAGAATTTGCGCAAGGTCGCCGTCATCGGCGGGGTCCGCACGCCCTTCTGCCGGGGCAACACCGGCTATGACGACCTCACCAATCTCGACCTCATGATGGCCGCGCTGAATGGCCTCGTCGAAAAATATCATCTCGAAGGCCAGCACATCGACGAGGTGGTGGGCGGCGCCGTCATCACGCACGCGAAGGACTTCAACCTGACGCGCGAAGCGGTCATCGGCACGAAGCTCAGCGAGGACACGCCGGGCGTCACCCTGTCCCAGGCCTGCGGAACGAGCCTGCAAGCCGCGCTCGGCAGCGCGGCCAAGATCGCGATCGGTCAAATCGAGGTCGCCATCGCCGCGGGCTCCGACACCGTGTCCGATCCTCCGATCGAGCTGAAACGGTCTTTCGCCAAGCGGCTTGCGAAGTTCTCCTCGGAAAAAACCGTGACCAAGAAGGCAAGCTCGCTTGTCAGCGGCTTCTCGCTTGGCGACTTCGCGGTGACGCCGCCGGCCAATGCGGAGCCGCGCACCGGGCTTTCCATGGGCCAGCATTGCGAGTTGATGGCCAAGCAGTGGCGTATTCCGCGCTCCGAGCAGGATCAGCTTGCCTATCGCAGTCACAAACGCGCCGCCGCCGCTTACAATTCGGGTTTCCTGGACGATCTGATCGCGCCCACCGCAGGCGTTTTCCGCGACAATAATGTGCGCGAGGACATCAGCCTCGAAAAAATATCGCAGCTTCAGCCTGCCTTCGACAAGGAGCACGGCACGCTGACCGCGGCCAACTCGACCCCGCTCACCGATGGCGCCTCGGCGGTGCTGCTCGCCTCGGAGGATTGGGCCGCCGCGCACGGGCTTAAGCCGATGGCCTATCTCACCTTCGGCCAGCATTATGGCATCGACTTCGTGGACGCCGGCAAGGGATTGCTGATGGCGCCGGCCGTCGCCGTCTCGAAGATGCTCGATCAGGCGGGACTCACGCTCCAGGATTTCGATTTCTACGAGATCCACGAGGCTTTCGCGGCGCAGGTTCTCTGCACGCTGAAGGCTTGGGAGGACCCCGAGTTCTGCAAAACAATGCTCGGCAAGGATAAGCCGCTTGGCTCCATCGACCGCTCTAAGCTGAACGTGAAAGGATCGAGCCTCGCTTACGGCCATCCCTTCGCTGCGACGGGCGCGCGCATTATCGCGATGCTCGCGAAGATCCTCGAAGAAAACGGCGGCGGGCGCGGACTCATTTCGATCTGCACGGCGGGCGGCATGGGCGTGTGCGCGATTCTGGAGCGGCCGCGCGAAAGCGCAGGCGTGGCTAGTCTGAAAGCGGTGGCCGAAAGTGCTGCGGCCGAAGCGCCCGTTGCGCCTGCGGCCGGAGACGCGCCGGAAGCCGTTGAACTGGTGAAGCAAGGCGAATAAGCCGCAGTCGCGTCAGCCGGCGCCGATTGGCGGCTTGAGGGGTCGAAAAAAGCCGGGAGCATGGGGGCGTAAGCCCCGGATAAGTGCAGGGCGCTTTTTGCGCTCGCGGTGATTCTGGCCGAATATGGGTATAGCATCGGCCATGCCACTTTACTGGCATGGCGTTTTCGACCTATCTCTACAGCGATTTGCAACTTGCCGGCGCCGATCGCGCAGCTAGGGCTATTTTATGGACAAACCGGATCAAGCGGCGGGACGAGCCAAGAAAAACGGTCACGCAGGCAATGGCCATGACTATGGCCACGCGGCGCCGCCGCACAAAACCGCTCAGAAAAAGCAGGACGCCGGCTCCAACGGCGGAAACCACAACGGCAAATCCGGCGAGGCGGCTCATGTAAAGGGCGCCGCTGCGCAAGCTGCGCTTGAGGCCACGCCATCGAATGGCGCCGCTGAGCGCGATTGGTCGAAGACGCTTTTCCTGCCGAAGACCGGTTTCGGCATGAAGGCGGGCTTGCCGCAGCTCGAACCGAAGCTGCTTGAGCGCTGGGCCAAGATGAACCTCTACAAGCTGTTGCGCAAGGCGGCCAAGGGGCGCGAGAAGTTCGTCCTGCACGACGGGCCGCCTTACGCGAATGGCAACATCCATATCGGCACCGGCCTGAACAAGATCCTGAAAGACGCCGTCGTGCGCTCGCAGCAGATGATGGGCCGCGACGCGAATTATGTGCCGGGCTGGGACTGCCACGGCCTTCCCATCGAGTGGAAGGTTGAGGAAAATCGCCGGGCGAAGGGCGTCAACAAGGACGATGTGCCGATCAACGAATTCCGGGCTGAATGCCGCGAGTTCGCCGAGAAGTGGATCGGCGTGCAGATGGCCGAGTTCCGCCGCTTGGGCGTCGAGGGTGACTGGGAGCATTATTACTCCACGATGGCCTATGAGGCCGAAGCCATCATCGCGAACGAGCTGATGAAATTCGCGATGACCGGGCTTTTGTATCGCGGCTCGAAGCCCGTGATGTGGTCGGTGGTGGAGCGCACCGCGCTCGCCGAGGCCGAGGTGGAGTATCACGAGCACGCCAGCCCCGCCATCTGGGTGAAGTTTCCTGTTGCTAAAGCCCCCTCACCCCAACCCTCTCCCAGAGAACTCGCCTTGGCGAGTTCGCACCTCAAAGTGACCGCATCCGCAAGCGGATGCGGTGGGGGAGAGGGGGCAGGTCGCGCCGGTCGAAAAGGCGTTCCTTCTCCCCTGGCGGGAGAAGGACAGGATGAGGGGGAGGGGCGATTCGCCAGCATCGTCATCTGGACGACGACGCCGTGGACGATCCCCGGCAATCGGGCCATCGCGTTCTCGGACAAGATCGAATACGGCCTTTACGAAGTCACAGACGCGCCCGCCGATAATTGGACCAAGACGGGCGAGCGCTTCATCCTGGCGAAATCCTTGGCGGAGGCGTTTTTCCAGGCCGCGCGCGCGGAGGAGTGGAAGCTCCTTGAGGATGCCGATCCTGCCGGCATGATCGCCGCGCATCCGCTCCACGAGGGCGGCTATGATTTCAAAGTGCCGCTGCTCGAAGGCGATCACGTCACCGAGGACGCGGGCACAGGCTTCGTGCACACAGCGCCTGGACACGGCGCGGACGATTTCGAGATCTGGACGGCGAAAGCGCGTTATTTGCGCGATTTAGAGATCGACGCGGAAGTGCCGGACACCGTCGGGCCTGACGGCTATTACCGCAAAGCTGTGCCGCTATTCGGGGGCGATGAGCCGAAGCGCGTCATCGATGACAAGGGCCATTTCGGCAAGCTCGACGATCTGCGCTACGGCAACGCTGCGGTGATCGCGGCGCTGAAGGAAGCGGGCGCGCTCGCGGCCATGAACCCGCGCCACAAGCACGATTACGCGCATTCCTGGCGGTCGAAAGCGCCCATCATCTATCGCAATACCCCGCAATGGTTCATCGCGATGGATAAGCCCAACGCCGCGAAGGCGGCCAAGAAGGCGACGCTTCGCGAGGCGGCGCTGAAATCAATCGACGAGACGCGCTTCGTGCCGCCGCAAGGCCGCAACCGCATCCGCGGCATGATCGAGCAGCGGCCCGATTGGGTCATCTCGCGCCAGCGCGCTTGGGGCGTGCCGATCGCCGTGTTCGTCCATAGGGAGACGGGCGAGGTGATCCCCAACGCGAAGTTCAAAGGCTCGAAAGCGCTGCAAAAGCGCATCTTCGACGCCTTCAAGGCCGAGGGCGCCGACGCCTGGTTCGCCGTTGGCGCGTCTGCGCGCTTCCTGGATGGCTTGGTCGACGAACCGGCACAGTGGGAGCAAGTGCGCGACATTCTCGATGTGTGGTTCGATTCGGGCTCCACGCACGCCTTCGTGCTGGAGAAGCGCAAAGACCTGAAATGGCCCGCCGATCTCTACCTCGAAGGCTCCGACCAGCATCGCGGCTGGTTCCAATCCTCGCTGCTTGAAAGCTCTGGCACGCGCGGGCGCGCGCCTTTCGATGCGGTGCTGACGCATGGCTTCGTCATGGACGAGCAGGGCCGCAAGATGTCGAAATCCCTTGGCAACACCACCGCGCCGCAGGATGTGATCAAGCAATCGGGCGCGGATATTTTGCGGCTCTGGGCGCTTTCGTCGGATTACACCGAAGATTTGCGCATCGGCCCGCAGATCATCCAATCCACGGTGGACGCCTATCGCAAGATGCGCAACACGCTGCGCTACCTGCTCGGAAACCTCGCGCATTACGAGCCGGGGTTCGATGTCGCGCACGCCGATATGCCGGAGCTTGAGCGCTGGGTGCTGCATCGCGTGGCCGAGATCGACGCCGAGGTGCGGGCCGCTTATAACGGCTTCGATTTCAAGAAAGCGTACCGGCTGCTCGCCGAGTTCTGCTCGAACGATCTTTCGGCCATCTATTTCGACATCCGCAAGGATACGCTTTATTGCGAAGCCTATTCGAGCCCGAAGCGCCGCGCCGCGCTTGCCGTGCTGAACACGCTGTTCGAGAGCTTGACGGCGTGGCTCGCCCCGCTCCTCTGCTTCACCGCCGAGGAGGCTTGGCTCGCCCGTCACGGCGAAGTGAAGAACGCTTCCGTTCACCTGCAAACCTTCCCCGCCATCCCTGCCGAATGGCGGAACGAAGCGCTCGGCGCAAAGTGGGAGAAGGTGTGGACTGTCCGCCGCGTGATCACGGGCGCGCTCGAAGTGGAGCGCCGCGAGAAGCGCATCGGATCGAGCCTTGAGGCCGCGCCGGAAATCTACATCGGCGCCAAGGAGCTTGCCGCGGCTGCGAAGAGCGTGGATTGGGCGGAGATCGCCATCACGAGCGAGGCGGCGATCCGGACGGGCAAGCCGCCCGAGGGCGCGTTCACGCTCGATGAGGTGGAAGGCGTCGCCGTCGTGCCGAAGCTCGCGGCGGGAAAGAAATGCGCGCGCTCCTGGCGCATCACTGACGATGTGGGCGCCGACCCGGCTTATCCCAGACCTCAGCGCCCGCGACGCCGCCGCCGTCCGCGAGTTCGACGCCCACGCGGCTTAGGCGTCCTCTCCCGCAAGCAGGCCTTGGCTTGCTTGCAATTGGATGTTTCCGCTAGCAGAGCAGTCTTGAAAACATTGGCGCATTTTGGCTCCCGGTCATGGCCGGGCTTGAACCGGCCATCCAGATCACATTGAAAGATATGTGTTTTCTGCTCCTGGATGGCCCGATCGAGCCGGGCCATGACAAGAGTAGTTTGCTGGCTGCCCGGACTTTTGCCCCTGTTACTGGCCATCGAGCTAAGCAATTGCGGCAATGACAATTTTGTGGATGGCCGAGTTGGAGCCCGGCCATGACAATAAGCGGTGGGCCATGATAACGGCGTTTCTCCGTCCCGGCCTGAACTCCGTAAAGCGCCGCGCACAGTGGCGGTCAACGCTGGCCGGAGGCCACCGCCGCAGGCGGCGCGAAGCGGCGTTGAGGGCCGCGAGCACGGCGCGATCGTGGAGCAAGCCGGGCCGGTCATGCCGCCTGCCTCAGCACCTTTTTTTGTGCTCTCGCAGGTGGTCCATGTTGAGATAGCGCATGGCCTCAAGCCAGTTCTCATGCATCTCGACGGCAAGAGCGCGCACGAGCCTGAGACAACTCTCCGAGTTCGGAAAGATGCGGACCACGTGCGTTCGCCGCTTAATCTCCTGGTTCAGACGCTCCAGCATGTTCGTCGACTTCATATGCTTGTGGTGTTCGAGCGGCAGCCGGTAATAGGACAGCGTCTCCTCAATGTTCTCCTCGACCCGCGAACACGCCTTGGCGTGTTCGCCAGCTAGAGTGGCCATATCCGCAAGCGGATATGGCGCGCAGAGCTTTGGGTATTTTGCCTGCCATTTGGCGAGCCAGGCCGCAATGTCGCGGCGCACTTCGGCGAGCTCGCGCCGGTCGTAAAACCAGCGCAGCTCCCGCAGGCAATCGTCATCGACTTTGCGGGGCACGTAATCGAGCGCGTTCCTGAGGAAGTGAACGTAACACCGTTGCCACGCCGCTTCGGGCAGGACTTCCCGGATCGCCGCTTTAAGACCGGCATGATCGTCCGAGACCACGAATTCCACGCCGGTTAGTCCGCGTTTTCTCAGGCCAAGCAAGAAGTCCCGCCAGCTCGACCGGCTCTCACGATTGGCGAGTTCTACGGCGAGGATCTGCCGCCGGCCTTCCCAATCCACCGCGACGGCGATCAGCACGGCCTGGCTTGTGATGATCCCGCCTTCCCGGATGCGTTCGTAGCGGGCGTCGAGAATAAGGTAAGGAAAAGGGTCTGCAAGACGCCGCTCAGAAAAGGCTTTCAAGCTTTCATCCAGCGTCTTGTTGATGGCGCTGATCGAACTGGCCGAAAAGCTATGGCCGCACAAGGCTTCTGTGACTGCCTTCACTTTGCGCGTCGAAACGCCTTGTACGTACATCTCGGCTAGCGCCCCAACCAAAGCCTTCTCCGAGCGCTGATAGCGTTCGAACAACTCCGTCGAAAAACGCCCCGCCCGGTCCTGGGGAACCCGAAGCTCCAAGGTCCCAACCCGCGTGATCAAGGCGCGGCTGTAATAGCCGCTGCGATAGCCAAGCCGCCCTTCGGTGCGTTCGCCCTTCTCGGCCGCCAAAGCTTCCGTCATCTCAGCTTCCAGCGCCGCCTGAACAAAAGACTGAACCGCCGAGCGGACAAAATCATCGTCCCGCTCCAGAAGCTCTTTGATTGCAATGATCTTCGCTTTATCCTGAACCTTGGTCATGGTCTGCTCCCTCGCCAAAGGGTTGGTGACTTCGATCATCACCTGCATACCATGGCCGCCTCACTCGAATTTGCTGAACCTTCCGCACAGTATCCGGAATTGGCGGAATATCCGGGTAATCAAGTGCTTGCAAATAGAAGTGATCGCATCCGCAAAGCGGATGCGATGGGGATTCGGGCGCATTCGTTAAGCGGCGTCCCTTCTCGCCCCTCGCGGTTACTTGCAAGCGCGATGGCTTTGACACGATGATGGGGAACGCCCGAAAAAGGCGCTGCGCAAATCGGTTGCGGCGCTCGCGAATTTGCCTATATTGCAGTCATCGTCCGGTTTGAGGCTGAACGGAACCGGGGGGTTATTCCCTAAAGGAATGTCCTGCCGCGTGGCGCGCAATCGCCCATGTTCCCGTGTCTCTGCTCTGCTTAAGATCCTTCAACGCCTTTCCGAGGCTTGACGGGGGCTCTGCGCCGGACAAAACGCAACTTGGAAAGGCCGCTATGCCACGTTACGAGCATACCTTTCTTGCGCGCCAGGACGTCACCGCGCAGCAAGTCACAGGGCTGATGAACACCTACAAAACCGTCATTGAAGAGAATGGCGGAAAGGTCGCCAAGACCGAATATTGGGGTCTCAAGTCCACAGCCTATAAGATCAAGAAAAACCGCCGCGCGCATTACGCGTTCTTCAACATCGAGGCGCCCCATGAGGCCGTCATCGAAATGGAACGCCAGATGCGGATTTCGACGGACATACTTCGCTTCCTGACAGTTCGCGTCGAGGAGCTGGACGAAAAGCCCTCGATCATGATGCGCAAGCAGGATGACCGCGAGCGTGAGCGCGGAGACCGCGACCGGGGCGATAGAGGCGATAGGGACCGCGGCCCGCGCCCGCCGCGGCGCGACCGTGACGACCGCGGCTTCGGCGGCGGCTTTGGCGGCGGCGGGTTCCGCGATGGCGAGGGCGGTGGCGCCCGGAGTTTTGGCGGCGGACGTCCTCCACGGACCGAAACGCCTGCTGCTCCGGCGGGAGGTGAAGAATGAGCATGCAAGGAACCAGCGGCGGAGCGCGCCGCCCCTTTTACCGCCGCCGCAAGACCTGCCCTTTTACGGGCGAGAATGCGCCGGTCATTGACTATAAGGACGTGCGCCTTCTGCAGCGCTTTATCTCAGAGCGCGGCAAGATCGTGCCGAGCCGCATCACGGCAGTATCCGCCAAGAAGCAGCGCGAACTGGCCAAGGCCATCAAGCGCGCCCGCTTTCTTGGCCTTCTCCCTTATGTGCTGAAGTAGGAGCGCGCCATGCAGGTTATTCTCCTGGAGCGCATCGGCCGCCTCGGCCAGATGGGCGATGTTGTGAAGGTCCGTGCAGGGTTCGCGCGCAATTTCCTGTTGCCTCAGGGCAAGGCGCTGCGCGCCACGAAAGAAAATATGTCGCGCTTCGAAACCGATCGCGCGCAGCTGGAGGCGAACAACCTGCACCGTAAGCAGGAAGCGGAAGCTGTCGCCAAAAAGCTGGATGGTTTGAGCTTCGTCGTGCTTCGGCAAGCGGGCGATTTGGGCCAGCTCTACGGTTCGGTCTCCACGCGCGACATCGCAGATGCGATCACCGCCGGCGGCTTCACCATCGACCGCGGGCAGGTTCTCCTCGATCGGCCGATCAAAAACCTTGGGCTGCACAATGTCCGCGTCGGGCTTCATCCCGAGGTCGAGATCAAGGTTGCGGTCAACGTCGCTCGCACCGAAGAAGAGGCGCAGCGTCAAGCGGCCGGCGAGAACGTGGCTCAGTCGGCCCGTGACGATTACGCCGCCGAGCAGGCCGCCCTTGCCGCTCAGGCCGCGCTCGCCGCCGAAGCCCTCTTCGAGGGCGATCTGGACCAGCCTGGCGCAGAGTAGAGCGCGCCTTTTAAACCTCATCGCCCCGGACTGCGATCCGGGGCGGCTTTCCGCGATATGAATCCGCGGGGGGAAGCCTATTCCGGCTTCGACGTCTTTGGCAAGACAGGGGGTCCCGGCAAAAAGCGGTGGAGATAAGCCCTGCATAATCCGCATGGCTGCCCGCCAGAAGGCCGGCTGCGTCAGTGCGTTGCTTGAACCCCGCTGCTCACGAGCCTAGCGTTTTACAACCGCGAATAGCACCGCGCTCGAAGCTCGGCTATTTGTGTGTGAAACCCGGACCACACCAGCAAAGAGGGCCGAGCCGTGGATGGATCGCGCGTGCTTAATCCTGCGCTCCGCAGCAAGATCATGACATCGCCGGAGGCGGCGGCGTTGATCCCGGCGGGCTCCAATGTGGGCATGAGCGGGTTCACCGGCTCAGGCTATCCCAAGGCGGTGCCTGCTGCGCTCGCAGAGCGGATCAACCATCTCCGGGCTGGGGGTGAAAGCTTCAAGATCAGCATTTGGACCGGCGCCTCGACCGCGCCCGAGCTGGACGGCGCCCTCGCCAGCGTTGACGGCATCGAAATGCGCTTGCCCTATCAATCGGACCCGACCTGCCGCGCCCGCATCAATTCGGGTCAGATGGAATATGTCGACATCCACCTTTCGCAAGTCGCGCAATTTGTTTGGTTCGGCTTCTTCGGCAATCTCGATGTCTCCATCGTCGAAGTCGGAGGGGTGCTGGAGGACGGGCGGCTTATCCCGGCGACCTCCATCGGCAACAACAAGACGTGGCTCGAGCAAGCGGACAAAGTCATCCTGGAAGTGAACTCTTGGATGAATCCGGGTCTCGAAGGCATGCACGACATCTATTACGGCACGCGTCTGCCGCCGCATCGCCAGCCCATCCCTCTCGTGCGGCCAGGCGACCGCATCGGCGAGAAATACTTCCGCTGCGATCCCGATAAGGTTATCGCGGTGGTGGAAACCCATGCGAGCGACCGCAACTCCAAATTCGCCGCGCCCGACGAAACCTCCCATCGCATCGCGGGGCACATCCTCGACTTCCTGTCCAACGAGGTGAAGAAGGGCCGCGTGCCGCCGGAGCTTCTGCCGCTGCAATCAGGCGTGGGCAATGTCGCCAATGCGGTCATGGCGGGTCTCGAGCACGGCCCCTTCGAAAACCTCACCGCTTACACCGAGGTGCTGCAGGACGGCATGCTGCATCTCATCAAGAACGGCAAAATGACCATGGCGTCATCGACTGCCCTTTCGCTAAGCCCCGACGCAGCCGAGGAGTTCAACCGCGAAATCGCATTCTACCGCGACCGTATCATTCTCAGGCCGCAGGAAATCAGCAACCACCCCGAAATCATCCGGCGTCTCGGCATCATCTCCATGAACGGGCTGATCGAGGCCGACATCTACGGCAATGTGAACTCAAGCCATATTCTCGGCTCCAGCATTATGAACGGCATCGGCGGCTCGGGCGATTTCGCGCGGAACGCCTATCTCTCGATCTTCATGACGCCGTCCATCGCCAAGGGCGGCCACATTTCGTGCATCGTGCCGATGGCGAGCCACGTCGATCACACCGAGCACGACGTGCAGATCATTGTCACAGAGCAGGGTCTGGCCGATTTGCGCGGACTATCGCCAAGGCAGCGGGCGAAGGTCATCATCGCAAATTGCTCGCACCCAGACTTCAGGCCCGCGCTTGAGGAATATTTCGACCGCGCGCTCCATTACGCTCCAGGCCGCCATACGCCCCACCTTCTGGACGAGGCGTTCACCTTCCTCGGGAACTGGAAAGCGAACAAGGAAACCTCCGCAGCCTGGGGCGCGCGCGGACAGTTCTAACCGCAGCCCAGGCGCAATGAGGCACAGCCGCGTGCTGCGGCCGTCAATGCCGAGCTTACCGGACCGGAGGCCGCGTTTCCCGTCTGCCCCGTTAGATTAGTCTAACGCCCATCCCGGTCAGGTAACGATGGTCCGTTTTCAACCCGGCAGGCTCGAAATAAAAGCGGTGCCCGTGCAAGCCTCGCATCGAAGAAAGGTCTATTCGGGCGCCTCTTCGGCGGGTTTGTCTTCGTCCGGCTTGCTGGTCTCCGGTTCAGGCGCTATCAGTTCTTTCCGCCGCCGCCCCGGCGACCACGGCCGGACCCCGCGTTTCTCCGAGGCCGAAGCAATGGCCATCCCCGATTCCGAGATCGAAATGGCTGCGGAACCTTTCTCCCAAAGCGCGCCGCGGTCGAAAATCACTTTCGGCGCTGGGCAAGGCAGGCGGATGTCCATCGGGGCCACGAGAATTGCGGCGCGCTGGCAGTCGTCGCGGATCGCGTCGGGTTTTGCGATGAAGCTGAGGAGCTGTCCCTTGACCATGCTGAGACAACTATAGGCGTCGCATTGCCATCCTGCTCCGGCTGACGCATCTTTCGGCTTGCGGCTGTCGCCGTCGGCCTTCAGCCATTGCGCGAGCGTATAATAGGCGCGGCGCGATTTCGGGGCCTGGAGTTTTCCATCCTTGTCGCGCACGGCGACGACTTTCGCGTCGCGGTCGATATAAATGTCGGGCTTATCGTGAAATGAGGTCATCGCCACGCCGAGGCCGATGATCGCGAACCCGAATAGCCGCCATGGCCGCCGCCAGATCATGAGCCAGAGGCCGCCCATTATGATGACGAACAGCGCCGCGAAGTGGAATGCCGGAACAACGATAAGCGCGTCCGGAAAGGAAGCCACGAATTTTGCGACGGCCATCATGGCGTCGATGCCCGCGCCCATCGCCTTCAACGGCCATTCATCCAGGCCGAATGGCATGGCGATCAGCGCAATGATCATTGCGGGCATGGCTATAAAATCGACGGGAGGGCCGCCAAGCAGGTTCCCAACCGCTGAGTAAATGGTCAGGTTGTGAAAATAATAGGCCGAGAATGGTTCGACCGCGAGCCCGGCCGTCGCGGTGGTCAGTATAACGCCGCCGACCACATAAATCGGCTGCCATGTCAGGCGCTCGCGCACGCTCTTCGCATCGAAGTGCAAAAAGCGTCCGAAACGCTCATAGCCCGCAATCAGGGCTGCGGTCGCGGCGTAAGACATCTGGAAGCTGATGTCGATCAGGCTGTCCGGCAGCACGATGAGGATCAAAAGCGCGGACAAGGCGACGTTGCGCAGCGAAAGCGCCTGCCGGTTCAGAAGGATAGCCAGGAAAACGACGGCGATCATGAGATACGACCGGACGGCCGCAATGGAAGCGCCGGAGAGAGCCAGATAGATAGTGACGCAAACAAGCGCCGCGCCGCCTGCAATCGCCCGGATGGAATAGCGAAGCGCGATCGAAGGGAATAGCGCCAGCAACCACCGCAGGAACCAGTAAACCACGCCGGCCACGAGCGACATATGCATGCCGGAAATCGACGTGATGTGGGCCAGCCCCGAGCCGCGAAGGTCCATGAGCGAGCTGTCGTCGATGCCGCCGGTCCTTCCCATGGTGAGCGCCGCGGCGATCTCGCCTGTTTGGCCGGGAAGAATGGCGGTGATCCGGTCGCCGATCGTGGCGCGCAAATCGGCGAGCCTCGCCCTGAGCTTCATATCGAGCGGCAGCTCGCGCCCCTCTATAAGCTCGGGCTTCGACAGCGAATAGCCGGATGCGCCGACGCCCTGATAATAGCTCATGCGCGCGAAATCATAGCCGCCGGGCATAACGGGCTCCGGCGGCGGCCCAAGGATGGCGCGGAGCTTGACGGCGCTGCCGGGCCTGAGCGCAATATCGCCGCGCACGCTGACGCGCACCCGGAACGGCTTCTCCGCAAGTTCGGCATTCTCGTGTTTCATGCTGGAGAGGCGGATGATGGCGCGCGCACGCTTTGCCGTCACGCGGTCGAAACTTTCGACAAATCCCTCGATTTCGTAGGAGCCATGCCGTTCGAGCATCGGGGCATCCATCACCGCCGTGCGCACCGTCGCGGCGAGAAAGCCTGCGCTTACGCTGAGGACGACGCTCGTGACCAGAAACGCGAACAAATGCGAGCGAGCGAGGACCCGGATCGAGAGCGCGGCGATAAACACCCCGAAAGCGAGCGCGAGATCAGGCTCGTTGAGCAGCTCGAAATAGATCCCGACGCCGCAGCCGAAAAAGACGGGGATCCAGAGCGACCAGCGTCCCTGCTCCGCATCGAGCTGAGCGGCGACGGCGTCGCCTGGCCAAGCGAGCGCGCGGACGAGCCATCCACCGCGCCGCGGCGGCGCTTCCAAACCCGCCGGAACGAGAACGCTCAACTCGGCCACCCGCTACCATTTGCCCAGGCATCATGTTACACCGCTCCGCAAGCAAAAAGTCCACAGAGGAATGAGAGGATCCCCATGGCATCCCCATCGGGCGTTGTCACACGCTTCGCGCCCTCACCCACCGGGTTTCTGCATATCGGCGGCGCCCGCACCGCGCTGTTCAACTGGCTCTACGCGCATCACACCGGCGGTAAGTTCTTGCTGCGCATCGAGGATACGGATCGCGCGCGTTCGACCGAGGCCGCCATCGCCGCTCTCATCGACGGGCTGAAATGGCTCGAACTCGATTGGGAGGGGGAACCCGTCCACCAGTTCGCGATGGCCGCGCGGCACGCCGAGGTGGCGCGCGAGATGCTGGCGCAGGGCCAAGCCTTCCGCTGCTATGTGACGCCGGCAGAGCTTGAGGCGCGCCGGGCGGCCGCGGACGAGGCGAGAAAGGCTCTCGCGACCGCTAGGGCCGAACTCGAAAAGATGGGGAAAAACGCGAGCGAAAGCCAGACGCGGGATCTGCGCGAGCGCATTGCCCTCCTGCAGGCAGAGGCGGCTGCGACAATGGGCGTCTTCAGGTCTCCTTATCGTGACGGAACGACGAAACCGCCTTCGAAAGACGCTCCTTTCGTCATCAGGCTTCGCGCGCCTATAGAAGGAGAGACTGCGATTGAAGACCGCGTTCAGGGCCGCGTCACCTGGGCGAACAAGGACCTTGACGACATGGTTCTCCTGCGCTCCGATGGCACGCCGACCTATATGCTCGCCGTCGTGGTTGACGATCACGACATGGGCGTCACCCATATCATTCGCGGCGACGACCATTTGACGAACGCCGCGCGCCAGACGCAGATCTATCATGCGATGGGCTGGGACATCCCCTCCTTCTCGCATATCCCGCTGATCCATGGGCCGGACGGCGCGAAGCTTTCGAAGCGCCACGGCGCGCTCGGCGTCGACGCTTATCGCGCGATGGGCTATCTGCCCGACGCGGTGCGCAATTATCTTGCGCGGCTCGGCTGGAGCCATGGCGACGACGAGATTTTCTCAACCGCGCAGGCCATCGAGTGGTTCGATCTCGACGCCATCGGCCGGTCGCCCTCGCGTTTCGATTTCGCCAAGCTCGAAAACCTGAACGGCCATTACATCCGCAATACGCGGGATGCAGAGCTTGTGGCGCAGATCCGGCGCATCCTTCCCGAGCTGGAAGGGGCGAAAGAGTTCGCAGACCGCATCGATGAGGAAGGCTGGAAAAAGCTCGAAAGGGCGATGCCAGGCCTTAAGGAGCGCGCCAAGACGCTGGTCGAGCTGCTGCTCTCGGCGCGTTACCTGTTTGTGGCCCGCCCGATCGACGTGGACGAGAAGGCCGCGAGGCTTTTAGAGGGCGGCGCGAGAACGCATCTTGCCGCGCTGCATGAGCGCTTCTCTAAGCTTGAGGCATGGGAGCCCGCGGCGCTGGAAGCGGCCACGCGCGTCTACGCCGAGGAAACGGGCGCGAAGCTCGGCGGCGTCGCTCAGCCTTTGCGCGCAGCGCTGACTGGCCGCACTACATCGCCGCCGATCTTCGACGTACTGCACGTGCTCGGCCGCGAGGAAAGCCTTGCCCGCATCGCGGACCAGGCGGCCAATATAAATTAGGCGCGGCGACATATTAGGTCGCACCGCTGCCTCTGCCATCGCATCCGCTTACGGATTGCACAACTTAGAGGAGCAGACACGCCAAGGCGTGTCTGCTCCATGCGCTGATGAGCCTACTCTAGAGTCTTGCTTCCGTTCACTCCGCAGCCTTCGCTGCGGGCGCGCGGAGGCGGCCGGCGGGATGAGCGTAAGCCGCTCGCAGCGCTCGCAAGCCACAGCTTCGCGACGCATAAATAGATGTGACTAAATAAAAAGAAATTCTGTTTAGGCAGGCAAACTCTTACCGCTGGCGATAACTTGTTTGGTTAAGTGAGGCGTCAACTCATAAGCGCACATCCATTTCCAGAAGCCAGAATAAGGTAAGTCATCATGCAATTTCAGCGGGGTCGTGCGTCATTTGCACTCGCGATGATAGGGCTATCGGGAGCTGTAGCGTTTTGCGGCATGGCGAGTTCCAAAGCTGCCGGCCAGGATGACGTTCTACTTGAATGCGAGTTCAATAAACATGGCGTAGAATATTATCATCGAAAAAACAAGTTTGTAATATCGCCGGGTCTAAAAGCTAATGGTGCCGTCGCGATGTATATGGATAATGTATTCGATCGGAAATCTGGCCTCTTAAGGAGTCTAATCGAGTAAACGACCTACCCCTAGCGGTTTAGCCGGGCAATGTGCCGGGTAACAACGCAACGCAGGTTATCGTAAAGTGCGCTCTGCCGCACTCGGCTGCGCAGGCAGCGGTCCCGACAAATGCTACTCGCCGGCCGTAGGCGCGGGCGTGTAGATTTTTGCTTCCTTCGCCGCCGCGCAGAGATCTCCACTCCTGAGCGCCAACCTCACCCTATCGAGCTTTTGCAAATCCGAGGGCGAGAGGTAGGGCGACCATTCATTTTCATCATAGAGCAGGTCAACCGGAACCTCCGCGACGAAGCCCGCCTCCTTGACGAACTCAGAACTTTTTTTCGATCTCATGTCTTACGCCTCCGAATCGTTTCGTCCCAAAGACTTGGGTCAGGGCGATAGCACGTAATTAACAAGGCTGGCTCTGCTGTTCCCTTTCGAAGTCCCCAAAGTGCATGAAGCGGTCTTCCCTTCAAATCGGCCTGCATGACACATGGACCTGCATAGTAATCGGGATAATCCTCAATTACCTCGCCTGATAATACACCCACAACGAGGTCCGTCGCCAGCAAACCATCCTCTGCCGCCTCTTTAAACGCATGACGTGAGAAGGCGTACCGGCCGGCAGCAACAAGGGCAGCCACGCGGTGGAAGGTTTCGCTAGCGACGGCTACTCCGCAGCCTTCACCGCTGGCGCGCGCTTCGCCGGCCGCCGCTGCAAAAGCCCCGCGAGAAACTTCCCCGTATAGCTCCCCTCCGCCTTCGCAATATCCTCCGGCCGGCCCTCGGCCACCACGCGCCCGCCGCCGTCGCCGCCTTCCGGCCCAAGGTCGATCACCCAGTCCGCCGTCTTGATCACCTCAAGATTATGCTCGATCACGGCAACGGTGTTGCCCGCGTCCACAAGCTGGTGCAGCACCTCCAGAAGCTTCGCCACGTCGTGGAAATGCAGCCCAGTCGTCGGTTCGTCGAGGATATACAGCGTCTTGCCGGTCGCGCGCCGCGACAGCTCCTTCGACAGCTTCACGCGCTGCGCCTCGCCGCCGGACAGCGTCGTCGCCTGCTGGCCCACCTTGATGTAGCCGAGGCCAACGCGCTGCAGCGTCTCCATCTTGTCGCGCACCGCAGGCACGGCCTTGAAGAACTCGGCCGCCTCGTCCACCGTCATCTCCAGCACATCGGCAATGGACTTGCCCTTGAACTTGATGTCCAGCGTTTCGCGATTGTAGCGGTGGCCCTTGCAGACGTCGCAGGTCACGTAAACGTCGGGCAGGAAGTGCATCTCGATCTTGATGACAACGCCCGTTCTTACGCCTTGTTATTTTGCTCTATCCAGGCTCTATACGCCGGATGTAATTCTTTGATGTCAATACGAGCAAAGCTTGGATCACAAAATGCTCGGACGGTTTTGCAGGGAAGTATGCTGTCTCCCAGCAGTTTGCGCTGAAATTCAATTACGGCCGCAAAAATGCCTTCTGGAAAAGTAGGTACATAGGCGTTGGTGCCGTAAAAAATGTTGAAACGGTCAAACTTTTTTTCCAACTGATAGCCTATAGGAGCTTTCTTGGATTTCCCCCGAAAATGGAAGTCTAACCAGAGTTTTTCGCTAAGTTCACCGTCCAAGGAACGAACCTCATAACAATCTATTGAACCATGCCAGCCTTCGGGCCAAGTAGACCCAATTCGATGGAATATTATTGGCATGCCCTGCCTGGATCGCAATAGAGATAAATATATAATCTCACCAACTGCACCATTGACAGGTATAGGATTGGTGATAGCTCGTCCAAACTCTCCAGTGGTACCAGTTATCTCATCTACTGCATTAAATTTGATGATATTCTCACGAATATACGCCGATGCTTTGCCATTCTGTGTTTCCTCATTATGCAGGAAATCAAATATATATTTGAATATTCGCTCGACCTCGTCGTCTTCGTGCTTCTTTCCCGAAAACAGTTTCTTAAGCACCTCGTTCCTCCCAATCCCAGTATCTCAATCCAGAAACCAAAAAATTGCAAACCCTGCCAGCGACCCCATGCAACCTATTTGCCATAGAGCTAGCTTTCTCTCGAAGACATGTACTTCCACGGTTCCAATAACAGGTATCAATATACCCCAGAAGAAAAGCATCGCGAAAATCATCCAAAATATTGTAAACAGGGAATGCAGAGGATTTTCTGCAAAGTCGGAGTAAAGTTTCTGCCGCTCGTTCTTGTCTCTGGCCAACTGCAGAATAGCGGACACAAGCATGAAATTCAAAAATATGAAAGTGAGAAAAGCCATTAACTACCCTTGTCGCAGGGCGCACCTCGCCGGGCCTCGCTTCAACAGCTCCGCCGGAAACTTGCCGGTATTGGTCTGGGGTATTATGGGTGTCTCCAACGCTGAACCAACATTATTTAATTCCAATTTTAGCACAGAGTTTAATTTTCACGGAATAAGATGTGTGTCAAGTGGACGATTAGGCAGACGCAGCACGGTCACTCCGCAGCTTTCGCGGCGGGCGCGCGCTTCGCCGACCGGCGCTTCAACAGCTCCGCCAGGAACTTGCCCGTATAGCTCTCCGCTACCTTGGCGATATCCTCCGGCCGGCCCTCGGCCACCACGCGCCCGCCGCCGTCGCCGCCCTCCGGCCCGAGGTCAATCACCCAGTCGGCGGTCTTGATCACCTCGAGATTATGCTCGATCACGGCCACGGTGTTGCCGGCGTCCACAAGCTGATGCAGCACCTCCAGAAGCTTCGCCACATCGTGGAAATGCAGCCCCGTCGTCGGCTCGTCGAGGATGTACAGCGTCTTGCCGGTCGCGCGCTTCGATAGCTCCTTCGACAGCTTCACGCGCTGCGCCTCGCCCCCCGACAGCGTCGTCGCCTGCTGGCCCACCTTGATATAGCCGAGCCCCACGCGCTGCAGCGTCTCCATCTTGTCGCGCACGGCGGGCACGGCCTTGAAGAACTCGGCCGCCTCGTCCACCGTCATCTCCAGCACGTCCGCGATGGACTTGCCCTTGAACTTAATTTCCAGCGTCTCGCGATTATAGCGGTGCCCCTTGCAGACATCGCAGGTGACGTAAACGTCCGGCAGGAAGTGCATCTCGATCTTGATGACGCCGTCGCCCTGGCAGGCCTCGCAGCGCCCGCCCTTCACGTTGAACGAGAAGCGGCCAGGCAGATAGCCGCGCGCCTTGGACTCGGGGAGGCCCGCGAACCAGTCGCGGATGGGGCCGAAAGCGCCGGTATAGGTGGCGGGGTTCGAGCGCGGCGTGCGGCCGATGGGCGATTGGTCGATGTCAATGACCTTGTCGAGGAATTCGATGCCGTCGAGCGCGTCGAAGGGCTCGGGCGCGTCGCCGCCGCCATTGAGCCGCCGCGACGCCGCCTTCTGGATGGTCTCGATGAGCAGCGTGGATTTGCCGCCGCCCGACACGCCTGTCACGGCAGTGAAGCAGCCGAGCGGGATCGAGGCGGTGACGCCTTTCAGATTGTTGCCGCGCGCGCCGCGCACGGTGAGCTGACGCCGCTTGTCGATTTTGCGCCGCGCCGTGGGCAGCGGGATCGCGCGCTTGCCTGTGAGATATTGCCCCGTGAGGCTTTCGGGGTGCGCCATGATGTCTTGCGGCGTACCTTCGGCGATGATCTCGCCGCCATGCACGCCAGCGCCTGGGCCGATGTCGACGACATGATCGGCATGCAGGATCGCGTCCTCGTCATGCTCCACGACGAGCACGGAATTGCCGAGATCGCGTAGATGCTTCAGCGTTTCGAGAAGGCGCGCATTGTCGCGCTGATGCAGGCCGATGGACGGCTCGTCCAGCACGTAAAGCACGCCGGTCAGCCCCGAGCCGATCTGCGAGGCCAGCCGGATGCGCTGGCTTTCGCCGCCGGAAAGCGTACCTGAATTGCGGGAGAGCGCGAGATAATCGAGGCCGACATCGTTCAAGAAGCGCAAGCGTTCGCGGATTTCCTTCAGCACGCGCGTGGCGATCTCGTTCTGCTTGCCCGTGAGTTTTTCCGGCAGCGCTCCGAACCAATCATTCGCCGCCCGGATCGAAAGCCGCGACGCCTCGCCAATATGCAAGCCGGCGATCTTCACCGCGAGCGATTGCGGTTTCAGGCGGAAGCCTTTGCATTCTTCGCAGGGCGCGTCGGACTGGTAGCGCGACAGCTCCTCGCGCACCCATTGGCTGTCCGTCTCCTTCCAGCGCCGCTCGATATTCGTGATGACGCCCTCGAAGGCCTTGCGCGTGGTGTAGCTGCGCATGCCGTCGTCATAGGTGAAGGCGATGGGCTCGCCGCCCGAGCCGAACAGGATCGTGTCCTGCACCTTTTTCGGCAGCTTGCTCCACGGCGTCTCCATGGGCACGTTGAAATGGTTCGCGATGGCTTCGAGCGTCTGCGTGTAATAGGGCGAGGTGTTGCCGGTGCGCGCCCAGGGCACGATGGCGCCTTTGCGAAGGCTCAGCGATTGGTCCGGCACGACGAGGGCGGACTTGAATTTCAGCTCCGTGCCGAGGCCGTCGCATTTCGGGCACGCGCCGAACGGATTGTTGAACGAGAACAGCCGCGGCTCGATCTCGTCGATGGTGAAGCCCGAGACCGGGCAGGCGAAGCGCTGCGAGAAGGTGATGCGCTCCGGCTCCGGGTCTTGCGGCGGCGGCGCTTTTCTTTTCTTTTCCAGGCGCGGCGTTTTTTCATTGTCATGGCCGGGCTCGACCAGGCCATCCAAGCCTTCGGCGCTGGCTTTAGCCCCCCTCACCCTGTCCCTCTCCCGCAAGGGGACAGGGGACGACGTGGCAACCGGCTCAGCCTGCTCTCTCTCCCGCGAAGCAACAGGGGACGACGTGGCAACCGGCTCGGCCTGCACTCTCTCCCGCGAGGGGAGAGGGGATCCCGTATCGGCGGGCTCATCCTGCTCCCTCTCCCCTTGCGGAAGAGGGCTGGGGTGAGGGGGCTTCGGCGCATCCGCAAACTCGACGATGGCGATGCCGTCCGCCAGTTCCAGCGCGGTCTCGAAGCTATCCGCAAGCCGCGCCGCAATATCCGGCCGCACCACGATGCGGTCCACCACCACGTCGATGTCGTGCTTGATCTTCTTGTCGAGGGCTGGCGCATCGGCGATCTCGTAGAACTTGCCGTCGACCTTCACGCGCTGGAAGCCGCGCTTCTGAAGATCGGCAAGCTCCTTGCGATATTCGCCCTTGCGGCCGCGGATCATCGGCGCCAGCAAATAAAGCCGCGTGCCCTCCCGCAGCGCCAGCACCCGGTCCACCATCTGGCTGACGGTCTGGCTCTCGATGGGCAACCCCGTCGCGGGCGAATAAGGCACGCCGACGCGCGCCCAAAGCAGCCGCATATAATCATAAATCTCGGTGACGGTGCCGACGGTCGAGCGCGGGTTGCGGCTCGTCGTTTTCTGCTCGATGGAGATGGCGGGCGAAAGCCCGTCGATCAGGTCCACATCGGGCTTCTGCATCATCTCCAGAAACTGGCGCGCATAGGCCGACAGGCTCTCGACATAGCGGCGCTGGCCCTCGGCATAGATCGTGTCGAAGGCGAGGCTCGACTTGCCCGACCCCGACAGCCCTGTAATAACCACGAGCTTCTCGCGCGGAATGTCGAGCGAAATGTTCTTGAGATTGTGCTCGCGCGCGCCGCGCACCGCGATATGTGTTTGTGTCAAGCTTACCCGCCCCACTTTGCGCCGCGAGCGTTCCTACCACCTTTACCTTAGGGCGATCTTATGGATTTTAAAGCCCGCAGCGCGGGTTACGCACGGGGAATCGCGCCCGGCTCTTTTAGGCAAGAGCCGGACCGTGCTATTATCTTGCACCGAAGGATAAGGCCATGCTCCCAGACCCGCTCATTATCTCTGACCCCAATCGCCTTGGCGGCACGCCGGTATTCGCCGGAACGCGCGTGCCCGTTCAAACCTTTTTCGAATATATCGAAGAGGGCGAGACGCTTGAAACCTTTTGCGATCACTTTCCCGATGTGAGCAAGGCCCATGCGCGAGCGGTGCTGGATCTGTCGCGTTCCGCCTTGATCGCGGAGATATCGAATTCGCGAATTGCCGCGTAGATGGCGAGGCAAACGCTCAAGATCGTCCTCGATTCTTGTGTTCCCGCGCCCTTTCGCCACTCGATTGCCGGACATCAAGTCTTCACGTCCCATTATCTCGGCTTTGGCGATCTTCAGGACAAAGAACTTCTCGATAGGCTCGAAAGCAAGTACGACGCGCTTGTGACATGCGATCGCGGCATTCCGTGGCAACAGAATTTCGCGGGAAGGAATATCGCCATTGTTGTTTTGAAAACCCGCACGAACAAGATGCAAGACCTGCTCGGCCTTGTTCCGAAGCTTTTGGCTGTATTGGATAGGGTAAAACCGGGCGAAGTGCTCGAAGTCACCGATTAACTTGATCTTGAGCTAATCGGCAAAGACCTGATCGATCTTCGCGTCCGCCAATCCGCTTTTTGCCGCTTCAGCCTGAACAGCCGCAATCGTATTACGCAACCGCGCTTTGGCCTCGCGCCGGATGCGATCCTGCTCGTCAAGCCGCTCGAACTCTTGTGGCGATAACACCACGGCGACGGGCTCGCCATCGTCAAGCAGGGTGAGGCTCCTTGCGGGCCGCCTCAACAAGCTTGCGCACCTTTACGTCCTCGATCTCAGCGGGAAGCGTTTGCATCCATCGTCTCATTTGCAGGAACTGTAGCACAAGTCCACGTGAGCATCCTTGCTTCTGTGATCTAGCGAAATGTCTTGAGATATGCAGGTGCGCGCCGGGCGCCGCTGTGCGTATTGTCAAGCTTACCCGCCCCACTTTGCGCCGCAGGGTTCTTACGCACCTTTGCCTTAGGGCGATCATAGCGAAATTAAAGCCCCGCGCGCGCTTACGCCAGCAATCTACCTACTGTCTTGGATCATTGAGTACAAAGCCAGCCTTCGTAAGGTGCTGCATTAATGCGCCTTGCCAATGCCCTTCCTTATCAACCGTGTCATAGACTATTCCGGCTAAGTCGGAAGGCATCTCAAACTTTGGGTACGGATTTTGATCTGGCTTAAGAAGCACAAATACCTTATCCCAATCAAGATATCCGTAGAAATAACCTAGCTCTAATATGACGTTCTGCCGGGCTCGAAGTTGAAGCGCTTTTTTTTCAACATTCCCCCCCTCATACTCCGAATGATACTCAAGTCTCGATGCTCCGAGATCATCCGGAGACAAAATCGCTATTGCATATCGAATGTCTTTGCTCCATCGCTTGAATTTTTGCCAAAGAGACTGATCGGGTCCTCCGATGCGTTTCAGCACCACAGGCTTGACATTTAGGCATTTCAAGAATTCTTCCAAAATTCTCAGAGTTGTATCGTCATGACCATGAATGACGAACACAGAGTTTGGAACTGTATCATTAGAATCCGTAGGCCGCTGTTGTATTTCCCGAACGATTTCTTGTGCGTGAAAGTCTGTTTGATTTTTTGACAGGATAAAGTGTTCAGATTCGGCCGTAAGTCGTCTAATTATACCGGGCGCTTGCGCCTTGGCGGTGCGTAGTATTTCTTCATTGCTTAGGGAGGAGATGTCAATCCATTGAAACATTGAGAGCGTGTTTGGTAGATTGTCCACGTGTTCAATGATAATTGGAATTATAATTTTGGAATTGTCACTTGCTATCGATGCCAACTCTGCGACGACCCATTTGGACTTCATACTCGATGCCGACACAAAGACAAGCAAGCCATTTGCATTCATAAGTGATTTAGCGATCTCGGCCTGCCACTGGTCGCCGGGCCTTAGGTCGAAGTCACTCCAAACGTTTATTCCTGCTTCTTTGAGGCCCGTTATAAAGGCGTCGACTTTTGTCCCATCACTTCTGGCATACGAAGCGAATAAATATGGACTGTCTACCATGATCTAACTCCGGTCTAATGATCAGCAAATGCTTTAACTTGAATGGCTTCGCTACGAGCGCGAACTTCCGCCAAATCGTAATTCAACTGCATCCGCATCAAATGCTCCATCTTCGGCCCGAACGCCTTCTCCACGCGCAGAGCCATCTCCGCTGTGAGCGATGTGCGGCCATTCAGCATGTTCGACAGCGCCTGCCGCGTGACGCCAAGCACCTTGGCGGCTTGCGTGACATTGAGGCCAAGGGGAACAAGCACGTCCTCGCGAATAATCTCGCCGGGGTGGCAGGGGTTCTTCATCGGCATTTTCGCACTCTCAATGATAATCGATCAGGTCGGCATCAAAAGCGTCGCCATTCTCGAAACGGAAGATCAAGCGCCAATTTCCGCTGACCGAGACGCTCAAAAAACCGTCCAAATCGCCTTTGAGCGCATGCAGCTTCCAACCTGGATAAGCCTTCATTTCCTCGACATCGGTGGCCGCATCGAGCGCGGCCAGAATTCTCCGCAGCTTCTGAATCTGATCGGGTGGCAGACCGCGCCGGTCATCGCTATGAAAGAGCCGGGAAAGCGCTTTGTGCCGGATGGAGCGGATTGGCATGCCTCCACGTCTAGGAGTATACTGTGTTTGGTGTCAATTGACAATTGACACAGCACGAGAGATGAAATGCAATATGCCCTCTCACCCAAAAGTGAAAGCGCCGCAGCAGCGAATTAGCGAAGGCGCGGCAGGCAAATCCCATCTAAAGTGAAACGGATCGGCGTGGTTCCGTGTCCTCCGAAGGGGAGGGCGGTTTCCGCGTTTCCGGCTGGCCTCTCCGCGCGCACCATTGAGAAAGACCTCGCTTGATACCGTCCCGCAAGCTCATTCCGCTGATCGTCGCTTGCGGCCTGTTCATGGAGAACCTCGATTCCACGGTGCTCTCCACGTCGCTGCCGGCCATCGCGGCGAGCCTTCACGAGGATCCGATCTCGCTGAAGCTGGCGTTGACCAGCTATCTCTTAAGCCTCGCGGTGTTCGTGCCCATCAGCGGCTGGGTCGCCGACAAATACGGCGCGCGCACCGTTTTCATGGCGGCGATCGCGGTCTTCACCGGCGGCTCGATGCTGTGCGGGCAATCGCACAGCCTGCCGGAGTTTGTCGTGTTCCGCATGGTGCAGGGGCTCGGCGGCGCGATGATGGTGCCGGTCGGCCGCCTCGTCATCTTGCGCAGCGTGCCGAAATCCGAGCTGATCTCCTCGCTCGCCTGGCTCACCATCCCCGCGCTACTCGGCCCCGTGATCGGGCCGCCTCTGGGCGGCTTCATCACCACGTATTTCAACTGGCGATGGATCTTCTATGTGAACGTGCCCATCGGCGCGCTCGGCCTTTTCCTCACCTGGAACTTCATCACGAACGTGATGGAGGCGCATACGCCGCCGCTCGACAAGCTCGGCTTCGCTTTGTCGGGGATAGGGCTATCCGCTTTCGTGTTCGGCCTCGCGATACTTGGCGAGAACACAGGCTCGCTCACGGCGGGGTTAGCGCTCACGGCCGCTGGTCTCGCGATCTGCGCGCTCTATGTATGGCACGCACGGCGCACCGAGAACCCGGTGATCGACTTGCGTCTTTTACGCATTCCCACCTTCCGGGCGAGCGTGATCGGAGCCTCGTTTTTCCGGATCGGCGTCGGCGCCGTGCCGTTCCTGCTGCCGCTGATGCTGCAGTTGAGTTTCGGGCTATCGCCATTCCGATCGGGCGCGATAACATTCGCTGCGTCCGCGGGGGCGCTTGTCATGAAGGCGACCGCGGCGCCCATCATCCGGCATTTCGGATTCCGCAATGTCCTGATCGCCAACGCGTTCATCAGCTCTGTCTTCCTGGCCGCCAACGGGTTTTTCACCGCCGAAACGGCGCATGCCATTATTATTGCGTTGCTTCTCGCAGGAGGGTTTTTCCGCTCGCTTGAATTCACGGCGATCAATGCGCTCGCCTATGCGGACATCAAGCAGGCTGAGATGAGCCGCGCCACGAGTTTTGCGAGCGTCGCCCAGCAGGTTTCGCTTTCGCTTGGCGTCGCATTGGGGGCGCTGATCCTGCAAGGCGCGCGCAATCTGCACGGCGAGACGACCATCGCTCAGGACGATTTCGCCATCGCCTTTTGGATCGTCGCCGCGATCAGCGCGCTCTCGGTGCTCTCGTTCTTGCGTCTGCCGATTGGAGCGGGGGAGGAGATGTCGGGCGCGTCGCCGCAAGCCGCCGCCGCCGGGCCCGCCGCTGCTGCGGCCAACCCGCGAGCGGAAGCCACAGTCCCCCAGTAACGCGAAAGTCTTTTTCCTGAAACGATGCGATCGATGCTGCGCTTTGCTCAAGCTAAGGAGTTTGCGCACGCATCGTTACACTTAAGCCAGGCGCCAATGAATGCGGTAAGGCGAAAGTCTGTTTTCAAAGCGCCTTTTATATCATAATTTGCAAAAACTGAGCAGTTCGCGTCTGGCTTTGCGAGCGTTGCATGGCCGGAAGGGTAGTCTTTTTCCGTGATGGGAATGAAACGAGAAGGGAATAGAGAAAACCCCCGGGCTGACCTATCCGGCGTGCGCGGAGCCAAATCCAGCATCGTGCAAGCGTTGTTTGTTTCCTCTCGCGATAGCATCAAGGTGATAGACCTTTCCGGCGACGTCGTTCTGATCAATCCCGCTGGCCTGGAGGCGATGGAGGTCGAAAGTCTCGATGCAATCCGAGGCCAGCCTTGGCGCTTGCTGTGGCCCAATGAGGCGCATACGCAACTCGATCAAATCCTCGCAAACGCGAAGCAGGGAAGGCATTCAACGGCTACGGTCTATCGTCCCACCGCAAAAGGGACGCCAAGCTGGTGGCACGTAACGGTCAGCCCAATTTTCGACGAAGCGGAGACCGTGGTCCAAATTCTCGCCCAGTCGCACAAACTCGGCGGCTATCCTTCGCCGCCGGATGCGCTATCGCGCCAGCTATCCGACCAGAAAGCAGCCATAATCCTGCTCGCCAAACAGCTTGAGGCGGAATCGCGGCGGCTATCGGAGACCCAAAAGCAGGCAGCGCAATCCGAGAAGGTCAAGCTGCTTGGCCAGTTCGCCGGCGGCGTCGTGCACGACATCAATAATGTTCTGGCCGTGATGGCGAGCGCTTGCCGGCTTTTGCGAAGGGATTCCTCCTCGGGGCAGGCGGCGGGCGTTCTCGATCACGCGGAGCAAGCTATCGAGCGGGGCGCGCGCTTGGTGAGGGAACTGCTGGATTTTTCGAGGGTGTCCTCCGAGGACCCCGGCGTCGTCTATCTCGAACGGCTTCTGGCTCAGGATGCCGATCTTCTGCGTCATCTCGTGGGCTTCGGCATCGATATCCGCCTCGACTTTCCTGAGGATTTATGGCCGGTGCTCGTGCCGGCTGGCAAGCTTCAAACAGTAATTTTCAACCTGTTCGCCAATGCGCGCGACGCAATGCCGAATGGCGGAGATTTGAGAGTGCAGCTTTTCAATTGCCACGCGAATGAGAGGCCGCTGGGGCTGCCTCCAAAAGATTATGTCGCGCTGACCATCCGGGACACCGGAAAAGGCATGACGCCCGAGGTTCTGGCGCGCGCGGGCGAGCCATTCTTCACGACCAAGGAAAAGGGCAGCGGCACGGGGCTCGGATTGGCGTCGGCGTTCGATCTGGCCCAGCAGTGCGGCGGCCGCGTCGCTTTGGATAGCGCGCCTGGCAGGGGAACGGCCATCACCATGCACATTCCCCGCGCCGCGGTGGCGAGCGAGCATGCCGATGAGCCCACGGCGCTTGTCGACTTGCTGCATCATGGCGGCGCGACGATTTTTTGGCCGAAAGCGACGATCTGGTCCGCCTGGCATGTGGGGAATTCTGCTCAGGTCGCTGAACTATGTCGTGATCGAAGCGACAAGCCCGCAGCACGCGTTCGCCGCGACGCTGGCTGAGATCAAAATTGACCTCATCATCGCCAATATCGATCTCGCTAAAGGGCCGGGGTTCGATCTGGCGCGCGAGACACGCCAGCCAGAGGCGAAGACCCCGAGGATCTTTATTGGCGGTTCAACTGGGGCTCAGCAGCCTTCCGGAGAAATCATTTTTCGCGCGCCAATATCCGAAAGCCTGTTTGCGAGAGCCGTGCTGGAGAAATTAGGCCGCGTCCCCGCTTCGATCTTGACAGCCGATACGCTGAGGATTGCGGATAGGGTGCGCGACAAGATTTGCAATCCCAAGGTTCGCGACCTTTATGAAATATGGCGCGGAATTGCCGGCGAAAAAGGGCATTTACCATCGCCTTCCGAGGCGAGCAATTTCGACTGCGGCTTGCGCGACAATTCTTATCTTCTTGAAGTGATTGGGGCCCAGGACGCGCCCGCCTTCCGCTTCGTTCACGTCGGCAATGCGTTGACGGAAAGGCTGGGGCGGCCGCTCGAAGGGGAGGTTTTGCGCGCCTCAGATCATGATGTGCTCGGAAGCATCACACGCGCTTTCCAGCGGTGCCTAAGAGGCGTCGCCTATTTCGATTATTCGCGTCTCTCGCTCGGCGATGGCCGCATGCTTCTTTTCGAAAGATTGCTTTTACCGGTTTCAAACAATAAGACTTCGATTACACACCTTTTCGGCGTCGCCACCTTTGACGAGCTGGGAAACCCTCCTGAAGGACCGCTGGCATGACGTCTGTCCGTTTCAACGACCAGGACCTCGCCAAAAAGCTCGAACAACTTTCGGACGAGGAAAGGCATGAGCTGCCGTTCGGCGTGATCAAGCTCGACGGCAAGGGCATGGTGACGTTCTTCAGCGCGACCGAAGCCCGGCAATCGGGATACAAAAAGCGGCCCGCCTTGGGGCTCGATTTCTTTCTGAACATCGCCCCATGCATGGGGACGCCTGAGTTCAAGGGCCGTGTGGAACAGGCCCGTCAACTCGGCGCGGTCGATATCGAGATGGGCTGGGTGGGAGACTTCGACGATCTGAACCGCGAAATGGTCGTGCGCATACATTCGGCAAGCGACGGCGGTCTTTGGATCAGCCTCAATCGCGAAGACGATTGATAAGAGCAACCGCAAACCCAAAATGGTTGTTCGCACTTTCCGTCATGGCCGGGTCAAGCCCACGCCTGTCCGGTTCGCTTTTCTTACGGGATATTCACCCACCCTTCGATGTCACCGAGGACAAGCGCCTTCGCGCTTGTCCGGGGTCTCTCTCAAGACTTGGGCTCGAGGTATTCAAAGATCCCGGATAGTGCGCCAAGGCGCCCTTCCGGGATGACGATGTTGAAAACTCTGCGGAATTAAACCGGACACTCTTGGGTCCAACCCGCACCTGTCCGGTTTAATTTGCAAACCATATCAAGGCGTCACCCTCGAAAGACACGCTCGCGCGGCTTATTGGGGACCCATATCCCGGCACGCGCAGCTTCGTTGGATGCCCAGCAACGCCCGCGGCGATTTCGGGAATGACCGCGAAGACGGCAGCGCGTGGGCGGTCCATCCATCAGACCGAAAGCCGGGCGACCATGCCCTCGATTCCCAAGACAAACATCCCGGCTCCCCCAATAAGCAGATGGGACGCCGTCGCCGCCAGGAGCGAATTCGTCTTTGCGAAAATCCAGCCCCACAGCATGCCGGGAAGAAAAGCCGCGATCGCGAACGCCAGGCTGATATGCGCATGGACGGCGGCAAAAACCATGTTCGAGGCCAGGATCGACACCCAGCGCCGCTTGGCTTCGCTGCCGTGCAAGAAGGCATAGAGCGGCGCCTGAATGCCGGAACGGGCAACGAACTCCTGCATCGGCGTGAGCAGTAGATAGACAGCGAAGGCAAGCCAATACCACGCCGTCATGGGTACGGGATGACCGCTCACCTCCACATCGGCGCTGTCGATCAGGGGAACGCCCGCAAAGCTCTGCGAAGTATTGATCAGGACCCACTTCACGATGACGAAAAGCAAAAGGAACAGCAGAGAAGCTTGGAACGAAAGAGAAAGCGCAGAGCGCCAATTATCGAGGCTAAGGCCGAAGAACCTTAAGGAAAACCGCTTGTTGCGATGATCGGGATGAATGACAGACCGAAAAGCAGAATGATAAGCGGGCTCAGCGCGAAATTCGCGTGCGCCAGGCTTTTGAAGCTGGGCAGGAAACTGAGCGTAAGCGTGTAGAAGGACAACAGGCAAAGGGTGGTCACCACGATGTGTCCGACGCCATTGCGATAGGCCGCGAATTCGTTCTCGAGTTGGAGAGTATTAACGCGCAGCGCCACCGATTTATCGGCGTGCCTCGTGAGATGGTGACGGAGTTTATTCGTCACCACATCGCGCAGCCGTCTTGTCGTGCTTCTTCTGCGCGAGGCGCTAAGATCGACCACCGCGAGCGTTGTTTCAGTCTTCGTCATGAAAGAAACAGTGCTCGGCTTGCCATCGACGAAAGACATCTCGCCGAATATCTCGCCCCGGCGCAATAAACCCAGCTCATAACAGGTAGGCTGGCTCTCAAGAGGAGACAGGCCTTCTTTCGTCAAAGTGACTTGACCGTCCATGATGATATAAATCTTGCCCGGATTCCTTGCGCCTTCTTGCAAGATCACGCGGCCAGGCTTGTATTTTTTGTGCTTTATATGAGGAAGAACGAGCCGGATTTGCTGCCGTGAGAGATTTGTAAAGAGCGGATTCTTTGGAATTTCTATATAACGGCCTCTGACACGCGCTGGTAAGCGAGGTGCTGCTGCTGTGACTAGCGCGTTTGCAAATTCAACCATGATCTCACGTTTGCCAATCTCTACCTTTAGTTTAGCATTGTTCTCCTGCGTATGCACATGGAAACCAGCGAATGGTCAAACGATCCGGCTTGCATGCCTATTATGCTTTGTTCATACGTACAAGTTTGCGTGTGCCGCACATGCTTAATTCCGGAACCTGCATATATGAGTCAGGTGCTCCGCGTTAATCCTTACCAGATGATCATGCCGGATCGGTAGCTTCCACAATAGTCTATACTGCGCCAATATAAAGTTAACGCAAGCGTCTGCGAGATTTGACGGAGCCTGCCGCAAACGATTGCGTATTGACCTCTTGCGGCTAACGGCAATCGATCTCAATTTTACGCTTTTTTATTGTACTATGTTTCAGGCTCCTTGCATGATTCTAGAGCTTCAAAAGCGATTCTCTCTCTCATCATCGATCATAGCTGAACTCTTTGCATACAGTTGTGTCAAAATCCCGTGAACGATGGCGACGGCTCACATTCAAGCTCACGTTTGATTGCAAACGCCCGCAAAGAGTTGCGCCGGCGCCATCTCGGCGCCAGCGTTTTTGCAATACCCGGCTGTCCTGTTGCTACGGGCTGTGTTGTCTGTCAGGCTGGCCGGTCGCGGCCAAATCCGGAGGCACGGCCTCGGCGGCGATCCGGCGGATCGCTTCGGCAAGCGGCAGCGTTTCCTGGGCCTGGCTTCCAAGCCGCCGTATCGAGACCGTCCGCTCCTCGGCTTCCCGCTTGCCCACGACGAACATCACCGGCACTTTGGCAAGGCTGTGCTCGCGGACCTTGTAGTTGATCTTCTCGTTGCGAAGATCGGTTTCGGCGCGAAGCCCTGCATCCGAAGAGGCCGCCAGCACTTGGCGCGCGTAGTCATCCGCGCCGGAGACAATGGTCGCCACCACCACCTGCAGTGGCGAGAGCCACAGCGGCAGGTGACCGGCATAGTTCTCGATGAGAATGCCGATGAACCGCTCCAGGCTGCCGAACATGGCGCGGTGGATCATGACGGGCGTATGCTTCGCCCCGTCCTCTCCGATGTAGAACGCGCCAAGCCGTTCCGGCAGATTGAAGTCGAGTTGCACGGTGCCGCACTGCCAGTGCCGGCCTATGGCGTCCCGAAGCGTATATTCGAGCTTTGGGCCATAGAAAGCGCCTTCGCCCGGGCTTACCGAGTAGGGGTGTTCAATCCTCTCCAAAGCGACGCGCAGAGCCGCTTCCGCCCGGTCCCATATTTCATCCGAACCGACGCGCTTTTCAGGCCGGGTCGAAAGCTTAATGATGACATCCTCGAAGCCGAAGTCCCGGTAGATCGACAAGATCATGTCGTTCATTTTCACGCATTCATCGATCATCTGCTCCTCGGCGCAGAAGATATGCGCGTCGTCCTGCGTGAAGTGGCGCACGCGCATGATGCCGTGCAGCGCGCCGGACGGCTCGTAGCGGTGCACCTTGCCGAACTCGGCGATGCGAAGCGGCAGGTCGCGATAGCTTTTCAGGCCGTTCTTGAAAATCTGAATATGGCCAGGGCAATTCATCGGCTTGCAGCAGAACACGCGCTCGTCCGGCGTCACGGTGACGAACATGTTCTCGCCGAACTTCTCCCAGTGGCCGGACTGCTCCCAAAGCTTGCGCTCCATCATGTCGGGCGAGTTCACCTCGACATAGCCGTTGGCCTCCTGGCGGCGGCGCATATAGGAGATAAGCTCACGGAACAGCGTCCAGCCCTTCGGATGCCAGAACACCGAGCCGGGCGCCTCTTCCTGGAGGTGGAACAGGTCCATCTCGCGCCCGAGCCGCCTGTGGTCGCGCTTTTCGGCCTCCTCAAGCTGATGGAGGTGCGCGGCGAGCTGCTCCTCGGTCGCCCAGGCGGTCCCATAGATGCGCTGCAAATGCTCGCGCGTTTGATCGCCGCGCCAATAGGAGCCGGCAAGCCGCATCAGTTTGAAGGCTTTGCCGATCTTGCCCGTTGAGGTCATATGAGGGCCGCGGCAGAGGTCGAGCCAGTCGCCTTGGCGATAAATCTTGAGGTCTTGGTCCTCCGGGATCGCGTCAATGAGTTCGACTTTGAAGCCTTCGCCCTCTGCCGCAAAGTAATCCTGTGCTTTCGCGCGGGACCACACCTCTTTTTTGAAGGGCTTATCCGCGCTGACGATCTCGCGCATTCTGGCTTCGATCTTTACGAGGTCGTCGGGCGTGAAGCTCTCCTCGCGGTAGAAATCGTAGTAGAACCCGTTTTCGATCACGGGGCCGATGGTCACTTGCGTTCCGGGATAGAGGTCTTGCACGGCCTCGGCCATCACATGCGCCGCATCGTGGCGGATCAGCTCCAGGGCTTCCGGATCGTCGCGGGTGACGATCTTGACGCGGGCGCCGGCGGTAATGGGGTCGGCGATATCCGCAAGCTCACCGTCGAGACTAACGGCGACAGCCTTCTTCGCGAGCGATTTTGAGATCGATGCCGCCAGTTCCGCGCCTGTAATGCCGGGCTTGAACTCACGGGCGGAGCCGTCAGGGAAGGTCAAAGTAATCATAGGGCCTCTCACTCCCGCCTACACGCGCGGGTAAGATGTTGCGATGCCTCCCTAATGTGTCGCCCCCCCTGCGGTTGTCAAGGATTTGCGGGGGGATTTGGGATATTGCGAAGCTTTATTAGGCTGCGGTCTTTGGCTTACCCTTCGACAAGCTCAGGATAAGGCCGAGTGTGCTCCTCATGGTGAGCCTGTCGAACCATGAGCCTTTAGAGAACTGTTAACGCTCCGTTTCAATAACAGTTTGCATGCCTCTGTATTGTAAATACCGCCATGGCGCCCAAAAGGGGACCTTCGCCTGCCGCAGATCGGGGGCCGGGTCATAGCCGCTCGAACCCCAGGGATGGCAGCGAACGAACCGGCCTAACGCAAGCCAGCCTCCGATCCAGACCCCGTTCAAATCGATGGCGTCGAGAGCGTATTGAGAGCAGGTGGGCAAATAGCGGCAGCGCGGCCCAAGCAGCGGCGAGATCGCATAGCGGTACACGTAGATCGGCGACTTTGCGGCTGCCTTCAGAATTTTGTTTGCGTGTGAGCTAAGAAGAGCTTCCAAGAGTTGCCTTCCCCGTTTTGGAAAAAAGTCCGCTAAACAAAGGACTCCAGGCAGGCATTCGGGGTAATCAAAGAATGTCAGCTTAGTCATCGCCAAGTTGAAGCGACGCGAAGCGAACGCCGCCATCGCGGTCTTGAACGGTCAGCAGGGCCTCGGGCTTGGACATGCGACGCAACTCCGCCAGCCGCGCTTCAAGCTCCTCCAAGCTGCGAACGCGCTGATGCGCTGCTTCGATAACCACATCTCCGGGCTTCAGTGAACTGTCCGAGGCCGGTTGCGCCGGCGCCCCTGCTACAACGGCGCCCTCCGCATCCGAAGCCAGCGAAAAGCGCTGGCGGGTATCGCCGGACATCGGCTCGAAGCTGGTCTTCCCAAGCTTATGACGCTTTGCGCGGGCATGCGGTGTGGCCACTGGCCCCGGCCTGGAGTCCTCAAGCTGTCCGATCTTTACATTCAGCGTTTTGCGCTCGCCGCCCCTAAGGATCGTGACGGCAGCCTCTTCGCCGATGGGCGATTGAGCGACGAAGCGTGGCAGTTGGCGAGCGTGCTTGATCTCCACCCCTCTAAAGGAGAGAACGAGATCGCCTTCCAAAAGACCGGCGGCGTCCGCTGGCCCGCCCTTCTCCACACGAGCGATCAGCGCGCCTTCGGCGCTGGCGAGGTGGAAGCCCTCGGCCAAATCATCGCTTGGGGTCTGAAGCCGAACTCCAATCCATCCCCAGCGCGTCTCTCCATACTGCCGAAGCTGTTCGACGATGCGTTGGGCTGTGTTTGACGGAATTGCAAAGCCAAGGCCGATGCTTCCGCCGGATGGCGAGAAGATCGCAGTATTGATTCCGATCACTTCGCCCACGGCGTTAAAAAGGGGGCCGCCCGAGTTTCCTCGGTTGATCGAAGCGTCGGTCTGCAGAAAATCGTCGTAAGGACCGGCGTTGATGTCGCGTCCGCGGCCCGAAATGATCCCGGCGGTTACTGTGCCGTTAAGGCCGAAAGGGTTGCCAATGGCGATCACCCAATCGCCAACTCGCATCCGCGCCGAATTGCCGAAGGGGACGGCGGCGAGGGGCTTCGAGGTTTTCGGGGTGACCTTGAGAAGAGTGATGTCGGTTTTGGGATCGCGCCCGAGAACTTTGTCGACCTTGAGTTCCGTCCCGTCGGACAGGATGACGTAAATGGCGTTTCCGCCCTCAATCACGTGATTGTTGGTGACGATCAGTCCGCTCGGATCGATGACGAAACCCGAGCCGATCGAGGTGAATTGCCGGGCGGGCTCGCCTCGTCCGCGTTTGGGCCGGGCAGGACTGAAGTCTTCGAAGGACTGCGATCCTCCCCCCTCGGTCTTGCCGTCCTCGGCGCCCTTGCCCTTGTCTGCAACGGCTCGCCTGTTGTCCACGACGGCTGCCGCGACTGTGACCACCGAATTTCTCACTCGGCTTGTGATGTCGGCGAATGACTGATCGGGCTTCGCGTCCACGGCGAATGACCGCGTGGCGCCAGCCATGGCCGCTATCGCGAGCATGCCAGCGCCGAGGAATTGCCGGAAACGGTAATGGATCGTCATTGGGGGCCTCAACCAAAACACCAGAATAACACCGCGAACCGGCGCAAAGGCACGCACGCCCCTATAAGGTGAGGTATAAACGAGCGAAGCGCAATGTTCGTAATCGGCGTGACGATACCGGGCAAAAGATAACCATCCCGTTTCTTCCCCTTGACTTAGCGGACGGGAGGAGCCGCAGCGGCGGCGCTGGAGCCGGACTGCCCCGCTGGCGGCGGGTTGACGCCATCGGAAGCCTTCGTCATTGGCTCGTTGAAGTAACGGAAAAACTCGGATGTGGGCGAAATCACAATGCGTGTGTGGCTCCCCTTGAGCGCCTCCTCGTAGGCCTGCATCGACCTGTAGAATGCGAAGAAATCGCGATCCCGGCTGAAGGCGTCGGCGTAGATGCGGTTTCTTTCGGCGTCGCCATCGCCGCGCATCCGCTCTGAATCGCGATTTGCGTTAGCGACAAGCACCGTCACCTCTTTATCGGCCGTCGATTTGATGCGCTGCGATTGCTCGCTGCCTTGCGCGCGAAGCTCAGCCGCCTCGCGCTGCCGTTCCGTCTGCATCCGCCGGTAGATCGCCTGGCTGTTCGCTTCGGGCAGATCGGCGCGCCTGATGCGGACGTCTACGATCTCGACGCCGAGATTGCCGACATCGTCGTTGACCTGCTTGATCGTCTGCTTCATGAGCGCGTCGCGCTTATTGCGGACGACATCGATGAAGCTCGCGCGGCCAAGTACGCTCCGGATGGTGGAATCGACAATTGCGGTCAGGCGCTGACGGGCTCCGATTTCGCTCCGGAAGGCTTTATAGAACGCAAGGGGATCGTTAATGCGGTAGCGGGCGAACGCATCGATGATCAACCGCTTTTGATCCGAAGCGATCACCTCCTGCTCATCGGTTTGCAAATCGAGAATGCGTCGGTCGAATTGCTCGACCGTTTGGATGAACGGCGTGCGCCAATAGAGCCCCGGCTGGTCGATCGCCCGGATGGGTTCGCCGAACTGCAGAACGAGCGCGCGGTGCGTCTGGCTGACGATGAAGGCGGACGATGCGACCGCAGACGCCGCGGCGACCGCAAGAACCACCAGGACTGCTAAAAAGGCTTTCATCGCTGGCCTCCGCCCTGCCCGGTGCGCTGAAGCTCGCCAAGCGGCAGATAAGGAACGACACCGCTGGCGTTGGCTTTTTCGTCGATAATCAGCTTATCCATTCCGCCCAGCACACGCTCCAGGGTTTCGAGATACATCCGGCGCCGCGTCACGTCCGGGGCTTTCTGATATTCTTCATACACCTTCAAAAATCGCTCGGTACGGCCCTTTGCCTCGGCCACGGCCTGCTCGCGGTAGCCTTGCGCCGCCTGCAGAATGCGCTGCGCGTCGCCGCGCGCTTCTGGGATGACACGATTGGCGTAGGCTTCGGCTTCGTTTCGCGCTCGCTCCTGGTCGGCTCTGGCCGCCTGCACGTCACGGAACGACGCAATCACCTCGGCGGGCGGATCCACTTTCTGCAGAACGACCTGCGTGATCTGGATGCCGGCCTTGTAGCTGTCCAGCGTGCGTTGAATGAGGCCCTTTACTGACTCTTCAATCTCCTGGCGGCTTTTGGTCAGAATAGGCTGAATATCGTTCTGGCCGATGACCTCGCGCATGGCGCTCTCGGAGACCGCCTTCACATTCGTATTTGCGTCGAGAACATCGCCCTGGTTGCGCACATTAAAAAGGAAGGCTGGCGCATCCTTCACGTTCCAAAACACGTTGAAATTCACATCGACGATGTTTTCATCGCCGGTCAGCATCAGGCTTTCCTCGGAACGGTTCGGCGAGCGGATCTGCCCGAATGCGCCCCCTGTTCCGGTGCTGAAGCCGATTTCGATCCGGTTTTGGCGGGTATAAGGGACGACAGTGACTTCCTCAATAGGATAGGGCAAGCGGAAGTTGATGCCGTTGGAGAGCTCGCGGTCGTATCTGCCGAAACGCTGCACCACGCCGCGCTCGTCGGGATTGATGCGGACGGTAAACCCGAAATAGCCAATCGCCGCAGCCAGCACGAGCAAAATGAGGGCTGAACCGAAGAATCCGATGCCGCCCGGCATGGCCTGGCGAAGCTTGTCTTGGCTGCGTCTAAGCATCTCTTCGAGATCGGGCGGGGCGCCGCCGCCTCCGCCAGAGGGGCCTTGACCCCACGGGCCGCCAGAACCGCCTTTCCAGCCGCCGCCGCTATTTTGATTCCACGGCATATCGATGTTCCTTCGCAATCGGCAGGATTGCCGCTTTCGGGCCGCCAGTCCGGCTATTCATCAGGTCTGTAACAGGATGTCAATTACGGTCACGATTTGACATATCTTCATCTGTTACGAGGCATAGGCCGTTATTCTTAACCGTTTATGATGGCCCAGCTTCGGCGATGTGCCCGGCATATGGACCTGAGCGTTGGCCGCGTCAAGCGCGTTTCGCACGCTCCAGGATTACATCTGTGACGGGAAACTCGTCGCGGCTACTCGCTGGGCGGCTTTCTTGCGAAACCTCGAGCCAATCGCCGCCAAGCGGGGGTTCCCAGCGCACGTCGCCTTCGGGCGATGCATGCACCCGCGTGAGATAAATCCGGGTCGCATGCGGCAAGGCCTGGGAGAAGATCCCGGCGCCTCCAATGACGAAGGCCTCGTTTACGCCCCGCGCTCGCGCCCGCCCGTGTGCGACGCGCAAGGCTTCCTCGATCGAGCCGGCGATGAAGACGCCGCCCAGCGCCCCCACAATTTTGCTTGGGTTTCCTGTTACGATGATCGAGTCGCGGCCATCGAGAGGCCTGCCGATCGCCTCGAAAGTCTTACGCCCCATGATAAGCGGGCGCCCCATGGTGAGCTTGCGGAAGCGGCGCAAATCGCTGCCGAGCCGCCAGGGCAGCTTTCCCTCCCGGCCGATCACGCCATTTTCGGCCACTGCGACGATAAGAGAGAGGATGAAATCAGCATTCCCGGTCAAACCGCGATAGGCGCCTTGATCGCCGGATGCGGCTGATAGCCGGTGAGCTTGAAGTCCGCATATGCGAAATCGGCAATCGAGGCCACGGCTGGGTTCAGCGTCATCTGCGGAAGCGGGCGCGGCTCGCGCCTCAGCTGCTCATCGGCCTGATCGATGTGATTGAGATAGAGGTGGACATCGCCGAAGGTGTGAACGAACTCTCCCGGCTGCAGGTTCGTCACCTGCGCCATCATCATGGTGAGGAGCGCATAAGACGCGATGTTGAAGGGAACGCCGAGAAACACGTCGGCGGAGCGCTGATAGAGCTGACAGGAGAGGTGGCCTTCCGCCACGTAGAACTGAAAAAGACAATGGCACGGCGCCAGCGCCATGCGCGGCAGGTCCGCCGGATTCCAGGCCGTAACAATGTGGCGCCGGGAGTTAGGATCGGTCTTGAGCGCGCGCTCAACCTCCGCAATCTGGTCGATTACGCCGCCGTCTGGCGTAGGCCACGAACGCCACTGCGCCCCGTACACCGGGCCGAGATCGCCATTCTGGTCCGCCCACTCATCCCAGATGGAAACCCCATTCGCCTTGAGATAGGCGATGTTCGTTTCTCCGGACAAAAACCATAGGAGTTCGTGAACAATGGATTTCAGATACAGCTTCTTGGTGGTCAGAAGCGGAAAGCCTTGTTGAAGGTCGAACCGCATCTGATGTCCAAACAGGCTCAGCGTGCCCGTGCCCGTGCGGTCGCCGCGCTTCACGCCGCGCTCACGCACCATGCGCAAAAGGTCGAGATAGTTTTGCATGGCGCCACTATACCGCGATTCCGGGCCGCGCAGCCCTAAGCAGAGTTCGCAAAAGTGGCCTTCCGGTTTTGGGAAAATAACTCTGCGAAAACAAAGGACCCTATGCAAACATTCGTTGGCCGGCCAATGAATGTCTGCTTAGGCCAGCCTATTTCCACTCTTCGATATCGAGATAGGGCTGCTCCGCGAGCGGCTGAATTGTGACCCCAGCCGGGACCGGCGCATCTTTCTGCTCCTCCTCGGAGCGCTTGGCGGCTTTCTGAACCTCGGCGTCGAGGTCGATCTGCGAACAGAGCCCAAGCGCGACCGGGTCCTGCGGCGCCAGATTGGCCGAATTCCAGTGGGTGCGCTCGCGGATGGACTCGATCGTCGATTTGGTCGTGCCGACGAGGCGCATGATTTGCGTGTCGCGCAGCTCCGGATGATGCCGCAACAGCCACAGAATGGCGTTGGGACGGTCGTGCCGGCGAGACACGGGCGTATATTTCGGCGCGCGCTTCGATTTGATCTCGGGGATAAACACTTTTGAGCGCGCAAGCTTCAGCCGGTAGGCGGAGTCCTTCTGCGCGCGCGAAATTTCTTCGCGGGTCAATTGCCCGGATGTGATCGGGTCCGAGCCGCGAATGCCGTGGGCCACGTCGCCATCGGCGATACCCTTTACTTCCAGCACATGGAGGCCGCAGAAATCGGCGATTTGTTCAAAAGTCAGCGAGGTATTCTCGACGAGCCAGACAGCGGTCGCCTTTGGCATAAGGGGTTTGTCGCTCATAAATTTCCTCCGGTCCTGGAAGCGATCCCTCTCGGCTTCCTGGGCGTCTTGGTCGATTGTGTGGGGGAACGGCAATCGAAGGGTTACGCGTAATATAATGGGTGGTTGGGTTTTGTGCAAACGGAGGATTGGGAGCGCCAAATCGGAATGCGATTTTCCGGTTATCGGAAGCGGCGGTCTATCTCGACACGCGCTGCGAGTCAAAGGGCAGCAGCTCCTTCCGGCGTTAAGGGGCAAGGCCGGAAGGAGCCGCCTGTCTCGCGATTGACAGGTTCATGTTTGGGGGGGGGAGAAACTTGAACCGCCACAACCAAAGGGTGTCACAGGTGGCTTAATATTCGGTAACGGCGGCACAGCCCGGCTGATTTTATTGTGTGAATTTTTATCCTGAGTGTCTTGCCGGTCTCGATGTCCGGTGGAGCGAAGTTTGTCATGCGCTCGTCTATGAGCCGCCTCGCGGAGGAGGCCCGGCTGCTTCCAGCTCTTGCGATTCTACTTCGCTGAAGAGCCGGCTGCGCGTGAGGAAACGAAGGCCCTCCGGCGCTTCGAGCGAAAACCCCGCGCCCCGGCCTGGGACGGCGTCAATGATAAGCTGGGTGTGCTTCCAATATTCGAACTGGGCGGCGCCCATGTAGAAGCCGCAATCGGCGATCCGGCCCAAAAAGACATCCTGCGGGCCGATGCGGAAGTCGCCAGCCGGATAGCACATCGGCGAGGAGCCGTCGCAGCAGCCGCCGGATTGGTGAAAGAGAAGCGGGCCGTACTGGGCGCGCAGCCGCGCGACGAGCGCGGCTGCCTCGGGCGTTATCTCAACGCGATTGACCATCCGAACTTCAAACTCCGGCAAAGTATGAAAGTAAAGGGCGCGGAGTTCGCGCCCTTGCCCGCAAACGCCTAAAAGAAGCCGAGGGCCTTTGTCGAATAGCTGACCAGAATACTCTTGGTTTGCTGATAATGATCGAGCATCACCTTGTGATTTTCCCTGCCAATGCCAGACTGCTTGTAGCCGCCGAACGCCGCATGCGCCGGATAGGCATGATAGCAATTCGTCCAGATGCGCCCTGCCTGGATAGCCCTGCCCATGCGATACGCCCGGTTGCCGTCGCGCGTCCAAACGCCGGCGCCAAGGCCGTAAAGCGTGTCGTTGGCGATGTGGAGCGCCTCTTCCTCATCCTTGAATTTCGCGACCGACACCACCGGCCCGAAAATCTCCTCCTGGAAGACGCGCATCTTGTTGTTGCCTTCGAGGATCGTCGGCTCGACATAGTACCCTTGCGCGAGTTCGCCTTGAAGGTGGGCGCGCTGGCCGCCGGTCAGCACCTTGGCGCCTTCCTGCTTGCCGATGTCGAAATAGGACAGGATCTTCTCAAGCTGATCGTTGGACGCCTGCGCGCCGATCATGGTCGTGGGATCGAGCGGATGGCCCTGCTTTATCTTTTTTACGCGCGCCACGGCCCGTTCGACGAACTTATCGTAAATCAACTCTTGGATCAAAGCGCGGCTGGGGCAGGTGCAAACTTCGCCCTGGTTCAGAGCGAACATCGCGAAGCCTTCAAGCGCTTTGTCGAAAAAGTCGTCATCGGCGTCAGCGACATCGGCGAAGAAGATATTCGGCGACTTGCCGCCGAGTTCGAGCGTCACCGGAATGAGGTTGCCGGAGGCGTATTGCATGATGAGGCGACCGGTCGTCGTCTCGCCGGTGAAGGCGATCTTGGCGATGCGCTTGCTCTGGGCGAGCGGCTTGCCGGCCTTGACGCCGAAGCCGTTGACAACGTTCACAACGCCAGGCGGGAGAATATCGGCGATCAGTTCCATGACGACGAGAATGCTGAGCGGGGTCTGCTCGGCGGGCTTCAGAACAACGCAATTGCCGGCCGCGATTGCGGGCGCGAGCTTCCACGTCGCCATCAGAACCGGGAAGTTCCACGGGATGATCTGTCCGACGACGCCGAGCGGCTCGTGATAGTGATAGGCGACGGTATTGTGATCGATCTCGGAAATGCCGCCTTCTTGCGCGCGAAGCACGCTGGCGAAGTAGCGCCAATGGTCCACCACCAGCGGCAGATCCGCGTGCGTCGTCTCCCGGATCGGCTTGCCATTATCCAGCGTCTCCACGAGGGCGAGCAGGCTGAGATTGGACTCGATCTTGTCGGCGATCCTGTTCAAGATGAGGGAGCGCTCCTGCACGGCGGTCTTGCCCCAGGCGTCCTTCGCTTTGTGCGCGGCGTCGAGCGCCAGTTCGATATCCGCAGCCGAGGATCGCGCGATCTCGCAAAGCTTCTGGCCTGTGATGGGGCTCGGATTATCGAAATACCGGCCTTCGACGGGCGCGACCCATTTCCCGCCGATAAAGTTGTCATACCGGTCCCGGATCAGGACTCGACTTGAGATCTGGTCGATTGCTTGCTGAAACATGGCTTTCCTCCTTCAGGTTACGCGCCATTTGGCGTCGTCTTGGCCTCATTTCGATTTGAGGCGTCTATTCATTATTCTGCAAAGCACTAAAGCTAATGATGAACTTTATAGCAAAAACCGTCAACTTTAGGCGTAGCCGGATAGCTGGGCGTTATCCCGCCTCGCTTAAACAGAACGTATATTTCGCACGGCGCTCCAATTTCGGGAGCGAAGGCAATTATCGAGCAAGCTTCGGTTTCGCTGGGGGCGCTTAGCGGCAGACCCTTACCCAAGTGCACACTTTTTGGAAATTCACCCAGCGGCACTGCTTCACCATCTTGCAGCGCGGCCCGGCCGAGGCCGGTGCGCCAGCCGCGCAAACACCTGCGATGAGGGCAAAGGCCAATAAGCTTCGCATGTCGATTTCCTCCAGAGCGGCGGCAGGGCCGGACCTAAAGTCTTAAGGGCAGGATTGTATGGAAACGCTAAGCGCGGCGCGGCGTTTGCCGTCGTTGAAACAGCCATCCCGCCAGAGGCCATCGAATGTGCCGGCCTCATTCGTCAGCGTGCCCCTCCCATTCGGCTTGCCATTCAGAAACGCGCCTTCATAGCTGGATTGGCCAACTGCGAGGGCGCCGCGTCCTTGGGGCAGTCCATCGAAAATCTCGCCTCGATAATGGCCGCCAGGCCAGACCTGGGAGCCTTCGCCTGTTTGACGGCCCGTCCGCCATTCGCCTTCGTCGCGCTCATAGGGCTTGCCGCCTCTCAGCCAGTCGAGAACGCCTTTTCCTTCCGCAAGTCCGCCCTTGCAGCCTCCGGTCCAACTCACCGTCTCATCCCGCACAGGCTGCGGGTTCCAAACCTTACAGCCCGTTTTGCCGTCGGCGATCCAGTCGCCTGCCGTCGCTTCAGAAATTTGCGACAGAAGCAGCGCGAAAGCCGCGAACGCGACCCTCAGGCGCCCATCTTCCCGGCTCATCGCCGACCTTCCGCCGAGATTGGCTGCGCCCGTGCTTCCTTTAGAAGGGGCAGAACCGACCGCCCCAGAAGATCGTCATCGGTGGCGGGGAGTGTATCGCGAACGATGCCTCGGGCGTCGATGACATAACCGATAGGCACTGCGTCGGGCGAGCCGAAGCCATTGCGTCGCGCGTCGCTCAAGAGCGCGCCTGGAAATGGAAGCTTCGCAAGCAACCTCAGCATCTTTTTCCGGTCGCGCGGTTCGTCGATGCTGAGCGCGATGACCTCAAAACCTTCGGCGCGGTGCTTTTGGTAAAACACCCCCAGCGCGGGAAGCTCGGCAAGGCAAGGCCCGCACCATGTCGCCCAGAAGTCTACAAGGACAACCTTGCCGCGCATGGCGTCAAGGTCGAACTCGCGCCCGTCCGCTGCCGTTATCGTCAGCGGCGGAGCAGGCTTTTGCAAACGCGCCTGCGCCGAAGCCGGTTGAAGCGCGGCGGCAAGCAGGAATAAAGCGGCCGCCCCCGAGGCGAGCAGCGCCGCTTGCTTTCTTGTGATCCTGCTCGCCATCGTTTTTTTGATCCCATCGAGATACTTAAAATGTATATGCCGCCACGATCTTGGACAAGAAGGGGGCGACGAGTTGATTTCCGTTCGCCCGTTGATAAACCGGAATCTCGATATCCCCATACAGTTTGAATGTTCTGTTGTTGGGGTCGTCCAAGACCTTGGTGAAGTCGATGCCCGGAGAGATGAAAATGCGGTCGTAACCGGTATCGCCGGGGTTCGCAGCAGCGCCGGCGTCAGGCTGCCGATGCGAGATGATGATCTGGAGTAAGGGCGCTATTTTGTCGAACGGCCCCACGTGATACCAGTTGTTATAGTTGACGCCCAGGGCGGCGTCGATTTGCAGGCCGGGCCGGTAGTTGGTGTAGGCTTGCAGATCGGCATCGTAGTTGGAGCTTGTTAAAAGCGGCTGCAGGTATTTGACTTGGGTGAAATATTGCCATGCATTGTCGCCCGTAATCAGGCCCCGCCAGAAACCGCCGAGGATGAGATCAGTGCTCCCTGTCCCGATCTGGGTGTCGCGGTCGAAACCAGCTGCCGTATAATTTCCAGTCGGCAATTTCAGGCCGAACATGATGCCCTTGGACATGTCGTTCGAGAAGCCGGTGTACATGCCAGTGAGTTCAATGTCGCCAATGGTGGAGACGTGATATCTCTCGATATCGGGCGTATAAGGGGCATTGCCGAAATTATTATCCGTCAGGAAGGACCGGTTTGCGGTTGGAATCCGCACCGAGAAGCCCCAATCGCGGTTGATCATGTAATTCAGGCCGGCGACGTACCAATCGGTTTGAATTTGCTTATCGCCGTTGTTCGCTGCCGGCGCCTTGGAGAGGCCGCTCCAATTTTGGTTCTGGTTCGAATGATCCCACTCGAAATAGACGGCTCCGCCGTGGTCGCCTTCCTTGGGCAGAAGGCCGCTTGATCCCACGTCGAACACGCTGCATCCGCACGCGCAAGCCAGGGCTCCGGCGGGAGAGAGATTGCAAAGAAGGATCGCCATTCCGAACCCTTGGAAGAAGGCTTTCCAGTTGAACATGCGAAAGAGGCCGGACCCGCGGTCCTGGCGGAAAACGGAATTCATCACGAAGCTCCTAGCGGCGCACTGAGCGGCCGGATTTCAAAAGGGGATGGTGAAGCGCGTGCGCGGCAAAACCGGAGTTTCCCGGCCAAAGCCGCGGGAAAACTCCCGGCCGGCGCGTCGCGTTATGAAACCGTGGGAGGAGCGCGCGGCCTTCGCTGGCCTGAGGCGGTTGGGCGTGAGAAAAGCGCCGAACGATTTGGGGCAGGCGAAGCGGCCTTGAGCCCGAAAGCTGGAATCGAAGCCGAATGGATTTCCGAAAGGGCATGCCCAAAATGCTGGAGAGCTTGGCAAAGCGGGCAGGATTTTTTGCAGGGTAAGTCGCCGCTGTGATCTGGAAGGCTTGATCCGTCATCGCCGCCGTGCTGGCAAAGTGAGGCGAGCAGCGCCTCGGGAGAGTCTCCCAGAGCGGCCTGAAGATCCAAAAGCGCGCTCGCGCTGGGCTCTGACGCGCCGCGACCCTGCAACGAGGGAATGAGCGACCCAACGAGAAAAGCGAGAGCGATCAGACATGCGAGCGCTGTTTTCTGAGCGCGCAACAAACGAAGGATTCCCGAGCTCCGGGTCAACCCTCGCATAACACCTTTCAGGCGCCGCCTGGTTACGGCAAGCCCCACACCGCGCTCCCACCGAAAACATAGTTTTCCAGTAAAATAGCATATATTTGGCGCGCCGGCCCCGTCTAGTGCAGAAATGCAGCGAGCCAACTTGATTCGCTTAGGGTTTCGCCAAGCTGTGCAGGCTACGCCGATTTCCCTGGATGACTGAAGCCGCGCCGTTGAACCGCTCTCACTCCCGCGCTAGCCTTCGATCCGGTTTTTGATTCGGCTTCGTGGAGGGCGTTTTGGAAAATAGCGTTGTTGCAACATCTTCTGGAAATGGCGCGGCGCCAGCAAGCGGCATCGCGCCGGGCGCCAAGGATCAGCTTCGCTCCTTCGTCGAGCGCATCGAGCGCTTGGAGGAGGAGAAAGCGGCGCTGGCGGGCGACATTCGCGAGCTTTACGCCCAGGCCAAATCGACAGGTTTCGACACGAAGGCGCTCCGCGCCGTGATTCGCCTTCGCAAGCAGGACGCATCGGAGCGGCGCGATCAGGAGTTGGTCCTGGCCACCTACATGCACGCGCTCGGAATGCTCGAAGCCGAATGATAGGGAAGGTTCCGCCCGCATCTGCAGTGCGAGCTTCATGGCCGGCGCGACCGGCCACGGAGGCGCCGCTAAGCGGCTGCGACGACTTAAAGCCTATCCCCTTTTGATAGAATCAATACCGGGCTCTAACTGTTGCTTTATCGTACGTCCTTTCGGAAAACCGCTCAGCTTCACGACAAATTCCCTCCCTCGGCTTAAGGGGCCAGATCGTGAAGCTTCGAGGCCGCGCGAACCTGCTGTGGCCCGCGACGGCTCGAACGGAGGCGTTATCGCATCGCCCGATTTCGCGCTCGTGGCGGCCGCCATTCGCGCTTTCTGGCGTTGAATGAACGCGATCGCAGGGCCTTTGAACGTATTCGCCTCGTAAAGGCCCTCGATTTGAAGCCGGTGATCGAACTCTTCGCTCGCCAGCGCGCTCGGCGACGCCATCAAAAGCCCGATCTTCTGGAACACAGGCTGGCGCGGCTGATCGCCGGGCATGTCGAAATAAGACAGCGGCTTCTCCGCAAGAAGGAACGTAGCGGGCAGCGGCTCGAACGCAATGTCGTCCTCCTGCTCCTCACCTTCCTCGGCGAGCTGCGGCTCAGGCTGCTCCGCTGGCTCCTGCGTCAGGCTTCCCGGCTTTGCCACTGTCTGCGGCGCGGGCGATGGCGTTTTGGAAACGGCATCTCGACCGCTCAGGCTCGCGCGCTGCAGGAGCGGCGCTTGTTCTGGCACAAGGCTCGCAAGCATTGGCCCGGAGACGCGCTTGTGCGAGAGAACCCAGGGCATCTCGTTTCCGCTCGATTGCCACTTCGCCAGCGCGATGCGGGCGTCAGTGGGCGTCAGGGGGCGGCCGTCAGAGGGGACATGAAGCGAGCGCCCTCTTGGAAACAGCACGGCCAGCTCAATGCGAGGCATGCGAGGCCAATGGCGCACATTGCCGGTATCGACGTGGACGAAAGGCAGGCCGGAGGCGGGATAATAGCCAACGCCGCCGCGCTCACGGACAAGCGCGGAATAGCGAAGCTGTTTCAGAGGCACGTCGGGAAATGTAAGGTCCGCCGCCTGGCCCGTGATGTGGCGGCTGTTGCGCGCCTGGCCTCCGACCGTTTGCCGGAGGAGTTCATTCGTTCCTGCCGAGCGGTAACCGCAGATCAGATGAACCGGCTGTTTGGAGCCAAGCTCTTCATGCAGTTCCCAAATGAGGTCGATCAAGGCGGGGTCCATCTTGATCTCCATGCTCCGCCGCCAGTCCCGCATGAAGTGATTGAGCTTCTGCAGTCCCTCCGGGATGTACTTCCCATCGCGCTTGAAGGTGACGGCGATCGTCTCCTCCGTGTGGATGTTGTACATCGAGATCGTCCGCTCCTCTGCCGAGGAGGGGGCGGCCATCAACATGAATACCGTTACGCACACGCTCACTACCCCGGCCCATTTGAAGCCAGGCACACCGAACAAAACTGACACGCAACTGAACCCTCTGACACGCCCGAAGGCGCTGATACACCCGATTTTGCGCCGCTGCAGAGTGGAAAGCCGCAGCACCACACGCTTACGTTGGTACGCCAAACCGGTTAACAAATTGTTACAAAGCAAATGCGAGAAAAACATGGCGGGCCCCTCCCGTGCATGGCATTTTTGCATCGCTCAAGCTAAATCGCTGAGTTCCCAGACTAAAATCTACGGAAGTGGATAATCTGGCGGGCAGCGAAATTCGCGATCGCTAAAAATCAACCATTTACAGAACGTTAAGAGCGCGGTCCGCATTCCCCGAACCGCATTTAATTTTGCGGCGCTTGTATCGGCTTGGCTGTTGACCGGCTGACGCAAATAGCCAAATGCATAGCCAAAGGGAGTTCGGAGGAAGGACGGCGATGACAGCGCTTTTTCATGTAGTTAGGGCCATTCCGGTGAATGCGGCTGAAGCGGGCGGAGGATTTCTCGAGGTCGCTCCCCATCCTGCGGAGGATATGCCCGGTTGGGATTTGTCCGGCCTCTACCCGGATGGCGGCGAGGCGTTGGCTGGAGATCTCAAAAGAGCCGCTCAGGACGCCGCCCAGTTTCGCAAGACTTACGCAGGCGCGCTCGGCGATCTCGCGCTGGGAAATCCTGGCGGCCTTGCGAAGGCCATCGCCGCTTATGAAGCGCAGTCGGACCTCATGGGCCGCATTGGCTCCTACGCCTACCTCAATTACGTGACCAACACGGCTGACCCGGCGCGCGCAAAGCTCTTCGGCGACGCCCAGGACAAGCTTACCGCCATCAGCACACAGCTTCTGTTTTTCGAGCTGGAATTGAACCGGATCGGCGACGCCATCATGGACGCAGCCCTCAGAGACGCCGCGCTTGCGCGTTACAAACCCTGGCTGACGGACTTACGAAAGGAGCGGCCTTTCCAACTGGCCGACGACATTGAAAGGCTGTTCCACGAGAAGGCTATGACCGGCCCCGCGGCGTGGAGCCGGCTCTTCAACGAGACCTTGACCAGCTTGCGCTTCGAGGTGGATGGCGAAATACTGACCCTTGAGCCTGCGCTGAACCTTCTCAGCGACGCGAATCCCGAAAAGCGGGCTGCTTCCGCCGAGGCGCTGGCAAAAGTGCTCAAAGGAAATGTCCGGCTGTTCACGCTCGTGATGAACACGCTCACCAAGGACAAGGAAATCTCCGACCGCTGGCGCGCCTTCCCCGACGTGGCGTCGTCGCGGCATCTCGCGAACAGGGTTGAGCCTGAAGTGGTTAATGCGCTGGTGAAGGCGGTTCGCGACAGCTATCCGCGCCTCTCCCACCGCTACTATACGCTGAAGGCGAAGTGGCTGGGCATGGACCGGCTCAATTATTGGGACCGGAATGCTCCCATCAGCCGCGATCCCGAGCCCGTGATCGATTGGAAGGACGCGCGAAGCACCGTCATCGCGGCCTATCACCGCTTCTCGCCGCGCATGGCGAATATCGCGGACGGCTTCTTCGCCAAGAATTGGATCGATGCGCCGGTGCGCGACGGCAAGTCTCCCGGCGCTTTCTCCCATCCGACAGTGCCGTCGGCGCATCCCTATATCATGATGAACTATCTTGGAAAGCCGCGCGATGTGATGACGCTCGCCCATGAGCTTGGCCACGGCGTGCATCAGGTGCTGGCGAATGGGCAAGGCGCGTTGATGGCTTACACGCCGCTGACGCTAGCCGAGACCGCAAGCGTATTCGGCGAGATGCTGACCTTCAAGGCGCTGCTCGGGCAGACGCAAAATCCACGCGAAAAGAAAGCGCTGCTCGCGCAGAAGGTCGAAGACAAGATCAATACCGTCGTGCGGCAGATCGCGTTCTACCAGTTCGAGCGCCTCGTGCACGAGGCGCGGCGCGAGGGCGAATTGACCTCCGGCAAGCTAGGCGAGTTCTGGCTCAACGTCCAAGGCGAAAGCTTAGGCCCGGCGATCAAGCTGAATGAGGGCTATGAGACCTATTGGACCTATGTCTCGCACTTCGTTCATTCGCCGTTTTACGTCTATGCCTACGCTTTCGGCGACTGTCTTGTGAACTCGCTTTACGCCGCCTATGAGCGCGCGCCGGAAGGCTTCGAGGACCGCTATCTCGACATGCTTCGCGCCGGCGGCACCAAACACCACAAAGAGTTGCTGGCGCCGTTCGGCCTCGATGCGACCGACCCCGGCTTCTGGGCTATGGGATTAAGCGTGATTGAGGATATGATCACGGAGTTGGAAGCGCTCGAAGCGTGAGAATCAGGGCCAGATTTCCAAATGTATAGGATTTTTATTTCTCACGGTTCGGAAGACAGTTGGGTGGCGAGCCAAATAGCACGGAGAATAAAGCAGGACACGAGAGCAGAGTCGTTTCTGGATGTTTACGACATCGCAAAGGGAGACGATTTCGAAACAAAGATTTTCGAAATGCTCCCGAGTTGTGACGAGCTTATCGCCCTGCTTACGCCCTGGTCGATGAACCGGAACTGGGTGTGGACTGAAATCGGGGCCGCACGCGTATTGGAAAAGAGGATTCTCGGTGTCCTATATGGTGTTAATATAGAGACGCTTCGAAATGAAGGCGGCGGGATGGCGTGCTTGAGTTCCAAGAATGTTGTGTCCATTAACGAGTTCGAGATTTACCTCGCCGAACTCAAGAAGCGTGTGAAGGAAACCGCAAGATGACGCTTTTCATCTCTTATGCCCAAGCGGACCGCCAGTATGCGCGAGAGCTGACGGCCGCCCTGCGGAGCAAGGGCCTTGATGTGTTTCGAGATGAGGATAGCCTCGCTGAGGGTGAAAATTTCAGCGAAACCATTCTCGGCGTCCTGAAGAACGCGGAGCTCATCGTGTTTGTGGTCCCGAAAGAGAGCGGAGAGGGTAAGAATGCCCTGTACGAGGTCGGCGCCGCCAAGGCGATGGGAAAAAGGATCTTCGCTGTCATGCCACATGGGCGAGGCAGCGGAGCGCGCGATGTGGCGCTTGGCCTTGCCGACCTTATCTTCCTGGATGCCTCGGAGATAGAGCCTGACAGGATAGCCGACATTGTAGAGCGCGCGCTTAGCCGGGGCGCTACCCGGCCACAACTCGCACATTAGGAACGGGCGCCGAGTGCAGGACAACAGTCAAGATCGAGGCTTCGACGGTAAAGAAATCCGCCCCGAAGAAGAAGCCGACCGCGAAGGCAACCGCTTCTCGCGGCGCGTGCAGCGCTATGCGCAGGTGGGCTCCAATGTCGGCGGCATCGCGGCTCGGATTGGGGCGAATTATCTTCTCGGCGCGGGCGATGGCCGGCAAAAGAACGCATCCCAGCTGGCCGCTGCGCTTGGCGGCCTCAAAGGGCCGCTGATGAAGGTGGCGCAGCTCATCTCGACCATACCGGACGCGATCCCGCCGGAATATGCCGCCGAGCTTGGCCAGCTGCAGAACATGGCGCCGCCGATGGGGTGGCCCTTCGTGCGCCGCCGCATGGCGGCGGAACTCGGGCCGGATTGGCGCGCGAAGTTTTCAGCCTTCGGCGAGGAGGCGGCTGCTGCGGCTTCGCTCGGGCAAGTCCACAAGGCTGAGAGCCTCGATGGGCGCGCGCTTGCGATCAAGCTGCAATATCCTGAAATGCAATCGGCTGTAGAAGCGGACCTCAATCAGCTTCGCATGGTGATGAGCATTTACAAGCGCATGGATGCGGCGCTCGACACCTCCGAAATCGTAGGCGAGATCGGCGCGCGGCTGCGCGAGGAACTCGACTACGATCTTAAATCGCGGCACATGGCGCTCTATTCGCACATCTTTGAGGGCGACCGCGCCATCCAGGTGCCGAAGCTTTTGCCGGAGCTATCGACAAAGCGGCTTTTGACCATGACCTGGCTCGAAGGCGGCAAGCTTCTGAATTACAAGTCGCGCCCGCTGGAAGAGCGCAACGCCATCGCGAAGGCGCTGTTTCGCGCGTGGTGGTATCCCTTCAGCCATTACGCGGTCATCCATGGCGACCCCCATCTCGGCAATTATTCGATCTTCGAGGAAGACGGCCGCGCGGCCGGCATCAACCTTCTGGATTATGGCTGCATCCGCACCTTCCATCCGAAATTCGTGGGCGGCGTGATCGATCTGTATCATGGCATCCGCACCAAGAACCGCGATCTCATCGTGCACGCCTACGAGACATGGGGTTTCCGCGGGCTCTCCAACGACCTGATTGACGTGCTGAACATCTGGGCAGGCTTCATTTACGGGCCGCTGCTCGACGATCGCGTGCGGCCGGTCGCCGATGGCGTTGCGCCGAATGAGTACGGCCGCCGCGAAGTCTATCGCGTGCATATGGGCTTGAAGGAGAAAGGCCCGGTGAAGGTGCCGCGCGAATTTGTGTTCATGGACCGGGCGGCTATCGGGCTTGGCGCGGTGTTCCTGCACCTCGCGACGGAGATGAACTTCTACCAAATCTTCAACGAGGTGATCCAAGATTTCAAGCTTGAGGAAATCGAAGGCCGCCAGCGCGAGGCTTTCGCGGCGTGCGGCGTGCCCCTGCCGAGCTAGGCGGGCTACGATGCCTATATGGTCCGGCTTCCTCCCGCTTCGGGCGTAACAAAGCCAGCTTCAGTCTCGGGCGAAAGCGGCATGTCTAGATACGGCTTCAATTTAGTAGAACGCGGAAGTACATTCGCCGCCTTGATTTCATCCAAGAGTTTTCGTTCCCATTTGCCGTTCGTTCCATCGAAACCAATTATGCAGACACCGCCAAAATCTGAGGGCATCTCGACCCTGTCGCTCGTTTTGATAATACAAACCTTTTCCCGGCCAAGCCGCCCAATAAAATTCCCCAGCTCAAAGACGACGTTCTGGCGCGCCCGCCATTTGAGTACTTCGTACTGATATGCGCTTTTATCGATGCTGCTCGGTATGACTACATCGAATGGAGAGAACAAAGCGATGGCATAAGCGACAACATTATACTCAGGAAGCCGCTCTAAAAAGGGTTTGTTCTTTACCGGTTCAAACTCCAGCGTTCTTGGCTCAAGATCATGCCGGCCAAGAAAATTGCAAACATCATCGCCAGTTAAAGCGAGGCATTTTTTCCACGAGCACTCGCGCAAGGATGCATCCAAGGCAAGCGGGCCACGCGCGAGAAGTGCTCAATTTGGGTATTTCACTTCGGCATGACCTCCCGCAAGAGAAACGCCGCCCCAGTGAACCGGAAGCCAATGTCGCAGGCCTAAGTGAGCGGTTCCTGAGCCTGCGGCCCAACATGCGTGGCGGCGCCGCCAACTTCGCTCAGCTTTGCAGCGCTTCGTCGATCCCGGCTTTGGCGACCTTGGCCATGACCAGATAGCCAGCCCGGGAGGGATGCAGTCCGTCCTCGGAGTAATCCGGCCTAATGAAGCCGTCTCCGTCGCTCATCGCGCAGAAATAATCGAGAAAACCGAAAGCCTGGGAGAGGCTGTAGTCTTTCAGCCAGCGGTTCAGCTCCAGGATTTTCGCGGGCGGGTGCTTGAAGAGGCTGTATCGCGACGATAGCGTTTGTTTGTGAGGCGCCGGAAGAAGCGAAGCGAAGATCACCCGCACAGAGTTGGAGCCCGCGATCTCCGCCATCGACGCCAAATTCGCCTCGATGTCCTCGACAGGCATCGGACCGGTGTTGCCGCCGATGTCGTTCGTTCCCGCATGGATGATGACGGCCCAAGGGGTGAGCGCGACCACGTCCTGCCTGAAACGAAGCAGCATCTGCGGCGTGGTCTGCGCGCTGATCCCGCGATTGATGTGGGGCTTGCCCGGGAAAAACTCCGCGAGATTCCACCCTTCGGTAATGGAATCTCCGAAAAAAACCACGCGCTTCTCGCCAGGGGCGGCCCGCTTGAGCGCGGCGTTGGCGTCGCGATGGTATGCCAGATTGCCGTAATCGTCGACCGAGGCTTCGAGCCACGACTTTCGCCAAGCGTGAAACTCTGCCTCAAGGCCCGCGAAGTCCGGATCATCCGTGTGCAAAATATTTCTCTTTGTGTTCATATATCCCCTGAGCATATTCGCTTGATGTTTCACATACGATTTAAAATCGTGGAACATGCTTATTTCTCCAATCGATGGCCAGCGATGGCAAAACAATTTGACTGCAGAATTGCGAAGAGCCTGCTACAGCCCGCCGGAAGTTCGCCCATTTGAAGCTCGCTCGGAGGCGAACTTCCGGCGGATAAGCTGTACTAGCGTCGATAAGTTGCGAGTACGCCTTATCCGCGGGAAGTCCCGCCGGGGCGCGCTGCAAATGGGGCGGGACTTCCCGCGGGGCGTGCTAGAGGCCATCGAGGTTTTCATCATGCGCAAACAAGTTTTTCGCCCAGACGGCTCTATCCGGGAAGAAGATTATCTCGCTGGGAACCATCGGTGCAGGCTGGTCAAAGGAGACCTTAAAGCCATCTATAGAGGGCGGACCGCCTCCTTATTGATCCCTGTCAACGACGCCGGGCTTGCCGGCGACAAAGTGCGCCCATGACCGAATCGAGCTTCGATGCCGTCGTGATCGGCTCCGGCCTCGGCGGCCTCACTGCGGGCGCGCTTATGGCGAAGGCGGGTTATAGCGTCTGCCTTTTGGAACGGAACACGAGCCTTGGCGGCGCCGCGTCCTGCTACAAGGTTGGATCGCTCGTCCTCGAAGCCTCGCTGCATCAAACCGCCGATCCTCACGATCCGCGCGAGATAAAACACAGCATCCTCGAACAGCTTGACCTCCTCGACAAAATAACTTGGCTGCCCGCCGGGGATTTCTTCACCATCCAAGGAGGCCCGCTCGGGGAGCCCTTTTCCCTTCCCGCCAATTTCGAAAAGGCGAGGGATGCGCTCGGCGAGCGGTTTCCAGCCTCGAAAAAGCCGGTTGAGCGCGTGCTCGGAAAAATGGAGCGCATCTGCAACGCGGTCGCCGGTCTCAGCGCAGCCCGCGATAATCGCTCGCTGACTGGGCTTCTGGGCGCGCTCAGGCAGGGCTATCCGCTCGCATCGGGATGGCGCGCTTCGCTCGATGAGGTTTTCGCAGCTGAGTTCGGCGGCGATGAAGGCTTGAAATTCGCGCTGGCCGGTAATCTGCCCTACTATGCCGCCGATCCCAAGCGGCTGTGGTGGATTTTCTACGCGCTGGCGCAAGGCGGCTTTCTCGGCGCGGGCGGGGTTTACATCCAGGGCGGCTCGCGCGTTCTCAGCACGAAGCTCGCGGGCGTGATCAAAAAAGCCGGCGGGAGCGTGCGGCTCGGCACCGCAGCGACGGTCATCGAGACGGATGCTTCCGGTCATGTGAAAGCCGTCTGCTACGCGTCAAGGCGCAGCCAAGCCACGGAGCGCATCGAAACCCGCATTGTATTTGCCAACTGCGCGCCCACTGCCATCGCCGCCATGCTGCCCAAGGATGCGGGCAGCCGTTTCGCTTCCGCTTTCGCGAGTTTCAAGCCCTCAACTTCGCTGTTTTCGGCCCACTTCGGTTTGAAGACCAACCCGGCCCAATTCGGCCTGCGGTGTTATTCGACAATTCTTCTGCCGGATTGGATGACGAAACTCAAAGATTATGCGGGCACGGGCGCGCTGCTCGGCGCGAACCCGAATGGCAAGCTGCCGCCGCTCGCCATCGCGAACTACGGCGCGATCGATGCTGGGCTCGACGATGGCGGCCCCATCCTCGTTTCTGTCGCGGGAATCGACGAAATTGCGAACTGGCGCCCCCTGTCTCAAAGCGAAACGGCCGCGCGCCGCGAAGCCTGGCTTGACGCCATCATTGGAGAGCTTGAACGGCATTATCCCGGTTTCGCGGGAGCCGTCGTGGAGAAAGTCTTCCTGAGCGCGGTCTCGATGGAACGCTACCTCGGAACCCCTGATGGAGCCATCTACGGATTCGACATGACGCCGCCACGAGCGCCGATCTGGGCTGGGATGCCGCGCTCCACGAAGACGCCGGTCACTGGCCTTTACCTCGCATCCGCGTTTGGCGGAGCAGGCGGCTATAGCGGCGCGATGGGGGCAGGCTCGGAAGCCGCCTCGTTTGCTAAATCGGCCTTGGATCGAAAAGGGCGCGCGGCTTAGCCGGGACATAAGGCAAGGTCTCTAAATGCCGTCGCACCTTCGCTGCGCGCTTTCGCGGGGGGACACCCGGACAAGTCAGCCTTTCCAGCGGCGCGTGTTATTGCACGGACCGCCCAAGCAGGGGCGTCACGAGATCATCCAGTGTTTTCTGCGCATGTCGTCCGGGCGGCGAAATCTAACTCGCGGGGCAGCCTTTGCTCAAGCACGATAATCATCGAGGCGCTCCAAGCGAGCTAACCGGACGGGCGTCTTCGGATGCACTCGCTGGTGGAAAGAACGGATTCCGAACAATCGCTGGCGGGGACGCATCCTCGTCCTGCGGGCTTGCGGCCCTGAGCCTCGCCCGAGGCTCAAATTTAAAACCGCCGCTTGTTACTCGCGAGAGCGCATAATTCGGGAAGGTCACGCTTCCCTCACAACCTTCGCTCCAGCTGTTTTCGATTTGCAGGGCGACGAGCGCTGTGGCAGGGACGCGATCGATCGCCCAAACGGGCGCGCCGGGACCTGATATCGCACTTGCCACCGAAGCAGCGGCTGTCGAAAAGATCGCGGCAAGAAAAAAGGAAGAATAACTCATGGCGCATCATTCACGCGGTACATCAACATCCGAGATCGAACCGCCTTTAATCGGCATCGATTGAAGGCGAAAGTTGGACACGGGTTGTTCTATTGCAGGCAATCGCCTCCCTACGGTAGCACCCGGCGCGCAGGCAGCCACCATGCATTTGAAGGGGAATTCGATTTTTCTTTCAAACGGGAGGGGGTTGGAAACGGCGGAAAAGCGTGGTAGCAATTCGCCGAACTGCGCTTCTGACACCTGCGCGCTCGCAACCTCAACTTATTGGCTTGCGTTTCCACCGGCTCAATCGGCGACTGCGTGGACCGCTTGGAATTTGGCTATGAAGATTAAGAATTCGATCAAGACGCTTCGGACGCGGCATCGTGATAACCGCGTCGTGCGCCGCCGCGGCAGACTTTATATCATAAACAAGAAAGTCCGCCGGTATAAGGCGCGCCAAGGTTGATCGCCGGACATCGGGACGTTGAGAGGCGCGGCATTTGGAGAGCATGATCCGCATCTTGGACTTGCCGAGATTGTGGAAACCGGCTTTGCGATAAGATTGTGCTCAGACTTGGAGCTTCGCGTGGCAAACCTTGGCAAAGGTCGCCTGGCGGCGCAAAGTACGCCCCGGCAATGCCTCCATACAAAAGGAGGCGGCCCTCGACGGCTTTTATGTGTTGAGAACCAGCGTCCCAGCCGGAACGCTCGATGCAGCCGCCGTTGTCTCCACCTATAAGTGACTTGCCCAGGTCGAGCGGGCCTTCCGTTCCATAAAAACCGTGGACTTCGACGTGCGCCCGGTTCACCACCGCCTCGCCGGACGGGTGCGCGCCCACGTCTTTCTGTGCATGCTCGCCTATTACGTGGTCTGGCATATGCGCCAAGCGAGAAGGAAGGGCGTCGCAACCGGCGCCACTGCGGGGCTGGGGCCGGAAATCAGGCAAAATTACGTGAGACCGCGGATAAGAGCTTCCAAAGAGCTTCCTGGGCGACGGGTTTGTCTATTCCTTCCGGGTCTCGACCTTGTCGGCGTCGATGGCGTAACCCGTTTCGGCAAGCCCGGTATATTGCGAGGCGACCTTTAGCGTTCCTGTCACGTAGACCGGGTCGAACGAGCCCGCTACATCGAAGCCCTTCGCCGTCTTGACATAAATGATCTGGTTCGGCGGCGGGGGGGCACATGGATGCATGCGCCAACGAAAGGCACGAGCAGGAACTCCTTAACTGACGTCGCATCGAAATCGAGCGGCACGACATATCCGCCGATGCGCACCCGCCTGCCGTCAAGCTCGGTTACAACGGCTGGCGCCGCGCCGGCGCCCGGTTGAAGCCGCCGCTCAGACAGCCAGCGCTTGTCATCGATCATGGGCGGAGGCGGAGGCTCGCTGCTCCCTGCGCCCGCAAAAGGAGTCGCGCCGGACAGAAAGCTCTTCGCCCTCATGGTCTGGACCGGCGGCGCTGGCGGAACGAGCTTGCCCCAGGCAAGGTCCATCGCGGGCTCGCCCTCGGTGGCAAAGCCCGGTGTCGCCATTATCACAAGACAAAGGGCGGCGGCGCGAAAAACTCGATGCATCTCGTTTCTTTCCGTTGGAGCGCCTCTGGAAACCATGAAGTGGTCTTCCGGTAAGACGCACGATAAACAAGACTTTAGAGCGTGCTTTTGATTTTATCTCAGCCGATGCGCTCTATGTGCGGACGGTCATGCCGTCCGCCAAAGACAGCCGGTAAGCCCTAAGAGCCGGAAGCAGACCCGCGACGAAGCCTGCCGCCACAATGCTCGCCAACACCGCCAGCTGATCCTGCGTAGGAGGATCGACAGCGATATGGAGGCCGTATGTCCGATCTATAAATGGTTGAAGCAGGATCAAAGCGCCATAGAGCAACAGCGTGCCCAGCGCGACGCCGCAAAAGGTTAGCACGCCGGCCTCCGTCACCAGAAGCGAGAGAATGGTGAGAGGACGCGCGCCAACCGAGCGCAAAATCGCCATTTCGCGGCGGCGCTCGTTGAGCGTGGTGAGGATCATGGTCACCATGCCGAGAAGCGCGGTGACGACCACCATGCCGGAGACTGCTGAGAGGGCGGTCTCGGCGGTTCCGACAAGCCCCCAAAGCTCCTGAAGCGCCGCCCCCGGCAGGATCGCCGACAACGGCTCCTCGGGATATTCATTGATGGCGCGTTGCAGTCTGAACGCGGCGAGCTTCGATTTCAGGCCGATGAACGCCGCCGTGATCGCTTGCGGCTCCAGGTTCATCTTGCGCACGTCATCGGCGGAGACGCTTTGGCCGGGGATGCGCGCGCCGCTTTGCCAATCGACGTGGATGGCCTCGATGGCGGCAAGGCTGACATGCACGGTGCGGTCGACGGGAGTGCCAGTTTTGGCGAGGATGCCCGAAACGCGGAAAGGCTTGTCGTCGTGCTCCAGGAACGCGACGGAGCCAAGGCCATGCGCCACGACGATTTTATCGCCGGTCTTATAGCCCAGCTCGCTGGCGACATCGGCGCCAATAACGGCGTCGAACAAATCGCTGAACGGCGCGCCCGAAGCGAATTCGAGCGGCCGCCCATGCCGGTAATGGTAGAGCTTGAAGTAGTCCGGCGTGGTTCCCATCACCCTGAAACCGTGATGGCTGTCGCCCAGCGAAATCGGCACGATCCAGGCGATGTCAGGCCGCGCGGCGATGTCCTGATAGGTCTTCCAGGTGATGTTGTTCGTGGCGTTGCCGATGCGGAAAACGGAATAGAGAAGCAGGTTGAGGCTGCCGCTGCGAGCGCCGACAATCAGATCCGTGCCCGATATGGTGTCGGCGAAGCTTTGGCGCGCGCCGGTGCGAACCTTCTCGACGCCGAGCAGAAGCATGACGCTTAGCGCGATGGAGAAGATCGTGAGAAGCGCGGTCAGCCAGCGGTTGGCGAGCGACTGCAGCGCGAGGCGGAAGATGATCATCGTGACCGCCCTGGCGCGCGGAAGAAGGCCCCCTCACCCCCGCCCTCTCCCGCGAGGGGAGAGGGAGTAGCTCGAGCTTGCAACACCGTCCCCTCTCCCCTCGCGGGACAGGGTGAGGAGGGCTTATCACAGGGCGAAGGGTAAGGCGCTCTCATCTCACTCCCCCGCGAGAGATCCGCGCGATGTCGGTCAGGTTGGCGACGCGGCTGAAGCGCCCGCTCAAGCTTTCGTCGTGGCTGACCATGATCAGCGTCGCGCCAGCTGCTGCGATGTCGGCGAACAGCAGGTCGAGGAAGGCCTGCTGGCGGTTGCGGTCGAGGGACGAAGTCGGCTCATCGGCGATGATGATCTCGGGCGCGCCGATCAATGCTCGCGCCGCCGCGACGCGCTGCTGCTGGCCGACGCTGAGGTTCGCCGCGGAAGCAGTTTCGATGAGCGAGGGCTCGATCCCGAGGCTATCCAGCAGGCGCGACGCCGCCGCGCGAACGCTGCCCTCCGCCTCCGCCCGCTTCCGGCGCGTCTGCGAAAAGCTGAGCGGCAGCACCACATTGTCGATCACCGAGCCATAGGGCAGGAGATTGAACATCTGAAAAATAATGCCGTAATGCTCAACCCGGAAGCGGTCCCGCGCCGCGCCGCGCAGCTTGGCGATATCGGTCCCCAGCACATCGATGACGCCTTGCTGAGGCGTCACGATGCCGGCGAGCAGGCTCAAAAAGGTCGATTTGCCGGTTCCGGAGGGGCCGATCAGAAGAAGCCGCTCCCCTTTTTTTAGCGCGAAGTCTTCAATGGCGAGGCTGAATGCGTTGCGGCCCGGCCATGTGAACCGCACCCGCGATATCCGGACGATGCCGGCGCCTGGCCCGGCGGTCCGCGGAGTTCCAACTTCGGCGAGAGGTTCAAATTCGATCACATAATCCTCATCAGATCGAGGTTCGGCTTGTCGCGCTTCACCTCATAGCTGGTCTGGCCCTTGGGCGAAATTAGGGAGATGTCCAGCTCTTGCGCATTTGGGTCTGCGGCTGCAGGGGCGCCATCGCAGACCTCAGCCGCTCCGATTAGCCAGACAGGGCGTTGTATTGTCAAGGCTCTATATGTAACAATATAACATACCTTCGTGACTTGCAAACTGGTGTGACCGCACCGGCGGAACGCTCTAATATAGATCGCCGAATTCGTGACTGCTTCCGTTGCCGTCCTCGCGAAATCGGGCATTGCGGTTCTACGCGCATTGTCATAGCAGCCCTTGAGGCGCCATCCAAAGACAAGGCGTGTCTTCAATCGGTTACTGAATGGCGGATCAAGTGCGGCCATTGAAGAGGCGATGCGGGCCGCGGCTAAGGCTAAGGGCGAGCTTGCGCGGGAGAAGGACGGGATGCAAGGGGAGAACTACCGGTTAATACTTCGTGGCGAGACGTTCGCATCCTCACCATGAGGCCATAGCGATGGCCTGCATTCCGAGCCCGCTAAAGCTTTAACGCTTCGATAGTGTGGCGAGCGTTGACTCTTCCGTCCGGGCGACCCGATCGCGGTCATTTTGCCAGCCTTGGCTCGACATGGCGCTTGAGCCTGACTTGGCGGAGGTCAGCTTGACGAGAAAGCCATTCGGCATGCGCACAAGGGCATATTCGGTGTAGGACGAGCGCGGACCTTCGCTGCACGATGCGAAAACCTTCCTGATCTCGACGCCGTTCAAATAACGCGGCGCTCGCTTGCCGTTGGCGAATTCGCCCTTGCAGCTCACGGTGTCGGCCGCGGTGATATCGCCTATGAAGCGGTCGAGATCGAGAGATCCCGCTTTCTCCACGGCGGTGAGGGAGCCAAGGGAGCCATCCTCGAATTGCCAGGTGAGCGCAGCCGAGGCTTTTTCATCTTTATCCTCGGGCAGAAACCGGTAGTCGGCGAAGCCGGCGTTCTGCAAAATCTCCGTTGCATAGGGAATGAGCTGATCGCGCGCGACCACGCGGGGCATGTCGCTTTCTTCTTTCGCGACAGTCTCCTGATCGTCCGCGCGGCTCTGATCCTTATTCCGGCCAGGACCGAAAGCGTTTCCGCCTTGGCCCATCACGCAGCGGCGCAGTTCCGTTATCGCCTCAGCACTTCCTTTCAGGCTGAAAGCGGCGTCGCCATAGGCCGATGACACCACCAGCTTGGTTCCGTGCTGAAAGCTTTCGAGGCTTTCTTTCGTGAATGGAACATCGATCCGGAGCAGCTGACCGCCGCTTTCCGGCGTCCCCTGCCCGGAATGGATCAACTTCCCGTCAGCGTACAGGGCGTACTGAATGGGGGAGCTTGAAAACCCTTCCGGTCTCACAAACAGGAGCGCCCAGCCTCCGCCGGCCTGAAGCACGATCGAAAGACTGAAGCCGTTCCTGTAGTGCGTGCGCATGGAGCACAAGGCGATCGCCCCATTGCCGTCACTGTAGTAGGCGGCGCCTTCCCATTCACCGGATTGAAAAGCCTTCATAAAAGCTGCCTGCGCCGCGGCGGGCGAGACGGCGCCAGCAATAATCGTCATTGCTAAGGCAAGATAACGCATAACAACCTCACAGCAACGCCCGGCCAAATTCCTGGCGATAAATCCAGGCGCAATTGCATCGGGCGCCCGTCTTTGCTCTCACCTGTTCAAGAGCGCACGCACCGAATTAATGATATCAAAAAAAACCTAAAACTTAAATCATTTTCTTCTTGTGCGTGACAATATAGTCAAGTCAGCGCTCGGCGCTCCCTGATGGAACCTTCGGCCTATGCGAGGCCGAGGAGCAGCTATGCAGGCGCCGTTCCCGGCGCCCGTGGCGCCGATCTTGGGGAGCGGGGATAAGAGTGCTTGCATCGCTCAAAAGATTGCGTAATAACTTGGGGGCTTGTGGCGCGAGCCGCGTGCAGAGCGGGCGTAGCTCAGGGGTAGAGCATAACCTTGCCAAGGTTAGGGTCGGGCGTTCGAAATCGCCTCGCCCGCTCCAATAAATACGAAGGCGATGATCCCCAACGCCTTCAAGGTTAGCTGACGGGCATATAAGCCGTCAGGCAAGCGCCCCGTTCAATCCTTTACTCATAATCAGTACGCTGGATGCGTTTTCATCGGGACACTGTGAAACTCACACCCGCTTGGTAGTGTCGCAAATATTTGACGGGCGTTATCGCCGCATGGAGAGACTTCTATACCCCTCACGCTACCGTGATTGCGCGCCGGTAGCGCTTATTCCTGGAAAATCATATAGTAAGTTTATTGTTCACAATTCTTGGAATAGCCGTACACTTATATAGACTTGAGCGACAAGCTTAAGTATTGTCAACACTGAAACCTTCTCAGTTTTTAACTTGCATTGCGCAAAGGTCGAGTGCAGGAGGCGTGAATGGCAGACGGACCTCAGCTCAAGGGTGCGCACGTTCTGGTTATCGAAGACGATGACCTCACCGCTCTTACCGCGCAGGAGATGCTTGTCGAGCTGGGGTGCAGTGTCGCCGGCGTCGCAACCTCGGTGGACGAAGCGTTGGCGGCGATCGAGAGCGCCAGGCTGCTCGATTGCGTGATGCTGGACGTTCGTCTCGGTCCGGAGCTCTCAAGCGATATCGCCACGCACCTGCTCAAGAAGGGTGTTCCCTTCATCATTTGCAGCGGATACGACATCAGGCTGCCCGGTATGAACATTCCTGTCGTGGATAAGCCTTACACACTGGACGCGCTCGGCAAAGCCTTGGATCGAGCCATGGAGCATAAGCGTCCGTTGAGCCCTTAAGCGCTTTAAGGTTTGGCTGCGGCAGCCTGCGCGACGGCCGCTGCCAGGTCCGCTGCGCGGAACGGCTTGGCGAGCCGTGGCAAGTTTTCCGTATCGGTGGAATTGGTGAACCCCGTTATCAACACTGCCGGCAGCCCTGGGCGCAGCGCTCTGGCCCGCCGCACAAGTTCCGCTCCAGTCATGGAAGGCATCCTGTGATCGGTCACAAGGACGTCGCACACTGCGCCCGACGCAATATGTTCCAGTGCATCCATGCCCGACGAAGCCTGGACGACGCTGTGGCCCATGGTTTCGAGCATCGCCGCCGCGCCGGCGCGGACGAGATCGTCGTCATCCGCCAGCAGGATCGACAAGGACCGTAGCGGCGGTTTCTTCTCCAGGCCGCCGCGGCCATCGCCTGGCGCCGTATTCGCCACGGGAAGCCACAAGGCCGCGATTGTCCCTTTTCCGGGCTCGCTCTCAAGCGTCAGTTGGCCGCCCGATTGCGCGGCCAGGCCGTGAACCATGGACAGCCCAAGACCAGCGCCCTTGCCGACGCCTTTTGTCGAGAAGAACGGTTCAACCGCGCGGGCCAGCGTTTCCGGCGGCATGCCCACCCCGGTATCGGCGACCGACAGACAAACATAGCGGCCGGGCGCAAGCGCCAAGCCCTCGCCTCCCATGATGTCTTGAGCTTTGGCTGAAATCGAGATCGTGCCGCTGTCCGGCATCGCATCGCGGGCGTTAACCGCGAGATTGAGGAGAGCTAGCTCAAGTTGATTGGGATCGACACGCGCCGCCGGCAAATCGTCCGCCATCTCGACGCGGACCTCGATGCGCGGTCCAAGCGGGCGTCCGATCAAGTCGAGCATGCCTTTGACCAAATGGCGCAGGTCGATGGCGCGCGCGTCAAGGTGCTGCCGGCGCGCGAAGGCAAGAAGGCGCTGGACAAGAAGACGCGCGCGCTCAGCCGATTGCAGCGCGCTCGAAATAAACCGTAGGGCTTGCGCGTCGCTGCTGAACTTCCGCTGGAGAAGATCCAAGCTCCCCACGATGGGAGTAAGCAGGTTGTTGAAATCATGCGCGACGCCTCCCGTAAGCTGTCCGATGGCTTCGAGCTTCTGGCTCTGACGCAAGGCTTCCTCGGCTTGACGGCGCGCGGTGATATCGGCGGCTTCGGGCACGATAGCGACCACATCTCCGCGTGTGTCGCGGATTGGACGCATGGTGAAATCGAACCACCGCCATCCCGCCGGCAGGTTCACGAGAATTTCCTGCCGGACGGTTTCTCCTTTTGCGACGGCCTCTATTGAGGCGCGCACGTTATCGGACATGCCCGGTGTGCCGGTGAACCATGGGGTGTCCCAAAAGGGCTTGCCGATAACATCGGCGAGCGTAGCATTGACGCCTCGGAGCGAAGTTGGATTGGCGTCGAGAAGAACGCCGTCGAGTTCCGACGATTCCTTTATACTGGTAACTGGTCTGAAAGATCGCGCGGAACCGCGAGTCAGACTGCTCCAGCGCCGCCGCCGCCTCTTTTTCCGCGGTAACGTCGCGGCCGCTGGCGTAAATAAGCTCGCCTTCGGGCGCGGCCGCCCAGGAGACCCACCTGTACGAGCCGTCCTTATGAAGCATGCGGATTTCGTAGGCTTTGAGTTCCCGCGCCGCAGCGGCGGCGAGCGTCGCTTCAGCCGAGGCGCGGTCTTCACTATGTATAAAATCGAGATAGCTCCGGCCTACGGCTTCCTCTGGCTTCCACCCGAGGATCGGCGTCCACGCTGGGTTGGCGGCGTGAAATATACCGTCGGCGCTGACGACGAGAAGCAGGTCGCGGGCGTTGTTCCAGGTCCGGTCGCGTTCGGCGATCGCCGTCTGCACCCGCTGTTCGAGGTTTGCGGTGAGGTTGCGCAGGGCGCGCTCAGTGGCGCGTAACTCGGTGACATCGGTGTGGACGCCCACCCATTCGCGCAAGGCGCCGCTGGCGTCGAAGGCCGGAATGGCGCGGATCGAAAACAGGCGCCACTGTCCATCGCGCCGGCGCACCCGGTGCTCGAATACGAAAGGGCGACGCTCGCCGACGGCCGCCCGCCAGGCTTCGATTGTCGGCTGCGCATCATCCGGGTGAACAGCGCCCGACCAGCCATAGCCCTGATATTCGCCGTAAGCCTGTCCCGTCAGCGCAGCCCAGCCCGGCTGTTCTCCAACCATCTCGCCTGCGGCGTTGTTGGTCCACAGAATCCCTTCCACCGCATCGACAGCCGCGCGGAACCTTTGCTCGCTTTCGCGGAGGCGCTCCTTATCGCGCCTTGCGGCCGACCCGTCCAATGCGACCACAAGCATGCAGTCGAGATAGCCATTGCGGCGGATGGCGGTTATGCAGCTGCGAACCAATGAGCAAACCCCGTCGCGCCGCACATAGCGTGTCTCAATGTCGAACGCGGTGCTCTCTCCGGATGCGGCCGCTTCGAACAGCGGCGCATCGATTATAAGGTCCTCGGGATGAGTGATGTCCTGCAGCCGGAGCGCAAGCAGCTCTTTTCGCGGCCGGCCCGCAATCGTGCAAAAACTGTCGTTCACAAATGTAAAGCGGCCCTCGGCGTCCGTCGTGGCGAAAGCGGCCGCGGCCTGCGCGAGGATCAACCCGGCGTCACCTTCACGGTCTACCAGCTGAGCCAGGCTGATTTCGCTCGTCACTAAATTCAAGTCCCGGTCTCCATCGGTTCAGCGAGCCCTTGCCAGACATTGGCGCGGCAGGCCCAATCGTGCGCGTCGGAAACCCTTAACTCGGCTTTTGGGTTCCCTGCCGGGGCCACTGCACGGCCAAGCTGGCGCTGTACAGTGAACATAGAGTGAACATGTGTAACCGGGTTGACACTTTCAGAACATAAGAAGAACAAACCAAACGGTTTGGCGCAAGCGATTTGGTTGGGATGCCGGCGCAGAAAACCAAATTTTGCGCGCGGCCGCCGCAGCTCCAAGCAACTTTCATAAAATCGGATTGTTTGGAATTCATTCAATCAGGAGGAACACCATGCTTAAGTCTTGCATCGCGGCATTAGGCGCTCTCACCGTTATTACGGCGCCCGCCTTCGCCGATTATTACATCGTTCACGGCCCCGACCGCCATTGCCGTGTCGTGGAGCGGCTGCCGGAAGACAACACGTTTGTGCGGGTTGGGCCGCTTCGTTTCAGCACGCGCGATGAGGCCGAGAGGGATGTCAGCGTCGTCTGCCGCGACAATGGCTACTATCGCGAAGAGGCTGAGCGCAGGGAAGAAGGCCACAAGGAGCACCATGAGTAGCACAAGTCTCGCGCCATTGAAGCGAGAGGCCTGAACCTAAAAAGGGGCTGTCAAAGCTGCCGCATCGCCAAAAAAGTCCGGCGAAACGTCTTGCTAAGCATTGCCCGGCCCGTCAGCCGCTTGCGGCGCCGATGACTCCGCAGCGTCATTCCCGCGAAAGGGGATCGAGTATCGCAAGGTCACTGGATCCTACTTTCGGGGGATTACGCGGCAAACTTGACTGTCTTCAACCGCTAGAATTCGGCTGAAACGCACGCGTTCGCTTGTGCAATCCGAGGATCTTTCTGGGTCTCAGACCTCTTCGGCTTTATTATTCCGGCTCGCCAGGTTGAGTTAGGTCATTAACACCCGAAGTCATACGCCGTTGAAATAAGTGCTGCCGAAAAATGCGGCTGGATGTAAAGCTTCTTCACATGAGTTGGAAGCATGGCGGCCCCGGCCGGCGCGGATACCATCACGGAAACCTGAGGGAGGCGCTCATACAAAGCGCGCTGAGCCTGATTGGCGAAAAAGGCCCCGCCGGTTTCACGATCGCGGAGGCGGCGCGCTCGGCAGGCGTTAGTCCGGCTGCGCCCTACCGGCATTTCCGGGATCGCGAGGAACTCATGGCGGATGTGGCCCGCCTCGGGTTCGAGCGGTTCGCGAACGATCTCGAAAAGGCGTGGCATGGCGGAAACCCGTCCCCGCTCGAGGCGTTGCAGAATGTCGGGCGCGCCTATCTCGCCTTTGCGCGCAACGAGCCTGCCTATTACGCGGCCATGTTCGAGACGGGGCTCCGGAAATCGGATAGCGCTGCGCTTGAGCAATCGGCGAACCGCGCATTCGAGGTGCTTTACACGGCGACGAAGAAGCTCATCGAGAGGCTGCCCGAAAGCAGCCGCCCGCCCTCCCAGATGGTTGCGCTGCATATTTGGTCCATGTCGCATGGCGTCGCCTCGCTGTTCGGGCGAGGAGACGCGGAAACGCGGCCAGCAGTTTCGCCGGAAGAGCTGCTTGAGGCGGGCGTGCTTGTCTATATGCGTGGGCTTGGACTGGCGGGCGGCGCTGCGCCGGCTGCGACTGTTTGATATTTTCGTCCAAAGTCATACGCACTTCTCCAATCTCGAACCATCTTAAGGCAAGCGGGATCTTCGAAGGCGACGAGATAGGCGCATGGCGCGCCGTCTGCTGAACTGCGATGCCTGATGAGACCGTCAAATGGTGTTGGCGGGGGCAATCTGCAGCGGATTTGCAAGTTGCAATTATAATTGCAATTATATTGAGAAAATTAGGAATAAGAGTTGGATGCAAGGCGACCCGATTTTGAGAGTCGCCTTGGGCGATTTTAGCCGATTCGGATCTTTGTATCCGCGATGAACTCGCAGGGCGGAATATCCAGGTTGCGCGGCGCGGGCCCTTGCCGGATGAGGCGCGCCGTGTCGTAGACCGGGCCGTGGCAGACGCAGAACCAGCCGCCATAAGACCCCCCGCGGTTCGCCCGCCGGCTGTCCTTTCGGAACGCAGCCGAGATGCGTGCGAATTCAAATGAGCACGAGCCAGTTTTCCTTGCCCGGCTTCGTCCTGTTTGCGTCCGCGGCGGGAAGCTCGCCTGGCGCTCCTGATACCTGGGCAAAAGGGTCCTTGAGATCGGTAATGGACGTGGCTTGCGCCCTTGCGATTTCTGCCGGTGGGCGGCGGCAAATGAACAATGCTAAATCGCGCCCGGCCCGGTCAGTGACCTAGTTCTGAAACGTCCTCCCGCAGTCCCCCCGCAGCCGCGGCAGATGGGCGCGATCCATGGATGGAATTTCCGCGTAAGATGGCGCCATGGACGGCGATTGGATTGGCCAGGTTCCGGCCATTGCGGAACTAGGTTCTGATATTCGGGAGCATCTCTCCCGCGAGAGCCGCATGATCCGGATCGGGAAGGGCGCCCGGATTTTCGGCCCCGGCCAAAGGCCCGCGCACTTTTTATTTGTGCTTGATGGCACAATTCGTGTGCAGCAAATTTCCGAAGGCGGCAGGGAGATTATCCTCTACCGGATCGCGGGAGGAGAAAGCTGCGTGCTCACAACCGCCTGTCTCTTGGGCTCCGAGGATTATCGCGCCGAGGCCATCGCCGAAACCGCTATCGAAGCTGCCGCAATCCCGCGTGCAACCTTCGACGAACTCATTGCGCAGTCCGCCCCCTTTCGCCGCTTTGTGTTCACAGCCTTTGGCGCCCGCATAGCGGACCTCTGCCGCGTCATCGAAGAGGTCGCTTTTTCCAGGCTCGACATCCGGCTCGCGCAAAAGCTTTTGGACCTCTCCGATGAGCAAGACGCCGTGACTGCGACCCATCAGCAACTCGCCACCGAGCTTGGAAGCGCGCGGGAGGTTATAAGCCGCCAGCTTCACGAATTTCAGCGCCGCGGGTGGATCAAAAGCGGACGCGGCGTTGTCACGATTACCAGCGAAGAGGCGCTCCGAAGCCTCGCCAAATCCGGCGGCGCGCTTTGACAGTGTGAGTCCGCTTCCAGCATTCATGGGAGGTGAATCATGACGGGAGCGCAGGCTGCTTGGATCGCATTTTGCGCCGGATCGCATAATATCGCCGGAACATGCGGGACTGCAAGAACGGTCGGTGTGTTGAGCTGAGACGCAGCCTGCGCGAGGAAAACAAAACAGCGCCGGCGCTGCGCTTACGAGTTCCACATCGCTGGAACGGCGGGGCTCTTGAGCGCGAACGTTTTGCTCAATCATGAACACTGTGCAGTAAAGGTCCCAGTTGCCGACGACAAGCGTCGTCAATGCAGGTGCGCAGGGATTTACGAGCGGGGAGGCTCAACACCGATAGGTTCGGCCCGAATCCGGCGCCCGGTACGAGCGTGCATCCATTGCAAATGATCCTCTAAAAATTCTGGGCGCCTGTTCCATGGATGCTTGAGGCCGCGGTTTTGCTCGAACTGGGGCTCGGCAAATATATCGAGGCGGGGATCATCGCTCTCTTGGCCGCGGCCGGGATCGCCATGACGCCTCTGCCGGCTGCGGTGATCGCCGGCGCGCTCGCAGCGGCAGTCGCCTTTGCGCTCGTCTTGGGCTTGCTAAATATCCCCCGGCAACGCCGGAGGCTTTAGCTTATGAGCCGCTCAAAGGGCTGGGACGCTAACGCGACCCCAACTTGATAAGCCGCCCAATGGTGGATTGTCAGTTCCAAAGTCGCAATTGATCCAGGCGCTTGTCTTCCGCCTCCTGGTTCTTGATGTATTGCCTGATCACCTCTTCATCGCGGCCCACGGTGGATACAAAATACCCGCGCGCCCAGAAGTGCTGACCTACAAAATTCCGTTTCCTCTCTCCGTATGCCCGCGCCAAATAGATCGCGCTTTTTCCTTTGATATAGCCGATCACCTGCGACACCGAATATTCCGGCGGGATCGAGATCAACATATGCACGTGGTCCCGCATCAAATGCCCCTCCTCGATCCGGCTCTCTTTCTGCGCGGCAAGCTTGCGAAACACTTCCCCCAGATACTTCCGCAACTCCGCATACAGCATCTTTTTCTGGCGCTTCGGAATGAAGACAACGTGATATTTGCAGTCCCATTTCATGGGGCTTAAGCTCTCATGATCGTCCATCGACCTTCCCTTTCGTGTGCTTGGCGGCTCACGAAAGGGAGCGTCCCTGATAGACTTCCGGAAATGTCAAACTGCTACTGCCACCCCGGCAGAGCCGGGGGGCTTCCCTTTTGGGCTAAAGATACCTGTATTCGCCGGGCTCGGAATTGATTAGGGGCGGCGCGCGACATCGCTCGATGGTCTTCTATTGGCCCGCAAGTCACGGTCAGCAAACCTGATAGCGCTTTTTATTTCGAGAATGTCCAAATCGGCCACGTGATGGTAACTATGAAGAAATTAAGTCGCGTCTGTCCGGCGGTGATTGTTGGCGCTATCTATCACAACCAGACCGGCGATGTCATTAAAGTCGGCAGTAAAGGAGAACAGTAAAGTCGCGGCGAAATGGGCGCAGCGGGGGCGACGTTCGGCGAAGGTCTCTTGGCGCAGAGGCAGCCAAGGCAGGGGGCATATCTATGGTGGCGCAAAGCCGATTTCTGATCGTCTTGGGCGTGGCGGCGCTTTGCGGCTGTGCGGTCGGGCCGGACTATCGTCTCTCAGAAATTGAGGTCCCCGTTTCCTACGGGTCGGCTTGGAAAGCCGCCATTACGCAAGAAACCGCGCCGCAGCCCGAACCAGTTCGCTGGTGGCGCAGCCTTCACGACCGCGAACTCAATCGCCTCGTAGAACGGGCGGTAGAGAGCAATCCCGATATCGAGATCGCGCTAACCCGCATTCAAGCATTCCGGACTCAAGAAATCGTCGTTATAGGGAATGCGCTTCCGCAGGTTGGCGCGAGCGGCGCCGTCGCCGCCGGCACCGGAACCGATCTCACCAAAGGGCGGGTCGCGCAGTCGATCCGGGCTGGCGACGCCACCACCGGCTTGCAGCACATAGACCGGATGGCCGGCTTCGACGCTCAATGGGAACTCGACCTGTTCGGCAAGTACCGGCGCCTTCTCGAAGCTGTCCGGGACGATGCGGAGGCGATGTCCGAGTTCCGGAATGCAGTTCTGATCAGCGTTATCGCGGATGTCGCCCGCAGTTATGTTGACATCCGCAGCTTGCAGATGCGCCTCAAGATCGCGCGGGAGGCTGTTGCGTCGGCGCAAAAGAACGTCACCTTCACACAGACCCGGTTCGAGCGCGGCCTGACCAATGAACTCGATGTCACCCTTGCCAAACGCGAACTGGCCACGCTTCAAGCCGCGCTGCCGGAGCTGGAGGCTGCGATTTCCTTGGCCGAAAGCCGGCTGTCCTTGCTGCTTGGGACCTACTCGGCGGAGATCATACCCGAACTGCGGACGGCCGCCGCGTTGCCCCATGTCCCCTCACGGTTGAAGGCAGGGGTCCCGGCCGATTTGCTTCGAAGACGCCCCGACATTCGTCAGGCTGAGCGCGCTTTGGCGGCGGCGACGGCGCGGATCGGCGTGGCGACCGCCGATCTGTTTCCGATGGTTACATTCACGGCAGGCTTTGGCGTCCAAGGCGGCGAGCCGACTGGCGGGACAACAAAGCCGATCGGCAATCCGATCTGGTCGGCCGGCCCCGGCGCCTATTGGCCGTTGCTCGACTTCGGGCGCCTGGATGCGCTTATCGATATCCAGGAATTGCACGCTCACGAGCTTTTCGTTACTTACAAGAAGACGATCCTGGCCGCGGTGGAAGAGGTGGACGAGGCGATCAAACAGTTCAGAGCGCAGCAGCAGCGGCTTCGCGAACTGTCGGTGGCGTTGGAACAGTCGAAGCGCGCCGTTGCTCTCGCGACCGAGCGCTACGAACGCGGCTTGACCGACTTCCTGAACGTGCTCGACGCTGAGCGGCAGGAATTCACCATCGAGGATCAGTACGCCCTGGCGCAGGAAGCGGTCGTGATGCAGTATATCGCCCTGTATAAGGCGCTTGGCGGAGGCTGGGAACTTTACGACGAATTGCCGCCGCTGAAAGAGGCGCAGCCGGCTCTTGTGGCGACGATCCGCAGGCTCTCAAACGATTGGCATTGAGAAGTTCGCCGGTCGCGGATAAGGCGACTAGCCAACGAATGGACGGTGAGATTGAGCCGCCTCATTTCCGGCTGCAAGAGGGCCGGTTGCGGTCATCAGGACAACTTTAAGTGGCGCCCGCTTATGAAGAATGAGCTGCCATTCTTGATTTGCGTTGGCCCATCGTTCGAGTGCGGCCCCGCATAGGCAGCGCTTCCCAATAAAGTCAGCGCGAGCTGCCTTCGCTCGCCGCTAGCTGGTGGCGAAAACAAAGGAAGATCTCTATAACCCACCCGGAGCAACGTCCTTTCCACCCAAACCGTCAATTACAACGCATGAGCGAGAGACCTTATCGGATCGAAAAGGTGGAGCGTGGCTGGGCGTTCGAAGGCGAAGAGATGGGGAGTAAGCAGAAATTTTGGTATCGGAAACCAAATAGCGAAATTCAGTGGTTATTTAAATACCCCCACGCTAACACGGGAGAACACTGGGCGGAAAAAGTGGCTGCGGGCGTAGCTGGGTGTTTTGGTATCTCAAGGCCCGAGGTAAGGCTGGCTGTTTGCGAAAATGAACGGGGGTCGGTCGCAAAATCGTTTGTTGGAGACAATGAGGAGCTATTTCATGGAAACCAGGTACTTGCAGGCCAGCTCGATTTATATGATCCCAGCTGCCGATTTGATCAGAAACGACATACGATAAAAAATGTTTTCCACGCTCTCGGCCTTATATTTAAGGCATGCGAGGATGGACAAAATGCGAAAAGACTAATGGCTAACTATTTAGTGTTTGATGCGTTAATCGGAAACACTGATCGCCATCACGAGAATTGGGGAATTTTAACAGAAACGCAGGGCGATAACCAATACGGTTCTCTTGCTCCATCTTTTGATCACGCAAGCTCGTTGGGTCGAGAATTGACCGATGAACGGAGAGAACATCTGCTAAATGAGAAGCGTGTTGGCCGGTACAGCGAAAAAGCAAGAGGCGGTATATTCTGGGCGGACACTGACACTCATGCTGTAAGTCCTTTAGAGCTTGTTCGCAGAGGCTTCGGCGAGTATCCTGACTTGTTCCGCAGCGCCATTCTGAAATTGGGTAAATTGGACGATAGGCGTTTAAAACCCTATATAAGCCGAGTGCCCGATGATTGGATGAGCGCGACCGCGAAACGCTTCGCTCAAGAACTCATGTTATATAATCTGCGGGAAATAGGGAAATTAGCCGATGATTGAGCAAACACTGTTTCTGGCTTGGCAGGATCAGATTGCCTCACGCAGGTGGTTTCCGGTGGGGCGTCTTGATGTGGATCCCGAAAAAACAATGTATCGGTTTCGATACATTGGAGGCGCGAAAGAAGCAGAGGCGAAGGCGAAATTCAAACCGCTGCCTGATTTTCCGAAATTCGAGAAAGACTACAAATCATCTGAGCTTTTTCCGGTCTTCCGCAACCGTGTTATGACGGCAGGGAGACCTGATTTTAAGGTTTACTTAGAGCAGCTCGGGCTCGATCCCTCACACAATGATCCAATCGAAATCCTTGCTGTAAGTGGCGGGCGGCGTGTTACGGATGAGTTTCAAGTTTTTCCGAAACTCCAGCGCGGCAAGGATGGAGCCTTCAGCTGTCGCTTCTTTGTTCATGGGTCTTCTCATGTGAGCGAGCAAGCCCAGGACCGATTGGCATCGCTGAAGGCGGGAGAGAGACTCAACATTGCGCTTGAGTTAACGAATCCAGAGACAGGCTTTGCCGTGCAAGTGCAAACCGCTGACTACTTTATGATCGGATGGGCTCCGAGGTATCTGGTCAATGATCTCGCGATGGCGATCGCGAGTTCTCCAGGAAAATTCGAAGCGCGCGTGGTAAGAATCAATCCTCGGCCTACACCGTCGAGGCAGCGTTTGCTTGTTGAGTTTCACGGAGTGTGGCCCCATGAATATGCACCTATGTCCAACGAGCAATTCACGCCACTTGTTAGTTAGATTTGGCCTCATTAGACGGCACACAGTGTACCGTCCCATTCGTTTGGCCGCATAGTAAGCAATGATACGGATATTCCGCTGCCGATGGTAAAGCGGTTGCGCACTGAAATCGAGGCCACGGCCGCTTTCGACCCATAGCACGCATCCCTGTTTGGCGAAGGGGCCGCAAAACAAGGGGGCATTCGTTGGCGAACCCTAGCATGTGTGCTTAGCCTGTGATAGCAAATCCGGCCGAGGAATTCGCGGCATGCTCATCGGAGAGGTTTATCGAGAAGCATAAGCGCCCCAAATGCATGCCTGAGCGCCCGGCCCATTTTTGTAGCGCCGGAACATAGTTAAAATCATCGTAGTTAATGGCTGCGCGCGAGAATAAGGTTCTGCCGGGATCTGCGCGAAAAACGCGTTTAAAGCGCGAAAAACGGACTCGCAAAAGTCCGTTAAATATAGATAATTGCGCCAGTTTACCACATTTCCAAACCAGAGATTGTTTGGGCGATTTTATACAACTTACTTGCCTGTTCCCGCCGCAAATGGGCGGCGAAGAGTTTTCTCGTTATCGATCAACACGATACACGCCGTGAAACGACGCGGCGCGCACCGTTTACGTTTCGCTAAAGCGCTTTCAGCGATGATGCTCGCATCGATGGGGAAGCCGGCGATTTGTAAAAAGTGGAGTTCAGATGCAAAGCATTGCAGTTAACGGCGGGTTATGGGGCGGCGGCTTAACCTTATCTGGCCGCAATCTTCTCGTTTTCCTTCACAGTCACTTTGGCGCCATCGGTAATCTGATTATTGATATTGAGGGCGACCCTCTCCCCTTCAGAGAGCCCTGACGCGATCTCAAGGGTATTGCCATTGTCCCGCCCGATTCGAACATCGGTGAATTTCACGGTGTCGCCCGGTTCGATGACGGCGACCTGCGGGCCGCTTGCACGGAACAAAAGCGCGCTCGCTGGGATCTGAACACCTTGCTGCGGCTGCAGATGAAACTCAACCTGGAGATACATGCCGGGAAGAAGCTTCAAATCCGGGTTGGGGAGATCGACCTCCACGCGAAGTGTGCGCGCCTGCACATTGATGGATTGGCTCGTACGGGCTACGTCGCCGTTGAAAAGCTGGGTTGGATGCTCAGGCGCGTAGATCGCCGCCGATGTGCCGACGCCAACGTCGAAGCTAGCGCTCTGGGGGACATTGGTGAAAACCCTTATCTTATCATACTGAGCGATTCCGAATAACGACGCCGTATTGGAGGTGCTACCGGCAGTAACGAGATCACCAATGTCTATGCGACGCTCAGTGATAACACCGTCATAGGGCGCGGTCACTTGCTTGAATTGGGCCATGTAGGTCAGGCGATCCACATTCGATTTATCAAGTTTGACCTTCGCTTCAGCGGCGTTCAGTTTGGCGGCGGCGCTGGCGAAGCCTGCCTTTTTATCTTCGCGCTCTTGATCGGAAACAACGCCCCTTGCCGCCCCTTGCCACCGGTCAAAGGTGGTCTTGGCGAACGCAACGTCGGCCTCCCTGACTTTCATCTCCGCTTCTGAGGCGTTGAGCTGCGCTTTCGCGGCGTCGAGCTGCGCATCGAGCTCCGGTGTATCTATCACCGCAAGGACCTGATTTTTCTTCACGCGATCGCCGATGTCGGCCAGCCACCTTGTGACATACCCGCTCACCCGCGCATAAATCGTCGACGTGTACCATCCGCGCGCCTCTCCCGGCAGACGCAAGGACGGACTGGCGGGCGCTGGCCCGACTGTGACGGCTTCAACGGCCGGCGGCTCGTTGACTTTGGCTTCCGTCTCCCGGGAAAGCTGCTCCTCGTCGTGCGCCTTGATGCCGCTGACGAAGAAAAATGCGCCGGCAAGCACGATAGCGAGGGTAATAGCCAGAACGCCCAGCCGGAGGCCGGTTCCAGGCTTATAGGAGGCCTGGATAATAGGATGCGTATGAGGTTCGGTGATACCCTCAGCGACATCGTCATACCCATCGAAGGGGCGCGCCCTCTTATCGTCATCAGGCTGGGACAACGGCTCCACTCCCTTTTTCGGACGCCGCTTTAGGGGCGCGCCGCAGCAGTCGATACATGGTTGGGACGAACAGAAGAGTGGCGACCGTCGCAAACAGCAAGCCGCCGATGACGGCGCGGGCGAGGGGGGCGTTCTGCTCGCCGCCTTCGCCAACCCCAAGCGCCATCGGGATCATGCCAAGGATCATCGCGCCGGCTGTCATGAGCACGGGCCGCAACCGCGTGTAGCCCGCCTCGATCGCCGCCAAGCTTGGGTGGACGCCCGCTGCGACACGCTGATTGCAGAAGGTCACGACCAGGATGCTGTTTGCAGTCGTCAGTCCAATGCACATAAGCGTCCCCATCAGGGCTGGCACGCTGATATGCGTCTGCGTCACAAACAGCATCCACATCGCTCCGCAGAGTGCAAAGGGAACCGCCATGAGCACGATCAGTGGATCGGTAACGCTCTGAAAATTGATCACGAGGAGCAGAAAAACCAGCACCACCGCAAGCGCCATGCCCGAGTAAAGACCGTTGAAGCTCTCCTGCATGGTCTCGATTTGACCGCTAAGTGTTAACGTCATTGCCTTGGAGGGATCCGGTTGGTCCGCGGCAATGACTTTCTCGATGGCCGTCGCCGCGGAGTTCAAATCACGCCCCTGAACGTCTGCATGAACGTCGTAGACCGGCCTGATGTTCAATTGCGACATGATCATCGGCACTTTGTTGCGGCCGAACTTCGCAATATTCATCAGGAGCTGCGATTCCTTGGCTTGTGGAGGCGTAACGGGGAGCGTCCAGATGTCTTGCGTCGAATTTATTTGATAGGTTGGCGTTTGCACGACGAGCGGGTAGCTCACTCCATTTTTCGGACTCAGCCAAAAATTCGGCGCCACCTGTAAACTGTTGTTAAGCGACACCAGCACGTTGTCCGCCACCGCTTGTTGACCGAGGCCAACCTCGCGAGCGAATTCACGATCCACATCGATCGTTAGCGCGGGGCGTCCGGCACCTGAAACACATGCCAGTCGACGACGCCTGGGACGCCGTTAAGGTCGTGAGCAACCTTTGTCGCCAAGGCATAGGTCTCGTCGTCTTTCGGGCCGGAAATGCGAATGTCTATCGCGCCGGCTGACCGAAGTTCAGCACCTGATTCACGATGTCCGCCGGCTGGAAGAAAAACTGAAGCTGAGGGAACCGGCGAGGCAGCTCGCGCCTGAGGTCGGCGACATGGTTCGGCGTCGGCGTGTGCTTCTCATTCAATGAAATAAGGATCTCGCCATCCATCGGACCAACCGTCGCCGTGTCGCTGAGAGCGATGTTGATACCGCTATATGGCAGCCCGATATTGTCGATCATGACATCGATCTGGCCGTTGCCGGCGATGTCACGAATCGCCGTCTCCACTTTGGCGAAATATTGCTGAGTCTGCTCGATCCTCGTTCCCGGAGGGGCGCGCACATGCAAGCGCATTTGCCCAGCATCGATCTGCGGGAAGAAATCCATGCCGAGCCTTGGGTACAACGTAAAAGAAGCGCCGATCAAAATGGCGAAGAACGAAACGGTGATAAAAGGCCTGTCGATCATCCAGGCCAGGGTGTTGCGGTGTGCGTCGCGCAAGCGCTCAAAGCCATACTCAAAAGACCGGTGAACGGCGCCGAATGGATTGAACCGGCGACGCCGCACAGGCGCTGGACGCGCCGCGGCATGCTCATGACCGTGTCCTGCATGCAGCTGAGACGCCATTAGATATTTGAACAGGAGGGGCACAAGCGTAAAGGATAGGATGAGGCTGGAAATCAGCGACACGATCACCGACAGCGACAGGGGCGAAAACAGATATTTTGCGGTGCCGGTCAGAAGGAACACGGGCACGAACACCACGCAGATCGAAAGCGTCGCGAGCAATGTCGGCAAGCCCACTTCCGCCGTGCCGTCCAGAATAGCCTCCTCCAACGGTTTGCCCAGGCCGGCGTTACGCTCGATGTTCTCGATGACGACGGTTCCATTATCGACGAGGATACCGACCGCGAGAGCGAAGCCGCCCAAGGTCATGGTATTAAGCGTTTGTCCATCGGCGTAAAGGATCAGAACCGCAAAAACGATGGAGAGTGGGATCGACGCCAGAATAATGATCGTCAGCCGCCAATTTCCGAGAAATAAAAGGATCATGAGAGCGGTCAGCCCCGCCGCCATCAAGCCGC
>CAVYBZ010000015.1:0-423266 GCA_963766815.1 uncultured Alphaproteobacteria bacterium | reverse complement strand
ATCCTCGCTACACGCCTATCCATAAGATCGAACCGTTCAAGCAGGCTTATGAACGGGAAGCAGGCCCGTTCGCCCTCCTGTTTCGCGCCTTCGGGCTAACCCCCAAGGTCACTCTTGAAGAACTCAATCGGTGGCAGGACCTGCTTTATGATTCCTGTAACATGTGCGGACGTTGCTCGCTGATCTGCCCAATGGGGATCGATATCGCCGATCTCGTCGAGAAGGCGCGCCACGGCATGTTCGAGGCAGGGCTCGTCCCGCCCGATTACCTTGGGGCGATTGCGGAAAAAGAACGGTCAACCGGCAGCCCATTCGAGATCACGCAGGAGCAATTTCGTCAAACCCTGATGGAGATCGGCAAGGAATACGGCGTCAAGATGCACGTCGATGAAGAAAAAGCCGATGTCGTCCCGACGGTTTCTTCGATCGATACCAAGATGTTCCCGGCTTCCATGGCCGCGATGGCGAAGGTTCTCAACCATATCGGCGTCTCCTGGTCTTTCCGCACCGATGGTTTCGACGCCGACAATGTTTCTCTCGTTGCCGGCGACCGGAAGGGCCAGCGCGCAGTGACGGAAGCGATCGTTGCTGCGGCGATTCACTGCAAGGCGAAGACTCTTATCATGCCTGAGTGCGGCCATTCCTACACTGAAATGCGTTGGGAGGCGGCCAACTCAGTCGGGAAACGGCTGCCATTCCGCGTGCTGCATATCTCCGAATATCTGGCTGAATGCATCGGCGATGGAAGCCTGAAAGTGAATCAGGTATCGCAATCATGCACGTTTCACGATCCTTGCCAGATTTCGCGCCGCAGCGGCGCCAGCGCGGCGCCGCGGGCCGTGCTGGCAGCCCTAGGCGCCGATTTGCACGAGATGCCCGGCGGCGGCGACATGAACTGGTGTTGCGGGGGCGGTGGCGGCGTGGCGCTTATTGGCCGCGCGCAGGCGCTTCGCGACAAGGCTTTTCAGATCAAGATGAGACAGGTCGAGGCTACTGGCGCCGATACCGTCTACGTCAGTTGTTCCGGCTGCCGGCAGACCCTGGAGCACGGCGGCAAGAAGTTCCAATGGAACAAGACGGCCGGCAGTCTGCTGGAACTCGTCTCCGACAATCTGGCCCCAATAGAGGCAGTACGACCATGACGGGCCGCACGGTTGTTGTCGATCCCTTGACTCGCATCGAGGGGCACCTGCGGATCGAGGCGGAAATCGACGCAAATGGCAAGATTATCAATGCGATCAGCGCCGGCACGATGGTTCGCGGCATCGAGATTATTCTCAAAGGCCGCGATCCCCGCGACGCCTGGGCGTTTGCTCAGCGAATCTGCGGGGTGTGCACGCTCGTTCATGCGCTCGCCTCGGTGCGCGCGGTCGAAGATGCTCTGTCGATCCAAATTCCCGAGAATGCGGAACTCATCCGCAATCTGATGGCCGGATGTCAGATGGTGCAAGATCATGTCGTTCACTTCTATCATCTTCAGGCGCTCGATTGGGTCAATCCGATTTCGGCCTTGGAGGCCAACGTGGCGGAGGCGGCAAAGCTGGCGCAATCCGGCGATTATCCCGAAAGCTCGGACAAGCATTTCGCCAAAGTTCAGGATCGCTTGAAAGGTCTGGTTAGCTCAGGGCAGTTGGGTATTTTCACCAACGGCTATTGGGACCACCCAGGGTACAAGCTCCCGGCGGAGGCTAATTTGATTGCGCTGACGCATTATCTGGAAGGCCTTGCCTGGCAGCGCGAGGTGGGTGAGGTCGTAGCGATATTCGGCGGCAAGGATCCCCATCCGAATGTTGTCGTTGGCGGCGTACCTTGCGCGATTGCATCCGGCTTCGGACCATTGCCCGGAGGCGGCGATGCGACGGCTGTTAATCTCACCAGCCTTCAGAAGGTGGCCCAGCTCATCGAGAAAATGAGGGCGTTTATCGACCGTGTGTATTTGCCCGATCTCGTCTTGATAGGCAGCTATTACGGCGATTGGTTTGAGCGTGGCGAGGGCGTCGGCAATTTCATGTCCTATGGGGACTTCATGTCCAGAGGCGGCGGCGGATCGAATGGCTTCGGCGTACCCCGTGGCGTCGTAATGGGACGGAACGTGAACGAAATACATCCGTTGGATCTCGATGACACCGCTCAAGTGCAGGAGTTTGTCGCCCATTCCTGGTATCGATATAGCAAGGGGAGCGACGCTGGATTGCATCCCTATGAAGGCGAAACCACCCTCAATTATGACGGGCCAAATCCTCCTTTCGATCACCTGGATGCCAAGCGTGGCTATTCATGGATCAAGGCGCCACGTTGGCGTGGACAAGCAGTCGAAGTGGGACCGCTTGCGCGTCTCGTGCTGCTCCATGCCGCCGGGAATTCGGATGCGATGGGCATTACGGCCGGCCTTCTGCAGCAGCTAGGAAAGCCGTTTGACGCCCTTTATTCGACTTTTGGAAAAATCGTCGCGCGCGGAATTGAAAGCAAATTGATGGTCGAGCGCATGCAGAATTGGCACGATCGGCTCTTGGCAAACATTGAAAAAGGCGACCTGCGAACGTTCGACGCAAGCTCATGGGAACCGGGCAGTTGGCCCACCACGTGCAAAGGGGTAGGTTACGTCGAGGGCCCACGCGGCGCACTTGGCCACTGGATCGTGATCGAGGATCGGAAAATCGCCAACTATCAGGCCGTTGTCCCCACAACCTGGAACGCGGGACCGCTCGACGGCGCCGTTGGGCAACATGGGCCCTACGAAGCGGCGCTGCTGGACCGGCATTCCCTCCTGCAGCCGGACAAACCTTTGGAGATCCTGCGCACGATACACAGTTTCGACCCTTGCCTTGCATGTGCAGCCCATGTTCTAGGGCCGGACCGTGGTGAAATCGTCCGCGTCAAAGTCGTATGAGAGTTGCGTCTCACGGCGGCCCATTGTCGCCCCGCTCACGGAGATTTTCGGGTCGGCGCCAGTTCGCTTCTCGTCATTCGTTAGTTTGTAGACCAATTATTATAGGCTCGAACATTATCCGACGCCGAGCACCCCGATGGCTTCGGTGACCCACCCTCACGACGACGGTTCGGCGGCGATGTCTCTCACCAGCGCGTCGACATCGATGCTTGCGCCCATGGCGAGATAGCCGGCGCGGTTCGGATGGAGCATACTGGATAGCGGTGCTCCGACCGCATCTTCACAGGCGTGGCGGGCGAAGGCATGATCCCCGCCGATGAGCAGGGATCGTTTCAACTCTAATGTTGACCGTAAGGTCAAAACCGAGGCGACGCCGATACGGCGGGTCGAGGTGATCACGGGCGTGGAGCGGCGCCGGGATTGGACGGACGAGCAGAAGCTTTCGAGTAGCGTCAACCCCAACGCTTGGCTCACGGATGTGCTGACCAAGCTCGACAACCGCTGGCCTGCGCGCCGCATCGATGAGCTTATGCCCTGGGCCTACGCTGTCCCCTGTGACGAGCATCGCTTACGTTTGGACAGCTTTCGGCCTTGAGTTCGCATTAGGGCCGCGTTTAGAACGGCGCCGAGGGAAGACGCCAGCCCGTCTTGAGCCGGATCCGGCACCGTTAAGCTTCGGCTACGCGGACGTCGCCCCTATTCTGTGCTCTGCCTCAGCATTTCCGGAACCGACGCGGCCCAAGCGCATCGCCCGCCACACTTTTTCGCGCTTCGTGATCCGGATCCGTGCCTGTAGAAGCCCCTCAAAAGCGGTGGCGCCATAGCTCAGCGAGCGCGAGATATCGGAGTCGCACGATTTCCGGAATGTCAGCCCGACACCGGCCGCGGTCAATGCGCCGACAAGCCTGTTGCGGATTTGGTCACCACTCCTGATGGGAAAGCGGCTGAGCATTCAACTCCTGCCGCGTCGAGCGCCATCCAGGCAAAAGGCGGTCCATATGAGCGACGAACGCCTCATTGTGGTTTCGCTCGAAGAGATGAACGAGTTCATGGACGACAATGAACTCCAGGCAAGCCGGGGGTTTTTTGATCAGCTCGAGGTTTAGCCACACCCTTCGATTTTTGAGGCTGCATGTTCCCCACTTGGTTTTCATGCGTTTGATCCGGAAGTCGGGAATAGGGAGCGCCATGCGTTGAGCCCACTTCTCGATCACGGGAGCCGCGCTTATCCTGAGATCTTTGCGATACCATTTTTGAAGCACGCTTTCCCGCGCTGCTCGATCGGAGCCGGGTTTCACGTTGAGGTCGATAAATTCACTTCCGCGTACCGAAACCTTCGATCGACCGCCGCTCTCGATCACGTTCAAGCGGTATCGCTGCCCTTTGAAAAAGTGGCATTCGCCAGAGACGTACTCACGCTCGGACTGGCGTTCCTGCGCCACGAACTTGGCGCGCTGCTGCTTGATCCAGCCTAGGCGCGCGACGACCGCAAGCCGAACCGCGTCTTCACTAAGCACCAGCGGCGCAGCTACCCGGACGCGGCCTTCAGGAGGATAGACGCCGAGGTGCAGGTTTTTGATCCGCTTCCGAACGACTTCGACGGGCACACCGCCAACAAGGATCTCACGGCTGTCAGTATTCACTCTGGGCCTTCACTAGCTCGAAGATTTCGTCAAGGCGGGCGTCATCTTTGAGAACCTGAGCGATTGCCCTGCGCACGACTCTCTCTTTGATTGGATGGCCTCGGAAATCATCCGGCTTATGTTGCCGGATAGCGGCGTCAATAGCGACGGCAAGGTTCTCATCCTGAAGGTTATCGAAGAGCGCCCTTTTCGCAGGCGTATCGATGCCAAAGGGATAGGCTGGCCCGGGGTCGACCATCTTCACCTGGCGGGCCAGTTCAACAATCTCGTCAAGGTAGGCTTTGTATTCCAGGGCGCCTTCCCGGCGCCGCTTGATCAGCGCATCCAAGAGGTCGGACATCTTCCGGTAGTATGCCGGATTGACGGGCTCCTCGTCGGTGATGATTTTGCGGACGTTGTTCTCGATGGTTTCGGCGACCGCTTCTTCGTCCTTGGCGATGCTATCGGGGAGGGCGTCGACGGCGCTCACGCCGTTCTTCACGATCATGTCCACGAGCGAGAGATCGTCGAAGGCTGACAGCTTCGTGCTGTCCTCCGCGCGGATATAGGCATCGATGAGGTGCCGCATGGCAGGCTCGTACATCTTCAAGTCGATGTAGTCGCCGCTCTTGAGTTTCACGGCCGCCCTGACATCTTCGAAGTGCTTCACCTCGGCCTTTATGGCCTGCGCCTCTTGCCCGCTATACCCGGCCTCCTCCATCTCGTTTGCGAGATTGGCGTAGGCGCGCAGCAGGCTTGAGACGAGCCGGTAAAGGAGATGCCTCTTCGGCTCTGCCTCCTTCAGCGCCGCATTGTTATCTGCATCGGCGGAGCCACAGAAGAAGCGATGGTAAGCCGGCAAATCCCGCGGCGGTGGCACCGGCTCACAAAGCGCACTCAGCGCCTCCAGGGCCTCCTCAAGGCGCTTGCGTCCATCCTCAAGGCGATCGACGAGAAGCCCCTTCACGTCCTCGGGCGCATATGCGTCGAAGGCGCCGGAGGTGTAGTCCTTGATGGAGCTTTCCAGGCTCTTGAACAGGTCCTTGTAGTCGACGATGTAGCCGTAGTCCTTGTCGTCGCCATCCAGGCGATTGACGCGGCAAATGGCCTGGAAAAGGCCGTGATCCTGCATGTGCTTGTCGATGTAGAGATAGGTTGCCGGCGGCGCATCAAATCCTGTAAGAAGCTTATCGACGACAATGAGGAGCCTCATTTGGCCCGGCTCCTTGATGAACTTCTTCTTCACGTCTATCTCGAACTGCTCGGGCGCCTTGCCGTTCAGCATCCGGTTGTAGATGTCATACTTCTGCAGGCGCTCCGTAAGCCCCTCGCCGGTCGTCTCGCCCTTCGTGTCCGCGATCGTGGGCTTGTAAGAGGTGATGATCGCGCATTTGCCGGCAAGCTCCGTTTCCTCGAACAGCTGATAGAGCTTGCAGGCCTGGTAGATACTGCCCGAAACGATCATGGCGTTGCCACGGCCGCTGCTAAGGCGATCCTTGGTGTTCATGTCCATGAGGATGTCGGCAACGATCTTTTCCAGCCTGGACCGGCTCGACAGGACCTTCTGCAGCGTACCCCACCGCTGTTTGAGCTGCGCCTTCGCGAAGTCGGTCAGCCCCTTGGTCCTGGCCTCGAACCATTGATCGATGTTGCCCGGCGACGAGATGCTCTGATCGATATCGCGCGCTTCATAGCGCAAATCGAGCACCACGCGGTCCGCGACGGCTTCATTGAACTTATAGGTGTGAATGTAGGTTCCGAATTTCTCCAGGCTTGTCGCCTTGTCGGCCTTCAAGAGTGGTGTTCCGGTGAAGCCGATGAACATCGCGTCGGGCAGGATCGCCTTCATTGCGTCATGGAGCTGGCCCGATTGCGTGCGATGGCATTCGTCCACGAAGACGTAGATGTCGCCCTGCGGCCTGAAGCCGGGGCTTACAGCCGTGGTGAGCTCGGCGACGTATTCTGCAATGTCGGCGTCCTCGGCCAAGCCGAATTTGTGAATGAGGGAGCACAATAACCACGGCGTCGTGTCGGCAAGCTTCGCAATAAGATCGGCGCCGCTCTTCGTCCTGTAAATCTGCTCCTGGACGCCGGTAAAGACCTTCTCGATCTGCTCGTCCAGCTCGGTGCGATCCGTGATGATGACGATCCGGGCGCCTTCCACATTCTCGCGGATCCACTTCGCGAGCCACACCATGGTCAGGCTCTTGCCGGAGCCTTGCGTGTGCCAGATGATGCCGCCCTCGCGCGCGCGGACGCGCTTCTGCGCAGCGCGCACGCCGAAATACTGGTTCGGCCGGCATGTCTTTTTGGTCCCGGAATCGAACACGATGAAGTCGTGGATGAGTTCGAGAAAGCGGGCCTTATTGCAGAGCTGGCTCAGCGCGCGGTCGAGCGGGTTCTCGATGGCGCTGTCTTCCTTCCAGGTGAGGTAATAGCGCTCCTTCGTCTCGATGGTCCCGTAGCGCAGCCCCTCGGTGTCGTTGCCCGGCCATGACAAGCTGCATGGTCGTGAAGAAGGGGCGGATGAACTGCTTCTTCTGATTGTCGAGGTTCTGGTGGATGCCGGCGGCCACCGAGGTCGTGGAGCGCTTCAATTCCAGCACGCCGAGCGCGATGCCGTTCACATAGAGCACGATGTCCGGCCGCTTCGTGGCGGCCTTGGCGTCGAAGCCCTTGACGGTGACTTCCTCGGCGATGGCGAAATGGTTGGCGTCCGGGTTCTTCCAATCGATGAGCCAGACGGTTTCGTGGTTCTCGCCGGCGGCGGGCGCGACTTTCACGCCGTAGCGCAAGAGCTCGTAGACGGATTTGTTGACGTCGTAGAGGCTGCGCGCCTGATCGCCCGCGACGCGCTGAAATTCGGCGATGGCGCGCGCGATAAGAGGATCGTCCGGCCGCGCGCTTGCGCTGCAGGAAGGCGCGCAGCAGCTCCTCCTCGACGTTGCGATTGCCGTCGCGATCCTTCCAGTTGCCGAGATAGTCATAGCCAAGCGTCTTCGCGGAACAGCTCGATGACGCGGCCCTGCGTGGCGCTCTCAGGCTGCCCCACGGGCTGGGATGCGAAGGGCGCGCTCATATGAGCCGGACCCTTCCCGTAAGCAGCTCCTGCATCATGCCCTGCTTGATCGCGTCGCGCCTTGTCGCGTTTGCTTCGAGACGCGCAATCTCTGCGTCCATCGCGGATAGGAGCGCGGCAATTGCCTCTTGCTCCTCCAACTTGCGGCATAGGGAATAGATCTTTCAGACTGCTTCGTCTTGTTCGCCGGAGTGCGCTTCGCCCACTGCATCAAGTCTGAATTGCGTTCGCAGCAGGCCGAGTCGCTGAAAACAGAAGCAGCGTAAACTCTTGCGATTAACATCGTTACTGCGAGCGGTCTGAACTATATGTAAGCCCTGAAATAATAGCGATTCATCTGATCTAGCTAGTACAACCATATCGACTGTTCCAACTGCATCTTCCGACGCAATCACGAACACGGATGTCTCCATCTTCAAGAGACGCTGCCTTGGATGCATTCTGAAGCGGAACGTCGATCCTGTGAAATTACCGATGTCAACTCGAGGTCAATGTGCGCTTTGTCCGAGGATGTATGCCACGTAATGCTAGCATAACAGTAGCCCGCTGTCTGAGCAGCTGACTCTCGTGAATGCGGATTCTCCGCCCTGAGGATGCAAGCAATCTCCAAATTGATCTTGTCTGCCAGCTCGCCCTGAAGCCGGGGAGGCGGGTTTTGCCGGTGAGGAGCTGCTGCATCGCGGCCTGTTTGATGTCGCGCTTCTTGGCGATGAGCCGGTCCAGGCTCGCGATCCACTCATCCGCATCGGAAAGCGCCGCCGCAATCGCCCGCTGCTCCTTCACCGGTAGGCAAACTAAAAGCTGCTTGACAGATTGTGATATATACTCGTGCTGTGGATTGTCGCCAGCCGTCAACCGTTGCCTGAGAGTCTTTCGTAGTATCTGAAACAAGGTAGTATGGCGACAACAGTTTGTAGATCTGGACTTCGCGATGCAATCTCGCAAAGCGATTGCTGCGTATGTAGCCATTGGTGCGAACTATATCGAGTGAGCGACTATCGCGATACCAAGCTGCCCGTCATTGAGAAAGAGAACGTCGCCGTGCTGGAATCGGCTGGCAGATGAGCCAGCCTGCCTCGAGATGCATATCTACTCGGTCGCGAGATCACCGTCGATAGATCGAATTCTGCACGTCGTTGACATATCCTCGCGGTAACATGCCGATACCCTTCCGAGTAGCACGGATTGGGCTACCGCCCGAGCTCACGTATTGAAATCTTTCCATGCGATTTGACTACATCCCAGTCAGTCGGGAATGACGCCGACTTCGGTCTGTTTGTATCCTGGCTTGACAGTCATGCGGCTGCCCCGCGTAAAGATGTTAGCGGCCATCCCGAGGGCAGCGACTCGGGAACCTCTCCATGAAATCCGCTGTGAATGTCAGGCAGGACGCGCACAAGAAACGAGCCCTTTCGGTGAATGAGCTTCGCGATATGCACCCGAAACACGCCGTTTCCTGGCCATATGCGTCCCTCTGTGGGTAAGGGATCTCCGTTTCGTACCCACGTCCTGCCGTTCATGCACAGATAAACCCGGTTTCCTGTGCATCTCGCCGCCCATACGCACCGAAAAGGCCGTTTTCTTGTGCATGTTGCCGTCATGTCGCGCTCTGGCTGCGCTCGCCAACGCTGAGGAACAGGTTAAATAAGTTCGTCATTCAAAAAGTAGTTTTCTTTGCCGATTTTGTGTTTCGTCACAAGGCCGATCCCGGCCAGCGCCTCCAGATAGCGCGTGGCCGTGTTGCGATGCACCGCAAGGTCGGCCATCACGAAACTCGATCTTTGTGTAGGGATGGCGGAAAAGATTGTTCAGCAGGTCCTGGCTGTAGATGCGGGGCAGCTCGCTGCGCATCCGGTTCTTGTAGGCCAGCATCAAATCGCGCACGCCGAAGACGAGGCCCGTGGTTTGCTGGGAGGTTTGCTCCACCCCGGCGAGCAGGAAGAGCACCCACTCCTCCCAGGCTTCCTGGTCGCGCACAGCCTGCAGCAGCCGGTAATATTCCGGCTTGTTCTGATTGATGTAGCGGGACAGATAGAGGATGGGCGTGCCGAGCAGGCCCTCCTTTACAAGATAGAGGATGTTGAGGATGCGCCCCGTCCGGCCATTGCCATCGTAAAAGGGGTGGATGGTCTCGAAGCGGTGGTGAATGACGGCCATTTTGACGAGCGGATCGAGATCGCTGAGGCCGTCCTCGTTGATGAAGCGCTCCAGATTGTCCATGAGCGCCACGATCTCGGCGTGGTTCTGCGGCGGCGTGAAGACCGTCTCGCCGGTTTGGTCGTTCTTGAGCGCCGTGCCGGGCAGCTTGCGGAAGCCGGCTTCATTGGCTTCGAGCGTCGCCTGAATTTGCAGGATATCGTTGTTGGTGATGAGGCCGGTCTGGCGGACGCGTTCGAAGCCTTCACGTAGCGCGCGCGCATAGGCGTGCACCTCTTTCGCTGCGAGGCTTGCGAATTGCGCCGTGGCGGCGTCGCTGCGATAAAGATCGTCCTCGGTGGTGACGATGTTCTCGATGGCGGAGCTATCTTTCGCTTCCTGGAGCGACAGCGTGCTGATGAGGATGGTCTCGTTCGGCACGATCCCCGCCGTGCCTTTCAGTTCGGCCAGTGCCCGGTGAGCGCGCGCAAGGCTTTTCAGGACCGGCTTTGTTTCCAGGTCGAAGGGCAGCGGCAGAAGGGGGATGGTGGTGTGCATCTTACTCCGCAGCGGCTTTCAGGGCGGTATCGCGCCACTTAAAGCCCATTTTCCTCAGATGCTCTTCAACGCGCGCGCCGAGGGTCTCGGCCTCCTCAGCCAATTGCGGCAGCGGCGCAGCGTAGCGTTCGGTCAGGAGCTTGATGCGGCCGGCAAGCGTTTGGCCGACGCGATCAAGCTCGCCATGGATGTCCCGCTCAAGCGCCGCCATCCATTTGTCGTCCACGATGAGCGCCTTGATTTCGGCCTCGGTCAGCGCCGGATACTTCGCCGCGGTTTTGACGTCGAGCGCGACACGCGCGTTCCACGCCGCTTTGGACGCCTCCGTTTCTTCCTCGATCAGCCCCAGACACTTCTCAATCGCTTGCCCTTCTTCGGCGGCGTCCGGATCTTTCCTGATTTGCTTCAACCGCGCCTTCAGGCTTACGGCGGTCAGCTTGCCCTTGTCGTTCTTGCCTTCAAAGAGGAGGCCGTCCTCGCCGCCCTGCTCTTCATCCAGTTCCTCAATGGCGCGGCGCAGTTCCTCAGCGGCGGCTTCCTTCGCTTCCACTTCCGCGAGCTTGGCGGCAAAGAACCGCGCCACGATAAGGTTCGGCGGAATAAGCTCGGCCTTCAGCCGCTTCTTGCCGATGGTGAGGTCGGGCGTCTCCGTGAACTTGCCTTCGCTGTTCCTGTAAAGCTCGCGAAGCACGCGGCCCGCCTCCCAGCCGTCCTGCACAATCAGCGAGGCGTCATCGTACATCGCCTCCTCCCAGTAGGTCATGAGATGCTGGTAAATGTCGTAAGCGTCCAGGATCGGGATGGTCGCGAACCGCGCAAGCAAGTCCTCCGCGATCGCCTCGATAACCTCTTTCGCATGGTCTCCCACGCTCAAGCTTTTCAGGCGCTCCGCATGCTGGCGCCGCCACGATGCAAACGCATCTAAGACCGTCGCCGAAAAGCAGCCGAAGTCCTTGTGCTCCAAAATGGCCGTCTTGACGCTGGCGGCCTCCACTTTCGGGGAGCTGGCGCCAGGCCGAGGGCCGGGAACGAAAAGCTCCCGCCGGAGGTCAGGCAGAACGTCCCAATAGGAGCTGAGGGCATCGACATCACGGTCGGGAACGCCGCCCAAGAGATGCGCCGCGATGTCTTGCAGGTCTTCCGGCTCTGAGCTGTCGATATAGCGCGGAATGTTGAGATTGAAGTCGTTCTTCTCGATCTCGGATATCGGGACCATGCGAGCGAACTTCTCGATCCCGATCTCTTTTGTGAAGGCGTCGACGATCTTGTGGATGTCCTGGGCGCGAAGCCGATTCTTGGGGCCGTCCTTCGTGAAGCCCTTCGACGCGTCGATCATGAAGATGCCGGCGCGGCGATCCGCGTTCTCCTTGTCGAGCACGATGATGCAAGCGGGAATGCCAGTGCCATAAAACAGGTTCGCCGGCAGGCCGATGACGCCCTTGATGAACCCCTTCGCGATGATGTTCTTGCGGATCTCCGCCTCCGCATTCCCCCGGAAAAGAACGCCGTGGGGCAGAATGATCGCGCCCTTGCCCGTGCTTTTGAGCGACGCGATCACGTGGAGGAGATAGGCGTAGTCGCCGTTCTTCGCCGGCGGCGTGCCGTACTCGAAGCGTCCGTCGGGATCGTCGCCTGCGAGTGAGACGCCGGTCGTCCAAGCCTTGTCCGAAAACGGCGGATTGGCGACGACAAAGTCGAATCTCTTGAGGCTTTGATCCTTTTCGCGAAAGTACGGCGATGAGAGCGTGTTATCCCGCACGATCTCGGCGTCGGGACAATCGTGCAGCACCATATTCATTTTTGCGAGCGCGCGCGTCGCGACGTCCTTCTCTTGGCCATAAACCGTGATCCCGACTGGCGATTCCGAGCGGGCCTTCAGAAGGAGAGAGCCAGAACCGCAGGTGGGGTCGTAAAGCGTCTGGGAAACGCTTTTCGCGTGGCGGATTCCAATCACCTTCGCAATAATGCGGGACACTTCGGCTGGCGTGTAGAATTGCCCCTTGCTCTTGCCGGATTCGGTCGCGAAGTGGCGCATAAGGTATTCGTAGGCGTCGCCAAGGATGTCGTCGTCCTCCGCGCGGTTCTTTCGGAAATTCAGCTCCGGCCTGTCGAATATGGCGACGAGATCGCTCAGGCGATCCATCATCTCCTTGCCGTCGCCAAGCTTGTCGGGATCATTGAAATTGGCGACGTCAATGACACCTTTCAGGCCGTTGGCCTCCGCCAATTTCGCGATGATCTTGTTGATTCCTTCGCCGATCTCCTTGGCGCCCCGGAGCCTGACCATGTCGGTGAAGCTACCGCCCTCCGGCACCACGATGACGGCGTTCGGATCGCCGGCGTAGCGATCGGAAACGTATTTCACGAATAGCAGGACGAGGATGTAATCCTTGTATTGCGAGGCATCCATGCCGCCGCGAAGCTTGTCGCAGCTCTGCCAGAGCGAGCTATAGATTTGAGATTTTTTGATAGCCATTCGATCCGTCTCGCCGGGCGCTCATCTGGGTGAGCTACCTTATGGGCGGATTCTTCGACGGTTGTCAGCTGAGGCGCAAGAGTTTTGACAGGCTGAGCTACATTCCAGGTGAATAACATCGGAAACAGCGAACGCAGCACCGATTTCGGCGAAGTCGCTTCCCGGCGTTCAATTGCCGCACCAGAGCATTTCAAGTAGCGTATTCATCGAACCGAAACAAATTCCGGTCTCCGGATCGACCCTGGCACAGGCGAAGAGCACGGTCCAGCCATTATCCCTCGGAGGAGCGCCGACGCTATTTCTTGCCATAGCCGGCTCCGACGAGCGCAGTTACTTCAGTCCGCGTGATGGCATCGATTTCCTCTGCGGCAAGTTTTTCCGCGGCCCTCGCGCCCACGTCCAATTTGTGCGCGATCCATCGCGCGAGTTCGACATCATCACGAAGGCCACGCTGGGGTGGAATGAGGCCTTTGCCATCGGCCCCGGCGAGCTCGACTTTATCGCCATATTGCCGTGGTGCTTCCTTCGAGCACAAAAACCTGAGGCCATCTATAGCAACCCGTGCCGACTGGGGATCGATCCTCCCATTCCGAACCTCCTCGACGATGTCATGGATCTGATCGGCACGCCCTTCGCCGCGCTGTTCGATCGCGATCGAATAGGTCGCGGCGAAATCGCGATAGGTTCGGCGCCAGATTTGCACCGTCCCTGCTGATGGCAGGCTTGGATCCGCGGCGCACATCTTGTTCAGGACGCCGCCAGCAGCGATCAGTTCGCAGATCCGCTCACTCAGCTCAGGGGTGCATTCTGTAGGCCGTTTCGCCCGCGGTTGCTTTTCCAAAGTACCCATCGCCATACCCAGTTGTTTGATGCCCGAAAGAAGATAAATGCGCGCTGGCATTTTGGCCGCCATCAAGGCGCGCTGACAGAAACCTACTGCATCCTGTGTTCACCGATGAGGTCGAGGATCGTCGTGCGCAACGCATCGACAAGTGCGGCATGATCAAGCGACAACAGCGCCCTATGCTCCTCAGATTCGACGACATCGAGGATGGTCTGCTCCATTCTTTTGAGATTGACTTGCGCGAGATCGCCACCGGCTTCAGCCAGATGTTCTTCCAATATAGTCTTCATGAGCACCATAGCGCGAGACAGCGTATCGGTGCCGGCTCCGGAGAGCCTTTTATCGTGCCGCAGATCTGGCGCCGCACTGATGCTTTGCTCGCTCATTGCCTGATCTCGTGGATGATGCCGGCGACATCCGTGGCAAGCGCGGGAGCCGGCTCTTCAACCTTTTGGCTGCTGGCCTGAAGGAAGCAACTGAAGCGATCGGGATCATCCGCGATGATGAGGAGCCGTAAATTGCCGGATAGCAGCTTTGCCGTCTCGACAGGCATCTCGCCTGCAACAACTGCGGCCGTGATCTTGGCCAGCTCATCGCAACGGACTAGGGCGCGCATTTTCATCGCTTTTCGCATCTCCTCAAAAAATTCGGAAAACTCATAGAGCCATAGAATTATCTTTCGAAGAGGCGGAAACTGCGGGCTATCGCAAATTGAAGTTAACGTCTCACCTTCAGAGACCGCGCGCAAAATGATCTCCATGTCGATCCGGCGCTCTTCTTCGTCCTCGCTGTAGCCAAAAGGGCTAGGCACCCAAGTCATGGCAACCTAAGTCCTTGAGGGAACGCGGACGCCAGCAGGAAGCAAGAACGTCTCCGTTCGACCGCTGCCGACGATCCCCCAAACAGCGCGGGATTTCGGAAAGTTCGACCATGGTGTCCTCATTGAATTTCAAGGACTATCATGCGCGATACAGGCGTCGCGGTGCGAGGGAGAATAAATAAGCAGAATTATTTTCCGTAAACCTCGGCGTATTTCGTGACCAGCCACTTGAGTGCTGCTTCCTCGCTTGCGTTCGCGGCATCACCCTTAACCGCGCGAGCCGCACCAGTCCGAGATGCGCCGCTCGAAACCATGGAGCGCATCTCTTCGAGGAGAGACTGGTTCTGAGGCATCAGCGATGTCCCAGCGGGACGGCCCCGACCGCGAGTGCTCGGGATCGTTATATTCAGCGTCCGCGTAAAAGTCGGCGTCTCCAGCGTCACTCGTCCCGATGCGAGCGATCTGATAAACTCATCCAGTGATGAGCCCAGCGTCGCTTTGAAATGGGGCGGTTCTGTCATGTTCACGCCGCCGCCGCAGACTTGGCGTTCTCCAACAAAGGTGTGAGGAAATCGCGGGCGCGCCCGATCGTCACGAGATCGCGATCCTGCACCGCGCTATTGTCGTCAGTCATCCGTACTCCTAACTCACGCTGTCAAATTCGTCCATGACAATAGCGCGCACCTGTTAAAATTTGCCTTCATTTTTATCGATTGCGACCGACAACGCGAAGTCGCGCGCGGCGATCAAGTCCCGCATCGCGCCCTCGGCGCGGGGGCGATCGAGTGTCCAGATGGCGAAAGGTGTGGTGCAGTTCATAGAAAAAACCGCCTCGGGTTGCGAGGCGGCCTCAGTTTCATTTGCATAGGAAGGCTTCCCCGCGTTCCGTGAGCGAACCATCCGGCCGGACGAACCGGTAGAGGGTCGCCGAGGCGACGCCGAGTTCCTTGCATAGCTCCGAGACCGATGTGTCCCGGTGGCTCATAGCGGCCTGAGCGCGGCGAAGCTTTGAGGCGGTGAAGACCGGCTTCCTGCCGCCCTTCCGGCCCCTGGCGCGCGCCGAGGCGAGGCCCGCGATGGTTCTTTCCCTGATGACGTCGCGCTCAAATTCGGCGAGCCCGGCGAAGATCGTGAACATCAGCTTGCCGCTCGATGTCGTGGTATCGATCGGCGCGCCGGTGAGCACCTTGAAGCCGACGCCGCGCTTATTGAGATCGTCGACTACCGTCATCAGATGCTTGAGATTGCGGCCGAGGCGATCGAGCCGCCAGATCACAAGCACATCGTCCTTGCGCAGCGATTTGAGGCAAGCCGCCAAGCCCGGCCTGTCGTCTTTCGAACCGCTGCAGCGATCCTCGTAGATATGCGCCGGTTCGACGCCGGCCTTGATGAGCGCGTCCTGCTGCAGATCGAGAACCTGCGAACCGTCTGCTTTGCTCACTCGCTGATACCCTATCAACATTTTGGCTTTCCTTTCTCAAAAACGTTCGATTTGAGAAGACCAGTTATGCCGCCGGATATAGCCAAAAATGTGTCTCAAATCCCTTCTCATAATCTATGTCTCGGAAACGTTAATGTCGTTGTGAGAGGGTTCCTCGATTTGCTTCGGCGACGCCAGCTTGCCGTTCACGCGTGGATACGCCTTGTTCCGCTCTGTGCATCTCTGCCGGAGCCGTTCCCGCGCCTCGGGACTTCTTGGCCCGCAGGAAAGGCCGCCATGCCACCTGCACCGCTTTTTGCCCGGCAGCGGACGCATCATGCATCTGCCATCTTTCGTCTTACATCGCGCACCACAGCGGCATTCGTGATCCGCAATCTCCAGGGCTTCCGGCCAGGTCAGCGCGGCGTCCGGGTGATAAAACAACTCACGGGCGCGTTTATGAATTAACTCGCGTATTACGGGATGCATTGCTTGCTCAAAACCTCAAGTTGCGCGCGGGATGCGCGATGGCGGGCGCAGCCGAAAGGCAGGAAAATGAAGATCCCGCTGGACATCGTCTCACTCATTTTCTTTCCTTTCTTGCCTAGAGTTGTACTTTTTCATTCCTACAAGTGCGGTAGAGCAGTCAGTGTAGTAGTTTCTGGGAAACTTAGGATTTTTTCTCACGCACACCGTTGTCGCCATGCTCATACCCCCTTCTCTCTCTATTTTTCCCTTTTTATAGAATTCTACTACTCTTACTACTCTGTAGGGATAAAAAGGGATATAAAGGGCTGTTTTGTAAGGGATTTTTGGCAGAGTGGTAGCAGAGTGGTAACAGGGTAGTGAGTGTGGTAATCACGGCTTTTTCCTGCGCCAATAGTTAACGCCGTTTGAACTACGCGCTTTGTGCCAGCCCACACGAGCCATGCATCTCATCAGCCGCTTCTGTACCACACTGTCGAGCCGCTCTGTTTTCATGCCTACCGCACTGGTGGCTACCTCAAAAAGTGTGGTCTCGCCTTTGTCAACGGCATCGCTGGCAGCGGTAAAATTCCTATCCAGCCATTGTTGAATTGGCCCTTCCCATTCGTCGGAAACCTCGCGCTCTTTTTGCAGTCCATCGAGCGCGACAGCCATCTCACCCGAGGGATAAATCGGTTCGCCATCCGCCTCCCGGCGGGCGGCTTCAGCCCAAAGCTGGTCGCGGTCGCGGATAATGGCAGCGATGTCGATCTTCCTGCTGACGCCAACCGTGACGGGCCAGAACCGGCGATTGCCTGATGGGTCGATGAGGTAATTGGTCTCGTTGGTGGTGCCGATAAAAACGAATTGGCGCTTGCGTGGTTCACGTAGTTTGCCGTAAACGAGACGCGCCTCGTCGGTTTGTCGGCTCAGCAGCGATTTCACATGATCGATATCCGACTTCCTCATTCCGGCGAGCTCGCCGATCTCGACGATCCATTTCCCAGCGGTCTGCTCAATCGCCTCCTTGGTGTTATGACTGAGCTGAAAATTGTCGGTGAAAAGTTCGGGATCCGGGCAAAGGGCGGCGATGCTGGTGGATTTGCCGATGCCCTGCCTCCCCTCAAAAACCGCCATGTAATCGAATTTGGAGCCAGGCCGGCGGACCCGGCAAACCGCCGCTATCAGTATGGTGCGGCCGATAAACCGATTAAGCTCATTATTTTCGGCGCCGAGATAGGTCGCGAGCCATTCATCGAGCCGGTCGACACCGTCCCAGTCCAAAGTGTCGAGATATTCGCGCACGGGATGGAACCTGTTTTCCCGCGCGAATGATAAAATGAAAATGGGCCAATCATCTTTGGCAAATTTTATATCACTAATTTTCCAGACTTGTAGCCACATCGCCCACATTTCGGCGTCATCGAGCCGGGCGGAAAGTTCCTGCGCCTCTTGGATCTCGATGAAATGCGAGAAATCGTTGTAGCGAAATGTGATGCCGAGCGATTTGAGTACGTGACGGGCATTAGGCTCATTTTTTAGAATTTTGTTGTTTTCTGCCCTCTGCAGGCCGTCGAATGCTGCCGCGGTAGCCGGAATATTTCGCACTTCATCGGCATCGACGATCTCAACCTCGACATCGATTGGTTCCGCGGCGTTCATCAGTTTCGCATCCGGCGCGTTCAGTCGCTTCACTTTGACATCCGGCGGCGTCCAGCGCGGCGCCGCGGCGAGCATGGCGGCGAGATCGGCGTCCGGGGGGGGATCATCACCGAGATCCCAATGCTTCGGCCAATCCGTGGGGACATCGACGATGCGGATCGAGACGGCGCCAGCGGCATGGGCGCGGGCGGCGATGCCAGCGGCGTATTTGCGGCCTGGTTCATCCTGGTCGGGCCAGATGATGACGCTGCGGCCGGCGAAATGGGTGTAATCCATCCCGGCGAAGGCTTGGGCGCCGCCGGAGGCGGTGGTGGCGACGCATTGCGGGAAAAGTTCCTGGGCGCGGTCGAGTTTTTTACCCTCGCCCTCGACGACAAGAATATCATCCCCGTCGCATTGCATGATATCGAGGAGGCGATAGAATGGACGCGGGCCCGGCATCTGCCGGCTGATCCATTTCTTGCCGGTCCAGGTCCAGGGCAGGACTTCTTTGCGGCGGCCGCCGGTATGGGCCTCGATCTCCGGTCCTTCGTAACGGGCCCGGATCTCGGCGATCTTGCCATCGGCGCTGCGGTAGTCCCAGAAATCTATGGGTCTCAATCCGAGTTTGGGATGGAGGAGTTGTGACAGTTTGGGGCGGACATCGGCGGGCGCGTATTTCTGCTGCGGCTTCCCTGCTGCGACGTCCCCATGGGCGCCGTTCTGATACCGGGCATTCCCGCCGGAAGTCGGCAGCCGCAGCGTCTCCTCGGCCCATTTGATCGCGGAAATAAAATCATGGGCGCGGCCGATACGGATCGCGGCATCGATGATATCACCGCCGCCGCAGCTGCAATGCCAGCCCGGTTTTGGAAGCTTTTTCGGATCCCAGCGCCATGAGGGATCGGCGTCGGTATGATCCGGGAAGGGGCAGCGGATTTTGCGGCCTAGACTATCCTGCCATCGGATCCCTAGCGCGCTGAGCAGTTCCGTCTCCCGCCCGGCGATCTTGTCGTAGGCGTCTCGCTGCGGCCCATTATAACTGAACTTCAACCGCGTCTTCTGCGGGAAGGGTGGAACGGCTGCGTCTATTGGCGCGGCATCAGTCGATCCAGCTGTCGCGCTAAAGTACATCTGGCGCTCCTTTACTGGAAGCCGCGCCGCGCTCACCTTTCGTTAAGTCAAATCGGTCAGAGATGTTGCCATTACGGCCAGTTTTCGTTATATACATGGTCACTACCTCACGTGCCCTAGCCCGGTACACGCATTCAAACCCCGCCAGCGCCCTCCAATCGCTGCGGGGTTTTTGGTTTCTAGGCGGCTATTTGTTCCTGCGGCTGAATGCCGAGCCCGGCGGCTCGCTTCTGCTCCCAAGCCACGATATCACGCATTCGAAAATAGTGATGTTTCCGGATCGTCACCGGCTGCGGAAATGCGATTTCCGGATCGTTGAGCCACCTATACATTGTCCGTAAGCTTCGCTTGTAGCGATCGGCGATTTCGGGGAGCGTGACGCGCCTATCGCTATCGAACTCGCTGAGCGCGACGTCTGGCAGAATAATGCGGGTAGGGGTGTCAAACTGGTTACTCATTACAACATCCTCGTCACGGTGACAGCTGAGGTCTAACGACGGCGTAGTTTGTCCGCCGAATCCGGTCTGTCAAGTCCAGCCAACTCGACGTGGCGCCGTTAACTTGTTGTTCGCTAATAGAAATTTATGAGAATCGCGTAAAACCTAGGCCGGACCTTGCGGTTTTTGCATGAAGATCCGTACACGCATCATATTGCGAAAATTGTGGTTCTATAACTGGTTACGGCTATGCATTAACCGTTCGCCCAAATCTAACCACATTCCCTACTGGCGGGTTAACTATGCCTTCAAGTTTCGCTGACCAGAGTTCGAGCGCGACGCGCTTTTCGTCGATGTAGGCGTAGACATCATAGATGCCATGGACGCCTTTTTGCTTGTGGCCGATCACGAGCTCGCGGACGAGATCGCCTTCAGGAATGGCCAGCGAGGAAAGCCCGGTGCGCATCGTGCGGCGCAGATCGTGGATCACCCACGAATCGATCCTGATATCGGCTGTATCGGCGCCGCTATCGATCGCTTCCTTGCGCAACTCTTCAAGGGCGATGGCGTCGAGCTGCTTTTTAAGCTTGTCGCCGAGATAAAGCGGCTTCTCGCCGCCGGTCGTTGAAAAGATGAAGCCCCGCTTGTGCGGACAAGCCTTCACGATGGCCTCGATCTCGGCAGTGATCGGCAGCACATGGGCGTCATCGCCTTTGGTGCCTTCACGTTCCGGCGGAATCGTCCAGACCCGCTCCTCTAAGTCGAAGTCTTCAATCCTGGCAAGCCTGACTTGGCTTTTCCTTTGCCCTGACAGGATGAGCATCCTGAAGGCGTCGCCTGCTGGCCAGCCGAGACGCTCCGTAGCCTTCCATACGGCGCGCAATTCCTCAGGTTTCAAAACGCGGCGCCGCTTGTTTTCCTTGCCGGGCGGTTCGGTCCCTTCGCAGGGTGACGATTTCAGATAGTTTTTGCTGATAGCCCATGAGAACATGCGTTTGAGCAATGCGAGGGTTCGGTTCGCCATTATAGGCTTACCTTGCTCGAAAATACTGTCGATAAAATCGACGATATCGGCCCGCGTAACACTGTTGATCGTGCGGCCTTCCCAATGGCGAACAACACCGCGCTCATTCTTGCCGACGGTAAGAGAGCCATCCGCCTCGATTTTGAAGCCAAGAATCCGAGCGCGTTCGTTTTGCGTCTTCGGCCGATTAATATGCACGACGTATTGCTGCACGAACCGGCGCGCGACTTCCTCAACAGTGCGCTCCTCAGCTCGCCTCGCGCGTTCGGCCTCAATTTCGCGCCGGGCTTCTTCCTGCGGGTCTTTTCCCTGCTTGATGAGGTCGCGCCAATCGGCGGCCATCTTGCGCGCCGCTTCGAGGGTCACGGAAGGGTAGGCGCCAATGGCTCGGCGCGTCGGGTTCTTGGATCCCGGGAAGCGGGTGAAGAGAATGAACGAGCGGACCGGCGCTTCCGGGGTTCCCATGATGCGGACGCCGAATCCGGGGATCATGTTGTCCATCACTTCGTAAGGCTTCGCGCCCGGTTTCAGGTTTTTCAGCGCTCGATCGGTCAATCTGGTTTTTGGCATCTGATGGGCCCTCCATGGCAACGCCATGGCAACAAAATGCGGCGTCTGCAAGTGTCGGCTTGTGTCATTCCAAATTTAACAAAAAGCCATCAAAATCCCGTTAAACCATTGGTTAACAACGGCTTAAGCGGCAATTTTGTTTACGGAAGGTTTGCAACTTTGGGTATAAAATATCCAAGGAAAGCGGTTTGATCCTGCCTTCTAAGCAGGGGGTTGGGGGTTCGAGCCCCTCCGGGATCGCCATTAAATCAATGACTTAGCTACGGAACAAACAAGAACATCGATCGCATTTTACAAGTTCAGGTTCTAAATTTTACAAGTTCCGTTCAGGGGACGTTCTAGTTCGCCGACTCCCACTTCAGCATCGCCGAGGCCGCCAGCTTCTTTTGCGATACCTCCCGTGCATAATGCTCGACCATTTGCATCGACTGCCCGGTGATCGCCGCGACCTCCGCGCCGGTGCAACCCGCTTCAAGTAGGAACACAACCGCAGATTTACGCAGACCGTGAAATACCAGGCCGCGCAATGGCGGCATGCCCGACACCTCTTTTCCCCATGATGTTTTGAAGCCGTCTTTCGTCCACGGCGCCCCTCGTGTGTTCGCGAGGACCGTCAAGCTCCGCTTCGGTAAGAACTCAAGAACGGCTTTCAAATCCCTGTGCAATGGGATATCTAACTTTTTACCTGTCTTTTCCTGGACAACGGCGACGCTGTTTTCCGAAACGTCGCACCAGGTCATCGCCAGACAATCGCCCTGCCGCTGGCCGGAATAAAGCGCGACCGCTGCAGCCTGCCAAAGCTCAGGTTTGGCATGTTCACGAAAGTAGGTAATTTGCTCCCATGTCCATGCGGAATACCCCTTGCCGCCTTTCAGCTTTCGCACATGCGCACATGGATTATCGGCCCGATACCCGCGCGGGATCGACCACGACAACATGGAAGACAGACATCGTAAAAGGTTGTTGCTTGCCGAAGGCGTAGCTTTGTATTTGTCGCGCAAACTCAGAACGTGCTTAGGTTCAAGCAGATTTACCCGCAAATCGCCCCAAAGCGTCTTGATGCGGTCGATGTACCTCGACCAGTCCGATTTTGTTGACGCCGACAAATTGCCCCATTCGGGGCTTGCCTGATATTCCTCAATCAAACGTGAAAACGTTCCCGTTTTGGCAACAAAGACAGGCTCACCCATAAGCTTCCGATAAAGCGCCCACCACTCGCGGTCCGGCGTACCGTCCGCTTGCATTGGCGCACCCGGAAGGCGTACACGATCGCCTTCCTGGCCTTCATTCCGATTCGCCTGAAAATAGTAATAATCTTTGCCGCCAGAACGCACATGATGCACGTTCGGCGGCACGTCGCGGCGTGCGCCTTTAGGCCGAGGCATTCTTCACAGCCTTCATAAATTCATCTTCGACTATAGCAGCCTCGCCGTTCCTTGCCGCTATGAACGCCATGACCGCGCCGAATTCCCAACGGACGAGGTTGCCGAGCATAATTGGCTTCGGCAGCAGCCCAGTCTGCGAATATTTGGCGATTGTCGCAGAGGAGCAGTCAAGCAGATACGCCAGTGTCTCGGCAGAGACATACACCGGCCTGTATGTGCGTTCCCCGGCCATCCCGTTGCCTCTCTAATTTTCAATCGACATGACCGCAGAGTTAGCAAGGCCCGGCGCACTTGGCATGTCCAGCCGAGTCGGGCGATCATCTTGCCTATTGCACCCAAAAAAGCCGCAGCCTGAGGCGCCGATCGCGTAAGCGCCCCTGCAAAGCTGTTCGAAATCCTCGAACGGTAGGTCAGGCGGGCAGTTGATGACGCTTCCGAGCGGCGCATCGACTTGCCGCTGGATCGTCGCATACATTTCGAAGCGCTCTTGTGGCGTCACGTCCCGCCCGGAGACGAAGAAGCTCGGCAACGCGTCATGGCCGCGCAGTTCTCTGAAGCGGCGCTCGGCATAGCTTGGAGGTACTTCGTCATAGCTCGCGAAGTTGTTGACCGGCTCGATTCCGCACGAGACGTTGTATGCCAGCAGCGACGTCGCGACCGTTGGCGCAATCGCCACCAAAGCATCGTTGCTGTGAACGCCGGTCTGAATCCGTAGATAAATGCCGGAATGCCGGACGGAGACCAATTTTCCCGCTGACGCCGGGGGTATGACGGCGTCACGCTGAGGGGTTCGATTTCGGGAGCGGCGATTACTGGCAGAGATGCCCGCGTCACGCGGTCTGCCCCCTGCGAAGCAAACGGCGCCTTAACGGCGCCAGCATAAAAGTCCGCCTGAGTTTGGAACCAGGCGCGACGCCGATCTCAACGGCCAAGTCTAACATCGACGCCGCGCCCCTAACCGTGCACAGCACGGAAGCGGGGGCAGTATTCCAGCATTCGCAGCCACCGTCCACGCCGGACTTACAGCCGTTGCGGAGCTGGCGGGATCGTCCGCCAGGTTCTTTTACTGTGCTCTCTGCCGCACTCTTGCGGCCATCTGCCCGCGAGTTCTGTGCGTCAAGTTCTGCAAAATGGCCGGGCCACAGCTTTGGTGATGTTTCTTTGTTCGGCTGAACGGCGTTTCTCCGTCCCGGCCTGAACTCCGTAAAGCGCCGCGCACAGTGGCGGTCAACGCTGGCCGGAGGCCACCGCCGCAGGCGGCGCGAAGCGGCGTTGAGGGCCGCGAGCACGGCGCGATCGTGGAGCAAGCCGGGCCGGTCATGCCGCCTGCCTCAGCACCTTTTTTTTGTGCTCTCGCAGGTGGTCCATGTTGAGATAGCGCATGGCCTCAAGCCAGTTCTCATGCATCTCGACGGCAAGAGCGCGCACGAGCCTGAGACAACTCTCCGAGTTCGGAAAGATGCGGACCACGTGCGTTCGCCGCTTAATCTCCTGGTTCAGACGCTCCAGCATGTTCGTCGACTTCATATGCTTGTGGTGTTCGAGCGGCAGCCGGTAATAGGACAGCGTCTCCTCAATGTTCTCCTCGACCCGCGAACACGCCTTGGCGTGTTCGCCAGCTAGAGTGGCCATATCCGCAAGCGGATATGGCGCGCAGAGCTTTGGGTATTTTGCCTGCCATTTGGCGAGCCAGGCCGCAATGTCGCGGCGCACTTCGGCGAGCTCGCGCCGGTCGTAAAACCAGCGCAGCTCCCGCAGGCAATCGTCATCGACTTTGCGGGGCACGTAATCGAGCGCGTTCCTGAGGAAGTGAACGTAACACCGTTGCCACGCCGCTTCGGGCAGGACTTCCCGGATCGCCGCTTTAAGACCGGCATGATCGTCCGAGACCACGAATTCCACGCCGGTTAGTCCGCGTTTTCTCAGGCCAAGCAAGAAGTCCCGCCAGCTCGACCGGCTCTCACGATTGGCGAGTTCTACGGCGAGGATCTGCCGCCGGCCTTCCCAATCCACCGCGACGGCGATCAGCACGGCCTGGCTTGTGATGATCCCGCCTTCCCGGATGCGTTCGTAGCGGGCGTCGAGAATAAGGTAAGGAAAAGGGTCTGCAAGACGCCGCTCAGAAAAGGCTTTCAAGCTTTCATCCAGCGTCTTGTTGATGGCGCTGATCGAACTGGCCGAAAAGCTATGGCCGCACAAGGCTTCTGTGACTGCCTTCACTTTGCGCGTCGAAACGCCTTGTACGTACATCTCGGCTAGCGCCCCAACCAAAGCCTTCTCCGAGCGCTGATAGCGTTCGAACAACTCCGTCGAAAAACGCCCCGCCCGGTCCTGGGGAACCCGAAGCTCCAAGGTCCCAACCCGCGTGATCAAGGCGCGGCTGTAATAGCCGCTGCGATAGCCAAGCCGCCCTTCGGTGCGTTCGCCCTTCTCGGCCGCCAAAGCTTCCGTCATCTCAGCTTCCAGCGCCGCCTGAACAAAAGACTGAACCGCCGAGCGGACAAAATCATCGTCCCGCTCCAGAAGCTCTTTGATTGCAATGATCTTCGCTTTATCCTGAACCTTGGTCATGGTCTGCTCCCTCGCCAAAGGGTTGGTGACTTCGATCATCACCTGCATACCATGGCCGCCTCACTCGAATTTGCTGAACCTTCCGCACAGTATCTGCCCGCGCTGCGACAGGCGCCATCGCTATTGTTCGCCCGCCTGCGCCCTAACAGCCCGGCGGCGGTCGCTGACCCAAGCCAATAAGCGTTACGCCGCGACCTTGAAGGGAGGCATGGCCCGCGCTCAAGCCACACGCCGGTACAGGTCCCGCGTAAATAAAGTGATAGATCAGGGTTCACCCGCACAGCCCACGGATGGTTTGCTTGCCGCGAGCCCGGCAGCCGCCGAAGCACTCTCCCCGCTGGATGGCGATGTACCGGCAGAAAAGCCGGCGCCGACAACTTGGCGTTGCTGCCAGTGCAGCCGCTGCTGTCCGGATTTCTTTCGCTGGGACTTTCTGCGCCGCCGGGCTCCTCGAAGCATCGCTCAACGGGACAAGAGAGGAGCAGGCGGTGACCATCCCCCCTGATACCGAGGCGCAAATCCTGCGCTACTACCATGTCGAGAAGTGGCGCATCGGAACGATCGCCCGCCAGTTGCATCTTCACTACGACACCGTCGCCAGGGTCCTGGCCCAGGCTGGCCTGCCGCGCCATGGACAGCCGCCAAGGCCGTCGAAAGCCGATCCCTATCTGCCCTTCATCCGCCAGACGCTCGAGAAGTTCCCCACGCTGACGGCCAGCCGCCTTTACGCCATGGTCCGTGAGCGCGGCTACAGCGGAAGCCCCGGCCATTTCCGCTCCATCGTCGCCCGGCATCGGCCAAGGCCCGCGGCTGAAGCTTATTTGCGCCTGCGCACCCTGCCGGGAGAGCAAGCGCAAGTGGACTGGGCGCACTTCGGCCACATCGCTATCGGCGGCGCCCGCCGTCCGCTGATGGCGTTCGTCATGGTGCTGAGCTGGTCGCGGATGGTCTATCTGCGCTTCTTCCTCAACGCCCGCATGGAGAACTTCCTTCGCGGACACGCCGGCGCTTTCGCCGCCTGGGGCGGCGTCCCCAGGGTGCTGCTGTACGACAACCTGAAAAGCGCCGTGCTGGAGCGCCGGGGAGAGGCCATCCGCTTCAACCCCGCCTTGATCGATTTTGCCCGGCACTATCGCTTCGAGCCCCGCCCCGTGGCCCTGGCCCGCGGCAACGAGAAGGGGCGCGTCGAGCGCGCCATCCGCTATGTCCGCGACAATTTCTTCGCCGCCCGCCAGTTTGACGGCCTCGATGACTTGAACGCTCAGGCCCAAGACTGGCGCCTGGGAGCCGCGGCCGCCCGTCTCTGCCCCGAGGACAGAGCCATCACCGTCCGCGAGGCTTTCGCTCAAGAAGCGCCAAAGCTGATGGCGAGCCCCGAGGAGCCGTATCCCTTGTTCGAGCGCGCCGAAGTCAAAGCCGGCAAGACGCCCTATGTCCGGTTCGATGGAAACGACTACTCCATCCCTCACACTCACGCGCGCAAAGCGCTCACCGTGTTCGCTGACCTTCACGAACTGCGCATCGCCGACAAGCAAGATATCATCGCCTGCCACACGCGCAGCTACGATAAGGGCGCCCAGATCGAGGACGCCGCACACATCCAGGCGCTTGTCGAACAAAAGCGCGCCGCTGGCCGGCAGCGGGCCACGGACAGGCTCATCCAGGCCGTTCCCGCCTGCCGCGACCTTCTGGTCCGCGCCGCGGCGCGCAACGAGAATCTCGGGTCTCTCACCGCGGCCTTGATGAACCTCCTCGATCGTTACGGCGCCGCTGAACTGCGCGAGGCGGTCCTGGAAGCCCTCAGCCACGGCGCCCCGCATCCCAATTCCGTCCGCTGCGCCCTCGACCGGCGCCGGGAAGCGCGCAAACTGCCGCCGCCGGTCGCCGTCAATCTCTCCGAAAGCGCCAAGGCCAAAGACGCCGCAGTCCGCTCTCATAACCTTGCCTCGTATGACGCCATCGAAAGGACTGGACATGAATGACCGCGATCACTCTGCCCGTCCCGCCGCTCCGCTGCCCGCAGAAACCCTTCGCCGCAGAGCCAAAGCCCTCAATCTCTTTGGCCTGCTGGCTCATTGGCCAGACACCGGCGCTGCCCCATGGGTTCAGGAGCTGATCCAGTGGGAAGAAGAGGAGCGTGCACGCCGGAGTTTGGAGCGCCGCCTCCGGGCGGCCCGCATCGGCCGGTTCAAGCCCTTGTGCGACTTCGACTGGAACTGGCCTGTCAAGTGCGACCGCGCCGCCATCGAGGACCTCATGTCCCTAGACTTCCTCGGCGAAGCCGCCAATGCCGTCCTCAGAGGGCCGAACGGCATCGGAAAAACCATGATCGCCCAGAACGTCGCCCATCAGGCGGTGATCCAGGGGCACACCGCCATCTTCACCAGCGCCGGACAGCTGTTCAGCGAACTCGCCGCCATCGACAGCGCCATCGCGCTCAAATACAGGCTAAGCCGCTACGCCAGGCCTGCACTCCTGGTCATCGATGAAGTTGGGTATTTATCCTACTCCAACCGTATCCGCTATGGGGATGCCACTGAGGCGGCTCAGGCCGCCATTTTCAGGTCTTGCACGGGAGCCGCGCGTGCGGTTTTCCAATTCCAGGGCAGAAGCTCCGCCAGTTGGTGGCTTTTGGACTGGCCGGAGACGATGCGCTCGAGGACATCTGTAAGCCAGGGCTGCCGGTCCACGTCGTTGAGCAGCGCCGTGTTGATGAGCGACGCCAGAACCGCCCACGAGTCTGCTCCGTCTTCGCTGCCTGCGAAGAGGCTGTTGCGCCTGCCGAGGCCGATGGGGCGCATATCGCGCTCGACGGTGTTGTTGTCGACTTCCACGCGGCCATCGGCGAGGAACACGGTGAGCCCCTGCCAGTGGTTCAGCGTATAGCGGATCGCGGCGGCGAGCGGCGATTTGGCGGAGACCTCCTTCAGCCGCTCCTCGGCCCAAGTCTTGAACGCTTCCATGAGCGGCTTGCTTTCAACTTGGCGGACGGCCAGCCGTTCGGCGGCGCTCAGACCTCGGATACGCGTCTCGATGGCGTAAACGGCCGCGATCTGGCGCAAAGCTTCGAAGGCGATTGGCGAGTTTGTGGCTTTGTGGAACTCGAAGAACTTGCGCCGCGCATGGGCGAGGCAGAATGCGAGCACAACGGTCTTACCCTCGCGCTCCGTCTCCGCCAGCTTTTTGTAGGCGGCGTAGCCGTCCACCTGCAGGATGCCAGAGAAGCCATCGAGCAGCGTCATGGCATGCTCGGTTTTTCGGCCCACGGCGAAAGCGTAGGCGACGGCGGGCGGCGCAGGCCCGGCCCACGGCCGGTCGTCGACGGCAACCGCCCAGAACTGGCAGCGCCTCGTGCCGCCACGGGCGAACACTGGCATCGGCGTCTCGTCGCAGAAGATTTTCGGCCGCGCCAGGATCGAAGCGAGCAGCAGCGCATAAAGCGGCTTCAGCCACCAGGCGGTGCGGCCGATCCACAATGACAGCGTCGAGCGGTCAAGCTCGATCCCTTGCGCCCGCATCATGCGCAGCTGGCGGTTCAGCGGCAGATGCCAGGCGAACTTTCCAACCGCGATGGCGGCGAGCAGCGCTTCGGTGGCGATGCCGCCATCGACCGGCCGCGCCGGCGCGGGCGCCTGAACCACGGCGTTCTCGCAGCCCCGGCAGCCATAGCGCGGGCGGATGATGCGCTTCACCCGGTATTGCACCGGCACGATGTCCAGCATCTCGCTCACGGTCTCGCCAATGACATGGAGCGCCCCGCCGCAACAGGAGCAAGTCTTGGCCTCGGGATCGATGCGTATCTCGATGCGCGGCAGATGCTCGGGCAGCTTGCCGCGATTGCGTTCGGCGGCTTTGCGCGGCTTTTTGCGAGCTGCGGCGGAGGCGTCGCGGCTTTCGTCAGCTTCCTCCGTCGCCGCCGCCGCGGCGGCCAGATCGAAGATGAGCTGCAGCTGATCGGGATCGAGCTTTTCCGAACGCTTCCCAAACAAGGCGCGTTTAAACTCAGCCAGGATGTAAAGGAGCTTCTCGTTCTCCGCCAGCGCCGCGTCGCGCTGGGCGGCGGCCTCCTCAGCAGCGCAGGCCAGCTCGATGAGCCTTCCCTTGAGCTGCTCCGGATCGGATGGCAAATCGGAGAGAGCGAGAATCATGCCCGCAACTTATGCGGGAGCGTCGCCGTTCATCCAGTAAAATCGTTCGCTTTAAGCAGCTTTTACTGGACGCCTCACGGCTTTGACCGGCGCGTTGGTCCACGCCAGACCTTCGAGCAGCATGGACATCTGCAAGGCGCTGAGCTGGACCGTGCCGTTACGCGCCGGCGGCCAGCAAAAGCGCCCCTCCTCAAGCCGCTTGGTAGCCAGAATCAGCCCGGAGCCGTCCCAGACCAGGATTTTCAAACGGTCGCATCGCTTCGGACGGAAGATGAACATATCGCCGCAAAATGGATCGGCCTTCAGCATCTCAGCCACCAGCGCGGCGATGGAATCCATGCCCTTCCTGAAATCGATCGGCTCTGCAGCCAAGAAAATGCGCCGGCCGCCGGAAATCCCGATCATGCCGTTTCGCGCAGCGCCGCCAGCACGGTTTTGAGCGCTGTCTTGCCGGCCGCGCCCTCGACGCGGACGCGCGCGCCCGCAAGCTCAATCTCGATCGCGCCGCAAGACGCGATGGCCCCATCTTCCTCTCCGCCGCCGCTCCCATCAGCCAGCGTGATCGGAATGAACGGCGTCTTTGTTGCAGCCGCTTGCCGGGCCTGACCGCGCCAATTATGCAGCAAGCCGCAGCTCACGCCATGACGCCGCGCCACAGCGGAAATATTTGCGCCGGGAGCAAAGCTCTCCGAAACAATCCGCGCCTTCTCTTCATCGCTCCATTGCCGGCGCCGCCGCTGCCCCGTGATCACCTCGATCCGCCGGTAGCCATCCTGCCGTAAGAGACTGTGCTGAGGCCTGTCATTTTGCATAAGCGCTCATCTTCCGTTCCCGCTTCCGCCGCCAGTCTCGCGCGAAAAAAGCTGGTATTGAAGGTGATGCCGCCGCAACGGATACGAACAAACTGATCGAACGGGGGGCCTTTAGACTATTGAGTGCGGTACCGTGGTCACTTGTCATGGGCGGATCAGCCCTTCCGCCCTTCCGGCCATTCCTGCAGGCGATGGCTCGATATTCGCGGTCAAAACCGACGGCTACGAGTTACAATACACTCAGGATGTGTCATTCAAGACTGCCCCAGGCGATTCCATGGTCTTTGGCGTTTTGGAATACAAGGGACTTGTATGCATCACTGGAAAGGGTTTAGTGAAGCTTGGAAAAGACAAGGAAATTAGAATGAATTGAGCGCTGGGCACACGCCAAATGTCTCTTAAGGGTCAGGGGCGGGATTGTGTCGGCCTGATCGGAAAGTGCCGCTTCAGGATCTGGAAGCTGCCTTGCCACACATGGGATAGCGAGAAATCCTGCACGCCCCCTCCCGACCCTTCTCAACAAATCGCTCGCTGGTGCGATCGCGCTCGTTGCGGTCCTCACCTGCAGTTTGTTCTATGTATGCGCCTCTGCGCTGCAAGAATCCCGCAGAGAGGCGGGCATCTCGATATCCGAAGAAATGCGCACCTGGAGGGCGGTTGCTTGCAGAAGCGCAGCCCGGAAATATGAGCTGCGATGCCCGCTATTCGCGGGCGAAGCCGTCAAAGGCCGCCTAGCTTGCCGCCCACTTGTCCGCGGCGGTTCCCACGAGATCGGCAAGCGGTGTTCCCGTCGACTTCATCTCGGCGAGCAAGGCGTCCTTGATGTCCGACAGAAGGGTTGGGCCTTCATAGACGAGGCCGGTGTAGACTTGGATCAGCGACGCGCCCGCGCGGATTTTCGCAATCGCGGCGGCGCCGGAATCGATGCCGCCAACGCCGATGAGCGGCAGCTTGCCTTGCGCTTCGAGGTAACACTTTGCGAGGAAGCGCGTGGATCGCTTGAAGAGCGGCCGCCCCGAGAGGCCACCCTGCTCATTATGATGGGAGTCGGGCGAAACGCCCTCTCGCGATAGCGTCGTGTTGGTGAGGATCGCGCCGTCGACGCTATGATCGAGAAGGCACTGCATCACGGGCGCGATGTCCTCGTCGGCCAAGTCGGGGGCGAGCTTGACGAGAATCGGCACGGGGCACGCGAGGTTTGCCCGCGCCGCCATCACGGCTTCGAGAAGCGCATTCAGGCGATCGGGCGCTTGCAGATCGCGGAGGCCCGGCGTGTTGGGCGAAGAGATGTTGACCGTGAGGTAGGAGGCGGACGGCCCAAACGCGTGAACGCCCGCGACATAGTCCGCGATAGGGTCGCGGCTGTCGCGGTTGGCGCCGATATTGACGCCAAGAATGCCGCGCGGGAGCCGGCTTGCGAGCCGGACGAGCACAGCGGAGTGCCCAGCGCTGTTGAAGCCGAGGCGATTGACGATGCCGCGCTCGCGCATCAGCCGGAACACGCGCGGACGCGGATTTCCCGGCTGCGGTTTGGGGGTGACGGTGCCTGCCTCGGCAAAGCCAAAGCCGATATCGAACAGCGCATTATAAACGCGCGCATCCTTGTCGTATCCCGCGGCGACGCCGATGGGGTTTGGAAAGGCAAGGCCGAACAGGTTTTGGGCGAGGCCCGGATCGTCAGGCTTCAATTGCCGGGGATAGACGCCGGCTTCGAGCGCGTGCAACGACGTCTCATGCGCGATTTCAGGATCGAGAAAGAGCAAGCTCGCCTGGGCTGCGGACCAGAAGCGGTTCATGCGGGCAGGCCGCTTGGAATGATTGGCGTACCGTCATCGGAAAGTTCGATCCCGGTTGCGGTGCGAACCGCGGCGAGAGGAAGATGCGCATAGAGATGCGGGAAAAGATAGCCGTCTCGCGACAGCTCCCAGCGAAGCGGGTGGCTCCCCTGCTCCCCCGGTTGGGCCAGGGGCAAGCTTTGTCCTTCTCCCCGTGGGAGAAGGGCCGCTTTGTCAGCCCCCTCCCCCTGAGGTGCATGAAGCTTCACAAGCAAATCCCGATCCACAGCCAGGAGAATGAGATCGGGCACGCCGGTGAAATGCTTCCGCGCCGTTTCCTCGACTTGAGCAGCGGTTGAGAAATGGATGTATCCATCGTTCAAATCGGCCTGCGAGCCGCGATAGACCCCTTCCGCGTGCGCCGCCTTCCATTCTTGCAGCGTCAAAAGCTTGTAAAGCGTATCGATCTGCATGGCGACTACACCGCCTCCACAGGCTGCCGCAGCCGATCCGCAATCAGCTCGCGCGTTCTTTCGATACCATAAGCCTTGATGAATGAGCCGAAACGCGGCCCCTGGCTCTCGCCGAATAACACCTCGTAGAGCGCCTTGAACCAATCGCGCAAATTCTCGAAGGGATGCGTCTTGCCCACCTCGTAGACGATCGCTTGCAGTTCCTCTGCGCTAAGCTTGGGGCTGGCGTGAAGCAGCCGCGCGTTGAGATCGATCATGGCGTCGCGCTCGATGGCGCTTGGCGCGCGATAGACCTTGAACGGCTTCTCCCGCTCTTCAAAGTAGCGGATAGCGAACCCGATCAGCCGGTCGAGTTCGGGATCGTCCTTCGGATTGGCCCCCGGCGCGTAGTTTCGCACGAACTGCCACAGAATGTCTTTCGTATGGGCATTCGAGGCGCTGACGAGGTTCAACAGCAGGCTGAAGCTGATCGGCACGCTATGCTGCGGCGGCTTGGCGTTATGGATGTGCCAGACGGCATTGTTCAGCCGCTGCTCGGGGTTTTCCTGATGATAGGTGTCGAGATAGGTGAAATACTCGTCCACCGCCTTCGGGATCACGTCGAAATAAAGCCGCTTCGCCGTTTTCGGCTTCTGGAACATGTAAAGGCTGAGGCTCTCCGGCGTGGCGTAGGCCAGCCACTCCTCCACCGAGATGCCATTGCCCTTCGACTTTGAGATTTTCTGCCCCTGATCATCGAGGAACAGCTCGTAATTGAAGCCCTCGGGCGGCTTGCCGCCAAGCGCGCGGCAAATCTTCGACGAGAGCGTGACGCTGTCGATCAAATCCTTGCCGGCCATCTCGTAATCGACCCCGAGCGCCACCCAGCGCATCGCCCAATCGGCCTTCCACTGGCACTTCACATGCCCGCCTGTGACCGGCGTCTCGACCGTTTTGCCTGTATCCGGATCGCGATAGGTGACTGTGCCGGCGGCAAGATCGCGCTTCTCGATAGGCACCTGCAGCACCTTGCCCGTTGTGGGCGAGATCGGCAGGAACGGCGAATAGGTTGCGCGGCGGTCCGGTCCGAGCGTCGGCAGGATGATCGCCATCACCGCGTCATAGGCTTCGAGCATGCGCAGGAGCGTCGCGTCGAACTGGCCCGAACGATAGCATTCGGTGGCGGACAGGAATTCATACTCGAAGCCGAAGCTGTCGAGGAAAGCGCGCAACCGCGCATTGTTGTGCGCGCCGAAGCTTGGATGCGTGCCGAACGGATCGGGCACAGCGGTCAGCGGCTTGTCGAGCGCGGCTTCGAGAAGCTCCTTGTTCGGCACATTCGCAGGAACCTTCCGCAGCCCGTCCATATCGTCGGAAAAGCAGACGAGCCGCGTCTTCACGCCCGGCCGCAGCACTTCGAGCGCATGCCGCACCATCGAGGTGCGCGCGACCTCGCCGAATGTGCCGATATGCGGCAGCCCCGAGGGGCCGTAGCCCGTCTCGAACACCACCTCGCGCGCCGGGCCGGCCTTCTCCAGCCGTTTCAGAAGCTTCCGCGCCTCTTCGAAGGGCCAAGCCTTGGAGGCTTGCGCGAGTTCTGCGAGCGTTGGGTAAGCGGCGGTCATGGTGCGAGCTGTTTCATGTTTGCGTTCAGTTCAGGCGGGGACTATGGAAAGCCCAGCCGCTCGCGTCAACCCAATCCATCGGCGCACAGACCAGCTACGCGACGGCGCAACCGCTCGATCGTCAAAGTTTCAGGCGCGGTCCCGGCGTCACTTTTTGGCTTTGCGCGCGGCATAGCGCGCATCGCGGGCCGCTTTCTGCTCAGCCGCGAGCGCTTCCTGGCGCTCGACCTCTCTAGCGGCTTCAAGCTCGGCCTCTGCCGCCTGCTTGGCCTTCTCTTCGATAAGGCGCGCCTTCTCCGCGGCCTTCTTCGCCTCGCGCTCAGCCGCGCGCGCCTTCCGCGCCTCGGCCGCTTGCAGCCTCGCGGCCTTCCGCTCGAGTACGGCCGGATCGTCGTCCGCCTTGCGTTCCGTATATTTCTGCAAGGCCGTTTCCTTGGCCTTTGCCGCAGCCTCGAGCCGCTCGTTGAGGCCGACCCCTTTGAAAGTTCTCATTCCCTACCGCTTTTGCATATCGCGCCGCCACCGAGGCGGCGCTTATCAGCTAGTGTCGCGCCCGTTATCCCAAAAAGGAGGCCGCAGCACAACAGCAAGGTTGCCAAGGTTGGCTGTCAGCGGACTTTTCCAGGCTCGAAAAATCCGCAACACTCTGCTAGAGTGACGCCATGACGACATTACTCGATCATGCCGTCGACGCCGCCAAGCGGCTTCCCCTCGATCGGCAAAACAACGTCGCCGAGGCGCTGCTCGCCCTCATTGAGCACGAGGCCCGACCCCGGTTCGATATCCAGCCAACCGGCGGCGAACCGGGCGAGGCTGAGATTCTCGCCCTTATGCCAAGAGTAATGCCTTCAGTTCTGCCAACTAAAGCCGAAGTTGCAGCATGGAACCGGCTCCCGGAGGAGGAGCAGCTGCGCCTTTACTGCGAAGCTTTGAACCAGCCCGGCAGCGGCGAGGCCGTCGACGATACAATTCAAGACATTTACGCCCGCGTCCTCGACCGTTACGGTCTGTGATGCTGGCTGGGGGGCCGCCCGTGAAGACGTCCGATCCTGTCCTTGCTCTATTCCGTGCGGCGGTTGCCGAGCTCTACGGCGAACGCATCGAGCGCGTGGTGCTTTATGGGTCGCGCGCCCGCGGCGACGCCAGGCCAGACAGCGATTACGACGTAGCGGTATTTCTCAAGGGGCTTACCTCTAGCCGCTGGGGCGAAGTGCGGCGCATCGCCGACATCGCGGAGGCGATCCGAACGGCAGAACATTTCCTCGCCGTGATTAAGACGATTTTGGTGCTGCGCCCGCGGATCAAGCGCCACAAACCGGCGGAGAACGGTAGGCCCGCAAGAGTGCAGGTTTCCCGGACGCCTGAAACGCCGGGCTTGCCACGCACGCTGACGGCAGGCGTCCGGGAAGCGCCTATGCAGGAAATCGCGTGAGACTGGGCACGCCCTGGCAGCGGGCACGCTATGGAGATTCGGCCGGCGGGGAACCTGTAGCAGGAAATGGGCGCGTCCGCTGAAGCTGTTGCGGCCGGTTCGCGGTGAAGGCGGTTGAGGCTGGGAAGCGGGAATTGCCGTTGTTTGACTGGGCGGAGAGTGTTCTGGGCCAACGGCGGCACGCCTCGTTCCGGGCGCCGCGGAGGCTGGGCAAGGTGCGGCGGCGTTCGCGGTCAGCACTAGGGTCGAATTCCGGCAGTTTTGTCATGATGTATCGAACCAGATGACGGCGGCGCGGTAGCCTGTTTCGCATCCGCGTTCGACGGCGCCGGTGATGATCATGCGCCCGCCGCAAAGCGGACAGGGACAGCGCAGGACGCGGGGGGCGCCAGGCTCAGGCTTTTCGGAGTTAGCCGCGCTTGCGGTTTCTACTGGTTCCACCGGCTTGGCGGCGAGCAGTGCCTGGGCTGCCGCCAGATTTTCTGCCCGGCCGCCATTGGCGAACAGCCCGTAGTGCCGGATACGGTGGAAGCCCTTCGGCAGCACGTGCATAAGGAAGCGCCGGATGAATTCATGCGGGGGAAGCGTCATGATTTTCTGGCGGCCCGCGCCTTGGGCACGGTAGTCTTTGTATTTGAAGGTGACGCCTTTCTCATCGGCGGCGATCAAACGCCGGTTGGAGATGGCAACGCGGTGCGTATAGCGGGATAGGTAGGCAAGGACCGCGTCCGGGCCGGCGAAAGGCCGCTTTGAATACACCGCCCATTCCTGCCGCCGCAGCGGAGCGAGGAAAGCGGCGAAAGCCCTCTGATTTGCGAGGGCAACGTGGGTATTGAAGAACTTGAGCCGCCCTTCTTTGTGAGCGGCGGACAGCCTGGTCAGCACGAGCCGCCGGAAGAGCCGCGAGAGCACCCGGACGGAGAGGAAAAAGTTGGGGCGGCTGGCAATCCAGCATCTTCCATCGGGAGAAAGGCCGCCGCCCGGCACGATCATGTGCACATGGGGATGATGCGTCATGGCCGAACCCCAGCTATGGAGCACGGAGACGATGCCGATTTTGGCGCCCAGATGCTTGGGATCGGCGGCAATGGTCAGCATGGCTTGGGACGACGCTTTGAACAGGATGCCGTAAATGACGGCCTTGTTCTGATAGGCGATATCCGCAATGGCCGCAGGCAGCGTGAATACCACATGGAAATAAGGGACGGGCAGCAGTTCGGCCTGGCGCTGGGCCAGCCATTCCCGTGCGGCCGCTCCCTGGCACTTGGGGCAATGCCGGTTGCGGCAGCTGCAGTAGGCTATGACGGTGTGCCCGCAGCTTGCGTTTTCGCATTGGGCAACATAGCCGCCCAGCGCCGCCGTGCGGCAGCGCTCGATCGCAGACATCACCTTTTGCTGCTCAAGGCTGACATGGCCGCGGTTGGCATGACGCCAAGCGGCGCCGTGGCTGCGGAAGATGTCCGCAACCTCCAGCGATGGCCGGGGCATGCCTGCCGTCTACGCAGCCGCCTGCCGTCTGCCTTTCTTTCTCTTCGGCGGCTGCGGCTGTGTGGGCTTCTGCATGCCGGAGACCTGGCTGATCGGGCTCTCTATAGCTGCGATCCGGCCGGTGGCGACGCGGGTATAGCGCGCCGTCGTGTCTAATTTTTCGTGGCCCAGAACCGCCTGGATCAGGCGAATATCGGTACCCTGTTCCAGCAGATGGGTGGCGAAGCTGTGCCTTAAGGAGCGCAAATTGAGCGGCTTTTTGAGGCCCGCTTCGTCTGCTGCCTCGTGGAACAGGCGGTTGAGCTGGCGGGTGGTCAGGGGCCGGTCTCTCTTGCGCCCCGGAAATATCCAGCGTTCCCGCAGCGGTATACCCTCATCATGACGGCTGGGACGCACCTTCCACCATTGCCGTAAAAGTTCCAGCACCTCGGGCGGCAGCATGACGTGCCGGTCTTTGCGGCCTTTGGACTGGACGACGCGGATGATGTTCTGCTGGCTGTCGATATCGCCGGCCTTGATGCGGCAGATCTCGCCCGCCCGCAGCCCGCAGCCGTAGCCCAGGGCCAGCATGAGCCGGACCTTGAGTTTTTCCGCCGTGACGAGCAGCCGTTTGGCTTCCTGCTGACTCATGGTGTTGGGCAGTGTCTGCGGCTGCTTGATATGAAAAATCTCAGCCGCCAGATCGTGCCGTCTCAGCGTCACCCGGAAGAGGAACCTCACGCCTGTCATGATCTGGTTGCGGCGGCCAATGCTGGTGCCGTTTCCTGCCAAGTGCAGCATGAAAGCGCGTACATCGTCAGGTGTCGCGGTATCGGGCGAGTGCTGCAAAAACGCGGCAAACCGTTTGCAAGCTGCGATATGATTCCGTTGTGTATTCAGGCCAAGTTTGCGGGCGTTCATGTCATCGATCATGCGCTGGCGCAGCGGGCTGACCGTACTTTTAACTGTAGACATTGGGGGAATCCTGTCTTGAGGTGGACAACACCTCGATTGTCCAGGACAGGCTCCCGGCGCGGTACTGGATAGACTTTAGACTTCCTGCTCAGTACCCTCAGGAAGCTGACCGCAGCAGCGGGCTATCGCGCAGCGATTTAGTGCGAAGGCCGGGAAGAGACATTGGACCGATTTCTGGTGACGCCTCAAATTAGACGGAAAGCTGCCGTTGGCGCCGATACTGGCTATCGCCAGGAATGCCGCATTCACTCTGCTGCCTGCGATCCGGCCTCAGGCTAAGTTTTGGCTTGCGAAGTCTATTGCCTCAAGGTAGCAAATTTGCTACATATGAAAGCCTGGACCGTTGAAACCCTGAATGCCGTTGTCGACGCTGAGCTTGAGGCTTTGCCAGCCGATATGCGAGCGCGCTTCGTCCGCATCGCAGGGCTAATTGAGGCGATTGGCTTGGAAAAGGTAGGCGCGCCTCACGTCGACCACATCGAAGGGGCGCTTTGGGAAATCCGCATGAAGGGCGCCGACGGAATCGCCCGGGCGCTTTATGTTACGGCAAAAGGCAAAAGAGTGGTGGTCGTGCGGGTGTTTGTGAAAAAGACGCAGAAGACGCCGCGCCAAGAGATCGAGCTAGCCCTGAAGAGGGCGAAGGACGTGACATGACCCGCGTAGCCGATTTGCACGAAACGTGGATGAAGGAGCCCGAATACGCGATGGCGTATGCCGAACTCGAAACAGAGTTCGCGCTCGCCCGCGAGATGATCGAGGCTCGCACCCGCGCCGGACTTACCCAGGATGAACTTGCGAGCCGCATGGACACCTCGCGGACCGTCATTGCCCGGCTTGAAAGCGGCCGTTACCTTCCGTCGACGCGGACGTTGAAGCGCTTTGCGACAGCAACGGGAAGCCGCCTCGCCATCTCTTTTGTTCCCGCGCCTAAGCAGGCGCGCAAGCAGAAGGCGACAAAGAGCGCGGCGTCTGCATAACACGGTCTTGAGCGCGGTCTTCTTTGTCTTGAGCGTCATCGATCCTATGAAGCAGCTATCAAGTTGAGCGGACGCAAGAGACGTAAGCGATAAGTTCATCAAATGGTACAAGTCTAAATTGCTCAAGTGAGCGATATCGCTGTAGGTCCGGTGCGTCGTTTCCGCCAAAAATTTGATTGCGATGCCGGTGCTCGTGGATCGCAAAAGCGATTTCTGCTTATTGGGGTTCTGCGGCGGTTCGTTCGAAATTTTCGGATGTCTCTTATCGACCCTGAAACGCCATTTGGGCCGCAAATCGAAAATAGGTCCCCAGCTCAAAACCAGCTGCATAAGCCAGCCCTGCGTCAGCGATTTCCCCCCGCCAGCACCGCCTTCGCCAAGATCCGCCCGGCGTTTACCGCCTGCGTGCGCAGCCTCCGCCAATCGAAGCCGCGATCGATATCCTGCAGCGTGCGCACGAGCTGGGCGCGCTGCGCTTCCGGCATCAGCTCCATGATCGCGGCCCAAACCGCGTCCACATTATAAGGGCCAAGCTTCGCGTCGAGGCACGCGGGGATAACGTCGTCCGCCGTGAAGCCAAGATCGCCGCCTGCCGCCTCCACCGCCGCGCGGATCGATGCGGCTTTCGGGTTCGCCCGATCGGCCAGATCGTAGGGCGGCTTCCATTCCTGCATGGGCCGGAGCCGGTCCACATGGCTCAGCACCAGCAGCATAGGCGGCCGGCGGCGGTTCGGGCGCGCGGCGAAATGGGCGCGGATCGCGTCGAGGGCGCGCCCGTCCAGCTCGCGGTCGGCGCGCACCGCGCTCGCCACCCAAATGATGAGGTCGGCCTGCGCCGCCTCCTCGACGAGCTTATCGAGCGGCTGCTCAAGGCTATCGAGGCCGGGGCTGTCGAGGATGAGCGCCTGCGGCACGCCTTCGCGCTTCAATTCATAGGCCGTGAACGCGCTCGTCAGCGGAAGCGCATCCGAGGCCGCGCGGATCTCGTTAAGCAGCGCGTTGATAAGGCTGGATTTGCCGGCGTTCACCTGTCCGCCAAGGAGAAGGCGCAACGGCTCGGCCTGCACTTTCGAAGCGGCGCGGCGGTCGCGCTCGGTGGCTTCCGTGACGTGGGCTTCCAAATCCTCCGGCTCGATGCGCAAGCGGCCGCCATAAAGATCGATGGCCGCGCGGCCCACTTCCAACACATATCCCCGCGCGAGCCGCTTCGCCAGCTCCTCCCGGCCCCAGCGATACATTTGATTGGATAGCCGCTCGCGAAGCTCCTGCGTCACCGCCGTCGCCGGGTTCAGCATGCGAACCATCCGCCAGATGTCGTAGCCCTTCTGCGCGATATCGATCAGCGACCGCCATTCGTAAATGCGAATCACCTGGCCCACCGTGAGGCGGTCGCCGAAGGGGATATTGTCGACGACCGTCGGCTTCAGTTGCAGGCTCACCTGCTCGACGAGGGTTAGCGCTTCCGGCACGGTGAATTGCCACAGCGGGTCCTTCACCTCGGGGTGCAGAGTCTTCGCCACCGCCTCGATGGTTTGCTGGCCGAGGCCGAGGAAAGATTGCCAGCTTGAGAAATGGCTCAAGTCGACGGTGTCCGCCACGGCGAGAACCGCGTTCCAGGCTTCGTTCTCGCGCGGCGTCCAGGTCGAGGCGGCGGCGTCTTCGGGCAGCTCAACCGGACGCGGCCCCTTAAGTGGAATGTCGAGGCGCTGGAAGAGATAGAGCTGAAACAAAAAGGCGATGACGACGAAGCAGCATGCGCCGATCACCCAGTAATAAGCGTAGCCATGCTGCCAGAGCCAGACGCCGCCGAACGGTACCAGCGTCAGCGAGGGCAGCACGAGGCAGAGCGCGACGATGGAAAGACGGAGCCAAAGATTGCCGTTGCGCGCGCTGCTCATGCGGGCGCCCCTTGCGCCGCCGCCGCTTTGCGGAAGCGAAAAGCTTGCGCCAGCGCGGCTGAATAAGCCGCGGCGACGCCCTTCGGGTCGCTCCCGCCCGCGCGGTGAATGGCAAGAAAATGGCAGGCGGCCTTGCCGATGGCGAAAGTGGTGGCGAAACTTGTGGCGGCTGCCGCCGCGGCGCCAGCGGTTTGCCCATAGACCGGAATGAGCTTCGCAAGTTGCCGGAAGCCGAAGCCGGCCGCAAGCCGCGACACCGCTCCCACGCCAAGGCACGCCGCGAACTCGCCGAGCGCTTGCCGGTTCCAGTCGACGCCGTAAATGCGGGCGAGGCTGTGCAGCATCTTCGACTGCACCACCGGAACGGCGACGGCGCCAGCGACCGGCACTGCGTCGGCGGCGGCGGCGGCGGTTGCGTATCCGACGATATGCGGGTGAGCTTCGGTCGCGAGCGTGTCGCCCGCTTTCGCATTCGCATCCTTCAAGGCGGCGACAAGGCCCGCAGGCGCCGCCGCCTCCAAGGCGTGCAAGAGCGCGGCGAGCCCATATTCCTTCGGTTCGAAGCCGTCGCCGGCTTGCGTGAAGTCCAGCGGCACAAACAGACAAAGGCCGTTTCCGGGCAGGCCTTTGAAAAGCGACCGCTGATAGGCGAGGCTTCTCGCCAGATCCGCCGGAATTGCGGGATCGGAGGGCGAGTCCTCGCCGGGGACGCCATAAGGATAGGGCTGCGGATGGCCTTGCCCCGGCGCGTAAGCCTCATGCAGCGTCGTTTGCGCGACGATGACCGGCCACTCGGGATGCCGCTTTCGCGCTGTCCCAACCGCTTCGACAACCGCTTCCTGCTGCGGGTCGAGCGCTTTCATGACCGCGAGCACGAGATGGGATTGTGCTTCGTGAACGCCGATGTCCTCGGCCGGGTCATAGCCTCGTTCGCCAAGGCCGCGCGTGTCGAGAAAACGGATGACTGGCGCATCCTTGGGGAAATCGAAGATTGCGGCGGTCCTGGTGCAGGGCTTGTAGCCCTCGCCAACTTCAGCGGCGGTCGCCTCAGTCAAGGCCCGGACAATCGAGGTCTTGCCCGACTGAACCTTGCCAATAAGCCAGATCACGGGCGCGGCTTGGCTCGCGAGCTCCGCCACTTTCTCGTCCGGAGTGGCGATGGCTTGCGGCGAAAGCACCGTATCGCTGATGCCCCGCCAGCTCCGCGCCACAACGCCTTGCAGATTTCCCAGCCAGTCCATAGCCGCCATCACGCTCCGCCTCGCCCCAACGTTAACCCCGGAGCACGCGATGGGAAACCCATTCTCCGGGCGCGATCCACTTATATAGGGTTTCCGCCGCGCGCGCCCCATCGCGTAGCGCAACTTCTTCAGGGGCGCTGCGCAGCCGGCCTTTCCGGTTTGCATAGGGCTGCTTCGCCTGTCCCAATTGCAGGTCGTGCAAGAGCCGCCGCCTGGCGGCAAACAGGGACGCGGAAGCACGCTAATCCGACTTTAGTTTAAGAAGACCCCGCCCTTGGTTCCCGCTTCCCGGAAATTATATCGGCATGATCTTTGTCACATTTCAGGAGTTGCGCATGCCGCGGTCTGCAATTGTTTTGTTTGCCGCTCTTGTCGCGCTAACCCCTTATTCCGCCAGCGCCGGGGGTTTGCAAGCGGCTATTATGAATATGGAACGCGCTTTGAGTCATATGCGAAGTGCTGAGAACGCTTTGAGTCATATGCGAAGTGCTGAGAACTACGCCGGCCTGGCGAAAGGCTTAAAAGATCTATCCTTCGAACATACGCTTAAACTGGGCCAGAGTGAATTCTTGACAGCAGAGCATGAAGCAAGACAAGCACGGATAGAATGGAACGAGGCGCTACGAAAAAAGGCCGATACAGCTCACGACATCGTCGACATTACGGTCGAAGGCCTTGAGTGGGCAAGAAAGCTGAAAGAGTATGACGACCGCCAGAAGAGTGTTCAGGAGGCGTATAATTCCTTGGATGAATATTTTTGCAAACAGCCGATTACCCTGGTGGATGCCTGCTGATGAGAAGTTCCGCTTATTGAAGCGCTGCCCGGAAGTCAAATTCGAGCCGCTGCCATGGGAGGATCACAGTGCGAGGTGATGAAAATCGCTGAGGCCACCGCAGAAAAAGCTAGCCGCCATCCGCGAAGATATTCGTTAGCTATATGTGCTCTCGCAAAGCGAAATTTCGTTGGTTGACACGCCGCCGAAGGGGATCCGGCGCTTAAGGCGTGCAGAGTTTGCAGCCCGCTGCGGGCCTTACGTCACGCCCCAACCCTCTGCTAGCCGGAATTGTCCATCTGCAGGCTCCCAATCAGGAAAGCCCGATGGAATCACACCACACGCAATTGCTTAATGACCGTTAACCTGGGTTCGCGCCAGAGCGTCAACATTGCATACTTGTCATGGTCCTTGATTTCTGGCAGGCTCCGAACTGATGAGCGGAAAAAGCTCACGGTCGAACTCGGCCCGGATACTCATTTGTTTTCGCAAACAGATGTGTTTCGGGATCGGGTTTTTGCGCGCCTGGACGATGCAGGCTGCGAGTGGGAGTGACAGGATGAGGACGGGCGGCTTTACCAGCGTGAAAAATCACGGCGACTCAGCCGATGCCGCAGCCCAAAAGCTTCGCCCCTAATCAGCACGCGCCAGACTGTGCGAATTAAGAAAGCGCGCACGCATGAGCTACACCAGGATCGCAAATAATTCAAAGACCTTCTCTCAAACCTAAAGCCATGACCGAAACCACGATGCATTCAGGTAACAGGTTAAACCACGCCCACGGCCTTCCGGAACCTCAGGGGCTTTACGATCCCTCGTACGAGCGGGACGCCTGCGGCCTCGGCCTGATCGCCAATATCAAAGGCGTGAAAAGCCATCAGATCGTTCAGGATGCCTTGAAGATCCTGTTGAATTTCGAGCATCGGGGCGCGGTCGGGGCCGATCCGCTTGCGGGCGACGGAGCAGGCGTCCTCGTTCAGATCCCGCACGAATTTTTCGCAGCCGAGGCGGAGCGCCTTGGATTTAAGTTGCCCAAGCCAGGCTCATACGGCGTTGGCCAGATTTTCATGCCGCAAGACCCCGCGCTGCGCGCGAAGTGCGAGGCGATTGTGGCCGCCGTGTTCGCGGAGGAAGGCATCCCGCTCTTAGGCTGGCGCGATGTGCCGGTGAACAATGAATCGCTGCCCGAAATAGTCATGGCTTCCGAGCCTTTCCATCGGCAGGTGTTCGTCGCCCGGCCTGCTAGCACTACCAATGAAGATGCATTCGAGCGCGCGCTTTATCTCGTGCGCAGGATCATTTCGAACCGGACGCGAGCCGAACTCGGTCCGAAGGACATCATGGACTTCTATATTGTCACGCTGTCCTGCCGAACCGTCGTCTATAAAGGAATGTTCCTGTCCTATCAGGTGGGGGAATATTACCTCGACCTGCACGACCCGCGCTTTGCTTCGGCGCTTGCGCTCGTTCATCAGCGGTTCTCGACAAACACCTTCCCGTCCTGGAGGCTTGCTCACCCCTATCGCATGATCTGTCACAACGGCGAGATCAACACGTTGCGCGGCAATGTGAACTGGATGGCGGCGCGAGAGGCGAGCGTGTCCTCGCCGCTGTTTGGCGACGATATCTCCAAGCTTTGGCCCATATCCTTCGAAGGGCAATCCGACACCGCCTGCTTTGATAACGCGCTCGAATTTTTGGTTCAGGGAGGCTACAGCCTCGCGCATGCCATGATGCTGCTTATTCCCGAAGCCTGGGCGGGCAACAAGCTCATGGATGAGAAGCGGCATGCGTTTTACGAGTATCACGCCTCGCTCATGGAGCCTTGGGATGGCCCCGCCGCTATCGCCTTCACGGACGGGCGCCAAATTGGGGCGACCCTCGACCGCAACGGTCTGAGGCCGGCGCGCTACATCATCACCTCGGACGACCGCGTGATCTTGGCCTCCGAGGCGGGCGTGCTGCCTGTGCCCGAGGAGATGATCGTTCACAAATGGCGCCTTCAGCCCGGCAAGATGCTGCTGATCGACCTTGAAAAGGGACGGATCGTCTCCGACGATGAAATCAAGTCGCAACTCGCTAATTTGCACCCCTATCAGGAGTGGCTGCACCATGGGCAGGTGCGGGTGGAGACGCTGCCGCGCGCGGAGCTGCCGCAACAGAAAACCAATATTCCGCTGCTCGACCGGCAGCAGGCGTTCGGCTACACGCAGGAAAGCTGGAAGTTTCTCCTGTCCCCGATGATCGAGACGGGGCAGGAAGCCATTGGCTCCATGGGCACGGATACGCCCATTTCGGCGCTGTCCTCCAAGCCGAAGCTCCTGCACACCTACTTCAAGCAGAATTTCGCGCAGGTGACGAACCCGCCCATCGACCCGATCCGCGAGGAGCTGGTCATGAGCCTCGTCTCGTTCATCGGCCCGCGCCCCAATATCCTCGACCTCAAAGGCACGTGGAAGCTAAAGCGGCTTGAAGTCTCGCAGCCCATTCTTACGAATGAAGAGCTTGAGAGCATCCAGCGTATCGCGCAGGCGCCGGACACGACTTTCAAGAGCATCACGCTCGATATAACCTACGCCGCGGACCTCGGCGGGTCCGGCATGGAAAACTCGCTCGACTGGCTGTGCAGCAGCGCCGAGACCGCCGTGCTTCAAGGCTGGAACATCATCATCTTGTCGGATCGCGCCGCCGGTCCGGGCCGCATTCCGATTCCGAGCCTGCTCGCGACAAGCGCGATCCACCATCACCTGATCCGCAAAGGACTGCGAACCTCGGTGGGCCTCGTCGTCGAGACCGGAGAGGCGTATGAGATTCATCAGTTCGCGGCGCTTGCGGGCTACGGGGCGGAGGCGATCAATCCTTACCTCGCCTTCGAGACGATCGAAGCGAACCTCGGCGAGCTTGAGAAGCCTATCGCCAGGGAGGAAGCCTTTTACAGGTACGTAAAGGCGATCGGCAAAGGCATCATGAAGGTCATGTCCAAGATGGGCATCTCGACCTACCAGTCTTACTGCGGCGCGCAGATTTTCGACGCTGTTGGCCTGCGGTCGGATTTCGTCGCCAAGTATTTCACCGGGACCCGCACCGCCATCGAGGGAGTCGGCCTCGCCGAGATCGCGGCCGAGACAGCCGAGCGGCACCGGCTCGCCTTCTCGGATGCGCCGGTGCTGAAGAATTCGCTCGAAACCGGCGGCGAGTATGCCTTCCGGATCCGCGGTGAGGAGCATGCCTGGAATCCGGATACGGTTTCGGACCTTCAGCACGCCGTGCGCGGCAATCTGCCTGAGAAGTTCCGCTCCTTCGCGAAGCAGTTGAACGATCAGTCGGAACGGCTCATGACCATCCGCGGGCTGTTCCGCGTTAAGCAAGCCTCCGAAATAGGCCGTGCGCCCGTTCCGATCGAAGAGGTGGAGCCGGCAAAGGAGATCGTGAAGCGCTTCGCGACCGGCGCGATGTCGTTCGGATCCATCAGCCGCGAGGCGCACACGACGCTCGCCATCGCGATGAACAGGATCGGCGGCAAGTCGAACACCGGCGAAGGCGGCGAGGAGGCCGATCGCTTCAAACCGCTGCCCAATGGCGACAGCATGCGCTCCGCCATCAAGCAGGTGGCCTCAGGCCGCTTTGGCGTCACGGCCGAATATCTCGTCAACTCGGACATGATGCAGATCAAGATGGTTCAAGGAGCGAAGCCGGGCGAGGGCGGCCAGCTTCCGGGCCATAAGGTGGACGCGACCATTGCGCGGGTCCGGCATTCGACCCCGGGCGTGGGCCTCATCTCGCCGCCGCCGCACCACGACATCTACTCCATCGAGGATTTGGCGCAGCTCATCTTCGACCTGAAAAACGTGAACCCGGAAGCCTGGGTCAGCGTGAAGCTCGGCGCGGAAGTCGGCGTCGGCACCGTGGCCGCGGGCGTCGCCAAGGCTCGGGCGGATCACGTCACCATCTGCGGGTTCGAGGGAGGCACAGGCGCGTCGCCGCTGACCTCGATCAAGCACGCGGGCTCGCCCTGGGAAATCGGCCTTGCCGAAACGCAGCAGACGCTGGTGCTGAATTGCTTACGCGGGCGCATCGCCGTGCAGGTCGACGGCGGCGTCCGCACCGGACGCGACGTGCTTGTGGGCGCGCTTCTCGGCGCCGACGAAATCGGCTTCGCAACCGCGCCCTTGATCGCCGCCGGATGCATCATGATGCGCAAGTGTCATCTGAACACATGCCCGGTCGGCGTGGCCACGCAAGACCCAATTCTTCGCGCCCGCTTCAAGGGTACCCCCGAGCACATCATCAACTACTTCTTCTTCGTCGCGGAGGAACTCCGCGAGTATATGGCGGCGCTCGGCGTCAGGACTTACAGCGAGCTTGTCGGCCGGACGGATTGGCTCGACAAGGAGCGGGCCATCGCGCATTGGAAAGCGCAAGGGCTCGACTTCACCCGGCTGTTCTACCGGCCTGAAATGCCGGAGTTGGTGGCGGTCTTCAACTCCGAGAAGCAAAACCATCCCATTGCGCATGTGCTCGACCGCAAACTGATAGACTGCGCGAAGCCAGCGCTGGAAGCGGGAAGACCTGTTAAGCTGGAACTGCCGATTGCAAGCAGCGACCGCTCGACAGGCGCGATGCTTTCCGGCCGCGTGGCGAAAGCTTACGGGCATGCGGGTCTTCCAGAGGACACTATCTGGATCGCGCTCAAAGGCACGGCCGGCCAAAGCTTTGGCGCATGGCTTGCGAAAGGCGTGACGCTCGATCTCGCAGGCGAGGCCAACGACTATGTCGGCAAGGGGCTATCCGGCGGCAAGATCATCGTCCGGCCTCCCGAGAGGTCGTCGATTGTGCCCGAAGAAAGCATCGTCGTCGGCAATACCGTTCTTTACGGCGCCATTTCCGGCGAGTGTTATTTCCGAGGCGTCGCTGGCGAACGGTTCGCCGTGCGTAATTCAGGCGCCATCGCCGTCGTCGAAGGCGCTGGCGATCACGGCTGCGAGTATATGACGGGCGGCTGCGTTGTGGTTCTCGGGCCGACCGGACGAAACTTCGCGGCCGGCATGTCCGGCGGGGTCGCCTATGTGCTCGATGAGCGCGGCGACTTCGAACGCCATTGCAATATGGCGATGGTAGAGCTTGAGCCTATCGATCCCGGCGATGTCTCGCCCTTCGATCAGGCGAACGGCGATACGCTGGAGCGCTTCAATTTCGTGAACCTCCTTCATGACATGACGAAGGATGACGAGATGCGGCTCTACCGGCTCATCGAGAACCACCGCCATTATACCGGCTCTGAACGGGCCAAGGCGATCCTCGGTAATTGGACGGCCTATTTGCCGAAATTCGTGAAGGTGATGCCGACAGAGTATCGCAAGGCGCTCGAAGCCTTGAAGCCGGAGCAGGTCGCGCCGCATCCCCCGGAGCACGCCGATATCGCGGTTGGCGTCAATGGCCGTTAAGCAAAATTATGGCGCGGGTCCGGTGACGCGCGCCCCTTGGCTGGCATAAGGTCAGCATGCATTATCTTCAAGAGTGTTCAGTTTCGCTTGGAAATCAAAGGCTTGGGAAATACCGCGTTTTTCGCGCGACGGCGCAGCACCGTCCCTTCTTCCATCGCGATTGCCTGCAATCGCGATAACCCTGAGTTGCAAGCACGCCAAGGCATGCTTGATGGGAGAAGGACAGGTTGAGGGGTGACGATTTGAGTTACAATGCGCATTACCCCTCACCCCAACCCTCTCCGAGCAAACAGGCCTTGGCGTGTTTGCCGCTCAGAGTGATCGTATCCGCAAGCGGATGCGATGGGAGAGGGAGTTCGCTCGCGATTGCCGCAAACGTTGTGCATTGCGTGCCGGAAGTTGATTTCACTGAAGATTTGAACCCGGCTCCAATGGCCTTATCTTAAGGATTCGAACATGGGAAAGATCACCGGTTTTCTTGAAATCGAGCGCGAGGATCGGGACTACGCGCCGGTCAGCGAGCGCACTCGGCATTTCCGCGAGTTCGTGCTTCCGCCCTCGGATGAGGATGTGAAACGGCAGGCTGCGCGCTGCATGGATTGCGGCATCCCCTATTGCCATCGCGGCTGCCCTGTGAACAACCAGATCCCCGATTGGAACGATCTCGTCTATCACGGTGAGTGGCAGGCGGCGGCGCGCAATCTGCATTCGACCAATAATTTCCCTGAAGTGACGGGCCGTGTCTGCCCCGCGCCCTGCGAGGCGTCCTGCACGCTCAACATCGACGATGTTCCCGTCACCATCAAAAGCATCGAGTGCGCCATCGCCGATCAGGCTTTCGATCAGGGCTGGATTCTCCCCGAGCCGCCGGAAAATAAAACGGGCAAACGCATCGCAATCGTGGGCTCCGGCCCGGCGGGCTTGGCCGCTGCCCAGCAACTCGCGCGCGCCGGTCATGACGTTCATGTCTATGAGAAGAACGCGATGCCGGGCGGCCTCCTTCGCTACGGCATCCCCGATTTCAAGCTCGAAAAGCACATCGTCGAGCGGCGCGTGGCGCAGATGCAGGCAGAGGGCGTGACCTTCCACTGCAACGTGAATGTTGGCGTGACGCTCTCCATCCTCGACCTTGAAAAGTGTCACGACGCAGTTCTACTGGCGGGCGGCTCGGAGAAGCCGCGCGAGTTGCCGATCCCGGGGCGCGAGTTGAAGGGCATCGAGCAGGCGATGAATTTTCTGCCACAGCAAAACAGGCGCGTCTCAGGCGAACCTCTCCGGGATGTGGAGCCCATTCTGGCGACCGGCAAGCGGGTGATCGTGATCGGCGGCGGCGACACCGGCTCCGACTGCATCGGAACCTCGTTCCGCCAAGGCGCGAAGTCTGTCACGCAGCTCGAAATCCTGCCCAGGCCTCCCGAGAAGGAGGACAAGCTTTTGAGCTGGCCGCAATGGCCGCTGAAGCTTCGGACCTCGTCGAGCCAGGCAGAGGGCGCAGAACGCGATTTCAGCGTCATGACAACGCGCTTCGAAGGCGGCGATGACGGCCGGGTCAAGGCCTTGAATTGCGTGCGCGTGGACGGGAAAATGCAACCGGTCCCCGGAAGCGACTTCAAGATCGAGGCCGGTCTCGTGCTGCTCGCCATGGGCTTCGTCTCGCCCATCCACGAGGGGCTCGTCTCGGAGCTTGGCCTCGACCTCGATCCGCGCGGCAATGTGAAGGCCAGCGACCGCGACTACGCGACGTCCCGGCCGAAAATTTTCGCCGCGGGAGACATGCGGCGCGGGCAGTCGCTCGTTGTCTGGGCGATACGCGAGGGCAGGCAAGCCGCCCATGCCATCGACAAGGCATTGATGGGGCATTCCCTTTTGCCAAGATAGGCATGCGCCGCAACCTGTCAGAGCAATCGCGAAGCCCCCTCAATCTATCCTTCTCCCAGCAAGCACGCCTTGAGGTGCTGCACCTCAGAGATATCTTGCTTGCAAGCGAACGCGATAGGGGGAGAACTCGAACTGCTCCCTCTCCCCTCCGCATCCGCTTGCCGATGCGGGCACTCCAGAGTGGCAAGCTCGCCCCGGCGAGATTGCGCGGGCGCTAACAGTCAATACTTTCGGGGCTTGGCATCACAAAAATTCCAGCCCGGCGCCCGCGATACACTGCGGCGCGCGCGGATTCGGCGTCTGCGGCGGGCGGGCATTGTTGCTACTGACCGAAAACCTCGGCCATGTGCAATCTAGTCCTAAGTCCGCGCAGCCGCTCCTTCAACCGCTGAACATGCCGGTAGGCATCCTCGATCCGGGCCATTTGCAAGCGGCCCGACTTCACTCCGTTCTCGATGGCCTCGTAGCCGATCGAGGCAAGATCCGTAGGCAAATCGGAAGCGGATCTAACCAGAACGATGTCGGCGCCCATGCGAAACGCCCTGAGGATCGCCTCGCCGTAGCGAACAGGGGCGCTGCTTAACCCCAGGTCTAAATCGAAAATGATCGCCCCCTGAAAACCGGTGTCGTGGCGGAGCTTGCCGGTCCTTTGCGGCGCCGATTGCCCCGACGGCAATTCATCGAGCAGTAATGTCTCCATCGCTTTCACCCGGATGACGAGCGCATCGCTTGCCTCTCCCTTTATCACGCTTCGCAAGATCGCCCTGCTGGCTGGCTCCGTCCTCCAGGACGGTTGCAAGCCCGCGTGGAATGGCACATGGCGAAGCGCTGTCAGAACGCCGCGGTCGTGGTGTCCGAAATTGAAAGCCGTGGCGAAAGCGGCGACGCGGGAAGGCGCGGTCCCAAAGCAGGATGCGGAGAGATCCACCCCTTCGTCACGGCAAACGTCTGCGCTCGGCCCGATGTTGAGATTCACTCCAAGTGAGGACAGCTCCGCGGCCATGTCGCGGTAGAAAAGTTGCGCTTCTTGGGGGCTGCGCTCGCTGCTCACCGCATTCGCAGCTGCATAGAACGCGAACCCTTTGTCCTCGGAAAGCAGGGAATCCGGTCCGCCGGGCTGGTCGATGGCTATAAGCGGGGAGGCGCCGCCGCTGTCTTTTGCGATCGCCAGAAGCAACTCCCGAAGCTGCCCAAAGCTGGATATGTTGGCGTCACTCACAACAACGCCGGACAACCGGCCTTCGTGCAAAGCATTTGCAATGTGGGCGACATCGGCATCGGTTGGGCTGTTTCCAGTGAAGCCCGACAGCAAGAGCTGGCCAGCCATCAGGCGCAACGCCGGCTCGGCCGATTTGCCTTTTGGAGGCGCTGCGGACATCCTTGACGCCGGCAAAATGAGCGGTTTTGCGGCCTGGGCGGCGCGTTCCTGCTCGCTCGATGCGCGGGCCGCAACTCTGTTGGCGGGTTGCTTGATCGAGAATGGCGCCGCCTGAGCCGTCTTTGTTTTCGCGGCGGCAGGTCTTTGCGGTATCTTTGCTTGCTGTGGAACTTTGCGGCTGGCCGGCACGCAATCGCCATGGCGATATTCTAAGCCATGAACCCTGCAATCTTCGGGGCGTAGCCGTCCCCGTTCGATTATCGGACTTGGAGAATGCCAATGAGGGGCGCTTTCATCCACTTCGTCTATACGAACGACGCCGGAGGAAGGACCATCGCCGATCCCGGATAGCGGCATCGCGGAGGCTGAGATCGAGAAAACGCTGAGCGCAACAATAAGAAACCGCACCAAAACCCCCACATGCAGGCGGTCTTTTTAGAGTACCCTTGTACAGTTAATATTGCATACCTAGCGCTTTTCGGCACATGATTTTTGCCGTAAAGCTTAATTTCTTCGCCGCTGATGCATTTCGGCTTCGCCTGAACGTAAAAAAAGCGGCTGTATGATCAGCCGCTTTGCAACCGTTTGTAGGCGGCGCCTCAGTGATTGGGTTTCTTAGGCGGGGTATGAGGCTGAGGATGAGGCGCGGGCCTCTTCGCCGTCAGGGGGCCTTTCGGCGGCGACTTCGGCTTGTTATTAAGCCCTTTATTCGCATTGGCGCCCGAAGCGCTGGCCGACTTCGAAACATTATCGAAATGATTGTTGCCCCTGCCGGTATTGCCGGGTTGATGGCCGCCCGGTGCAGTGGCCTGCCTCGAAACATGATCGAAATGGTTATTGCCCGCGCCGGCATTTCCGGGCTGATGGCTTCCCGCGTTCGCCGGTTTGAACGCCGCATGCGTCACCGGACTTCCGGCGCTTTTTGAGGGGAGTTGCATGGTGGAAATCACCCGCCTTCGACACAGCGGCAATCTTGGGATTGCCATGATTATTGGAGGCTCTCAGGTCAGGATTGGATCGAGCGAGATTTTGGTGATTAAATTGCTCTTTTGTCGCCTCGACGTGATGTTCGTTCGCAGCTTGCAGTTCCTGCGCATTTGGAGTCGCTCTTATTCCGTTCTCACCGCCGTTGAAGCTGGTTGTCGACCTGTTATTGATGATGACGGTCTTATTGTACACGTTGTTTATTATTGTCGTGTTGCCGCCGATATTCGCGACCGACCTGTTGTAGAAGAACGCTCCGCCGCGCCATTCGCCGCCCGCGAAGCCTACGCCGCCATAGCCAAAGCCGTAGGACACTCCGCCATAGAAGCCGATGTGCGGACCCCAATAGCCGGCGTTCCAGGCGTACACGCCGTTGTTCCAGCCCCAATAGCCCGGCGTCCACAACAAGCCCGGCTCAGGAGCGGGAACCCACGCTCCAGGCACCCAGTAATAATCGCTAACGTCCTCGTCCCATGACCAATAGCCGGGCGTCCACATATAGCCAGGACCGGGAATTGGCGGCTGCACGTAAACCGGCAACGCTGGCGGGGCAATGGTGATCGAGAGGAACAGCCCTGCATTTGCTTTTTCAGCCGCGCCGATGATGCTGAACAGCGCAAACAAGACTGCGACCAATGATTTTATCCGCATATATTCGATCCCGATTTGGTTGTGTTATAGCGCCCATACAACTGACTGCGCTCGCAGGGTGGTAAGCTCTGTTTGACCAAGTATTCTGCCGCCGCAGTCGCGTTCCAACTTCTGCGGTTAAGAGTTAACTGCGTCCAAAATGAGCCGAATTATGCGGTTCCGCGAAGATATTCACGGTTTTTTGCCTGCGAGGACCGCGAAATGGACTTCGATGTGCGCAAAATAATAACTTGCGTCATATGAGGCGGTTTATGGTTACGCTTTAGATAATGGCGCTCCCGCGACACTGAGAATTCCCGAACAAGTCCGCGCCCAAAATGTACCCCTTTGTCTCTAATCTGTATTTTAAATGGAATGAAAGCCTTGATTATGAACGCCCATCCGGCTCGCAAGATTTGGTAATTCGCCAGAGCCTTTAGAAACATCGGCCCGAAAAAGACGATGAATCGCCTTGCCGCCGCCAAAGTCCTCCTGTTGAATTCGCTTCGAATATATCTTTCCAACACCAAAGCAACACTGCTGCAAATTTGTCAGCGCTGTGCTCTATGAGAGGGGAATGCTTGGGATGTACACAAATTGTTGTAAGCTGGCGGCCCTGGTAATTCTGAGTACTATCGCGACGCCGATCGCGGTAAACGCAGCCGATCTCTATCGCAACCCGCCGGCGCAGCTGCCGGTCAGCTACGTTCCACCCGTTGTCGCCCCAAACACTTGGGCCGGGTTCTACGCTGGTATCAATGGCGGCTATGCCTGGGGCGATAGCGGCAATCCCATCTCCTACAATGGCGGTCCAGATCAGTCGGCGCGCGCCCAGCCGCAAGGCGGTTTTGGCGGCGGCCAGGTTGGCTATAACTTTCAAAGCGGCTCGTTTGTCTATGGCGTCGAGACCGATTTCCAAGGCGCCGGCATCAGCGACAGGGTGACGGGCACGACCGCCCTCGGAAATTCCTTCACCAGCGGCGAGCGGGTCGATTGGTTCGGGACGGCGCGCGGACGCTTTGGCTATGCCTTCGACCGCGCGCTCATCTACGGCACCGGCGGCTTCGCTTATGGCAATGTCAGCCAGCACGCGGTAAATGCCGGGGATGTGTTCGGAAATAACGCCACGCAAACGGGTTATGCTGCCGGCGGCGGTGTCGAGTATAAGATCACGCCGTCGTGGTCGCTGAAGGCGGAATATCAGTATATCGATCTCGGCAGCGAAAAGCTCACCGATAGCGCAGGCGTGGCCACCAACGAACTCGACGCCAGCTTCCACACCGCGCGCCTTGGCTTGAATTACCGGTTCGGCGGCGGATACGAACCGTTGAAGTAGACCGATCCCCCATCGGTCCATCGGGGCGGCGCCTACGGGCGCCGTTTCCATGCCTGGGCGCGGGTGCGCCGATCCTCGAAGGCGAGCGGCTTGGTTTGCGGCTCATCGGCGTTTAAGCTATCATGTGACTATGATTAACGCGCCCTTCAGGCAAAATCTGCCGCCGGTCATATCGAAGACGACGCAAGCCGCCGAAGGCTTGCTGCGTCATCGTTTCACCGTTACCGATATCGAGGCGATGGTTAAGGCGGGCATTCTCCAGGAAGACGACCGCATCGAACTCATCGGCGGAGAGCTTGTGCCTATGTCGCCGAAGGGCAATCATCATGAGATCTTGAAAGCGGCGCTCCTCCATTATTGGATAGGCCGCCTGCCGGACTCCATCCGCCTCATTCCGGAAACCACGTTTCGCCTCACGCCCGATACTTATCTAGAGCCGGATTTCGTGTTTTACGATAAAGCGACGACACTGAAAGGATTAAACGGCCAAACCGCGCATCTCGTGATCGAAATTGCCGACTCCAGCTTTGTCTACGACATGGGCCGGAAGGCCGCGCTTTACGCGGGCTTCGGCATTCGCGAGCTTTGGGTGATCCACGCGGTGCGGCTTGAGACGCGCATTCACCGCGAGCCTTCGACGGAGGGCTATCGCTCCATAATCGATCTGCCCGCCGATCAAGCGCTCTCACCCGCTTTCGCGCCGGAACTCGCCGTTACGCTCTCCGCCCTCGATCGGGAGTTTTGACAAAGCGCCGATTGCCCGGCAAAACTAGCCGTGAGCGGAGCGGCGAATGTTACGCATCGCTCCGTCATTGCGCCACCTCTGATAAGCGGTGACATAGACAGCGAATTAGCGGAGGGATGGTGGACACGACAGGGATCGAACCTGTGACCCTTCGCGTGTGAAGCGAATGCTCTACCGCTGAGCTACGTGTCCGGCGGCTATGCGCCGTTGATCTCTCTATGTACGGGGCGCCTCGCCTGTCTGTCAACATTGGGGGCGAGGGCGGCCGCGTTCAAGGGAAGTTTATCCGCATCCTCGATTTCGCCGTTTGCGTCTTCAGCTTTATGGAGAACATTTCTCAGGCGTCGCAATCGTAGCTTGATGAGCAAGATGGGCGCCGAATCCTGCGCAAACCCATTACCACGCAAAAGTAGTTTATAGAGGCTGAAATCCGGGCGCCATTTTCGCCAGGATAATTCAATAACACATACGTCATGCGTTCGAGGTACAATGGAACGAAACCGGACCAGTCTGTTGAAGGCGACATGAAGAGCCCCCTCGACGAAGGAGTTTCACGCATGCTGAACTGGATCTCCCGATTCTGGCGCACGAGCGTGATCGGCTCATTTCTTGCCGGCCTTCTCTTTCTTCTGCCGATTGTTCTCACCGTTTTCATCGTCGCCTATATCGTGGGTTTTGTGCGAGGCGCGATCGGTCCTGGAACGATCCTTGGAGATCTCCTCACTCGCGGCGGCAATTACATCCTCGGCCGAAGCCAAGACACGCTTGCGTTCTGGCTCGGTATCAGCATCGCGCTCGCCGGTATCTGGTTCCTGGGCCTTATCGTGAAAACGAGAGCGAAAAGCATCATCCAGAATTACCTCGACAGGCTGTTCTCGCGCGTGCCGCTGATCCGCTCAATTTACAGCCCGGTTTCACGCGTCGTAAGAATGGCGACCGACAGGTCGGGCGCTCCAGGCGACCTCTCAGGCATGAGCGTGGTGTCTTGCCGTTTCTTCGGCGCTGGCGAGGCCGGCGTCGATGTTCTCGCGCTGCTCGCGAGCCAGCAGCTTTATATCGTCGCCGGCGAGCGCCGCAGGCTTGTTTATCTCCCGGCGGCCCCGATACCGATGTCGGGCGGCCTTGTGTTCGTGGCCGATGCAGCGATCACGCCTGTGCCCGAGATGAAGGTGGATGACCTCTTAAAAATCTACGTGTCGCTCGGCGCGCTGGCGCCGGAGGTGTTTCCTCGTGCCTCCGGCAGTCAACCCGCCATTTCTCTGGCGCCGCAGCAGGGAGCCCGGCTCGCCGCGCCCTCTCCGCTTGCGAAAGCAGAGAGCGTGTAACCGTATACGCAACTAACGCGACTCGGCTCTAACGCCAACCGCCGAAGGTATTGACCGCTCCGGTAAGGCGGTGACCCAATTATTGGATGGGCGCCTTCGCGGGCAAGACACAAGTGGGTCAGTAATCACGGCGGTTGTTATAATCAATGAGCTTCCCCCGGAAGCATATGTGAAAATCACCGCAGCTCCGCAAGGAAAGCCTTCGCGGCTGCAGGGGCGCGTTCCTTTGCGCCGTCGATGAAATAGATGAACACATCGCGGCCACCGGCGCTCCAGATGCGGGCGCGGCTATGCCAGGCGGCAAGTTCGTCTGGAGGGTAGCCGGTCGCCTCATCCGAATGGGACCTCATGAGCCGCGCATAGGTGAAATCCGCCGTCTGGTCTTCGATCCGCGGATAGTCGTCCGAATCCGCAAAGACGATCGCGGCGCCGGCTTGCGAGGCCAGCTCGATGAATTCTGGCGCCTTAAAACTGGCATGGCGCACTTCCAAAGCGTGGCGCAAACGCGCCCCCTTGACCTCCTGCGGCAAGAGCGCCAGGAAGGCGGCGCAATCCTGCGCGTCAAATTTTTTTGTTGGCGCGAACTGCCACAGGATTGGGCCAAGCTTGCCGCCCAATTGTTCGAGCCCGCTTTCGGCGAAGCGCACGACGGCGGGCTCAGCCTCCGCCAAAACGCGCTTGTTCACCGCATAGCGCGGCGCCTTTACCGAGAACACGAAGCCGTCCGGCGTCTCCTCGGCCCACTTACGAAAGGTGTCCGGCTTCTGCGTTCGGTAGAACGTGCCATTGATCTCGATCGTGGTGAACGAGCGGCTCGCAAACTCCAGCTCGCGGGCATGCGGCAAGCCCGGCGGGTAGAATGCGCCGCGCCAGGGCTCAAAAGTCCAACCGCCAATTCCCGCTCTGATCATGGGCGTCTCTACCTCGCTGGAGGGAAAACTCGGCTCATGCCATCGGGTTTCGTGCCCGGTAAGCAGGAGGCCTAGTTTCACCTGCGCGTAAGGCGCCCGCCCCCAAAAAAGCTTCGCCCCGTTGGCCGAGGCAAGGCACGAAGTCTTAAGGAAGAACCTAAGCAGACGGTTATGGCTTCGCCAACGAATTCCAAACGCCGTTCCTTATGCCGGACTTTCCAGCCGTAGAGCCGCTTTTTGCGCCGCCTCGTAAGCCTATGTTAAGCCCACCAGCACAAACGGCGCCCACACGCTCGGATTCGCCCACCGCCCGCCACGTGCGATCAGCGCCGCTTCAGCGCGCCTTAGCGCTTCCGTCCGTCCGATGCTGGGCTCGGCCTTCATCGAGTTCACCGTACCCGTGGCGTTGGCGACATTGGCCTCCGAAGCCGCATACCAGTGCTCACCTCGCTCCGCGAAATAGTGGCAATCCCCTGAAAATTAGACGGTCTCACGCGCGCGTTCCGGCGTAGCAGCCTTGCCGCAGTTCTGTTTGGCAAAGGCTCTTTGATCGGCGCCATCGCGGCCGGTTAGGAGCGGATTGCCGAAACCCAAGAAGGGCGATCCTGCCCCGCGCATACCTCATCGATGTGTCCTTTCTGCACTACCGAATGCAACCTGCAGTGGCAGATAGTTACCTATGGTCGGTGATTCGCTTCAACACAGCGGTTCGATGAGGCTCGGCATGAATAAGGAAATTGCGACTTTATTGTTATCGCTCCTGGCGGCGGGAGGGTTCATCCTGCCCGCTCTTGCCGGCGACGATCGAACCGGAACCGGACCTGAGAGCACGCCGGAGGCCTTCACGCTCGGGCTGCAATATAACGGCGAGGCGTGGCGCAATACCGGGGGGATCAAGGCCGGAAGCGATTATATGCAAGGCGTGGACGTGAGCCTGAACGTCGATGCCGAAAAACTCGGCTGGCCCGGCGCGCGCTTTTATGCCTCGGGCTTCTATGTGGCCGGCAAATCGCTAGACCTCGCCCATGTGGGAGCGATGGAGGGGCCTAGTGTCTTGGACCCGTACTATCTTACAAATCAGGTATTCCGATTTTACCAGGCCTTTTATGAGCAGAAGATCGGCCAAACGGATGTATTGCTCGGGTTCTATGATCTGCAACAGCAGTTTGGGGCCACGCGTCCCGCGGAGTTGTTCGTCAACCGCGCCTTCGGATTGAATGTGCCGTTTTCCGTTGCCGGCGCGTCAGCGGGTACGAACGGCCCCTCGATTTACCCCAACGCAACCCTTGGGTCGCGGATCAAACAGGAGATCAACGATCAATGGACGGTCAAAGTTGGCGTGCTCAACGGCATGGCCGACAATCCAACCCCGCCGTGGCAAAACGATCTTATCATCAATGGCCAGACCGGGGTTCTGGGACTTGCCGAGGTCGACTATCAACCCGTGGCGGGCGCCAAACTTATGGCAGGCTCTTGGGGCTATACGAGCAAGTTTACCTCTTTTGAATTAAACCCGGACTTCACGCGCCGCCAAGTGTATGGAACAGACGGCGGCTACCTCGGCGCCGCCATGCGCCTCTTCACCATCGAAGGCAACCGCAGGGTCGATGGCTTCGTCAATTGGGGCGCCTTCGATTCCGCCGCAACCTTCGTCGACCGTTCGGTGAATGGCGGACTGGCGATTACCGGTCTGTTCGCGGCCCGCCCTGAAGATAGGCTTGGCATCGCCCTCGACGCCGTTCGCGTCGCCAAGCCTTTCCGTGATTTGGAGGCCTTGGCCGGACAGAAGCTTCCTGGCCAAGAGACGACCTTCGAGGTCACCTATCGCGCCCGCGTCACCGATTGGCTCGCTATCCAGCCCGACGTTCAATACATCAGCCATCCAGCAAACGCGCCGGGTCTCAAGGACGAATATGTGTTCGGGGTCCATTTCGAATTGCTTCAGCAGTTCAAGTTTTGACTCCTCTCCGAAGTGCGATCCGCGAAGGAATGCAACCATGCGGCAACTTTTTTCGGCTTTTATGATCTTGCTTCTCGCCCTCGGGATATTGCGGGCGGATGCCCGCCCCGGGCGGCCGAGCGACGATTGTAAGCCTGGCACCACCGATCCGGACTGCAAGTAACGATCGAGGCCGTGTAACCCGGCGGCGTTTCCAGCCGCCCGCCGTCTGGGGTAGGTGATTCTGGAAAGTATAAGATGCAACTGCGCCTCAAGATTCTGCCGCAAATATTGCTGCTTCTAAGCATTCTTGCAGTGGTTTCGCTGTCCGCGACAGTGTACGGCGCCTGGAAGATGCGTTCGATCGACGATACTTATGCAATTCTGATCGATGGCCACGGCAGGGCTAATCTCGCGATCGCACGCGCGAATTGTAATCTCATCTATGTCGATCGTTCTATCTTCCAGTTGATCATTGAGGAGTCCGGGGACGGCATCCAGCAGTCGAAGAAGGAAATTGCCGATTACAGCGAGTACTTCCACAAGCAGATAAGGGCGGCCGTCGCCGCCATGCCTACTAAGGCCGCGGAAATAAACGAAATCGCCACCGCGTTCGACGCCGCCATGAAAAAGAGCTGCGCGGAGACCGTGGCGCTCGCAAGCTCCGTGACGCCGGAGGACAAGAAAGCCGCCGCGGCCTTGATGCGCGCGCGCTGCGATCCCGCTATGAACGAGGCCATGGTGAGCTTCGCGGCGCTCACGAATTGTATTCTTAAGATCAGCGACGAAGCCTCGGACGGCGCGTTCGCCATGACCAATTCTACTATTCGCGGCACCTTTTTCTTGACCTTGGGAGGATTGCTAATCGCTGTAATTCTTGTTGGCGGAGCGGTCATTAAGGGCATCTCACAGCCGCTGCTCAAACTGACGGCATGTATGAACCGGCTCGCCGGGGGCGACGATGATATCGAGATTGTTGGCCGGGACCGCTTCGACGAAATCGGCTCCATCGCGAATGCGGTCGAGAGGTTCCGGCAGAATTCTATAAAGAAGAGGCAAGCGGAGGTCGCCGAGGCGCGTGAGCGGGCCGCCGAGTTAGAAAACGCCCGGCAAACAGCCGTAAATGCCCTTGCTGTCAAAACTGAATTTCTTTCCAACATATCTCACGAATTGCGCACACCTATGCATGCTATACTGGCTTATTCAGAAATGGGGATCGAGCTTCTCGAAGAGGGTGAAAAAGAGAAAATCTCAAAATATCTAGGGAATATTAATAAAGCGGCAAAGCGTCTTCACTCGTTGCTTAATCAATTACTTGATTTAGGCAAAATGGATGCCGGAAAAATGGAATATTCATTTAAGCGAGAATCATTCGATGAAGTCATAGAACATACTCTCATGGAACTTGATTCATTGATTAAAAAGAAAAAACTAAAAATCGATGTGCAGGCCTTGGCTCACGATCGTTTTGCGGAATTCGATAAACTGCGAATAGTCCAGGTCTTGGTAAATTTGATGTCTAATGCGATCAAATTTTCTCCATCCGAAAGCTCGATCGACATCTGTGTTCAGGATGATGTGTTAGCCAATAACCGCGAAGCGCTTCGCTGTCATGTGGCCGATCAGGGCGTTGGCATTCCCGAAAACGAATGCGAAACGATTTTTTCGGAATTTATGCAAAGCAGTAAAACAAAAACGGGAGCGGGCGGAACTGGGCTCGGTCTTTCAATATGCCGTCATATTATCGAGGCTCATGGCGGGAAAATATGGGCTGAGAATAGTCGTCCAAAAGGCGCTGTCTTTAGTTTTGTCTTCCCCAAATTTAATAGCTGCACGCAGTTCTCACAAACTGCAACTGCTCCGGCTCCTGAAAACCTTTAGCACAAACGGGAAGCCGCCCGGCGAATCCGCATATGCGCTGAAATAGGCGGGCCATCTTCTGATACAGGCGCTTCCGCGGCGGTTCATGAATATGGCATTTGAGCCTGCCTTTTGAGCAGGAATAGCAGGTCGATGGCCGGTTGGGGTCAGCATTCGCTTGGTCCGCTCGAAAAAGACGGCGACAGGATCTGGAAGCCGGCGTCGCCTGCTCAGGATTTCGCGACGCCCACAATGACCTGAATTGACCCGAGGCAGTTTTGGGCTGCCGGCCGGATAAAGCTGCGATGTTAGCTATTCGTTGGCGAAGCCGTGAAAGCCTGCTTAGTTCCTGTAACTAAATTTGTAGGCGGCGCCGATTCCGAATTGGAATTGATCCTCGGAGCCGCGAAGTTTCACGAGAGGGCTGTCCGCCGCGTCTCCGGTTAGCCGGTCCCACTCGGCGAAGGCCCGAAGAGAGAGGCGCGTGCTGACATCATAGCGGGCGGTCGCATCCACGCCTGCGGAATTCAAGCCGCCCGAAGCATGATAGCCCGGCAATCCCGAAGCCGCGACCTCATCTCCATTAACGGAGAAGAACGTGGAGTTGTACTGCGAATTCACGACCTTCAGCCTGGGCCCAGCGGTGAAGAGCCATCGCGGATCCGGCTTGTAGATGAAGTCGGCCATAAAGTTCGCAGCCAAGCCGTCAGCTCCGGTGACCCCCTGCAGCAACTCGACGCGCGTGCGAAGGAACGGGGCGGGATAGTATTCCGCAAATCCGCCAAGCTCGAGCGTGTAGTCGATATCGCGAAGGCCGCGCAAGGCGTCGCCATCGTTGTGGGTCCGGTCTTGGAGGAAATCGCCTGCGACGCCGGTCCGGAAGTTTCCAGTTTGGTAAAGGGTGATGTTGAACGCATCGTTGGGAAGGTTGAGCCACTCCCTCTCACCAGCACGGTGGATATCGATAATCGGACGGAATGTGAAGGCGTAGCCTTTCGCTCCCGGATATTCTGGCTCCGCTCCGGCATAGCCTCCTATAACGACAACCCAGGCGCCGCTTGGGCCGTCCTTGTAGGAAACAGGGTTATCGCTGAAAATATCGGCCGCCTGCGCAGCGCCCACCGAAAGCCCCAGGAACGCAATACTCGCAGCAGCTTGCCGTAGTCCCGCCATAACGCGTTGCCTTTGTATTGTTGATCACCGGGAAAATGACTGACTTAGGCTGATTTGGCTTGCACTTTCTTGGAGCCGCGGCTGAAGCTGTGAACGAAGTTGCATTTTGGCATCCATCACAGAGTGCACTCCCACTTCGCGATCTTGGGTTACGGCTCGATGGAAAACTTGTAGCTCGCACCAATCCCGAGGATAACCTGCTCGGCGCTTCCTCTCAAGGCTACCCGGGGGCTATCCGCGGCGTCGCCCATAAGCTGATTGTAGTCGAGGAAGAACTTCGTCGAAACTTGCGGCGTCAAATCAAACCTGCCGGTAAGCTCCGCCCCCGAAGTCAAAACTCCTCCTTCCGCGTGGTATGGCACGTAATTATTATTGTTTCTGAATGCGATCTGGGTCGAGAAATATTCGGAGGCGTATTGATCGTTTACAATTTGAGCGCGAGGGCCAAAGGTCAGCATGAAATCGGGCTGCAGGCGCCAGATATAATCAGCGGAAAGATTGGCGGCGAAGCCGCTGTTACCAGCCATGCCTTGCAGAAGCTCAACTCTTGTCCGGATAGAGCCGAGCGGATAATATTCCGCAAAAGCGCCGCCCTGTAACGTCACGTCGGCCTTGCCAAGACGCAAGTCGATGTCCTGTCCATGCAGGCGGCTCTGCAGGGAAATACTCGCCGCAGGACCTGCCCGGAAATCGGCTGTCTCATAGAAATTGTAGGTCGTAGCGTCGTTCGGAGAGGTGAACCAGTCCCTATCGCCCGCTTGCCGAATGCCGGCAATTGGTTTGAAACTTAGGTCATAGACGCGGGACCCCAAATAAATCGGCTCGAACACGCCGTAGCCGCCAAGCTCGACAATCCAGGCCGAGGGGGAAGTTCCGTCTTTCACAGAGGGGTCTTCGGCGCGCACAGGGGCGCCTGCGCAAACGATCGCGCAGAACGCCGCTGAAACGGCAGCCAGCCTGCTCCCCGTCATCGATGCCCCTCGACGCCATTCAGCCTACACATAAAGCAAAGCCGGTTAGAAATGGACCCCTTTTTGTACAAATGAGAAGATTCCCAAGAAGAGTGGCTAATTTGCGTTGCCTACAGCGCGTCTGGAAACGTGCGAAGCGGCTTTCCGATAGGGCGCACGGCGACAAAGAGTTAGAGCGCCAGCAAAAGCGACGCGAATCTCTACCTTATTCGAAGCCAAGCCAGCCAAAACGATTGCTTTTCGGCAAGCTCTTGGGAGCGGCAGACCCTGCCTGAGCGCGCGCTCCGCGATAATCGGCGAGCTCATTCAAGACCCTGACGCGTCCCGAGGCGTCGCCGATTTTCACACCCGTAGCAGCGTCGAACACCTGCACATCGGCGAGGCCGCCCTCCTTGTATTTTTGCAGGCGCACGCCGCGGCCGCGCGCCATTTCGTTCAATTCGGCGAGCGGGAAGATGAGGAGGCGGCGATTGTCGCCCACCACCGCGACCGTGTCGCCTTCGGACGGCCTGCATAGCGCTGCCCGCTCGCCCTCGCCCAGGTTCAAAATCTGCTTACCCTTGCGGGTCTGCGCGACGACCTCCTCCTCGGGCACGATAAAGCCGTTTCCGGCGTTTGATGCGACGAGAAGCTTTCGCCCAGGCTTGTGCACAAAGCCTTCGAGGATATCGTCAGCCTCGTCGAGATCGATCATCAAACGCACAGGTTCGCCCTGGCCGCGTCCGCCCGGCAGTTCATTGGCTTCGAGCGTGTAGAATTTCCCGTTCGTGGCGAACAGCACGAGCTTGTCGGTAGTTTGAGCCTTGATCGCGTATTTCAGCGTGTCGTCTGTCTTGAATGTGAGCTTCGAAAGATCGGCATCGTGGCCCTTCAGCGCGCGAATCCAGCCCTTTTCGGACAAGACGATCGTGACCGGCTCCTTCTCGATCAGCGCATCTTCGACGGATGCGTCGATTTGCGGAAGCGCCGCGAACTCGGTCATACGCTTGCCGATAGGCGTCGCCTTTCCAAAGCGCTTCTTGATGTCCTTGATCTCGCTTGAGATTTTATCCCACTGTTTCTCGTCCGAGCCCAGCAGCTCGATCAGCGCCTTCCTCTCCTCCGACAATTTCCCATGCTCGCTCTTGATCTCGATCTCTTCGAGCTTGCGCAGGGAGCGCAGCCGCATGTTCAGGATCGCCTCGGCCTGCACATCGCTGAGGCTGAAACGCGCCATCATCACGGGCTTCGGCTCATCCTCGTTGCGGATGATGCGGATCACCTCATCGAGATTGAGATAGGCGATGAGCAAGCCGTCGAGCACTTCGAGGCGGTGCTCGATCTGCTTCAGCCGGTGTTCCGAGCGGCGGCGCAGCACCACCTTGCGATGGTCGAGCCATTCCTGAAGCACCTGCCCCAGGCCCAGAACCTGCGGGACCAAACCTTTCGACAGCACCGTCATGTTGAGCGGCACGCGCGCCTCAAGCTCGGTCAGCCTGAACAGCTGCTCCATGAGCAGCGCCGCGATCGACGTTGCGCGATTTCGGCTCGATGACGATGCGGATATCCTCGGCGAACTCGTCGTCCACGTCGCCGAGCAGCGGCAGCTTCTTGGCCTGCAGCAAATCGGCCATTTTCTCGATCAGCCGCGACTTCTGCACGCCATAGGGCACTTCGGTGATAATGATCTGATAGGTGCCGCGGCCGGTTTCCTCGGTGTGCCAGCGCGCGCGAAGGCGGAACGAGCCGCGCCCGGTCTTATAGGCTTCGATGAGCGCGGCCTGATCGTCGATGAGCACGCCGCCCGTCGGGAAATCAGGCCCCGGCAGATAGCTCAGAAGCGTTTCGACGCTGGCGCGCGGATGCTTGATGAGATAGAGCGCGGCGTCGCACACCTCCTCCACATTATGCGGCGGAATGCTGGTGGCCATGCCGACCGCGATGCCGCTGGAGCCGTTCGCCAGCAGGTTCGGGAAGCTCGCCGGCAGGACGATCGGCTCCTCCTCCTCGCCGTCATAGGTCTCGCGGAAATCGACCGTATCCTCGTCGATGCCGTCGAGCAGCGCCGCGGCGACCGCCGTCATGCGCGCCTCGGTGTAGCGCATCGCCGCCGCGTTATCGCCGTCGATATTGCCGAAATTGCCCTGGCCGTCCACTAGCGGATAGCGCTGCGCGAACCCTTGCGCGAGCCGCACCAACGCGTCGTAAACGGACTGGTCGCCATGCGGATGGTATTTACCGATCACGTCGCCGACGACGCGCGCGCATTTCTTGAAGCCGCCCGTGGGGTCGAGCCGCAACTGCCGCATGGCGTAAAGCACGCGCCGGTGAACGGGCTTCAGCCCGTCGCGCACATCGGGCAGCGCGCGGTGCAGAATGGTTGAGAGCGCGTAATTGAAGTAGCGCTCTTCAAGCGCGTCCTTCAGCTTGATCGGCTCAATGGGCGGGGGAGCGAGAATCGTTTCGTCAGCCATGGGTCAGAAGTAGCCGCTGTGCGCCGCTGCGCCAAGATGCGAATGCGCGGGGTGAACAGCTTCGTGGATTGCCAAGCGCCCGCTATCGCTTGGCTTCGCGCTGCGGCAATGATATTTTGGCCGCATGAGCGACGCAAACAAAGCGCTAAATGCAGCGCCCATGACGGTTGACGAATTCCTCGCCTGGGCCGAAGGCCAGGAGGGCCGCCATGAGTTGTTCAACGGGCAGGTCTATGCGATGGCGCCGGAGCGGGCGGGGCACGCAAAGGTGAAACTTGCCGTGCATAGAGCCCTGTTCGAAGGCGTCCACAAGGCAGGATTGCCTTGCCACGTGCTTCCCGATGGCATGACCGTGCGTATCAGCGACCGGACCGCGCACGAACCGGATGCGCTTGTCTATTGCGGACCGGAAGTACCCGCGGATGCGCTCGAAGTGCCGAATCCGGTCATCGTCGTGGAAGTGCTTTCGCCTTCGACACGGCGAGTCGACGCCGTCCGAAAACTCGCCGGTTACTTCAGCCTGCCGAGCGTGCATCATTACCTGATCGTCGACCCCGAGACGCTGCCCGTGATCCACCACCAGCGGCAGGACGGCGGCGCGATCCTGACGCGCCTCCTTTCCGAAGGCGTCGTGCGCTTCGATCCTCCCGGCTTCGAAATCACGATAGGTCCGTTGCTGGGTTGAGACAGCTCCACTCGCCAACGAAGGTTAGCCGGACCTTCATTGGAAGCGGCCGGAACGGCCTGGAGCTTCGATATGGCTTTCACCGTCTTCTCAACGTCGCTCACGAAATGGCAATGCAGGCCGGTTGTCGCCGATGCGAGCGTCACCGTGAAATGGATATTTCATGACACGCTCAGATATCGCGAGAGCCGCTCTCGCTTTTGGGTGGCGTCCGGAAAGGCGGCATCGATTTTGGTCCAACGAGGACGGGACGCCTCGCATTATGTGCGCAGCGCGATCAGGCGTCGCTCCCATCCTCAACGTCACTTGCTCGGCCGAGGAGCTCCTTATGATATTTGGCGAGCCGCTCAAAGTGTGAATTCATCGCCCGCGCTATTTCTTTTGAGTTTTTTACCGCTAGAAAATGGCCAACTATGTGAGAGTAATGCTCCGCCTGGCGTGGCAACCTTAAGGCCGGATCTTTCTTCTCGTCAATTTCGCTGTCGCTCATCACCTGCACGACCTGCGCGGGCTCCGGAACGGCTAAAGGTCCGATGGGCTTCGGCGGAACTTTTCCATTCATGAGGGGCTGACGGCTATCGAAGTAGTGAAAGTTCATGTTCTCAAGTTCACCTATGGCCTCCCTGGATTCGACGGGAAAAGCTTTTACCCAGGCGATTTCCCAAACGTCAATCTGACGATTTGCGATTATGTCAGAGCGAGCTGAAGTGAGATGTCTTCGAACTCGAGATCGAATGCCATCGGCGGATTGACCTACGTAGATTGGCACATTGTCTAGGTCACAAAGAACGTAAACACCAATTTCTTTTGTGAGCTTTGCGACCGCAATGCGTCTGAAAACCAAATCAATCGCCAAGCTATCACTCTTGCTAAATAAATGGTCAAATAGGCTATGCGGCCTTTTTGCGTAGCAGATCGTCTTGGACAAGTATTGGCTCAAAAATGTGCTGAGCGAGGTGTCTCACAACCGGAACCGTGACGCCATCGCCGGTCAAATGATAAGCCTCGTTGTAATTTGCAGGAAGCTGATATCCATCGGGCAACCCCATGAGTTCGCGCCGTCTCTCGCGCGGATATCAGCCTTGTACGAACGTTTTCGCCATCGACGACGATTAATGTCTGGCGGCTGGAGCCTCCGCCGGGAGTACGAAGGCATCCAGCAACATCATCGAATCGCACCTCTGCTCGTTGTACCCTCTGGCCTTGACCGTTAGCCCGAGTACGCTTGTAAATCCCTCCAACGGCAAGCCTTCCCGATCTCTTCGCCGCCTCGACCTTGGCTAGATTGATATCGCTCATCATCGAAAGCAAGGTTTCTGTTTGCATTGGCGTATGCCAAATCACATGCTTAGGATCGTTTTCTATCAGGTCAGCAAAACGCTTCTGCCTTTTAGGTGGTTTAGGCAGGCTCCACCATATCCAAGATGATCTTGTCCCGAGAGGCAAGCCGTTTGCAGCCCTTTGCAGCGCGCTTGTATGCCAATGCTCTAAAGGCATTTTGGATATTAGTTTACGGGGTAAGGCAATATCTGCGCGTGCGCCGATAACAAAGAGACGCGGCCGCGACTGGGGCAGGAAACATTTTGCATCGATTACGAGGGCGCCATAGCGATATCCCGAGCTTGAGAATGCATTACAAATAGCTGCGAAATCCCTTCCCTTGTGCGAGGTGATGGCGCCGCAAACGTTTTCAACTACGATTATCTTTGGAGATCGCTCCATTTCTACCAGCCCCTTCATCACGTCCCAGAAGGGCCAGAATGTGCCGGAGCGATCACCTCTTAGACCCGCGCCGTTTCCGGCAAGAGACAAGTCCTGGCACGGAAAAGACGCCCATGCCAAGTCTGCCCGGCCTGGCAAATCTTGCGCACGAATATCACGGACATCGGCAGTCCTCAGAACCCCGGCGCCCCAGTTATTATTGTAGGTGCGACTTTTCTTAACATCAACGTCATTGGCAAATAGGCACTCCCAAGCCGGTCCCAGCCCAGCGCGCGCCATTCCCCCGCCAGCAAAGAATTCGTAAAAACTAGGCATAAAGCTTCAGGCGTCCCTAGCCGATTCGTTATGCTGTTGACGCTAGCTTGTTCCCTGTTTGTTTTCAAGCCGTCGACGCGCTTATCACCAAGCTGGCGCTACCAATATGCGGGAGGAACTTGGAAACTCGATGGCCTGTGCGAATGCCCAAGGCGCGTTCGCGAGCCGAGGAGCGCCGTTTCCAACTTGCGCGCTTAACGCTTTCTTTCCCCGCCATAGGGCGGCGCGACGATTAACCGGGAATGGTAAATGGCGGTGCGAAAGCTGCAATTTTGCGCTCAAAACGCGCGGAAAAATGCTTTTTTTGGCGAAAAAGGGCGAAAAACGGGCTCTGAAAATGCCGTTAAATATATTTCGCCCCCGTGCATTAACCTTGTTTCGGGCGCGGACCTTCTCTTTGTGAAGTTTTTATTCAATAAAATCAGCGCCTTAGCCCGCGTTAATCGTTCGTAAAGGCGCTTTCCGCGATACTTCGAGCATCCCGCCCGGCTCGCGTCACTCGGCAACCCGGCGCCGCGCGGTCCGATTTCGACGCCGCCTACTCACAACATTTGTTGCCCCCCGGCACAACATTTTTCCCGCGCAGCTTGCGGTTAACCGTTCGGCCTGCTAGCCATCGCCCCTATTACACCGATGAGGGGAACATGGTCGCCGAATGCACAAATGGCCTCGATACGGGGTTCGTCAGCCTCGGATACGCCAAAGTCATGGCGCTCGGCGTCATACAAGGCATCACCGAGTTGATGCCCATCTCCTCGACCGCGCATATGCGCCTCGTCCCCGCCATCCTCGGCTGGCGCGATCCTGGCTCGGCGTTTTCAGCCGCCATGCAACTCGCAGCCTTGGCGGCCGTGGTCAGCTACTTCTGGAGCGATGTCCGCGGGATTGTGCTCGGATCGGTCTCGGCCGCCGTGCGCAGGGATTGGCGCGATAAGTCGTTCCAATTCGCGCTGGCCATCGTGCTGGCGACGATTCCGATCGTTATCGGCGGACTGCTCCTGGCGCCGGTTCTCAACGCCTGCAACTCGCCTCTGCGCGGCCTGATCGTCATAGGTTGGGCGAGCCTCGGCATGTCGTTGCTGCTTGCCCTCGCCGAACTCCTGTGCACGCATCGCCGAACCCTGAAGAGCGGCACGCTGATGGATGCGCTCATAATTGGCATTGCCCAGGTTGGCGCGCTGATCCCGGGCGTATCGCGCTCCGGATCGACGCTTACAGCGGCCCTGTTCCTCAATTTCGACCGCGCTGAAGCCGCGCGCTTTTCCTTTCTTTTAGGCCTGCCTGCAATCACGCTTGCCGGCTTCAAGGAGCTATGGGAACTGCGTCACGCCAGCCTCGATATGCATGGATGGTCGGTGCTCATAGTTGGTCTCGCCGTCGCGAGCCTGTCCGCTTTTGCAGCTATTTGGGGGTTGCTGCGGATCCTTGAGAGGTACTCGGCCTGGCCCTTCGTGCTGTACCGCGCCGTCATGGGCTCCTTCTTGGTGGTTGGCGTTTACCTAGGCCTGTTCGCCTGAACGGCGGCCTGGACCTCTATTCGAGCGGAAGGCCAAAATAGGTCTTCGTCTCCGTGAACTCCCGCTCGCTAGGCACAGGCCGATGCCTGCCGCGCCGGCAAGACGCCGACAATATCGGCGTCTTCGAAGAAATTGGCGGGAGTGACGGGACTTTCCTAACCCGCCGCCTCGGCTGGCGTCAGCGCCTTGATTGCGAGCGCATGCACCGGCCCCGCCAGTTCCTCTTTTAGCGCCGCGTTGACCGCGCGATGCCGCTCGACTGGGCTCTTGCCCTCGAAATGCGCGGATACGACCCTAACGCGGAAATGTGTCTCTCCTGTTACACGACCGAGATGATCGCGCGCCCCCGAATGGCCCGCATGCTTGCCGGACTCATTCTCCACGGCCAGATCCGAGGGGGAGAACGCTTTCTCCAACTTATTCCGGATAGATTTTTCGACGGACATTCAACCTCCAGGCGCAAGAATGACAAGTCCTGCATCCCTTCAATTTACGGACCACGATTTGGCGTTCTGTCAAGACCTTGTAAGGGCGCGTTCGCCGCAGCATACTGTGCCTCAGTGCGTTTGCAATTCAAACGCATCCGTGTAGGAAGCCTGTTTCGTGAAACTCGATTTCGAAATATTTCGATAGCATCCGCGTAAGCCGGGGGCGGAGCCGCGCTCGCGCCTCCGAGCCGCGAGAAACGAGCGCGCCCGCCTGCCAATGGCGCAATTGCTCGAAGCGCGGCCTCCACCGTGCGCCGAAGGGGCGCGACTTGCGAAGGCGAGTACTTTTATTTCTGCCGCGAGCATGTCACGGAGTACAACAAGTCATATAACTACTTCGCGGGCATGAACGATGGCGAGGTGGCCGATTTCCAGAAATCGGCGACGACCGGGCATCGGCCCACCTGGTCCATGGGCGTGCACGGAACCGATTCCCCGGCCCATGAAACTTTGCGCCAGGCCAAGGACACGGGCCCGGCCGCCGATCCGTTCGAGCTCTTGAAAGGCGTGCGCGGCCGCAGCCACGAAAAATGCGAATCCCGCCGGGAGCGAAGCGCCGCATGGTTTCGAAGGGCGCGCGCAAACACCTGCACTCTCTCAATCTTGACGAGAACGCTACGCCGGACGAAATCAAGATTTAATTCAAGGCCCTTGTAAAGCTGCATCATCCCGATCACAACGGCGGAGACCGCAGTTCTGAAGAACGTTTCCGGGAAGTCCTCGCTGCCTATAATTATCTCAAGCAGGCCGGTCTCGTGAGATGAGAAGCCTTCCAGCGGCGCTTTGAGAGGCGAAACGCAAGACAGCAAATCCCGAGGGGATCTATGATAAACGGTGAAGCGGGCCGGGGCGGGCTGCCCGATATGAAGGTGTCCGTCCGTCAGGTGTTCGGCATCGATAGCGCCATGGATGTTCCAGCCTATTCGCAATCGAGCGAATATGTGCCGGAACTCGATCCGGACTATCTTTTTAATCACGACACGACGCTGGCTATACTCGCGGGCTTTGCCCACAACCGCCGCGTCATGATCCAGGGCTATCACGGCACCGGTAAGTCGACGCACATCGAGCAGGTCGCGGCGAGGCTGAACTGGCCATGCGTCCGCATCAACCTCGACAGCCATGTGAGCCGCATCGATCTCGTGGGCAAGGACGCCATCGTCATTCGCGAAGGCCAGCAGATCACCGAGTTCCGCGAAGGCATCCTGCCCTGGGCGCTTCAGTCGAATACCGCGCTCGTGTTCGACGAATACGATGCGGGCCGCCCCGATGTGATGTTCGTGATCCAGCGTGTGCTGGAGGTGCAGGGCAAGCTGACGCTGCTGGACCAAAGCCGGGTTATCAGGCCGCATCCCGCTTTCCGGCTGTTCGCGACCGACGAACACCATCGGCCTCGGCGACACCTCCGGCCTCTATCACGGAACACAGCAGATCAATCAGGGCCAGATGGACCGCTGGTCGATCGTCGTCACGCTGAATTATCTACCTCTACCAGGACGAGGTGAATATCGTGCTCGCCAAGGTGAAGGGGTACCAGACGGAGCAAGGACGGCGCGCCGTTGGGAACATGGTGAGGGTCGCGGAGCTGACGCGCTCCGCCTTCGTGAATGGCGATCTTTCCACGGTGATGAGCCCGCGCACGGTCATCACCTGGGCGGAAAACGCCAACATCTTCGGCGAGACAGGGTTCGCCTTCACCTTGAGCTTCCTCAACAAATGCGATGAGCTGGAGCGTGGGCTGGTGGCGGAATTCTATCAGCGCTGCTTCGGTGAGGAATTGCGCGAATTGACGGCTAACGTTGCGCTCAGCTAAAATCACATGCCAAGCAGCGCGAAAAAGAAGACCGACCCGCTATCGCCGTTCAAACGCGCCATTTCCCTCACGGCGCGGACCATCGCGGCGGACGGCGCGATCAATGTCGCATTCGGCCCGGAGACGCCGGGTTTCGATGGCAAGACCATCCGGTTGCCGCAGCCGAGCCGGGTTCTGACGCGCAAGGAAATCGCGATCATCCGCGGGTACGCGGATTCCATTTCGCTGCTGATCGCAGAGCATGACACCAAGCTGCACGCCTCGCTCTCGCCCCCCTCCGGCGACGCCAAGGCGGCTTTCGACGCGGTGGAGCGCGCGCGCGTGGAGGCGCTTGGCGCTCTTCGCATGCGGGGCGTCGCCAAAAACCTTACCGCGAAGCTCGCAAGCCAGTACGAGCGCCTTCCCGACCGCGATATCGACCGTCAAAACGCCCCGCTCCACGACGCGCTTGCGCTGTTGGTCCGCGAGACGTTGACGGGCGCGAAGCCGCCGCGCGGCGCAAACGGCATCGTGGATGTTTGGCGGGAGTGGATCAGCCAACGGGCTGGGCCGATCCTTCAGCGCCTGGACGGAGCGGTTGACGATCAAGCTCAGTTCGCGAAGCTCATGCGCGATGTACTGGTGGCGCTGGACCTGATGGAAGGCCCCATCGAGAACCCGCAAGAAGAAAGTAAAGCTGACGCTCGCGATAAAGAGGACGCCCCCGGCCAAGGGACCGAGGAAAACAAGGAAGAAAAGGCTCAGCCGAGCGAGGCGGAAGCCGACGAGGCAGAAGCCTCCGACGGAGAAGAGGAGGATCACGATCCCTCGCAGATCGCTCCCAAGGCTTTCAGCCCTGGAGACCAGAGCCAGGAAGGGGAGATGCAGGCGCCAATACGCCTGCCTAACACGTCCGTGCTCGAGACCCCGGAGCACTTTGGCTATCAGGTCTTCTCCCGCCAGTTCGATGAGTTCGTGAGCGCAGAGAGTTTATGCGACGCAGACGAGCTCGAACGGCTGCGCAGCTTTCTCGACAAGCAGCTTTCGGTGCTGCATGTGGCTGTGAGCCGTCTTGCGAACCGCCTGCAGCGCCGCTTGCTTGCGCAGCAAAACCGGGCGTGGGATTTCGACCTTGAGGAGGGGACGCTCGATACCGCGCGGCTCTCGCGGGTGGTCACCGACCGGTTCCAACCCCTCTCCTTCAAGCGCGAGCGCGACATGAACTTCCGCGACACGGTTGTCACGCTGCTCCTCGACAATTCGGGATCCATGCGCGGCCGCCCCATCATGGTTGCGGCATGCTGCGCCGACATCCTCGCGCGGACTTTGGAGCGCTGCGGCGTAAAGGTTGAAATACTCGGCTTTACGACGCGCCAATGGAAGGGCGGGCAGGCGCGCGAACAGTGGCTTGCGGCTGGCAAACGCCCCAATCCAGGCCGGCTCAACGATCTGCGCCATATCATCTACAAATCCGCAGACACGCCTTGGCGGCGCGCGCGGCGCAATCTCGGGCTCATGATGCGCGAGGGCTTGCTCAAGGAGAACATCGACGGCGAGGCGCTCACTTGGGCGCACTCGCGTATGCTGGCGCGGCCTGAGCAGCGCCGCATCATCATGATGATCTCCGACGGCGCGCCAGTGGACGATTTAACGCTGTCGGTCAATTCGGGCGTTTATCTTGAAAAACATCTGCGGCAAGTCATTCGCGAGATCGAGACGTGCTCGCCCGTTGAGCTGATCGCCATTGGCATTGGGCACGACGTTACGCGCTACTATCGCCGCGCAGTGACGATCAACGATGCGGAGGAACTGGCCGGCGCCTTGACGGAGAAGCTTGCGGAGCTTTTCAGCGAGGAGGGGCAGGGCGGCCCTGGCGCGGGCAAGCAGTCCCGGAGGAGATTTAATTGATGTTTCGCCTCGCTTTTATTGTCGTCCCGCGAAGGCGGGGACCCAGTAAGCGATGGATTAAACTATGGTTTTCGGGACTCTAATTGTCCCGATTTCCGGATGCCCGCCTTCGCGGGACGGCTGTCCGGTTTAATTTGTGAACCATATCGAGGCGTCATCCCCGAAAGACGCGCTCGCGCGGCTTATCGGGGATCCATGTCTAAGCACGTGCCAGTCTCGTTATGGATTCCCGGCAATCGCAAAGGCGATTTCGGGAATGACGGCGAAGACGAATGCAAGAAAAACGAACCGGACAGGCGTACCTTCGCAGGCGAGACGCCAAGCGGGTCAAGATTATTGGCCGTTGGTGCAAATCGACACGACGGCAGAAGCCGCCTCGCTATGACAATTACAGCCTATTGCTCCATGCGCTTGACACGAAGAACCGGCTCGCCGGCGTTCTCAGTCGAAAGGGCTGGTTCTTCGGGCGAGGCCTGATTGGCGCCTTTAGCGATGCTCGACGGTTCGGGAACAACAGGATCGCCAGCATGACTATTCGCGAATAGTATTGTGTCGAGTTCAAGATAATGGGAGCGGAAAACCGACCTGTCGAAGAGGATGCGGCCTAGAAAATAAAACCTTGGCGCGAATTCGGCGCCGCCATTGCTAACTCTGTACGATTCCCATTGGCTCTTGCACTTATTCCAGGCGGCGTCGTCAAAAGCAGGCCCCATTGAAATCGACGGACCGGCGTCGCCTCCGCTGGGAGGTTTCAGGAAAGCGTATTGCCCCATCGTCTTATCGGCTCTTGAGAAATCCTTGCGCGTGAAGCTCAAATTACGGCTGCTGAATGTGGCCAGAACGATGACCGATTTATTACTCCATTTATACCGGGGAACGCCGAAAATGGAATATTTCGTATGCGAGGCGAATTCCTCGAAGGTGATCGGGGAATACCGAATCCCATTGAACTCAATAAGCTGTGTTGTCATCACGACCATGTCTTTGACTGCATGCGCTTCGATTGCCTAATTGTAAGCCAAAAGTGTGGCGAAAACGGGGAGGAATCCTCCCGCATCCCAGTGCAGAATATTACATAGAGGTATCAGGGTTTTTCAATCGGAAAGTCATATTGCCGTCCGAGATTCGCTCGGGAGTAGGTGAAGTGCCACCATTCCCCTGCGTAATTCTCGAACCCAGCCCCCTCCATGATGCGCTTCAAACGCAGGCGGTTATTATTTTGTTCCAGGGTCACCGAGGACGCGGCTGTGTTGGCTTTGGGGTCGAAGCAGTCGAAGGAGGAGCCCATATCGAGGCTGTCGCCGGCGTCGCGTTCGCTGGCGCCCGCCGTGCAGTCTCCGCCGGCGGCCTGTGAGCCATCGTCCGCCGCTTGACCTGAAGGAATAAGGGTGAGGTCAACCGACAGGCCGGTCGAGTGGCCCGATTGCGATGCAATGTAAAAGGGCACAAGCTGCGATTTGGCGAGGTGCGGATAATAGCGCTTTGTGCGTCCGTCCTCCGGCCCCGCGGCCCACGCCATGAAGGCGCGAACGGCGCGGACAGGGCGATAGCAGTCGTAGACCTTGAGCGAAAGGCCAAGGGATCGCGCTTTCTGCTGCGCCGTGCCCAGAGCCTCGGCCGCGGCGCGCTGCAGCACGCATTCGGGGGCGTTGTAGCCGGGTACGGGTTTGCCGGTAAAATTCCGGTCCGTCGCGTAGCGCATATCCTGCGCAATGGACGGCGCCACGTCGCGAAGATAGACGAATCCTCGTGGCATCGCCTCCGAGGCGCGCGCCTTCGCTGCGGCAAAGCCGCCGCAAGCGCCGGGCGCGACGAGGGCCAGCACAAGAACCGGCGCCAAGCATTTGCGCGCTAGTAGCAGCTGATGAACTCCCGGAACACCCAGCCTATCCCGATATTCGCCCAAAGCCTTCCCCGGCTGTCGTAGACTGTCCCGGATATGGTGACTGATACCCCGTTGCGGAGCGTTCCTATAATCTCGCCATTTGGAGCGGCGCGGATGTTGAGGGGGGTCCCTGTCGGGTCTGTCACGACACAAGCTGCTGACGCTGCGGCGGAATAGGTCAACAGGGCAAGCGCAATTGCAGAAAATCTACGCATGGCGGACCTCGATAATGGTCATGAAGCGCGGAACGGCGAAAGCTGATCGCTGCGGGCGAAATCAATTGTTGCCGGAATGGAGACGGGCGATAATCTTGCCAAGCTCCAGGAAGTCCCGTTTGCGCGGCGACGATTGCCGCCAAGCGAGACCGACTTTGCGATGCGGCTCGGGCGGCGCGAAGGGGAGGACCTGGATGCCGGCGCGGCGCGCTTCGGTCTCCAAGCTCATGCGCGGGAGGAGCGTCACACCGAGGCCGTTGGCGACCATTTGCACGATGGTCGACAGGCTCGTGGTTCCGAACGTATTCAGGTGCTCCACTTGCTTCAGCTCGCAAAAGCTGAGCGCCTGATCTCTCAGGCAATGTCCCTCCTCGAGCAAAAGAAGGCGGTCGTCTTCAAACAGCTCTTGGGTCGCTATCGTCTTTGCAGGCAGGCGCCGCGTTCCCGGCAGCGCGAGCACGAAAGCATCCTCGAAAAGCACGAGCGTGTCGATATCGGGATGCTCGACTGGCAGCGCCAGAAGCAGCGCATCGAGCCGGCCCGCAATCAGGTCCTCCACCAAATATTGAGTTTGAGTTTCGCGCAGATGCAGATCGAGGTCTGGAAGCTCGGTCCTGAGCACCGGCAACAGCTTCGGCAGGACGTAAGGAGCGATCGTCGGAATGATCCCCAGCCGCAAACGCCCCGTGAGAAGGTTGGCGCTGTGGCGGGCGTAATCGGCAAGGTCGCGGACGCCGGTCAGGATCGAGGCCACCCGCCGGGCGACTTCCTCACCTTCCGGCGTAAGCTTCGCTCCGTGACGGGTCCTTTCGATCAAGATCGTGCCGATCTCCTTTTCCAGCTCCTGGATTTGCATGGAAAGGGCGGGCTGCGTCACCGCGCATTGGTCCGCGGCGCGGCCGAAATGGAGCGACTGCGCGAGCGCATCGAAATAGCGAAGCTGCCTGAGCGAGATGTTTACCATCAGCTCATCTTATCGCAACATCGGATCACGCGAACAGACCTAATTAGCGGCGTGTCGAATCGCTTCGTGCCGTTACCGGCATAGCGGGGAAGGTTCGTCGCAAGAAAATCCTCGGCGCTACCGGACAAAAACGGCCGCCTTCCCGAACTTTTGTCCTGGCCCAGGTGGAACGCCGTCTTCTCAATAGCTCAGGACAAGGCTACACTTGCCTTTCAACAAACAAAACCCCGGGGGAAAACCATGGCCGACAGAGACCCATTCGAAATCCCGCACACCTTGCGCGACTTGTCTGAACAGAACATAAAGCAGGCGCATGCTGCGTATGAGCAGCTTACGGATTTCGTGACCAAAGCCACGGGCGCCTGGATGGGCGCGGTTCCGTCAAATCCCTTGTCCGCCGGCTTCAAGGACGTGCAAGACCGCGCCATGGAAATCGCGATGGAAAATGCCAGAGTCAGCTTTCAAGTTAGCTGGCAAGATCAGCAACGCACAAACGCCTCAAGAAATTTTGACGCTTCAGACGCAGTTTGCTCAAGACCGGATGCAGGCCTACGTCACGCAGACGCAGCAACTTTACAGCTTGATCGGGGAAGCCCTTCAAAAGCTGCAACGCGGCTAATTTTTACATCAATATGCGGACATGCGCCTATCGTGCCGCCGATAAGTTTGACGCCGGGAGCGCTTGTCTCAAAACAGGGAAGGCTGCGCTCGGGTAAGCGCCGGGCGCACGCTTTTTGAACTCTACTAAGCGGGAACGCGCCGAGTAGCAGCCTGCGCGCATGCCCCTTCGCGACATCGAAAGCGGCGGCTGCATGGCGTTGTGCGCCGGGATAACGTTCCGCGGCGTCCTGCATCAATTGCACGCGGCCCGCTAAGAAATCCGCGTTTCGCAATTAGAAATGGTAAACACTGCTCCCCTGGTATATTATATTTTGTATTGAGATCCCGCCGGCTGGAGGAACTCCAATAATGGGAGGGATACCATGGAAGTACGGACAAAACCTCTCGCGGAGCCAGCGGACGCGGGTTACGAGGTCACCCGCATTTGCCTTCAGAGTTAGACGTTAACGCCCGCCGGGCCTGCACCCGCAAAAGCTTCCGCTTACGGGGATTGTGTTGGACGCAACATAGGTCAGGTCCAGGGGCGGGCCTCGGCCTGTTGCGGCGCATCCCAGCCGCCACGGGTGAGGCGCATGCGGCGCGAGGGGTCTCCGCACCCTTGCGCCGCTCTGCGATTCGCCAGAACTGATATATAAGTTGGTTGGGGTATTGCATTTTGAGTGATTTGGAGATTGTCTCGCAGTCACGCTGCTTCGGTGGGACGCAATTCGTCTACCGGCACAATTCCGGGGAGACGCGCACGCCCATGCGCTTTTCGGCATTTGCGCCGCCAAAGGCTCTGGATGGAAGCCGTGTTCCCGTCGTCTGGTGGCTGTCGGGTCTGACCTGCACCGAGGAGAATTTCGCCGTCAAAGCCGGCGCGCAGCGTATCGCGGCTGAACTTGGGCTTCTCGTCATAGCGCCGGACACCAGCCCGCGCGGCGAGGGCGTGCCGGACGATGCCCGCGGCGCCTACGATTTTGGGCTTGGTGCAGGATTCTACGCCGACGCCACGGTAGAGCCTTGGTCGCGCAACTACCGCATGAAATCCTACATCGAGCGCGAACTGCCCGCACTTGTAGAAGCCGGGCTTCCCGCGGACATGTCGAAGCAGGGCATAACAGGGCACTCGATGGGCGGACATGGCGCGCTGACCATGGCGCTTAGAAATCCAGGGCGCTTCAAAGCCGTGTCCGCGTTCGCCCCGGTCTGCTCGCCCATGCGCTGCCCCTGGGGCGAAAAAGCGCTTGGCGGCTATCTCGGCGAGGAACGCAACGCCTGGAGAGCTTACGACGCTTGCGCCCTGATCGAGAGCGGGGCGACGCTTCCCGCCCTTCTCGTCGATCAAGGAACCGCGGACAGCTTTCTTCAGACCCAGTTGAAGCCCGAGTTCTTGACAGAAGCCTGCGCCAAGGCCGGCATACCCCTCACGCTTCGCATGCAGGAAGGCTACGACCACTCCTATTTCTTTATCGCGACCTTCATCGAGGATCACCTGCGCTGGCATGCCAGCAGGCTCAACGCCTAGAGAAAACGCCGCAAAAGCCGGAACCGGTCTTGCTATACACGGAGTGTGCGCGCGTTAATACATGGTGCAGAAGCCACCCAGCATTTTCTCCTCGATCGAAAATACCCCATTAGCCTTCACATTAACGTTCTTGATGATGCATTCGCGGTGGAGCTTGTCTCGAAACTTGGCGTCGTAGACGCCGGGTTCGACGCCAGCGATTTTGATGCGCTTGTTGTGAGCGACGCCGTCTCTATCGTGCTCACACTGATTTGCGCCCCAGGCTTTCTTCCCCGCCGGCGAGAGTTGCAGGCTCGTGATCTCCGACGCGGTGAGATTTAAGAACCGGATGCCTTTGTCCTCTTCGGCATAAGCAACGGTCGACAGAGTTAAAAGCGCCAGCAAAGCCATTTTTCCCATGATTTCTCTCCAGGCTACCGCATGTGCCATGCAATCCCTGGCTATATTCGCAGGAATATGCAACACGTCAGAAGCTGAAGATGAATAGTTTCCACAATTTAAGAAATAGATCCGCCTCTTGGCCGTTGGATCACAATAAAAGCTACGAGATGGTTCAGGTTAACAGTATTACTAGGAATACATCAGAACAGTTCTGATGGTTTAGGCGCTTGGACCGGCTGACGCTACTTAACAGATAATGAAATCAAGCGTCCTCACGGCGCACTTAATGCCATCATGGTAAACGGCGCCCTTTTCATTTTTCTCCCGCCGCAAAAACCGCGCTCCGATGGCGTTTTTTCGCTGAAAAGGCGCAAAAACGGGCTCCGAAAAGTCCGTTAAATATAATCGCAGTGCAAAGTCTTAACCGGGAATAGCGCGGCGCCATCGGGGCGGAGGATTCGCTACCGCAGAAAATATCGTTTTAAATCACATATTTATGCCAGAGCTGCCTCGTTAAGACCCCGGCAAGGCGCTTTCCCCTACCATCCTGCCTTAACGGATACCCTTCCCATGGAACGCCGCTATGCCGCCCGCCTCTCATTCCAAGTTTTCCCTCCAGCGCAAGAAATTGCCGAAAGGGGTCTTGCGCCCGGAAGGAGACGTCCCGAATGGCATGACTCTCTCCCGGCATTTCATGCAACAACCGCCAAGAACCAGGCGGGGACCTCCGAACATTGGAGAAGCTCAACACTCCCTGCCTTGTACAACCCGTCGGAAGTTCCCGTCCGTTTACCGCATGTGCGCAGGCGAACTTCCGGCAGATAAGCTGCCTTTTCTGCGGAAAATCCCGTCGCAGCCCCGCCGCAAATGGGGCGGGACTCCGGCGGGACGTCCTAGTAAACGACGACGGAACGGATGCTTTGACCTGCATGCATAAGTTCGAAGGCCTCGTTGATCCGGTCGAGCGGCAGCTTGTGCGTAATCATGGGGTCGATCTCGATCTTCCGCTCCATGTACCAGTCCACCATCTTCGGCACATCGGTGCGCCCGCGCGCGCCGCCAAAAGCCGAGCCTTTCCAGACGCGGCCCGTCACCAACTGGAAGGGCCGTGTGGAGATTTCTTTGCCGGCTTCCGCCACGCCGATAATAATGCTCGTGCCCCAACCGCGATGACAGCACTCCAGCGCCTGGCGCATGACGTTCACGTTTCCGGTGCAGTCGAAGCTGTAATCGGCGCCGCCGCCCGTCAAATTCACGAGATGCGCGACGAGGTCGCCCTGTACGTCTTTCGGATTCACGAAGTGGGTCATGCCAAAGCGGCGGCCCCACTCCTCCTTCGAAGGGTTGATGTCGACGCCAATGATCTTATCGGCGCCGACCATTTTCAGCCCCTGGATCACATTCAGCCCGATGCCGCCAAGCCCGAAAACCACGCAGTTCGCGCCGGGCTCGACCTTGGCGGAATAAACCACCGAGCCAACGCCCGTGGTGACGCCGCAGCCGATATAGCACGAGGCGTCAAATGGGGCGTCCTCGCGGATTTTCGCGACCGCGATCTCCGGAAGCACCGTGAAATTTGAGAAGGTGGAGCAGCCCATATAATGGTAGATGGTCTGCCCCTTGTAGGAGAACCGGCTTGTGCCGTCGGGCATGACCCCCTTGCCTTGAGTCGCGCGGATCGCGGTGCAAAGATTGGTCTTGCGGCTGAGACAGGATTTGCACTGCCGGCACTCCGGCGTGTAGAGCGGGATGACGTGATCGCCCGGCTTTACGCTTGTCACGCCTGATCCAACCTCCCGGACAATGCCTGCGCCTTCGTGGCCGAGAATGGACGGGAAGATGCCTTCGCTGTCGAGCCCGTCCAGCGTGTACGCGTCCGTGTGGCATATGCCGGTGGCCTTGATCTCGACAAGAGCCTCGCCCGCCTTCGGCCCTTCCAAGTCAACCTCAACGATTTCGAGCGGCTTTTTCGCCTCAAAAGCGACGGCGGCGCGTGATTTCAATATGGCCTCCTCTTATAATGCCCCCAAGCGCGGTATTCTTATTCATGTAGAAGGGACTTTACCGCAGGTCATTTCGCCTTTCAAATGCAGCTTCCGGCGCCGCTCGCCGTCCGCAGCATATGAGCTCACATCAGCGGCGGCGCCAGATCGCCACATCAAGAACGAGGGGCATCCGCCAGCAAGCCAATCTGGAAAAGCGATCCGCCATTGACTCGGTCTCATTTTTCTATAAACACATTTGCTGAATTTGATAATATTGCTTTCGGTTGTGGGGCACAATGTTGCTGAATGGGCATAGGAGCAGCGTCATAGATTTTTGGCGAGGGTTCTCGTCCCTAGGCGTCGCCCTTTTTCATGCGCGCGAAATCCTTTGGATCGGCCTGAGGCAATATATTTCGTTGGGCAATGTCGCTTTCGATCTGCCGGCAATCGCTGTCTTGGCGACACTTCCTGCAACATTCGGTTTTCTGGGAGTTCCATTTTTCTTTGTTCTCAGTGGATACTGTATTCACGCCTCGCACGGTAAAGCACTCATGGCCGACAAGTCATATCGCCTAAATATTCGGCGATTTGCATGGAAACGCGCTGTTCGTATCTACCCGCCTTTCTGTGCTGCGTTGGTCATTACCGCCGCCCTTGACACGGTCAGCCGATCGTATCTCCCCGATTATTCAAAGCTTGGGGACATTAGCCTCTATGCCTTCTTTATGAACCTCCTGACATTGCAGAATATTACCGTGTTTCCATACGGGTCGAACACTCCGCTCTGGTCTTTAGCCGTCGAGATGCACATTTACATAGCTTATCCTCTCCTTTTTGCTCTACGGCGCAGAACCGGCCTTTTAGGCAGCATGGCCGTTATTGCACTTATAAATCTTCTTTCACTCGCAATCACAATGACATCGAGCTTAGCTATTTTTACAAACTATTTGACTGTTTGGTGGGCGGGAGCAATCGTCGCCGAGCAGTCCGAACGCATGAGCAGCAGCAAGTGGGTGTTTGCTGGACTGGGCTTAATTGCGGCGGGCTGCGCGGCTCTACAGGCAAGTGAATTACTGGCTTTCCAACTTGGCGGCGTAGGGTTTGCCGTCCTCTTGAGCGGGTCTTTTCGATTTAAACTCATTCCGCTGCTTGGGGGCGTCTTCATCACTTTAGGCCGATTCAGCTATTCATTATATCTGATTCATCTGCCGGTTCTTGTCCTCATCGCTTCGGTATTGTATTCCGGCGTGCGCCAGCCGCTTATATACGCTGCAATAGCGGGAGTCCTCGCCTCAATCGGCGTTGCGTACGTTCTATATCTGCTTGTGGAGCGGAGTAGCTTGAGGCTTGCCAGCTCGGTTCCGCTAAAACCAATCCCCGGCTTTGCTCCGCGGGGATAGGCAGGAACCGTTGGGAGTGCAACAGTCCTCTTGACGAAGCCAGAGAATCCCAACAACCGGCTGCAAAACTGCCCACGCTCTGCCTTTCAGCTATCCGCATCGACGGATCGGGCGTCGCGCCTTCGCGCATCAAAATTGAGACAATCCATGCCAGGGCGGACCGCATCGTTGAAGGTAAGCCGATGACACGAGTATATTATATATCCACCAATATTTCTGACCGCTTCCGTTGTCGCCGCGCCCCCGTCTGCATGAGGGCAAGCTCAGGCGGGGACACAGCAAGCGATGCGTTGTATTGTTGTGTTCAGAGGCATTTATTGGCCCGGCTACTGGATGCCGCCCTTCGCGGGCATGACATTAAGTGGCCGGAAGATTTGACGTTTGGTATTAGGGCGATTTTTAGGAATTTACTAACCGCAGAGATGACGGTTTTCATCGGCCTGGTTAAGTGTAGATTTAATCTCTGATGTGTATTTGAGAAGCGATCATGGTTCGGCGTTCTTATAGTCCGCCCCGGAAGAGAGAGAAGTCAACCATCTGGCGCGTTTCATCACCGCGACGTAAGGCACGTTCACGGCAGCGATATATAGCAGGACGTGTTCATTAACTCTCAGTAATTGGTCCGACATGCCGGTAGAAAATTTCAGTGCGTTGCTAGGCAGGCTTAGCCCCCCCGAGAAAGACAGCGATCTTGAGCCAGGCGGGCCGGTTTTCCGGGTGTCGAGCAATGTGGCTCTTGTTGTGTGTTCACTGACGGCCGGCAGGACCGTGAATATTATACGAAGCGGCGGTTACTACGACGAGATGACGGAGGAGGCGCCGAGCGCGCCTCCAATCTCGCTGCAGGAACTTAAGGGGCTCGTGGAAAAGGCCACATCCATTGAGGAGCTTCGCCGCCTGAGACGGAATTTCGCGCGACAGAGCCACCCAGATCGCCTTAAGGCCGCAGAAAATTCCGCAGCCACGTCCGACATGGCTGCCGCTAACAAATTAATCGACGAGGCCATCTCCTTGATACGGCGGGGGCGCTAAAGCATTCCACGTCCGATCGGCGGCGGCTGCTACTCTGAATTTAAGAACAAACCACCTCAAGATTCGACAGGCGTTCTAACAGCGCCTCCATACAACTATGCCAGACTGCACGTTGATTGATTGGCAATGGCACAGCAAATGCCTGAGAAATACATCATTGCAGGGGACCTGGACACAGCCTATGTGTGCGGTGTGTGGTCGAATATCGAACGTCTCGCGGAGACGGACGAAGACGTTGTGCTCGACCTATCCGGCGTTAATTTCATCGATAGCCACGGCGCCGGCGCTATCGTCTCTCTTTTAAAACGGCTTAAGAACAAGGGGCTCGATTTGAAGGTGGCCGGGTTGCACGGCCAGCCGCTGCGGCTCTTTCTCAACTTGCATCTGGTGCCAATTCTCTCTGTGCCGGATCATCGCTCATAAGAACGGTTACCTTGCAAAAGCCCATTCAGCGAAGCGCCTCTCAGGATTCGATATGAGGCCCCTCCAGGAGTTCCAGAAACAAATCTTCGTTGAGCGCTTCATCTATCGTTATCGTGAAGAACCCCCGGGATTGGCCGAGATGCCCAAGAAACAGGCGGTCACCCTCGCATTCCAGTATGATGCTTTTATCAGTCCCGTCCAGCTCAACAGTCTTACCAGCTTCAAGGCGCATAATCTCGTTCAACTGAAGATTTTTGCCTTCGATAATGGCATTCAACGAGACCTCAGCCCTCGAGAACTCTTCTGCTAAGCGCATCTGTCCACCGCGGATCGTAAGAGGATGGCACGGGCTTGCGTTCATGCTCCAGTTTCTGGCGAATGGGGTTCATGCTACTCTGAGGGATGAGCACAAACAGCACCCCTCCTTGATCCAGGACCTGAAACAGTATCTTGGCCTGGATCATGATCATGCTGTTCTGGCCCAGCGATGTAAACTCCAGCGTTGTTTCGGTTCTCTCCGGCACAAGAGACATCTCGGTCACTGCGCCGAATGCCAACTCCAGGGCCTTCGCCGCAAACTCGCAAACGGTTCGCCCAATTCGCGTCTCAAGAGCAGTAAGCGGGCGCGTTCCTTCGAATGGAAGCTCGGTTCCGTCACCACCAAACATTGCTTCCACAATTGCGAATACAAACCTGCGTTCCAGCCCCAATACGAGGCGGGCGTCCCACTCCCTGCAGTAGAATATGACAGCCACGCTATCCGCGCTCGCTTCCAGCAGATCCCAAGAGTCTCCAGAGATTACCTGGTTGACGAACGCTGTGAATGACGGGGAGCAATATTCCTTGAATTGCTCGACGCAGGAGGCGGCCATATTTTCGAATATTGAGTTAAGCACAGGCAGCCGGTCGAGAGAGAGTTTCGCGATCTCCTTGAGCTTATCGCTGATGCCGATCTCGGCTTTTTTCACTTCGTTGTTCACGACTCCCCCCGGGAACTATTCTCCCGCTTCCGCGAAAGCGAGACTGATGGCGCCCTGTTCGGCAAGCTGCAACGCGAAATCGGCGACCTCCCGGCGAGCGTTTTCTATCTGATTAGGATTCATTGGAGCCGCCGCAGCCAAATCCTGCTCTATGACGCGCCGCGTTCGCGACGGGACAGATGACAGGATGAAATCTTTTAGAGCATCGTCGGCGCCGTTGAGAGCGGCGACGAGACGATCCGCCTCGATGCTCTCAAATAGAGTGACTCGCGTTTTTGCGGGAAGCTTCACTATGTCTTCGAATGTAAAGAGGAGGCTGCGAATGGTTTCCGCCGCCTTCGGCCGGGAGGCGCCGATATTATCGAGCACCTCCTCCATCTCTTTCCGGCCAAGTTTGTTGATAATCTTAGCGACGCGCTCATGGGTGTCTTGGCCAGCAGTCTTCGCAACCTTGAGCAGCAGCTCATCGCGCAAAACCTGTTCTAAAATCCGCAGAGATTGTTGCATGACGAGCTTATGGGTAAGCATTCGCCTTAACACTTCATTTCTTAGATTATTCGGAAAGAGAGCCACAACCTCAGCAGTAACCGGAGCGGATGCCTTGGACAGGATATACGTGATGACCTGCGGATGTTCCTTGTTAAGGAACTGAGCCAGAACATGCGCCGGCAGTTCGATAAGGTGCGGCCAGACCGCCTCGTTCATCCTCGCCCGGACATCCGACATGATCTGGCGCACTTGATCAGGCGTCATTATCTCCTCAAGCAGCCGCTCCACATGTTCGGAGGACCCCCGGAGCCCTCCCGTCTCAGGGCTCGCCCTTATTATGAATTCATCCGCGATGCTGTCGACCGTCGATTGTGGAATTTCGCCAAGGTCGGACGCGGTGCGAGCGATGGCGCGGATGTCCTCCTCGCCGAAATGAGCAAGAATTCTCGATGCGTTTTCCTTGCCAACCGCTAGCAGTAGGGCGGCGGCTTTCTCTGTGCCCGTCAATTTTCTGTGGACGCCGGGCACAGCGATTTGCGCATCTGTGATGCCCCGAGCGATCTGCGTCTCTGTCATGCCCCAAACCCGATAGCGGCCAGCACCTTAAGCGCAACGGGCGCGATTCGACTTGCGCCAGACTCGTTGGCCCAGGATTACATCAGAAAATAATCCGGTCTCTTGCCGAGACCTTCGATTAGAGCGAGCGTCGCCTTAACGAAACCTTAAGCGTTGCGCGCAGCGGTGATTTTTTTCCGCAAGCTTCACAAAAGCGTTTCAGGGAAGGTTCGAAATCTATGATACCAGCCCGAGGAGTGAAATCTTGACAGATTGTATCCGGGTTCTTGTGGTCGACGACTCGGCATTCATGCGCAAAGCGCTTTTGCGAGAGATTAGCTCTGACCCGCGTTTTGAAGTCGTAGGCGCCGCTTGCGACGGCAGGGAGGGTGTTGAAAAAGCGTTGGAGTTGCAGCCCGACGTGATCACGCTTGATGTGGACATGCCTGTGCAGGGCGGGCTCGATGCCCTGCAGCATCTTACAGCCCAATCCTCCGCCGCCGTGATTATGCTGAGTTCGTCAACCGAGGCAGGAGCCAAAATAACCCTAGAAGCGTTGGCCCTCGGCGCGATCGACTTCATTCCGAAGACGCAAGGCACGTCGCAACTTCGAGAGAAGCTTATTGCGGCCGCAAGCGCCAGGCGCCAGCGTATTAAATCGGCCCCTCAGCAGCCCGCACAAAACGGCGCGGCCGATGCGATTACAATTAGTTCCCTCCCACCCCTGCCGAAGGCGTTTGTCCCCAGAGCCATCGTAATTGGAAGCAGCACGGGCGGTCCCCAGGCTCTCGCCGAGCTCTTTACGAATCTCGCGCACCCGTTGCCGGCGCCCGTCTTCGTGGCTCAACATATGCCCCGGCCCTTCACAGCCGCTTTAGCGCGCCGTCTTCAAGCGCAAAGCGGACATCTCGCCGTCGAAGCACACGATGGTGAAACGATCGTCAAGGGCGTGGTGTACATTGCGCCTGGCGGCATGCAGATGAGAGTCAGAGAAGGGACTATAAGCGTGCGTCCGGATGCTGGAGAAAGCATTTATCAACCCAGTGTCGATGTTCTCGCTGCGAGCGTTTGCGAAGCCTACAGCGGAAGCGTGCTTGCAATTATGCTGACAGGGCTTGGCCGCGATGGCGCCAAAGAATTTACCAGATTGAAGAGCGCCGGGGGATGGACGATCGCACAGGACAGCTTGAGTTGCACTGTATTCGGCATGCCCAAGGCGCTTATCGATGCGGGAGGCTCCTGCGAAGTGATCCCGCTCAAAGCGATCGCCAGCCGCATCTCCGACATTCTTGCTAAGGCGGCGTCGAAAAGCTGAGATTCCGCTCTAGCCTTCCAGTGTCAAGTGTTTAACGGCAATTCAGCGCAATTCTAGGGCTTTATATCAACCTGCCAGAAATTTTTTTCCTCCTAGAATGGCTCTTTTTGGCAAGGGCAAAGGTATCCGCCAGTTCGGCGCAAGGCTTATATCGTAACCAATACAACTGAAATCGTCTTAAGGTTGAGAGAGATCCTGCCATGAGCTTATACGGGTTGTTAACGACAAGCGCTTCGGGTATGTCGGCTCAGTCATCGCTGCTCGCTACTATCGCGGACAACATCGCCAACGTCGACACAACAGGGTACAAGGAGGCCTCAACCCAGTTTTCCTCTCTGGTCGAGAGTTCCGGTGTTTCGGATTACCAATCGGGAAGCGTCAATGTTGACCCAACGATTAACATCAATGGGCAAGGCACCTTAACTTCCACGACAAGCCCTACCGATCTGGCAATTCAAGGCAACGGCTTCTTCGTCGTGCAGGGGGGGGGCAGTCAGCAACTTCTAACCCGCGCCGGGTCTTTTGTGCAGAACACCAGCGGGAACCTCGTCAATTCGGCCGGCTTCACGCTGCTCGGATATGCGACAGGCAGCAACGTATTGTCTCCCGTGAAGCTGAGTAGTGCGCTCGAGGCCACGCCGACAACCTCGGGCCAGCTATATGTCAATCTGCCGTCGAACTCCACAGCAGTAGCTCAGGGGAACTGGCCATCACAAAACACCACAACGCCCACGCCCACGGAAAAGACGTCGTTAGTGACCTACGACAATCTCGGCAATCCAGTCACCCTCGATGTTTACTCTACAAATGAAGGCAACAACACCTGGGAGGTCGACATCTACAATGCCGCGGATGCAACGAATGGCGGCTTCCCTTATACAAACAACGGTGACTCAGGAAACCCGCTGACGTCGGCCACATTGAGCTTCTCAGCAAGCGGCGCACTCCAGTCAACGACCCCTTCGCCGATCACCGTGGCCATTCCAAATGGGTCGACGATGACCCTCGATATGTCTCAGACAACGCAGCTTGCCACCAGCTATACGGTTTTGAACGACAGCGCCAACGGCAATGCCCCGAGCGCAGTCGCCAGCGTAAATATTGCTAGTGATGGCACGCTCACCACGGTTTATCAAAACGGGGTGACGACGCCGGCTTGGAAAATTCCGCTGGCGACGGTCCCCAGCCCGAACGACATGACGGTAATTTCTGGAAATGCTTTTGAGCCGAATCTTTGAGTCAGGAGCCATGCAACCGCCGCAGACCGCTGGCACGAACGGAGTGGGTAAGATCCAATCCAGCTCGCTCGAGAACTCCACCGTGGATCTCGCCTCGCAGCTCACAACCATGATCGCGGCCCAGAACAACTATCAAGCCGACTCAAAAGTATTTACGACCGGCTCTCAGCTCCTGCAGGTTCTCATCAACCTTGGTCACTAACGCTAACGAGCGGTGAAACTTAGTCATGACCCTTAGCTCTGCATTGGATGGCGCGATATCCGGATTGTCTGTCGCTTCGGCGCAGATCGCCGTGGTGTCGCGCAATATCGCCAATCAGAGCAATCCAAGCGCCAGCCGGAAGATCGCGAATATTGTCACGGTCAACGGCCTTCCAACGGTAGCATCGATCTCGCGGGCGTCAAGCACCGCGCTTCTGAGCAGTCTCCTTTCGGCCAATTCAGATCAAGCGCAGCAATCTGCTATTTCCACGGCGCTGACGCAATTGCAAAGCACGCTCGGGAACACAACGAGCGACACGGCCTCTCCAACAGCGCTTCTGGGGCAGTTGACGAGCGCATTGCAGACCTACTCGACCGCGCCGCAGAATACCGCGGCAGCTGGCGCAGCCGTGACGGCGGCTCAGAACCTGGCGAGTGGGCTCAATAGCGCCAGCGCCACTGTCCAGAATGTCAGGGAGCAGGCTGATGCCGGCATCGCCAGTTCGGTCAGCACCATAAATAGCCTCCTCAATCAGTTTACTCAGGTTAATCAGACCATCGTTAGCGGAACACAAACCGGGGCGGATATCACCGACGCGCTAGATCAACGCGATAGTTTGCTTCAGCAACTCAGCAGCCAGATTGGGATAACGACCGTTACGCGCGCCAATAACGACATGGCGATCTTTACGGATAGCGGCGTTACATTGTTCGATAAGACCCCGAGATCCGTTACATTCACACCAACCGCAAGCTTTTCCGCGTCCACTCAGGGAAACGCAGTCTATGCGGATGGAGTTCCGATTACGGACACAGGGTCATCGCTTTCCATCCAAAGCGGGGCGCTTGTCGGCCTTGTTTCGGTGCGCGATAATCTCGCTGTCACTTATCAAACGCAACTTGACGAGATCGCGCGCGGGCTTATCACCGATTTTCAGGAAACCGATCAAAGCACAAACCCAACGCAGCCGCCGCAGGCCGGCCTTTTCACCAACGCCGGCAGCCTCACTGTCCCGACGGCGGGAGTGGCTGTGCCAGGCTTGGCCGCCACGATCCAGGCCGCCTCTTCCGTAGACCCCACAACAGGAAATCCGGCTCTGCTACGGGATGGCGGCATTTCGAGCAATGGCGCTGCCCCATACGTCTACAATCCAACGCCGGGTCAAACTGGCTATTCCGCCCGCTTGACCCAGCTCATAACGAACCTGTCGCAGCCTCTTGCGTTCGATCCTAGCGCCAGCGCGGGCACACAGGCGAGCGTTACGGACTTCGCTGCCGCATCGGCCTCGTGGCTCGGCACGCAGGTCAACCAAGCCTCGACCTCGGCCAGCTATAGTACTGCTGTTCAGAGTAGCGCATCGACAGCGCTCTCCAATGCGACCGGCGTAAACCTCGATAGCGAGCTTAGCAACATGCTCGCATTGGAGCAGTCGTATCAAGCCTCCGCGAAGCTGCTGACCAGCATCGACTCGCTGTACACGAGTTTGTTCGCAGCGATACAGTAGAGGGCAGCATGACGAACACAGTTTCAACAGCCTCCCTGTTCGCGATCCCTCGTAATTCTGTTGTGGATCTGCAGAATCAGATCGCAAAGGCTGAGACGGAATCCACGACGGGTTTTCTGGCCGATCCTGTCCAAACTCTCGGAAGCCAATTCGGACTCTACCAAAGCCTTAATGCTCAGTCCAACACTCTGGGCAATCTACAAAGCTCCAATGGCATCGTTCAAACCGCGCTGACCGCATCGCAGAACGTGCTGACCTCCGTTTCCTCAGACGCACAGACATTCACGAGCGCGCTCATTACGGCGCAAAGCTCGGGTGACGTCTCCTCGCTCCAGACCCAGGCGCAGGCTTTCTTGAGTTCACTAACCTCTCAGCTGAATACGACCGAGGGCGACTTATACATTTTTGGAGGCACGAATAATTCGGCGCCGCCTGTGGCCGACTATTCCGGGGCGCCGCAGGCTGCGACAGCCGCGGCATTCCAAGCCGCTTTCGGCTTTCCCCAATCGAGTCCGCAGGTCAATTCAGTTTCGGCCGCGAGCATGCAGACTTTTTTATCGGGGTCTTTCGCCAATCTCTTTAGTGCTGCCTCCTGGAGCGCCAACTGGTCGCAGGCATCGAATACGCCAACGTCCGCCCTTATATCTCCGACAGAGATCGTTACGACATCGGCAACCGCTAACAATAGCGCATTTATTCAGCTAGCCAGCGCCTATACAAGCATCGCCGACCTTGGCATCGGCAATCTCAATTCATCCGCGCAACAAGCCGTTATAAGCAACGCTCTCTCGCTCGTGAGCTCGGCGACGCAGGGAATCACCGGCATTCAATCCACGCTCGGCATCTCGCAGTCTCAGGTGACGAATGCAAACAACCAACTGCAAACGCAGTCGTCTCTCATTGATAACTGGGTTAGTCAGCTCGGCGGCGTGAGTCCTTACGAAGCCGCGACGAGGCTTACCAACCTCACAAACCAGCTCGAGACTGCTTACTCCCTGACCGATCGTATCTCGAAGCTGGGTTTGGTCAACTATCTACCGGCTTAATTCGCATCTTGTTCATTCATTGAAGGTAAGCGATGTATCGAAGCTCTTACACCGAAATTCTCGAGGACTCGCCTCAATATGTCCGCTCCAATGAACGTGCGGCGATCCTTCATTCAATCCGGCTTTTAAGTCGAGCGGAGGAAGCCGGCGTCAAGTCCCGGGAAGCCGTTGAGGCCCTGCTATTCCTGCGGCGATTATGGGAATTCTTTGTTATTGAGCTTGCAAATCCGGAAAACCAGCTGCCAGCCAAGTTAAAAGCCGATCTGATTTCGGTTGGAATCGCACTTCTGAAAGAGGCGGAGGCAATAAGGCTCGGCGAGTTCGAACAACTTTCACCACTTAAAGGAAGTTTCGCAATCCATCGCAGACGGGCTCCTATGACTAAGCCTTTTAGTATCAGCCTAAAATCTGGCGAGCGAATTTTTATCAATGGCGCCGTTTTACGCGTCGATCGTAAGGTGTCTATCGAGTTTCTTAATGACGTAAGTTTTTTGCTGGAAGCTCACGTCATGCAGCCCGAACAAACAACCACGCCGTTGCGGCAGCTTTATTTCATACTTCAATCGATGCTCATAGATCCAAACAATGCGAGTTCGACGCGTCAGTTATTCGATGCGTCGTGCCGCTGCCTGTACGATGTAATCTCAAGGCAGGACTTGCGCAGGGCGCTAGCCGAGATACAGCAATCAGTGGAGGCGAAGCGGTATTACGAGGCTCTCAGAACCTTGCGCAACTGTTTTGCCATTGAAGATGAGATTTTAGGTCAAGCACGTCTTGCAGGAGCACAATCATGACGGTAACACCAACCGGAGCTTCAACGGCTTCCACGGCCCAAACGGCGTCGACCGCTGCGGCTGCAACTAACAATACACTGGACTATAACAATTTTTTGCAGCTGCTCGTCGCGCAGTTGCAGAACCAGGATCCCACTAGTCCTACCGATCCGACAAACTTTGTATCGCAGTTGGCGTCTTTTTCAAGCGTCGAGCAGCAGGTTAACACGAACTCAAAACTCGATGCATTGCTGACGCAAACAGCTCTTTCCCAGGCAGGCTCCATGATTGGGCAGACTGTTACGTCTTCCGATGGAAGCGTTTCGGGACAGATCGCCTCAGTCCAAATCACCTCGGCTGGCTCAACGGCCACTCTGACGAATGGCCAGACGATCACATTGGGCTCCGGAGATCAAATTTCCTAACAATTGTCGAGGCGAACATGAATTAAGCCGATGCTCTGGATCTCGTGCGCTCAGCCATTTGGGCGGTTATTTTAGCGAGCGGCCCATCCGTAGTGGCGGCTATGGTTGTGGGTCTCGCCATATCGCTGCTACAGGCGGTTACGCAGATACAGGAGGCTACTCTCACCTTCATCCCAAAAATCATCATTGTATTCCTGGCCGCGATGATCACTGCTCCGTTCATCGGCGGCGTGCTGTTCGGTTTCTCCGAGCAGGTTTACTCCCACATTGAGCACGGCTTCTGAAGGCTGGTTGAACACTTCAACGGCTTTCTGATATTCGCGCAGGAAAATTCATGTCGACCTCCCTCGTTCCAGCTAGTCAAGCCAGTGCTCAGGGAGGCGGCAATCAGGATGTTGGGTTTGCGCTTGGCATCATGTTCATGCTTACCGTGCTTTTTTTGCCCTTGCCGGCTATCCTGATCGATCTGGGGCTGGCTCTCTCGATCGCACTTTCAGTCTTGATCCTTATGGTTGCGCTTTGGATCCAAAGACCGCTCGATTTCTCAGCTTTTCCAACAGTCCTTCTTATCGCGACGCTGCTGCGGCTTTCGCTGAATATCGCGACCGTCCGCCTGATCCTGTCCAACGGGGCAGAAGGCGCCGCCGCTGCAGGTTATGTCATCGCCGGCTTCGCTAATTTCGTCATGGGCGGCGATTTCGTTATCGGCGTAATCGTTTTTTTAATCCTTATTACAGTGAACTTTCTCGTCATCACCAAAGGCGCGACGAGAATAGCAGAAGTGGGCGCCAGGTTTACGCTGGACGCCATCCCCGGCAAACAGATGGCGATCGACGCCGATCTTGCGGCGGGGGCTATTGACGAAAAGGAAGCCACCCGGCGCCGCCGTGAACTTGAAGAGGAGAGCGCGTTTTTCGGCGCCATGGATGGCGCTTCAAAGTTTGTGCGCGGAGACGCCATCGCCGGCATTATTATAACTGCCATCAATGTCTTTGGCGGCATCGTCATCGGCATACTGAGGCATGATATGCCGATCAGCGAGGCTGCAGATGTTTTCATGAAGCTGTCCGTCGGTGACGGCTTGGTGACCCAGATCCCCGCACTCATCGTCTCACTGGCCGCCGGTTTGCTTGTTTCCAAAGGTGGAAACCGGGGATCGGCCGAGAAAGCCGTTCTGGGCCAGCTTGGAAACTATCCTCGCGCGCTGTTCGTCGCGGGTCTTGTGACAATAGTGCTCGCCCTGGCTCCTGGGTTGCCATTTTTTCCCTTCGCCCTGCTCGCAGGGGCGATGATTTTCACCGCCTATGCAGTTCCGCGCTGGAAGGCGGAGGTCCTGGCCAACGAGGAAGCAAAAGCCGCTCGCGTCCGCGCCGAGGCCGACGAAGAGGCTCGGAATTCGGTCAAGGAGTCCCTAAAATTCGCTGGGATCGAACTTTGTCTCGGCAAGCAGATAGCAGGCGTGCTGCTGCCGACCCACGCAGAGCTTGGGCAGCGTGTTGCGAATATGCGCCGCAAGTTTGCGAGGCAATATGGCTTCATCGTGCCGGAGATTAAACTCTCCGACGATATTTTCATGCAGCCCAAGACGTACCAGATCAAGATTAATGGCGCAGTTGTCGCCAGTAGTGAATTACGAATTGGGGAAGTCCTCGTTGTGACAGGGGATGGGCCTCTGCCTAAAGTTCCAGGCGACGAAACCCGGGAACCCGCTTTTGGGATGAAGGCGATATGGGCGCCGGAGGTATTTTCAGCAACGCTCAGGGGCGAAGGTTTCACACCGGTAGATAACATGTCGGTGTTGCTGACGCACCTTGGAGAAACCATCCGCAATAATCTCGCTCAGCTGCTTTCTTACAAAGACTTTCGCAGGCTACTGGAAGGCCTCGAGCCTGAATATAAGCGATTGCTTGAAGAGATCGTCCCATCTAACATTTCCAACTCCGGATTCCACGCCGTGCTCCGCAGGCTTCTTGCGGAACGCATCTCGATCCGTAATCTCAATCTGATTTTAGAGGCTATCGCAGAAATAGCTCCCCATGTCGCCAGAACAGAGCAGATTGCAGAGCATGTGCGAGTGCGAATGGCGCAACAGATCTGCGCTGATTTCTCTCAGGACGGCTTACTGAAGATTCTCCGGCTCGGACAGCGCTGGGAAACGGCCCTGCATCAGGCGCTGCGCCGGGATGCAAAGGGCGAAGTGATCGAATTCGACATCGATCCGATCCTGATAGAACAGTTCAGCGCGGAGTTATCGAAAACCGTGCGCGATCTGATGGATAGGGGCGCCATCTTCGTGCTTGTAGCCGCCCCCGATATCCGGCCGTATGTCCGTATGGTGACAGAACGTATGTTTCCAAATTTGCCGGTTTTGTCTCACCTTGAGATTGCTCGCGGAATGCCCATAAGCCAAGTTGGTTCAATCTCATGATTGCGGCGGCGCTTGAGGCGTTGCCGGATTTGGCCTTGTCCACATTCCTGGTCTTCTGCCGGGTTGGCAGCTGCCTAATGCTCATCCCCGCCGTTGGCAGCGCACGAGTTCCGGCTCGGGTGCGGCTCATGCTTTGTCTCGGGGCCAGCCTAGCGGTTTCGGCTTCGATAGGGGAGTTGCAAGGCGCACGCCTCAGCGAAGCGAACCTGCCCACTCTAGCCAACCTCATTGCCGTCGAGACCGGCAAGGGGCTATTCATTGGGTGCATGGCGCGATTCTTCTTCGCAAGCCTGCAATTTCTTGCCGAAGCGGCCTCCAACTCTATTGGCCTAAGTTCGGTCGAGGTCTCGGCCGAAGATGGAGAATCATTACCAGTTGTTGCTTCGCTTATCACGCTCACAGCCTCGGCTCTCTTTGTCATAACGGATCAGCATTTGGAGGTTTTGCGCGCACTCGTTCAGTCTTATGACGTACTATCCTTCGGGGCGGACCTAAACAAAAGGGTTGAATTGACGAATATTCTTGACGCTCTGGGGAACGCAAGCCTGCTCTCGTTGCAAGTGTGCTCGCCTTTCCTCATTTTTGGCATTACATTTAATTTTTTATTCGGGATTCTAAACAGGTTAGCCCCTCAAATCCCGGTATATTTCGTTTCCGCGCCCTTCATCATAGGCGGAGGATTAATGCTCCTGTATCTTTTATCGGATGACCTTTTTACTATCTTCGGCGCTCACTTTTCTGACTGGCTTCTCTCGGGGCAACCGGAATGAAGAATCGAATACGGCGTGCGAAGAAGCTATTGCAGGTGCAGAACCAAATGCTTCTGGCGGAGCGCCTCCAGCTGCAGACCTTGGAAGGTACGCTGGAGCAAGCACGGAAACACGAAAATGACGCCTTTTCGCTTCTGAACGACGAGAGGTCGCAAGTACCCCCTCATTTTCTCGTTCGCAGGGCCGCATCCTCGATTATGAGGATCCGAAACTGTGAAGCCCTGTTGGAAACGCAAATTGAAAAGACGTTGGATCAAGCCAGGAAAGAACAGCTGGTCAGGAAAAAATTGGAATCGGAATATAAGAACCTCTCAAGGGAAGAAGCGAAGCTCGCTCTTCAGTTAACGATTGACGCTTATCTAAGCTCCAGCGTCAAGCAAGATTAGCCAGATAAACATCAGGGCGTGAAGCGGATGTCCCGGCGAGCCGGTTTCCGTTGAGTGCTTCGCACAACTGCTCCAGTGATACAAGGATTGAACCCGTCTTATGGCAATAAATCCCGGGACCGATCTCCTGAGCGACGCTCTCATCGCGGCGGAACCTCAGCGAACTAAAGCAGCGGAGGAAAGACTTGCCCAGATGGCTTCGCAGGGCGATTGGCCGGCGCCGGCTTCGAGGAGGCGCTGGCGTCTCCCTCTTCCGCGGCGGCGCCTTCAAAACTTTTTGCCGGGCCGGGCGGCCTGGAGATCGGCGCAATCCATCCCGTCAAGAGCGGCAATCCTTACCAGCAGTTTGAGGTCACTGTTCTCAAGTCCCTTTTTGAGTTGATGCTGCCTGAGAAAGCTAACTCCGTTTTCGGGTCGGGATTTGCTGGAAATGTCTGGAGATCAATGCTCGCCCAGTCGCTTGCCGATGTCGCAGGCCACACGGGGGGCATCGGAATTGCTCGCGATCTCCAAGCCAGAAGGCAAAAATCGAAACCGGCCGCGCAGTCGAGGAACTCTTAATGAACAAAGAATCCCCCGTTATTCAGGTCCAATCGCCCAATTTATTGGATCTGACAAAAGCCGCCTTATACCGGCTTGAAAAGGCCTTGGATGAAGAAAATGCCGCCCTCGCGGCCTTCGATTCCCGCAACCTTAGCGAATTCAGCCGCATAAAGACCCAAAGTCTTCTGGAACTGCAAAGATCGGCCATTGTGCTCAGTGGAAAATTTGCGCCCCCTGAGCTTTTGCAGTTTTTTTCGGCGCTTAAGCAAAAGCTGGAATTGAACCGCTGGCTTCTTCTTCTTCACCTTGAAGCGGCGAGGGAGGTTACTTCGGTGATTACGTCCGCCATCCGCGACGCCGAATCCGATGGCACCTATTCAAGGGTCTGCGGCAGAGTAAAGGTGCTTGGTTGATTCGAACTTTGATCACCTCAATCTGGATTTTGTGCGTTGCGCTTGCCTCAGCCTATTTCGGAAATGAGATGAAAAAGCCTGAGGCTGAAACAGTGCAACCCGCGAAGGCGGCTACGTCGATCAAACTAAAAGGCATTACTGTGCCGGTGATCGCCGGCAACGCGCTTCAGGGTTACGTTTTGACCCAGCTTGCGGTTTCGTTGAAATCCGACTTGCTCCTGTCCCTCCCGCAACCTCCTGAACTCCTTATCACAGATGAAGTATTCAAGACATTATATGCCGAGGAGCAGATAGATTTTAAGCATTTGGAGAAAACGGATCTCGTCAAACTGTCGAAGAAAATTTCGCAGAACATCAACAATCGTGCAGGCGCCGCCGTTGCGGAGGACGTCTTCATCCAGGAGCTGCATTACATGAGCAAGCAGGACGCTAGCGCCGATTTGCAGCTGCGGCGCTAGAAAGAACTCGCTGTCTGGAGATGCGGAAACAAGAATTTGCAACTTGTTTCATTCCCAGTGGGCCGCCCATTGGGATAAAACCAGGAGTGAACGTCTATCGTGAGCGACTGGCTCTCCGCGAAATAAACGAGCCTCGGCAGGCATTCGTTGGCCAACGAACGCTGCTTAGCGTTCACCGTCGCCCCGGCGTTTGTCCCTCGAGCCCAGAGCGTTTAGCGCCGCGCTTTTTAATCCGCGATCCATTCAATCTCAAGTAGCAAAGAAAACCCGCTGTTAAGCTCTACACGCTAGAAACAAGCCAAGTTGTCTACTCTCGAAGGTGGAAGCGGCATAGCGAGGCCCCTAACAATGATGTTTTCGTCAAGGCAGCGAGCAAAAGCGCTAACACTGCCGGTAACTTTGGACATGAGGAATGCCCAGGAGTTGAAGGATCGCCTTCTTGCCGCCTTGGAGCTAAATCCAGTGCTGCAGCTCGATGGATCCGGAACAACGCATGTGGCTACGCCGGGCGTGCAGATCCTGTTGGCGGCTGCGCAATCGGCAAAATCTAAGGGCGGTAACCTCGTCCTGATTGAACCCTCGTCAGCCCTGGAAGAAGCGTTTCACGATCTTGGTCTGACGCACGCGTACTCTGAGTGGAGAGCGGCTAATGCGTAAGCGAATTCTGACGGTGGATGACTCTAAGACCATGCGCGACATGGTTTCCTTCACGCTGAAGGGCGCGGGCTTCGACGTCGTCGAGGCGGAGGACGGCGCCAAAGCCCTCGACCTTCTCGGCAGCACGGCTGTGGATGCAATCATTACCGATATAAACATGCCGAACATGGATGGCGTAACGCTGGTCAAGCGCCTTCGCGCACAACCGAAATTCAAATCCACGCCGATCCTGATCCTGACCACTGAGGGCAGCGAGGACAAAAAGCTACAAGGCCGTAACGCTGGCGCGACCGGGTGGATCGTCAAGCCCTTCGCTCCCGACAAGCTGCTGCAAGTGCTCAACAAGGTTTGCCCCTAAGCGGAGTTCCCAAAAGTGACCCTCCCGGTTTTGGGAAAAAACTCTGCGAAAACAAGATAGCCCAAGCAGGCATTCGTTGGCCTGCCAAGGAATGCCTGCTTAGTCTCATTGAAAGCTTTGCAAATGTCTCCAACTGCATCAACGCCGCCAGATTTCGAGCGCTTTCGGGCTACCTTCTTTGAGGAGTGCGCGGAAATTCTGCCGGAGCTTGACGAACGCCTCTCCTCTCTGCACGTGGGCGACGTAGACGCAGAAACGCTGAACGCGATATTCAGGGCGGTCCATTCGATCAAGGCCGGCGCCGCCGCATTCAATTTTACCTCGCTGGTCGAGTTCGCGCACGTATTCGAGGCGCTGCTCGACAGGCTGCGCGATAATCGCATCCAGCACAGCGATCAGGTCTTCAACGTCATCGTTAGAGCTGGCGATGTGCTGGCGGAGCTCGTCGAGGCGGCCCGCGCCGGCCACGATGTACCGCAGGGGTTCGGCGCCGACGTCGCGGCTGAACTTCAAGACTTGCTCACCGGCGTTCAAGAGACGCAAGCGCCAAAGCCTGCGCGAAATGTTCAGCAAAAGGCCGATCTGGAGGCGGATACCCAGACCTACCGGATCATCTTCGAGCCGCGCCGTGAATTGTTTCGCCATGCGAATGAACCGCTGTTGATCATTCGCGAACTGAAGCGATTAGGCGAACTCAGCGTGGAATGCGTCTCCTCAAGTTTACCTGACCTCGCCAGCCTCGATCCTGAGGATGCATATCTGTCGTTCGTTTTCCATCTCAGCACCAATGCGCACTACGAGTTTGTCGCCGAGGCCTTCGAATTTGTCGATCAGGACTGTCTTTTGAGTATCGACGCTGTAAGCTGCGCAGACGAGGATGTCACGTCCAGCGCGGAGTCTCCAGCCAGCGAAGATGAAGCGAAGCCAGACGGTCCTTCCCCCGCGGCGGCCAGGCCGCTGATCGGCACACATAGCTCTAAGGGCGCAACATCCATTCGCGTCGATCTGGCGCGCGTAGACCGGCTCGTGAACATGGTCGGCGAACTCGTGATCACGCAGGCTATGCTGGCCCAGCAGCTGTCGGACCAGGGTAGCGGTCAACGTCAGCAGTGGGTCCAAGGCAGCGAGGAACTCGCCGCGCACACAAGGGAGCTGCAAGAATGTGTGATGGCCATCCGCATGCAGCCCGTAAGGTCCGTGTTTGCGCGAATGCCACGCCTCGTTCGCGACATAGCGGCGAAGCTCGGCAAAAAAGTGCGGCTCGTGACCTCCGGCGATCAGACCGAGGTCGATAAAACCGTCATCGAGGAACTCGCCGATCCCATCACGCATATGATCCGCAACGCCATCGACCACGGCGTCGAAGACGCAGACACGAGACTCGCCGCCGGCAAACCCAAGGAAGCCACCATTGAGCTTTCGGCAGCTCAGCGCGCCGGGAATATCCTGATAACGATCGCCGACGACGGCGCTGGGATCGACCGCCAAAAGGTTCTCCAGAGCGCCCTCGCCAAGGGGATTGTCCGTGAGGACACGAAACTCAGCGATGATGAAATCCATAATCTGATTTTCGCGCCCGGTTTTTCCACCGCCGAAAAAGTCACCGAAGTCTCCGGACGCGGTGTGGGGATGGACGTTGTCCGCCGCAATATCGCCAACCTTGGCGGCCGCATCCAAATTCACTCAACACCGGGAAGGGGCACTCGCTTCACACTTGTGATCCCGCTGACCCTGGCCGTCCTAGATGGCATGCTCGTAGCAGTCGGCAAAGAGAAATTCATCCTCCCCCTGGCAAGCATTGTTGAAAGCATCCGGCCGGAAAAGCGCCAAGTGCGCACCGTCACCGGAGGCGCGCAGGTCGTCTCCGTCCGGGGCGAGTTTATCCGGCTCATTCCACTCCACCGCATTCTCAATGTACCCGAAGCGATATCGGAGACCGGAAAAGCGCTCGTAGTCATCATCGAGACGGAAAATGGCTCGAAAGCTGGGCTTGTCGTCGATGAACTGATTGGCCAGCAGCAAGTCGTCGTGAAAAGCCTCGCGGAAAATTCGGAACCCGTTTCTGGCATTTCCGGGGCCACCATCCTCGGCAACGGACGCGTGGCGCTCATCCTCGATCTTGAGGGCATTTGCGCGATGCCCGATCGCACGGCGCTCCTGGAAGCTGGGGAGAATCTCCAAACTCAACCAAGCGGCCAGCAAATCGATCCCCAGTCGAAAGCACCAGGGATCTCCACCAATCTGTTGAGTGCGCCACAACCAAAAGATGTACAGGCGGCTGCCTAATGCATACCAAGACGGAGACATCGATGAACATAGCTCTTTCGGCGCAAATTGCTAACGCCTCACAAGCAGTCGCCAGCAGCGCCCCGGCCGGCGGCGTCAAACAATATATTAGTTTCAGGATTGGCGGCGAAGAATACGCCATCGACATCATGGCTGTTCGCGAAATCAAAGGGTGGACGGAAACAACATCTTTGCCCAACCAGCCTCAGTACATTCTTGGCGTCATGAACCTCCGCGGGACCATCGTCCCCGTATTCGACCTGCGCTGCCGCTTCGGCATGGGACTGACCGAAGCATCCAGGTCGCATGTCGTCATCATCGTGGCCGTACTTGACCGGATTGTCGGACTGCTCGTCGACGCCGTCTCGGACATATTAACGATCGACAGTTCCGAGATCCGCCCCGTGCCAGAAATGGATCGCAGCATCTCCGCCGACTTTCTGGCGGGCATCGTCTCCATCAACGAGACCATGGTCGTGATCCTTGCGCTGGAAGAGCTGTTCTCGCGCGTAGTTGCTGATAATTCCTTTCAGGAGGGCGCTGAGCTTCAATCTGTCCAATGAGTTACGCCTAGAGAAAGCGAAGACAACATAGATCGCCGGTTTCGTTTGAAGGTCCGCGGAGCGCCCTTAGAAAAAGGAATAACAGAATGTTTTTGTTTGGCTCGAAAGACAAGAAATCCCAGAATAATATTGCCTCGGGCGGCAAGAGCGGCCCTTGCTCCCTGGACTCCCAAATGAAAAGAGCGGCCGACGTCGCCTCCAACGCGATCATGCTGATCGATCGCGACTTCAAGATCTTCTACATGAATGAGGCCTCCAAGGCGCTTATCACCAAACACCGCGAACATCTTCCGCCTCGGATAAGAGAGCTGAGCCTCGATAGCATGATCGGGTCCTCCGCCGACTTTTTCCATAAGGACCCTTCGCATCAGCGCAGACTGGTCGACGACCCGTCCCGGCTGCCTCACCGGGCCGATATAAAAATGGGTCCGTTGACATTCGCGCTCTGCATAAGCGCCAGCTATGACGAAAATGGCGCCTACAATGGCAACGTTTTCGAGTGGAGCGACGTGACCGAGCTTCGTGAACTGACGGCGAATGCAAAGGGTCAGATCGACGCGATCAGCAAGGCTCAAGGCGTGATCGAATTCACGCTCGATGGCGTCGTCATAACGGCAAACGACAACTACCTGAAGACGCTGGGCTACACCTTGAACGATGTCAAGGGCAAGCATCACAGCATGTTCATCGATCCGGCTTATCGTCAGTCAGCCGAATACCGGGCGTTCTGGGAAAAACTCGCGCGAGGAGAATATCAGGGAGGTCAGGCTAAGCGGATCTGCAAAGACGGCAGGGAAATCTGGATCCAAGTCAGCTACAATCCGATCTCGGATGACAAGGGCAGGCCTTTCAAGGTTGTCGCCTATACGAGCGACATCACCGAGCAGAAGCTGTCGAACGCAAATTTCGAAGGTCAAATCGCGGCGATCAACAGGGCGCAGGCCGTTATCGAATTCGGGCTCGACGGCAGGGTTCTAACGGCCAACGAGAATTTCCTGAAGACGGTTGGCTATGCGTTGGAAGAGATCCGGGGCCAGCATCACAGCATGTTTATCGATGCTGCCTACCAGCAATCTCCCGACTATCGCATGTTCTGGGATCGCCTCGGGCGCGGCGAATACGATGCCGGCCAATATAAGCGCATCGGTAAAGGTGGCCGGGAAGTCTGGATCCAAGCCAGCTACAATCCAATTCTCGATCTAAACGGCAAGCCGGCCAAGGTCGTCAAATACGCGACCGACATTACACAGCAAAAACTCGCTGAGTTTCAGCTGCAACGGGCGGTTCAACAGACCCAGGATGTTATCGCGGCAGCGCAAAGCAATGACCTAATCCAGCGGATTCCGATGGAAGGGAAAGCCGGCGAGATTGAAAAGCTGTGCGCCGGCGTCAACGGCCTTCTTGACTCGATGACGGGCATCGTCGGCACAATACTGGAATCTTCCTCAACTGTCGCGGCTGCGGCATCGGAAATCGCAAGCGGCACGAACGATCTTTCGCAAAGAACCGAGCAGCAAGCCTCCAGCCTTGAGGAGACGGCCGCCTCAATGGAAGAGATGGCGTCGACCGTGAAACAGAACTCCGATAATGCCCAGCAAGCCAACCAGCTGTCGATCAGTGCGCGCTCAGTCGCGACTGAGGGTGGCAATGTCGTGGGCCAGGCGGTGGATGCGATGTCTCGCATTGAGCAGTCCTCTGATAAAATCTCGGAGATCATCGGAGTTATCGACGAGATCGCCTTCCAGACCAACCTCCTCGCACTCAATGCGGCTGTGGAAGCCGCACGCGCAGGCGACGCCGGTAAGGGGTTTGCCGTCGTGGCTTCAGAGGTGCGCTCGCTGGCGCAGCGGACATCCGTGGCGGCGAAGGACATTAAGGGCTTGATCGTCGAGAGCGGCCGGCAGGTGAAAGACGGCGTCAAGCTCGTCGACAATGCGGGCTCCTCCCTCAGCGAAATCGTGAAATCCATAAACCAGGTGGCCGATATCGTGGCCGAGATCGCTGCGGCAAGCAAAGAACAGGCGACCGGTGTGGAAGAGATCAACAAGGCGATCGTCCAAATGGATCAGATGACACAGCAAAATGCTGCGCTCGTCGAGGAGAGCGCCGCGTCAAGCCGCACGCTCCAGGAGGAGGCGCAGACGATGTACGACAACATGGCGGCCTTCTCCATCGGGGACAGCCACCGTCCCGAAGGAGTGCGCGCCCCGGTCAAGACGGATGCGCCGAAAGCGCAAGCCAAGCGTCCAAGCGCGCCCCCCGCATCCAAGCTCCGCAATAGCCGCTCGCAAAAAGCGATGAATGGCGGATCGAATAAGGCCCCCTCCGTCCAGCCGTCCCACCAGCCCGAAATGGACTGGAAGGAGTTCTAGCCCGGGAAACGCCCTTTCCTTCCACTGTTTAGCGTATGAGTATGAGTATGAGTATGAGTATGGAACCGGTAAGCCAACTGTCGACCACGGGTAACGAGTTTCCGTTCACGCCTGCGGATTTTCAAACCATCGTCGGTATAGTCTACGAGCGTAGCGGTATTGTTCTAGCTGCACACAAGCGCGACATGACCTACTCGCGCCTCGCCCGCCGTCTGCGATCGTTGGGGCTGAGGTCGTTTCGCGACTACTGTGCTCTACTGCAAGGCAACGAGGGTGGCAAGGAGGTTGGTTTTCTCATCAATGCGATCACTACCAATCTCACTAAGTTTTTTCGCGAATCGCATCATTTCGACCACCTTCGGGATCATGTTCTGCGCACCTCCACAGATGCGCCACGGGGACAAAAGCCGCGCATCAGACTGTGGTCAGCGGGCTGCTCTTCAGGGGAAGAACCGTACTCCATGGCTATGACGGCGCTTTCTCAGCCCAAAGACAGCTCGCGCGACTGGGATCTCCGCATTCTTGCGACGGACCTCGACACGTCGATGCTTAAAAAAGCGAAACAGGGCATTTATTCTCGCGCCTCCTTGGAGAGCGTTCCGCCTGCCATGCGTGATCGCTTTTTTGACCAGCGGACGGAAGACCGTGAGAATGTCCGGGTCTCGCAGAGCGCGCAAGAGCTGATCACATTCAGGCAACTCAATTTGCTTGGCCCTTGGCCTATGAGCGGGCGGTTCGACGTGATCTTCTGCCGCAACGTCATGATCTACTTCGACGCTAAAACAAAGGCCACGCTCATCGACAGATTTCATTCGCAACTCACCGATAATGGCTGGCTTTATGTCGGCCACTCCGAATCCCTTCTCGATCATCAGACCCGCTTTAAACTTCGTGGCCGCACCATCTATCAAAAGATAAGCTGATGAAGGCGCTCAACACACACCCGAATAATGCAGGATCGCGTCCTGGCCGAGGCCGCGTGTATCTTGAGGAGTTCGGCGCTCACGCCGTTCGGATTCTGCCGGGTGAGACATACGCCACCGCCAAGCACGACGAAGCCATCGTCACCGTGCTCGGTTCCTGTGTCTCAGCTTGCATCCGCGATCCCAGGTCCGGCATGGGCGGCATGAACCATTTTATGCTGCCGGAAAGCACGACCGGCCAGTGGGGCGAAGGCTTGAGCGCCGCCATGCGCTACGGTAATTTTGCGATGGAAGATTTGATCAATTCCGTTCTGAAGTCTGGCTGCCCCCGGGCGGATCTTGAGATCAAACTATTTGGCGGCGCAAATTTCGCAAGCGGAGTGACCATGATTGGTCAGAAAAATAGTGAATTCGCGCTGCGCTACCTGAAAGAAGAGGGGTTGCGTGTGGCCGCCGCCGATCTTGGAGGCATCCTCGGCCGGCGCATTCATTACCACCCAGCTAGCGGCAAGGTTGCGCGGCTATTCCTTAGGGGAGCGGGCAAGGACCAGGTCGCTGCGGAGGAGCGCCGCTATGGCGCCGCTTTACGGAGTATGCCGGTTGACGGCGGTGTGCAGCTTTTCGATTGAGGACTAGGCCATGGGTCGTTCCAATGCAGTCCGCGTCCTCATTGTCGATGATTCCGCCCTTATGCGCGAGATGATCGGCTCAATATTGTCTTCAGACCCGGATATCGAGGTGGTCGGCGCAGTCTGCGATCCACTGGCCGCCCGGCAGAAGATCAAACAGCTCAACCCGGATGTCCTGACCCTTGATATCGAGATGCCTCGCATGGACGGCATTACCTTCCTTGACAAGATCATGACGCTTCGCCCGATGCCGGTGGTGATGGTTTCGTCGCTAACCCAAGAGGGCGCAGAAGCGACCCTCAGGGCTCTGGAAGCTGGCGCTGTTGACTTCGTCGCGAAGCCGGCGGTCAATCTGCAAGCCGGACTCCAGGAGAAGCGGGACGAGATCATCGCAAAGGTCAAAGCGGCGGCGCGGGCGCGTGTGCAAAGGCGGACGCCGCCGCCGGAGGGGGGAGCGCCTGCCTTACGCCGCGCGGCAAACTATTCATCCACCGAAAAAATTGTGGCGATAGGCGCTTCCACAGGGGGCGTTGAGGCCATAAACCACATTCTAAAAGCGATGCCGGCCGACAGCCCCGCAATACTAGTCACCCTGCACATGCCGGAGAATTTTACGGCGAGCTTCGCCAGGCGCCTGAACGAGGCGTGCGCCATCCATGTCGCCGAAGCCTCCGATGGAGAGCGTGTTCTCCCCGGTCATGCCTATATCGCGCCAGGGCATACTCACCTACGTCTGGGCCGATCCGGGGCAAACTATATTTGCGTTGTCCGGGGTAAGGAGCGGGTCAGCGGCCACTGTCCTTCAGTCGATGTGCTGTTTCACTCGGCTGCGGAGGCTGCCGGAAAGAACGCTATCGGCGTCATTTTGACGGGCATGGGCAAAGACGGCGCCGAGGGCTTGCTCGCCTTACGCCGCAATGGCGCCAGCACATTCGGCCAAGACGAGCAGAGCTGCGTTGTCTACGGAATGCCAAAGGTGGCATTCGAGCGCGGAGCCGTCGAGGCTGAGGTTCCACTCAGCCAAATGGGTGAAGAAATCTTAAGTCGCTGTACAAGCGCCGGCTCCCGAAATATTCGCATCTAAAGTGTCGAAACAGCCTTCTCAGGCTCAGCTTCCATTCCCTAACGAAAAGACCGATCCATGAACTTAGTGTCTAAAACGGGCTTTGCAGGCGATCAGGGAGGAACCTCATTTCCGAACTTTCCCCAGTCGGGCGAGGAGCCTGCGACGAAACAGGCTATGGAGGAATTGATTGGGTTCGCCAATACGCAGGCCAAGTCTGTCGAAGTGCTCATGGGAGAACTTTCACTCACCTCGCAGGACATTGAAAAGAGCGTTCAAGGCCTTGTGAACCGGTTCCAGGATATGGCGTCAACTGCGCGAGATCAAACCGGAACGGTGCAATCCCTCATGTCATCCGTGCAGTCGATCGAGATGGACGGGGAAACGGTGCCGCTTTCCGACCTCGCAATGAGTATTGGTGATACAGTTTCTCTGCTCGTCGAGAAGATCATCCATCTCTCCTCTCGAAGCGTCGCCATGGTTTACGCGCTGGACGACGTCCAGACCGAGATCAGGTCTATGCAGGTCTCCATTGCTCAAATCGACAAAATCAACCGGCAAACGAATTTGCTTTCGCTAAATGCAAAGATCGAGGCGGCGCGCGCCGGCGCCGCCGGGCGCGGTTTCGCGGTTGTGGCGACGGAGGTTGGCGAATTAGCTCGCGCCGTCAATACGCTGTCGGACACGGTTAAACGGCAGATGTCCTCGGTATCCGATGGTCTGCGGCGAGGCGACGGATTGCTTCGTGAAATCGCAACAATCGACATGTCCCAGGAGAACCTGAAGGCTCAAGAGCGCATAAAAACTATGATAGAGCGCCTCATCAGTCAGAATGCGACGATCACCGGCGCGCTGGGTCAGACGGCGGCGACATCGCAGCAGTTGGAGCAAGCTGTGTCCGGAGCGATTATCGACATGCAGTTTCAGGACAGGGTGATGCAGCATATTCAGAATGTTAGCGGGGCGCTGGCTGTAATTAGCCGCGCTGGGGGAATCCTGGCGGCGAGGTCGCAAGCTGAATTTGATGAGCTCTCGCCACCAACGGCAGCGGCAGACGCCATACTTCAAGAGATGGCTAATCAGTTCACCCTGAGTGAGATGCGCGAACGGTTCATCGCCGCTTTGAAGATTGATGGCGCCTCGCTGGCGCCACTTGCGAGCACGCCACAAAGCGCGGACGTAGACCTATTTTGATGGAGGCAAAATGAAACTTGAGACACATTCCTATAAGGACCGGTTCGAGGCAGGGCTTAGCGATAGTTTGACGTCAGCTGATCTGACTTCATTCCGCGAACTCCTCTCTCAAATGAAGCAGAGTAAATGCAAGCTTATGGTCCTCGATCTCAGCAAGCTCGACTGGATCGATTCAGCAGGTCTGGGAATGCTGATTCTTGCAAAAGAATCAGCAGAAAAGGCAGATCTTGAGCTTGTGCTGCGTTCGCCGAGAGGGCACGTCAAATCATTGCTTGAGCTCGGCCGCTTTGAGAAAATATTCAATATCGAGAACTAGAGAGCCGCGCTTGACGCGGCTATCCAGAGAACAGGCTGAAATATCTATTGTTTGCTGGACGGCCGGGTCAAGCCGGTCATGACAAAAATGGGAGACGCCCATTTAGTCACACGCTCATAAGCAGGCAAGACGATCCTCTGCTTATGTTCAACCGATAACGCTATTGCTGACTCGCGGTTGGAAACCGGTTTTGCGATAAGTTAACGGTAAAACAAAAATGTGGACGCGCGCGAACCCATCAAGGCCACGCTGAGGAATTAGATGGCGCAATGGTCTTTCTGACGGCTCCTGCCGCAATGGCCCGTCTAACGACACCATCGATGGTTTTCCCAGCGGATCGCGTCCGGCCTCGTTTCATACCAGCCGCGATGCGCGGCCCAGAGTTGCTCATGCCTGCTTTAAATTGAAAAATCGAATAAGCTCTTCACGTCAAGTATGGGAGTAAGTCTCGATTTGTATAGATAAAGATCGCGCGTGAAGAGGGACTGTCTGCCGGTAAAATGAGGAGGTAATTCGGTCCGCGCCGACTCCGGCAGCGCCAGCACATCGCCAACGCGATCCACGAGAAGCGCGAAATGCTCATTGCCCGCCTCCAGGCCAATCGCGAAGCTCTCGCAAATCTGTTCCGTGGTTGGAACCCCAAGTCTGCGCCGCAAACTAACCGCGACAACGATCTTGCCTCTCAAATTGATAAACCCTACAATTTCCCTGTGAGTCAGTGGTATTGGAGTGATCTGACCGACACGGAAAATTGTCTGAGCTTCGCTTACGTCCAAGCCGTAAACATGCTTATCGACAAAGACTGTAAAAAAGTTCGTTCTGCTCGATAGTTCTTCGCGAGCGCCGATACTTCTGTTTTCGCGGCTGGGGTTTTGAGTCTCATTCATCATCGCGGGTGGCCAAAGCTGGCGTTTTGTTCAGACGAGGTGAAATTTGGGTTAGGGGCCTTCAACTTGTTACGAGGCAGCTTATCGAGATGTTGCGCAATCGTCTTGAGAAGGCGGGGCCGGTCGAACCGGTTGAGAACATTGTCTCCGCCCCCGCTTTCAGCGCCGTGATGACCGTCATCGCCGAAAATCAAACACAGCGCGTCGGGTTGACGGGAAAGCGCCGCCTCGTCAATGCGGCCGGCCGATATCGCGTCCAGAAGGATAACCCCAAATTTGGTGTTCTGCAGAAGTTTATTGGCTTGCTCCGCGGTCTCAACGGAAGTCACTTTGTGGCCGGCCGATGCCAGTAATGGCGTGAGCAGATCGCGCATGCCGGGCTCACCATCGACGATGAGGAGATTTGTTTTGCTATGTTCGGCGGACCGAACGGAGTCTTGATAAGCCAGGCGATAATAATACCCGGCATCAATGAACTCGACTGCGTCTCCACCCAAGTCCACTGTGCCTAGCAGCGATGGCGCGGTGCTTATTAATTGAATCTCCGCCGTGCTTTCGACGATGTCCAAGACGCTATCGACCCAAAGGCCGAAAGTCCTGTCATAGAGGGATATTACCAAAATCAGGCAGCTATTCGAGTTTGCGCTGGTCTCTGCGACAGGTAGGATTGGAATGAGCTTGTTTCGATACCGATAGAGATAAAAGCGGTCGGCCTGGTCGATCTCCTTCATGGGGACCCGGAGGATTCTGGAAACCGCAGAACGGGGAAGCACCTTCGCCGCGCCTGGACCGGCCTTGAACAGTATGAGGCTCGAAGTTGTGGCGCCTGCGCCTAGTTTGTCTTCCTCTGGCAGTACGCTTGAGTTCTTTTCCACGTTCATGGCCGCGGCGACACCCGCTGGATCGATAATGAGGATGACTGAGCCATCGCCCAGGATTGTGTTGCCCGAGAACATCTTCAAGGCGGAGAACAGCGCGCCAAGCGGCTTGACGACAATTTCTTGGATGTCGTCTATCTCATCGACGACGATGCCAAGTTTTTGGCCGCGAAGACCCAACACGACGACAAGTTTATTCTCGAGCTTGCCGATCGAGGGAAGCTCTAGCACGGTTGAAAGTGAAACGATTGGGATCAGCTCATCGCGAAGCTGAAGCAATAATGCATTATCCATCGTTTTTAGATTATCGATGTCCTCATCCACATTAACCGCTTCTACGACGTATTGCTGCGGTACAGCAAATCGCTGATCGCCAACCCTCACGATCAGCGCAGGCGCGATCGCAAGCGTTAATGGGATCTTCAAGATAAATCTAGAGCCGCGGCCTTTCGCCGATTGCAGCGAGATCGTTCCGCCAACGGCTTCGAGGTTTGCGCGGACGACATCCATCCCCACGCCCCGCCCGGAAACCGTGGTAATAGACGTCGCAGTAGAAAAACCTGGCTCCAGGATAAAGCGATAGACCTCCTCATCGCTCATGTTCGCAATGGTCTCGGCGTCGCCTAATCTGCGCTCAAGGGCTTTTGCGCGGATACGAACGGCATCGAGACCGCGCCCATCATCAGCTATCTCGATGTTCACCTGACCGGAGTCGTAGAAGGCGGCAATCGAGATCTGACCAGCCTCCGGTTTACCTGCGGCAATCCGCTCACTCGGGATCTCGATGCCATGATCCGCGCAATTGCGGATCAGATGCATCAGCGGATCTCGGATCGTCTCGATCAGTTGACGATCAAGCTCGGTATCGGCGCCCTCGATAACAAGATTGTATTTCTTTTGCAGCTCGACTGACAGTTCCCGAACCAGCCGGGGTACGCTTGCGAAGAGGCGAGTCATGGGTTGCATGCGTGCCCGCATGACCGCGTCCTGCAAATCCGATGTGACCGTCGAAAGCCGCTCCAAGGGGGTCTTTATTTGGTTTATATTATGCTGGCGGGACAGATCCATGATCTGATTGCGCGTCAGGACAAGTTCGGACACGAGGTCCATTATCCTTTGAATAGCCGCCACAGATATGCGTATAGTGTCGGGCGCTTTTTCTCTGCTGGATGCTGGCTCTGCTTCTTTAGGCGCGGCTGCGCCGCCGACTATTCCACCATCCGATGGTCCCGCCTGAGCGACGGCGACAGGCCGTGTAACGGTGACCGCATCACCTTCGCTGGAGGCTTCGGCGATCTTCGGAGTGGCGCTCGCGGATTGCGCTTCTTTCTCCGATGCCTCCATTATCTCCTCGGCGGAGGCGCCGACGAGATAGGCCTCTATTTTGTCTACAATGTCGCTGTCATCGCCTGACGGCTCCTCCCCAAGCTCGCCAATACGCGCTAACAGTTGCTTAATACGATCAAAGGCCTTCAGGAGGAGCGAAACGGCTGCAGCCGTCGGCGGGGCGCCGTCGCGTAAGGTGTCAATTAAGGTTTCTGCTGCGTGAGCAATGCCTTGAAGCCGGTTCAAGCCGAGAAAACCCGACGTCCCCTTTATTGTATGAACAAGGCGAAATATTTGCGTCACTGCATCCGCATCGTTCGGATTCTGCTCGAACTGAATAAGATGCGTTCCAATACCCTCAATGTAATCGGAAGTCTCGCTCAGGAAATCGCTTAGCAAGTCATCCATGGCGGTTCTGCCTTTTATCAAGAGGCTTGCATTAACCTATCGGCCATTTCCTGCGAAGTTTCCGGCGGCAGGCCCAGCCCATGATTCACAATGTCGTTGGCTTTTTCGATCTCGGTTCTTAGGGTTTTCGAGATTTGTTCGCAGAATTCCTCGATATATTGGGGGAAAAGCTCCTCAGATTGATCGCGCTGAATGCCTATGACAGAGATTGCCGTATTTGCGAATGTATTAATACCTTCAATATGTGATTCGAATTTTTCACGAAAAGCTGAAGTCAGGGCCTGATAAATATATATGGCGGACTGGCTCCCGGGCAGAGGAGAACTATCGAAATAATCCTTATATGTTTTTGGTTTCCATGACAAAAGGTCGTCAATCATATCCGGAAGAAGGATAGGCATATTTTCTACAAGTAAAAGAATTTCATTATATTGATTTAAATAATCGTTAGCGATCCCAGAAGCGGGGTTAACCAGCTGACGGGCCTGTTTAAGCGCTTCCTCTATTTCTGAGATACTGCATGCGAATATGTCGCGTATGTTGGGGCTGGGCGTCATAAAACTTGATCCTGACCTTAGGGATACGCCTGTTTAGCGTGCATTTATTAAATATTCCCGTATTGGGCGAGGAAAAATGTGACATACAACCGGCGCCCGGCACACGCCCGGGATGAGCCTGCAGCCGGCTTGCAAACCGTAGCTTCGTATCACAACGATTTGTGACAGTAAGAGCACTTTAACCTGAGCCGTTCATACAAGAGAGGGTTACAACCTAAAATTTAGGATGCTTACATGTTCGCCCGCCTGAAAATTACAACACGTATCCACCTGCTCCTCGTCTTGGCGGCGCTTGGCTTTCTCGCATCTTCTGGGATCGGCCTTTGGTCGCTTCGATCGCAGATGATGGAGGATCGTCAAACACAGCTTCACAACCTTCTGGAATTGACGCTCTCGGTTGCTCGCGCGGACATGATGAATGCGGGGGGCCCTGAAAGCGAGGCTGGACGAAAAGCATTCTACTCGGCGCTCCGCTCGAGCCAATTCGGCGACGCGCAGGAGCGAAATTACGTTTTTGCGTACGACTATAATGGTGTTGCGATGAGCGACATCGATTGGCGGTGATGAGCCAGAATCGCCCCAATGCCGTTTACGCCAATGGCGTCAAAGTTGTTCAGGAATTCATTCGGATCGCAAAGAGCGCGGCCGGCGCCGGTTTTATAGAATATCAATTCGAGAAAGGTCCCGGCGGACCGGTCATTCCCAAGCTCACCCTTATACAGAATGTGCCCGAGATCGGTGCGCTGATTGGCGCTGGGGTTTCTGTCGACGATGTAGATTCGGACTTTTTCAGCCGCCTCTTCACCGAAGGCGCAATGCTCGCCACCGTTCTAACGACGCTAGCGATTGCGGGCTATCTCATTGCGCGCTCGATTTCGAGCCCACTTTCCGATCTCGCCAACAAAATCGGACGGCTCGCGAGTGGCGAATTGCATATTGAATCTGCCAATGCGGGCGACAAATCCGAACTCGGCGACATCGCCCGCTCACTCGATATTTTCCGCGCAAGTTTGCTCGAACAAAAGGAGTTGCAGGGGAAAATCCACGAGACTGGAAAGCGTGAGCGCGAGCGGCAACATCATTTCGAAGAGCAGGTGCAGAAACTCCAAAGGGCGATCGCCTCCGTTGTCGCCACGTTAAGCCAGCAGGCGGAGCAGTTGCGCGCCTCGGCGGGAATGCTGTCGGAGGGGGCGGAGACCGCGACCTTCGAGGCGGCGACGGCGGCTCATGTGTCGGCTAGCGCCGCCGATAACTCCAATGCCGTAGCCGCCGCCACCGAGGAGCTTTCCTGTTCGATCCGGGAAATCTCCGAACAGGCGCACCGGACCAACGCCGTAGTCGAGGCGGCCACCCATGAGGCGAGCCGCACCAATAAAGATGTTGCGGGCCTTGCCAGCGCAGCCGAAGAAATCGGATCGATCGTGGCCGTCATCCGGGGCATCGCCGACCAGACCAACCTGTTGGCGTTGAACGCCACCATCGAAGCGGCGCGGGCCGGCGAGGCAGGCCGCGGCTTTGCGGTGGTGGCAGCCGAGGTGAAGGAGCTTTCGGCGCAGACGGCGAAAGCGACCGACGCCATCGCCGAGCAGATCCAGGCCATCCAAAGTTCGACCACCACCGCGGTCGGCGCCATTCATTCGGTGTCTGGCAAGGTGGCTGAGATTCAAGCCTTCACAGGCGCGATCGCGGCCGCCGTCGAGGAGCAGACCGCCGCCGCCCAGGAGATCGCGACCAATGTGGCGCTTGCGGCTGAGGGCAGCCAGCGGGCCGCGAAAAGCTCTGGCGAGGTCAGCCAGGTGGCCGGCAGAACCAAACAGCAGGCGGCGTCGCTTTCGGGCGTCTCCTTGAACCTCTCCGAGGCGACCTCCCAACTGTCTAAGGCCGTGAAGGATTTCGTGACCGCTATTAGAGGGACGCTCGACGACGAAGAAGGTTCAGTGTTTAGTAGAAAGAGCCAAGTTCTCGAAGCGGCCTGATGATATCTAGCCGATAACGCTCATTCCCCTAAGCCCTCAATCTGCTTGGAGATGAATGTAAGTCTACGTTCGCCATACAATTTTCCGCGGCGAGCTGCCTTCAACATAAGATGGCGCGATCCCCGTCCGAATAAGTCCGAGCTATGTATAAGGATGGAAACTGGGCAGTTCGGCCGCCCGCGTGAAAAATCGGGACTTTGGGGCTCCGCCGGCGTCGCCAAAGCCGCGTTTGGCCCGGCTATCCAGAGAAACACGTTTAACGTCAATTTGCTTACTGGATAGCCCGGTCAAAGCCCCGGGACCATGAACTCGGCTTGGAGACGGCATCCGCCCTGAAATTGCCTTGTTTAGCCTTGGGCGAAACAAATTAATGCGAGATCGAGAATTTTGAGCGACTTTCCGCTCGCAAGCTCTTGCGCATTCTCATGGCGTTTTCCTATCCGAGGAATTGATGGCGCTCTTCTTTATTGGCCTATTCATTGGCATAGCCTACGCAACGAGGTTGCGATCAATTTTTTCAAGCTTGGCGTCGGCTTTCACGAGCTTGAGAAACTGGCTTCGCGATTTCGGGCGCGCCAATGCGGCAAGCACGCGCTCCGCCCCGCAACTCGCGGCCCCGGAAATCATTTCTCCGGCGCCTGCTGAGGAACCTCTGGCTATCAGGCTGAGAAAGCTCGAAGCCGAATTCGTCCCCATCGCCGACAACGCCGCGCACCCGCGCGAATTCCTGGATCAGCCCACGTTCCAGGAAGCCGCACGGCTGCTAAAGAGCGAAGCCGTCCCGCTGAAAACGGTGATGCAATATGTATTCGGCGCAAACTGGGGGCTTGCCTGCGCCGGTCTCGCGGCTCTTGGCGAGCGGCCCGGCCGCGACGCTGCGCGCGAGCAGATCGTATCCGGCTTCGACCGCCTCACGCCCTGGGGTATGTATTATGCGCTTGGCTATTTCCAGACGCTGGCCTCAAGGCCCCCGCTGGGCGCGCCCTTCGTCAACGCCAAGGATTGGTGGCGCGACAATCCGTTCATCCAAATGGCGGCCTCGGAGTATTTCGACGAAGCGGAGCGGCTTGGCGATGCGCCGGTTTTTGGCGGCGCGCTCGATGCGGCCCCTCCGGCAAATTATCCCTACATCAGGAGCTTTCTCGAACGGGTGAGCAGCCCTCTTGCGGAGCAGCTGATTTTCGAGATCGATGCCAGGCAGGTCGCCGTTGTCGATCGCACCTATCTTACCTCTTTCGGACGCTTCTGGGATCGAGGTGAAAAGAAGCTCGATCTACTCGTTGAGCCGGAGGCTTGGCGCGAGATGCTCGCCAGCGCCGAGGCGGCTGTCAAAGCTCAGCCTGCGCGATCGCTGTTCGCAAGCGGAGACCCGCGCATTGGCAAGACCTCGTTCCTTAGATTGCTGGCGAAGCGGCTGGAGCGCGAAGGATGGACCGTGTTCGAGGCAGGCGGCGCGGATCTCATGGCGGGCCAGCAATGGTTTGGGCAGCTCGAAGGCCGCATCCAGAAAGCCGTCGAGGAGCTTTCAACCTCAAAAAAGCTCATCTGGTATATCCCGGATATCCTGCAGATCGCGCTCAGCGGAACCCACCAAGGCCAAGCCGCGAGCATTCTTGAGCAGATCTTGCCCGCCATCTCATCGGGCCGCCTCATTGTATGGACGGAAGCCTCGCCAGCCGGCGCCGCCCGGCTCTTGCGTCAGCGTCCGCAGCTCCGAAACATGTTCGAGGTCATCCGGTTCGAGCCGCTCTCCATTGAGGAGACGCTCTCGCTTGCCCATTCGGTGACAAGCCGTCTTTCCGCCGAAGCTGGTCTCGACATCGATCCCGCCTGCGCCGAAACGGCCCTCAGCTCCGCCCGCCAATATTTAAGCTCGACCGCCTGTCCAGGCTCGGTGCTCGATCTCCTGAAATCCGCCATCGGGCGCGCGGTGAAGGGCGCCAACCAGGCCATATCGCCTTCCGACGTGATCGCGAGCCTGTCGCAGGCCACGGGCGTTCCCGCCGCAATTCTAGACAGCAAGGAGCGGGCCGATCTGGCGTCGATCCGCAAGTATTTTGCGGCCCGCGTGATGGGCCAGGACGAGGCCGTCGCCACCGTCGTCGACCGGATCGCAATGCTGAAAGCGGGTTTGAACGATCCCGGCAAGCCCATCGGCGTCTTCCTGTTTGCGGGGCCGACCGGCACCGGCAAGACCGAGCTTGCGAAGACGCTCGCGGAATTTCTGTTCGGCTCCCCCGAGCGGTTGATCCGGCTCGACATGAGCGAGTATCAAGCGCACGAATTCCACCTGGAAAATACTTGGCGCCGCCGATCCCACGACGCAGACCGAATCGCTGATCGGGCGTGTCCGCAAGCAGCCTTTCTCGGTCGTGCTTCTGGACGAATTCGAGAAGGCCCATGCCAATGTCTGGGACTTGTTCCTGCAGGTGTTCGACGACGCCCGGCTCACCGACGCCGCTGGCCAGGAAGCGGATTTCCGCCATTGCATCATCATTCTGACCACGAACCTCGGCGCCATAAGCCATCGAAGCGCCGATCTCGGCTTCCTGCCGGCCACGGCCGGGTTTTCGAGCGATCAGGTGCTGCGCGCCGTCAGCCAGACCTTCAGGCCCGAGTTCCAGAACCGGCTCGACAAGGTGATCGTGTTTCAGCCGCTCGACCGCGAGCTGATGCGCAGCATTCTTAAGAAGGAATTGAGCCGCGTGCTCGAACGGCGCGGCTTCAAGGACCGCGAGTGGGCTGTTGAGTGGGAGGCGTCTGCGCTCGAGTTTCTCCTTGAGAAGGGCTTCTCGCCGGAGATGGGCGCGCGCCCGTTGAAGCGCGCCATCGACCAGTATGTGATCGCGCCGCTCGCCGCCACCATCGTGGAGCGGCGCTTTCCCGAGGGCGATCAGTTCGTTTTTGTGCGCAGCGACGGCAAGGCTATTCAGGCAGAGTTCGTCGATCCCGATAGCGACGAAGGGGGGCCGCCGGAAACGGGGGCGCCGGACAAGTGGCCATCCCTTCCGGCCATGATCCTCGGCGCGGGCGGGGGCGCGGCCGAGCTTTCGTCGCTGGAGCATCATTACGAGACGATCTTAGCGACTTTCGCCTCGGACGCCTGGGAGGAGCAGAAGGCCCAGCTCGCCGAAAAGATGCAGTCGCCCGATTTCTGGACGAAGCCGGAGCGGGTTGAGGTTTTGACGCGCGTCGCGCTTATCGACCGCGTCCGGGCAGCCGCGGAAACCGCACAAGCTTTTCGAGCGCGTCTGGCGAAAGGCGGGAGGAGTGAGGGCAAGTCTTCACGGGAGCTTGTCGCCCGGCTTGCTCTTCAGCTTCATCTGATCGGCGAAGGCATCAAGGACGTGTTCGAGGCTGCGCCCATCGAAGCGGCGCTCGCGGTCGAGCCTGCGCTCGACGGCGGCGCCGACCGCCACGGCAATTCGCAAGAATGGCGCCGCCAAATGCTGGATATGTATCGCGGCTGGGCGGCGGCGCGGAACATGCAGCTTTCGGAAGTCTGCGCGAACGGCGCGAAGGCGCCGCCAATCCTTCTCATTGGCGGCTTTGGCGCGTATCGCGCGCTTGCTCACGAGGCCGGGCTGCATGTGCTCGAAACGCCCGACGGCGACAAGAACATCGAACGCGTCACAGCCCGCGTCCGGCTGGCTGCCGCGCCCCTGGGCGACATTCCGGCCAATAAACTTCACGCGGCGCTCGCCGCCGCCCTCTCGCGCGGTTCGCTTTCGAATACGCTTGTCCGGCGCTATCGGAACGGCGCGTCGCCGCTCGTGCGTGACATGGCGGCGGGCTGGCGCACCGGGCGGCTCGACGCCGTGCTGCGCGGCGATTTCGACCTCATGGCCGCGACACAGGCTTAGCCGGTTTTGCCGCAGTCTTTCTGCGGTCCGCCTGCAGCTATGATTTCGTCGCGAACAAGCTTCAAGAGCCGATTGCCCTCGGCTTCCCTGTTCCAAATCAGCCGCTGCGTCCAAGGCTGCAGCGGGATCGGCGGCTCTGTTATCATTGCCGTAGGGAATGATACATATCCAATCTTGGCATTGGAAGAATGATCCAGGGCGGCATAGAATTCAGGCGTTCTATGAGAGGAATTGACCATGCCAACCAGCTTGACGCCGGATCAGATGAAGCAATTCGTCAGCCGCCACTTCGAGGATTTCGTCAACAATAGAAACGCCGCGGTCATCCATACGAACATGACTGCAGATTTCCACGACCATGACGGCCCTGGCGGAGCGCCCACAGATACAGCCGGGGATGAGAGGATGATGCTTGGCATGTATAAAACCATGCCAGACCTGCATGTGACGGTCGAAGACATGGTTGCCGAGGGCGACAAGGTGGTGTGCCGCAACATCTGGCGCTGGACAGACATGGCGTCGGGAAAGAAGATGCGGTTCCGCGGCTTCGTGCTCTGGCGCTTTGAGGGGGAAAAAATCGCAGAGCGCTGGGCCACGGTGGCATCGCCCTCCGAGGATATACCATAAGCCTTTCGCCGCTACCGGCAGCATCGCTTCGTCATTGCCAGGGGCGAATGATTAAGCCGGGCCTAGCATATGGCTCAGTCAACCAAGATGCGAATAGGAGCAGGCATGAGGCTTTTCACCAAACAGCACGGGCACAGCGGTTCTGCGGCCGGCAATCTTGCAAACGACGCCGTGATCTTATTTGCGGTTCTGCAAGAAGCATCAGCGATCTGCCGCTGACTGTCGATCAGGAGCTTCTCCGGCGTTCTGTGCGCGCTTAGGCTCAGCTTGCCAAAATCTTCAGCGTTCCTGTCATCGTCAGCACCGTTCCCGGACGGGGCGGTGGCTCGGCAAAGGTAATACGGTCATCGGCGAAATTCCCGGCAGCCTAAAGCATTATCGGCGGACAACGCCTGCATCCTTCGCCAACGAAGCCATCGCCAAAGCGGTTGCAGCGACGGGACGCAAGCCGGTGATTGTGTCAGGCTTGGCGACCGAAGTCGCCGTGCTGCTCGCGTGCCTATCCGCGCTCGAACGCGGCTATAAGGTGCAGATGGTAGCTGATGCTTTGGCGCTCCGCGATCAGAGCCGCCGGCGCCGCTCTCCCTTAACAACCTCTCGCAGACAAGCTCGTGCTCCTGCCGATATACTTCCCAATTATCGCATACAACAGATTTCATCGTTCGTTGGCGAGCCAAAAAAAAGTACGCTTCCCCACCCGCCAGAACTCCGTTTACTGGAAGAGTTTCAGGATCGCTTGCGTCGACTGGTTCGCGATCGACAGCGATTGAATGCCGAGCTGCTGCTGAACCTGCAGAGCGGAGAGCCTCGTCGACGCCTGGTTCAAGTCTGCGTCCACCAGCGAGCCGACGCCGTTGTTAATCGCCGTTTGCAAGGACGAAACGAAGGACGTCTGAGCCTCGATGCGAGATTGCGCTGTGCCGACCGTTGTCGCCGCCGACGCAACGGCGGAGATCGCCGCATCGACTTGTTTTTGAAAGGCGTTCAGCGTCGCCATATCGGAGGCGGAATTGGTCAAACCCGCAATGTCCATATTGAAGATTGAGACGCCAGTCCCGCCAGTCGTGGTTGTGACATTGCCACTGGAGTCGGTGTAGCTGCCCTGGCTGGATAGATCGGCCTTGTCGAGGATGCCGTTACCGGTCGTCTGTGGGGTGAAGTTGCTCAGGGTTACTGTATCGTACTCGACTTGGCCGGACGCCGTCGAACTCGGGTCTATAACAGAGAAGGTCAGAGTGTGGGCCGTCGAATCGTAAACTGGCGCAGCGACGCCCGCCGGTTCGCCTGTCGCTCCGGTCGCTACACCGCCGAGCGTATCGCCCGCAGCGACGGTGGTGGAGGCGCCATACGTTACGGAGGCGGTCACGGGGGTGGCGTTGCTGGACGAGATCGAAACGGTATTGGCGTAGGAGTTGGTGGTGGGGTTGTTTGGGTCTGCTGTGTAGAGCGTAAAGGTTTGCACGCCGTTGGCTTGCGTCGTGACGGTGGGATTGGTATTGGCGTTCGACTGGCCAATAGGCAGCGCCGCCGAAGTGGTGTCGCCGTTCAGCGTTGTGCCGATGCTGTTAGCGGCGGAAGCTGCGCCACTGTCGAAGAGGGCGGAATTGGTGGTGTTGACGTTGATGTAGCCGATTGAAACCGTCCCGGCGGCGTCGCGTGAATAGGACGACACAAAGCTTGCGGTCGAGTTGTAGCCGGGTAACGACGAGTCGACAGAGAGAAAGTTTTGCCCGTTGAAGTTGGCGCTGGCCGAGATATTTTGAAGCTGGGCTTGATCTTGCGCGATCTGCTGCTGGATCACCGTTCTGTTGGCGCTGGCTCCCGACGCCGAGACGAGCTGGTTCTTGATGTCGCTGAGCGTGGTCTGAATTTGGGCGAGAGCGGTGTTCGCAAGCGATAGTGAAGAGTTACCCAGATTGAGCGTGTCGGAGACAGTTGAAAGAGAGCTGCTGTCGCTGCGCAGAACCGATGCGATCGAGAAATAGGACGCATTGTCCGCTGCACTGCTGACTTTGAGACCTGTGGAGATTTCATTCTGAACGCTCTGGAGGTTCGAAACGGTATTCTCCAAATTCATAAGAGCAGTGTTGGCGGCGACGTTGTTCAGGATACTTGTCATTGGGGGGTGTCCCTATTTTGAGAAAGACTTGCGGGACATGCCCGCCTCGAACCGGCATACGGTACCGGCTTCATGCCTGCGAGCCGCTTACAACCCATGCGGGCCTCGCTTCTGTATTGCAATCAAGAGATACTGAAACTCTTAATTAAAAGTTATGTACAATTTAAGGTGGCAACTCAAGGCTTCTCACGTCAAGGATGCGCTGTTTTCGCAATCCTCTCTTCGGCCCTGCTAGGGTCCCTGCGCAAAAGGCCGTATGCTATCTCGGGAATCGGAGTGCGTGGGCTGAGGCGGATGAAAATCCTAATTGAGGCTCTCACTCGTCCTGAATTGCGGCACTTCGGCCGCCCCCCAACGGCAGGCGATGCCGCTCCACAAGCTTAATTCGGCTTTTGGCCTGTACCGGAGATGCGGTTCTTTTTTTTAAACGGGCCTGCATGGCGGCTTATAGCCTAGCGATGCAAGGACGGCCGCAATTGCTTGAGTCGGGACTTCAGCTGGTTCCCGCTTGTGAAACGCGTTTTAATTCGAGGCTTTCTCCAGCCGGATCAGCACATCGATGCGTGCGATCTTCATGCCTTCGGGCAACTCCGGCACGGACACCACGACCTCCCGCCCCGGTTCCAGGTCGATCAGCCGCCCGTCTTTCTCGAAAAAGAAATGCTGATGATCAGAGATCTTTGTGTCGAAATAGGCTTTCGATCCTTCAACGGCGACTTCCCGCAGAAGGCCGCATTCGGTGAACTGTTTCAGCGTGTTGTAGACGGTCGCGAGCGAAACGGAGACATTGCTGGCCAGCGCCTCGCCATGCAGCTCCTCGGCAGTCACGTGACGGTCGCCTTCACGGAATAGCAGGCGCGCCAAGTCCATGCGCTGGCGCGTCGGACGCAAGCCGGCGTCGCGCAGCTTCGTCTCGATGCGGGAGGCTTGCTCCTTCCCGCCTGTCATGTGCAAACTATCCGATCGAAACGCCATTTCGCTTGCCCCCGTCGCTTAGAGCGCGCTTTTTATAGAAAGCTTATTCTAAGCTTTTATTGTGCATGATCCAATCGCAAAACCGATTTCCATTAACGGGTCAAGCCCGCGGAGGTGCTTTTGCGGATCGTGCTTTAAGACAATGCCGCCCGAGACGCTTCCGCGCCCGCAGCTGCAAAGCCTGAGACTTCACGAGCTTTTTCCACGATTGCGGGCAAAACTGCAAGCGCCCGGTTCACATCGGCGTCAGTATTTTCATGGGAAAAGGAGAACCTGATCGCGCCAAGCGCGGCCGTGTAAGGCACTTTCATCGCGCGGAGCACGTGGGATGGCTCCGTCGATCCCGACGCGCAGGCCGAACCTGACGAGGCGGCGATCCCGGCCTTGTTGAGCCCGGACAGAATCGCTTCCCCCTCCGCGCGATCGAATACAATGTTCGAGGTGTTCGGAAGCCTGTTATCGAGGTCGCCCACTGCATAACAGCCGCTTATGCGATGAAGGACTGCGGCTTCGAACCGGTCGCGCAACTGCTGAACGCCCTTTCCGGCATCGCCAGCCAGCCGCTCCAGCGCCAGCTCCGCAGCCTTGCCAAGGCCCACAATGCCCGGCGTATTCTCGGTTCCGGCGCGGCGTCCGCGCTCGTGTTTGCCGCCACGGATTAGCGGATCGAAGCGCACGCCTTTTCTGATGTAGAGCGCGCCGATCCCTTTGGGACCGTGGAACTTGTGGGCCGAAAGCGAAAGCATATCGATTTGCGTGGCCGTGACATCGATCGGGATCCGGCCAGCAGCCTGCACCGCGTCTGTGTGGAAGAGCGCGCCTGTTTCGTGAGCCGCCGCAGCAAGCTCCGCTACCGGAAAGATGGTTCCCGTCTCGTTGTTGGCCCACATGATGGAGGCGATGGCGGTCTTCGGGCCAAGCGCCGCTTCATAAGCCGCAATGTCGATCATGCCCTGACCGTCGACCGGAATGACGCGCACGGCGATCCCGCGATGCTTTTGGAGATGCATCACCAGCGAAACAACCGCCGGATGCTCGACAGCGGAAACGATGACCTCATTGCGGCCGGTTTGCGTCGCAAGCGCGGAAAGGATCGCGGAATTATCCGATTCAGTGCCGCCTGAGGTAAAGACGATCTCGTGACTGTACGCTGCGCCGATCAGCGCCTGAACCTGCTCGCGCGCGCTCTTGATAGCGGCGCTGGCGGCCTCGCCGAAGGAATGCCACGACGATGCATTGCCGAAGTGATCCGTAAAATAGGGCAGCATGGCCGCCAAAACGGCCGGGTCCATCCGCGTCGTGGCGTTGTTATCGAGGTAGACCGGATGCATGGCCATTCTCAGTCATTCAGAGTGAGTCCGGAAAAGCATGAAGCGGTTTTCCGATAAGACGCAAGATAAAGCAGAAACTTAGAACCCGCATTTGATTCCATCAAAAGCGGATAGGCTTCAGAAGCCCCCGGGGATCGGTATAATGCGAAGCGGCATGCCAAGTTTGGCGATGAGCTTCTCCTGAATCCCATAAATCGTGACGGACGCCATCTGGCAGCCGATGCAGGCCCCGGCCATCTTGATTTTCACGACATTGCCTTCGACGCCCACGAGATGGCAGTCGCCGCCGTCGCGCTGGAGATAGGGGCGCAGCTCGTTTATGGCTTCGCCGATCTTCCTGACCTTGGCTTCTTCCGCAGTCTCCGGCATGGGCTCGGGCGTGATCTCGCCTGTGTGCTCTGACATTTCCAGCATCCCCGCATCTCCTTGCTCAACCGAATGATTTGCCGCACGAGCAGCTCTGCTTCGCCTGCGGATTGTCGAAGGTGAAGCCGGAGTTCTGAAGACCGATGACGAAATCGACCGTGGTCCCGGCGAGATACATGAGGCTGTCCCGGTCCACAAAGACCTTCACGCCCTCTCGCTCGACGACGACGTCGCCGGGATCGGCTTCCGCAACCAAGCCCATCATGTATTTGTAGCCAGCGCAGCCCCCGGCGTCGACCGCGATGCGCAAACCTTCTATGGGGACATTCGCGCCGGATATGGCGGACCGGACCGCGTTGACGGCGCTTTCCGTGAGATGGATCATGAAGGGCGGGCTTTCTACTTGTTACGGCGTCTGACCGTCATGAAGCAACAGGCGTGCCATCATCATAAGCCGCCGTTACAGAAGCATAAAATCCATTTTTCGGCTCAATTCCAGCCTCAAATTGTCCGATTTGCGACACGTCGGCTTCGAGACCAACATTTACCTGAAACGGCGTGACGCCGGATAGCGTCAGCGGAACAATAAAGCAAACAAGGTCTTGGCTTGACCCGTGCCCGATGCGCTCTAACGCATTAAGCTCAAGCTGCGTCACGATGACGCACATAATTCACATCTTCGGCAACCTTACTGCCGGAGATTGTAGCCGCATTGCGATAAAACTGCGCGGGGTCCGAGCGCCTCGACCGAGCGTCACGACAGCGGGTTCGTACAGCCGGCGATGCGAAGGTCAGGCTTGCAAAGGGAAATCCTTTTTGAAATATCTTGGAAGGTGAATATTGTGCAGCGCAACAATAGCAAAGCCGCGGCTGCGAGACGATTTTTTTGATGTTGTTTTCCTTAGCGCCATTTAGGTTCGCTTATTGCTGCGCTAAGAAAAAGTAAATGGTGATTAACCACCAGCTGTGGCTTTAATTTGCCGCATGTGAGTTAGGTCGAATGCTTCACAGACGCAAGGTCGGGAAGGCCCCTGCTGTTGCGTTTTTGGGGCTCGCCGTGATCACTTTTTCTTTAGAGAACCGTGAGCAGACATGAAGTTGAGCTACTATCCCGGCTGTACGATGAAAAACCACGCCGGGAACTTCGAAGAGTCGCTGCTCTATTCGATGAAGCAGCTCGGCGTAGAGGTGGAAGAGCTCAACCGCTGGAACTGCTGCGGGACGGTTCTGTCGCTGTCAGAAGATGACTCGATGCGCCAGCTCGCGCCGGTCCGCAATATGTTGCGGGTCAAGGAGGCCGACGCCTCGCGCGTCATGACCGCGTGCTCGATGTGCTACAACACGCTGAAGCGCGCCAACGATCGCGTCAAGGCCGATCCGATCCTCTTGAAGCGCATGAACGCCTTCATGACCGACGAGACGACCACCTACGAGGGCGATGTCGACGTCGTTCACACACTTGAGATCCTTCGCGAGCTGAAGTCCAACCCCAAAGCCCTCTCCAATAAAATCGTCAAACCGCTGAACGGACTGCGCGTCGCTTCTTATTATGGCTGCCTGCTTGTGCGGCCTCGCTCGGTCGCTTTCGACAATGTCGAGAACCCGGTTCTTCTCGATGAGCTGGTCACGGCGCTCGGCGGAAAGGCGATCGATTTTTCCCATAAAACGGAATGCTGCGGCGCCTACCAGACGGTGGACAAACCCAAGATTGTCGCCGACCGCACCTACCAGATTCTGAGCGATGCCCGTGAGCAGGGCGCCGACATGGTCGTGGTGAGCTGTCCGCTCTGCGCGTTCAACCTGGATCACCGCCAGGCGGTCACGCTTCGCATCTACCCCGACTTCGAGGGCATTCCCGTCGTCTACTTCACCCAACTCATGGCGATCGCCTTTGGCTGCGAAGAGTCCGTGCTAAAGCTTAATCTTCATTATAACTCTCCCCGGCCTGTGCTGGTGGAGCGCGGGCTTCTATAGGGAATCGCGATGCAATTCGGAAAACTGAAGAAAGCCTACGGCAAGGTCACGATCAACAAGAATTGGTGCAAGGGGTGCGGTTATTGCGTCAACTATTGCCCCACCAAGGCCCTTGAAATGTCCAAAGACTATAACGCGAAAGGTTACCACCCGCCGCAAGTAAAGAGCGCAGATGACTGCCGGGACTGCAAGTTCTGTGAGATGGTGTGCCCAGAATTTGCGATTTTTGTTACGACCGACGTAGATAAGGGATAGACGAGTGTCGCAATTTCCTAAGACGGTTCCAGCAGATCCCAAAGGCGTGCTTGCCGGCCGCCACTTCATGGACGGGGACCATGCCCTGGCCGAAGGCGCCCTTGCCGCCGGATGCCGTTTCTTCGCCGGCTATCCGATCACGCCCTCGACCGAAACCGCAGAGCGCTTTGCCGAGCGCTGCCCGGAGGTCGGCGGCCTCTTCATCCAGATGGAAGACGAGATCGCATCCATCACCGCCAATGTCGGCGCGGTTTGGGGCGGACAGAAGGTGATGACCGTCACATCCGGCCCCGGCTTCTCGCTCATGATGGAGACCATCGGACTCGCCTGCATGATGGAGACGCCGATGGTGCTCGCCGACGTGCAGCGCGGCGGCCCCTCCACCGGTCTGCCCACGCTTACGGCGCAGCAGGATATGATGCAGGCGCGCTGGGGCAGCCATGGCGACTACCGCGTCATCGCGCTTGTCCCGGATTCCCCGCAAGAGTGCTTCGACCTCGCCATAGAGGCCTTCAACCTCTCTGAAACCTATCGCGTTCCCGTCTTCATCATGACCGACGAGACGGTCGGCCATATGCATGAAAAGGTGGTCATTCCGCCTGCGGAAGAGATCCGGGTGGTCGAGCGCAATTGGTATGAGGGGCCGAAGGAGGACTACCTGCCCTACCGCTACGACGGCAAAGGCGTTGCGCCGATGGTGAAGGCTGGAGACGGCTACCGTTTCCACTCCACCGGCCTCACCCACGACGAGCGGGGCTATCCGGCGCTGACGCCCGAGATGAACAAGAAGGTCGTCACTCACCTCATCGAGAAAATCGAATCCAACGCCGGCAAGATCATCCGCGTCGAGGAGGACGGCCTTGAGGGCGCCGACGTGGTGGTGGTGTCCTACGGCATCACCTCGCGGATCGCCATCCGCGCTGTGCAGGATGCGCGCAAGGCGGGTCTCAAAGTTGGCGTGCTCAGGCTCATCACGGTCTGGCCCTTCTGCGAGAAGAAAATTCGCGAGCTGGCGCGCAAGGTCAAAGCCATCGTCGTTCCAGAGCTTAATTACGGGCAGATCGTCCTTGAGGTCGAACGCTGCGCGGGCGGTGAGTGCAAGGTCATCAGCGTCAATTCCTGCGGCGGCGCTGTCCATGATCCGGAAGAAATCCTTGCCGCCATCAAGGAGGGCGCGAGATGAATGCGGCAGTGAAACCCGAATATTCCACCGACGATGAGGTTTACCGCAAGGAAAACCCCATGGCCGAGTTCCTCCGCATGGAGCGGATGCCGCATATCTGGTGCCCCGGCTGCGGCATCGGCACCGTCGTCACCGCTTTCGCCGACGCGATCAAGGCGGGCGGCCACGACAGGGACAAGATCGCCGTGGTCTCGGGCATTGGCTGCACCGGCCGCGTGGCGGGCTATGTTAAGTTCGACTCCTTCCACACCACGCATGGCCGCGCCATCCCCTTCGCCACGGGCTTGAAGCTCGCCAATCCCGAACTCAAAGTCGTGGTCATCAGCGGCGACGGCGACCTCTCCAGCATCGGCGGCAACCACCTCATCCACGCCGCGCGCCGCAACATGGATCTCGTCGTCATCTGCGTGAACAACTTCACTTACGGCATGACCGGCGGTCAGGTGACGCCGACAACGCCGAATATGGCCAACGCTTCGACGACGCCCACCGGCAATTATGAAACGCCGTTCAGCCTGCCGTTCATTGTGGACGCCGCCGGCGGGACTTTCGTGGCGCGGTGGACCGCTCTGCACGCTCGCAACATCGCGCAGTCGATCGGGCAAGCGCTGAACCACAGGGGCTTCTCGTTCATCGAGATTATCGCGCCTTGCACCACGCTCTATCAGCGCCGCAACCGTCTCGGCGACGGCCTGGACGCCATGGAGTATTACAAGGAAGACGCCGAGATCCAGCATGGCGCGGATACGAGGAAGATAGACATCGGCTATCAGGGCAAGATCGCCATGGGCAAGTTCGTCGAGCGGAAAAAGCCGACGTTCCTTGAGGCCGTCAACGAGCACTACACCAAAGTGATCGGCGACAGCTATCAGCTCTATGGCAAGACGCCGCTGGATAAGGAGGCCGAGGAAAAGGCGCGGCTCAGCGCAGGCGTCTCGCCGGAACCCCTCACCTGCGGGGCGGAAGACTAGCCATGTGGGAAATTAAATTTTCAGGCTTCGGCGGCCAGGGCATTGTCCGTTGCGCGCTTATCACTGGCAAGGCCGTCTCGCTTTACGACGACAAGTTCGCCACCATGACACAGAGCTTCGGACCGGAGGCCCGCGGCGGCGCCTGCCAATCGCAGCTCATCATATCGAGCTCGCGCGTGCTCTACCCCTATTGCACGACAGCAGGCGTGCTGATCGCGCTGTCGCAGGAAGCCTACGACAAATACGAGCCTGACCTTGCCGATGGCGGCATCCTCATCATCGAAGAGGAACTGGTGAAACCGTCGGGCGACCCGAAGCGCGTGAAGCTGTTCCCGATTCCGGCGACCCGCTTCGCCGAGGAGCTTGGCAACCGGCTGTTCGCCAATCTGGTCGTCCTCGGCTTTTTCACGGCCATCACCGAAGCCGCATCGGCCGACGCCATGAAGAAGGCGTTGCCCGGCCTCGTCCCCGACCGTTTTTTGAGCGCGAATTTGAAAGCGTTCGATAAGGGTCATCAGCACGGCCTTGAGTGCCTCGCGAAAACATACGGAGCAAGAAAGTGACAAGACGTTCCGGGGTTTTCGTCTGTCATTGCGGGACCAACATCGCGGCGACCGTCGATGTGAAGCGCGTGGCCGCGGAGCTCTCCAAGGACGGGGGCGTGGTTTACTCGGGCGACTACGTCTATATGTGCTCCGATCCAGGGCAGCAGTCGGTCATCAACGCCATCAAGGAGCATAACCTCGATAGCGTCGTCATCTCGTGCTGCTCGCCGAACCTGCACGAGAAGACGTTCCGCGACGCCTCTGCGCTTGGCGGCCTTAATCCGTTCCAGTTGGAAATCGCCAATATCCGCGAGCAATGCGCCTGGGTTCACAAGGACAAGGAGCAGGGCACCGATAAGGCGATCAAGATCACACGCTCTACGCTTGAGCGAGCGCGCCGGAACGAGCCGCTGACGCCAATAGGCCTTCCCGTGACGCGCAAAGTGATGGTCGTCGGCGGCGGCATCGCCGGCATTCAAAGCGCGCTCGATCTCGCCAATGCTGGCTTTCAAGTCGTGCTGGTGGAGAAGCTGCCGACCATCGGCGGCCACATGATCCAGTTGTCGGAGACCTTCCCGACGCTCGACTGTTCGCAGTGCATTCTCTCGCCGAAAATGGTGGAAGTCTCCAAGAACCCGAACATCACACTGATGACGTCGAGCGAAGTCACTTCGGTCTCGGGCTTCGTCGGCAACTTCAAGGTGAAGGTGCACACCAAGGCGCAGTATGTCGATCCCGAGAAGTGCAAGATTTGCGATGACTGCACGCCCGTCTGTCCCGTCGCAGTCCCGAACGAATATGACGCCAATCTGAGCGACCGGCGCGCGATCTTCATCCCGTTCGCGCAGGCCATCCCGGCCAGCTATTATCTTGATCCCGACACCTGTCTTGGCCTGAAGCCTGTCGTGTGCGGCAAATGCGCCGATGTGTGCGAGGCCGAAGCTATCGACTACGACGCCAAGCCGAAGACGACCGAGATCGAAGTGGGCGCCATTGTCGTGGCCACCGGCTTCGACCTTTACGGCAAGGACAACATGGCCGAATACGGCCGCGGCCAATATCCCGATGTGCTGGACGGCATCCAGTTCGAGCGCATGTGCTCGGCGTCGGGTCCAACCGGCGGTCAGGTGCTCAGGCCCTCCGACCACAAGGAGCCGAAGAACGTCGTCTTCATCCAGTGCTCCGGCTCGCGCGATCCCGAACAGCACTGCGTCTACTGCTCCAAGATCTGCTGCATGTATACGGCCAAGCACGCCACGCTGTACAAGCATCACGTCCCGGATGGCAACGCCTACGTGTTCTACATCGACATCCGTTCGGGCGGCAAAGGCTACGAGGAGTTCGTCCAGCGCGCCATGGAGCGCGACGGCGTGATTTATATGCGTGGCCGCGTGTCGAAGGTCTACCAGTCCAAGGGCAAGCTCAAAGTGATGGGCGTTGATACGCTCTCGGGCAAGAACGTCGAGATCGACGCGGACATGGTGGTTCTGGCGCAGGCCATGGTGCCATCGCAAGGAACGGCCGATATCGCCAAGACGCTGAAGATCGGCCGCGACAAGGACGGCTTCCTCGCCGAAGCGCATCCAAAGCTGCGCCCCGTGGAGAGCGTCACCGGCGGCATATTCCTCACCGGCGCGGCGCAGTCGCCGAAGGACATCCCCGAGACGGTCTGTCAGGCGAGCGCGGCGGCGTCCAAGGTGATCCAGCTGCTCTCCAAGCCCGAGCTGGAGCACAGCCCGGTTGTGGCGAAGGTGCGCGATTCCCACTGCACGGGCTGCGAGATGTGCGTCGATGTCTGCCCGTTCGAGGCTATCACGCTCGTCCACGGCAAGGCCTACGTCAACGAGGTGCTGTGCGAAGGCTGCGGCACTTGCGTGGGAACTTGCGTGCGCGCGGCGATCGACGTGAAGAACGTAACGCAGTTGCAGGTCTTCGAGATGATCGACGCCTGCATGGGAGGATAAGCGGTGGCGGAGCCGGCGGTTTCAAGAAACGAAGTGCAAGAATTCGAGCCCAAGGTTGTCGCCTTTCTGTGCAAATGGTGCTCCTCGGCGGGCAGCGATCTCGCGGGCGTGTCGCGGCTGAAATATCCGGCCAACGCGGTGCCGATCCAGGTGATGTGCTCGGGATCCGTATCGCCGATCTACATCATGTCCGCGTTCAACAAGGGGGCGGACGGCGTGCTCGTTTCCGGATGCCACCCAGGCGACTGCCATTACCTCAAGGGAAATTACTACGCCCGCCGGCGGATATTCCTGGCGCAGAAGCTGCTGCAGTTTGTCGGTGTCGAGCCCGACCGCTTCCGCATGTCCTGGGTTTCGGCGGCGCAAGGCGTGAAGTTCGCCGAAATCATCACCGATTTCGTCAAGGACCTAAAAGCGCTCGGCCCTCAAACCAAGCTGAAGGCGAAACGCTGATGATCGCCATCGAAGACATCAAGAAGCAAGCGAAGGAACTGCTGGAGAGCGGTAAGGTCCGCGCCGTGCTGGGCTATCGCCGAGGCACAGCGGGCGTTCTCGCCGAGCCGGCGTTCGTCACCGCGCCGGAAGATACAGCAGAGCTGGTTTTGGACGCTACCTGCGTGGAGAACCTGGCGCTCTATCTCGTCAACGAGAAAAAGCGGTGCAAATCCGCGCGCTCCTCAGACAAGCGCCCGCTCGCCATCGCCGTCAAAGGATGCGACAGCCGGGCGATCACCGTGCTTTTGCAGGAAAACCACATTAAGCGCGACGAAGTGATTATCCTCGGCGTCTCCTGCGAAAGCGGCGGCGTGATCGATACGAGGAAGCTCAACAGGGCGCTGCGCGGCAAGGCTGCGACGGGCGCAGTTTTCGATGGCGCGGCGGCCGTTAAGGTCTCCTACCTGCGCGGCGAGACGAGCTTGCCCGCAGCCGAAGTGCTGGCCGACCGCTGTCTCGAATGCGCCAAGGCCTATCCCATCGATGCCGATTTCTTTTACGGCGAAAAGGTCGACGAACGCCCCTACGGCCCGCGCTTCACCGTGGTGGAAGCCTTTTCGCAGAAAAGCGAGGAGGACCGCTCCAGTTTCTGGGCCGGCCACTTCGATCGCTGCATCCGCTGTTACGCCTGCCGCGCCGTATGCCCGATGTGCTACTGCGACGAGTGCGTGGTGGACAGCACGAATTTCATTGTCAACCCGGCCACAAGCGCCGACGAAAAGGCCAACCGCGTCCGCTGGATCAATCGCTCCGCGAGCCCGTCCGAAAACGCGATGTATCACATGGTTCGCGCCATGCATCTCGCCGGGCGTTGCACCGACTGCGGCGAGTGCGAGCGCGTATGTCCAGTCAACATCCCGCTGCGCCTGCTCAACACCATGCTCGAACGCGAAGCGCTGGAGATGTTCGATTACCGGCCGGGGCTCGATGCGGAGCAGCCTTCGTTAATCTCGTCTTTCCGCGACGGCGATCCCAACGATTTCGTGAGGTAGGCCGATGGAAGCGATACTGAAGAAGAATAAGCTCGGCGCGTGGATCGCCAAACTTGAAGCGAATGCGCAAGTCTTCGCCCCGGCCTTCGCCGAGGATTCCTGGGAGTTCACGAAAGTGGAGCCCGGCGGCGAGGTGGAGCTTGACCACACCAACACCGTGCGCCCGGCCAAGGGCTTCGTATTCCCGCAACGCGAGGTGCTTTATCGCTTCACGCTGGAGAACGGTCAGGCGCCGCAACTCACAAATACTGAGCCGAAGGTCGAGCCAACGGTGGTTTTCGGCGTGCGCCCATGCGATGGCCGCGCCATGCTGCGCAACGACAAAGTTTTCTCCTGCGGGTTCCTGGATCCCTACTATCAAGCGCGCCGCGATACCGTTGTGTTTGTGGGCCTGGCCTGCGAAGCGCCGCCATCGCCGAATTGCTTCTGCCTGTCGATGGGCGGCTCGCCTCACTCCGAGGACGGCCTCGACGTGCTGATGACCGGGCTCGATGGCCGCTATTACGTCAAGGCGCTGACAGACAAAGGCAAGGACATCGTCAGCAGCGCCAAGTCGCTGTTCGAGGAGCCCAGGGTCGCCGACAAGAAAGACGTCAAGGACGCCCACGCGTCGGCGCTTGAGCATCCGCAGCGCTCCATCGCGTCCATGGACAAGGTGGCCGAAGCTCTCCGGGCTAATTTCGAGTCGCCTTTGTGGGATAAACTGGCGCAGGCCTGCATCGGTTGCGGGGCTTGCACTTATCTCTGCCCGAGCTGCCATTGCTTCGACATCAACGACGAACTCACAGGCCGCTCGCCGCTGACGGGAGAGCGCGTAAGAACTTGGGACAACTGCCAGTTTCCCGATTTCACCATGCACTCGTCCGGCCACAATCCGCGCGACGGCGTCGGCTCGCGGCTCAGGCAGAGGGTTAGCCACAAACTTTTATATTTTGTGGAAAATCACAACGTTCAACAGTGTACGGGCTGCGGCCGGTGCATTACTCACTGCCCAGTGAGCATAGACATCGTCAAAGTCGCAAATGTCATGGAAGAGAGCGCCCGGCAATGAGCGATAATGTTTATCTGCCGAAACTGGCGCGCATCGTCGAGGTCAAGGAAGAAGTCCCCGGCGCTCGCGCCATCAAGACCTTCCGCGTCCAGTTCATGAACGGCGACGGGTTCGAGCACGAGCCTGGCCAATGCGCCATGATCTCGGTGTTCGGCAAGGGCGAGTTCATGATCTCGATCGCATCGGCGCCGGTGATCAAGGATTACAAGCAGTTTTCGATCATGCGCTCCGGCCGGGTCACGACCGCCATCCATGACATGAAGGCTGGCGACGTGATCGGCGTGCGCGGCCCCTACGGCAACAAATTCCCGGTCGGCGACTGGAAAGGCCGCAACCTCATCTTCATCGGCGGCGGCTGCGGGCTGGCCCCGATCTGGCCTGTGATCCAGACCGCGGTGGCGAACCGGGGGGACTTCGGCGCGATCACCGTATTCTACGGCGGGCGCACCTCGCGCGACATCATGTATGCCGCCGAGCTCGAAAAGCTGCGCGGCGTGGCCGACGTTTACCTCTCCATCGATACGCCCGAAGAAGGCTGGGAAGGCTATTGCGGCTTCGTTCCCGCCAACGTCATGAGCAGGCCGCAATCGGCGGACAACGCCATCGCCATAACTTGCGGCCCGCCGATCATGATCAAATTCGTGATCAAGAATCTTCGTGAGATGGGGTTCGCGGACGAGCAGATTTACACCACGATCGAAAACAAGATGAAGTGCGGCATCGGCAAATGCGGGCGCTGCAATGTGGGCAAGGATTACGTCTGCGTGAAGGGTCCAGTCTATTCGTGGGCGCAACTGAAGAACCTGCCGCAAGAATACTAATGATCACACACGTTTCGCAAGGGAAACCCTATGAACATTACAGGAATGCTGTATGGGGCGAAGCTTTTAAAGCTGATTGATTTTCCCACCTCGCAGGTGCTCGGACCGGAGGCTAGCGAGGAGGAGATCAAGGCGCTCATCGAGAAATGCGGCGAAGTTTTCGTCAAGCCGAATTTCCGCGGCGGCGTCGGCAAGAAGGGCAAGGCCGGCTTGATTGGACGCGCCAAAGACCTGAAGACGGCGCTCAAGGAAAAAGAGCGGCTCTACTTTGTCGAACATCGCCACGACAACACGGTGGCTAAATCCCACGGCGTCACCTTCGAGGGCGCCGTGCCCGCTGAGCATGAGGTCTATGTCTCCGTCTCCGACTCGACCCGGTATCGTGCGCCGACAATCACCATCACCCATCGCGGCGGCATGGAGATCGAGGAACTGCCGAAGGACCAGATCGCCGAGATCCCGTTCGACCCGCTCACCGGCCTGAAGTCGTTCGTCATCACCAACGCGCTGTCCGACATCAGGGCGCCGAAGGAGATCATATCGCCCCTGGCGCAAAATCTGCCGAAGCTGTGGGACCTCTTCCACCACAACGGCATGACGGCGCTGGAACTTAATCCGATCCGCATGATGCCGACGGGCAAGGGCAGCCTTACGCCCGTCGCTTGCGACTTCAAGTGCGGCTTCGACCGCGACGATGCGCGCGTAAAGCGTCTTAATTTGCCGAACGATCTGTTCGCAGTGGACTACTCCGACTTCGAGCAGGAGATCAACCAGCTGCGCACCTATCAGGGGCAATCGGACGTCTCCGTCATCAACGCCAACGGCACCATCCTCGCCCCAACTTTCGGCGGCGGCGCGAACTCGCTCGTGACCGAGTTCCTCGGCGACGCCGCGATCATTTCCTCGGACTTCGGCGGCAACCCGCCCTATGAGAAAATGCGCGATGTCATGCGCATCTGCCTCAAGCACTGGCTCAAGCAATCCAACGTGCTGTTCATTATCGGCGGCAAGGCCAACAACACGGACATCTTCGTCACCTTCCGCGCCATGGCCGACGCCTTGCGCGAGTATTTCAGCAAGAACGGCCCGACGCCGGTCTATGTCGTGATTGGCCGGGGCGGCCCAAATCTCGCGCGCGGATTTCTGGCTTTCAAGGATGTGTGCGATTTGCTGGGCTTGCCCTACCGGTTCTTCGGCTTCGATTTCGGCGATGACCGACGTGGTCCGCTACGCGCAGGACGCCGACCGCTGGATGAAAAACGGCGGGCGCGAGGCGCTGGCCCGCAAGCTCGGCGTTGCAGGATGAACCGGGAACATGAGCGTTTTAATCATTTAGCAAAAACAAAGCGCCGTTGACACGGCTCGCTTGGGGGTTGCAATGGGCAATCATGGAATAGAGAAGTTCAAATATTTCGTCGGCATCAGATCGCTGGCCGACATCGCCACGCGCGAGGACAGAGTCTGCGTGCTGAACATCCTCGGCAACGAGTTGCGCGGCGTCGCTCCGGTCAGTCATGCCTATTCACGCGGAAATATCGAATTCGGCACCTCGCCGGGGCGGCGCGGCGAAGTCCTCGAAACCCCCATTGGCCCGGTTCCCGTCTTCAATAACGTCCGCGAAGGGCTCGACGCGGGATACAATTTCAATGTGGGCGTGATCCATCTGCCGCCGGCGGCGGTTCGCGACGGCGCATTCGAGTTGATGCGCGTCAACAAGCATGTACAAAAGATCATCATCCTCACTGAAAAGGTGCCCGTACACGATGCGCGCGAGATCCGCGCGATGGCGCAGCAGCGCCATGTCGACCTGTTCGGCCCCAACTGCCTCGGCGTGGCCGACGCCTGGAACCATGTGCGCCTCGGGGGCGCGCTCGGCGGCGAGAAGCCCGAGGAATCTTTGCGCAAGGGCTCCGTCGCGATCTATTCCAATTCCGGCAATTTCACCACGACGATCGCGACCTATCTGGCGTCGGGCGGCTGGGGAACGACGACCAGCATCTCCAGCGGAAAGGACGTTTATATCGGTTTCGCTCCGGCTGAGTTCGCCTACGCCTTCGACTTCGATTCGCGCAGCAAGGCCGCGGTCATGTACATCGAACCGGGCGGCTACTACGAGGAGCACCTTGAATTCGACAAGCCGGTCATCGCATGCGTGGTCGGCCGGTGGAAAGCGAAACTAACGCGCGCGGTCGGGCATGCCGGCGCAATGGGAGGTTCTGGGGATAACGCAGAGGCCAAGGAAAAGTGGTTCCAGAGAATCCTGAAAGTCGATGGCATCTACACGCCCGAAAATCCGATCGTCTCCAAGGCCGGAGCGGTGGTGACCAACATCTCGCACATCCCCGCCGCGCTGACCGCGGTCATGAAACTCCATGGCAGTCATCCGGATTTCAGGCCTGAGGGCGATCTGGAGCTGAAAGCTTGGTTCGCCAACAATCAGGGGTTGATCCTGCCGCCGGAACTCGACATTCCGCTGGTCGAGCCGCTTCAGCCATACAAGGAACAGATCGCGGACCTCTCAAGACAGGTTGGCACGATCTTTCCGCGCGAGGCCATGAAGGACCGCTCGGGCAGTTCGATCATGGACGCCAAGACCCAAGTGACGAGAGTAAGCGCTGTCTCCATTCTCGACACCGCCAAATATCCACTGGAGTCGAACTATTGCCTGGCGCTCACCCGCGAGCACAATGACGATAACGATAACGCGCTATTCAGCACGGCCGTCGCCGCTGAGGTGATCCTGAGCGACGCGGCAAGGGCGGGCGTCAGCGCCGTCCGCGAAGCGGGCAATGCTCCCAACACGGTGCTGAGCGCCGCCTGCGCCTTTGTTGGGCCAAAGAATGTCGCCGGCGCCCGCAAGGCGGCGGATGTCCTAATCGATCTCTTTGGCCAGTCGGGCCTCAAAACCGGCGACCAGGAGGGGTTCGATTTCTCAGGCATCAAGGCGAATGCCGATCAATTGGAGGCGCTGACCGGCAAGCATGCCGATCATAAAGCCATAGCCATGCTTGGCGGTCTCGAAGCGCGTGGGACGAAGTCCGTGTTCGCCGATTACCTCAAATCGTTGAGCGGCTACCCGACGGCGGACGCGGTTCTGGCCGCGATCACGACGACCATTTGCTGGGGCGCGCTGATGAAGAAGAAAATCACGCGCAACACGGCGAGGAATTTCCCTTGGTACGCCCGGCTTTTCGCGACCATCATCGGCGCTTCGGTCGATAGCTCGAAGCACAATGGCGAAACCTTCTGCGGTGTTCCGTCTGCGGAGCTTATCGATCGCTGGTCCGCCACAGAGATCGCCTATCTGGCGCTGCTTGGCGATACGCCCACGGCAGAAAAGCTCTATCCGCTTCAGGTTCTGCTTGGCCTGATCATCTCGAACGGCCCCGGGACGATCTCAGCGCAAGGCTGCAAGGGCGCCGTGTCCGCAGACGGCCCCGAGACGCCGGATCGCGTTCAGATCAACAAGGCGATGATCGGATTTCTCACGCATACGGGTTTTTCCCATGGCGGCAATGGCTTCGAGGGCATCCAATTCCTGATCAAGCAATTCGGGAGCAGCGACCTTCAGGATGCAGGCAATCCCAATCATGGGCTCGATCTTGCCGGCATGGCGGGGCGCTTCGCCGACGAGTTCGCTGCTCAGAAAAAGGCGAAGAAGGGCGTCGGCGTCGATGTGCAAGCCATCCCCGGCGTTCACCACCCGATTTTCCGGAACCAGGTGGTCAACAAGGACCCGCGCGAAGTCTTCCTCTCGCAACTGTTCAAGGAGCGCGGCGAAAGTAACGTCTTTCACGACTTCTACAGCGCGCTCGTCCAGGCGCTCTACGATCATGGCGTCACGCCGAACGTCTTCTGCGTGAACATCGACGCGGTGATCGCCGCCTTGCTCCTCAAGATACTCTGGCCTCGTTATCGCTCGGGCGCCTTCTCGGAATCAGCCCTTGAGAGCGCCGCGTTCACCGCTTTCCTTTTCGGACGGATGGTCGGCTGCGCAGGCGAGATCGACGATCACATTAACCGCGGCCGCAACATGGATACGCGCACGCCGGCCTCCCAATGCTCTTTCGTTGTGTGATAAGAGCATTGAGCCGAAGCGGCTGGCTGAAACATTTGACTGAGGTTAACTAAGCATGACCACGCAAGAACCGAAGATCGTCTGGACGAAAGTGGATGAAGCCCCGGCGCTCGCGACCTACTCGCTGCTGCCGATCGTTCAAGCTTTCACCGCGGCCGCAGGCGTCGACGTCGAAACGCGGGATATTTCGCTGGCCGGAAGAATCCTCGCGAATTTCCCGGATCACCTGACCTGCAATCAGCGGCAAGCGGACGATCTCGCCGAATTGGGAGATCTGGCGAAGAAGCCAGAGGCCAACATCATCAAGCTTCCCAACGTCAGCGCGTCGCTTCCTCAGTTGAAGGCCGCAATCAAGGAATTGCAGGGCCAGGGCTACAAGATCCCGGATTATCCGGAGGAGCCAAAGTCTGACGCCGAGAAGGAGATCAAGGCGCGCTACGCGAAGGTTCTCGGCAGCGCCGTCAATCCGGTGCTCCGCGAGGGTAACTCCGATCGCCGCGCCGCCCTCTCGGTGAAGCAATACGCCCGCAAGCATCCGCACAAAATGGGCGCCTGGAGCGCGGACTCGAAAACGCATGTGGCGCATATGAGCGCGGGCGATTTCTATGGCAGCGAAAAATCCGTAACCGTCCCGGAAGCCGGCAGCTTCAGGATCGAGTTTGTGGGCGATGACGGCAAGACCGCGGTGCTCAAGGAGAAAACCCCTTATAAGGCGGGCGAGGTCATCGACGCCGCCGTCATGAGCAAGCGCGCGTTGCGTGAATTCTTCGCGGCGGAGATCGAGGACGCCAAAGAGAAAGGCGTGCTGCTGTCTCTGCACCTGAAGGCCACGATGATGAAGGTCTCCGACCCCATCATGTTCGGCCATGCGGTCGCGGTTTATTTCAAGGACGCCCTGGCCAAGCACGCCGCGTCGCTTGAGAAGCTCGGCGTCAATCTCAATAACGGCTTGGGCGATCTTTACGCGAAGATCGTGACGCTGCCGGAGGCGGAACGCGCGGCGATCGAAGCCGACATCCAGGCGGCTTATCAGGCGCGTCCAGAGCTGGCGATGGTGAACTCCGACAAGGGCATCACCAACCTGCACGTGCCGAGCGACATCATTGTCGACGCCTCCATGCCCGCCATGATCCGCGATTTCGGAAAGATGTGGGGCCGTGACGGCAAGCTGCACGACACCAAGGCAATGATCCCCGACCGCTGCTACGCGACGGTCTATCAGGCGGTCATCGAGGACTGCAAAAAGCATGGCGCATACGATCCAAAGACCATGGGCAGCGTGCCAAACGTCGGCCTGATGGCGCAAAAGGCCGAGGAATACGGCTCCCACGACAAGACGTTCGAGATCGCGGCCAAGGGCAAGGTCCGGGCCGTGGACGCCTCGGGCAATGTGCTGCTGGAGCAGGATGTCGAGGCAGGCGACATCTTCCGCATGTGCCAGGTCAAGGACGCCCCCATCCAGGACTGGGTGAAGCTCGCCGTCAGCCGCGCCCGTCTCAGCAACACGCCCGCCGTTTTCTGGCTCGACAAGAACCGCGCTCATGACGCCGAGATCGTCAAGAAGGTGGAGCGCTACCTGAAGGACCACGACACAAGCGGCCTCGACCTTCGCATCATGACGCCGCAGGACGCCGTGCAGTTCTCGCTCGACCGCATCCGGGCGGGCAAGGACACCATTTCCGTCACCGGCAACGTGCTGCGCGACTACCTCACCGACCTGTTCCCGATCCTCGAACTCGGCACCAGCGCCAAGATGCTCTCTATCGTTCCCCTGATGGACGGTGGCGGCCTTTTCGAGACAGGCGCCGGCGGCTCAGCCCCGAAGCACGTTCAGCAGTTCCAGGAGGAAGGCTATCTGCGCTGGGATTCCTTGGGCGAGTTTCTGGCGCTCGGCGTGTCGCTTGAGCATTTGAGTCAGGTTTTCAAGAACAAGAAGGCAGAGGTGCTGGCGGAGACGCTGGACCAGGCCAACGCCAAGATCCTCGACAACAACCGCTCGCCAGCCCGCAAGGTGGGCGAGATCGATAACCGTGGCAGCCACTTTTTCCTCGCTTTGTACTGGGCGCAGGCGCTCGCTGAGCAGACAAAAGACAAAGAGCTTCAGGCGCGCTTTGCGCCGATTGCGCAGACGCTCGCGGAGAACGAGGCGAAAATACTGGGCGAGCTGATCGCAGCCCAGGGCAAGCCCGTGGACACCGGCGGCTATTATCGCCCTGACATCAATAAGACATCCAAAGCCATGCGGCCCAGCGCGACGCTTAATGCAGCGCTAGCCTCGCTTACGCAACACTAACTAACGGATAGGATGAAGAGAGGATACGCAGGGATTGCCCAGCATGCCAACGAAACGCCCCTCACCCTGTCCCTCTCCCTCTGGGAGAGGGGACGTCGCTGCAGCGGCTGCGGCCAAACTCCCTCTCCCATGGGGAGAGGGTTGGGGTGAGGGGCGTTTCCCGTCGATCAAGCCGGCAAATCTCATTGATCCTCTCTCTTGCTTCTAAAGGATTTTAATCATGCTCGAAGCCTATCGCGCCCATGCCGCCGAACGCGCAGCGCTTGGGATTTCGCCGCTGCCGCTGTCCAAGCAGCAGACCGCCGAACTGGTCGCCTTGATGAAAAATCCCCCCAAGGGCGAGGAGACGTTCCTTGTCGAGCTGCTGACGAACCGGGTGCCTGCGGGCGTTGACGACGCGGCCCGGGTGAAAGCGGACTATCTGGCGAAGGTCGCCAAGGGCGAAGAGCCTTCCACGCTCATCTCCAAGGTCCGGGCGACGGAACTTTTGGGCACGATGCTGGGCGGCTTCAATATCAAGCCTCTGATTGATCTCTTGTCTTGCAGCGAATGCGGAGGCGCGGCGGCGCAAGGCTTGAAGAACACGCTTTTGATGTTCGACTTCTTCAACGATGTGAAGGCGCTGGCTCAATCCGATAAGCCCGGCAGCGCTAACGCCAAGGCCGTGCTGCAATCCTGGGCGGACGCAGAGTGGTTCACGTCGCGTCCGGGCGTGCCGGAAAGCCTTACTGTCACGATCTTTAAAGTCACAGGCGAGACCAACACCGACGATCTTTCGCCCGCGCCCGACGCCTGGAGCCGTCCCGATATTCCGCTGCATGCGCTCGCCTTGCTGAAGAACCCGCGTCCGGGCATCGAACCGGACCAGCCAGGTAAGGTTGGGCCGCTCAAGCTCCTGCAAGCGCTCAGGGCCAAAGGCAACCTCGTCGCCTACGCCGGCGATGTCGTCGGCACCGGCTCCTCGCGCAAATCCGCCACGAATTCCGTGCTGTGGTTCACGGGCGAGGACATCCCCTTCGTGCCGAATAAGCGCTTCGGCGGCGTCTGTCTTGGCGGGAAGATCGCGCCGATCTTCTTCAACACCATGGAGGATGCGGGCGCGCTGCCCATCGAGCTCGATGTCTCCAAGATGGACATGGGCGACGTGATCGAGCTTCGGCCAATCGAAGGCAAGGCGCTGAAGAATGGCCAGGTCATCGCCGAGTTCAAGGTGAAGTCCGATGTGATTTTCGATGAGGTTCGCGCCGGCGGCCGCATTCCGCTGATCGTGGGCCGCGATCTCACCTCGAAGGCAAGGGCGGCGCTTGGTCTGCCGCCTTCGACGCTGTTCCGCCTGCCCGCTGAGCCCGCCGAAACCGGCAAGGGTTACACCCTGGCCCAGAAAATGGTCGGCCGCGCCTGCGGTCTGCCCGAGGGCAAGGGCGTACGTCCCGGCGCCTATTGCGAGCCGAAGATGACCACGGTCGGCTCCCAGGACACCACCGGCCCGATGACCCGCGACGAGATGAAGGACCTCGCCTGCATGGGCTTCTCCGCTGAACTCGTGATGCAATCCTTCTGTCATACGGCGGCCTATCCGAAGCTCGTGGACGTGAAGACCCACGCCACGCTGCCCGAATTCATCTCGACCCGGACTGGCGTATCTTTGCGGCCCGGCGACGGCGTCATCCACACTTGGCTGAACCGCATGCTTTTGCCCGACACGGTTGGGACCGGCGGCAACTCCCACACGCGCTTCCCGCTTGGCATCTCTTTCCCCGCAGGATCCGGCCTTGTCGCCTTCGCCGCCGCCACCGGCATGATGCCGCTCGACATGCCGGAATCGGTGCTGGTGCGGTTCAAGGGCACGATGCAGCCGGGCATAACGCTGCGCGACCTCGTCAACGCTGTTCCGTACGCCGCCATCCAGCGCGGCCTGCTCACCGTTGAGAAGAAGGGCAAGAAGAACGTCTTCTCCGGCGCGATCCTTGAGATCGAGGGCCTCGAAAACCTCAAAGTCGAGCAGGCGTTCGAGCTGGCCAACGCTTCGGCCGAGCGCTCCGCCGCCGCCTGCGCCGTTCGCCTCTCTAAGGAGCCGGTGATCGAGTACACGCGCTCGAATGTGGCGCTGCTGAAGTGGATGGCCGCACACGGCTATGAGGATCGCCAAACGCTGGAGCGCCGCATCGCCGAAATGGAAGCCTGGCTCGCCGATCCGAAGTTGCTCGAACCCGACGCCGATGCGGAATATGCCGCCGTCATCGAGATCGACATGAGTGAGATCAAGGAGCCGATCGTGGCCTGTCCCAACGATCCGGACGATGTGAAGCTCCTATCGGCGGTCGCTGGCGACAAGATCGATGAGGTCTTCATCGGCAGCTGCATGACCAACATCGGCCATTTCCGCGCCGCCGGAAAGGTGCTTGCAGGCAAGACCGACATACCGACCCGGCTTTGGATCGCTCCGCCGACAAAGATGGACGCGGCTCTGCTGACGCAAGAGGGCTATTACAGCAACTTCGGCACGTCTGGCGCGCGCATCGAGATGCCAGGATGCTCGCTCTGCATGGGCAACCAGGCGCAGACCCGGAAGGGCGCGACCGCAATGTCGACCTCGACGCGCAACTTCCCGAACCGGCTTGGCATCGAGACCCGCGTTTATCTCGGCTCGGCCGAGCTTTCGGCGGTATGCGCGCTTCTCGGCCGCATCCCGACGGTAGCCGAGTACATGCAGCACATCGAGGCCGTCAACAAGAACGCCAGCGACGTCTACCGCTACATGAATTTCGACCAGATCGAAGAATTCCAAAACGTCGCGACACAAACAGCGGCGTGACATAATCGAGCCGGGGAACAGAACTTAATCCCCAACGAGGAGCGGAAATGCAGAAGGAAGCGGAGCACCACCACGAGGGGGGCAAGCGCGAGCAGGTGCTCGCGAACATGCTGACCGTTTACATCAATGGCAAGCGTCATGTCGTGCCAGAGCACGCCACCATCATGCGCGCCATCGAATACGCCGGGCATCAGATCATTCGCGGCGCGGGCTGCCGCGAAGGATTTTGCGGCGCCTGCGGCACCATCTACCGGCTGCCCGGCGACTATAAGCTCCATACCGGCCTCGCCTGCACGACGCTTGTACAGGAAGGCATGTCGCTGACGCAGATCCCGTCCGTGCCGATGGAGAAGGCGGTCTACGATCTGGAGAAGCTCACCCCCGACGTCAACGCGATCCTGAGCGTCTATCCGGTGACCTTCCGCTGCGTCGCCTGCGGCACCTGTAACAAGGCCTGCCCGCAGGGACTGCCGGTGATGGACTACATCCAGTCGGCCATGCGCGGAGACATTGCGGCGGTTGCGGACATGTCGTTCGACTGCGTCGCCTGCGGGCTATGCGCGCTGCGCTGTCCAGCCGAGATCATCCAGCACGAGGTCGGCATCTTGTCGAAGCGCCTCACTGGCCGGTACTTGCGCAAGGAGAGCCGCGAACTCGACGACAGGCTGGCGGAGGTGCGGGCTGGGAAATACAACGCCGAATATGCCGAACTCATGGCCATGGATAAAGAGAGCCTGAGCAAGCTCTATTACGCCCGGGACATGGAGCCATGAGCGGCCTTAGCCAAGACTTCAACCGAATATAATGACGGCGATCCCAAATCGGCCGCTTCCTGGGAGTGAGACATGTATCCTGACTATCTAGCCGGATTGCTGAAACTGGTCGAAAAGAGCCGCCCAAAGCGGCTCGATCTGGCGCTCAGCGGTCAACCCGTCTATCCGCCGATGAACGCGGAAGAGCGCGCGGACGTGCTGGCCAAATATCATCCAGACTTTGCGCCCGGCGCGAAACGCGTTGTGCGCGTCGGTCCAAGCAAAGGCGAGGAAATCACCACCGAGGTAGCCGCGCTGCTGGAAGCTAATTCGATGATCAAGCCGAGGCTGATGGACCTCGGTTTGCTCGAACCGGACTACGAAACCGACCTTCTCATCATCGGCGGCGGCGGCGCGGGCTGCTGGGCGGCTATCACCGCGGCGCGTGCGGGGATAAAGTCGAAGATCGCGACCAAGCTGCGCCTTGGCGACGCCAACACCATGATGTCCGAAGGCGGCATGCAAGCCGCTGTCTCGCGCACCAACTCTCCCACGCGCCACTACCTGGACGCCATCGGCGGCGGTCACTTCGAAAACGATCCGGATCTGGTTCGTGTGCTGACCGAGGATGCCCCGGATGTGGTGCGGGAACTCGAAAATCTCGGCGTCATGTGGGACAAGATGCCCGACGGCAGCATCCAGGTGCTGCATGGCGGCGGCACATCGCGCAAGCGCATGGTCTCCTGCCGCGACTATATTGGCGCGATCATCATGCGGACCCTGATGGACGAGGTGCGCAACCACCCGGATATGATCTCAATCCGCGAGTTCGAGCCCGCCGTCGAGCTGATCCTTGACGACAAAGGCCAATGCGCGGGCGCAATCCTCTACAGCCTCGATACCGAGCAATTCCTCACGGTGAAGGCCAAGGCCACGATCATAGCGACGGGCGGCTATGGGCGCCTCCACATCCGCGGCTTCGCCACGACGAACCATTATGGCGCCACGGGCGATGGGCTCGTCATGGCCTATCGCGCCGGAGCAAAACTCAAATTCATGGATTCGGTGCAGTATCACCCGACAGGCGCCGTGTTCCCGGAGCAGATCGCGGGCTTTCTCATCACCGAGAAGATACGCGGCGCCGGCGGCCAGCCTCTCAATAAACATGGCGAGTTGTTCGTCTTTCCTCGCGAGCCGCGCGACATCGAAAGCGCCGCGATCATCCGCGAATGCAGCCCGGACCGTAACAACGGCGTCGACACTTGGGTCGGCCGCACCGGCGTTTGGCTCAATTCGCCGATTATCGAACTGATCAACGGCGAGGGCTATATCCGCCACCAGTTCCCGGGCATGTGCAGGCAGTTTGACCGTTTCGGCATCGATATCGTCAAAGAGCCGATGCTGATCTATCCATCGCTGCACTACCAGAACGGCGGCGTCGCCATTAACGAGCGCTGCGAGACCAACATTCCCGGCCTTTATGTCGCCGGCGAAGCTTCGGGAGGGGTTCACGGCCGCAACCGGCTCATGGGCAACTCGGTGCTCGACTATAACGTGTTCGGCCGCCGCGCCGGGCATTACGCCACCGAATACGCAAAGACGGTGACGCTCGGCAAGCTGAGCCTGCAGCACGTAACTGCCCATTCGCGGGAACTTGAAGACGAAGGCGTCGAAACCGATCTCATCTCGCCGCTGATTTTGCCGTCCTACACACCGGAGGACGTGAAGATTCAACAGCTCGCGCGCCTCGGCAACGTACCGGCGCGGCATTCGATGCTTCGCAGCAGGTTCGCGCCCGGCGAGCGGAGGACCCGTCCATGATCGCGGCAGGAGCGACGCTATGAGCGTGAAAATTAATGGCGACGGCGCCGCGGCCAATGCTTTCATCGAAAAGATCGAGAGTCTGAGCAAACAAGACTTGTTGGCCTGCTATCAATGCGGAAAATGCTCGGCGGGCTGCCCCATGGCCAAATACATGGACATCCTGCCCCATCAGATCATCCGCTTCGCCCAACTCGGCCTGAAGGATGAGCTTCTCGCCTCGAACGCGATCTGGATGTGCGTATCCTGCCTGACCTGCAACACCCGCTGCCCCAAGGGCGTGCACATCGCGGAGGTCATCGAGGCTGTTCGCCAGGTGCGGCTGCGCACTCACCGCCAGGATCACCTGCACGTGCGGGACCTGTCCGCGAGCGCGCTCTCCACGCTGCCGCCAATCGCCATCATCGGCGCCATGCGGAAGGGCACCTCTTAGGTTGCGCGGGAGCCTCGCCGGCCGTTACTCACGGCTGGAGGAGCGCGAGCAGCGGCGCGGGCAGACGCAACAGCCGTCCGCTCATCGCGATCAACACGCACTGCGCCTCCAGGCGGAAGATGGGCTGGCCCTCGCGCTCGATGGTTTGGCGCAAAACGATGCTCGCCTTGGTGAACTCGCCGGGAGCGGTGCGAATTTCGAGCACGTCGTCGATGCGCGCGGGGCGAAGGAACTCGGCGCTGAGGCGTCGCAACACAAACACGCACGGCTCGCCCGCAAAAGCGCCATCGGCCAGCGCGTTGTGGTGTATGCCGAGCAGGCGCAAATAGTCGGAGCGGCCGCGCTCGCACCAGCGCAGGTACGATGCATGATAGACAAAGCCGGAAAAGTCGGTGTCCTCGAAATAGACCCTGACGGGCAGGCTGTGTCCAGCCTGGGAAAGTCTGCCTGAAAGTTCAGCCCAAGATGAGCCGGCGGAGGTTTGCGTCATGGTGCGCTGATGAAACCTGGAGATTTAGTTTGCCGGATAAGCACGGGGGGGAAGCCGGACTGCGATCCAACCTTCACTTATCGCCGTCTTCCGATTCCGCAAAAAACTAAGGCGGGTCCATGGCAGAACCCGCCTTCAAACAAAAATGCGTGGCCGCGCAGCTCAACCGCGACCTTCGGGAGGCGGGACGCCCTATGCGGCGTGCTGGTTCACTCCGTGCATTGCGATCTTGTTCAAAAGTTCGTCGGTCTGCTTCTCTTCCTGCAGCGTTTGGTCGAGAAGCTTTGCCGCTTCCTGCATGCCAAGCTGCTGCGCCCAGGACTTAAGCGTGCCGTAGCGGGCGATCTCGTAATGCTCGACGGCCTGCGCGGCGGCGATCAGGCCGGCGTCCATGACGTCGCCGGTTTCGGCTTCGTTCATCACTTCCTTGCCTTCCTCGACAAGCCCTTCGATGGCTTCACAGGTGCGGCCGCGCGCGCTCCTGTCCAACAGCTCGAAGACGCGCTGGAGGCGCTCGACTTGACCCTCCGTCTGTTCGTAGTGGTGCTGAAAGGCCTGCTTCAGCTCGGGGGTGGTTGCGTGTTTCGCCATTTTTGGAAGGGCTTTCAGGATCTGCTTTTCGCCGTGATAGATGTCCTGAAGCGTGGAAACGAAAAGCTCTTGTAGCGTTCGGGCTGACGCCATGCTGGTTGTCCTCTGATTAAGCGTTTCTCTTCCCTAAGTTATTCTTCGCCATATTGTTCCGGGAGGCGAAGTTGATAAGAGAGGGGACGGCAGTCCGTCCCCGTCCCTTTCTGGGTCTATATTAACGGTTGCTGCTGGCTGAGCCGCTGTTGCTGGAGTTACGCTGAAACGCGGGCGCGTTACGCAGATCCTGCTCCGACAGTCCGACAACAATGCGGTTGCCGGAGATGCCGCCACTTTGCTTGATCTGATCGAAGTCCACAGCCACGTTCTTTTCTCCGAGGCCAAGGAAGCCTCCCACGCCGACCACAAGAGCGGCGACTTTGCCATCCTTATCGATCAACACGTCATTCAGATCGCCGATGGATTTTCCGGCCGCATTATATACGCTTTTGTTCCAGAGGTTCCCAACCAGCCACTGATCCTGACCCTGATTTGTCAGATAGTGACCGGGGTTCGAGGCATTGGTGGCGCGATTGGAGCTTGTGTCTGGGTTTCCAGTGGTGTCGGTCGCGCTGTTGGTACCTGGCGCGCCACCTTGGTTTCCCGCTGGACGGCTTGGGGACGGCATTCCGCTAGACGGATTTGACGAGGGCGCCTGCTGTGCGAAAGCGGATGTTGTCAGCAAAACGGCTGCCGCCGCGGCCGTGAGAGATTTCATGGTCGAAGTCCTCCGAGTTCAAATTGAACGAATGGCTTGCAAACCCGTCGGACGACTGAAGGTTCCTCCTCGCGCCGCTGGAACTCAGCTTCAAAGGCCGGTGTTCAGGCGGAGCAGAGTTCGCAAAAGCAGCTCTTCCGGCTTTTGGGGACGAAGAAAATAGCTATTCAGGAGATTGAAATGAGGGGCATCTTGCTTTGGGCGATCGGAATCCCGCTTCCGCTGATCATCATAGCTTATCTATTCCACTGGATCTAAGGTTAACAGGTTGTAGCTTGTTCTTTCTTTAGACTTCGGCTGAGCCTTTTTCGTGGCGTCGGGAGGGGGCCTATAATGGGCGCCCCAGCTTGGCTCTTTTGTGCTAAGAAGCATGCATGAACGTGCTTCTTATCGGCGGCGGTGGCCGCGAACATGCTCTGGCTCGGAAGCTGAGACAAAGCTCAAAGCTTGACCGCCTGTACTGTTCGCCGGGCAATGCCGGCATCCTTCCCATCGCGGAACCAGGTCCGGCAGGGATCGGCGCCCATGCGCTCGTCGCCGAATTTTGCAGGGACGCTCGCATCGATCTCATCATCATCGGCCCGGAAGCGCCGCTGGTCGCCGGGCTAGCAGACGATCTTCGCGCAGAGGGCTTCACGGTTTTTGGTCCTTCGGCTGCGGCGGCCCAACTCGAAGCCTCAAAGTCATTCACCAAAGCGATCTGCGCTGAGCGCGGCATTCCAACCGCGGCTTGGGGGTACTTCGAGAGCCAGGGTGAAGCGCTCGCCTATGCGAGAGAGAAGGGCGCGCCCCTCGTCGTCAAAGCCGACGGCCTCGCCGCAGGCAAGGGCGTCATCATATGCGAAACTTTGCCCGCCGCGGAGGAGGCGATCGCCGCTTGCTTTTCGGGCGCCTTCGGCAAAGGCGGCTTCTCGGTGGTGATCGAGGAGAAATTGATTGGCGAAGAGGCGAGTTTCTTCGCCATTTGCGACGGGAAACGCGCGGCGCCGCTGGCCAGCGCCCAGGACTACAAGCGCGCCTATGACGGCGATCTCGGTCCGAACACCGGCGGCATGGGCTGCGTCTCGCCCGCGCCGATGATGACGGATGCGCTCTCGGCGCGCATCATGGCCGAAATCGTGACGCCGACGCTCGACGCCATGAGCGAGCGGGGCGCGCCCTTTCAAGGCGTGCTCTACGCGGGATTGATGATCACCTCGGAAGGCCCTAAACTGATCGAATACAATGTCCGGTTTGGCGACCCCGAGTGCCAGGTGCTTATGCTGCGATTGAAGTCCGATCTTCTGACGTTGCTCCTCGCCGCCGCCCAGGGAGATTTGTCAGGGATCGAACCGGAATGGAGCGAGTGCGCGGCTGTCACCGCCGTCATGGCGGCTGACGGTTATCCCGGCGATTATGCGAAGGGAAGCGTCATCGCAAATTTGGAGGACGCCGGAGCAGTCGAGGGCGTCACCATCTTCCACGCTGGAACAGGGCTTGGCGAGAACGGCGAAGTGATTGCTGCGGGAGGCCGCGTCCTTAATGTTTCCGCGCTGGGAAGGGACGTGGCCGAAGCACGGGTCCGCGCTTATGCCGCCATCGAAAAGATCGACTGGCCGGGCGGCTTCTGCCGCCGCGACATCGGTCTGAGAATGCCGCAACGGCCGGATACGAAAAGCGCATGAGCGCCAGAAACGGGCTGGCGCTTGCGGAGGCGCCTGCGGGATGGCTCACCGTGGGGGAATCCTGCGGCTTTCGCCTTCAGGCAGCGATGGAGCCTGATTTGCGGCCTGTCGCTGTCCGGGAACTCGTTTCAACGCACGATGGCGCTAGCTTGACCGGGCTCAATCTGAAAAATCTCGGTCAAAAGGCTCGGCAATTCCCGCCTTATCTGGGACAAACCCAGGTCCCATACGGACCCGGAACGGCTGTGTGGCCAGTGTGACGCAGGCACCACGCTTGGTTTTGACCGCCCCAAATGCACCGTCCCGTCACCGAGCTTCGATGCCGGTTTGGACCGCAGCCGCCTAACGCGAACGCTGGCGTAATCGCTGATGACGCCGTGGTGGCGAGGATCGCAAGTCCGAGTATTGCAACCTGAAGTTTTTTCATGACATTCTCCCTGTAGCTGCGAGATCGCCGGTCTAATTGCTGGCGAGTAACGCTCGGCTATATCTAACAACACACGCCTGAACCGGCCATGAACAGAAAGCGATACGGCAAGTCAGCGTCCCAAACCCGGAGTAAATTCGAGCCATATCGCCTGTGGATTTTTCCGTTAATCGCGGGTGTGGGGTTGAAATAGTCGCCGCGATGGCGGCTAGGGTGGAGCTTGCCGGCGCCACGCCAGCAACACGATGACCGCCGGCGGCTACCGCGTGCGGTAACGGCTGCCCACGAACTCGTGCAGGGCGAGGCCACCATCGAGCGATGTGAACAGCAGGTCCCCCGCCGGGGGCAATCCTGTCCAGATATTCGACTTATCGCAATCGGCCGAGGGTACGCATGCCATGTCTCCGGAAGGGACCACAAGCCATGCGTCTCATCACTCGTTGGCGAACCCAAGACTGTTTGCTTCGGCGATTACCCCGCAAGAACCGGCTGCGGACTCGGCTTGGTTTCGCTCCCGCGCAGATGCTCGATACGCTTGCGCACGAACTCCACGTGATCGCGCAACGTATAAAGATCGGCCGAAAATTGAATAGGAACGGAGATGCGCCACACACCCTCCTCGACGCGATCGAGCTCCCGCTCCTTGCGGGCGATGAATTCCGGCGACGCGTCGGCTTTGTTCAGGTCTCTTTCCAAGAGTTTCAGCTCGCGATACCAACGGAAAATGCGTTGCCGCATGCGCCAATTGTAGACGATCGGCACAAGACGGATCAGCGGAAAAATGATGCCGATCAAGGGCAGGATCAGGATAAAGGCGCGGTCGAAGAGGGTCGCGAGCCAGAACGGCAACATCCGCTGAAAGAAAGTCGGGCCGGATTTATAGATACGGCGCACCTCGTCCGGCATGGGGAATTCGGGGTCATCGGTCAGGGCGCCGCGCCAAGCGCGAACAGCCTGGATTTACCCGTCGGCTTCAGCGTGGGCTGACTTTGCACGGCCAGCACCGCCTCTGCGAGCACGGTCATAAGGGCGGGATGAAGGTCGTCCCGGACAAGGAGCTGCGCCTTCGTCGCCACGAGCGATGTATCGGCGGGGGGAATGTCCTGCGCGAAATCCACAACGCCTTGGCGCAATGTCACCGGGGTGAGATACGGATAGCGCTGAATGAGCGCGTCAGCCTGCGCCATGCTCATGAGCTTCGTGTCCGGCAGCCGAAGCAGTCTTTGCACTGTCTTCGCCTCGGCGCCGAGCACAAGAAAGCCCGCGTCGGCTTCTCCTTTTGTGAAGGCGTCCACATAAGCAGGAAGCTCCATCGTGATGAGCTTCGAATTATCCGCCGTAATGCCGTGGGCTTCCAACAGCTTGCTGGCGAGAAAGCTCGTGCCGCTGCCCTCAGGGCCGATCAGAATGCGTTTGCCCTTGAGTTGCGTAATGTGGTCGATTGTGTCGGGGTCGCGGTAGAAAACCCAAACGGGCTCCGTAATCAGCCGTCCCATGGAAGAGAGATTGGGCGAGTTGATATTGTTGGTGAGACCGCCTTGGACGATGCCGGCCTGAACGCCGGAGGTTGGGTCTTTGAGATTTTTGAGATTGTCGAAGGAGCCCTGGGACTCGCGGATATCAAGCTTCACGCCTTTTTTCTCAACTTGCTCCTTGAAGCGAAGCGCAAGCTCGTAATAGGGGCTGCCCTTGCTCGCAGCCGATATGACAAAGGAGTTCGGCGGCGCAGGTTTCACGTATCTGAGCGTGAACCAGACAGCTGCGACGCATATCAACGCCGCCGGGATAAAGACGGCGAGGAAATCACGTGAAAAGAAGCGTCTCATGGGGCAACTCGATCTTCGCGTGCTAAACTGGCTGCCCTTCATTTACGGGGGCTCAACGGCGCGCGCAATCCTAAATGTCGCACAGGGGCTGCGAGCGCTGTGTCGCTTGTATGCAAGTAATGCTATTCTTGTTGCGGGATGATACAAGAAAGAGCGACCATGACCGCCTATGCCCCGCGAACTCGCCTCGAGACCCATGATGTGACCAACGCGCCGCCGCCATTCGCGGGGCGCAATCTTTATGCGGAGGACCGCGCACTTCGCGAGGCCGCCCGCTTTTATGGCGGGGATTGGGTGGAAGAGCCCCTTATGGCGCTGGGAGCGGGCGCGGGTTCTGAAAAGGTGCTTCAGTGGGGCGATGAAGCCAATCGATATTTGCCTGAGCTTCAGACATTCGACCGCTACGGGCGGCGCATCGACGAGGTGAAGTTCCATCCATCCTATCATCGGCTTATGGCGCTTGCGATGGACCATCGCATCCACAGCATCGGCTGGCGTGAGAAACGCGCCGGGAAACATGTCGCCCATGCGGCGATGCTTGCCCTATTTACCGAAGCCGAAGCGGGCGCCATGTGCCCAATCAGCATGACTTATGCGAGCGTTGCGGCGCTACGCCATCAGCCCGAAATCGCAGAGGTTTGGACGCCTAAGATTGTGGAAGGCGTCTACGATGCTCCGCTCCGTCCCATAGCCGCAAAGCGCGGCGTCACAATCGGCATGGCGATGACCGAGAAGCAGGGCGGTTCCGATGTTCGCACAAACACGACGCGGGCCTTCCCGCTGGGCGCGGGCGGACCGGGCGCGGATTACCGGCTCGTGGGCCACAAATGGTTCTGCTCGGCGCCGATGTGCGACGCGTTCCTGACGCTCGCCTACACCGATAGGGGGTTGAGCTGCTTTCTCGCGCCGCGCATCAAGCCCGATGGCGAGCGCAACAGCATCCACATCATGCGGCTCAAGGACAAGCTGGGCAACAAGTCAAACGCCTCCTCCGAGATCGAGTATCACGACACATTCGCGCAGATGATCGGCGAGGAAGGCCGCGGCGTCCCCACCATCATCGAAATGGTGCATCATACGCGGCTCGACACCACGGCGGGGTCGCTCGGCGTTATGCGCCGCGCGCTGGCCGAGGCCGTGCATTATGTGACCCACCGCCGCGCATTTCAGAACACGCTGATCGATCAGCCGCTCATGCAGGCTGTGGTCGCGGACCTCGCCCTCGATTACGAGGCCGCTGCGATGCTATCCATGCGCGTTGCGCGATCGTTCGACGGGGAGAGTGAGCAGGAGCGGCGCTTCTCACGCCTGGCCGTCGCTCTCGCCAAGTTCTGGATCACAAAGCGCACGCCGCATTTCGTCTACGAGTGTCTCGAATGCCTGGGCGGCGGCGGCTATGTCGAAGAAGGACCGATGGCGCGCTATTTCCGCGAAGCCCCGCTCAACGCGATCTGGGAAGGCTCCGGCAATGTGATTGCGCTCGATATTCTGCGCACGTTTCACAAGGAGCCGGCCGCGCTAGAAGCGTACTTTGCGGAGCTTTCGCCCGCCCGCGGGTCGCATCCCTGCTTCGACCGCAGCTTCGAATATCTTTCCCGCTCCGTGGGAAGAGGCACGCCGGACGCCGATGCGCGTCACATCGCCGAGACCATGGCGCTGGCGCTGCAAGCGGCGCTTCTGTTGCGGCATGGCGCGCCGGAGGTGGCTTCGGGGTTCTGCGATGTGCGGCTCAGAGGCGAAGGCCGCGCCGTAAACTATGGCGCGAGCCGCGCGCGCATCGATATGCACGCCATCATCGCGCGGCAGACGGGCAGCGCATAGCCGTTGGGGCGGGTGCAAAAGCCTATTGCGGCAAGCTCTCTCTTGTCAGCCGCGGCAAGTACTGCAGGTGTCTTGCCCGCGAAGGCGGGCATCCAGTAATCGGAAGGCTAGAAGCTATTGAAAACAATGTCTTAGCGCGCAGCTTACCGGGTCACCGCCTCCGCGGGGACGACAACGGAAGCAGAATTTCGGCGGTTGATAGAAGAACCCGATCCTGTGTGCGTTGAGACGGTCCCGGCGAAGAAAAAAGGCAGCCTGTTAATGCGGCGATGGTTGCTTGAGCGGCATGGCGCTCCAGTGCGGGCGGTGGCCGGTGTGCGCGAAAAGTTTGAGCAGGTCCGGCATATCGATCGTGGTGGTCATCGTGTTGATGAGGGGATGCGCGCTGATGGTTTTCCCCTCGCGCATTCGCTGGTCGAGGATCACGCGCACCTTTTTTGCCGGGTCGTTGAACACGGCGAATGGAGTGACGCTGCCGGGCAGGACTCCGAGGGCGGCCGCCAGAGTTTCCGGTGACGCGAAGGAAAAACGCCCATCGGCGCCGATGCTTTTTGCGAGTTGCTTGAGATCGAGCGGGGGCGTGAGCAAGTGCATCGTGACGAGATAAAGCTGTTTGCTCTTGTCTTCGACCACGATGTTTTTGACGGGAAACTCCCATTGCGCCAAGTCGCGCTGCGCCAGCCCCTCCGCTGTGAGCACGGCTTCGTGCTCAACGGTTTGGGAGGGAATGCCGAGTTCCCCGAGAAGCTGAAAAAAGGCGCGGTGGTCGTTCATCCTAAGACTATACGCATTGAGGTCTTTCGCTCTCTATCCTGTTTCGCAGCGCTTTGCATCACCGGGCGGGGGCGGCATCGTTTTCTCTGGGAGCCAGCACAAACACTTGTGATCGGGACGCCCGCCCCCGGACTTGCCATCTCCCCGCCGTCAAGCTAGCCCTTGCGCGATATAACAATCATCACGCCTCTCGGGAGAAAATCGGCATGACGTTGAACCGGCTTTTGACTTTTGCTGTCCCTGCCCTTTTTGCGATGACCTTGAATGCCGCGGCGGATCCTGCGGCTTATACATTCGACCCCGCGCATACCGAGGTCCGGTTCTGCTGGAACCACCTTGGCATCAGCCGCCAGTGCGCGCACTTTTTGAAGTATGAGGGGGAACTCCTCTACGATGAGGCTACGCCTGAAAAAAGCCAGCTCAATGTGACGTTCAAGACCGACAGCATCGAGACCTTGGTCCCGATCTTCAACGATCATATGAAGGGCGAGAAACTTTTCAATGCGGCGGCATTCCCCGAAGCGACCTTCAAGAGCACGCAATTCGAGAAGACAGGTGAAAAAACCGGAAAGGTGAGCGGCGATCTGACGATCCATGGCGTCACGAAGCCGGTCACGCTCGATGTGACGCTGAATTTCGCGGGCATCCAGCCGATGTCCAAGAAGCCCACCCTTGGGATCGGCGCCGCGACGAGTGTAAAGCGCGCGGATTTTGGAATTTCTGCGGCCGTCCCTTTTGTATCGGATGAGGTGTCGATCGAGATCCAGACCGAGATGTATAAGAAAAGCTAGCAAACGTAAATCGAAGACAGCAAGAGGGCTTGGAGCCAGCGCTTAAGCTGGCGCCAGCCCTCCATTTCATGAAAACCTCAATGATGACCGCCAACTTGGTGCAGACGGCGATGCGGCTTCCGAATCTCCGCCAACCCGCAAATCGACCCTCTCGGAAAAGCGTGTAATTTCAAGAAAAGCCTGAAAATGGCTGCCCCCCAACAAAGCATATTGCCTATTTTTTTTGCAAATTCGGGTCCTTGCCTAGAAAATCAGCCGCCAATCCGGCGGCCCCGGGGTTAAGGACAGCGAATATAACGTTTTTTTGAGCCGCGGCGCATCCCGAGCGTCCCAAGCGCTTTTGGCACAGCTTTTGATAAGGCAGTATGAAGCCGTGTCTTCGCGTTCGCCCTGCCAGGGTGCGGACTCGATAGAAAAAGGGCGAAGTTCGAAGGCAGGAACTTGTTGGAGGATTTATCATGAAGATGGTGGTGGCGATCATAAAGCCGTTCAAACTCGAAGAGGTGCGCCAGGCGCTCGACGGCCTTGGGATAGAGGGTTTGACGGTCAGCGAAGTGAAGGGATACGGGCGGCAAAAGGGGCACACCGAGATTTACCGGGGCGCCGAGTATGAGGTCAGCTTCATTCCAAAGGTCAAAATCGAGGTGGCCGTTCCGACCGATGCGGTGGACAAGGTCATCGAGGCGATCTCAACGGTGGCGAAGACGGGGCAGATAGGCGACGGCAAAATCTTCGTGTCGCCGATCGAGCAGACGGTGCGCATCCGCACCGGCGAGACTGACGCAGATGCACTGTGATTGGAAAAGGGAAACAAGAATGACAAGGGTCTGGCGCAATTTAACTCTTTTCGGAGCCGCGGCGTTAGCGGCGATGGCCATGATAGAGCCGTCGTTCGCTGAAGCCGCCAAGGCTCCGGATCTCGTGGTGAACAAGGCGGACGATGGCTGGATGATGGTGTCCTCCCTTCTCGTCCTCATGATGACGGTGCCTGGACTGGCGCTGTTCTATGGCGGCATGGTCCGGACCAAGAACATGCTTTCCACGCTCACGCAGGTCTTTGCGATCCAATGCGTCGTGTGCGTCTTGTGGTTCGTCTATGGCTACAGCCTTGCCTTCACCGAGGGCAGCGGGATCACTTCGCCGTTCCTGGGAGGATTTTCGCGGATATTCATGGCGGGGATCGATCCTAAGTCTCCGGCGACAACCTTCTCGGTCGGCGTCGGCCTCGATGAACTCGTCTATGTCTGCTTCCAGATGACGTTTGCCGCCATCACAACCGCTCTTGCTATTGGCGGTTTCGCGGAGCGGATGAAGTTTTCGGCGGTGTTCCTCTTCGCAATCCTTTGGTGCACGTTCGTCTATATCCCGATTGCGCACTCGGTTTGGTTCAACCCTGGACCTGCTGACCTCGCGCTCAACAACGAAGCGGCGCTGGCTAAATCCGGTTTCGGCTTCCAACTCGGCGCGCTCGACTTTGCTGGCGGGACGGTCGTTCACATTAACGCCGGTATTGCGGGCTTCGTCGGCGCGCTTTTGCTTGGCCGCCGCATCGGGTTTGGCAAAGAGGCCATGCCTCCCCATTCGCTGACGCTGACCATGGTTGGCGCCTCGCTCCTGTGGGTGGGCTGGTTCGGCTTCAACGCGGGCTCGAACCTCGAATCCAATGCCGGCGCGGTGCTGGCAATGGCGAACACCTTCGTGGCGACCGCCGCGGCTGGCCTCTCATGGATGCTGGTCGAGTGGCTGTTCAAGGGTAAGCCAAGCCTCCTCGGCCTCGCGTCGGGCGTTGTCGCCGGTCTCGTCGCGGTTACGCCCGCTTCAGGCTATGCTGGCCCAATGGGCGCGCTTGTCCTCGGCCTCGTTGCTGGCGCGATTTGCTTCTTCTTCTGCACTGCTGTGAAGAGCGCGCTAGGCTATGACGACACGCTCGACGTGTTCGGCGTCCATGCCATTGGCGGCCTCGTCGGAGCGATCGGAACCGGCATCGTTGCGGCTCCGATCTACGGCGGAGCCGGCGTCGTCGACTATACGAAGTGCGTCATCAAGGACGGCGTACTGACGAGCGACTGCCCGATCGGCGATTACGATATGATGGCTCAGGTCATCATCCAGGCGAAGAACGCGGCCATCACCGTTGGTTGGTCTGGGTTCGGCAGCCTCGCCGTCTTCCTCGTCATCTCGGTCATCGTGGGCTTGCGCGTCTCAGAGGAAAAAGAGCGCGAAGGCCTCGACATCTCGGAGCATGGCGAGCGCGCTTACAACATGTAGGAACACCCAGGGCGGCGATGCGCACGCCGCCCGACGCCAGCAGGAGAGCCGCTTGTTTCTCCTCCCTCGCAAGCGGCTCGGCCGCTGGCGCATAGCCCGGGATGATACATCCCGGGCTTTTTCTTTGCCCGGCTCCGAAGACGCGCCTCACCGTGAGCCTGTCGAAGTGCGCCGCATGAACCGCGTTTTGCCGCCGCCTCTTAACCTGCCGTTAATCGCGATGTTTCGCATTTTTTCCCGGTTTCAAGAAATCGGCGCCGCCTTCATTCATGTGAACATCGTAGGCGAAAGCGCCTTGCGAAAGCTTTAAGCGCCGATACTGCGTTGATTTTGCGAGGGAAAATGCATGTGCGTGAAATTGGGAGAGGCGGTTGCAAACCTCGCCGCCTCAACCTTAGGCTACAGATCGTGGTTAACGCGCGCAATTATCTATATTTAACGGACTTTTGCGCGTCCGTTATTCCGGCAATAGCTGACGGGGGAAATTGTTTTTGCGGCGGGAAGTTATTTCTGCGGCCCGCCGTTAACCATCGCAAAATTAACCATACTGTGGCGTTACGAAAATCGGACATGCGCTTCGAACGCATTTGCGCCGCTTATGCTTCGCAATAAACGCGCGCCGATGCATCGCCCTCGCCTCACCCTGAGCTTGCCGAAGGGTGAGGCGAAACCTCATCCTCGCCCCCGCCGCGCCCAGACCTTCCAGCGCGGCGGCGCGCCCGCTTCCGGCGCGGGCTTGTCCAACGCCGCCTCGAACGCAGCGATCCACCCCTTCTGATCCGCCGTGAGCTTCCCTTCCGCATCGAGCCGCTTCAAGATCGCAAGCCCATCCGCGAGATGCCGGCGCGCGTCGTCCGCCCCTGCTTGCGCCAGCTTCGCCGCGCTCACCACAAGATCTGTTTGCCACTCCACGTTGTTTGGATCGCGTTCGGCGAGCAGCTTTCGAATGTCGAGGCCATCCTGATAGGCCTTGAGCGCGCCGTCCCGTGTCGCCTCGGGCTGCGCTGATATCGCCGACGCGATCATAGCTGACGGAGAGATCGCGCTGCCATTCGGCGTTGTTTGGATCGCGCGCGGCGAGCAGCTTTGCAATGTCGAGGCCATCCTTATAGGCCTTGAGCGCGCCGTCTCTGTCGCCTCGGGCAGCGCTGATATCGCCGACACGATCATAGCTCACGGAGAGATCGCGCTGCCATTCGGCGTTGTTTGGATCGCGTGCGGCGAGCAGCTTTCGAATGTCGAGGCCATCCTTATAGGCCTTGAGCGCGCCGTCTCTGTCGCCTCGGGCGGCGCTGATATCGCCGACGCGCTCATAGCTGACGGAGAGATCGCGCTGCCATTCGGCGTTGTTTGGATCGCGTCGCGGCGAGCAGCTTTTCGCAATGTCGAGGCCATCCTTGATAGGCCTTGAGCGCGCCGTCTCTGTCGCCTCGGGCTGCGCTGATATCGCCGACTCGTTCATAGCTGACGGAGAGATCGCGCTGCCATTCGGCGTTGTTTGGATCGCGCGCGGCGAGCAGCTTTGCAATGTCGAGGCCATCCTTATAGGCCTTGAGCGCTCCGTCTCTGTCGCCTCGGGCGGCGCTGATATCGCCGATCTTGTTCATAGCTGACGGAGAGATCGCGCTGCCATTCGGCGTTGTTTGGATCGCGCGCGGCGAGCAGCTTTGCAATGTCGAGGCCATCCTTATAGGCCTTGAGCGCGCCGTCTCTGTCGCCTCGGGCGGCGCTGATATCGCCGACGCGTTCATAGCTGACGGAGAGATCGCGCTGCCATTCGGCGTTGTTTGGATCGCGCGCGGCGAGCAGCTTTCGAATGTCGAGGCCATCCTTATAGGCCTTGAGCGCGCCGTCTCTGTCGCCTCGGGCTGCGCTGATATCGCCGACGCGTTCATAGCTGACGGAGAGATCGCGCTGCCATTCGGCGTTGTTTGGATCGCGTGCGGCGAGCAGCTTTGAATGTCGAGGCCATCCCGATAGGCCTTGAGCGCGCCGTCTCTGTCGCCTCGGGCGGCGCTGATATCGCCGACGCGATCATAGCTCACGGAGAGATCGCGCTGCCATTCGGCGTTGTTTGGATCGCGCGCGATAAGGTCTTGGACGAGGGCCTGGCCGCGCTCATACTGGGAGAGGGCGGGCGGGCGATTCCCGAGCGCGGCTTCCACATCGCCGAGCAGCGAAATAGCTCCATGGATGTACGCAGGGATTTTCCAGAGTTGGATGCAGCGCGATCAGGCGCTCGAAGGAGCGCTTCGCGCCCGGAAGATCGCCCGCGCGCTGTTGAAGCCGGCCGAGATACCAAAGCGCTTCCCAATCCTCGGGATCGCAGCCGGCGGCCTTTTCATAGGCGGCGAGCGCTTCCGCCGTGTTGTAGACGAAGGCGAGATCGCCAAGGCGCTTTCCAATCCTGCGCGGCCTCCTTGCGCTTCGTGGCCTCGGCGTCCTTGTGCTGCGCGGCGGCGGCCTCGCGCTGCTTTCGCGCGCGCCTTGATCCGCGCGCCGATTTCCTCGATGCCGAGACCTTGCGCCTTCAAGTCCTCGACGCTGAGGTTGAGGTCCGCCGCCTCTTGAGCGATGGCTTCGCCGGCTTCGGCGGCAAAATCCGCCGGACCCGGCCCGGCGCCGCGATGGCCTGCCTCCGCCGCCTGGGCGAGCTGGAAGCCGATTTCGTTGTTGATAGCGCGCAGCACGGCGGTGGAGAGCGCATGCGCCGAGCCGAAACAGCGCCGGTCCACCGTTTCGGCCGCGAGTAGCCGCGTGCGGAAGCGCTGCTGGCGCGCGCCCCGCCTCGCCATCGGAAACGGGGCCGCCGCCGTCGAAATCGTCCGGCGCAACGAACATGAGGCGCGGCGTCTTGGCGTCCACGGCCCAGTCGTATTCCATCTCCGTGATCGAGCGCTGCTTGTTGTCGCCCTCCGGCTCCCAGCCGCGATAAAGGCCGATCAGCCCGACGAAAATCTGCGAGCGCTCCACGCGATGGCGGCATAGATCGATGGGCGGCTTCGAGCGCGCGCCCCAGTCCTCCATGGCGTCGAGCCAGAACCAGGTCGTGGCCGCGCGCGTCCTCGACGACCTGATCGCGGTAGGCGGAGAGATCCGCGCCGGTGGAACTGAGGAAAACGGTTTTGCGCATAAGGCCGCCGCATGAAACTAACTAACGGCGACGCTTATAGCAGAGGCTAAGGCGAGATTGAAGCGAGCATTTGCGGATGAGGAACGGGCTGCGCCTGCGCCGCCGCCATCTTATCTTGCAAAAGCCTTATCTGAGCTTGTGCAAGCCTTGTCTTGAGCTTATTTTTCAAGCGTCATCCTGAGCTTTCGAGGTTGGAGCTTAAGCTTTTTCATTATGGCGTTAGCGTCCTTAAAAGGGAACGCCGAAAACGCGCCGCGCCGGGAAGCGTTAACGAGGAATTTCTGTCATGTCTCACAAAACAATAGCCGTGGCCGCGATGGCGGCGCTCGGGCTATCCCTTGCTGTCTCCTTGGCTTCGGCCGCGCCCCTCGATGCCGGCGCTCCGCATGCGCCGGGCGCGTTCGCCTTGCTCGCCCATAACAGCGGAGGCGGCGGCGGACACGGAGGCGGGTCGGGCCAGCGGCGGATTTGGCGGCGGCTACTTCGGCGGCGGGCTACTTACGGCGGCGGAGCAACGCATTCTTACAGCAGCGGCTCAATGCACTACAGCGCCGGCTCGATGCATTACCGGATGCATTATGGCAGTGCGCCCTCCTACAGCAGACGCACGAACATGTACCGTGGCCGGCGCGGACACTGGCGCCACGGACATTGGTACGGGTGGGGCTACAACGACCAAAGCTGCTTTGCGGAGTGCCGCGCCGAAGGCTATAGCCCGGCCTACTGCTACGCCAATTCTTACGAGTTCTGCTATTGAGCAGGCTCCGCTAATCCGGACAACGCGAGCCAGGGCGACGGTTGTTCGGCCAACGAAACGCCCCTCACCCGGCGCCTGGCAAAGCCAGCCGCCACCCTCTCCCGCAAGGGGCGAGGGTTATCCCAACGTTCCCTCTCCCATCCGCATCCGCCTGCGGATGCGGATTTCAGGAGTGGCAATCTCGCCAAGGCGAGATTGCGTGGGAGAGGGACAGGGTGAGGGGGAGACCGCTTGCCGCTAAGCCTTGACGATCTGTGGGCGCAGCCGATGAACTTTGCTTAGGGATTTCATCGCGCGCGCGGCGGTGCTAAATTCGGGCAATCTCGTAGTCGAACCCTGTCTGGAGCGTCTTTGCCAGAAACATTCCTGTCCGCGATCCAATCGCCATTCCCGAGGCTCAGGGCGCTTTTGGGAGACGAAAAGCCGGGCGCGCCGCCCATCGACATGACGATCGGGGAGCCGCGGCATGGCGTTCCCCGCTTCGCCGCGGATATCATTGCGGAGCATTGGCAAAGCTTCGCCAAATACCCGCCCATCGGCGGCATTCCGGAGCTGAGGCAGGCCATCGCCTCCTGGCTTCAGCGCCGTTACCGGCTGGAACCGGGCTGCGCCGACGCGGAGCGGCACATCCTGCCGCTTTGCGGAACGAGGGAGGGCCTCGTCTCGGCGCTGACCATCGCCGTGGCGCTCAAAGGGGCCGCCCGCGCCGCCGTGTTGATGCCGAACCCGTTCTATCAGGCTTATTATGCGGCGGCTTTGACGGCGGGGTGCGAACCCGTGATGGCGGCGGCGACGGCGGACACAGGTTTCCTGCCGGATCTCGCCGCGCTCGATCCTGGCGTCCTCGATCGCACAGCCGCGTTCTATCTGGCGTCGCCGGCCAATCCACAAGGCGCCGTCGCTTCGGCGGGATACCTCGAACAGCTCATCCGGCTGGCGAGACGGCACAATTTCTATGTCTTCTCGGATGAATGTTATTCGGAGATTTACCAGAGCGAGCCGCCGCCCGGCGCACTCGAAATCGCGGCGCGCATGGGCGGCTTCGACCGGGTGCTCGTGTTCAACTCGCTGTCCAAGCGCTCGAACGCGCCTGGACTCCGCTCCGGGTTCATCGCGGGCGATGGCGCATTCCTGAAGGAGTATCTGCAATATCGCAATGTCGCCTCGCCGCAAACGCCGCTGCCCATCCAATATGCCTCCGCCGCGCTTTGGGCGGATGAGGAGCACGTTTCTCAAAGCCGGCGCCTCTACCGCGAGAAGTTCGCGCTCGCATCGCAGAGGCTCGGCGCAATGCGGGGATATTACGAGCCCAGCGGCGGCATCTTCCTTTGGCTCGATCTCTCAAATTTAGATGGAGGTGAGCGGGCCGCGCAAACCATTTGGAAAGGATGCGGTGTCAAAGTCCTTCCTGGGGCTTATTTGGCTCAACCGGACGCTTGCGGGGTAAATCCGGCCAGGGACTACGCCCGGCTCGCGCTCGTGGACCCGCTCGATAAAACGCGGGAAGCATTGGACCGGCTCGCGTCGATTTTGGCATGACGCGGGCCATGAGTAAGGTGGCGTTAGCGGATGCAGACGAGGCGAACCCGGTTTTTGCCGAAAGCGCTTACGGTCGAATTGCGCCGCCTGCCATGGCGGGTGTTGGGCGCTTCGCTCGTTGGTATCGCCGCGGCTTGCTGGCTTGCCTTGATCAGCTGGTCCTATGCCGACCCGAGCCCCAGTTACGCAACCTTATCGCAGCCGCATAATTGGCTGGGCCATAGAGGCGCCAGCGTGGCCGATGGCTTGATGCAAGGCTTTGGCCTGGCGTCGCCATTCCTGATCTTGCCGCTCGCGGCGCTCGGCTTCCGTATCGCCGGCGGACACTTGCCGATGCGGCCCCGGATCAGGGCGCTGTATTGGGCGGCCGCGTGCCTTGCCGCTCCAGCGTTCTTCGCCATGTTTCCCACGCCCGCGCGCTGGGTGCTCGATAGCGGGCTCGGCGGCATCGCCGGCGATCTCGTCGCGATGCGGGTCGCCAAGCTCTCGTCTCTGGTTCCACCCGCTGTCCTCTGGCCCGGCTTCGCGCTTCTCATCCTGCCGGTGGGCGCATGGTGCATCTTCCGGGCCTGCGGCTTGAATGCGAAGGCCTTGTCGCTTGCATTGAATGGCGGCGGAGCGCGGGAAGCTGACCCATCGGCGTTCCATGTGGCCGGCGCCCCCCGGGGGGACGATAGGCTCGGCGCCAAGGTGACAAGCTGGGTTAAGCGTTTCTCGCCGCGAGACCGGGCGCTGACGGTCGCAAGGCCGCCGCGCGAATTCTGGATGACGCCGGCGCGGACCGAACCGCGCCTTACTCCGGCAAAGGCGGAGAAACCGCGCAGGCAGGCGATGGCGACAGTGGAAGAGCCACGCACCACCGCACCCTCGCCCTTCGCGAATTGGGGAAGCCGCCCAGCGCGAGCGCCAGCTTCCGCGCCTGCCGCTAGCGATCCCGTCCAGTTTCAGCCGCCGCCAGAGCGGGAGCGTGAGCGCGGGACAGAGGAAGGCGTGTTCGAGGATGTCCGCATCGAACCGTTTTTCGGTCCGCGCACGCGCCGCTCCGATCCAGGCGGCGCGAACGGCGCGGAGGAGGAAGCTCCCGAGACCGCTTCGCCGCTGCGACGCTTGACCGGCAAGGCGATGGACGGCGCCCGCAATGGCGCGCAGCGCATATTCGACAACGGTGCGGCGGCTGTCAAACGGCGTAAGCCGCTGATTTATGTGAAGGCTCCAGCCCCTCCGGACGAACCCGGGGACGAGGACGAGGAGGAGGAAGAAGAAGAGTTCGGGAATTTCGCCTCGGCGCTTCCTCCGCTTTCCCTCCTGGCGCCGCCGCCGCGCGCATCGGAAAAGCCCAGCGCACACGATCCCGCTCTCATGCAGCGCGCCGCAGCCCTGATGGGCGTGCTAGGCGACTTCGGCGTGAAGGGCCGGATTTCGGGCATTTATCCGGGGCCGGTCATAACGCTTTTCGAATTGGAGCCGGCGAGAGGAACCAAATCGTCGCGCGTGGTCGGCCTCGCCGACGATATCGCCAGATCCATGAGCGCCGTTTCCGCACGCGTCGCCATTGTTCCCGGCCGGGATGCGATCGGCATCGAACTGCCCAATCCGGAGCGTGAGATCGTATCGCTGCGGGCGATCCTCGAATTGAACGCCTTTCAGGATACGCAAGCCGCCCTGCCGCTCGCGCTCGGCAAATCCATCGGCGGCGAGCCGATCGTCGTGGACTTGGCGCGCATGCCGCACCTCTTGATTGCGGGCACCACCGGCTCTGGCAAATCGGTCGGGATCAACACCATGATCCTGTCGCTGCTTTACAGGCTGCCGCCCAGCCAGTGCAATTTCATCATGATCGATCCGAAGATGCTGGAGCTTTCGGTCTATGACGGCATCCCGCATCTGCTGGCGCCGGTGGTGACCGACCCCAAGAAGGCGGTTTCAGCCCTCAAATGGACCGTGAAGGAGATGAACACGCGCTACGAGCTGATGAGCAAGCTCGGCGTGAGGAATATCACGAGCTATAATGCGAAGGTCGCCACCGCCCAATTGCGCGGTCAGCCTTTGCGCCGCGTGGTGCAGACGGGCTTCGATCCGCGGACGGACGAGCCGATCGAAGAGGAGGAGACGTTCGAGCCTGTCTCGATGACCTATATCGTCGTCGTCATCGACGAAATGGCCGACCTCATGATGGTCGCGGGCAAGGACATCGAATACGCGGTGCAGCGCCTTTCGCAGATGGCGCGGGCGGCCGGCATCCATCTCATCATGGCCACGCAGCGGCCAAGCGTCGACGTCGTCACCGGCACCATCAAGGCGAACTTCCCGAGCCGGATCAGCTTCCAGGTCACGTCGAAAATCGATAGCCGCACCATTATCGGGGAGCAGGGCGCAGAGCAGCTCCTAGGCGCTGGCGACATGCTTTACATGTCGGCGGGCGGGCGCATCATCCGCGCTCACGGGCCATTCGTCTCGGATGATGAAGTAGAGACGATCGCCCGCCACTTGAAGGCGCAGGGCTTCCCCTCCTACCGCGACGACATTCTTGAGGATAGCGGCTCCGATGACAATGGCGCCCGCGGGGATGGCGAAGGCGGCCGCGACCTTTACCAGCGGGCGGTGGAGATCGTTCTGCAGGATCGAAAGCCAACGACGAGCTATCTTCAACGGCGGCTCGGCATCGGCTACAACCGCGCGGCGTCCCTGATCGAGCGCATGGAGCAGGAAGGAATCGTCGGCGCGCCGGGTAGGACCGGGCGGCGCGAAATCCTCCTCGATGCAGGCGGATAAGTCCCGGCGCCGTATAACAGTATTAATCGCATACGGGAATATCCGGCGCCAGCGCTAAATCCGCCCCGAATTCGGCGCTTTCTTCCAAATTCATTATTTTAAATAGGAAAGAGCTATTCACATAGGGACGACCAAACAATGGACCAAGGCCGCAAGATTTCGAGTTTCTGGAGGATCGGTCCACGCCCGGCGCGCTCTCTTATCGCCGTGTTGATGCTGGCGGGAGGTGCGAATCCCGCGCTCGCTCAGGGCGGAGAGACCGAGGTCGCCAAGACCAACCCGTCGAGTCCGCCTCCACAGGCGCATGCGCCTGCGTCAGCTTCGGCGTCCGCCGCCGCGAAGCCGGTAAGCCCAATCGGCGGAAGCGGAGCGCGATGGCAAGCCACGCCGCAGCCGCCGGCCGCCGCCGCACCTCTAATCCAGGATCGCGACCTTGAGGTTGTCGCCAAGGTCAACGCCTACTTCAATGGCATGACAAACCTGTCGGGCGCCTTCGTCCAGACTGACCCGGACAACAAACAGAAGCACGGAAAATTCTATCTGCAGCGCCCCGGCAAAGTGCGCTTCGACTATGACGCGCCGTCCCACCTACAGATCATATCCGACGGCGCATACCTTGCCATCGAGGATCACGATCTCAACACCACGGATCGCTTTCCGATCGAGATGACTCCGTTCCGTCTTCTCCTGGCGGAAACCGTGGATCTGACGAAAGACGCAAACATCCTCGCGGTCGACCAGGGGCCAGACGCGGTTGTGGTCACCGTTCAGGACAAAAAAGGCGATTCATCCGGGCGGATACGCCTGATATTTAAAAAAGCGGACATGAGCCTGAAGGAATGGATCATATCCGACGCCCAGGGGCTCGATACCCGCACTCAGGTTTCAAATTTGGAGCAAAATAAACAACTTGCAGCCGGGCTTTTTGAGTTCTCGAAGACCAGTGGGGTCAAGAACGCGAATTGAGAAGGTAAAGCTTGCGACAAATTCGTCACTGTCAAGTCTAGAATTTATCATTTTTGATTTGCATCCAGCCTCACACATGCTATCTTACCTTGTATTGGAAGGCTGATGCCAGTCACCATCGGTAGTGCCCCCCCGTCTAGCCGAAGGCATCAGTTTTCCAGCGCCGGCTTCCCTCCCGGCGCATGCGTGAAAACGCAAAGCGCCCAACCTTCGCCGGAGTTGGGCGCTTTTTTTTGTCCCCATGACACTTCGAATCGCCACCTGGAACATTAACTCCGTGCGTTTGCGCTTTGGCTTGGTCGCGCGCTTTTTGAAAGAGGCCAAACCGGACATCCTTTGCTTGCAGGAAATCAAATGCAAGGAGGAGTTCTTTCCCTGGGACGGGTTCCGGGAGCTTGGATACGGCCACATCTCGGTCAGCGGGCAGGCTGGCTATCACGGGGTGGCCACACTCTCCAAGCTCGCCTTGGAGCCGTTGCCGCGGCGGAGCTTTTGCGGCACGGCCGACGCGCGGCATCTCGGCTGTGCGGCGGTGCTGCCGGGCGGCGGGACGGTGGCTATCCACAACATTTACGTTCCCGCTGGCGGCGATATCCCGGACCCGGCCGTCAATCCAAAATTCAGGCAGAAGCTTGCTTATCTTGAAGCGCTGGGAGCATGGCGTGGCGCAAGCGACGGTCCAGCGCTTCTCCTTGGCGATTTCAATGTGGCGCCGCTCGAAACGGATGTCTGGTCGCACAAGCAATTGCTCAAAGTCGTGAGCCACACGCCGGTCGAGGTGGAGGCGCTGACCAGGGTGCAGAATGACGGGCCTTGGGTCGATCTTGTCAGGCGTTTCATTGCGCCGGAACAGAAGCTCTACACCTGGTGGAGCTATCGCGCGCGCGATTGGGAAGCCTCGGATCGCGGGCGCCGTCTCGACCATATTTGGGGAAGCGAGTTCGATGGCCGTCCGCGTCCGGGGCGCCGCCGTCCTGAAAAGCGTGCGCGGCTGGGATGGCCCATCGGACCACGTGCCGGTCATACTGGATTTCGACGCATCGTGAGCGCCAGTGCTACTGAGTCACATACACTCTGCCGGCTTAGGATAAAGCAAAAAGCGCTCTCGCTCTTTTCGGAGAAACGCATTATTGCGCAGTTATCGCCGGATTTTCGTTACGCCGCTGCTCGTCCGCGAGCCACCTCGCAATAACAATGAAAGCTTTCCTCGGCTCTAGTCCAGCCTCCACTGCTGTCTCGTAGGCAATAGCCAGTATTTCCTCCAGATGGCTTTCCAAGCTAATGGCGCCATATTCTGTTGCGGCTGAGAACTCGCTGTATGTTATAGATCCCATTTCAAGTGTCTTCTTTCTCGAGCCCTTACGATGCGTCGCATGCTGCGGCAATGATCGTCTTCTCGAAATCAGCGAAGATTGCGAATGGCGCGGCTAAGCCACGCACCCGGTTCATACATCCGCCAACAATCTCAGTGGCGCAAGAACCGCGAAGCAATCTTCTCTGGAACAGATATTGTAACATGCCTCCTATAATCAAAAATAGGCTCGGAATTTACTCAGCTGAACTCCATGGCCGTCGCCCAAATCTAAAGCTGTTGCGCGCAAAAACCAGGGGTATCGATGGCGCGAGCCTTCAACGCCGCTGAGCGTTGGCGATCTGTGCCGCAGCCGATGAAACTTTGCTACCGCGGCGTCTTATTTTGCATCGATACCACACAGGGTCTAAAATTAATTTGCCTGCGGAAATGCCATAATAGACAGCAAGTCATTATGGTAAGAGCGGCTGTCTCTTCGAATCATCAACATATTTCGCCGTTCGCCCTGGAGGACACCATGGTCCGCAACGTTGTCATCGCCGCCTTGGCCGTTGCATCGGCCGTGCTCGGATATCAATACCAGCAAGAGAGCAATGCCGCCGATCAGCAAGCCCAACTCCTCATCGAGACCCGCGACAAGGCTGAGAAAGAGCTGCAATCGCTCCGCGACAAGCTTGCGGCGGAGGAGCGCGCCCGGCAGGTGGCGGAAAAGGACGCGAAGGCCGTCTCCGCTAAGCTCGCCGAGGAGCAAACCGCACGAGACGCCGCCGAACAATCGGTGAAAGCAACGAGCGAGCGTCTGAGTCAGGTCCAGAACGCGCTGGCGAACGCCGAGCAGGCTGCACGCGAGGCCCGCGAGGCCCTGAACAAGGCGCAGAAAGAAAGGGACCAAGCCCTGGAGGCCCTGGCGAAGGACCATGCACGCCCCGCAGGCCAGCAAAAACCCGCCGGCTGAGCCGTTCCTTTGCCGCCCTTCAAGCGCGACTGATGCGTTCGTGCATCACAACCTCGGCCGGGGGCTTAAAGTGTTTGAAAACTTATCGCCCAGCTCTTTACGAAACGGCCATGATCGAGCATAATCCGCCGCGACCGGGCAAACTATCGGACCCCGTGGAACTACGCGTTGTACGAGAATAAACCGCGCTTGCGGCAAAAGGTACGCATGTCTTCCCCCGATACCTGTTATGCCTGTGTAAATCAAAACATGGTCTAGCGGCCATGTTTTTTTCGTTGGGGAAGAGGAGTGTCATCCCATGCGCCAGACCGGAACGGTCAAATTTTTCAATCAGGCGAAGGGTTTTGGTTTTATCACACCGGACGAAGGCGGGAAAGATGTGTTCGTTCACATTTCCGCGGTCGAACGTTCAGGGGTGGGAATGCTCGACGAGGGCATGCGCGTAACCTATGAGACGCAGCCGGATCCGAAGGGCAAGGGGCCAAAGGCTGTGAACCTCGAGCGCTCCGAGTAAGCCCGGCAAAGTCTGGGGCAATCCGGCCCTTTGGGGGCTTTCCAAAATTACTGAGCGGCATTGCTTGCGTTGCAGCGCGAGTCTGCTTAACTGCGGCTCATGCGCTTTTTAGACCAGGCAAAAGTTTACATTCGTTCGGGGGATGGCGGGAATGGCTGCCTTTCCTTCCGGCGCGAGAAATTTATTGAGTTTGGCGGACCCAACGGCGGCGACGGAGGCCGTGGCGGCGCTGTGTGGGTGGAGTGTGTCAATAATCTCAACACCCTGATCGATTTCAGGTATCAGCAGCACTTCAAGGCCAGCAATGGCAAGCATGGGATGGGCTCCAACATGGCGGGCGCCTCTGGCGACGACGCCGTGCTGAAGGTTCCGCCGGGAACGCAGGTGTTCGCCGAGGACAACGAGACGCTCCTCGCCGACCTCGTCGAGCCCGGTCAGCGCGCGCTTATCGCGGCGGGCGGCAACGGCGGCTTCGGAAACGCTCACTTCAAAACATCCACCAATCGGGCGCCGAGGCGCGTTAATCCGGGCCAAGACGGCATTGAGATGACGATTTGGCTTCGTCTCAAGCTCATCGCGGATGCGGGGATTATCGGGCTTCCAAACGCCGGCAAGTCGACATTCCTGGCGGCGGTCAGCGCGGCGAAGCCGAAGATCGCGGATTATCCGTTCACGACGCTTCATCCGAACCTTGGCGTGGTGAAGGCGGGCGACACGGATTTCGTGCTTGCGGACATACCCGGCCTTATCGAGGGCGCTCATGAGGGCGCTGGAATTGGGGATCGCTTTCTCGGTCATGTCGAGCGTTGCCGCGTGCTGCTGCACCTTGTCGACGTGACCGAGCCGGACGTGGCTCTCGCCTATCGCACCATACGCGGCGAGTTGAAAGCTTATGGTTCGAGCCTCCATCGCAAGCGGGAGATTGTGGCGCTTTCCAAATGCGACGCGGTAACGCCGGAGGTGGCCGCGCTGAAAGCCGCCGAGCTTCAGCGCGCGGCGCGGAAGAAGCCGCTTCTGATCTCGGGAGTATCCGGAGCCGGCGTGCGGGACGCGCTTCTCAAGCTCGCGAAGACTATTCAAAAGCCGAAATCGGAGGCGGCGCAGCCTACCCCGGTATGGCAGCCAGAATTGGCGCGGTGACTTCATCACCGAACTGCAAGAGTAGCAGGCTGCCGAAGAAAGCATGAAATCTTGGCTTCATCCGTCGACAAGCTCAAGATGAGGTTGAGCGTTATCAGCGAGTTGATCCTCACGGTCAGTCTGTCGAACCATGGCGACATCCCTTTTTCTGCAGCCCGAGTCCACTCTAACGCGGATAAGCGTAACAGGGGCAAAAGTCCGGGCAATATTTTTCGCGAGCACACATTACGTCATGGCCGGCGCCATGCCCTCGGGCTTGACCCGAGGGTTGACCCGGCCATCCAGATCACATTGAAAGATATGTGTTTTCTGCTCCTGGACGGCCCGACAAGCCGGGCCATGACGAGAGTAGTTTGCTGGCTGCCCGGACTTTTGCCCCTGTTACGATAAGCGTTTTAACGCCCCAGCATCATGGCGTTTTTTGAGGTTGAGACGCCGGTTCGTTCCGCTCGATTAGGTCATATGCCACCATGGTAAAAATTACCGAGGCCGCGAAGAAGTAGATGCCTGGTAACGCCAGCGCATCCGCGATGCCGGCAGACTTTGCGTAGAAAACCAGCAGCGCCAGCACTAGCACGTCGAGCATAGACCACTTACCGAGCCACTGGATGCGTTTGAACAAGCGGCTGCGGCGGCTGGGATCGAACGCGCCGAGCGTTCCGGCCATTGTAATGTAAAGCAGCTTGAAAGCGGGAAAGACGATCGAAAAAATGAAGAGTATGCCCGCGAGAAACAGCTCGTCCGTGTCGTAGAGCGCGGAAATGATTGAGATGATGGAGTGCGTGTCCGTCCAGAAATAAAGGCGCGTCAACTTCACCACTGGCAGCGTCAGTCCCAAAACGAGGCAAACGGCAGACGCCAGAGTCAAAGCGAAAATGAAAAAGGCGCGCGTTCCTCGTTAAATCATGACAGGAGAGGTAGCGCGCCCAACATGATTGGGACTTACGCGACGGCTTGCGTCTTGTTGGTGGGGACGCCCTTTTCGGTGAGAAGCGTTTGCAGATCGCCCGACTGGAACATCTCGGAGACAATATCGGCGCCGCCTACGAACTCGCCCTTGACATAGAGCTGCGGAATGGTCGGCCAATTCGTGTAGGCCTTGATCCCGTCGCGCACGGCGTCATCGTCCAAGACATTGATATCTTTATAGTTCACGCCGATAAAAGAGAGGATTTGCGTCACGCGCCCTGAAATCCGCACTGAGGGAAGTCTCTCGTGCCTTTCATGAACAGGACCACATCGTTCGTGGTGACTTGATCTTTTATCCAGGTCTGTACGTCGCTCATGCTCACCATTCTCCTCAAGCTCGTTCTTAGATGCACCGGCTGGTCAAAAAAACAAGCGCCAATCGCTTAGAGTGCGTCCGGAAAAGCAGGAAGCGGTTTTCCGGTAAGACGCACGGCCAAACAAAGACCTAAGCAGAGTTCTCAAAAGCACTTCCCCGGAATTGATCCGGGAGGCCTTCCCGGTTTTAGGAAGAATTCTGCGAAAACAAAGGATTCTAGGCAAGCATTCGCTGGCGCGCCAAGGAATGTCTGCTTAAGAAGCCGTTTCCGGCGTTTTCGTTTGCAGAGCAAGGGCGTGCAACTCGCCGCCAACATTTCCGCGCAGCGCCTCATACACCAATTGATGCTGCTGAACTCTGGTCTTGCCTTGGAACGCCGCAGAGATGACGGTCGCCGCGTAGTGATCGCCGTCGCCCGCAAGGTCTTCAATGGTCACTTCGGCGTCGGGCAATTTTTCCTTGATCAAGCGCTCGATGTCCTGGGGATGCATAGGCATGGCATTTATCCTTCGTCTCTTCGAAAGAGTACAGGCGGAAGGCTGTCGAGCGCAACATATTGAAACGAAAAGCGGTCATGCTGCCGTTCCCATAAAGTTTGGAAGCCATGCTTCGTGAGCTTCCTCGACACGGCTTAACCTGAGCTTGTCTTCGCTGGAAATCACAATTTCGTCGCCTTCGATGTGGGCAGCGATACGGGCCGGTACGCCCAACGATTGAGCATGTTGAACGATGCCTTCAGCATGCTGTTTGCTGGCCGCCACGAGGTAACGGCCCTGATCCTCTCCAAAAGCTGCGGCGTGCGATGGCAGATCCGGGTTTGGCGCATATCGAAACCCCCGCCAGGCCGGCCAAAGCCATCTCGGCAAGCGCAACGAGAAGTCCACCGTCTGACACGTCGTGAACGGTGGCCGTTGTCCCCGCCTCGACAAGGCCCCGGACAAAATCGCCCGCGTTGCGCTCAGCGGCAAGATCCACGGGCGGAGGCGCGCCTTCGAAGCGCCCCGTCGCGTGCTCCTGATAAAGAGATTGTCCAAGGCTCCCGGCCTCGGCGCCAATGAGAATAACGGCCTCATCCCCGGGCTTGAAAGCGAGCGTCGCCACGTTGCGGCTATCGGCGATCAAACCGACGCCGCCGATCGCAGGCGTAGGCGGAATGGCGACGCCGTTCGTCTCGTTATAAAGAGAGACATTGCCGGATACGACGGGGAAGTCGAGGGCGCGGCAAGCCTCCGCCATCCCCTCGATGCAAGCGGCGAACTCGGCCATGATTTCCGGGCGCTCCGGATTGCCGAAGTTCAGGCAATCGGTCAGCGCAAGCGGCTTCGCGCCCGATGCGCTGAGGTTGCGCCAAGCCTCGGCGACGGCCTGCTTTCCGCCCTCGAACGGATCGGCGGCGCAATATCTGGGCGTGACATCGCAGGTTAAAGCCAAAGCCTTTTTCGTGCCGTGAACGCGGACGACGGCGGCGTCGGAGCCGGGCCTGACCATCGTGTCGCCCATCACCATGTGATCGTATTGCTCCCAAATCCAGCGCCGCGAGGCGAGATGCGGCGAGCCCATGAGGGAGAGCAGGGCATGCGAAAGCTTATCCGGCGCCGGAACATCGCTGGCGCTAACGGCAGCGGGCTTTGGCCTCGGCGCGACCGGCCGCTCATAAATGGGAGCGTCATCGGAAAGCATGCCCGTAGGCAGGTCGGCCTGAATAACGCCCTTGTGCCAGATCGTAAGCCGGCCAGTGTCCGTCGTGCGCCCTATGATTGCGAAATCGAGCTCCCATTTGCGGAAGATCCGTTCCGCCAGCGCTTCCGCCTCGGGCCGCAAGACCATCAGCATCCGCTCCTGGCTTTCCGAGAGCATCATCTCGTAAGCCGTCAAGTCCTCTTCGCGCTGGGGAACGCGGTCGAGATCGAGGTCGATGCCGGAGCCGCCCTTGGCCGCCATTTCGACCGATGAGGAGGTCAGGCCGGCTGCGCCCATGTCTTGAATGGCGATGATCGCGTTTTCGGCCATCAATTCGAGACAGGCTTCCAGCAGCAACTTCTCGGCGAAAGGGTCGCCCACTTGCACGGTCGGGCGTTTCTCCTCGGTTTCCTCGTCGAACTCGGCGGACGCCATGGTCGCGCCGTGGATGCCGTCGCGCCCGGTCTTGGAGCCGACGTAGACGACCGGATTGCCAGCGCCAGCCGCCGCCGAATAGAAAATGCGGTCCGCGCTGGCGACGCCCACGCACATGGCGTTCACGAGGATATTGCCATCGTAGCGCGCGTCGAAATTGGTCTCGCCGCCCACCGTCGGGATGCCGACGCAATTCCCATAATCGCCGATGCCGGAAACCACCCCCGCGATGAGATGGCGCGTCTTTGGATGATCCGGCGACCCGAACCGCAGCGCGTTCAGCATCGCCACCGGACGTGCGCCCATGGTGAAGACGTCGCGCATGATGCCGCCAACGCCGGTCGCGGCGCCCTGATACGGCTCGATGAAAGACGGATGATTGTGGCTTTCCATCTTGAAGATGACGGCCTGCCCGTCGCCGATATCGATCACGCCGGCGTTCTCGCCCGGCCCCTGAATAACGTGCGGCCCCTTCGTGGGCAGCTTCTTCAGCCAGACGCGGGACGATTTATAGGAGCAATGCTCGGACCACATCACCGATATAATGCCAAGCTCGGTGAGATTCGGCGCGCGCCCAAGCGTGGCGCAGGCCCGCCTGAACTCGTCCGGCGCCATGCGGTGCGCCAGGGCCAGCTCTTCCGTTGCGATGACAGGCGTCTGATCTGACGGGCGGTCCGCTCGCTCATTGCTGAAGGGGTTGTTCATAGACTTAAACTCCGAGCGGCGTCTTGCCGATCGTCACCCCGGAAAGCGCAGTCCATCCGCGGTCTTCTCGATAAACGGCATTAAAATCTTTAGGAGATCCCGGATAACGCCGCTTGCGTTTCCGGGATGACGATAGCGCGGGCTATGGAAATAGAAGCGCCGCACCTGAGATTTAAGACGCGCGGCTCTCGCGGTCGAGTTCATACTCGGCGATACCGACTTTCAGCATGTCGTAGGCGTCCTCGAGAAATTCCTCCTCGTCCATGTACTCGACATAGCTAGGAAAATAGCCTGCGTCGTCTTCCTCTTCTTCTGCTTCGTCCGACGCGCCAGCCGCCTGAAATGTGATGCTGCCATCCTCGTTCACAAACACGGAGGCGAGCGCTTCGCCATCCGGCTTGTATTTAATCTGAACGATGGGGTCGCCATTCACCTCGCCGGGCGCGAAGTCGAGGCGCTTGCTGTTGATCTGCTCTTTCAAGCGCTCGCAAAGCTTGCCCGCCGTCTCGCGCCTCGCCTGGGGATCGAGCTTGGCGGTTTGCATTTCGCGTTTCACTTCATCAACTTCGTCGTCGAAACTCATCAGGCTGATCCTTTCGCTAGAACGGTGTGACCCTCATGGACGCAAGATTTGCTACGCTTGCTCAATTCAACCCTCGTGTAAGCGAATTCGAACAGGCGGAGACCATCTGTTCCGCCAAGAGCGGCATCTGCGGCGCGTTCCGGGTGCGGCATAAGGCCCATGATACGATGAGTTCGATCCACAACGCCAGCGATGTCGCGGCGGGAGCCGTTGGGATTACCGCTATCCCCACTGTCAGTTCTGGAAGCGTAGCGTAGCGCCACCTGCCCCTCGCCCTCGATGCGGTCGAGAGTTTCCTCGTCGGCGAAATAGGCGCCATCCTTATGCGCGATGGGCATTGTGACCTGCTCGCCGGGCGCATAGGCATTCGTGAACGGCGTATCGGAGCGCTCGACCTTGAGGCCGACGTCACGGCAGATATAATGGAGCGACGCGTTGCGCATAAGCGCGCCCGGCAGGAGCCCGGCCTCGGTCAGGATCTGGAAACCGTTGCAAATGCCAAGCACCGCGACGCCACGCTTTGCTTCGCCGCTTACCGCGCGCATGATGGGCGAATGCGCCGCCATCGCGCCCGAGCGCAAGTAATCGCCATAGGAAAAGCCGCCGGGCAAGACGATGAGATCGACGGACGGGATAGCCGTCTCGCCGTGCCACACCATGTCTGGCATTTTCCCCGTGACAGCCTCCAGCGTGACCGCAACATCACGGTCGCAATTCGATCCAGGAAAAACGATCACAGCGGCCTTCACAGCAGCTCCACGCGGTAGTTCTCGATTACGGGGTTGGCAAGAAGCTGGCGGCACATGGCGTCGATCTCGCCGCGCGCCGACGCTTCGTCGGCCGCCTTCAGCTGCACCTCGATGAGCTTGCCCTGGCGTACGTCCTCCACATTCTCAAAGCCAAGCGAATGGAGCGCGTGCGCAATGGCGCGCCCTTGCGGATCGAGCACGCCGTTCTTCAATGTGACCGTTATGCGTGCTTTCATTGCGCGCCTCCAACACCTCTTCGGCGTAGACTATTTCGTTTGCACGAGCACCGGCCCTTTTGGCTTCGGCGCCGGATTCTCCACAAGAATGCCCAGCCGTTTGGCTACTTCCGAATAGGCTTCGATCAAGCCTCCGAGATCACGTCGGAAGCGATCCTTGTCGAGCTTGTCCTTGGTTTCGATATCCCAAAGGCGGCAGCTGTCGGGGCTGATTTCATCGGCGAGCACTATGCGCATCTGGTCGTTGTTTTCGAAGATGCGGCCGAACTCGACCTTGAAATCCACGAGCCTGATGCCGATCCCGAGAAACAGGCCGGTCAGGAAGTCGTTGATACGCAGCGCCAGCGCCATCATCTCGTCGATCTCTTGCGGCGCGGCCCAGCCGAAAGCTGTAATATGCTCCTCCGTCACCATCGGATCGTTCAGCTTGTCGGCCTTGTAATAGAACTCGATGATCGAGCGGGGCAGCGGCATGCCCTCTTCAAGCCCGAGGCGCTCGCACAGCGATCCCGCCACGACGTTGCGGACTACAACCTCAAGGGGGATGATCTCCACCTCGCGGATAAGCTGCTCGCGCATGTTGAGCCGGCGGATGAAGTGCGTCGGCACGCCGATCTCGTTGAGGCGGCTGAATATGTACTCGGAAATACGATTGTTCAAAACGCCCTTCCCCTCGAAGCGCTCGTGCTTCTTGGAGTTGAACGCAGTCGCATCGTCTTTGAAGTGCTGAATGAGTGTGCCGGGTTCCGGCCCTTCATAAAGAACCTTCGCCTTCCCTTCATAGATGCGGCGGCGGCGGTTATTCATGGGTGACCCCCTTCTCGTGAAGGAAATAAGCAAAATGGGATAATGCTCGAAGCGTACTTCAAGCGCATATTTACGCCGTTGTCACGCATTCCCACAAAACTGAGTGCTGCGTCACGCATTCTTACGAATTTGAGTGCGGCCAAAACCGTTTACCTCCTCATCGGCCGCGCCGTAAATTAGCCGGTTCAGCTCTGTTGACTAGCGCAAACGAACGCTATCCATGCTATGTTATTTAAGCAAGGCTTGCACCAAAAGATGGCTGTGCGGGCTTTCCGATTAAAGGCCCCGCGAAGTAGGTCAGGGAGGCTGTGTCCGGAGATGACGACATTCGACGAACGCGAGCACGGTTACGAGGCGAAATTCGCCCATGATGAGGATCTGCGTTTCAAGGCGAAGGTGCGGCGCGACAGGCGTTTCGGCGCTTGGGCCGCAGCGCAGTTAGGGCTGTCCGGCCCCGCAGCGGAAGACTACGCGAAAGAGGTCGTCCGCTCCGATTTGGCGCACCCTGGCGATAGCGCCATCATCGAGACGGTCCTTGGCGACCTCAAGCTGAAGGGCGTCGCAATAGATGAGCGCAAGCTCAAGATAAAGCTTCTCGATCTGATGGATGAAGCGGTGGCTGAAATCGAGGCCGGGAAGTAATCAATCGCCACATTTCCTGGACTCAGGCCCCCTCACCGCGGCCCTCCCCCGCGAGGGGAGAGGGTGCGTTGTTGCAAGCTCGGCATTTACAAAGTTGAGCTGTATAGCGCAACACCTGTCCTTCTCCCCTCGCGGGAGAAGGACAGGATGAGGGGGGACAGCAGTCAATCCTTTCGGCGCTAATCGGGGATAAGCTGCTGCGGTTTCTTTCCAGTCCGTGCGCCCGCTTCTCCCTTATATCACCCCGAGCTTCTTCTGAAAACTCGACGACGACGTCGTGTATTGGAACACAATCCTCTTGCCGGGATAGACATGCCTGTGCGCTTGCTGCGCCATGAGCGCCGCTTCGTGGAAACCCGACAAAATCAGCTTGAGCTTGCCCGGATACCAATTGATGTCTCCGATGGCGAAGATGCCGGGCTCCGATGTCTCGAACTTCTCCGTGTCGGCGGCGATCAGGTTCTCGTGCAGGTTCAGACCCCAGTTCGCGATGGGACCGAGTTTCATGGTCAGACCGAAAAAGGGCAGGAGCCGCTCCGCCTCGATCTCGAATTCCTGCTCGGGACCGCCGTTTACAGGCCCCCGCACCGTCAAGGCGCACAATTCGCTATTCTCGCCGCGCAGCTTCGTCACCTGCCCCTGCACGAAGCGGATGCGCCCTTCGGCCACGAGCGCGCGCATCTTGTTGACCGAATCCGGCGCCGCGCGGAACTCATCCCTTCTGTAAATCAGCGTCACGCTTTTTGCGGCGGGGGCCAAGTTCAGCGTCCAGTCGAGCGCCAAGTCCCCGCCGCCCACCACCACGACCTTCTTATCGCGGAACGCATCCATCTTTCGCACGGCGTAGAAGACAGATGTCCCTTCAAACGCCTCTATACCGGCAAGCGGCGGCCGCTTTGGCGTAAACGATCCGCCCCCAGCCGCGATGACGATGACTTTTGCAAAAAAACTGGTCCCCGTATCGGTCTCGGCCTCGAAGCCGCCTTCCACGCGGCGCAGCGCATCCACGCGCTCGCCGAAATGGAAGACCGGCTCGAACGGCTTGATCTGCTCCAGAAGCCGGTCCGTGAGTTCCTGTCCCGTGACAATAGGCAGCCCCGGAATATCGTAGATCGGCTTCTCCGGATAAAGCTCGGCGCATTGGCCGCCCGGTTTATCCAGGATGTCGATCACATGCGATTTCACGTCCAGGAGCCCAAGCTCAAAAACGGCGAAAAGGCCCACAGGCCCCGCCCCAATGATGAGAGCGTCAGTTTGAATGGCGGTTGTCATAACATTCTTACGGATGACCGCGGGAGATGCGCGGCTCTCATTTTAAGTCTGGTGCTCGGGAATGCGCACGACAAGCCCGTCCAGCTTGGGTTTCAAGCGAATCTGGCAGCTCAAGCGGCTCGTGGGTCGCACATCGAAGGCAAAATCGAGCATGTCCTCTTCCATGGGAGAGGGGCTGCCCGTCTTCTCCTTCCACGCCTCTTCGACATAAACATGGCACGTCGCACAAGAGCAGGCGCCGCCGCACTCAGCCAAGATGCCGGGAACGGCGTGCTTGATCGCCGTCTCCATGAGCGTTTGACCCTCTTCGCCCTCAACCTCGTGCACCGTTCCGTTGTGCTCGATATAAGTCACTTTCACCATGGCGCCACCGCAGTCTACCGATCGCGTAATCTGTGTAAGAGAGATCGGCTAAAAATCCAAAGAACCAATTCCAAAATGGCCCGCGCCTTAAATCGCTTGCAAGCCTGACAGGTTAACGCACTGTAAAAAAATCTGTGACTATTTATGGGATATCGGACGACGGTTCATTGGTATGTTGCAGATCGCAATATTAAGCGTAGGAGAAAGTCATGAATTTTGCGTTTTTAGTCGATCATGTAGATAAGCTTTTCAGCACTCCGTAAATCTTTTTTTAGCCTTAAAAATGCATTAGCGACGGCTTTGATTGGGGATGATTTTCCAAAGCGCTGTCCAAGCGTGCGTTTGAGGGGCTATGAGGATCTGCCCGGGAGTTGATGCGTAGCGTTGCGAGAAGGTTTCCTGGGAAATCCAGACATCGCGGCGTTGGCGGTATCTCAGTCACACCACATGAGGTCAGGACGGCCTGATGAGTCAAAAGCAAGCGATTTCACAGACGCCCATCGACCTCAAGCCTGAGGATGAGGCGCAGGCGAACGGCGGCGCGCCGGCCGAGGCGAATGCAAGCGCGCCCAAAGGTGACGGTCACTCTGTCGCCAACCGCGACGAGCACCTGAAGCCAGGCCGCGGCCCGTCTGCGCGCCGTATCCACGATGGCGACGACAACACAGTTCAAATATCCTCCCCGTCCCAGGCCGGCCGCCCAGCCGGACAAAAGCGTCCGCCGGCCCCGGCGCGGGCCCACGTGCCGGCCAACGACGACATGCCCTCCATTGGCGGCTTGATCTATGCGCTGCAGCAGCGCCCCTCACGTTCGCCATTCCTGATCGCGCTCATCGCATCGGTCATCTGGTTCGCGCTTGGGCTGCTCGTGTCGTGGGCCGTCTTCCAGAAAAGCGTCGACGCCTCGGCCAGCACCGCCGATCTTCTCGCCAACCCGGCCATCGCCGCCGTGGTCGCCACCGTTGTCATCCCTATCGTGCTGTTCTGGTTCCTGGCTATTCTGGTCTGGCGCGCTCAAGAGCTGCGGCTGATGTCATCGGCCATGACCGAGGTCGCGGTCCGGCTTGCGGAGCCCGATCGAATGGCCGAGCAATCGGTCGCCTCGCTTGGGCAAACGGTTCGCCGCCAAGTCGCCGCGATGAACGATGCCATCTCACGCGCTCTCGGGCGTGCCGGAGAGCTGGAAGCACTCGTTCACAATGAGGTCGCGGCGCTTGAGCGCTCCTACACCGAGAACGAAAACCGGATCAGAAACCTCATCAATGAGCTTGCAAGCGAGCGGGAAGCGCTGGCGAATAACAGCGAGCGCGTGAGCGAGGCGTTGCGCGGCATCGGCAGCCAAGTGACGCGCGAGATCACCGCCGCGAGCGAAAAGGCGTCCCAGTCGCTGGGGCATGCCAGCGTGAGCATGACGGAGGCTTTCGCCAACCGCGGCCAGAAGATCACCGCAGCCGTCACCGCAGCTGGAACGGCGATCGACGAGAAGCTTGCGGAGCGCGGCGCCCGCATTACGGAGCAACTCGTCAAGCACGGGGCGCAGGCTGCGGAATCGCTGCGCCAGTCGAGCCTGGAAGTCACCCGCGCGATTCAAGAGACATCCGACCGCACGGCGGCGGCCATCTCGGCGAAGGGCAACAGCCTCGTCACGTCCGTGATCGGCATGAGCGAGCGCGTCGGCCGCGAGATCCCCGTTCTGTTGGAGAAGCTCGGCACAGAGCAAACACGCCTCAGTACGATTATCGACGGAGCTGCGCGCAATTTGTCGGCTCTCGAAACCGCGCTTGCCGAGAAGACGCAGTCTCTCGGCGCGACGCTGACCGACAGGACAACCGTCCTGCAAACGGTGCTGACCGAGCATTCCCGCCAGATCGACACATCCTTGGCCGAACGCATTCAGGCGCTTGAAACCATCCTGAGCCGGCGGACGCATAATTTCGAGGTGAGCTTGAGCGAGCGCACCAAACAGCTCGATGCGACGCTGAACTCAGCGCGCTCAGGCTTTGGAGTCCTCGGTTTCCAAGCACACCGGCGCGATTTGCGATACGCTCGACAAGCATTCTGGCTCCATGGAACATACGCTGGCGCGCCAGGCCGCTTCGATCGAGCGCGTCGTTTCAACGAACGCCGTCAATATCCAGAAGGCGGTCGAGGAACTGGCGAGCCGTTCCTCCAGCGGCTCCGACGCCTTGTCAGGGCAGGCCCGCGTCCTCAAGGAAGTGTCCGCGACCCTTGTCAATCAGCTCGGTGGCCTTACGAAGCGTTTCGAGGATCAAGGCGCGGCTCTTATCACCGCATCCCGGACTTTCGAAATGTCGAATTCGAAGGTGGACTCCATGATTGAGGCCCGGCAAGCGGGCTTCGCGAAGCTGATGGAAAATGTCACCGCGCGGGCCGCAGAGCTCGACCGCATGATGAACAGCTACTCCAACATGCTTGAGCAATCGCTTAGCCAAGCCGAGCTTCGCGCCCGCAAGGTGACCGAGCTTCTCGCCAAGGATTCGGCGGAGAAGTCGCAGGTCGCCATCCGCGAAATCGAGCGGCTGCGGCAAGACGCGCAGGCCCACACCCAGAAAGCGGTTTCCGAGCTGCAGGCGAATTTCACTTCGCTCTCCGATCAAGTCTCGAACCAGCTGACGACGCTGTCTTCGAAGTTCTCCGACACGACACGCGTTGTACGCGACAACACACGGCGGGCGGCGGTCGATCTCGAATCGGCGCAAAACGAGCTGCAGCGTCACGCGAAGGTCCTGCCCGAGACGGCGAAGCAGAGCGCTTCGGCCATGCGCCGCGCTTTGCAGGATCAGCTTTCGGCGCTCGATGCGCTTTCCGATCTGGCCAATCGCCATTCATACTCCAGCGCTGTCTCTGCGCCGGAGCAGAAGATTGAACCTCAGCGCCGTGAGCGTGAGCCCTCGCCGCAGCCGATGCCGCAAGAGGCAGCGTTTACGCCGCAGCGCCCTGCATTCGACTACGGTCAGCCACCCACGGAAAAGGCCGCTTGGCCAGAGCAGCAGCAGGCCCCCCGTCCAATTCAGGCTGAGGCGCCGCAGTCTTCTCCCGCTCAGGCGCCGTACCAGGAAAGCCAGCCGCAGGAGCGACGCAATCAGTGGTCGCTCGGCGATCTTCTGGCGCGCGCTTCCGAGGACGATGCGCCCTTCTACGAGAAGGATGACGCCTATGGCATGCCGCCGGTGGCGCAGCCTTTCCCCTCAAGAGGCGTGAGCGCTCCCGTTCAGCCTGAAGAGCCGGGCATGGATTTCACGATGGGCGATATCGCCTCCTGCATTGACGAGCGGCGCGTGATGGAAATCTGGCAGAGGCTGAAGCGCGGCGAGACAGAGGTGTTGAACCAGCGCGGCCTGTATCCCCGGCAGGGCCAGCAGATCGTGGATCGCGTGCAGCGCCGGTATGAGTTGGATAAGACCTTCCGCGCCATTGTCGACCGCTATCTCGCCGACTTCGAAAAGATGCTGCAAGATCTGAGCCGCACCGATCCGAGAGGCGCTGGCGTTCAGTCACGGCTGGCCTCGGATGAGGGGCGGATCTATTTTGTGCTCGCCCATATCAGCGGAAGACTCGGCGGCTAGATGGAAACCGCTTCGACTGCATACGCAATCGTCTTGGCCGGGCTCGACCCGGCCATTTTTATGCCGTTACATGAAGCGTCCATCGGTTCGATACGGAATTGCAACGCCACCTCTCCCCCATCGCATCCGCTTGCGGATGCGTTCACTTTGAGTGGCAAACACGCCAGCGCGAGTTTGCTGGCAGAGGTCGAGCCGAACGCGGCTCAGGTGAGGCATAAGCGCTTCAACATAAAGGATAAAACCCTCACCCCAGCCCTCTCCGCGCAGGTTCGCCAAGAAGGCGAGCTTGTCACTCTGGAGCATCCGCGTCCGCCAAGCGGATGCGGATGGGAAGGGGGCAGCGCTAAAGGTTCAGCGCCGCCGAAACAGGCGTGTGGTCGGAGGGTTTATCCCAGCCGCGCGGCCGCCGGTCGATCTCTGCGGAGACCAGCCGGGCCACAGCCTGCGGCGATAGCAGAATGTGATCGATTCTCAGGCCCAGATTTTTCTGCCAGGCGCCAGCCTGATAATCCCAGAAGGTATATTGGCCGCCGCTCGAATCGCAGGCCATAACCGCGTCGCTCAGGCCAAGATTCACAACTCGCCGGAACGCCTGGCGCGATTCCAGCCGGAAAAGAGCATCCTCGGTCCAGTTCGCGGGATTGTAAACATCGTTCGGCCGCGGAATGATGTTGTAATCGCCGGCCAGCGCAAACGGCTCTTCATAAGCCAGCAAGGTTTGGACGTGCGCCTTCAGCCGCGCGAGCCAATCGAGCTTGTAATCGAGCTTCGGCGACGGCGCGGGATTGCCATTCGGCGCGTAGATCGAGGCGACGCGGATCGCCTTTCCGCTGGGAAGCGAGATCACCGCCTCGATATAGCGGGCCTGTTCATCGGTGGCGTCGCCAGGCAATCCAACAATCGTTTCGTCGATGGGAAACTTTGATAGGATCGCAACCCCGTTGAAGGATTTCTGGCCCTGGACCGCGCAATTATAGCCGAGGTCTTCGAAGACGGCGCGCGGGAAACTCTCGGTCTGGCACTTCAATTCTTGCAAGCAAAGCACAGCGGGCGCGACGCTTCGCAGCCACTGGGCGCAAGCCGCCTCGCGCTGCTTGATCGAATTCACGTTCCATGTCGCGATCGTGAGCACGGCATGCCTGAGCTAAACCGAGAAGGACGTGCCGCAGCCGCAGGACGCCGTCGCGTTCGGGTTGGTGATCTTGAAGGAAGCGCCCATGAGATCGTCCACAAAGTCGATCTGCGACCCCGCCATAAAGGGAACGGACACCGGATCGATCGCGACGCGCGCGCCGCCTTTCTCGATGACGAGATCGTCGTCATTCGTATCGGCCACGAGCGCGAACTCGTACCGGAACCCCGAACAGCCTCCGCCTTCCACGCTGATCCGCAACGCCTTCTGGCCTGCCTCTCCCGCCATGATCTCCCGAATACGGTTGGCGGCCCGGTCGCTCACGCTTATGTTGACATCCGCGGTCATCAGTATTGTTCGCCTCTCTTGAACTTTGTTTACAAGTTTGGATGTTCGAGCGTCAATGTCAACTGGCTTAGCCGGGGGAATGGAGCGCATGATGGAACTGGCGCCTTATGCTGCGCATCCGGTGCAAAGCCGCGGCCGCCTTTACGGGGAAGCGCCGTGTCCCACGCGCGATGTCTATCAGCGGGACCGCGACCGGATCGTTCACTCCACCGCATTCCGCCGGCTCATCCACAAGACCCAGGTTTTTATCTACCACGAAGGCGACCATTACCGCACGCGCCTGACACACAGCCTTGAGGTGGCGCAGATCGCGCGCACGCTGGCGCGGGTGCTTCGTCTCAACGAAGACCTTGTAGAGGCGATTTCGCTCGCGCACGATCTCGGCCATACCCCCTTCGGCCATGCGGGCGAGGATGCGCTGAACGAAGCGATGGCGGCCGTTGGCGGCTTCGATCACAACGCGCAAAGCCTGCGCATCGTCACATACCTTGAGCACCGTTACGCGGCGTTTCGAGGCATGAACCTGACCTTTGAAACGCTCGAAGGCATCGTGAAGCACAATGGCCCGCTGACCGGCCGCGATGGCACGCCTTTGCGGCGCTATGCTGAAAACGGGCTGCCGCTCGCCATCCGCGCCTATATGCAGGTCCAGGATTTGCGCCTCGATACTTTTCCTTCGCTCGAAGGCCAGATCGCAGCACTCGCGGATGACATCGCCTATAACAACCACGACATCGACGACGGCTTCCGCGCCGGATATATCGCGATCAGGGAGCTGGAGGACGTGCCGATGGCCGGGCGGACGCTGGCTCTTGTCCGCGCCCGCCATGGCGATCTCGCCGGCGGGCCTCTCGTCTATGAGATGAACCGCCGCATGATCGCGAGCATGGTGCAGGATGTGCTTGCCGAGACGGGCTTGCGGATTGCAGACGCCAAGCCGTCCACGATCGAGGATATTCGCGGGCTCGACGCGCCGCTCGCGCAGTTCTCCGAAAGAATGGCCGCGAACATCGCTGAGCTACGCCGTTTTCTGTTTGCAAAGGTCTACAAGCACCCCGCCATCGTGGGAAAGATGACGGATGCGCAAGCCGTCCTCCGCCAGCTTTACGATTATTTCGCCCAGCATCCCGAGGCCATGCATTTGGAACCGGCGACGGAAGCTGAAATGACAGACCCAGTCGCAAGGCAGCGAATTGTTGGCGATTTCGTCGCGGGGATGACGGATATGTTCGCGCTTAAGACCCACTCCGAGCTGTTCGGCGCTGCATCCGATTCACGCTAACGTTCCTAACCACGCGACGAAGCGCGAAACGCCGTCTCGCAAAGCCGGGCCAAATTCCAGCTCCGAGTGGCTATCCGACCCGCCCGCGCCGTAAACGTAAAAGCCCATAAGCACGACGAAGACTGGGATAACAGCAATGTGCACAATCGCCAGGGCGCGCCTTAAATGTAGGGTGCCCGCGATGAATTTATTCACGCGTAGAATTGAAATAACGATCATCAAACTGAACACCATATAATTGAACAAGAATGTTCGGTCTGAAAGTGTCGCCGTGTCCGAATCGACTTTAGGGGTGGTGATGTAAAGCGCAACAGCCGACAAAAATGCCGTAACCTGAATCGCCACAATTGAATCGAAGTACGCGGCCGGAATGAAGATGGCGAGATAGGCGACGATCGCGATAAAAAATAAGGGCACCACCACCCTTAAATAATAATCGGTAGCGCTTCGCTTTAACACCCAAACAAAGCTGCTCTTATAGAATGGTATCACGCTCGGTTCGAGTTTCTTAGTGTCAAAAATCGACACGGACTCTTGATCGTAACTCACATATGAGTCCTTGATGTCCCAACCTTCGGCATCGAAGGGCTTGGCTCGCAACTCCGGTTGAAGCGGTTGGACGATAAACGGAAACTCTCCTCGCCTCGGCCGTAGATCGATGGTGAACATCTGAACGTCAAAAGGGTAGCTCTTGTAGTTAGGGTCCAGCATAAACTTGCCGGACACCAAATAGATTTTCATATTACTGGGATAAGTGTCGCTCGGTCCTCCCTCATGAAGAGGCTGGATGGTGATTTGCCTGCTGTTGGATTTGTAATCGACAAAGGCGTTTGCAAATTCGATCATGTCGAGATGCGGATCGTTCTCGTCGCTCATCGATAAGTAAAAGTCCGCGCCGAAGCTCTTTTCAGTATCGTCAATCCGGTAGATGCGGATCAGATCGATCTCCAGGTAAGTCGCCGGAATCTTCCGAAGTTTATCGTCTTTCAACGGAACGTATTGAATAGGAGCGAGCTGCTGTCTGTTCAGGTCCTTCGGACGTGTGATGATGAAAGGCGTTCTCACCGTTGTCCTGGACAAAGGCCGGAACGCCCAATCTTCGAGAGATCCCTTGAAGATCCCCTTGCCGGAGGAAAATGACGCCGTTATCCCGTTTGCGATTGTTTTTCGAATGGCCGCAACATCATCAGGATCGATCGCTGGCTTCGCCGCTTTTACAACATCGGAGATCATGGCGATCATATCTCTGAATTCCAACCCTATCCCTACGGCCCTTAAGTTTGAGCGTGACAGAACATCCAACTTTGCTTTGGCCGGCCGCTCTTTGCATCCATTTTCACGCCGCTCGAACGCGTCCTGGTTTCGCTCGCCTTTGAACGCCCACGTCTCGGGACGGTCCCGGAATAACAGTTGACGAACCCTGTTGTTGTAAAGGTTCGGCAGTTCGTCCCTGGCGATCTGGTAGACGTCGCCAGCATAGGATGAGCCGTCTGAGCGGAAGATATCGTCAAGCCGGCCCGTAACGAAGAGGGGCGCGGTTATCCCAACTCTTTGCAGCTCTTTCAGGAAGGCGGGGACGCGCCAGCTGCCCACGCTTAAGAAGACGATGTCAGGATTGCCGGACTTAAGCCCCTCGATCGCTTGCGCGACTTCATTTGGGTCAAGGTTCGCGTTCAGGCGGGATTTGCTATCGGCGCCCGGCGTCTGTAGCAGGCTCTTGCCGGCAAAAGCTGGAAAGCCCTCTGTCGCCTCCAATCCCTTTAGCAACGCCTCTATGCCGGGTTGCCCCTTCAAGCCAATAAAGGCGGGGCGCGCAAATCCCTTCTCCTTCACGAATTGGGCGATCAAAGGGATGCTTTCTTCCTCCTGAGACCCGCGCATCGTGAAAACATTTGGGTAATTGGCGAACAAGCCCGCCGTAGAGAGGCTGGAAATCCATGGGATGCCGCTCTCTCTTAATCTTGGACCTAATTCTTTGAAAACCTCTTTGGCGCGATCGGAACTCTGGAGCCCTATGATCGCGATGGACTGCGGATCGGCGAGCGCTTCTCTCACATTCTCAACTGTTCGGCTCGCATCGCCTTCATCGTTTCGAAACTGTATTTCGATCTGGCGCCCGGCAATGCCGCCGGCTTTGTTAATGCGATCCCGCTCGCGTCTTGCGAGTTTCTCTATCGCCTCTGTGTGGTCCGAGTAGCAGAAATCGTTTCGGGGACCCGTAAGAACCGTGATTTTCAACGGAGAGGCGCCGATGCTGAAAGCCTTTGCGGGACCAGCCAATGCCGTTGAAGCGAAAACGGGCGCGAGCCAATGCAGCGGAATGAGAAGCGCCACAAGCAGCAGAGCAGCATTAAGTCCCCGTGCAGGAGCGCTCCAAACCTGAATTTTTTTTGGCTTTGTACTCACTCGACTTCCCGCCGCACTTTTATTGGGAGGCGCGCTGCTACGCCTCCGTATTGAAACTGCGCGTTAATATGTCAAATGCGACAGTATGTCGACGTGCTTTTCCGTTCCCTTGCGCGCCTAAGCGTCGATGCGCGGCCCAAAGTATCCAGTCGCCCGTGTCTGAGCCTTGGCCGCCGCGCGGATAAAAGTCGAAGCTGCTCCCTTTCCGATGCGCACGCCCTATAGAACCGTAGCCGCGAGCCTCACGAACACACTCCGAATCTCGTCCGCCGAAGCTTCCGTCACAGCTCCGGCTCGCACCTGCGCCGGCGTCCACATCCAGGACTGAACCGGATCGTGGCGCATCGACCACGCGGGGAAAAGCCGCTCCTCCGCATCTCCCGACCAAAGCCCAACCACCTCCGCATGGCGATTGTCGCGCAAAATACGCGCATAGGCCGCCGTAACAGCGGCGCGCGGGCCCTCCAGCATTTGCAGATAAATATCTTCCCGGCAGATCAGCGAGCCCGTGATGCCGTCGCGCTGGTTGTTCTCGCGCGAGACGAGCAGAATGTTCATAAGCGCCAAGTCGTCGAAGCCGAAGGGGCGTGACGTGTAGATCAACTGCATGAGGCGCATCGTCTTGAATCCTTTGCTCAAACGCCGGGTGAACCAAGGGTAGGCTGCTCACGTCTCTCATGCAAGCTCGCCAGAAGGGCAAGGCGCGCCTGGCGCCGGCATGGCGGATGCAAGCTTAAGTCTTGCGCCACTTTGTCCGGCTAAGCTGGAGCCGCAATATCAATTGGAGAAGCACCTTGCTACAAGCCCTGTCGCGCCATTGGCTGCTCGCCGGTATGGTCACTTGCGCATTCCTGATCGCGCTCGCCCCCCTCGTTTCGGAGGGGAGCCGCCCCGAGACATTCTCGATCTATCTCTGCCTGATCGCTTACATGCTTCACCAATATGAGGAGCACAGGGGCGACCGGTTCAGAGCCTTCGTCAACCTCCATATCGGCGGCGGCAAGGAGGTTCTAACCCCCTTGGCCGTGATGATCATCAATGTTGGAGGCGTCTGGGCCGTGATCATGGCTGCGCTCTACGCGGAGCGGGAAGGGCTTCCCGCGGGCCTGGCGCTTGTCGCGCCCTATCTTCTGCTTGTAAACGCCGCCGCCCATGCCGGAGCTTTCGCGGTTTTGCGGCAATACAACCCCGGTCTTATGACCGCGCTGCTTCTCTTGGCTCCCGCAGGCGCCTGGTCGCTTGCGCTGCTCGCGCCTCATGGCGGCGGGGCGATCGCGCAGCAGGGCATCGGCATCGGCGCCGCTATCGCCATTCACATCGCCATCGTCGCCCATGTCCGGCTGCGAGCCGCGCTTCTTGCCCCGCGCCACCCTTCTGCAGCAAGTTTACCCGCGGCTTGAAAACCCGCAGGCGGCGCGTAACGCTTGCCCCGGAATGACCAAAGAGCGACACAAATTTCGCTGAAATCGGCCACAGAGGAACCATAACTTCCATCAACCTTTAATTATTCGTTTTTCCCAGCCGGTCAGCTTAAATGGCGCTCTGGGGAGCGGGTGCGTGCGGACGGAGCGGCTGAAGCCGAACCGCCGTGCGATATTGGAAAACATTATTCATGTCAGGGAGAAGTTATGCGGACCACCATTATGACTGTGGCCTTGGGCGCGGCCATGATCCTGTTATCCTTGGGCGCAGTCCCGGCTGCCCCGGTCAACGATACGCAGCTGAGCGGCGGCGCGGCTTTTCAAAGCGGCCTGACCCACATTCAATATGGGGGGTATTGCGAACGCTTAAGACGCGCTTGCGAGTATGGAGAGAGGGGCGAAGGCAACTGCCGGCGCTATCGCGAGGAGTGTGGAGAGCGAGGTGAGTTGTTTTGCGAGCGCTTGCGCGATCGCTGCAAGTACAAATATGAGCTGGGCGAGTTTGGAGACGGCAATTGCCGCCGCTATCACGAGGAATGCAGACGCTAAAGCTGCGAAATGACTGAAGCGGGCGCGCCGGCGGGCGTCCGCACTTTTATTGCGCAAGAAGCGGCGCTAAGACGGGGCGCGGGATTGCATCCCGGCCCTGAATGCGACTATGAAATCGCCATGAACATATTTGCGATTTTTGAGGAGCGCATTCGCGCCGTGCTTGAGGATTTGCGGGCCGAAGGCGTTTTGCCTAGCGACGCAAAGCTCGATGGCTTCGTTGTCGAACCGCCCCGGGAAGCCGCTCATGGCGATCTCGCCACGAATGCGGCCATGATGCTCGCCAAGCCCGCGCGCCAAAACCCGAAAGAGCTGGCCGCGCGCATCGCGGAACGGCTCGGCCAGGCCCCGGACGTCGAGAAGGCGGAAATCGCCGGTCCCGGTTTTATCAACCTCACCTTGAACGCCGGTTTTTGGCCGCAAGTGCTGCGCGCGGTTCTGACCGGCGGCGAAGATTATGGCCGGAGCGCGCTCGGTGCAGGCGAGGCCGTCAATGTGGAGTTCGTCTCCGCGAACCCGACCGGGCCGATGCATGTGGGCCATACGCGGGGCGCTGTCTTCGGCGATGCGCTCGCCAATCTCCTCGCCTTCGCAGGCTATAAGCCAACGCGCGAATACTACATCAACGACGCCGGCTCGCAGGTCGATGTGCTGGCGCGCTCTGCCTTCCTTCGCTATCGCGAGGCGCTCGGCGAAGACATTGGCGAGATTCCGGCCGGGCTTTATCCCGGCGATTACTTGAAGCCTGCCGGCGAAGCGCTTGCGAGCGAGTTCGGCAAGCGGCTCCTGCGCATGAAGGAAGAGACGTGGCTTCCGAAGGTCCGCGAACGCGCCATCGCCGCCATGATGGATCTGATTCGGGACGACCTCGCCTCGCTCGGGATCAAGCACGACGTATTCTTCTCGGAGCGCTCTTTAACAAGCAAGGGCGAGAATAAGATCGCGGAAACCATCGAAACGCTGAGAGAAAAGGGGCTGATCTACGAAGGCCGTCTTGCTCCGCCGAAAGGCAAACAGCCAGACGACTGGGAGGACCGCGAGCAGACCCTGTTTCGCGCAACCGATTTCGGCGACGATACCGATCGCGCTCTGATCAAATCGGATGGCTCCTACACCTATTTCGCAGCCGACATGGCTTATCATAGGTCGAAGATTGAACGCGGCTTCAAGACGCTGATCAACGTGCTTGGCGCCGATCATGGAGGTTATGTCAAGCGCTTAAGCGCGGCGGTGAAGGCGATTTCCAACGGCGAAGCCGCTCTCGACGTGAAGGTGTGCCAGCTCGTGCGCCTGTTCCGGGGCGGCGAGCCGGTGAAGATGTCGAAGCGATCGGGTTCCTTCGTAACGCTTCGCGAAGTCGTGGATGAGGTCGGGGCCGGGCCGGTCCGGTTCATGATGCTCACGCGCAAGAACGACGCCACGCTGGATTTCGACTTCGACAAGGTGGTTGAGCAGTCGACCGACAATCCAGTGTTCTACGTTCAATATGCCCATGCGCGGGCAAGTTCGGTGCTCGGCAAGGCGCGAGAGGCCTTCCCGGACATGGACCTTTCCGCTTCCGCGCTGGCGCACGCCGGCTTCGCCCTCCTTTCCGACCCGGCGGAGCTTGCGGTCATCAAGAAGCTCGCGCAATTCCCCCGAACTGTCGAAGGCGCCGCGCAGGCTCACGAGCCTCATCGGCTCGCCTTCTATGCTCATGAAGTAGCGGCAGTATTCCACAGCCTTTGGACTCGTGGCAAAGAGTCGCCACATTTACGGTTCATGGTTCCGGCAAGTTCGGACATCACCAAGGCGCGTCTGGCGCTTATTACAGGGACAGCGCAAGTATTGCGTTCGTCGTTAAACTTGCTTGGCGTAGAAGCAATTTCTGAAATGCGGTAGTCCGCCAAGGTCCGTACTAAGTCGTAAGGTGGAGGGAATCTGTTCGATGTCTACGAATGACGATTCGGCATCGCGCCGCGGACGTCGTCCTGACCAGGCGGAACGCCGTAGCCCCGCCAGGCAGGAGCGTGACGAAAGGTGGGATCAATCGTCGTCGCGCGATCGGGCCGCCAGTGATCCTTATCAAGACCAGCGAGGCCGGGACAGCCAGGCTCAGCGTGGCGCCTATTCCAACTTCAGCAGGCATGCTTATACCCCGCCGGAGCCTACACCCCCGCAGCCCAAAGGCTACTACCAGGAGCCTGTTCCGCGGAACGACCCGCCACGCTACGCCGAACCGAGCGCGCCATCCTTTGCGCCGCCATCCCCGTCTTACGAGCCAGAGCCTCCGCATGTGAATTACCCCGATGCCGGACGTGACGATCTTTTCGCCCGCGATCCGGCGCCTGCCAGCTACGAGCAGAACGCCTATCCTCCGCAAGCAAGCGGTTATCAGAACGATCCTTACGATCAAAATCGCGGCCATCAGCCCATGACGCAGCCGGCGACGAACCGGCGCGAAGAGCCTCAATTTCGCGGCGAAGCTCCGCCATCGCCCATCGACGATTACGAACGCAGCTTTTCGGCGCGAATCGCTCAGGAAACGCAGGCGTCGCGCTTCTTTCTCCCTGAGGAGGCGCCACAGCAGCCGCGCGTCTCTCAGCAGGAACGTAATTATGCGCCTCCGCCGCCTCCGCAGCCGCAATACGCTCCAAACCCATATCCGCCTCAAGAGGATTACGGCGCACGCTATTCCGGCCAGGATAGCTGGGCCGACGAACATGCTCTTCCGGACGACGGCGCCGGGCATTTGCAGCACGATTCTCATGGCAATGAACTTGATGAAGACTTCTTCGCCGACGAGGATGAACTCGATCACGATCAAATGCCCGCGCCCAAGCGTGGCCGGAAGAAGCTGATCCTGGCCGCCCTCGCCGGCGCCATAGCGGTCGGCGGCGGCGGCGCCTATTTCTATAAGTCGGTCAAGGGCGGCGGCGCCGGCGGCGGAGAGAGCGCAACGGCGCTGATTCGCGCCGACAACCGGCCTCTAAAGGAAATGCCGGGCAACCCCGGCGGCAAGCAGTTTCCGAACGGCGAGAAAACCATCTATGACAGGCTGACCCCCGATGGACAGCAGGTTCAGGCGGCGTCCTTCTCGCCCCCGATGCCCGCGGCCCAGCCACCCTCCTCCGCTGCGCCTGCTTCAGGCAATTCGCTTGAAGAACGCATCGACGAAGCTTTACGAAAAGCGCGAAATACCGGCGAGGCTCCTCAACCTGCGCCCCAAGCCAACCGGGCGCCCGACCAGCCTACTGTGGTAAGAGGCGAGATTTACCGGCCCGATGGAACCCGCGTCGATGCTGCGCGCCCTGCAGCGCCCGGCATGGTGGAGATGAGTCCCGGCTTTACGCCGCCCTTCGCTGCACCCGTCCCGGCGCAGCAGCAACCCGCCCCCGCGCCGTTCAGAACAGCGGCGGCCCCATCGGCGCCCGCTCTCCAGGCCGCCGCGCCATCGGCGAGGAACGCGCGCTCGGCTTCAATCACTCCCGTGGAGCCTGCCGCTGCCCCTTCGGCTAGCGGCCCGGGCTTCTACGTTTCATTGAAGTCAGCCCCCGATGAGAAAGCGATCCAAAGAGATCTGCCGACGCTCACCGATAAGTATAAGTCCGTGCTTGGAGATGTCCAACTGTCCTCGAAGATCGCGGACCTTGGCGCCAAGGGCGTGACATACCGGGCCGTCGCCGGCCCGCTGCCATCGCGGCAGGAAGCCATGGAACTTTGTCAAAAGATCAAAGGCGTCGGCGGCGACAAGGCATGCTTCGTTACCAATTGAGGCACGCGAGGCATCCCACTCTCTGATGGCGCGGCCCAGCCGGCCCGCTATCTTCTGCTGCGGCGATTATAAAACCTGACATTAACCCCCGCGCGTGTTAATCGGCAGGAAATTCTAATCCCGCAAGCGGTTATGCTCAACGCAATCAAGAACACCTACCGTCTGACGAAGGCCGGCGCCACGCTCGCTTGGCATGGCGCGGGATTCGTCCCCGAATCCGTCACGCTGCCAGCCCCGCTGCGCATTTTACACGGAAGCAGCTCAGAGGAGCCCGCCGCCAAGCGCAAAGAAAAGGGCGAACGGCTTTCGCGCGCGATCAGGGCGCTTGGGCCGACCTATATCAAACTCGGTCAGTTTCTTGCGACCCGGCCCGATGTCGTCGGACCGCAACTCGCGAACGCTCTGGGATCGCTGCGCGACCGGCTTCCGCCATTTTCGGTCGAGGAGGCGCACAAGGAGATCGAGGCCGCGTTCGGACGCCCCTGGAACGAAGTCTACGCCGATTTCGGCCCACCCCTCGCCGCGGCCTCCATCGCCCAGGTGCATAAGGCCACGGTGCGCACGAACGGGGAACTGCGCGCGGTCGCCGTGAAAATTCTCCGGCCTAACATTGAGAAGCGGTTCGAGCGCGATCTTGAGAGCTTCTATTTCGCGGCCCACACGGCGGAGCGGTTTTCTCCTCAAACCCGGCGCCTACGCCCGGTCGCGGCCGTGGACACGCTTGCGCAGTCGGTGGTGCTGGAGATGGATTTGCGCCTTGAGGCGGCCGCCATTTCCGAGATGGCCGAGAACATCGCAAAGGCGGGCGACACCGGCTTCCGCGTCCCCCAGGTGGATTGGCAACGCACCGGAAAGCGCGTCCTGACCCTCGACTGGATCGACGCCATTCCGCTGACGGACCTCGACGCCATCAAGGCGGCGGGCATTGACCGCGAAGCGCTCGGGCTGAATGTCATCCGCTCCTTCCTCAAGCATGCGATCCGCGACGGGTTCTTCCACGCGGATATGCATCAGGGCAATCTCTTCGCCGATCGCCGTGACGGCAGCCTTATCGCCGTCGATTTCGGGATCATGGGCAGGCTCAGCCCGAAAGAGAGCCGGTTTCTCGCCGAGATCCTTTACGGCTTCATCACCAAGAATTATCAGCGCGCTTCGGAAATCCATTTCGAGGCGGGCTATGTGCCGGCCTCGCAAAGCGTCGCCGCTTTTGCGCAATCGCTCCGCGCGATCGGCGAGCCGATCATGGGCAGGCCCGCCGAGGAAATTTCCATGGCGCGCCTGCTGACGCAGCTGTTGGAAAACACGGAAGTTTTCCACATGCGCATGCGGCCCGAGCTTCTGCTTTTACAGAAGACCATGGTCGTGGTGGAAGGCGTGGCGCGTTCGCTCGATCCGAGGTTGAATATCTGGATCGCAGCGGAGCCGGTGGTTCGAGATTGGCTGGCCGACCAGCTTGGCCCCCGCGCGCAATTGCGGGACGTGGCCGCAAATGTGAACGCGCTGGCCTCCGCCTTGAAGCAGGCCCCTGGCCTGATCGAACGCGGCGCCAGGATCGTGGATGCGCTCGATCCCGAGACTGCGTTGGAACCGGCCGGCGGGCGTCCTCGCAAAGGGCGCTGGGCGGTCGCCATCCCGCTTTGGGTAGGGATGGGCGCGCTGATAGCAATTGCGATCAAGCTGCTGCTTGGCTAATTCCTAAAGAACCAACCGTCGGATTTCTCGGCGCAAGCCCCCTCGCCCCAACCCTCTCCCGGCGAGCAGGCCATGGCGTGCTTGCAACTCGAAGTGTTCGCATCCGCAAGCGGATGCGATTGGGCGGAGAGGGGGAAAGGTTACGCGGGTTGCAACGGCGTCTCATCTCCCCTTGCGGCAGGGGGCTGGAAATCCAGCGATTGGCGTCATTCTACAGGCTGGAACTCGGCGAGAAGCTTGCCTGGATTGAGGATGCCGCGCGGATCGAATGCCGCCTTAATGCCTCGCATAAGCGAGAGTTCCACCGGGTTTTTCACCGTCTCAAGCGCGTGAGCCTTCATCCGGCCGATCCCGTGCTCGGCGCTGATCGAGCCGCCGAAGCGCAACACAACGCCGTGGACCACCTCAGCTACGTCGTACCAGCGCGCCAGGAACGCCGCCTTATCAATGGTCTTCGGCTGGGACAGGTTGAAATGAATATTGCCGTCCCCGAAATGGCCGAACGCAATAGGCCGCGAGCCTGGAATAAGCGCGGTCGCGGCTGCGCTCGCCTCCCCGATGAAGCGCGGGATCTGCGATAGCGGCACAGACACGTCGTGCTTGATGCTGCCGCCCTCGTATTTCTGCACTTCGGCAGCCGCCTCGCGCAGGCGCCAGAAGTCCGCCGTTTGCGCTTCCGAGGCGGCGATGGCGGCGTCGGCGACAATGCCTTTCTCGAACGCGTCTTCGAGGAGGGAGAGCGTTACGCGTTCGGCCACTCCCTCCGGCATAGGAGAGGAAATCTCGAACAGCGCATACCAGGGGTAAGCCTCGGCCAGCGGATCGCGATTTTGCGGCAGGTGCGTTAGAATGAAATCGAGAAGGATGCGCGGGATAAGCTCGAAGGCCGTCAACAGCGGACCGGCTTTGCCCGACGCGCTGGAGAACAAAGACGCAGCGGCGTCGAGACTGGGCAGCCCCGCGAATATTGTCGCGACTTCGGCAGGGCGCGGAAAAAGCTTGAGCGACGCCGCCGTGATGACGCCGAGCGTACCTTCCGAGCCGACGAGCAAGCTCTTGAGGTCGTAGCCCGTGTTGTCTTTGCGAAGCGCTTTCAGGCCGTTCCAAACTTCCCCGCCCGCGAAAACGGCCTCGACGCCCAGCACGAGTTCCCGGGTATTGCCATACCGCAAGACGTGAATGCCGCCCGCGTTTGTGGCGATATTGCCACCAATCTGGCATGTCCCCTCCGAGCCGAGGCTCAGGGGAAACAGGCGATCTACAGCAGCGGCGGCTTCTTGAATCGATAGCAGCGTGACCCCCGCTTCCGCGGTCAGGCTATTGCCCGCCGGGTCTACCGCGCGGATAGCCTTCATGCGGTTGAGGCTGAGCACAATTTCGGCGGCCGAACTGAAGGGGATCTGGCCCCCGACCAGCCCGGTATTGCCGCCCTGGGGCACGATCGCGATGCGTTCCTCGTGCGCAAGCTTCAGGATCGCGCTGACTTGCTCCACCGTCGAGGGCCGAAGCACCATCGCGGTGCGGCCCCGGTACAGATCGCGCCATTCGTGAAGGTAAGGCTCGGTGTCGCCCGGCGCGGTCAGCACGCCCTTTTCACCCGCGATTGCGGCAAAACACGACAACACATCCGGCGACGGGGTTTTCAGGTCAGGACGCATGAGCGGGAGCCTTGCGATCTTGGGTTTCGAGCGCTTCGAAACAGTGAAGATAAGCCGACTGCGCCGCCCCGGTTTCCATGGGCTCCAGCCCGCGGAGAAAGTCCGGCAGCTCAACGGGCAAAGAGGAAGGATCGCCGAAACTGGCCTTCGCATCGATAACGGAGAAACCCGCGAGTTGGGTCGCCTCGTAATAGGCCGCGATCTTGTCCGCCTTCTTGATGAGTTGCGCGACGCCCATAGGCGGCACAGGGGGAAGCCCGAAGCGGATGTGAATGGCGCGCTGGATGCGCTCCTCGAATGCTTTGTAGCTGACGCCCATGGCCGCCTTGAACGGGCTGATGAGGTCGCCGACGACATATTCCGGCGCATCGTGGAGGAGCGCGGCCAAGCGGAATTTTGCGCTCAAATTGGGTTTGAGGGCCGTGACGATGGCTTCCACCAGGATCGAGTGCTGGGCCACGGAGAACGCATGCGCGCCTTTGGTCTGTCCGTTCCAGCGGGCGACGCGCGCCAGTCCATGGGCGATGTCGGCGATCTCGATATCGAATGGGGAGGGGTCGAGCAGGTCGAGGCGGCGCCCCGAAAGCATGCGCTGCCAGGCTCGCGCGGGCAGGGAGGTCTCACTTGGCGGATTTGGTTTCGGTTGCATGGGCTCGCTCAACTCATCTTGGCGCTTTATGCCAGAAGTTGCGGCCGCGCTAAAGCCGCACATGCATCATGGCGATGACAGGAGGTGAGGTGATCGTTGACGAGGCCGCAAGCCTGCATCAGCGAATAGGTTGTCGTCGGGCCGCAGAAGCGGAAGCCGCGCGCCTTAAGCTCCTTGGCGATCATGCGGCTCAATGGCGTTTGGGGCGGGACATCGGCCAGATTTGCAAAGCGGTTTTGGATCGCTTCGCCGTTCACAAAGGCCCAGAAGAAGGCCGCGAGCGTCTCGCGCTCCGTGAGATCGAGGTAGGCGCGGGCGTTGGCGATGGCCGCTTCGATCTTGCCGCGGTGGCGGATGATGCCCGGGTCGGCAAGCAGCTCCGCGACTTTCGCGTCATCGTAGCGGGCGATTTTCTCAGGCTCGAACCGGTCGAAGGCCTTACGGAAGCCCTCGCGCTTGCGAAGGATGATCAGCCACGACAGGCCGGATTGAAATCCCTCCAGGATCAGCTTTTCGAAAAAATCGATATCGCGCGTCTTGGGGATACCCCATTCCTCGTCATGATAGCGAATGTAAAGCGCATCCCCTTTGGCCCAAGGGCAGCGGCAAAGGGCGGGTGCAGCGAACGTGCCCTCCGATGCTTTCAATTCGCGGCCCCGGCTGGCTCGGCGTCGAGCGTATATGTGGCCCAACCCGGCGCTGCGGCCTCAACTGAAATACCCTCTGCCGTGAGCTGCTGGCCTTTCGCAAGCGCTTCCTTGACGCGGTCCAGCCGCGCGAGCGCCACGCCGCGATGTCCGGCCACGGAGCCCAGCCTGCCCACAGCAAAACCGTCCGCCAAGATATCGGCGCCGCCCTGCGGCAGTGGCTGCTGGGCCAATAGCGCCAGCATGCGCGAGCGCGTGGTTCCGCGATGCTGCATGCGCGAAACCACCTCCTGACCGACAAAGCAGCCCTTCTTGAAACTCACGCCATTGAGGAGATCGAAGCAGGCCTCATGCGGGAAGGCGTCGCCATAGGCGTAATCCTTCCCGCCTTCGGGGATAGCGAGCGCGATGCGCATGGCCTCGTAATCGGCGAAGTTTGCCGCTATCTCGGGTTTACCGGTTTCATCGAGAAGCATCCGGACACCGAGCGCCGGCAGGCGAGGATCGGGATAAGCGGTGGCGGCGTTCGCCTTCGCCCAATCCGCCGCGCCTTCGCCCCAGGCCGCGGCGACCCGCCAGCGCTGCGAGACATCGGCGACCGCGACCTTGGCGCGCAGGCGGTAAAGCGTGAGGCGCTTTACGAGATCGGCGCTCATTGTGCTCGCGCAGTCGACGAGCAGGGTTTCACCGGAAGGCGCGATAAAAAAGTCGAACAGGATCTTGCCCTGAGGCGACAGCAGCCCCGCAAAGCAGGCATTCCCCTCGGCGAGATCCTCGACGCTGTTTGTCACGAGCCCCTGAAGGAAGCTCACGCGATCTTCGCCCGAGATTTCCAGAACGCTCCGATCGGGGAGGAGTGCGGCCGTTGTCGTCATCGCCGATGGGAACTCCATCAGGATAGCACCTTATAGGTCTTGAACCAGGCTTCCGCTCTGCTCCAGGCGTCCTCTGCCGCATCTTTGCGGTAGCTCGGCCGGTAATCCGCGTGGAAACCGTGGGGCGCGCCGGGATAAATTTTGAACTCGGCTGTCTTGCCGGCCGCCTTCAGAGCGGCTTTCATTTCCTCGACCTGTGAGACGGGAATGCCCTGGTCCTCTTCGCCATATAGCCCCAGAACCGGCGCTTTGATCTCCGGCGCAAGTTGTAGCGGGCTTTTCGGCCAGACGGGATTGTGAGGGTCAACGACCGTGCCATAGAAAGCGACGCCCGCTTTCAGCGCATCGCTGTGCGCCGCGTATATCCAGACGGTGCGCCCGCCGCGGCAAAAACCGATGATCCCAAGCCTCGATGTATCGCCGCCTTGCGATTTCGCCCAGGCTACGGTCGCGTCCAGGTCCGCCAAGAGCTCCGCATCGGGCTTGGCGTTCACGATGGGCATCAGCTCCTTGAAGTCGGTGATTTTGGTCAGGTCTACGCCCTTGCGGAAGTAATAGTCGGGCGCGACGGCGAAGGCGCCGAGTTTCGCGAGCCGCCGGACGACATCTTTGATGTATTCATGGAGCCCGAAAATCTCCATCGCGACAAGGATCACTGGTGGGTTTTTCACGCCTTCGGGACGCGCAAAGTAGACGGGCATCTCACCGCCGGAAACCGCGATCGTGGCCTCGCCCGCGGTCAGGCCAGCGGTATCGGTTTTGATCGCGTCCGCCCGCACCGGGCCAGCGGCAAGCGTATAACCTGCCGCGGTTGCGGCCGTCGCAGTCATGAACTCCCGCCTTGAGAAGGGGGCAGCCTTCGTCATGCCCTCGATGTCGGACGTTACAATTGGTTCTTCGCCCATCGGCTCCTCTTCGGTCACTATCGGCGCGACCCTAAACCTTGAGGCTTTTCAGAGCTACAGCGCCTTCATCAAAACTTGGAGAGGTGTTTCCATCGAAGTCGAAACAAACCTCAATTCACCGGGGTCCACGGATCCGCCGGTGTCTCCGCCTTCGGATGACGGGCGCTGGCAGGTACGGCATGCACGACGCGGTAACCCCTCCTTTTCAACTCGCGCAAGATAGCCGGGAGCGCAAGGGCGGTCCTCTCCTGGATGTCATGCAGGACGAGAATCCCCTTCTTTTTGCGGTCCAGACGATCCACGGCGTTAGCCAGAACCTGCTCAGGCGAGATGCGGTCCCAGTCGCTGGCGTGGACGTCGGCGCTCCAGATCGAAAGCCCGGATTGCAGCGCATAAGTCTCGACCGCCGAGGTTGGATCGAGATAGGGGAAGCGAAAGAAGGGCGCCACCGCGTTCCGGTCGCCAAGAACATGAGCGGCCGAGGCTATTCCCTCGGAGATTTCCTTTGCGGCTTTTTGCGCCGGCATGCGGTCGAGATGCGCGTGATGCTCGGTATGCGTGCCGATGGTATGGCCTTCCCGGTAGGCCCGCTGCAAAATGGCTGGGTATGACTTCGCCATCTGGCCAACGACGAAGAATGTCGCTTTCACGCATTCGGCGGCGAGCGCGTCGAGAACACGCTCCGTATGGGACAAAATCGGACCATCGTCGAAGGTGAGAACGACCTCGTGGTCGTCGAGCGGCAGCGTCTGGTTGTATTGGATCGTTCCAAGCCGCTTGTAAGCAACGGGATCGATAACGACGGCCCGGCTTGTGCCGAGAGCATCTGGATTTCCGGGACATTCATCAGCCATGGCCGTGCTCAGGAGGAAGAAGAAAGCGAACAAGATCGCGGCCGTAAACCGGCAATGTCTCAACAATCCCCACCTCATTTAAGATCGGTAAGCCGACTCAACCATCCCCCTTACAACTCTATCAACGCTTAATGCGCCAATGCAAAAACTTCAGGGCTGCGAGGCGGATGCCTCGTATGCCGCGCGGGTGCAAACTTACGGCGGGCTGTACGAACAATGCCTTTTAAGCTTAAAAATGGCGCAAAAGCCGAAGCCGGAATGGGTTCGGCCTATTCAGACCACATTTGGCGTCTTTCCGGTAGTGCTTATAGCGATTTACCGCCTTCGAACCCGGTCGGAACATCATGCCTCGGCGCCAGACTTTGCATCATGGATTATTGTTGGCCAGCGCTTCAATCGCGCTCCTTGCGGCGGGATGCGCTTCCACCGCGCCCGGAATGAGCGAGGGCATCGATGGATCCTTCATCCGCGCGGCGGCGACCTGGGACCTCAATCACGATGGCAAGGTCACCTGCGACGAGTGGCGAGCCTATGCGGCTTCGCTTTTCAAGGAGGCGGATCTCAATCACGATGGAAAACTGACGCGGGAGGAATTCGACCGCCTTGCGAAAATCGACAGGCTCTTCCAGGTCGCCAATTTTGATTATTACGATACGAATAAACAGGGCTTCGTCACTCAGGCCGACATTGCGGACAAGCCCAATCCCGCGTTCGACACGCTCGACAAGGATCATACCTGTGTGCTGAACGCGTACCAGCTTCGCGCCGCCACCATGCCGGATCAGGCGAAGCGGACGAATCCAGCCATACCTGGCGCGCGTTAGGAAGGATCGGCGCCACCTCCAGTGGCGCGCGCCGGCATCGCTTGCGCATGCTGGCGTCTACGGCCCGGTGACTATGCCGGGCCGTGTATTCAGCCCGTTATGGCCACTTCACCACGGGCGGCATCGACGACAGAATCGAATCGACATTCCCGCCCGTCTTCAGGCCGAACACCGTTCCGCGGTCGTAGAGCAGGTTGAACTCCACGTAACGGCCGCGCCGCACAAGCTGCTCCTCCCGCTCGGCTTCATTCCACGGCGTATTCATGTTGCGCCGCACAAGCTTGGCGTAAATGTCCAGAAAAGCGCGCCCGACATCCTGCGTGAAGGCGAAGTCGGCGCTCCAATCGCCGGAATTATGATAGTCGTAGAAGATGCCGCCCATTCCGCGCGGCTCGTTTCGATGCTTCAGCCAAAAATAATCGTCGCACCATGCTCTGTATTTCGCGTAATCCGCGACGGGGTGCTTTTCGCAAGCGCCCCTGAGCTTTGCGTGGAAATCGAGCGTATCCTGGTCGTCCTGGCTCCGTCTGCGCTCCAGCACGGGAGTCAGATCGGAGCCGCCCCCGAACCACCATTTCGATGTGGCGATAAAGCGCGTATTCATGTGAACCGCGGGCACGTTCGGATTATGCGGATGAGCGATCAACGATATGCCAGAGGCCCAGAAGCCCGCATTCTCCTCGGCGCCTGGGATTTGCGACCTGAACTCTGGCGCAAACTCGCCGTGAACTGTGGAGACGTGGACGCCGACCTTCTCGAACACGCGGCCATGCATGATCGCCGTCGTACCGCCGCCGCCGTCAGCTCCTGTATGATCGGTGCGTTTCCAAGGCTTACGCGCGAACCGGCCAGACGGCGCGGACGCCAAAGGCCCGGTCTTCAATTCATCCTCGATACGCTCGAGTTCCGCGCAGATATCGTTGCGCAACGAGGAGAACCACACCCGCGCCTTCGACTTCTCAAGATTGAAGGGCTCGGGATGTTCGGGGTGCAGGGGTTGCTCAGGTTGCAAAGCTGGCATCAGCGCAGCGCGCGATTTCGACATGACCACTCCGCCGTGTTGGCGTTACGCAAGACGGGAAAAACCGCCTGTTTGTCTAAGGGCTTCTCCTAACACCATTGCAAGCGACACGGCAACATTCAATGAGCGCAAATCGCGGCGCATAGGGATTCTTAAACTTAAGTTAACCGCCGCGCGGACCTCTTCGGGCACGCCCGCGCTCTCTCGACCTGCCAGAATCACGTCGGACTCTTGAAACACAATATTGTGATAGGCGGTGTTCGCCGCCGTCGTCAGCAGGATCAAGCGTGAACTGTTTTTTTCTATATCGCGTTTAAAGTCCAGGAATGTGCTGTGGCGCTTCAGCTTGACTTCCTCGTAATAATCGAGGGCAACCCTTCGCAAAGCCCTGGAAGAGAGATCGAAGCCTGCGGGCTCAATGACATCGACTGCGACGTTAAGACATGCCGCAAGCCGGAGGATCGCGCCTGTATTTTGAGCAATATCGGGTTGATATAGGGCTATACGCATCTCGAAGCGGCCCGGTCAGAGGAAGAGCGCTAAATTGCGCCATAGACACGCAAATCGATCGGATCCATAAGAGCACGATTTTTTCGCACCCGCAAAACGTCCCACAAGGTTAAGTTCCTCATGGCCACAACATACGACGGTGATCAAGGCGATGTCTCGCGCCGTGATTTCATCTATATCGCCACCACGGCATTCGCGGCAATCGGAGCGGCGGCGGCGCTCTGGCCAGCCATCGATCAGATGAATCCGGATGCGTCGGCGCTGTCGCTTTCGTCGACCGAGGTCGATTTGGCGCCGGTCGGCGTCGGGCAGGCCATCACCGTTCTTTGGCGCGGCAAACCTATCTTCGTTCGCCACCGGACGCCTGATGAGATCAAAATGGCGCAGGACGTGCAGGTATCGGACCTGAAAGATCCCTATGCCGAGGTTGATGGCGCTTCCTCGGACCTGCCCGCGAGCGATGCGAACCGGACGAAGCCCGGCAAGGAGAACTGGCTCATCGCGATCGGCATCTGCACCCATCTCGGCTGCATCCCGAAGGGTCAGAAGCCGGGCGACGACAGGGGCCTTTATGGCGGCTGGTTCTGCCCGTGCCATGGCTCGATGTACGACACTGCCGGACGCATCCGGCAAGGACCCGCGCCGCGTAATCTCGAAATACCGCCCTATCAGTTTACGGCGGACACCAAGATCAAGATCGGTTAAGCCTCCGGCATTCTGAGAAGGTTTGTCTCCCATGTCCCATGCCTCGACCTACGAACCGAAAACGGCGTTCACGCGCTGGCTCGATTCCCGATTGCCGATTATCCGCTTCACTGTGGATTTTATGGCGTTTCCCACCCCGCGAAATCTGAATTATCTCTGGACGTTCGGCGCGATCCTAACCTTCTTCCTCGTCGTCCAAATCTTCACCGGCGTCATCGTGGCGATGCACTATACGCCAAACACGGGGCTCGCCTTCGACTCTATCGAGAAGTTGATGCGCGACGTGAACTATGGCTGGCTGATGCGATACACGCACGCGGTCGGGGCCTCGCTGTTTTTCCTTGCCGTCTACATCCATATCTTTCGCGGCCTCTACTACGGCTCCTACAAAGCGCCCCGCGAAGTGCTCTGGATGATCGGCGTGGCCATTCTTATCGCCATGATCGCCACCGCCTTCATGGGCTATTCGCTTGTTTGGGGGCAGATGAGCTTCTGGGCGGTGACCGTGATCACAAACCTGTTCTCGTCGCTCGATTCCGTCGTCTCGGGCCTCGGCACAACGCTCGTGCAGTGGATTTGGGGCGGCTTCTCGGTCGACAACGCCACCCTGAACCGTCTGTTCAGCCTTCATTATCTCCTTCCTTTTGTGATCGTGGGACTTGTCGCTCTCCACATCTGGGCGCTTCATGTGCCGGGGAGCAATAACCCGGCTGGCATCGAAGTCCGTAACCAGGACAAGGAGACGCTGCCTTTCCACCCGTACTTCACGACCAAAGACCTGTTCGGTCTGATGATCTTCGCCCTGATATTCGCGTATTTCGTTTTCTATACGCCGAACTACCTTGGCGACGCCGTGAACTATGTGCCTGCAAATCCGCTTCTGACGCCTCCGCATATCGTGCCGGAATGGTATTTCCTACCCTTCTACGCGATCCTGCGCGCATTCCCGTCCAAGCTCGGTGGCGTCATCTTGATGTTTGGGGCCCTGGTCCTGCTCTTCTTCGTTCCTTGGCTCGATACATCGCGGGTGCGCTCAACGCGCTACCGTCCGATCTACCGCTGGTTCTTCTTGGCGCTGGTTATTGACTGCCTTGCTCTAGGTTACCTGGGCGCGGCGGCTCCGGAAGGCAACGCGATTATCGCGGCCAAGATCTTCACGCTGTACTACTTCGCGCATTTCCTTCTCGTCATGCCCATTGTCGGTTTGATCGAGACCCCAAAGCCGATGCCTGCCACGATTTCTGAAACCTTCACGCACAAGTCGGAAGGTTCAGGCCACGACATGCGCGCAGTGCCAGGCCGAGTAGGAGAGCTCATTATGATAACGATTAGGACAAGTCTCGCGCGCCGCACTTTAATAGCGCTTGTGGCGGGATCGCTTCTGTCGGGGGCCGCGGCCGCGGTCGCCGCCGAGGAACCGGCGGCGACGCCGGCGCCGCCCCAACACTATCAAATTCCACGTCAGGAATGGAGCTTCGGCGGCTTGTTCGGTTATTTCGACGAGCAGCAACTCAGGCGCGGCTACAAGGTCTACAAGAACGTATGTTCAAACTGTCACAACATGCGTTTTCTCGCCTACCGCAATCTTGGGCAGCCCGGCGGTCCGCATTTCTCAAAAGAGGAAGTCGCGGCGTTGGCGGCGGAAATCCAAGTCGCCGACGGTTATAACGACCAGGGCGAAGTCGCCATGCGCCCGGGGAAGCCATCGGATTATTTCCAGTGGCGGTTCAAGAATGAGAAAGAGGCGGCTGCGTCGATGAACGGCGCCGTTCCGCCCGATCTGTCCGTGATGGCGAAGGCCAGGACGGTTGAGCGCGAAGTTCAGTGGTACTCCTTCCCATTCTTGATGTTGAATGATCTCTTCACGCAGTATCAAGAGCAGGGTCCGGACTACATTTATTCGGTTCTTACCGGCTTCGTGGATACGCCCGCCGGCTTCAAGTTGAACGAGGGGCTTTATTACAATAAGGCCTTCCCCGGCCATCAGATCGCCATGCCGCAACCCTTGACGGACGGCGTCGTCGATTATGAGGACGGCACGCCGAACACACTCGATCAAGAAGCGAAAGACGTGGTTGCGTTCCTCGAATGGGCGGCAGAGCCTACACTTGTCGAGCGCAAGAAGCTCGGCATTTGGGTGGTCGTCTATCTCGCCATCGTTGCGGGTCTGCTGTTCGCCGCGAAAAAGACCCTTTGGCGTAATGTCGAGCATTGATTGGCGCGGGCTGCCCCCGATCGAGAAGGGGGAGGTCTACTAATCGGACGTTGGCCGGGTTTTAGACCCGGCCATTTTTTGTTACGATCGGCGCCAGCGCCTAAAAAGAAGGGACAGAAGGGATGCGCCCTCCGCGCCGCTAAGCGGTGGCTGTAGCATGCGGCTTTCTGGCTGAGGCGATCAAGTAAGCTTTGCAAACCACGCCGAAATATTTGGCTATAGTAGCGCCGAGGACCGACGCCAAGATGGACTTGCCAAGCTTCATCCGTCCGCGCTGGCGTTCGGATGCGGGCCAGCGCGCGAGATGCCGGCGAAATCCCGCCAAGCAGACTTGCGTCGCATCTAACACGTCGATGCTTTCGAAGCCCGCGACCGCTAATTGCGAGCGGTAGCCGGCAACATCGCGAAGGAAGTTCGCGGGCGGCACCTGGCCAAAATCCCCGATCGGCTTCATAAAGCTCCGGAACAGCATGTCTGTCAGCACAAGCGACCCTCCCGGTTTCAGAACACGCAGCGCTTCGCGCAGGAATTTATCGCGGGTTTTGAAGTGGAATGCCGCCTCGACGCACATCACCGCGTCAAAGTGGGCTTCGGGAAATTCGAGCTGCGCCGCATCCATCCGTTGGAACGTGCTACCGGGGGCGCGCTGGCGGGCGGCGGCGATCTGAGCTTCCGAGATGTTGATTCCGGTTATTCTATCGGGAGCGTAATAGCGCGCCAGACGCTGGGTGGTGGCGCCCGGTCCGCAGGCTACATCGAGAATGCGTCCTTCCTTTTCCGGAATCCTGGCCGCTAGCTGGTCCACGAGCGCCTCGCTGGCCTCACGCTGGGATTTCGCGCCGCCATTCCAATAGCCAAAATTATAAAATCCGCTGTCTTCGAAATAGCGCCGGTAGTCGCCGCTAACCAATGCGCGGTCGTACATGCGGATCATCCGTTCCTGCGCCGTCATTGGCCCTCCAAGGTCAACATCCCGCATCTCTAAGCGTCATCTGAGCAAGACACGCAGGAGACGGCTTTGTTCCCCGGCGGAGCAAGCCCCCAAGTATTTATGTCTGGAAAGGCAAGAACGGGACGCAGTTTCCCTATAATGCCGTCCAATGCGGACTAGCCAGTGTTCACGCCAGCTGCGAGGGTGGGCGCACCCGTTAACAAATGCCGGCCTCGGCGTTGAACGCGTGCTACATTTTGTCCGGGCGGCTGCAGCTGTCCGAGGCTCGATAAGCTCGCGATGACCGAAATTTTCGTTCGAAGGCCAGCACAATCGCGTTCTCTTGAGCTGCAGCAAACGATCCGCTACATAAGCAGCCTGATTTCCGCGTCTTCGCATCGCTCCCGCGCCGCCAGCCCTCGCGGCAGCGCATCCACTCTGGCGAAGCGCGCAACGTGATCCAAAGAAGGAAGCCCCATGGCCCCGCCCCAATATGTCTACACAATGCAGAAGCTTTCCAAAACCTATCCCGGCGGAAAGCAGGTGCTGAGCAACATCTCGCTCTCCTTCCTGCCCGATGCGAAGATCGGCGTGGTGGGCGTGAACGGCTCGGGTAAGTCCACGCTGCTCAAGATCATGGCGGGCGTCGAGAAGGAGCATCAGGGCGAGGCCTGGGCCGCCGATGGCGTGCGCGTGGGCTATCTCCCGCAGGAGCCGCAGCTCGACGAGACGAAGGATGTGCTCGGCAACGCCATGGAGGGCGTGGCGGAGAAGAAGGCCATGCTCGACCGCTACAACGAGCTGGCGATGAACTATTCCGACGAGACCGCCGACGAGATGGCGCGGCTGCAGGACGTCATCGACGGTCAGAATTTGTGGGACCTCGACGCGCAGGTCGAGCAGGCGCTCCAGGCGATGAATTGCCCCCCGCCGCATGCCGAGGTGAAGACCCTGTCGGGCGGCGAGAAGCGCCGCGTTGCGCTGACGGCGCTGCTGCTGGCGCGCCCCGGCATTCTGTTGCTCGACGAGCCGACCAACCATCTTGACGCCGAGTCCACCGATTGGCTCCAGCATTACCTCGAAGATTATCCGGGCTGCGTGATCCTCGTCACCCACGACCGCTACTTCCTCGACTCGATCACGCAATGGACGCTGGAACTCGATCGCGGCCAGGGCGTCCCCTACAAGGGCAATTATTCGAGCTGGCTGGAGCAAAAAGCGAAGCGCGCCGCTCAGGAGAGCCGCGAGGACGAGGCCAAGCAGCGCACCATGCAGCGCGAGCTGGAATGGATCAGGGCATCGCCGAAGGCGCGGCAGGCCAAGAGCAAGGCGCGCATTCAGGCTTATGAGAAGCTCGCCGAGGAGGCCGGTCGCGACCAGGTTGGCAAGGCGCAGATTCAGATCCCGATGGGGCCCCGGCTTGGCGGCATAGTGCTGGAGGCGGACCACATCAAGAAGGGCTACGACGGCCGCACGCTCATCGATGGGCTCGACTTCAAGCTGCCGCCGGGCGGCATCGTCGGCGTGATCGGTCCGAACGGGGCGGGCAAGACGACGCTGTTCAAAATGATCCTCGGCAAGGACAAACCCGATGCAGGCTCGTTTCGCATCGGCGACACGGTGAAGCTCGGCTATGTGGATCAGAGCCGCGACGCGCTCGATCCCAAGAAGAACGTCTGGGAGGAGATTTCCGGCGGCCTGGATCAGATCAAGCTCGGCAACCGCGAGGTGAACTCCCGCGCCTATTGCGGCTGGTTCAACTTCAAAGGGCCGGACCAGCAGAAGAAAGTGGGGCTGCTTTCGGGCGGCGAGCGCAATCGCGTGCATCTCGCCAAGATGCTGAAGGAGGGCGGCAATTTGATCCTGCTGGATGAGCCGACGAACGACCTCGATGTGGAGACGCTGTCGAGCCTCGAGGCGGCGCTGGAGGATTTCCCCGGCTGCGCTGTCGTCATCAGCCATGATCGCTTCTTCCTGGACCGGCTCGCCACGCACATCCTCGCCTTCGAGGGCGACGGCCATGTCGAGTGGTTCGAGGGCAATTTCCAGGCCTATGAGGAGGACAAGCTGCGCCGGTTGGGCGCGGCTGCTGCCGATACGCCGAAGGCGAAGTTCGCGAGGTTCGCGCGGGGGTGATTGAGACCGGAGAGCGAAATGGCAGATGAGGCTTTAGATTTTATCCGCGAATTTTTGCGGCGCATGGATGAGAAATTAGATCGAGTGCTAGCGCGGGTTGATGAATTGGCCTTCAGCGTGAGCGGCCCCCTCCAGATTGCTGCCGCCCATGGCCGTCATCTTGAGCGTCTGGACCAGCGCGCCGAGCGCATCGAAAAACGCATGGAATTGATGCAAGCGTAGCCGAGCGAAATGACGTCGTATCCTCGCGTTCGAAGGCCACGGGCATATCGAGTGGCTCGCGGGCAACTTCCAGGCCTATAAACGCGTGCTCTGCCGCCTATCCGAAGCGGAATTCTTGACTCTAATTGATAAATATTCCGATATAGTCTTTATCCTTTGATTTGAATATAAAGTAGGCTGTTATGCGTACCCTGCGCACTTTGGCCTGCCTGCTCTCGCTGACTGCATGCACCTTGCAAGGCGCTCCTCCCGTGCCGCCTGAGCAACAGTTCGTTCCCCTGAAGCCCATAAAATCTGGCCAGGAGTTAAGAGCGAGCGCTTGCCTTAAGAGTTGCTTTCAACGATTGCCGTGCAAAATCTTTGGTACAAGCATCTCAATTCCAGAATGAAGCCGTGCCACAACAAACAATTACAAACAACACGAGCGTTACGGTCAACACAAACACCGACCCCAAGCCATTTTTGGATGGGATTTAGCCATATAACGACCCAAACTGGGGAGAACGGCTCCGAAATGCGCGCATGCAAAAGGAGATGGAATCTGCGATCTTCGAAACCTGTATGAATAAGGCGGGTTTTATTAGGAACTAGGCCACCGCGGTTCGCCGGCTTGCAGCCTCGCCATGCACTCTCATTTAAGTTATGGTCTGAATATGGAACACATAGTCAATCTGCATATCGAAAAGCTGCCGGAGGGCGTGTACCTGGCCACGTCCGATGACGTGCAGGGATTAGTCGCCCAAGGCCGCACCATCGCCGAAACCATTGAAATCGCCCGCGATATCGCAAAGAAGCTGATCGAAGCGCAGGGCGAGGATGCGGCGAAAGAAGCGCTCGCACCGGCCAAAGAAGAATTCGATTATCCGATGCTGCTTGCGCTCTGATGGGTAGGCTCGCGGGGTTTCGTTATCGCGAAATCGTGCGGAGACTGAAACTTTTCGGCTTCGAGTTTTACCGGCAAGGTGCGGGATCGCATGAAATCTGGCGAAATCCTTCCACCCTCAGGTACACAACGATCCCAAATCATCCAAGCGATATGCCCGAGGGAACTTTGCGGGCCATCTTGAAACAGGCGGATATTACCCCCGATGCGTTTCTTCAGATGCGATGAGATGCGCGAGGTGCCGTCCCGCGCCTATTGCGGCTGGTTCAACTTCAAAGGGCCGGACCAGCAGAAGAAAGTGGGGCTGCTTTCGGGCGGCGAGCGCAATCGCGTGCATCTCGCCAAGATGCTGAAGGAGGGCGGCAATTTGATCCTGCTCGACGAGCCGACGAACGATCTCGATGTGGAGACGCTGTCGAGCCTCGAGGCGGCGCTTGAGGATTTCCCCGGCTGCGCTGTCGTCATCAGCCACGATCGCTTCTTCCTGGACCGGCTCGCCACGCACATCCTCGCCTTCGAGGGCGACGGCCATGTCGAGTGGTTCGAGGGCAATTTCCAGGCCTATGAGGAGGACAAGCTGCGCCGCCTCGGTGCCGCCGCCGCCGACACGCCGAAGGCGAAGTTCGCGAGGTTTGCTAGGGGGTAGTCGCTTAGATTAAGCCACAATAAATAGATAAAATATGTGGAGGTCTCAACGGCTATGCCCGCCGCCGTCGCAAATGGGCATTGCTTTAGTTCAACCATGAGGAGCCTATGGCTGTGCAGCTTGGCCGCGACGCTGGTCTGCGCGAGCTTGTCGTTTCGCCGTACTTCGTTGTTTACGAGGTCCACAAAAAGAGAGATGAAATCGTGGTTCCCGGTTTTTTCCACGGGGCGATGAAGCGTTAAGGGGCTTGACCCGATCAAGCTCGGCAACCGCGAGGTGAACTCCCGCGCTTGTTGCGGCTGGTTCAACTTCAAAGGGCCGGACCAGCAAAAGAAGAAGGTGGCCTGCTTTCAGGCGGCGAGCGCAACCGCGTGCATCTCGCCAAGATGCTGAAGGAGGGCGGCAATTCGATCCTGCTCGATGAGCCGGCGAACGATCTCGACGTGGAGACGCTAGGCCGCGGCTGCGCGCGGGAAACCAAGGCGAAGCTTTTGGTCTACGGAAAATGCTGGAGTGCAAGGTGTAAAGCGGCTGGGGCGCGGCCGATGGCCCCGAACCTGGCGATTTACGAGTGGATCGCGAAAGAGAATCCGCGAGCGGCGGGCGAAATAATCCGGCCCATCCGGCCTAAACTTAGAGACAGAGAGACGCGATGGCGACCCTCCGAACCTTCAATGAGAGGCGCGCTTCTTCAGCCGTTTTGCCAGTTCGGGCGCCCAAACGCCGCCACTATTCGCGCTCTGAAAAGCCATCGCCACCGCCAAAGCATCGCTGGCTGTCAGCCCCCTCCGAATACCCATATCATAGACTTTAATAATCTGGCTCTCTAGATCGTCGCCTTCGGCCCAAGGGTTATGTACTTCATTAGTATCGCCCGATAGTGATCCAAGTAGCTTCTGCCCCACGCGCCACATCATCTTCCTCGCATCCTGAGTTTCACAATCACCAGGATAGCTAAGGGGCCAACAGCCTCCTTGATATATGTCAAGACTGCGCCTCCCGAAAACGGAATTGTTGCGCTTTAACGGCCGGTCTACGCTCTCAGGCTCGCCGCAGACGCCTTTTTCATGCCGATTCTTTTCCGCAGCGTGCGCCGCGAGATCCTCTCGTTCCTTAAATCGCCCTGAAATGAGAGCTGAGACGCTTGATCGCCCACTCCGGCATACTGTGTCCTTGCCTTGGCCTCAAACCTTGCCCATAGGTTCCCCTAAGCAGGCGTTCCTTGGCTGGTCAACGAATTTATCCCAAAATCGGAAGGCCACCCCCGGGGTCAAGTCCTGGGTCAAGCCCGAGGACATGCTTTTGGGAACTCTGCCATGAAACAAGCAACCGGTGGCGCATGAGCCTTTATCGCGGTTTTCTCACGGTCGGCGGATTGACGGCGGTCAGCCGTGTCCTCGGGTTTGTGCGCGACGTGCTGCTGGCCGCCGTGATGGGCGCGGGCTGGGTCGCCGACGCCTTCTTCGTGTCGTTTAAATTCCCCAATCTGTTCCGGGCGCTGTTCGCTGAAGGCGCGTTCAACTCGGCGTTCGTGCCCCTGTTCACAAAGCGGCTTCGCTCGGAGGGCCAGGAAAGCGCGCTTCTGTTCGCTGAGCAGGCGCTCGCGATATTGCTGCTGGGCGTGATCGTGACCGTGATCGTGGCCGAAATCTTCATGCCCTATCTTGTGATGGCGATCGCGCCCGGCTTTAGCGAAAACCCGGAAAAATTCCGCCTCGCCGTTCTGTGCACGCGCATCACCTTCCCTTACCTCGCTTGCATGTCGTTTGTCGCGCTGACAGCCGGCGTCTTGAACGCGCTCGGTAAGTTCGGCGCGCCGGCCGCAACCCCGATCGTCCTCAATTTCGTGCTGATCGCGGTGACATTGTTTGCGGCGGCGAGCGGGTTCACCGACCAGCCGCAAGCGGGCGTCATCCAGGCCTGGGGCGTGGCCATTGCGGGATTCGCCCAGCTTTTTTTCGTGGCCATCGCCGCGCGGCAGCTCGGCATGGACCCGGGCTTTCGCATGCCGAGGCTTACGCCCGACATGCGCCGTCTTCTTCTGTTGGCGGGGCCGGGCCTTGTGACCGGCGGCATCTATCAAGTTAATCAGTTCATCGGCACCATAATCGCCTCGCTGCAGTCGAGCGCCGTCTCCTTCCTTTACTACGCCGACAGGATCAATCAGCTGCCGCTTGGCATGGTCGGGATCGCCATCGGAGTTGTGCTGCTTCCAACGCTGACGCGGCATCTCGCCGACGGGGATCAGGATGCTGCTCTCGCAAGCCAGAACCGGAGCCTCGAATTCGCGCTTCTCCTCACCTTTCCCGCGGCCGTCGCGCTGATCGTCATCCCGAGCCCCATTATTCAGGTGCTATTCCAGCGCGGCTCATTTACGGCTGCCGACACCGTTCAAGTCTCCGCCGCCCTAGCCGCATTCGCCTGCGGACTGCCTGCTTTCGTGATGACGAAGGTGTTCCTCCCCGGTTTCTTCGCGCGCGAAGACACGGCGACGCCTATGCGGTTCGCGATGGCTTCCGTCGCCGTGAATATTGGAGGATCGCTCGCCACGTTTTTCGTGATCGGGCATGTGGGCATCGCCATCGCGACGAGCCTGGCGGGCTGGACGAATGCCCTCCTGCTCGGGTCCACCTTGGTAAAGCGCGGCCATTTCCGCTTCGACGCCGCGCTTAAGCGGCGTGCGCCGCTTATACTGCTCGCGAGCGTAATGATGGGCGTGGCGCTCTACTCCGTGAACCGCGGTCTCGCGCCGTATTTCGAAGCGGGCCACAGCGGAGCCGTCCATGCCGGGGCCCTGGCCGCTCTCGTCGCCGCGGGCGCCCTTGTGTACGCGGCGGCGGCGCAGATCACGGGCGCAATGCGCTATTCCATGCTGCGCCGGGCTTTCTCGCGCGCTTGAGGCAAACCTCCGCGTATGAGTAGTTTCCGCATCTATCTGTTTGCCTTATTATGCGCTATAACATAAGCTATGCTGTAGCATTGAATCAGAAAAGAATATGAGCGTTAGAAAAGCTGGGGGTAGAATGGGCTCACTTAGCGATCGGCAAACCAATCTTATCTGCAATCCGACGGAGCAAGAATTCAGGGATTCCAGAGAGACTACGAGGTTAAAAGGTTCGTTGGAAAGGAAGATCGAGAGTTTCTTTGACGAGTCACAAGAACTTGGATGGAGCTATAATGGCTTCGCCGTCTCGATCTTGGAGATTTTGGCCGTCCTTCATCATAGAAATGAGAGACGATAAACGCCGCTACTTGAGAAACCTGTCGTACAGCGCAAGCGCGAGCTCTATGGCGATAAGGATGATGATGTAGAGCTCCAGGCGATGGCTGGTGCGCGTCGAAATCAGATCCGTGATCGTGTCGGCCGTTTCGCGGATCACCACCAATTTGCGTTCGACAGCTCGTGCGCGAGCGGTCAGATCGTATTCATCGACCAGCTTGGCCCAAAGGCGCTCAAGCTCGGGGTGATCCCACAAAACGTCCGGCTTTTCGTCGAGATCGACGCGTGACGCCAGCCGCTTCTGGATTAGGAGAGCCTCTCCGATTTGCTCCAGCATGCCCGATTTCGGACCGGGCGGCAGGCGGCGTTTGAGAAGGCTTGCCGCGACGGGTTCGATCTTCTCGAAAGCCGCCGCTATGCGCCTTTCGTCATTGGCCAGCGCAACAGAGACCGCCAGCGCCTCGCCCACGAGAAGAAGCTGGTCGGGGTCGGCGCTGCGAAGCCGGATTGCGCCCGAGCTTGAAAGCAGATGCTCCTCCTCCGGCGCGATGGCGATGACAGCGGTTTCAACCTCCCGGACCTCCAGCGGTTGAATGATGCGGCGCGCCAAACCGTGCACCAGCTCGTCCTCTTCGACCGGCGTCATGTTGAAAAAGACGACGGCGCCGAACTTGAACAGCATGGCCGTGCCGTTCGTGGATGTGCGGAACGCGACCGGATTGGCTGAGAATGCGTCTTGCCGCTCCAGGCCCTTCACATCGAGGCCTTCGCCGAGTTGCAGCGCCCGAACGGTTATTTCCTGCGCTGGCATGCGATCATTCCATTGGCGGCAAAAAGGCTTTCAAGACGAAATCAGAGGCGCATTTCATCGTGTTTGAGAATGGCATGGCGGATGTGAACAGACGCTTTCCCGGCGCGTCAATAGGACTGCAGACGGAAAAGCGGCTCAACGCTGCTTTCTATTACACATACAGCTAACGAACTCCAACCCTTCCCGCAGGGAACCTAATAGGGCTCCGGTCATTATCGCGGGTGAACAGTTGGATTTTAGCGTCATGGATTTTCGTAGACGAGATATTCTGGCGGCGGCGGCGATCTTGATGATCGCTCAGCGCAGCGGCCGGGCCGAAGTCATCGAAGGGCGCGCGCCCTGGAAGCCGCGAGCCGCCAATCCGCCAAAGCCCGCCATTACGACCCGCTGGGTTTATTTCACAGCTGCGGAAGCCGAAACCGTGGAGGCGATCGTGGACAGGCTTATTCCGCCGGACCCGGAGACGCCGGGGGGCAAAGATGCGGGATGCGCCGTCTATATCGACAATCAGCTTGCCGGGGCTTATGGCGATTCTCAGGCTCTTTACACCAGCGGCCCGTTTCAGAAAGGGACGCCGCAGCAAGGCCCGCAGTCGCCGCTGACGCCGGCCGCTTATATCGCCGCGGTCTTTCGGAGCTGGATGCCTTCTGTAAAGGCAAGTACGGCGGCAAGCCGTTCGCTGCGCTGCCGGATCAAGCCAAGGACGAAGTGCTCTCGGGCTTGGAGGACGGATCGGCCGCGCTCCAAAGCGTCGACGCCAAGACATTTTTCAAGCACCTGCTTGCCGGCGCCCGCGAAGGTTTCTTCGCCGATCCCATCTATGGCGGCAATCGCGGCATGGCGGGCTGGAGCATGATCGGATTTCCCGGCGCCCGCTACGACTACCGGGATTGGGTTTTACGGCACAATGAGCGCTTTCCACTTCCGCCCGTAAGCATAGGGGGACGCCCAGCCTGGACCCCCGGCTCAGCTTAAGAATTGAGGAGCGCCATGGCTCGGAAACTCCCCGCTAAAGATGCCGTGATTATCGGTCTGGGCTGGACCGGCTCGATCCTTGGCCATGAATTGACCGAAGCGGGTCTCGATGTCGTGGCCATCGAGCGAGGGCCGTGGCGCGATACGCCCACGGACTTCCCGCCGACCTACGACCAGGACGAGCTGCGCTACCGCATCCGCCACGAGTTGTTCCTGCGGCCAGCGCAGCTGACCTTCACCTTCCGCAACAAGATGGACCAGACGGCGCTCCCGATCCGAAGCTGGGGCGCCTTCATGCCGCCGAATGGCGTTGGCGGCGGCGGGGTGCACTGGAACGCGGAGACATGGCGCTTTCTGCCGAGCGACTTTGTGCTGAGGTCGCATCTGACGCAGCGATATGGCGCGCAATTCATACCGCAAGATTGCACCATACAGGACTGGGGCGTCACCTATGACGACCTTGAGCCGCATTACGATCAATTCGAGTATTTGTGCGGGACTTCCGGCACGGCGGGGAATTTGAAGGGGAAGATTCAGGAGGGTGGCAACCCTTTCGAAGGGCCAAGGTCCCGGCCCTACCCGACGCCAGCTCAGCCGCAGCCCTTCAGCCATACGCTTTTCGCCAAGGCTGCGCAGGAACTCGGCTATAAACCCTTCCCGCAGCCTTCCGGCAACCTCTCGCAGGCCTACACCAATCCGCTCGGCGTTAAGCTCGCGCCTTGCACCTATTGCGGCTTTTGCGAATGGTTCGGCTGCGGAAACTATTCGAAAGCAAGCCCGCAGACCACGATTTTCCCGGCGCTGATCCGCAAAGGCAATTTTAAGGCTTTCGATAATTCCGAGGTGACGCGCATCAACCTCGACAGCTCGGGCAAACGCGCAACCGGCGTCACCTTCGTGGACACGGCTGGGCAGGAATGGGAGCAGCCGGCCGATCTCGTCATCCTCGCTGCTTACACCATATTCAACGTGCAGTTGCTCCTGCTTTCGGGGATTGGCAAGCCATACGATCCCGTCGCCAATGATGGGGTCATCGGCCGGAACTACACCCATCAAACCATTTCCAGCGTGAACGGCTTCTTCGACAAGGAGAAGTACATCTTCAATCCCTTTGTCTCGTCGGGCGCGATCGGAACATGCATCGACGAGTTCAACGGCGACAATTTCGATCACGGCCCGCTGGGCTTTATCGGCGGCGGATATATGGGGCAGGTGCAAACCAATGGCCGGCCCATCGCGCTTAGCGCCGTCGTGCCGGAAGGGACTCCCGCCTGGGGCGCGAAGTGGAAGCAAGCTGTGCGAGATAATTATCTCAGCACGGTTGTTCCAGGCACGGGCGTACATGGGAGCTTCTACAGCTACCGCGACATCTATCTCGATCTCGATCCCACCTATAAAGACAGGTTCGGCCGCCCGCTCGTTCGTATAACCATGGATTTCCATGAAAACGAGCTGAAAATGAATGCTTACCTGACGGACAAGTTTGCGGAGATCATCAAGCAGATGGGAGCGCGCGAGGTCGCGAAGCACCCGCGCAAAGCGCCTTACGACATCACCGAATATCAAACGACCCACCTTTGCGGCGGCGCCATCATGGGAACCGACCCGAAGACAAGCGCCATGAACCGCTATTGCCAGAGCTGGGATGTGCCGAACTTGTTCGTGACTGGAGCCAGCAATTTCCCCCAAAACGCCGGCTACAATCCCACCAACACGTTGAGCGCGCTGGCTTTCTGGACTGCGAAAGCCATCCGCACCGAGTATCTCAAAAATCCGGGGCCTCTTGTCCATGCGTAACCGCGCGCTCGCTTTTGCCACCGTCTTCGTTTGGATCGTGATTGCGCACTGCGCTCAAAGCTGGGCCGTGGATCAGCAGAATTTCGGCCTTATCGAAAAGGGCAAGTATCTCACCATCGCAGGCGACTGCGCCGCCTGTCATACGGCGCAGGAAAACGGGAAGCCTTTCGCTGGAGGGCGGCCGATCGAGACGCCGTTCGGGACGATTGTTTCCGCGAACATCACCCCGGATCAGGAAACCGGCATCGGCGCCTGGACTGGCGCTGAGTTCAGGGCGGCGCTGAAGACCGGCATCGGCAAGGGTGGCGTTCACCTCTACCCTGCAATGCCTTACGTCTATTACTCAAAAATGACGGACGAGGATGTCGCCGCCATCTGGGCCTATCTCTCGACTTTAAAGCCGGTTCGAAACCCGGTTGTCTCGAACCAACTCCCCTTCCCCTTTAATATCCGGGCAAGCCTTTGGTTCTGGAACCTGCTCTACCGGCCGAAACCGGCCTGGGAGCCCGCGGCCGGAAAATCGGCCGAATGGAACCGCGGCGCTTATCTCGTCGAAGGGGCCATGCATTGCGGGGCCTGCCATACGCCAAAATCATTTCTTGGCGGAGATTTGGATGGCAGCCGGTTTCAGGGGTACTCCATTGAGGGCTGGCACGCCCCCAACATTACCAATGACAAGCGGCTTGGCCTTGGCTCATGGTCCGCGGATGAGATCGTTCAATATCTGAAAACAGGCCACAACGCCGTGGCCGGCGCATCGGGCCCCATGGGCGAGGAGGTGGAGCGTTCCAGTTCAAAGATTTCGGACGGGGACTTGAAGGCCGTCGCGGCTTTTCTCAAGGACCAGAGCACGCCTGAAAGCGCGCCGCCGCAAGCGATCGATGCATCGGACCCAGTCATGAAAGCGGGTCAGGCGATTTACCGGGACCAGTGCGCGGCATGCCACAAGATCGATGGAGGCGGCGTTGCGGATATGTTCCCGGCGCTACGCGCCGCGCCCTCGGTCAGGGCGGGAAATTCCACGTTGTTGATCCGGGTCGTGGTGGACGGCGCGAAAAGCGCTTCGACGGACGGCGCGCCGACCGGCCCAGGCATGCCGTCCTATGCATGGCAATTGAACGACAAGCAGGTGGCGGCGGTTCTGACCTATGTGCGGAACGCATGGGGCAACGCGGCGGCTGCGGTTCCCGAAAGCGCTGTCCGCTCGGCGAGAACGTCGCTGCTGATGCGGGCGGAGCAATAACCTGGAAGCCCCGCAGTTGTCACGTTGCGCGCCGCTTGACGAGCATGTCGTCAAAGGTCTCCTTGATGTTTCGCACAAACGGAATCTTATAAGGAAACCTCTCGTTATTTTGGTGGACGAGCATGGACGCATTGACTTCGAAGGCGACGACGTCGCCGGCCCGGTCTAGTCCGCAATCGATGCCGAAATAATCGAGATCCACGGTCTTTTGAATCGCGCGCAGCACGCCATACTGCCTCTCATCGAAAAAGGCTCGCGGATCTTCCAAAAACGCATGCTCCTCGTCCTGCATCCAGGCGTGCTTGATCATATCGGTCGTGGCATGATGCACTTTCCAATCCTGGCCGATAGCCAGATGGTAGGGCAGTATTTTATCGTCTATGAAAATGAAGCGATATTTTCGGAAATAGCCGTCTGACGATGCATAATCGATGTATTCGATGAGGTAGCGATCGGCTCCGGGGTGGCGTTCGATGAAAGCCGATAGGGCAAGCCCGTCTTGGATTTTCTCAAATGCATCGCCGCCATGGGTGCCGGCTGGCCGCGCGAGAAGCGGAAAAGGCATAACAGTCGTGGATTGAAGCGCCTCCGGCGGCGCGCCCGCGCTTGCTGCGAAGCGAACCGTCCGAGAACCCGGCAGCCCTCTATCGATTGCAGCCGCCCAGCGACGATATCGCGCGCCGTTTGTTGAACCTTACGGGGATGATTGATGACCGGCAGACCGATACTGTCCACGAGGTCCGAGGCCGAATTGAGCAGACCGCCCGCCTGATCCGCGTCCGACACGAGATTGAACAGGATCTGGCCGCTCCGCCGCAATGGGGCGGCGTCATAGGAAACATCGGGCAAAAGCAACAAAAGCTGGGTCTCATAGGCGGATTGAGCAGTGATATAGGTGACCGGCGTATTGCCTGCGGACGGCGCGCACAGCAGCAGCACCGAAAATGCAGGCGGCGATTGCCGGGCCGGCTGTTTGAACAAAGGCTGGACCTTCGCCGCACGGGCGTAGTCGGCCTTGGCCGCGTCGACATCGCCCATCGCTTGTCTGACGCCGCCGATCCAAAAAAGGCTGTCCGAATCGAGAGGATTGAGGGCGGCGGCCTTCTGGAAAAATACAAGCGCAGTTTTAAAGTCTTGGCCTAAAGCATGAACTTTCCCGAGTTGATTATAGACTAGGCCATTGTTGGGGTGCTCGGCAGCAAGTTCTAGCAGAAGACTTTTGCATTCGCCGAGGCGATGTGAGGATCGCAGTGTAAGCGCAAGATTGATGCGTGCAGACCAATGCGTTGGCTCGACGTATAGCGCAGCCCGGTAAAGCGTGGCCGCCTCGTCAAAGCGCCTCAATTTGAAAAAGATGTTCGCAAGATCGCAAAGCGCGCTGGTCGACCAAGGCGTCAGATTGAGCGCGGCCTCATAGTGGGCCGACGCTTCGGCAAGATCGCCCTGGGCGGCGAAAATCCCGCCGAGCGCGGTGTGGAGCGGCTGCAGAGCAGGATCGCCGGGTGTGGAGGTATCGAGGGCGGATTGAAGGGTTGCGATGGCGTCGGCGAAATCTCCGGCGCCTAACGCGTGATGACCTCGCGTGAGGGCCTCTGCCGCCGGTTCGGGGGCGCTATAGCACAGCGCTGTGCTTGCCGGTTGGCCGGTCATGGACGCCGCCATCAGAATCCGCCAAGCGGCAGGTTTTGAATGCTCGACATCAGAGTTGTGCTAATGCCCATGCTATCATCCGATGGCGAAAAAAGCGTGGCTGTCAGGTCTGACGCGGGTGCGCTTGCATCGCTCATGGCGCAGTATTTTTCGACGAACTGCTGCAATTTCTGAGGGTTTTTAAAGTCTGCGATGTTAACTGCGCTGGACAATTGACTAGCCTGCGTATCGACGTCCTCCATTGACGTTTGTGGCGATATGCCAAGTGCGGTCTGCACCACAGTCAGTAAATCTTTGTCAGCCAAGATGCTATATGCGCTGGTTATGTCCGGGGCATTTTGTTGAAAATACAACGCCATTTGCACAGCGGGATTTTGTTGGCCTTGATTTGCGTCGAGCTCCTGATTGACATATTTGTTCACAACGCCGGTCGTTGCGGCCGCCGTTGATGTCGTACTGGAGCCATTCAAAGCGAAATTGAATGCTTGTGCGAAGGCTAGAATGTTTGGATTGTTCAAAGTGTAGGCAAGATTGCTCGTGCTGCTGGTGCCCTGCTCAAGGACCTTTTGCATGAGCCCCTTTCCATAACTCACCATATCCCCAAGGCCAAAGGCCGTCATCGCGTAAGAGAACAGGCGATAATTATTCACGAGATCGCTGGCGCTTTGCACATTGCCGATATTGGCGTTGTAATAGGCCGTTGCCTGTTTAACGCTCGGCTGAGCTTGCGTGACTGTTTGCCACGTGCTCAAATTGTTCGCCACCATCAAATAAGAACTCAGTGTCGTCATCGATTTCTCCCTACGTGCATTGAGCAATGAAACTTGCGGCTTAGAGAGTGGATTCCAATCTGCGCTCTATGCTTGGTTGCCCGCCGATGTTGATGAAATGCCGACCCTATCCCACAAGCGCCCTAGCTCAAAGATGAGGACTGATTGCCGGTATACAGAGCGTTAACCAGAGCTAATGCACTGTTGGCGTTGGAATTACTGCTCGTTTGATCTGCTGACGTGGAGGTCGCCGCCGAGTTGGCCTGGCTGCTGGTCTCGCCGCCTCCGCCGTGATGATGGTGATGGGTTTGCGCGGCTCGCGCTGTAGACCCCCGATAGAGACATTGTCAATCCTCATGGGTTTGATGAAGCAAGCATGATCTTAGCTGCACGACCTTGCGCTAGGTTGGTTCACCTCAGGTCTCACGAAGGCTTTTTTGCGCGATCCGGGTACAAGGTGCGGCTTAGGTTGCTACCGCGCGATAGCGAAATTGCGGGCCTTGGCGCCGAGACTCTCTGGTAGGCGTCAAGCGAACCCCCGCATCAAATGGTGAGCCTATCTCCGACTTGGTGCGCAGCTCCGAGATCTTCACTCGCGACGGGCAATGGGAAACATAGCGACTTCGCCAGCAACTAGGGCGAACGCGGCCGGTTGCAGGCCCCCCTCGGCGTCTTCGGCCTCCAAAAGCAAGCGGTCGCTGCGCAAAGCGCGTTCCGCCTTTTCCATGTAAACGGCCGGCGGCGCTCAAGCGAACTCCATGATCACCGCATCGACGGCGAGGCTGTCGCCGGGCTTTGCGCGCAGCTTCGCAACCGTCGCGTCGCGGTCGGCCTTGAGGACGTTCTGCATCTTCATCGCCTCCACTACGGCAAGCGCCTCGCCGGCCTTCACCTCCTGGCCCTCCTGCACCGCAATGGAAACGACAAGACCGGGCATCGGGCACAAAAGCTTCTTCGAGGTATCGGCGGCCTTCTTCTCCGGCATCAGCGCCGCAAATCGCGCCTCGCGCGCGGTGTACACATAGGCCTTCGCCCGTACTCCCGCGTAAGAGAGGTCGTAGCCGTTCGTCACCGGCCGCACCTGCACGAACAGATCGCCGTCGCCGCCCACGATCTTTCCATGCCACAGCGGCTCGCCCGGCCACCAATGCGAGTGAAGAATGATATGGCGGCGCACGCTCCCGTCAGGCTCGCAGAGTTCAACCGTGGCGCCGTCGCTGAGGTCGCCCGAGACGCGTAAATGCTGCTGAAAATTGCCGAGCCGGCACACGCGCATCTCGCCAAGCCTCAAGCCGACGGCTCCCGGCAGCTGACCGGAAATATGGCGCCGGCGGATATTATTGAGGTTGTCGATTGTCGCCGCCACGCTCACCAGCACGTCGCGCGTCTCGCCTTCGGGCTCCTGATGCGTGAACCCGCCCGGGAATTCCTCGGCGATGAAGCCCGTTGACAGGTCGCCGCTGCGCCAGCGCGGATGCTGCATCAGCGCGGACAGGAATGGAATGTTGTGCTCAATGCCGTCGATGTAGAAAGCATCGAGAGCGGCGGCTTGTGCATTGATCGCAGCCTCGCGGGTTGGGCCAAAGGTGACCAGCTTGGCGATCATCGGGTCATAATAAAGCGAGATTTCGCCCCCTTCCTCGGCGCCCGTGTCGTTGCGCACCACGATCCCGCCGTGGCGCGGACCTTCCACCGGCGGGCGGTAACGCACAAGCCGTCCTATCGAGGGGAGGAAGTTGCGGAACGGGTCTTCCGCATAGACGCGGCTTTCGACGGCCCAGCCATCGATCTTGAGATCCGCCTGCTCGAAGGGCAGCTTCTCGCCAGCCGCCACTCGGATCATCAACTCGACGAGGTCGAGGCCGGTGATCATCTCGGTAACGGGATGCTCGACCTGCAGGCGGGTGTTCATTTCGAGGAAGTAGAAGTTCTTCTTTGGGTCGACAATAAACTCGACCGTGCCCGCGCTCTCATATTTTACCGCCCTGGCGAGCGCGACCGCCTGCTCACCCATGGAGCGGCGGGTTTCCTCATCCAGGAACGGGCTTGGCGCCTCCTCGATCACCTTCTGATTGCGCCGCTGGATCGAACATTCGCGCTCGAACGCATAAACGATGTTGCCGTATTTATCGCCCAGCACCTGGATTTCGATATGGCGCGGGTTCTCGACGAATTTCTCGATAAAAATGCGATCGTCGCCGAAGCTCGACTTCGCCTCCGCCTTGGAGGTGAGGAAGCCCTCGCGCACCTCATCAGCCGAGCGCGCGATGCGCATGCCCTTGCCGCCGCCGCCCGCGCTGGCCTTGATCATCACCGGATAACCGATGTCGCTCGCGATCCTGGTCGCCTGATCGGGGCCTTCAATCACGCCGAGATAGCCGGGAACGGTCGAGACGCGCGCGGCGGCGGCCGCTTTCTTGCTCTCGATTTTGTCGCCCATGGCGCGGATAGCCTCGATGTTCGGGCCGATGAAGACGATGCCGGCGGCCTTCAGCGCTTCGGCGAACGCGGCGTTTTCCGACAGGAAGCCATAGCCGGGGTGAATCGCCTCCGCGCCCGTTTGCTTGGCGGCTTCAATGATTTTGTCCATCACCAGATAAGATTGCGAGGCGGGCGCCGGCCCGATCAGCACGGCCTCGTCGGCCATGTCGACATGCACCGCGTCCCGATCCGCCTCGGAATAAACGGCCACAGTCTTGATGCCCATCCGTTTGGCGGTTTTCATGACGCGGCAGGCGATCTCGCCACGGTTAGCAATGAGTATTTTCTGGAACATGACGGGCATCCTATGCGGCAGCGGCGCACTGCGCCGTTCCAGCTGTTTTACGCGCGCCGGGCGCGCGCTTCAATGCTGCTTACGTGTCGTTGAAGTCGCGCTTGCGCCAGCGGCATTTGGCCATTGCGAGAATAGTGAGATCGCCGCCATGAATGCGATAGATAAGCAGATAGGGAAAGCGCCGAAGCTTATAGCTGCGATAGGCCGTTTCTATGGCCGAAAGTGTTGGGAAAATCGCCGCTTGCCAAGGGCTTTATGGACCTTATCTCGAAGATCAAGGCTAAGGCGCTCAGGTCCGGCTGCTAATCGGATCACCGCAGCGAAACATCCAAGGCCCAAGCTGGAACTGCGAGTTCGAAGCCGGCTTTGTCCGCCGCCTTCAATATTGGTGGCTCCGCTTGTGGCGGGCAGTCTGTGATCGCTATGAACCTTGAGCGCAGCTTGACTTCCATTGCCGATTTGGAATAAGTCTCTATGATATTTTAATCAAGTTGGCGCAATCCGATGAAGTACGAACGCGATTCCCACATCGAAAAACACTTCGATCACCGCTACCCAGCCTGGATAAGGCTGATCATTATCTTCTCTACCGCGGTGTTCGGAATATTGTTTTGGCGCGGCGTGATAGGGATGGTCTTGGGATAGAGCGCCGCCGGCGAGCGAAGGCGACGCTGCATAGCTTTGGCTATCGCCAAATGAAAGCCATCCTTTTCTTCCGCTTCGGATGATCGTTCCTAGCGAAGCCTGCATACTCAATGCATGGATGAGGCGAGCCGCTATGGTGTTCGCCAAACCTTAACGCCTGAGTTGAGACCCTGGGGCCGCCGTGGCCTAAAGAGCCTGCCCTGTCTTTGGCCCCAACGCGTTTGTTCGCCGCGCTTGTACAGGCGACGTGGCGTCCAAGTTGCTGGGGATGTTCTGCGCGTCACCCGCCGCTTAAAAAATCCGTATCGCGGCGATAATGCGCGCGAGGCCGGCTCGATCTGGCTCTCGTAAAGGGGGCGGATGTTTTCGCTCGTTCCCGCCGCTCTTTTTCATCATCTCAAGACGCCAGCGATTCACTTCTTCCCTGCTATATACCCAAGACTCGATGCGCCGATCTCGTCCCACCGCTCGTACTCCTCAAGGACAGCCGAACTGGCGTCGCAATCGTCTTCGCGAACCATCTCTGTTAGCGCATCAAGCAATTCGGTTCGCTCATTCGGCGAAAGTTGCCGAACCTCTTCGGTGAGTCTCTTCACCCGTTCGCTCATAAGCCAATATTCGCTTGTGCGCTCGTGATTGGCAAGATCGCCGCCCAGGAACGATTGCACAAGCGAAATGCGGCTTGCTGACGCCGCGCCCGGTCAAGCAGATCAACAATTGATCGAATATTTGTCGAAATACTCTCTCGTAACAAAGATTCTATTTTCAAATATTAGGAAAAAGACAAACGCCATAATGTGTGGCATATTAAATAACAGCTACAACTTGACAATATATTAACCCCGAACCTAGACTACCCGCTCTGCTGGAGTTCTTTCGATATATTCTCTTCGGATGGGAGTTGTGCGTGCGATCAGACTCTATTTCCACTCGACTTGCAACCGCGTTTGCAACTTTTTGGCGCAGTTACGTCGTGGACGAATGCGCGGATGAAAAGATGGAGCGCATCCGCCGGGAAAGGCTAAGCAATCTCGAAGTTGACATAGCTATGATTGAGGCCATGCGCCGCTGGTTAGCCGAAAACGAAAAGGCCTCGGGGAGCGACAAGGCGCCGCAAGCTAAGCTCTTGGCCGACGGCTAGAACAGCCCGGTCCGATCGGGCGAAGGCTGCCGGCGCGATTTATGGCCTGGGCCGTCCGCCGCTACTTTTCATCCTTCTCAAAGCGCAACATCATCACTGCCGCGCCAGCCGCCGCTCCGCCGAAGGTGATCGCGAAACCCGCCGCGAGCATCGCTATGGCAAGCGCAGACGAGTTGGAAGCCCATATCAAGCTGCCAACGCCGTTCACATCGGTCCAAAGCAAAAGGGCAAGCAGAAACCAGCCAGCGCCGATGCCTATGGCCGCATGCAGCGCAAGAAACCGCACAAGCTGCGGCAGATTTCTCAAATCCTCGCCGATGCGTTTCAATAAATTGCCCATCGCCGCCGCCTTTGTCCGCTTCGATCATAAGGAGCTATAATCAACGCAGGATCGCACGATGCGTTGCGAATGTCGTGCCTGGCGAGGACGACACCCAGATCCCCGCGAACGAAGGGCGAGGTCTGTCGACGGGATCTCTCGAGTGATCTCTCGAATCGCCGGAAAAGGCCGCCGGGCCTTCGAGGCAGGCGGCCTTAGGCGCGTTTTACGCGACGGGTTTCGCGGCCGGCCATGGAGCCCATGGGAACGGCTTTTCTTCCGTTTCATTGAACACAAAACGCGACACGTCGCTCAACCATTGGCCCAATGTGGGCCCAAACTTCTGCAGAAACGGGTTTGGGGCCTTGGTGATAAGAAACCAGGCGAGTTGAACCACGGCCAGTGCAGTAAATATTGTCTGACCCGCACTGAAAAGAATAAGAAATACAAGTGAAAAACCTGCGCGGGGCCAATTCCGGCCTTGTGCGACTGTCGTTTGTCCAGCTTCGCTCATTTTGTTCCCCTGATTCTTTCACGCGAAGCCATAACATGGCTGACGGTTAGGAGAGGCGTTACGCCAAAGGTTGCGACCCAACGCCGCGCGTTCTCCACAGTTTTTAGTCATCAAAAAGAGTTGAAGAAGTTGCAAAGGCGGCCTTTTGCACGAGAGGCGTGCGCTGCATTTGTGGCGAACTGCCTTCGCTCCTTCAACAGCGCCCGTTCCGATCCTACTCTTCGGGCCGGATATGAACGGCGAGCCAAACGGTGGCTTGATCGGCGCTTGTCCAATCTACGCGGTGGCGCGCATGAGCGGGGATGAAGATGTGATCGCCAGCGGCGAGCCTTCTGGCGTCAGGCTCGTTTTCAAAACGCAAAATGGCCGCGCCCGAAAGCACCGCCACCCATTCATCCAAAGGCTGATCGTACCAGAAGCCGGGCGGGCTTGCCTGCCCAGTCGATACGATGCGCTCAATCCTCAGCCCGGGGCGAGCGAAGATCTCCGTAATCTGCTCCCCGGGGGAGCGCGCCGCTGGCGCATCGGCGAAGAGATTGGCGCCTTCAGTCATCGGCAACGCACGACCTTGCTTATCGCTCTTCACGGATCGGGGTGCGGCCCAGGATCATGAAATCCATCGCATAACGCCCCTCTCCGCTCATGCCCACATCGGAAATGATGAGCGTCGCTCCCACCCACAAGCGATCGGCGATGCGCTGGGCGGCCTCTGGCGGGATTTGGATGCGGTCGAGCGCAGCGGCTGCGGTCTCGGGAAATGGCGCAATGGAAGGCGTCTCCTCTTCGGGCTCGATCCGCCTCCCTCTCCGGCTGAATGGCGCCGCAGTTTGAACTCAACGGCCGCTGGCGGCGTCAGGCTCACCCAGCGCAACGTGGCGCCATCCTCTCCGGCGCGGGTGGCGATGAACAGGTGGCTTCCAAGCGCACGCTCGGGATCGCGGATTTCGATCGGAACGTCGAAAAGGTGCTGCGTCGCCTGCCGGACGTAAAGGTGATGAGTTCTTCCGGCTGATGAAAATCGAGACCGGTTCCGCGCGTAACGCAGCCTCCTTCGCGCTGGCGGCGGCGGCCTCCGCCTGAGCCTCTGCATCCCGGATGGCGTTTTGCGCGGCAAGCACGTCCTCATCCTTGGCAGCTTTGGCGTCGCGGGCTATCCGAGCTTGGGCTTCCGCTGCAGCGGCCTTGCCTTCAGCCGCGGTTTTCCTCTCTGTGGCTTTCTGGATGGCTTCGTCGCCTTGCGCCTTCGCTACGCTCCGATTCGCGTCCTCCAGGTCTTCCTTCGCCCTTCGAAGGCTTTCTTCCGCGGCGCCAGCTCTCGGGCCGCTTGATGGGCGTCCTCAATTTTGTTCGCGAGGAGCGCAATGGCCGCCTTCCTCGCCTGGATTGCGCCCGCGGCTTTGGCCGCCGCCACAGCCTTCAACGCCTGCGCGTATTCGGATGGATTGAGAAGCTTCCCTGGCGCAGCCGCCTTGGCCAGGGCGACGGTCTCGACCGACTTGCCGCCATTATTCGCGGCAGCCTTATCCTCGCCCGTCAGCGGCGGCGCTGACAGCTGCGGCACAGGAAGATGCGCATTCACGATATCGGAAGGGGTAACATCCTGCGGAGAAATGATCACTCGCTCGCCGCCGTTGGTGACGCCGAACATCCGCTTGGCGAAAGCGCCGGGGAGACGGATGCATCCATGCGACGCGGGCCGGCCCGTCACCACGCCCTCGTGCATCGCGACGCCCGTCCAGGTGACGCGCTGCATATAAGGCATGGGCGCGCCGCTATAGATGTTCGAATGGTGCCAGCGCTCCTTTTCGAGGATGGTGAAGATCCCAGTCGGCGTCGGATGCCCGTTCACGCCTGTGGAGATTATGCTTCGCGCCCAAAGGCCGTTCGCGTCGTAGAATGAAACATGCTGATCGGCGAGCGAGACGACCGCGAAAAGCCGGCCTGTAGGTTTCGTCTGCTCGGCTGTTTTTTCCGCGGGTTCGCCTTCGCCGCGCCGCTGATGGTAGACGTGGCGCCGGGCGTCGGCCGGTTGAATCGCGCTACTGAAACATGCAAGCGCGAGCGCGGCGGCAAAAAGGTTTCGCCCAGCATTGAAACGCAACGAGGACATGCGCGTCATTGAAATCGAGTTCTTAAATTTATACATGCCGCTAACATCGCTCTTATGTTTGCCGGGGCGGCCACTTTGCGCCGCGGCTTGTAACCGCAAGGTGAATTCTAGTCTATGATGGCTTCTTTTTCCGCTATTGAAGCGGGCAGTTCAAGCCTCCGGGGGTTGTTTTCAATGGAAAGTTGCAACCCTGCAAATCACAATGGCGTAGCCGGGGCGCCTTAAGCTTCTCAATTCAGGCGCTGAAGCGCAAGGCATCCCAGATGAAACCGAATATCGATCCGCACGCGAAAAGCCCTTATGTTATCTGGGCTTGGGAACGGAATCGCGATCCGATCCTGCATGCGCTCAAGACGCTTTTCCCAAGCGTAGGCGACGCGTTGGAACTCGCTAGCGGAACCGGCGCGCACATCAATTATTTCGCTCCGCACTTTCCCGGCGTTTCGTTCCAGCCTTCGGACGCTGACGCCGATGTGTTCGACGCCATAAGGGCGAACATTTCCGGTTGCGGAAACGGGAATGTGCGCGATCCGCTGCTGGTCGATTTGACGAAGCCGGATACATGGCCCAGCGACGCGGCCCGGCTCTACGACGCGATCTTCGCCATCAATTGCATGCACGTTGCGCCGCCGGCCGCGCTCGACGGCTTCGCGCACGTCGCCGGAAGCGTTTTGAAGCAGCAAGGCGTGGCCGCCGTCTACGGCCCCTTCAAACTCGATGGACGCTACACCAGCCCTTCCAACGAAGCCTTCGACAGGCGGATCCGCGAAACCCTGCCCGGATGGTCGCTCAAGGATGTGCGCGACCTTGAAAGCGCCGCCGCCGGCGCGGCTTGGTTCTCGAACGGCTGTTGGACATGCCAGCCAACAATTTCATGCTGGTTTTCCGCAAGACCTAACCCCGAGCTGCTGCGGCGCTCCCGGAATGGTGTCTCATGGCTTGCGCCTCCGCTTGCCCAATCGCTTGAGCCGGTATGCGGAGCGCGCAAAGCCCCCTAATGCGGTTGACGTGCCGGACGCGTTCCGAGATCAAGCTGTCCCGCTCGCGATGGAGCCGGCGCATCGGGCGCACAACGCTCCAGACTTTCGGCTCGTCGCGCAGATACGCCATCAGCGAGGGCAGAAGCCGCTGTGGCTATGGCCGATTTTTGATCTTGTCCCAAGACGTGGCGTGGCTGACGGTTGCGCCGGCTGCTGACCTCGTGACCGCGTCAGGGTCGCGAAGACGTTTGCATTCTCCATAGGAGGCCAGTCAGGAAGAGCAACGCGCCTGAAGCGGCGCTGATGAGAAAAAGCAACAGCATCGCACCAGCCGTTGCGGTGAGAATTTGTCCCACCACGTCGCCGCCAGCAGAGAACCCAAGCCGCGGTAATATCGCTCCTCCGAAAAACGAGCCAAGGATTCCGACGGCGATATTTCCAAGGGTTCCGAAACCATGGCCTCGTGTCACAATTAGGCTGGCCAAATATCCGGCGGCGGCGACAATAACCAACCACACAATCGTCGATTCGATTGCCATAACTTTTCTTCCTCGCCGGCGTCTATATATCGTGTTCGGCCGCGCAGGCACGCGCGCGGGTGCTGGTTGATAGGTTGCTTCAAGCACCCGGCAGCACTTCCTCGTGGTCAGCTCCGGACAGCGCCTTTTTGGCTTTGACGGCCCAATTCCAAAGGGCTTCTGACGGAAGCGGAAGCATCATGAACCAGTGTTCCAATATCCCCAAAGCCAGGATCACAATATAGAAGGTATAGGCAAGCAACTCGAATGAGTTGTTCTCTGCCATCATCGCCTTGTTCACGAGCACGGCGGTTGCGACAGTCGAAACGGTAATCGACACCGGGAACAGAAGGTTCATCGGCCTCTTTTTCATGAAGCTCGACAGGTAGCGAAGCTGCTCCGGGAAAAAGTGCTCATTCAGATTTCTTGCGCCCAGCACCGCGTTTAACTTCGCGCTCGTATGCATGAGCCAGATAATTGTGTAGGTCCAGGAGCCGACATGATTTTGACCATTAAGGGTCGAGAAGCAGACCACGACCCCGAGCAAGGCCGCGAAAATCTCGTGATACATGCTCGTCTCGACGGCGTGCCAAAAATGGCGGCCCCCCTGTGCAGGATGACGGGCAGGGTGTTGTTCGAGGGCCGGTTATCAAGCCGGTATAGAATGTGAATTGCGTCCACGCCCAGGCCAGCAAACCGAAGGTGAAACTTAAATAGGCCGATGCGAGAGTGTCACTCTGGCTCGTGACGGTGAGGCCGTAGATAGACGCAACAAGAACGAATGTTACGCCAAGAAAGCTCCACTTATACGTAGACTTAGGCAGATTATTGAGGTATAGCACAATTCCTGTGCTGAACCACCAAACAAAAAGAACGAATAAAACCGGGGCCACGTACGTAATCACCTTATCCTCACAATGCTGACGCCCGCAAGGCGGCAAGTCAGCTCTGGCTTCTCAGCCTGCATCGAGCAACCTGGGAATTTTTCCTTGACGCAACTTGTGAGGAAATACTCAAACTATTTCTTCTGTTCCCAATGGTAACGTAGACGTGTCGCCATCGAAATCTTGGCTCCAGATAAAGTGAGCGCGGCTCGCATCGCTCTTCATCCCGGCGATAAGATCATCCACTCCTCGCGAACCGGCGTGACATCGATCTTGTCGAACACATCGAACTTAGCCCTGTAGAACCTTGAGGCGGGAGGCTCTCGACTGTTAGCGACACCGCCAGCTTGGGACGCCGCGTTACGAGACAGAATTGGCCGCTCACAGCCTCTCGCTTACGCTCAGCGCATGACGATAGACTCACTCCGCCGCAGTAATAAGCGGCTTCGCAGCCTCCTTCCCCTCCTCCACCTCAAGGCTGTCGATGCGGCGTCCACGATCCGCGATCTTATTCGCGCCAGCCAGGATCTTGTCGAGGTCCGGGGCGAGCTGGCCGAAGCGGCGCTGAAACTCGACGATGCGCCCGGCGAGCTTGCCGACATCCTCCAGAAGCAGGCCAACCTCGCGCTGGATCACGCTGGCCTGCTCCCGCGTGCGCACGTCTTTCAAGATCGCCATCATGGTCTGCACCGCGAGCATCAGCATGTTCGGCGAGACGATGACGATGCGCTCGCGATGCGCCTTCTGGATGAGGTCGGGGAAGCCGTCGTGAAGCTCGGCGTAGATGGATTCGGCGGGCAGGAACATCAGCGCCGTGTCCTGCGTCTCGCCTGGTATAAAATATTTTCCCGCGACGTCATCGATATGCTTCGACACGTCGCGGCGGACGCGCGCCTGCGCATCCTTGCGGGCGGCCTCGTCGATGGCGGTCCGCAGAGCCTCGAAACCTTCGAGCGGGAATTTGGCGTCGACCACAAGGGCGGCGGACGCGCTGGAAAGCTGGATGAGGCAATCGGGGCGCCTTCCATTCGAGAGCGTGGGCTGGAAACTGTAAGCTCCCTTCGGCAGCCCGTCCTCGACGATGGCCTCCATGCGGATTTGCCCGAAAGCGCCGCGCGCCTGCTTGTTGGCGAGGATGTCCTGCAGCGAGACGACGCGGCCGGAAAGCTCGGCGATATTTTTTTGCGCGGTGTCGATCACGGCGAGCCGCTCGTTAAGCCGGGCGAGATCGTCCGAGGTGCGCCGGCCGGTTTCGTCGAGGCTGGCGCCGAGATGCTGGCTGACCCGGTCGAGCCGGTCGTTGACGGTGCGGGCAAGCTCCTCCTGGCGGGCCGCGGCGATCTCGGTCATTTGCTGAAGCCAGCCTGAGGCGCGCCGCCCGGTTTCCTCGACGCTGGCGCCAAGATGCTGGCTCACGCGGTCGAGCCGCTCGTTGACGGCGCGGGCAAGTTCCTCCTGGCGTGACGCGGTGATTTCAGTCAATTGCACAAGCCAATCAGAGGCGCGCCGCCCGTTCTCCTCCACGCTTGCGCCGAGATGCTGGCTTACGCGGTCGAGCCGGTCGTTCACCGTGCGGGTCAGCTCCTCCTGGCGAAGCGCGTTGATCTCGGTCATTTGCGAGAGCCGTCCCCGCAATTCCGCCAGCTCCGCCTCGGAGGCGCGAGCCCGTTCCGCCCGGATCCGCTCCTCGCGCGCCAGCAATGCGCCGTGACGGATCGCAAGACCGATCAGCACCGTGAAAGCCAAGGCTGCGAACCCCGCGAAGATCGCCAGCGCCGCAAGCGGATCGCCCCGGAGCCACGCAATCGCCGTGTATGCCATCTCCATGATCAGCGCCCTCCCTTTGCGAAGGTAGCTGATTTCGTTCCCCTGAACGAATCCGGAACGTGGAGCGTGTCAGGAAAAGTGCGAAGCTCCGCGAGGCTGTATCGCTTCAATCGCGCAGCGCAGCTGGGCAAAAGTGTCATGGATTTTGGCGGGTGGATTAGACCCGTTCCGGCATGCCGGCCGCTTTCAGCTTGGCAATGACTTTTACAGCCGTCAGTTCCGATTCGTACTCTTCGTCCACGCTTTCAATATCGGCCAATTGAAGAGCCGCTAAACCTTTTTCCTTAGCCAACTCTTCTCGCGCTATGTGACCGATTTTATGGATGAAGTCCGCGTCGTGCCTTGTCGCCGAATGGCCTAACACGACAGTTTCGGCAAATTTCTCACTGCAAATAACATCAAGCAGATTGTAATAGATGAGCAGAATACTTGGCATGCCAAGCCGGAACAACTCCGCATCCCTCGTCCCATCTTCGCGATTGGGAGAAATAAGACCGAACAGCAGTTGGTCGCGCCGCACATGCCGCCCCGTCAAAAATTTAAGGTTAGCCTCCATGTCATTGCCCGTAAAATGATACCGTACGAGATCCATGACACGCCGGTGCAACAGCGGGTCAGACAAGCGAATGAGACCTTCTGATTTGCCCGCGTCGCGCACGACTTCGGTAACCGACGCATTGGCCAAGACTTTAGCTGCAAGTTCCTTATCCAGCCATTCGCGAATAGAAAGATGCCACGGGCCATTTTTGTCTTGCCGCCATACCACGGCCGCCTTGATTGCAATATAGTCGGGGAATTCATTTCGGCGGGCGTTTCGAAGTTCCCTTCGAGCCTTCCTCCACGCCCGCAGTGAACCCCAAGCGTAACCAAGCGCCGAGCCGCCCACGGTAAGAACTAGGCTCTCAAGCAGGTCCATCGTTTAGCTCCATCATGTCGTTTCACGCCGAAAGTTCGTGGTGGCCGTCTTCCCGGCCTGGAGCAGCGCCGGCGCGCCCGCGACGAACATTCTAAGCAGAGTTCCCAAAAGTGGCTACCGGTTTTGGGATGAAAACAGCGCGAAAACAAAGGACTTAAGCAGGCATTCGTTGGGGAGCCAGCGAATGTCTGCCTAACCTTGAGGCGATTTGAATTGCGCCTTGTCGTAACTGTCCTTCTTCTTGATGGCAGTCCAAGCGCATTGGACAAGCGGCGTCTTCAGCCAGGAGGCGCCCTTGCGCAGCCGCGACGATTTGCGTTTGCCCGCGCTTGGTTCTGGCCCGGACACAGAGCTGCTAAGGAAACCAGATGCCCATCGCTCGCAAACCGGCTCATATCGGTTCCGGTTTCAGAAAGGATCGAGGTCGCCGCCAAGCTCGCAATGCCAGGGATGGTATCCAAAAGCGCGGTCATTTCTGCATTCACGCGCAGCCGGCCTCGGCCGCCCGCGCTTTGACGTGTTGATCAACGCGTCGCCACATACCGTTCGAAGCGTTTCGCGCGGCCAAACCTGGGATAGGCCCGCACCGCCGTGAGGTGGTGGTTGCGCAAAAGCCACAACCTTTGCCTCAAACAAGCTTGACCTTGTGTGAAGCTTGACATCCCTTATTTTCAATAATACGTTGAAGGTGCATTACAAGGATGCAGCAAAAACCCCTAGTGGTCTCACCCCCGTTTTTCCCGTCGAGCCGCTAGGGGCATTTTTAAAAATCCATTTTTTTTTTAAGGAGAATTGCGTACGCGTGTTCAGTACTTTGTTGAAGAAAAGGAAGCGCATCCGGCAAAGGATAGACAATATTCTCATTGATGCGGCGATGCAGGATGCGGTTCGCCGGGCGGTTCCGAATGAGAGAGTTTCCGTCATCGGTGGAACTGTAATTGAAGATCGAAGTCCGGAGCGCTGGCTGCCGCCCTACAAGCGCCGTGCTCTTCCTTGCAGCGTGCAAATTTTTATGTCGAAAATCGCGGCCTGAAGCGCTTCGTGCGATCGCGCTGGCTGGGGTTCGCCGCCAGCCGATGTGGAAGGCGACATGGCGCACCTCGCCGAACGGCGAGGACGACCTCTCCCATGACCCTTCCTTGTTCTGGCTCTGCTTTGTAAGCCGAGGTCTGCTCTAGCATGTCATTCACGGCCGTGGCGCCCGCGTAGCCAGCCGTTACGGCGAGCAGGCTAAGGATGAGCGACAAGCCAATGTTGGCGAATGCCGCGCCGGGCTTGCCGTCGCGCAAAAGATCGAGGGTTTGCAGGCTGAATGAGGAAAATGTGGTGTAGCCGCCGCAGATGCCGGCCATCACGAAGGCGCGGGCGTCGGCGTGAACCTGAAAGCGGCTATCGCTCGCCGTGATCGCGCCGAAGAAGCCTATGATAAACGATCCAACAATGTTGATGAGAATGGTGCCCCAGGGGAAATTCGCCCCCACTATGCGTACCATGACGTTGGTCGTCCAGGCGCGCGCGACGCTTCCGATTGCTCCGCCAAGGGCGATGTAGAAATAGGTCAGCATCAACTCTTCCGTAGACAAGAAAGGCGTGGCCGTTGGCGTAGCCCCGATCCAAACTTCAAGCGGCAGGCACAAAAATACCCGCCACGCGGCGGGTTCCGGACAGGGTCCTAACGCAGGGCTTGCGATAGGAGTTATTAGCCCTAGAGCGGTTTCCGGGGTACTCCATCCCCATCTAGGGCTTAAGTTATAACCGATCCCTCAGTTCCACAAGCGCCTCAGCGCAGATTGGATTTTGCGATCCTGATCCATTCCTTGTCGCCGGGGGCCACGGCGACAGGCCTTGCGCTCGATGAGCGCACCACCTCTATGAACATCTCGCGAGCCTGGCTCACCCGCCCCTGCTTCAGAAGCAGAAGCCCGTAACGCGACCGCGCCTCGAAGCCAGCGTAGTAGCGCGAGACATCCTCATATTCCGCTAAAGCCTCGTCGGTGTGGCCCATCGCCTCCAGCGCCCGCGCCCGAAGCAGATGGGCCTCCTGATTTCGCGATTGCGGCTGGACCTCTTCGAGCTTGTGCAGCGTTTCCATCGCGGCCGCCGCGTCGCTGGCTCCGAGTTGCGCGCGAGCGAGCCCGGTCAGCACGGCGGGATCGTCGGCGAAGATGCCTGTCGCGGCAGCCTCGTAAAGCCGGATGGCGTCGTCCCACAGGCCCTTCCGCTCGCACTCCTCTGCGAGCGCGCGCTTCGCATCGACCGAATCCACGAGCTCCGCCTGCTTGACGCGCTCGCGCCACTCCTTATCCGGATCGAGCACGGCGCCGATGTTGCTGCCGATTTTCTGCGCTCCGCGCGACCTGAACATGGCCGGGATAATCTCGATAGCGACATAGGCGATCGAGCCGATCAGTGGCACGAGAAGAAGGATGAAAAGCCACCACTGGGACCGGCCCGTCTTCATCGCGTGAACTGCAAGCCCGACCGCGATGATCAGGTGCAGGAAAGTGGCCTCGGTGAGCATCGGCGGAAACATCTACGGAAATCCCTAAGCGCGGTTCCCAAAAGCATGCCCTCGGACTTGACTCGGGAGCAGCCTTCCCGGTTTTGGAAGGAAACAACAAGCGAACGTTTATGGTGAGAGGCAAGCCCTCACTTCATGGTGCGAACGTTTATCGAGCGGCAAGCGCTCACTTCGTGAAAACAAAGACTCCAAGCAGACATTCTTTGGCCGGCCATTGCCTGTCCACTTGGAACTCAGAAAAGTGCTATCCGAGATTACGCCCCCAGGCAAGTTGACTTTTCCCTGCCGGGCCATGGGCTTAAGCTGATTGCTTCGCGCCAAGGCCTATGGGACAGCTCACGCCCGTGCCTCCATGTCCGCAATAGCCGCGGGGGTTTTTCGCGAGGTATTGCTGGTGGTAATCTTCCGCGAAGTAGAACTCGCCTGCGGGCGCAATCTCGGTGGTGATCGCTCCATAGCCGCGAGCGCTAAGCTCGGATTGATAGGCTTCCTTCGAGGCATTAGCCTCTCGGGCTTGGTCTTCGGAATAGGTGTAGATGCCCGAACGGTATTGCGTGCCCGTGTCATTGCCCTGACGCATGCCCTGCGTGGGATCGTGCCCCTCCCAGAATGTCTTCAAAAGGGTCTCGTAGCTGATCCTTTTGGGATCGAAGACTACGCGCACCACCTCGTTGTGGCCGGTTTGGCCCGAGCACACCTCCTCATAGGTGGGATTGGGCGTGTAGCCGCCCGCATAGCCTACAGCGGTCACGAGCACGCCAGGAAGCTGCCAGAAGGCCTTCTCCGCGCCCCAGAAGCAACCGAGGCCGAACATGGCGATCTCGCTGCCTTGCGGATAAGGGCCTTTGAGCGGCGCTCCGCTCACATAATGCGTCTGGGCGGTGTGGATCGGGCTGGCGCGCCCCGGAAGAGCGCTTTTCGGATCGGGCATCGCGGATTTGTTTTTGAAGAGGAACGCCATCGGTACTCCCTTTGCCGCGGCATCGATCGCCGCGTATTCATGCGAAATATAGGGATTTGCCTATGGTGGAGCAAAGCGCCCGAGCCAAGCTGGGGCTGGCGCTCACGGAGTGTTTACGCGCTTACCCAGGTGGCTTGGGCTTCAGGCAGTCGCGGAGCGTGCAGCTTGCCCGTATCGGAAGAGTGGCCGGGACTGCTCCCGGCCACTATGGTCAGTGCGTTTCAACTTTCGGCAGAGTTGGCTTCTCGATCGTGACGTGGTCCTGCTTATAAAAGTAGAACCCCGCGAACGCGACAATCGCGACAACCAGCGCGCCCAGTGTAAAATTACGCATGTTTGCTCCTTCAGCCAAGCATGCGGAGCTAACGGAATTCGGACAGGATCGTTCCCGCCGGTCATCCGTGTTCAGACTTGCCTTTTAATGCCTTCATAAGCCGCAAGCGCGCGCTGCCTTGCCTCTGCGTGAGAGACGATTGGGCGGGGATAGGTTGCGCCGAGCGCCACTCCGAAACGTTCGAGCAGCCCCGCGTCGCTCTCCCATGGCTTATGGATGAGGGAATTCGGCAGCTTGGCCAGCTCGGGGCAGAACGCACGCACATAATCTCCGCCTGGATCGAACTTCTCGCCCTGCAAGACGGGGTTGAAGATGCGGAAATAGGGAGCGGCGTCGGCGCCTGAGCCGGCGACCCACTGCCAGCTCGCGGCGTTGTTTGCGAGGTCCGCATCGACGAGCGTATCCCAGAACCAGGCTTCCCCCGTCTGCCATGGTACAAGCAGATGCTTGATCAGGAATGACGCCACGATCATCCGCACACGGTTGTGCATCCAGCCGGTTTGCCAGAGCTGGCGCATCCCCGCGTCGACGATGGGATAGCCCGTCTGACCCTTCCTCCAGGCTTGCAGGGCGGGTTTGTCTTTCCGGAATGGAAAGCGGCCGAATTCGGGTTTGAAGGCTTTATCCGGCAGGTGTGGGAAATGAAGAGCAGGTGATAGGAAAACTCCCGCCACGCGATCTCCTTGAGAAGGCCTCGCCCAGACCGGGCTCGCGAGCGGCTTCAGCGGCGGCGAGCACGGCATGCCAGATCTGGCGCGGATCATTTCGCCGAAGGCGAGGTATGGCGAAAGCCGAGAGGTGGCGCCGGTTCCGGGCCGATCGCGCTTACAGCGATAGGTTTTCATGGCCGTTTCGATGAAGTGCTGCAGCAGCTTGTGCGCTTCGGCCTCGCCGGGCTTCCAGGCCGCCCTGATGCCGCTGGCCCAATCGGGTCTCGTAGGTTCCAGGCCCCAACTTTCCAGCTTTTCGACCGAGGCCACGACGAAGGCAGGGGAAGCGCCCCGGGTGCGGGAAGCGGCTGGCCTGGCGGCTCGCGCCCCGTCAAGGCCCTGTAAAATGGGGAGTAGACACGAAATGGGTCGCCGGACGCGTTAGAAAGCTTGTCAGGCTCAACTAATAATTGACCGCCGAACCGGCGGCATTGCGCGTCCCGTCTCAAGAGCGTCGCCTTCAATTGTTCTTCGAGCCTACGCTGGAACGGCTCATACCCCCGAGTGAAATAGACAGCGCCCGCGCCCGTTTCCTCCGCCAGATCGGCAAGCACTCGCCCTGCCTGTCCGCGGCGCAAGATCAGGCGCGAGCCGAGGCCCTCAAGGCTCTTTCCCAGCGACCGCAGCGACTGGGCCAGCCACCAGCGGCTTGCGCCTCCCATCCGCCATGCGCCAGGCGTCTCGTCGTCCAGCACGTAGACTGGGATGACGGGAGCGCCGGTTTCCGCGGCGGCTGTGACAGCCGGGTGATCCGCTAAACGCAGATCGCGCCGGAACCAGACGAGGGAGGCAGCCGGGCTCATGATAACCTTCGATTGAATTGTCAAGCTTTTCGCTTTGCGCGCAAGCTTCCCAAATTTTCTAAACGTGAGCGGCGTGCCGATAGATCGCAATTGCGCTAGCGCACAGTTTTTGAGACATTAACGCGAAGCAATTCCTCCAGGCCAAATGGTCTTCGCGACGTTGCATGCCCTACGAAGAAGCTCAATGCATTGCGGCGGAGCTCAATCCTCCGTTCTCGATCCTCGGCGCGAAGGAACAGCGTGTTCCTATCGTTTTCAATTCGCCGCATAGCGGGCGGATTTATCCCTCCGTTTTCATCGAGTCCTCGCGGCTCTCGGCTCAAGCGCTTCGAAAATCCGAGGACGCCTATGTAGACGAGCTCCTGTGCTCAGCGCCCCCTCAAGGGGCGGTGCTCATGCAGGCGCACTTCCCGCGCGCGTATATCGATATCAACCGCGAGCCTTATGAACTCGACCCCGTTCTTTTCAACGGACGCTTGCCGGATTTCGTCAACAGCCAGTCGCTCCGGGCGATAGGCGGGCTTGGCACCATCGCGCGCATCGTGAACGAGAAAGAAGAGATTTATCACGGGCCGCTAACCCTGGAGACGGCGTTCATTCGCATCGAGCAGCTTTATAAGCCGTATCACGCGGCGCTGAAGGAGTTGATGCAGGCGACTCTGCGCGCAATTCGGGACAGCTTTCCTGCTCGACTGTCACTCCATGCCATCACAGCAGCCGGATCGGGGCGGCTGGCCCGATTTTGTGCTCGGAGATCGTTTTGGCGCATCCTGCGCTCCTGAAATCACCAGCCTCGTCCAGGCGCTGTTGAAGAGCCTCGGCTACCGCGTCGCCCTGAATAAGCCTTATGCAGGTGGGTACATTACCGAACACTATGGCAAGCCCGAGCAAGGCGTCCACGCCCTTCAGATCGAAGTCGACCGCAGCCTGTATATGAACGAGGAGACCTTCGAGAAGACGCCTTCGTTTTCGGGTTTGCAGTGGGATATTGGGCGTCTCGTCACCATGCTGATCCAGGAATTGCCGCGCTGGAGTGGCGGATATAAGGTGGCGGCCGAATAGCCCGCTTTAACTTTTGCGAGCAAAAAAAAGAGGCCATTCAAGATGATTGAACAGCCCCAAGTCTAGGGAGGAAACGCCCAAGGAGGGCAGCGACACGCGTCAGCGACGCATATCGCACCGCACTACTATCGCATCGCAGCGCACAAAATTCAAGTCACTCGTTCGAGATATTGCCTGCCGAGGGCGATTTGTGCAGCCGCGCAACAATGGATTCAGAAGCCTACCGAGTGAGCAACTTTTGCAAAGTTTTTGAGACATCTGTGCCCTTTTGGAATGGATGATGGGGACAACGTGATGACCGTTGCATTCGAAATCCTGCTCGACACCGCCCACAAACTTGCAAACGCCGCAGGAAAAGTGACGCTGTCTCATTTTCGCAACAATGCCGCAGCCGATCACAAAGGCGGCGGAGAGTTCGATCCCGTCACCGCGGCGGACAAAGGAGCAGAGGCCGCGATACGCGATATTCTGGCGCGTGAATTCCCCGGCCATGGCATCGTGGGAGAGGAATTCGGCTCCGTGAACGAGGGCGCCGATTACGTCTGGACGCTGGACCCTATCGACGGGACCCGCGCTTTCATCCTAGGCATGCCGCTGTGGGGCACGCTGATCGGGCTGCAATATGAAGGCGCGCCTTTGCTTGGCGTTATGGATCAGCCGTTCATCGGCGAGCGCTTCTGGAACGACAGCCAAGCGGCGTGGTACCGCGGGCCTTAGGGGCTTCAGCGCTGCCATACGCGCCCCTGCCGCAAGCTAGACGGGGCAATGCTCGCCGCCACCACTCCCCCCCTGTTCGAGGGCGAGGATGAGGTTGGCTTCAACAGGCTTGCGAAGGCCGTCCGCATGCGCCGTTTCGGCGGCGACTTTACGCCTATTGCATGCTCGCGTTGGGGCAGATCGATATTGTGGCGGAAGCCAAACTCAAGCCATTCGATATCGTGCCGCTTTATTCCTATCGTCGAAAAAGCAGGCGGCGTTGTCCGCAATTGGGATGGCAGATCGGCGAGGGAAGCGGGCCGATGCATCGCATGCGGCGACGCCGCGCTGCTCGACGCCGCACTAGCGCTGCTGGCCACCTAAATTTGCCAAAGCGGCAGACGGGAAGGCCACGCAGAGTTTGCCGATCGTCGAGCGATGAGCCGCCGTTCCAGCCTGGCGGCCTTTAGCGGGCGCGTCGGGGTTGCGCTTTAGCACATCAGGCTCGATTGCAGTCTAAAGACGCCGAGCCTGCCCGCCGCCGATGACGTTATCGGGACAAAGCGGGTTTCCGGCGCTCATGCCGCCGGTTTCGCCGGGCCCTGTTGCGAGGCGAGCCGCGACAGCATCCGCTTAGATGCGGTTCTGGACGCGCGGCCGACGGCCATTTTTCTGTCATCGAACCTTCAAGAAAGCGTGCAAGTGCTTGTGTCTTCGACTGATGCGGCCTCCATAGCTTCAACCGGCCGCGCGGTAATCGAGGAGAAAATCATGGGCCTACCATTCCGGGCGCTGATCGCAGCCTTCGGCTTCGTTGCGATGTCCGCAAGCCACGCTTCCGCGGGTGGATTTCAATTCGATGAATTGTGGAAACACGCGAAGGACGAATTTTCGTCACGCTTCTATAAGGCGACGGGCTCCTTGAAGATTTGCGCGGCGAACGAAGTCAAGGGATGGCTCGAAAAGGAGGTCGTGCCGGCCTTCAAGGAGACCGAGAAGGCCGTCACCATCCGTGAGAGCGATCTTGAGTTCAATGGCTCCGGCGTGCTCGTCGAGACCTGGATCAGAACAATCACGACCGCTGCGACATCATCATTCTGGGAAGCGACGTAGCTGCGCTCAGGGCCGATAATTACGACAAGAACAACGCGATCTATCTTGCTTATTCGCCCATCGTGATCGTCGGGCAGAAGGAGAAGCTCGACGCCGCCCGGGCCTTTCTGGATAAGAAGCCTACGGAGGCGCTGTCATGCGGCGACCTTTCCGCTGTGGCGTCCAAGGGCCGCCTCGGCCGCATCTTGAAGCAGGGCCAGACGAGCAAGCTGCCCGCCACCAGCCGGCTGACGCTGGAGATGTCGACGTCAAACTCGGGGCAGTCGGCCTTCGTCACTTGCGTGTACTCCACCTTCGACGCTACATCCGCCAAAGAGGTCGACGAGGCGCTCGCCACAAGGAGAGCGAAGCGGGCGAGAAGACGCTGAAAGACTTCATGAGCACCATCAAGTTCGATGTCGAAAGCTCGTCGCGCGTGAAGGACGAGTTCGTTCAGTCGCCCCTGGGCGTTGGCGGCGAACATCTGGCCATCTTCACCTATGAGGGCTACATCCCCGAGATCAAGAAGGCGGCGTCGCAAATGGGATCGAGCTTGAGGTCATCTACCCGTCCATCGGCATTCTGAGCAACTTCCCTGCGGCCATTGTCGCCAAGGAGGGAACGCCGGCCCACGAAACGGCCAGCGCCTTCTTGAAGCTTGCGAAAAGCAAGACCATGCAGGAGCGCCTCTTGAAGTACGGCTTGCGCCCGGCGATCGCAGGCATCTCGCTGCCAGATTACATGCCGCTCAACATCGGCGTCGGCGATAGCCCCCGCAATCGCGCGGACTTGAAGAAGTTCTGGGACATTGTTGGGTCAGTGCCGTCAGTCAAGGACGCTAAGCTGAACGCTTTCTAAAGAAACTCGCTATATGGGGATGTGGAAACAGGAATCCGCAAATTGTTTCATTCCCGGCGGGCCGGCCGCAAGGCCGGTGACGAACTAAGCAGGCATTGGTTGGCTGGCCAAGGAATGCCTGCTTAGTAGGTTGGCGAGGGTGCTTTCGTGATTCGCTTGCCCTTCCGGATGCATCCGCGCAGCGGTGTGGATACATGCGGAGGGATTGATTGCAAACTTGCGTTCCCGGAAAGCCAGGTAACAGGGGCAAAAGTCCGGGCAGCCAGCAAACTACTCTCGTCATGGCCCGGCTTGATCCACGGCTGTCCGGTTTAATTTCTGAACCATATCAAGGCGTCATCCTCGAAAGACGCGTTCGCGCGGCTTATCGGGGATCCATGTCTAAGCACGTGCCAGTCTCGTTATGGATTCCCGGCAATCGCAAAGGCGATTTCGGGAATGACGGCGAAGACGAATGCAAGAAAAACGAACCGGACAGGCGTGGGCTTGATCGGGCCATCCAGGAGCAGAAAACACATATCTTTCAATGTGATCTGGATGGCCGGGTCAACCCTCGGGTCAAGCCCGAGGGCATGGCCCGGCCATGACGTAATATGTGCCCGCGAAAGATATTGCCCGGACTTTTGCCCCTTTTACAAAGCCAGTAGATAAGCCTTTGCAAAGTATCGCCAATCCCAAAGGCGAAGAGCTATTTCCGGTCCTGAGCTGTCCAAAAGCTGGAAAGGTGGCTATCGACGATCCTGTCGTATTCCCCGGAATCCCGGAGTTTCGCTATCGAGGTGTTAATATAATACAGCAGCGTGCTGGCGTGAGGATGGGTCTTCGGCACGATCATATGGAGAGTGCCGATGGCGATGGGCCGCTGCAACGCCTTTACGCGGTCGCCGATCCCAAGGGCCGTCGCCACCGCCTTTCCGGTCAGGTCGGAGGTCACGACCGCGCTGACGGAGCCGCTATCGAGAAGGCGGAAGCACTCCTCGATCGTTTGCGGCCTCATGAGAGTGATTTTATTCTCCTTCACCCAATTGCGTCCGCCCTTGTCGAGTTCGTAGGTGGAGAAGCCCGCAGGCTGACACAGCGTCTTGCCGAGAATCTCCTCGTCTTTCGCAAAGATTATCGGAGAGTTGGCCTTAACGAATAGAACCGTGAAGACTTCGTAGAGCGGGTCCGAGAAAAAGAACTTCTGGCAGCGGTATTTGGCGTCCTGGGAGAGATCGGCGGGGTGACTGCAATCGGGCTTGATCCAGGGGAAGCCGACGTCGAAAGCGCGCGTAATGAGAAGCGGATTCAAGTGCGCGGACCAGTCATTCACCCAGGAAACATTGTAGCCGAAGCTCCCTCCTGACTGCTCCTTGATAAGGTCCATGGCGGAGCTGACGAGATGCGTCATCATCCCGCCATTGGGCAGCGAACGATCGGTAAATGGGGTCAAGCCATCCGCGGTAAGGAACTCGATTCTTCTGACGCTTGTAGATAGCTCGATGGCGTCCGCGGCGCCGGCCGTTGAGGCGGATTGATCTGTAGATGGAGCGGGCGGCGGCACGGGCGAAGCGGCCGCCTGCTGACCCGGAAGGCACGGAATGCGAATGCTCAGGCCCGGCACAAGCAAGGACGCATTGGCGCCCATCCGGTCCTGGTTTGCGTAGAAAATCAGGGTCCATTGTGAAGCGCTACCGTAGGCGCGAGTGGCGATGTCAGCGAGCAATTTACCGTCCTTGATGGCGTAGTCGGAGCCGCAGACCTGCGCCTTGACGGCCACCCCTTGGCCGCAAAGAGCGATCGAGAGAGCGGCGAGGAAAAAAAACAAATGTATTCCGCCATGACGGGCGCCGAAAAGCCTTGCCATACGCATTACATACCGCCTCCCCCTTTTCTGACTCTGTTTAGACCTGACCTGCCTCAAGCAGCAATCCCATTCTCGCCCCAGCCCATGGATTTTTGAGGGCGGGCGGATCATGCCAGAAACTCCTGCAGGAATTGCGTCAGCCGGGGCCGCGCGCTGGTCCGTCAAAGACTTCAGCGGCCAAGATCGACCTCAAACGCCCGATTGTCTCGCGCACATATTTGATCTCTCGCGCCAGCGCCAGATCGACCTCTCCTGGATCTGTGGCCGTTTCGGCTTCGCTGACTATTTTCAAGATACGGCCGATCGCCGTCTCGATCGGCCGAAGCGTCAGCATTCGCATCTGCCGCACGAGATCTTCCGCCATGCCGGAAAGACAGGCGCTAGCCTCCCGGGCGAGTTCAGCGAGAATCGGCTCAAAATCCGCGACCAGGGCTTGCAGCAGGTAATCCAGCTCCCGCTCTTCTGGGAGACGCAGAGCGGCGAGTTCTCCAAAGCTTGCGGCGAGCCCGAGCGCCGCCGGCTCTCCAAGCGCCGCAAGCGAAGGCGGTCCAGATAGAATGCTGTCGCCCGTCAATGCGATGGTGAGCTTTTCGATGAGGCCATTTTCGTCTGGAAGGCTTTTCACCTCCGCATTGAACTTTTCCAGAGCGGCTTCTATCCCGCGCGCCGCGTCGTCAAAAGCGCTCAGGAAGGCATTCTCGAGCTTAACGCGCGCCCTCATGTCGATTTGGCTCAAATGCGCGAGAAGCGTGCTTGCCGTAAGATCCGGAACGGTTTCAGTGAGACAGGCGAGCAGCGTTTCGTCGAGTTTCGCCCTTAGCTGCGCGAGCTTTTGGGATTGAATCTCCGCAAGCTCCTGCGACAAGACATCGAACCTGGCCGCAAGCCCGTCCCTCAATGCGGTGATCGCCGAAGCCTCGCTTCGCGCAAGGCTTGCGCTGAAGCCGGCCCCCGGCAAGAGACGAATCTCAGTTTCCAGGCATTCCATGAGGTTCCGGCAAACCGCCTCGACCACTGTTTTGGAAGCATCGATAGCATCGGCGACCGGGCCGGTTTGCATCAATTCGGAGATGGCGACCGCCAAACATGGCAGCCCTGACTTCGCGAGGAACGCATCGGCCGTGATTTCCGCCGGGTTTGGCCAATCGAAGCCGGAGGCGCCTGTTTTGTCCGCCCCGTCAAACGCCGCCCGCGATTGAAGATCGGCGCTCAGGGCTTGGCGGGCCCAAAAAGCGCTGCCGAAAACAATCGGGATATGGGCCGAGGGAAACTCCTCCTTAAGAATCGCCGAAACGCGATGCGAAACCGCGCGTAACACCTCTTCGCTGGCGTCGATTTCATCGATCTTGTTCAGGAAGATGATCAGGCGATTTTTATCGAGGCCTCTCAGGAGGCGCAGGAGGCCCAGGTCAGCTGTCGAGAGCGGTTGCCGCGCCGTCACCACGATCACGCAAATATCCGCCGCCTGCAGGCTTTGCCTCGTAACTTCGTCGCGCACCAGGAACGGATCGTTGACGCCGGGCGTGTCGATTAAGATGGTCGGGAAATTGAATGCGCCAAGATCGAAAAAAACGTCCGCCGCCTTGGTGATATCGGAATACTCGCCTTCCAATGACGTTTCGCCGCCAACAGCTTCCGGCTGCCCGGCGCCAACATAGCGGTTTAGAAGGCCTGGCGTAAGGGCCTCATAAATATGCTCAGTGCCGAGGAGCGTCTCGAAGCGGGGGCCGAGTTTTTTCCCGGCTCGCTGCTGCATGATTTGGACTTGCTCCTGAAGGGCGTCCCAGTCGAAGTCCGGAAACAATCGCTCCGTCAATTCCCGGGTGCGGCCTCCCGCCGACAGCCGGCGCCATTCGTCGAGCGTGAAGAATTGGAAAGAGGCCCCCGAGGATGGCTTTCCGGACACGCCAAAATGCAGCCTGGTTATGACGGTCGTCCAAGGGTTTATGTCGGCCGGCAGAAGCTCAGCTTGCTCAACGAGGACGTTGATGAGTGAACTTTTACCCGCGTTCATCTGCCCGGCGATAGCGATGCGGCAAACGCGGCTTTCCAAATCCGCCACGAGGGACCCAAGCGCCCGGGCGGTTTCTTCATCCACCAGCGAGGCAAGCATTGTCGCGGCTTCGATGGCCTGGCGTTTGCCGGCGCCCAGTCTCGCCCCGACGCTTAGCTTCTGCGATAATGGCAGACTCGCGGGCTTCCTGATCATTTGGCGAGACTTGTCTGAGGCGGCGTCTGGACCAAGGACATCATGCAAGAGGGCGCTCGGCGCCGCGTTCAAGGAGAGAGGCGCAGCTTTATCCGCCTCGCCGGCTTTAGTGATTTTCGGCTCGCTGATCGCCGCCGTTTTCGCCGCCCGGAACTTTAAAAACTTTACCATCTGTTCAAGGGTCAAAGGTTTGGGGCTATTTTATTCGCTGCCTATCCGCCGCTTTTCTCCCAAGCAGGGAAGCCGTGACCCTAACTAATTGTAATGATCATATCCAGCTTCCGTTAGAGCAAAGTTTGCGCTTTCTTCGCCCTGATGCGGGACGGACACTTTTAAGGCGTTGCAGGAATGAGCGTCAATCCTTGCTTGGAGCGAACGGATTGCTCAGCTAGAAAAAGGTGAACGAGCGGTGAGAGTCTAGACATGGAACCTCGCGAAGGGCTGCGGTCCCTCATTGAAAATCTCAACACCGCGCAAAACCTCCTGCAGAAGACAGCGTATGCCTGTCCGGCATTATACGCCGCAGCCCGCGCGCTCCGGCGCACCGCAGGGGTTATCGACCGGCCGTTCCGCCTCGCTGTTCTGGGAGAATCCAATTCCGGCAAGTCGACGATCGCCAATTTACTGGCGGGCCAGGTAACGCTGCCGGCTTTGCCGGTTGCGAACACACGGCTGCCGACGCTTCTTCATTATGCGCCCGTTCCGTTTGTCGAGGCGCTTCAGGAGAGCGGCGGCAAGTTTTCTCTTTCGCCCGATGATGAGTTCTCCTTCCAAAATGTCCTCCGCCTCGAAGTTGGGCTGCCGAGCGAAGCGCTTCGCGGCATTGAGATCTTGGACTTTCCAGGAAGCGCGAATCCATTGTTTCGCGCCGATGTCACAGCGGTGCTCAGGCATCGCATCGATGGCGCAATCTGGGCGACCGTCGCCACGCAGGCTTGGCGGGAGACGGAGCGGCAAGCCTGGCTTAGCCTTCCGCAACGGATAAGGCGGCGCGGAATCCTCGCCGTGACACACCGGGACCTGATCAGGAGCGAGGATGATTTCGTGAAACTTAAAGCCCGGCTGCAGGCGGTACAGCAGGCGCATTTTCCAGCCCTGTGTTTTGTAGCCGCAACGAAGCGCGGGACTGCTGCCGGAACCGGCTCTAAGTCGCAACCTGGCGCTGATCTTGTTCTGCAGGTGAAGCGGCTTATCCATACCTTCAATTCGACACGGGCAGAGAAGGCGGTCCGGATAACGCGCCGTGTCGCTTCGCAAGCGCTCGCGGATTTAGAAGCGTAAGCTTGCGCTTAGGGCATGCTGGGCGCCGAGCCTGTCAGATCGGCGATGTGGGACGCCATGACGGCTCCATAACGATCGCTCGCCTTGAATTTCGCTAACGCTTCATTGATGGTCTGTATGATGCGCGCCTGCATTGGATTGTCCTTGGCGACCAAAGCGTGAAGACCCACAGGAGCGCCAATCCGTTGCGAGAGCTGGAGAGATTGAGAAAGCTTCAGCTTCTCAATGACGAACCGGCCTTCGGGCTCGATGGAGATAAACGCGTCCGCTTCCCCGCGGTCGAGCGCTGCGATACAATCGATGAGGGTTCTCAGCCGAAGCGTTTTGACCTTTGCGCCCTCAAGCCATGGAATGGCGCCGAGCGCTTCCCTGATGACAGGCTGGCTTTCGGGCACGCAAATCGTCTTTCCTTGGGCCTCCTCCTCGCCGCCAGCCGCTTTCAGCGGCGTGTCGATCCTGGTGAACACCCCCACGACCGCTTGCATGACCGGCTCTGAAAACAACGCCAAATCGCAGACGGCGGCCTCGGTCACCGATTGATCGCGCGGCGCATCGCAGTTCAATGTCGGCCAGTAAAGTCCCGCATCTCCAGACTTGCTTGTGACCAGGCCATCGAGAAGAGCCCTTTCGCCATCGACCCACTGAAGGGACACCTCCACCCCGGCGGCCTCAAGCGCTCCCGTTAGAAGCTTCAGGGCTACGCCGCCGTCGCTCTGGTTGCCGTTGGTGAGCGGCGGATGCGCGACGGCCAGGAGCCTCAGGACTTCCTTCGAGGCCGGCGGCTCCGCGTTTGAGACCGGCGTCTGGAAAGCGTCCTCCTGAACCGCGCCAGCCGGGGCGGCGACGCCAGGGGCAGCCGCGGCGAGGGGCGCGGCCGGCCCGAAACGCTGCCAGCCCGGAAGCTCCGTCTTGACGTCGGTTCTTGCAAAGGGAGAGTTTGGATTTCTCTCCCGTATCTTTGGTAGAAGCGCAAAGAAATTGCCGGTGAAGCTAATGGCATCGGCGTAGCGGCCCTGCTTGGGGCTCCAATCGTAAGTCGCGAGCAGGGCGCTGACCTCGATGGTTTCAATGCCCTGGCCGGAGCTGAAACCTGGGATCTGGACCTTTCCCGACTTGTCCGGAAGGTAGATTTGAGCGAGCGGGCCCGTAGCCGGGATCGGCAAAAGGCGATAGGCCGCTGGCGAAATTCCCAATGCCTTCAAGCCGGGCAGATCCTTCTCGAAGACGAGGACTGCGTCGAGTTCCGCCGCTCTCTTCGCGAGGTCGCGGTCATCGAGTTCAACGAACTGGACGTCGATTTTAAGGGATCCGAAAATTGTTTTCGCCGTAACGCCGCGTGACGGGTGGCTGGCCGGAATGCCCACCTTGCGTCCCCTCAGCTCCTCGATCGAGTTGACGCCCTGGCGCGCGAAGAGAAGTACGCGTTGATGGAAGAGCGGAGCGATGAGCCGGACCTTTCGCCGGGCCTCGGGCAGCGTCTTGAGAAGGTCGAGATAAGCAAGAACGTCATTGTTGATGACGGCCAAATCGGCGCCTCGAAGTTGCAGAAGATCGCGTGCGTTCAAAGGGCCGCCATAGCCGCTCATGGAGAGAACGCGCATGTCGCTCTGCTTATCGAGGGTGATCGCAATGTCGCTCAAGATTTGCGAGGCCGCGCCGTTAGGCTCAGAGTTCCCATCCGATAGAATGGTGACCATGCGGCTGGCCGTTTTCGAGGACGGGAATGCAACCTGCGCATGAGCCGTCCGCGCCAACGCAAGTGAGATGCCGACAATCAGAATGAACCAACGCATCCGTTACGCTCTCTGAACTGCGCCGCTTGAATGGGTTGAGCTGTGACTTAAGCTGCGCAACCTGAATCTTCTAGGGCAGAGAACGAGACCTATCAAGCGGCCGGGGGCCTTCCGCAGATTTTTAGTGCATGGCGTTGATTATGCGCTTCAGCCGCCCGCTATCCATCTCCAAACCGCTATTCACGGCAAGCTCATACCACTTCTTGTACCAGCGCTCTGCCTCTGCACGGTCGGGAGCGCCGTTGGCCTTTGGCAATGTGCGCAAGTAGTTCGGATCGAAGGATTGGGCGAGCATGAACGCGAGTTCGGCGCGCTCCTCGGGCCCCGCGCGCATCAAACTGCTGCGCGCGGAAACAACGTCGCCTCCGCTAAGCAAGCGCCGCGCTTGCCCCAAAAGGCTGACCTCGTCCCCTTTGAGCATCGCCGAATCTGAGCCCTTGCTGCTGCGGGCCGCGACCGCCATGCCGTTCGGTATTTTTACGGCGCCCGTCAAGAAAATCGCCCCGGCGCCGGCGGCGAAAGCCAAAGCGCCTGCGGCATAAATGAGAGCGTGCTTTTGGCGCCGTTTCGGCGCAGGAGGTTTCGGCTTGGCGGGAGGCACGGCGATTGCAGCGCGTTTGCGGTCGAAAACTGCGATATTTCCGTTATTTGGCGCCACAGAGAAAGCGCTTTTCGGTTTCGCTGAGGCGATCCGATCCGGCAGGCCACGCTCGCTGGCGCCGGGCACATCGAGCCGTTGAAGCTTCTTGAGGACGGCTTTCACTTCGGCGAGGTTTGGGTCTTCCCTGGCTTCGCGCATAGGAGATCCTTTAATTCCTGAAACCCCGGTCCGGGGTAAATCTACACAACCCTAAGCCAAGAATTGGACCGGGTTAAGACAATGTTTACTCCTTTCCTGCTCTCACGCCAGACAAAGGCGGAGCTGAAAGTAGGAGGCGAAGCAGGAAGCGCTTTTGGAAAGAGAGCGCATCGCAGAAGGCGATGCGCTCCATGTTTTACGGCTCCAGCTCGGTATCCCAATAGAGGTAATCGAGCCAGCTCTCATGCAGGTAGTTCGGCGGAAAGTACCGCCCGTTGCGGTGCAACTCATGCACGGTTGGCCGGTAAGGCTTCTGTGCTGGAAACATCTTCGCCTTCGCCGGCATCTTGCCGCCCTTGCGCAGGTTGCAGGGCGCGCAAGCCGTCGTGACGTTATCCCAGCGCGTTAGCCCCCCGCGCGAACGCGGGATCACGTGATCGAATGTCAAGTCGTGCGGACAACCGCAATACTGACATTGGAACCGGTCACGCAGGAAAACATTAAACCGCGTGAAGGCCGGGTAAAGCGCAGGCTTCACGAAGGTCTTCAACGAAACGACGCTCGGAAGCCTCATCTCAAAATTTGGGCTGCGGACAACGCGATCGTAGAAAGATACGATATGCACACGGTCAAGGAACACCGCCTTGATCGTTTCTTGCCAGTTCCAAAGGGATAGAGGGTAGTAGCTCAGCGGCTGGTAATCCGCGTTGAGCACAAGCGCCGGGAAGTTGTCCGGCGGAGACGCCAATGTCGTTGCTGATGCCGTCACGTTCACCTTTCCTCAACGGCTGCCGTTAAGTTGGGGGCCACGCTCGCACGACGTCGCTCATACACGAGTGGGATACTACATGCGCATGTCAATTCTGTGAAGCCCGCACTTTGCCCTGCTCATTCACTATGATAACTACTAAACCATCTTGAGGGAAGTCGAGGCTGTTCCGGTGGCTAACCGCAGAGAGATCGAAAAGGCTGTTCGTCATCTGGCGCCTGGCGTTCCCGATTATGAGTTCCACGCTATCGCAGACCACGCAATGGATAGCGCTGGCTTACGCAATGCCGCGCCTGAGACGGCGGCATGGCTGTCCATGGTGAGCTTCATCAGGCACGTGCTGACAGATTATGATTCGCTTCTCGAAGAGGGCTACGAGCAGGAAAGCGCCCGTCATTTTGTCGCGAGCGATATGCAGGGCATTCTGACGGAATGGGGCGTCAAGCGGCCATTGAGCCCGAGCGATTGAACGAGGCCCGGCGGACGCCAAATCCCGATATTTTCGGACGCTTCTTCGCGGGGTGTGCCCCCCGGGAGCATCAATCTGGCAAAATTCAAGCCCGGCCTGACGAGCGCCGCAGGCGCTAATCCCCTGATTTTATTGTGCGCAGCACTGTCCCAGCGAGGCCAGAGCTATGCGTTTTTAGCATAGGGGCTGGCCGGGACCTTGCAGCGCTCCCAGCCAGTTAATAAATTATGCGTCCAGATACCGAATGATCGGGAAAAATATGCACATGCAATATACTGGCGCCTTCAGGACTATATCAGTGAAGATTTTCAATAGCTTGTCTGCCGAAATGGTAGGTCTCATCTTTATTCTTGTCTCCGCTGCAGCGGCAATGACATTTCCGGAGGTGGCTGATTTCTGGCTTGCGCTTGCGACAGCCATCACGTTGTTTGTTATAATGTATGTTCGCTCGCATCCGGGTGTGAAGACCGCGGCGGAGGAAAAGACATCGCCATAGGCTATTGAAACTCCGGAGGAGAGTTATGGGGTTCGAGGCATGTGCTTCCAAGCGCACACCCCCTTTCGGCAGCTTTCGCGCTCCTAAAAGGGGCCGGCCTAAGGCCGGTGACGAACGAGAATCAGACAGGGGCGGCAGGGACGCTCCATCGGACCGGTATCCGTTAAGGCAGGATGATAGAGGAAAGCGCCTTGCCGGGGTCTTAACGGGGAAGGTCGCGCATTACCTCTCCGATTTTATGTGATTATTTCTCGCGTGGTGGACGTTTAGACTGGGCGCCGCCGTGATTCTCCCGGTTAACGCTCGCGTCGCAATTATATTTAACGGACTTTTCAGAGCCCGTTTTTTTCGCCATTTGAGCGGTGAAACGCGATTGAAGTGCGCGATTTGCGGCGGGACAAAAATGGATAAGGGAGCTGTTTACCACTATTGCGTCAATCCCGCGCGAACGGCGCTTGGCTTCATTGTTCGTTAAGTCGCCCGTTCCGGCCTCCAATCGCTTCAATGGCGGCGGTGGCGGATGAGACGAGTGATTTCGATGCCTTTGTGCATGTCGCTCGTTCATCCCAATGGAGATTCTAAGCCTCAGACTTATTCGGGCAAAGGCCCAGACTAAGGGATAATAGCGGGGTCAATAAGTCCGCCTGCCGCGTCGCCACATGCTCCGCAGCTATCAAATCAGTGTTCAACAAATATTACTGATTGAGTTTGCATTACCTTATATATGAGGGACGGCAAAAAACTGAACGGTTAAGCTTGCGCAAGGAGTTTAAAATGCGTACTGTCATTGTAACTGCTCTCGCCTGTTCTGCTCTTTCTCTTGGAACCGTCGCGGCGCCGGCAAGAGAAGCGCCTGCCCCCCGTCATGTTGCGGCGCATCGCCTGCACCACGGCCATGCGGTGCGGACCCAGGGCCACTTCAACCGGTACGCAAGCCAGCCCTCCTTTAATCGCGTCGACCCCAATTGCTCTGTATTTGGATCGCGCATTTATCCTTGCGCCGGCAGAGAATGATCAAGAGGCGCCCCGGTCCTGGCCTCGTTGGAGCCGGGGGCCTTGACGCCAGCTATGTGTGATTTGCATAGCTGCCAAAGCCGTTGCGTGGCGCGGAGTCTTCAGGCCGCATTCGGCGATGCTCTTCGAGCGCCGATTGCGCCGATCAAGCTCGCCAGCACGACCGCAAAAATTCCCGTGACGAAAATCCCGTCGAAGGTTCCTGCCCCGCCAATCGAGGCGACGGGCGTTCCAAGGTTACGAATGTTCGGGAGGTTCATGAGGTCCGCGCCTATCAGTGTCCCGAGGCTGCCGCTGATATAGGCGACGGCGGGCGCGCGGCTCCAGGCGACAACGCAGGAGACAGCGCAGGCGACGAGCGGCGGGATGAAGATCGGGATGGCGATGCCAGCTCCCGGCACCGGGGTCGCCACCGCGTAGCAGACCGCGCTAACGACAGCCGTCGCGACGATAGCGGGGATCCAGATGTTGTTCTTGAACAGAAGAAAGAGTGACAGCGCAATGGGAATAACAGCGCCGCCGAGATTGATGGCGATGATCGTGCCAGGCCAGTCGACCTCCCTCGGGACGGCATACTCAAACCCGAAGAAATCGATCTGCTCGCTCACAACGACGGTTTCATCGGGCAAATGGGCGATCGGGATATTAACGTAGGAGCCAAACAGGCTTGCGAGAAGCAGAAGCATCGCGGTCAGCGGCGTGATGCCCAGGCGTGCATAGACGTAGCGAATGAGCCCAACTTGGATGAGCGCCGCAACGATCGCTAGCGCGCCAAGGAGAAGAACATAGATAGGCCAGGGGATCGGCAGATATTGAAGATGGCTTGAGGGCACTGCTTTCTCTCCGCGAGTTTTCCCCGCTCACCGGAGGCAGATCTTACTTAACCCCGTGCGCGGCTCATTAAAGATAGGTAAAAAGCGCCTTATCTGCAGGCTGTTCCCGAGCGCCTCGCAAACAAAAGCGGCGGCTCCGGCATTATAGTCAGCATCAGGCTTTGAAACCGTTTAGGAGGACATGATCATGAAACGCTCCGCAAATGCCGTCTGGACCGGCGATATTCGAAGCGGCAAGGGCGTCATCAGCAGCGAAAGCGGTGTACTTTCGGAAACGCCGTACTCCTTCAGAACACGCTTCGAGGGCGAGAAAGGCACAAATCCGGAGGAGCTTATTGCTGCGGCGCATGCGGCCTGCTTCTCCATGGCGCTATCGGTCGAACTGCAAAAAGAGGGACTGATCGCCGAACGCATCGCGACGAAAGCAGATGTGACCCTTGAGCAGAAGGTCGGATCGTTCGCCATCACCGCCGTTCACTTGACGCTTCACGCAAAAGTGCCCGGCGCGAGCCAAGCCGATTTCGACAGCGCCGCGAACGCCGCGAAGGCCGGATGTCCGGTTTCCAAGCTCTTGAGGGCGGAGATCACCCTTGACGCGCAGCTTGAAACTTAGGGATAGTTTGGAGAGCCCAACTCAAGTCTAACGCGGCATTGCGCGGCTTTAGGCGTCCAAAGCTTGTTGAAGCTCGCAAGAAGAAGAATTGCGGCCAAACAAGAGGGCGCCTATGTCGCAAGCCGAGACGAGCGAACATCCCGTTACTGCCGCAGGCTCACTTTTCGAGCGCAAGGGAATGGCTGAACTCCAGGGCGAGGCCGATGGAGTTCAGCTTGAGCGTGCGCTCGGCCCCTTGAGCCTGATCGCCCTTGGCATCGGCGCGATCATTGGCGCGGGTCTGTTTTCCCTGACCGGGATCGCCGCGGCTGACAATGCGGGTCCCGCGGTCGTGATCAGCTTCGTCATTGCAGCCCTTGGCTGCGCGTTTGCCGGCATGTGCTACTCCGAGCTTGCGAGCATGATCCCGGTCGCGGGCAGCGCCTACACCTATGCTTATGCGACGCTTGGCGAGTTCGTAGGCTGGATCATCGGGTGGGATCTTGTGCTGGAATACGCGGTCGGCGCGGGCACGGTGTCGGTAAGCTGGTCGAGATATGTGACGGCGTTTTTACGCGACCTCGGCGTCAACCTTCCCGCGCAGTGGACCTTGTCGCCATTCGAGACCGCGACGCTCGCCGATGGCGGCACGGTTCATGGCATCGTAAACCTTCCCGCGGTTTTCATTATTGTGATCATTTCCGCCCTTCTGATTCGCGGCATCCAGGAATTGGCGCGCGTCAATTCCACCATTGTCGTCATCAAGGTGGCCGTTGTGCTGGCGGTCGTGGGGACCGGGATTTTCTACATCAAGTCCCAGAACTACGTGCCCTTCATCCCCGAGAATACCGGCGAATTCGGCCATTATGGATGGTCCGGCATTTTTAGGGGCGCGGGCGTTATTTTCTTCGCCTATATCGGCTTCGACGCGGTCTCAACCGCTGCTCAGGAAGCGAAAAACCCCCAGCGCGATATGCCCATCGGCATCCTCGGGTCTCTCTTGATTTGCACGGTGCTCTATATCGCTTTCGGCTTCGTGCTCACAGGGCTCGTCAATTATAAAGACCTTCACAACGACGCCCACCCCGTGGTTACAGCCATCAATCAAACGCCGTTTCCTTGGCTTAGAACTGCAACCACGCTCGGCGTCATCTGCGGCTTCACAACTGTGATCCTCGTCATGCTTTTGGGACAGAGCCGGGTGTTTTACGCGATGTCGCGCGACGGGCTTCTGCCCAAGGTTTTTTCGACCCTGCATCCAACCTACAAGACGCCATGGATCTCGAATGTCATCTTCATGGCCGGCACGGGGCTGCTGGGCGGCCTTGTGCCCATTCAGGTCCTCGGGCACATGACCTCGATTGGAACGCTGCTCGCTTTCATCATCGTCTGCGCAGGCGTGATGGTGCTGCGCAAGTCGCATCCAGAACTCAGGCGCAGCTATCGCACGCCCTTCGTGCCGTTTGTTCCGCTCGCCGGCATTCTCGTCTGTCTCGCCATGATGGTCTCGCTCGACATCGATACCTGGATCAGGCTGTTCGGCTGGCTCGTGGTTGGAATGCTGATTTTCTTCGGCTTCAGCCGCACCCACAGCAAAGTGGCGCGACAGGCCGCCGTGAAGGCTGAGATAGACAGCTAGAGCCCACCCGCTTTCGATCGTGCCGTCTTTACCGGAAAACCGCTTGGCGGTATCCGCTAGCCCGGTGGGAGAGGGGACGCCGCAATTCCAGCCGCCATTTGGCTATTGGCAGGGGACCGCGGAGATCAGCACGAAGGCGCTGGCGAGGGGAAAATCGTCGGTGATGGTGAGGTGGATTTGCGCCTCGTGGCCTTCCGGGATAAGGCGCTTCAGCCGTTCGGCCGCGCCGCCTGTGAGCTTCATGGTGGGCTGCCCGCTTGGCAGGTTGACGACGCCCATGTCGCGCCAAGATACGCCGCGCATCAGTCCGGTGCCGAGCGCCTTGGCGCAGGCCTCTTTTGCGGCGAAGCGCTTGGCGTAGGATGCGGCGCGCGCGGCCCGGCGGTCCGACTTCAGGCGTTCGGTTTCGGTGAAGATGCGGTCGAGAAAGCGGTCGCCATACCGCTCGATGGTGTTTTCGATGCGGCGGATGTCGATCAGGTCGCTGCCGATGCCGATGATCATCGCGCCCCCGTTAGAGTGCGTCCGGAAAGGCGTGAAGCGGTTTTCCGATAAGACGCACGATGAAACAAAGAATTAGAGCGCGCTTTTAATTCCATTAAAGCGGATACGCTCTGGCACTTATTGCTGCTGCTGCGCGGCCTGCTCCCGCAGCGCGGCGCCCCGTGCGATAGTGGCACGCATGCGCGCAATCGCTTCCGGCAGGCCTACGAAAACCGCCTCGCCAATAATCACGTGACCGATATTCAGCTCCCGGATCTGGGGCAGCGCGGCCAGGTGGGCTGCGGTTTCAAAGTCTAGGCCGTGGCCGGCGTGAACCTCAAGTCCGGCTTGCGCCGCAAGCTCGGCCGACCGTGCGAGCCGGCCCAGCTCGTGCTTGGCCGCAGGCCAATCGCCTGCAAGCCATGCTTCGCAATATTGTCCGGTATGCAATTCGATAACGGGCGCCGGCACTCTCACGGCTCCGTCAACCTGACGCGGATCGGGATCGATGAACAGCGAAACGCGGATGCCGCTGTCCGACAAGCGCCTCACGATAGGGCCAAGCGTGGCGTGGGTTCCAGCAGCGTCGAGGCCGCCCTCCGTCGTGATCTCCTCGCGGCGCTCTGGCACGATGCAGCAGGCATGCGGGGCGGTCTCGATGGCGATGAGGGTCATTTCTTCGGTCGCCGCCATCTCAAGATTGAGCGGGGCCTCGATCTCGGCCTTGATCCGCCGGATGTCCTCGTCGCGAATATGACGCCGGTCTTCGCGAAGATGCGCGGTAATCCCGTCCGCGCCCAATTCGATTGCGATGCGCGCCGCACGAATGGGATCGGGCCGCGAGCCGCCCCTCGCGTTCCGCAGCGTTGCGACATGATCGATATTCAATCCGAGGCGAACGCCAGCCATGGTCCTCACCGGGGCGCCGCGACGGCCGCCTGTTGGCCAGCCTTTTGCCAACGCCTGTCGTGTTGAGCCTGCAACAGGCGGCGCACAATAAAATAGATCAGCACCGCAGTGAGCCCTCCGAGCGGCAGCGCGCCCAAAGCCATGGGCTTCAGAATCGGCCAAAGACCTTGAACCGCCGATGCGACGCCCTCTGGCGACGCGTCGGTGAGACTGCGGCCGAGAGCATGAGCCCCTGTCGAGAGCTTGCTGATTTCGGCATTCGCCGAGTCGCCCAGAAACAGGTTCCCAACCGCAAAAGTTGAGCCCCAAATGATAGGGTAGGTTAACGGATTGCCCGCAAAAGTCCCGACGGCCGACGCGAAGACGTTGCCCCGGAACGTGAGCGCAAGCAAAGCCGCCAGCATCATCTGAAAACCGAGAAACGGCGTGAAGATTGCAAACACGCCCACGGCGCAGCCAAGCGCTATGCTGTGCGGAGTCGCCTGAATCCGCCACAGCCGCAGGATCATATAGCGGAAAGACCTCTCGAAACTGCGGGCCGGCCAGAGCGCGATGCGCAAACGTTCGACCGGGGAAAGCTGTTTTCGGCGTTTAAAAAGCATGTATCCCAGCCATACAAAAGCGACAGAACGCTAAGACGCGTCTTCCCTTTAAAGTTCCCGAAGAGTTGGTATGCGCGCTCAAACCTTCAAGCCCCGGCTTCCCGGCTTGACCGGTGGTATATCTACTAAAGAAGCAGGAAGTTGATCGGGCGGGAAATGCGGAATGTCAAGCCGAATGAGAGGAACGAACGGGACAGCCAGGCTTGCGCGCCCGCCAGACCTATCCACGAGCGCCGCCGCTGCGACAACGCCGCGCCGAGCGCCCGGACCGCATCCATGCATTCGCGCGACGAGAGCCCTGTCGTTACAACATCTTCCATAAGCAAGCACCGCTGACCGGCCTCGATTTGAAAGCCGCGCCGCAACTCGAACGCGCCGGCCACACGCTCGAAGAAAATGGCAGGCAGGCCGAGTTGGCGGCCCATCTCGTATCCCGCGATGACGCCGCCCATGGCGGGCGAGACAATGAGATCCAGGTCCGCAGCGAGCCCCGCGGCGCTGATCTTTGCGGCGAGGGATTGGCAGAGCCTTGCCGCGCGGGACGGGTCCATGAGAACGCGCGCGCATTGGAGATAAGCGCTCGAATGGAAACCCGAGGATAGAATGAAATGCCCTTCGAGCAAGGCGCCAGCCTCGCGGAATTCTGTTAAAATCGCGTCATCGGTCAGCATCGGCGGCTCGATAAGCTCAGTGCGCGTCAGGTCAAGACCCGGCTTGTCGCTGTTACCACATTCAGGTTTTTGACTCCGTTGATCACATCGGTCAAATGCTTAAGGTCGAGCACTTCGACGTCGATCAGCATCTCGGTATAATCGCGCTCCCGGTTAAGCATTTGCAGCTTGTCGATGTTCGCCCCCGCCGCTCCGATAACGCTCGCGACTCTGCCGAGGCTGCCCGGTTCATTGACAGCCGTAACCTGGATGCGGGCGGGGAAAAGCTCGGTGGCGCCCTCCTTGATGTCCCAGGTCACATCGATCCAGCGGTGGAGTTGATCCTCGTAGGAACGCAGATGGGGCGAGTGAATAGGATAGATCGTTATGCCTTTGCCCTGGTCGAGAATGCCGACGATGCGTTCGCCAGGAACCGCGCCGCCTTCGCCAAAATGGATCACCGAGGCGCCGTTTACGCCGCGGATAGGAATGCCCTTTGCGCCATCCTCGTTCTCCGCGCCCGCCAAGATCCCAGGCCAGCGGAATTTGAAACTCGTGACGCGGCGCAAATTGAACCAGCCTTCGTCATTGCGCGTGATGGTCCGCCGCTTTGGCGCGCCGTCCTGAACGAGATCGGGATCGATGGCCTTAAGCACCTCGTCGGCGGCCGTTTCACCGCGGCCGACAGCAGTCAGCAAATCCTCCACGTTCCTATGCCCGAGCCTCGGCAGCATTGACGACAGATCGGTGTCCCCGGGTTTCCCGGAGCGCTCGAGGGCGGCCTTCATAATGTCGCGGCCGAGCGCGTAGTATTGTTTGCGAATGGCCTCCTTTGTCGCGCGCCGGATAGCCGAGCGCGCCTTGCCGGTTATGACGAATTCTTCCCAGGCCGCGGGCGGCGTCTGAACATCCGAGAGAATGATCTCAACCTCGTCGCCGTTTTTCAGCTCGGTCAGAAGGGGCAGGTGCCGGCCGTTGATCTTCGTCCCTACGCAGTGATTGCCGACATCGGTGTGGACGGCATAGGCGAAGTCGATGGCGTTCGCGCCGCGAGGAAGCGCGATCAGACGGCCCTTAGGGGTGAAGCAGAACACCTGATCGAGAAACAGCTCAAGCTTCGTATGTTCGAGGAATTCTTCGGGATTATCGCCTTCGAGGAGATTATCGACGAGCTTGCGAAGCCATTGATACGCCGTGCTTTCGCTTCGGCACGGCCCTTTCGCGGTCCGCGCCTCTCCATTCAGCTTGGCCAGCGCCGCCAGCTTGTAGCCGGAGTGAGCCGCAACGCCATATTCGGCGATTTGATGCATTTCGGCGGTGCGAACTTGTAGCTCCACGCGCTGGTGGCGCGGACCCACGATTGTGGTGTGGATCGACTGATACTCGTTATGCTTTGGCGTCGAGATGTAGTCTTTGAAGCGGCCCGGCACCACGCGCCATGTCGTATGCACCACGCCGAGCGCCGCATAGCAATCCTGGAGCGCCGGCACGATCACCCTGAAGCCGTAAACGTCGGACAATTGCTCCAGGCCGATCTGCTTGTTCTGCATCTTCAGCCAGATCGAATAGGGCTTTTTCTCGCGGCTGAAGACCTCCGCCTTGATGGATTGCGCTTCGAGCTTGGCTTTCAGCTCGGTCGCGATTTCCCCTGTCAAGCCGCGATTTTGCTCGCGCAAGACGTTGAGCCGCGACATGAGCGTCTCATAGGCGGCGGGATGCAGCCAGCGGAAGGATAGCTCCTCCAACTCATCGCGAATTTCCTGGATGCCCATGCGGCCAGCAAGCGGCGCATAAATATCCATCGTCTCCTGCGCGATGAGCCGGCGCTTTTCAGGCCGCATATGCTCAAGCGTGCGCATGTTGTGCAGACGATCGGCGAGCTTAACGAGCAGCACGCGGACATCGCTCGAAATGGCGATGAGAAGCTTGCGAAAGTTCTCGGCCTGCTGCGTCTTCTTCGAGACGAGATTAAGTTTTTCGATCTTTGTCAGGCCATCCACGAGAGAGGCGATATTCGTGCCGAATAGCCGCTCGATCTCGTCTTTGGTGGCCTGTGTGTCTTCGATCGTGTCGTGGAGAAGGGCGGTGGCGATGGTTTCGTCGTCGAGCTTCAGCCCGGTAAGGATGGACGCGACCGCAAGAGGGTGGGAAAAATACGGGTCTCCCGAGGCTCGCTTCTGTTGCCCATGCGCCTTCATGGCATAAACGTAGGCGCAATTCAGCAGAGCTTCATTTGCCTTAGGATTGTAGCTCAGCACCTTTTCTACGAGATCGTACTGCCGCATAATTGGCTGCGATCTCGTTTGAGTTTCAAGCTGCACGGACTCTCGAAGCCCTTTGTGTTTCAAATCTAGATTAGATCAATCTCCATTTACGACAAGCGTCAAGCCGCAACTTCCGAACAGGTTTTTACCCCTTGGCGCGGCCGCCGCTTGCAGCTTCGGCCGGGATGCTGCGCGCCAGCCCCTGCAGAAGCTCCTCCTCGGTGATGCGGTCGATGATGGCGTCAGCAAACTGATCGTCTTGCCCCAGGATATTGACGGGACGGGCGCTCGGAAGCGCGGGCGCCGCTTCAGCCTCTGGTTCGTCGACTTCGACATGGGCCTGCAACGAATGGATGAGGTCTTCCTTCAAATCCTCGGGCGACACGGTTTCATCGGCGATTTCGCGAAGGGCGACGACGGGGTTCTTATCGTTATCCCGATCGATCGTGATTGGGGCGCCAGCCGAGACAGCCCGCGCCCGGTGCGCGGCAAGAAGCACAAGCTCGAAACGATTCGTTACCTTATCTACGCAATCTTCGACGGTGACGCGAGCCATGACCACCTCAAATGTTGGGATGTCCGCAAAATAGGCGCGATGCGCGGCGTTTGCAAGCTGATGTTGAATGTGCGTTAACAACTCCGGAAACCGGAGCCAGCAGTTTGCCTATTCGAGCGAAGTGCGGCCGAGCAGGCTTGCGGCGCCCGATCGCAGCGGCGCCTGACCATGAGAATGCTTCCGCCAGGCTAAGTAGCAGCCCTCACATCCAAGAGCTCAACCTCGAAAATCAATGTGGCGTTCGGCGGAATGGCCGTGCCCCCTCCGGTGGACCCATAGCCCAGCGATGGCGGGATGATGATCGTGCGCTTGCCACCCACCTTCATGGTGCTGACGCCTCGCTCCCAGCCCTCGATCACCTTGTGCTCGCCAAGCACGAAGGAGAAGGGCGTTTTGCGATCCACCGAACTGTCAAATTTCTTGCCCTTCTTGCCGTTCTCATAGAGCCAGCCGGTGTAATGGACGGTGCAGGTTTGACCGGGCTTCGGGGTGAAGCCGGTTCCAACCTTCGTGTCGGTTATTTCCAGACCCGGCGCAGGGCTCGCGGCATTCGCCGCCACTTCAGCGGCGCCAGTGCCGGACGTGCCCCCGGTGCAGCCAGCCGACGCTGCGGCGATGGCGAGAGCGACGAGAATGCCAACGCGTGGGAAAACGGAAGCTCGCAAGTTCCTGACTCCTTAACGATTCGCGTTGACGCGAGATGCCCTGATTAGTCCAAATGCCGGTGTCGCTCCAAGCTCTTTTTTCGGGCGCCCGGCGCGGGCGGAAGGGCTTTCCGCCTCGCCCGGGCGCAGCATTTTAGGCGTTTTACCCCGGCATCGGCCGTTGAATGGTTTTGCACAATTTTATCGGACGCCTCAATGGTTCCAACTCTTAAAAAGCATACCTTAAGCTCGCCGGTCGCGACGTTTGACCAGCGGTTCGATATTGACCTGGAATAACAAACGATGCGCGCAACGATAAAGCTCAAACTCGCCGCGACCTTCACGATCCTTACTGCGCTGGCGGCCATTCTGGCGTGGCTCGGCATCAGTAGCCTGGCTTCTCTCAATGCGACCGTGGCGGAGATCACCAATGGTTCGGTCGTCCGTATGAAGCGGGCGGACGAACTCCAGCTGGCGATCATGAGCATCACTCCGTCCGAGAAGAATATGATTATGGCTGAAACGCCGGAGGAGGTTCGCGATATTGGGGCTGAGCTTCTGAGACGGCGTGGTGTTTTTCTTAAAAAATTCGAGAACATGCAGACCATAGCGACCGATCAAGTCAGGCAGAAGCTCGCTGCTGTAGCGCCCAACTGGGTCAAATGGACCGGCCTGCAGGATCGGGAGCGGGAACTCATGGAGCATAACGGCCAGACCGAGGCGAAAAAACTATCTGCGCGCGATTCCAAAGTGACGAGAAACGAAATCGTGCGGCAGCTTGAGGAGATCGACGAACTCGAGACCCAGCTGATGAAATCAGGCGAAAGACGACGCCGCCAGCCAATATAACCGCGCCTGGCAGCTGCTCATCGGGTCCGCGAGGCGCCGTGCTGCTTATCAGCGCCATTTCCGGGGTCTTGTTATCCCTCAGCATCGGCCGCGGGCTGCGCCGCGCGGTCTCGCTCGCCGACGCCGTCGGGATTGGCGATCTCAGCCAGAAGATCGAGGCCAGCAGCAACGACGAAATCAAGGACCTCATCGACTCGCTCAACCGCATGACCGCCAATCTGCGCGTCACCGCCGAAATGGCGGACGCCATTGCGCATGGCGAATTGAGCGTTGAACCAAAGCCCTTGTCCGATAAGGACGCGCTCGGCCTCGCGCTTCAGCGCATGACCGCGAAACTCCGCATTGTCGTCTCCGACGCGCTGACGGCCGCCGGCAACGTCACATCCGGCAGCGAGCAGCTCTCAGCCGCAAGCCAGGAAGTCTCCGCCGGCGCCAACGAGCAGGCGGCCTCGGCCGAGGAAGTGTCCTCGTCCATGGAACAGATGGCCGCCAACATCAAGCAGAACGCGGACAACGCCGCCCAGACCGAGAAGATAGCCCGCCAATCCTCCATCGACGCGCAGGCGAGCGGCGACGCGGTCAACCGCGCGGTGCAGGCCATGCAGACCATCGCCGGGAAGATCGGCTTCGTGCAGGAAATCGCGCGCCAGACCGACCTTCTTGCGCTGAACGCAGCCGTCGAGGCGGCGCGCGCCGGCGAGCACGGCAAGGGCTTCGCCGTCGTCGCCTCGGAGGTGAGAAAGCTCGCCGAGCGCAGCCAGACGGCCGCCGCCGAGATCAGCGCGCTGTCGGGCCAGACGGTGAGCGCGGCGCGGGAAGCTGGCGGCATGCTGGTGAAGCTCGTGCCGGACATCAAGCGCACGGCCGAGTTGGTGGAGGAGATCAGCGCCGCCTGCCGCGAGCAGGATATCGGGGCCAATCAGGTGAACCAGGCCATCCAGCAGCTCGACAAGGTGATCCAGCAGAACGCAGGCGCCGCCGAGGAGATGTCGGCGACCTCCGAGGCGCTGTCGGGCCAGGCCGAGCAGCTGCAGCAAAGCATCTCCTTCTTCCGCATCGGCGCGGAAACGCATGGCGAAGCCCCCGCCAAGCCCGCCGCCGTAGCGCCCTCCTTAGCCGCCGCCAAAGCGCCGGCGCGGGCCAAAACGGCGCCAGCCCCAAAACGGGCAGCCCCGCCGGTCAAGCCCCGCCCCGCCAGCTTCGTAAGCCGTGAAGGCAATGGCGTCGCCCTCAATCTCAGCAATGGCGCGAGCGACGCCTGGCATACATTCTGATGTCGGAGTCCGGCCATTGGTGACTAATCCCGACGGCCAAATATTCTGACCCGCTTAGTGTCTTGCCCGCGAAGGCGGCATCCACTCAAAGGTTTTGGGAACAATAACATAATGCATCGCTTACAGGGTCCCCGCCGGAGTTTACCCTCGCGCAGACGGGGGCGGGGAGGACGGCGGAAGCGGATAATAATCCTGAGTTGCTGTGTGGGATCCAGAAATGATAATCAGGGCGCTGAGGGACGCCCGGCGCCGGATTTGCACCCCGGTCCGCCGTGGCATAACCAGAACGGACTTCCCTCATAAACGGGACAATTCGGTGGGCAGGTCAATTTTATGAAACGGTTGGAAGCCCGGCGCACCGCGCGAAAAGGCGCAAAGTTCGCTGCTCTGACTGCGGTTTGTCTTGCGGCGGCGGGCGCTGCGCCGAGCGCGGCCGAGGAATTGGTCAATGTCAAAGCGGTCACGGCGCGCTTTTCCGAATTTTCACCCGCAATCCGTCTGACCGGAACCATTCAGGCGCAAATTCAAACGAATATAGCGTTTCGCACCAACGGCAAGGTCGTGCAGCGCTTGGCCGATGTCGGAGACCGGATCACCGCCGACGAAGTCCTGGCGCGGATCGATCCAACGGAATTACAGGCCGACGCCGACAATGCGCAGGCTGCTCTCGATTCCGCAAAGGCGCTTGAGCAGCAGGCGCAGCTGTCTTTCGCCAGGCAACAGTCGCTTATCGAAAAAGGCTACACGACGCGCGCCGCATTCGATCAAGCGAAGGAAACGCTGGACACGACCGCCGCGCAGGTCAAAAGCGCCGAAGCCGCCCTCAACACCGCCCGCGAGCAATTGTCCTTTTCCGAGCTGAAAGCCGGAGTAAACGGCGTCGTCATTTCGAGAAGCGCCGAATCTGGCCAAGTCGTCCAGACAGGACAAACAATCTTTACCGTCGCCGAGGATGGCCCGCGCGACGCCGTTTTCAACGTTTACGAATTGCTTCTCACACGGCCGCCGAGAAAAGGGCCAATCGAGATCATTCTGCAAGCAGATCCGGCGATCAAGACAACGGGCGTCGTGCGTGAAATTTCGCCGACGCTGGATCCGAAGTCTGGAACAGTCAAAGTCAAGATCGGCTTGAAGAGCACGCCGCCCGAAATGACGCTCGGCGCCGCCGTGATTGGCCAATCCGGACTTGACGCCCAAGAGGCGATCGTCTTGCCCTGGACCGCGCTTTATGAATGGCAGGGAAAACCGGCCGTGTGGGTCATTGACGCGGGTGGCGTTGTCACGCCCAAGCCAGTCGTCATCGATCGTTATGGCACGGGAACGCTCCTCCTTCGCGGGGGCGTCGAAGCCGGTGAACGCGTCGTGTCCGCAGGCATACAGTTTCTGCGCCCGGGCCAGAAAGTGAATGTCACGCCCGGAGAGACCCCATGAGCAGCCGTTGCCGGACCGGCGCTCGCGGCGTTTTGGTATTAATTGGCCTAGCCGCTCTCGTTGCAGGGTGCGGGAACGACCGAAGGCAGCCGCCGGAGCCGGTGAGGCCAGTTCTGAGCTTGCGCGTGGAGCCGCAAACATCACGGGTTTTCGGCCCGTTCACGGGCGCTGTCGAGGCCCGTTATCAAACTCAGCTCGGGTTTCGCACGGGTGGCCGGATCATTACCCGCGACGCAACCGTCGGCGACCTCGTGAAAAAAGGCCAACGGCTTGCAACTCTCGATCCACGTCTGGCTCAGCTCGCAATCCTCTCCGCGAAAGCCGATCTGGCCAACGCCGAAGCCCTCGTGGTGAACGCAAAGGGAAATGAAGAGCGTAAACGCGCTCTCGTTACGACCGGCAGCGGGGGCGCATCGCAAGCACAGCTCAATTCCGCGGTCGCCACGCTGGAAACCGCCGAAGCCAGGCTTGCGCAGGCCCGCGCGGGTCTCGCGAAGGCCAAGGAGCAGGCCAGTTACACCGAACTTGACGCGGATTACGACGGCGTTATTTCGGTATGGAATGTCGAAATCGGCCAAGTCGTCTCGGCAAGTCAGGCGGTTGTCACCGTCGCGCGTCCCGATATCCGCGAAGCCGTCTTCGATGTCCCCGACGATCTCATGTCGAAGGTTCGCGAAGGCGCCGAATTCACTGTCGCGCTGCTTATCGATCCCAAGATAACAGCAACCGGCAAAGTGCGGGAAATCGCGCCGGAGGCCGACGCAGCGACCCTGACGCGCCGGATCAAGCTCGCCCTCGATAATCCGCCTGCGGCTTTCCGGCTCGGCACAAATGTGACCGTATCGCTCTCCGAACCAATCGCTGCGTCCATCTTTTTGCCGGCGCCGGCGGTTCTTAGCGAGAACGGAAAGGACTTTGTGTGGATTGTCACGCCGGACGACACTGTCGCGCTCAGGGAAGTCAGCACAGGCGGGCGTGGCCCAAACGGCGTCAAGATAGACAAGGGCCTTTCGGCCGGGGAACGCGTTGTGCTCGCCGGGGTGCATTCGCTTAAAGCCGGTCAAGCCGTCAGAACTCCTGGGGACTTGAGCAATGAAATCGTTCAACCTCTCGCAATGGGCGCTCGATCATCGCTCCTTTGTCTGGTTTCTGATGATCATCGCACTCGTCGCCGGGGTCATGGCCTTTGCCGGGATCGGCCGCGAGGAAGACCCGCCATTCACGATCAAGACCATGATCGTGCAGCAGCAATGGCCAGGCGCCACGGTTGACGAAACCATCAACCAGATCACCGATCCCATCGAGAAAGAGCTTCAGCAAATCAACTCTGTCGATTTCACGCGCAGCTACACGACGCCCGGGCAAAGCACGATCTTCATCAATCTCAAGGACACGACCAAGGGCAAAGACGTGCCTTGGCAGTTCTACCTGGTCAGGAAGCACGTTCAGGACATTCAATCGGCGATGCCGTCCGGCGCGAAGGCGCCGTCCTTCAACGATGAGTTCGGCGATGTTTACGGCAATGTTTACGCGTTCACCTCGGACGGTCTGACAGACCGGCAGTTGCGCGACTATGTGGAGCAGGTGAGGCGAGGGATCGTCACCGTCCCCAACATCGGCAAAGTCCAGATCGTCGGCGCGCAGGACGAAGTCATTTTTCTCGATTTTTCGCCGCGCAAACTCGCCGCGCTCGGGCTCGACTTGCAGTCGTTGATCACGACATTGCAGAACCAGAATGCGGTGCAGCCGTCGGGCGTCATGCAGGCAGGGCCCGAACGCGTCAGCTTGCGCGTGAGCGGCCAGTTCTCCTCGGAAGAGAGTCTGCGAGCTATCAACCTTCGGCTGGGCGACCGGTTTTTCCGTCTCTCCGACGTCGCCACGATCTCCAGGGGCTACAAAGACCCGCCCAGCGCGCTGTTCCGCTATAATGGCAAGCCAGCGATCGCGCTCGCGATTGGAATGCGGCCCAGCGCCAACCTGCTCGAATTCGGCAAGGCGTTGAAAGAGCGGATGGCTGAGATCGAGGCCGGCTTGCCTATAGGCGTTGGCGTGCATCTCGTGTCCGATCAACCGCGCGTGGTGGAAGAGGCGGTCGGCGGTTTCACCGAAGCGCTGTTCGAGGCTGTCGCCATCGTTCTCGCCGTGAGCTTTGTTAGTCTCGGCTTTCGTGCGGGGCTGGTCGTCTCCTTCTCGATCCCGCTCGTTCTGGCGATCGTGTTCGTGGCGATGGAGTATCAGGGCATATCCCTGCAACGCATATCGCTTGGCGCACTCATTATCGCGCTCGGCCTTTTAGTCGACGATGCGATGATTACGGTGGAAATGATGGTGAGCCGTCTGGAGGCCGGCGACAAGCTGCGCGATGCGGCGACATTCGCCTATTCTTCCACCGCATTCCCCATGCTCACGGGCACGCTCGTCACGGTGGCGGGCTTCATTCCCATCGGCTTCAATAACAGCCAGGCTGGCGAATATTGCTACAGCCTCTTTGTGGTCATCGCTTCGGCGCTGCTTATTTCCTGGGTCGTGGCTGTGCTGTTCGCGCCGCTTATCGGCGTCACGATACTTACCCGGCCCATGAAAAAACATGAGGAGGCGCCTGGGCTTATTATCAGGACTTTCACCGCTGTCTTGCGCCGCGCCATGCGCAGAAAATGGGCTACGATCGGCATCACGCTCGCATTGCTCGCGAGCGCGTTCGCTGGACTGGGCCTCGTTCAGCAGCAATTTTTCCCATCTTCCGACAGGCCTGAAATCCTCGTCGACCTCACCTTGCCTCAAAACAGCGCCATCTTGAAAACGAAATCCGAGATGGACCGTTTCGAGAAGGCGCTGGATGGCGATCCCGATATCGATCATTGGAGTTCTTATGTTGGGCAAGGGGCGGTTCGCTTCTACCTTCCGCTCGACCAGCAGCTCTCCAACGCCTTTTTCGGCCAGATCGTCATCGTCACGAAGTCGCTCGAAGCCCGGAGCCGCGTCGAAGCGAAGCTCAAGACATTGGCGCGCGATCAGTTTGCGGGCATCGACGTGCTTGTGCAGCCGCTCTCGCTCGGACCGCCCGTAGGCCGCCCCGTCCAATATCGCCTCAGCGGACCGGACCTCGAAGGACTTCAGGCGCAGGCCATGAAGCTGGCCGGCATCGTGGGTTCCAACACGCATCTCGACGCGCCAACCTTCGACTGGAACGAGCCCGGCCGGGTGATACGCGTCGATATCGCTCAGGACAGGGCGCGGCAGCTCGGCCTCAGCTCTTCCGATGTGGCTGGGATTCTGAACGGCCTCGTCGGCGGGAGCACGATTACACAGGTGCGCGACAGCATCTACCTTGTGAATGTGGTCGGACGAGCAGAGGCGGGCGAGAGAAACTCCATCGAAACGTTGCAGAATCTGCAAATTCCCGTGCAGGGGGGCGCTATCGTTCCTCTCCTGTCGTTCGCGACAATCCGCTATTCGACCGAGCAGCCCATCGTCTGGCGCCGTGACCGGTTGCCGGCGATCACTGTGCGGGCCACGCTGCGAGACGATATTCAGCCCGCCACGGCGGTTGCGCAACTAAACGGCGCAATCGACAAGTTCACGCGAAATCTGCCCGCGGGATACAAGCTCGCCATCGGCGGCGCCGTCGAAGAAAGCGCCAAGGGCCAGGGGCCGATCGCCGCCGTCGTGCCTGTCATGCTCATCACCATGGCGTTCTTCATCATGCTGCAATTGCAGAGCTTTCAGAAGCTCCTCCTGGTCGTCAGCGTGGCGCCGCTTGGGCTGATCGGCGTTGTGGCGGCGTTGGTTCCTTCGGGCAAGCCAATGGGGTTTGTCGCCATTCTTGGAGTGCTCGCTCTCATCGGCATTATCGTTCGAAACTCTGTCATTCTCGTTTCTCAGATCGACATAATGCTGGCGGAAGGCCTCGACCGCTGGCGTGCGGTGGAGGAAGCGACGAAGCATCGGATGCGGCCCATTCTACTAACGGCGGCCGCGGCGAGCCTCGGCATGATCCCGATCGCGCCCCAAGTTTTCTGGGGGCCGATGGCCTACGCGATGATCGGGGGCATCCTGGTGGCCACGCTGCTGACGCTATTGTTTTTGCCTACCCTTTACGTGACCTGGTACGGCGTCGAGAGTCCGGAAAGCCAAGAGTCGCATGAATGGGAGAAGAGCAACGAGAAGCGGCTGGAGGTCTCAAGCGGAGCCGGGGCCTGATCATGATATAAGGCCTTCCTTCAGCCCTTCGGGGGAAGCTGGAGGAAGGAGCCTTCTGAGCGCAGCAGCCCTTGCAATCCCGAGCGGAACTGGCGGCTCCTGGTATCAAACGCCGCCTTGCGGTCGCGGCCGAAGCTCGCTATGACCTACCGTCTCTCATCATATGGCCCTGGCGTCGCCACCGGCCAATATGGCTGGCCGCCGGCGCGGTGACCGCAGGGAACTCATTTTTGCCGGTTGATTGAAAAGCAGGTTATCATGCCCCTAGATGCCGCCGAGTCTGCAGCTTATCCCATACCGCCCGCGGTAGTGCGCGAGTCCGCCGTCGTCCGTTTCGCGGGCAACTCCGGTGACGGGATGCAATTGTCTGGAAGCCAATTTACGCTCTCGACGGGTCTCGCAGGCAACGCGCTCGCCACTTTTCCAGATTTTCCTGCGGAAATCCGTGCGCCTCAGGGCTCGACGTTCGGCGTCTCCGCCTTCCAGATCAATTTCGGCTCCACGTCCATCGAAACAGCCGGCGACGAACCCGACGTGCTGATCGCGATGAACCCGGCGGCGCTTAAAGTGAACTTGCCCGATTTGCGCCCCGGCGGCCTGATCATCGCCGATGCCGGCGCGTTCACCGTCCGCAACCTGCGCAAGGCGGGTTATGACGTCAATCCGCTGGAAGATACGACGCTGGCTCCCTTCGAGGTGGTCGCCCTCGACATCACACGTCTCACCCTAGACGCGGTGAAACCGCACGGGCTCGCGGCCAGCGACGCGCCTCGCTGCAAAAACATGTGGGCGCTGGGTCTTGCGCTCTGGATGTTCGATCGCGACCGTGAGCCGGCGGCAGCCTGGATCAAGGCCAAATTCGGCCCGAAGAGCGAGGCGCTCGCCAACGCCAACATCGCGGCGCTTAACGCCGGTCATTTCTATGGCGAGAACGCCGAAATTGAGCTGCCGCTGAGCCAGATCCGGATCGCGCCGGCGGCGATGGCGCCCGGCCTTTACCGCACCGTCACGGGCGGCGAGGCGACGGCGCTTGGTCTTGTCGCAGGGAGCCAGCTTTGCTCGCTGCCCATGTTCCTCGGTTCCTATCCCATTACGCCTGCGAGCGGCATTCTGCACCATTTGTCGCATCTGAAGGAATACGACGTCACGACCTTCCAGGCCGAGGACGAGATCGCCGCGATCTGCGCCGCGATTGGCGCCTCCTATGCCGGCAAGCTCGGCGTCACCTCCACGTCCGGGCCGGGCATGGCGCTCAAGACCGAGGCGATCGGGCTGGCCATCATGTCGGAGCTGCCGCTCGTCATCGTCAATTGCCAGCGCGGCGGTCCATCCACGGGACTGCCGACCAAATGCGAGCAATCCGACCTTTACCAAGCGGTTTATGGCCGCAATGGCGACGCTCCGCTGGTGGTCATCGCGGCGCGTAGCCCATCCGATTGCTTCGAAGCGGCGATCGAGGCGGTCCGTCTGGCGGTGCAATTCATGACGCCGGTCATATTGCTGACGGACGGCTACATGGCCAACGCCGCAGAGCCTTGGCGTTTGCCGGATGTGACGGCGCTCGAAAGCTTCGCCGCCACATTTTACGATCAGGCGCCGTCCGAGGGGCGGATCAACCCCTATAAGCGCGATGCGGATACGTTGAAGCGCATCTGGATCAAGCCAGGGACGCCCGGCCTTACCCACCGAATCGGCGGCATCGAGCGGAATTTCGACACTGGCGAGATCTCGTACGATCCCGCCAACCACCAGAAGATGACCGACACGCGAAAGGCCAAGATCGATGGCATCGCCAACTTCATCCCTGAACAGGAAGTCACGCTTGGCGCTTCCGGCGGTAAGCTCGCCGTCGTTGGCTGGGGCTCGACGTTCGGCGCGATCCAGCAGGGCGTGCAACGCGCCCGCGCCGCCGGGGCCGATGTCAGCCACATCCATATCCGCCATCTGTGGCCATTTCCCCGCAACCTGGGAACGCTGCTCAGAAGCTATGAGAAAATCCTCGTTCCCGAGATGAATACCGGGCAGCTCAAGACGCTGTTGCGCGACCAGTATCTCGTCGACGCCAAATCCTTAAACAAGGTTTCCGGCCAGCCCTTCCGTATCGCCGAAATAGAAGCGGCGATCCATCGGGCGCTGGCGTAAGAGGCAAATTCCATGGAAATGACCGCTACCGCCAATGCTTTGAAGCCCGCAGATTTCGCTTCCAGCCAGGAAGTGCGCTGGTGTCTTGGTTGCGGCAATTATTCGATCATAAAGGCCGTACAGCGCGCGCTGGCGGAGATCGGCACGAAGCCAGAGAACACCGTCTTCGTATCGGGGATCGGCTGCTCCAGCCGCTTCCCCTATTATATCGAAACCTACGGGTACCACACCATCCACGGCCGCGCCCCGGGAGTGGCCACGGGGATCAAACTGGCCAATCCGGATCTCGACGTGTGGATCGTGACCGGCGACGGCGACGGCCTGTCCATCGGCGGCAACCACATGGCCCATTTGCTGCGGCGGAACCTCGACTGCCAGGTCCTGCTCTTCAACAACGAGGTTTACGGTCTGACAAAGGGGCAGTACTCGCCGACCAGCCGGCCGGGCACGCGCTCGCCGTCGACGCCGTTCGGCTCGGTCGAGCACCCGGCGAACCCGGCCAGTTTCGCGCTCGGCGCAGGCGGCCGCTTCGTGGCGCGCGCCTTCGACGTGGCGCAGAAGGAGCTTCTCGCCCTCCTGAAGCGCGCGCATGCCAACAAAGGCACGAGCTTCGTCGAAATCTATCAGAATTGTGAAGTTTTCAATGACGGGGCATTCGCCGGATTTGCAGGCAAGAAAGCCCCCATCGACGCCGCGCTATGGCTCCAACATGGCGAACCGATGCTCTTCGCCAAGGGGACCAAGGGATTGACGCTTGATCGGGAGCATTTGCGGCTCGAGGTCGCCGATGTCACCGACGGCGACTGGAAGGCGGCCGGCGTCCTCGTTCACGACGAAGCCAATAAGTCGATCGCTCAGCTTCTTATCGATATGCCGGACGGCGGTTTTCCCATCGCGCTTGGCGTTATCTATTGCGATCCGAGGCCGGCTTTCGACAGCGCCGTCGCCGACCTTAACCAGAAAGCGGCGGCGGGCAAAAGACGCGACCTTCAGTCGCTTCTCGCTTCGGGAGAGACCTGGTCCATCGGCGGAGAGGGCTCGGCCGCGAATAATTAAAACAACGCCAAAAGTCTGACCGTTCTCGACGTCGTTCCCGCGCAGGAGCGGGTGAAAAATCGGCATCGCCCTTTTGTCATGGCCGGGCTTGACCCGGCCATCCTGTAACCAACAGAAATCACTTCTTGTTTTCCTGGATAGCCGCCTCCAGCCCGTCCAGCGCGGCTATGACAACGTAGGCGGACCCTGGACTTCGATTTTTTCACACGCTCCCAGGCGGGAAATCCAGTATACGATGCGCCATCTCGTTGACCCTAACGCTATTACTATCCTCCCGATTACTGGATGGCCGCCGCCGTCGCAAAAGTGTCCGGTTTAATTGCGAACTATACCAAGGCGTCATCCCCGAAAGACGCGCTCGCGCGGCTTATTAGGCTTTCCTCACCCAGCCAACGTATCTCTGGAATCTTTTGTTTTGCAGGGGCGCTGGCCGCACACAATAATGGCGCTCGCCGGGGGATCAGAACGCGGATTTCACGACGCCGCCGTCTGCTCTGAGCACGGCGCCATTGATTGCGCTTGAGAGCGGGCTTGCGACAAAGACGATGGTTTGTGCGATCTCCATCGGGTCTTCGAAGCGCTGCAGCAGCGAGGTCGGCCGGGCTGTCTTGAAGAAGTCGTCTTCGAAGGCGTTCGCGTCTTTGCCGTGCAAGGACTTCACGAAATCCATGACGCCTTCGGAAGCCGTAGGCCCGGGTGCGACGGTATTCACCGTAACCTCAGTTCCTTTTGTGAGTTCTGCGAGGCCACGCGAAACTGCAAGCTGCGCCGTCTTCGTCATGCCGTAATGGATCATTTCCGCAGGCGTGTTGATCGCCGACTCCGATGAGATGAATATGATGCGGCCCCAGTTCAAAAGCAGCATTGGCGGAAGCAGCGCCCGCGAGAAACGCACCCCCGACATGACATTGACCTCGAAAAACCTAAACCAATCCTCGTCGGCGATGTCCTGAAAAGGCTTCGCCTCGAAAATTCCAGCGTTGTTGACGAGGATCTGCACCGTGCCGATGTTCTTGACCTCATCGATGATCCTGTCCACGGCGGCTTTATCGCGAAGATCGCCAAACACCGCGTGTGCGCTTGCAATATCCTTGTGCGCCTTCTCCACCAATTCGCGCGTGCGGCCATGAATGATGACCTCGGCGCCTTCGCGGCGCAGGAGTTCCGCAGTCGCCTTGCCGATGCCTTTGGAGGACCCTGTGACGAATGCGAGTTTGCCTTCGAGCTTGTAGTCCATGGTGGTCTTTCCTAATTCGGGCGAAGTGGAGCCGCTCCTGATGGTGAGATATCGGCTCACGCTGTCTTGTGTTCCAGGCCGCCAAAGGAGAACTGCCGATGTTTATCGCCATGAACAGGTTTCGTGTGAGGAAGGGTTGCGAGACGGACTTCGAAGCCGTTTGGCTGAACCGCGACGTTTTCATCAACCGCGAGCCGGGTTTTGTGGCGTTCCACATGCTGAAGGGGCCGCAGACGGACGATTGCAGCCTTTATATCTCGCACACGATCTGGGCGAGCCGCGAGGCGTTCGAGAACTGGACGCGCTCGGAGAGTTTCCGCGCGGCGCACAAAGGCGCGGGCGGCAACAAACCTCTCTATCTAGAAGGCCCGCATTTCGAAGGCTTCGATGTCATTCAGGAGGTAAAACCTGCAGCTTGACAATCGCGGTGCTGAGCGACGTTCAGGAAGCCGCCGCCTTGGGCCTTAATTCTTTCTGACCGGCGCTTTCATTGGCAGTTTTGTCTCAGGATATCGGCGCGCCTTGCCGGCCGTTGGCAAGCCGCGCCGCCTGATTCGGCAGTCGTTCACTCCCCGGCGCTGGGATAAGCGGACCCGCTTCCGCCTGGAAATATAGACGCCGGCTGAACCGGAGCCGTTTGTTTCTTGACAGGTCCGCTTTTACCTAGGATCATGAAGAGTAATGTCGTGAGCTGCGGAAGACGGTTCAAAGCCGGCACGGTCGCGCCACTGTGATCGCCCTGTTCTTGTACACGGGCGAGAGTCAGACCCCTCTTACGACGAGCAGTTCCTATTGGACGCGAGATCTAAGGAGTTTTCCGCTATGACCTCTACTACTTTTCCGGTTGTCCAGCCTGTTGCGATTCCCGTCCGCGAGATTTTGCCGTGGGCCATCTTTGCTGGCGTGCTGTTCTTGGCGGGGATTTATTTCGTTGGCGTCGAGGAAGGCGCTACAGCGGTGTTCAATGGCGTGTACGTGCATGAATTCGTGCACGATGCGCGCCATCTCCTCGGCTTCCCCTGCCACTGAGCCGCCAAGACTTTTCGAAAATCCGCTGGCATGATCGTCAGGACCGGAGGCTGGTCCTGGCTTATATACGTTCGTGACAGGAAGATACGATGACTGGAAAATTGCTGGTGCGCGGAATGCTGGCCAGCCTGGTAGCCGCGCTTTTTTCTTTCGGTTTCCTCAAGGTCGCGGGAGAGCCTTCTGTCGAGCGAGCCATCGCGTTTGAAAAGGCGATGGACGAAGTCAAGGCCAAAGCGAAGGCGGATGAAGCCGCAGCCAAGGGCTTGCCGGCTCCGGCCGAGGAGCAAGAACCCGAACTTGTCAGCCGTTCCGTCCAGGGCGGCGCCGGCCTCCTGACCGGCGTCGCCGTCTTCGGCGCAGCTCTCGGCGGCCTCTTCGCGCTGGCCTTTGCCCTCGTCTATCTCCGCATCGGGGATTTCACTCCGCGCGCCACTTCGGCGCTGCTTGCGCTTTTAGGTTTCGTCAGCGTTTATCTGGCGCCTATCCTCAAATATCCGGCGAACCCGCCTGCAGTGGGTCTTGCGGACACGATCGGCATGCGGACGAGCCTGTATTTCTCGATGCTCCTAATCTCGCTTGGGGCTATGATCGCGGCAGGCTTGCTGCGCAGCCCGCTCAGCAAGCGGTTCGGCGGCTGGAACGCAACGCTCATCGCCGCCGGCGCTTATATTGCCGCCGTGGTTGGCGTCGCGTCGGCTCTTCCCGATGTCAGCGAAGTGCCCGAAGGTTTTCCGGCGCCCCTGTTGTGGGATTTCCGCATCGCGTCGCTCGGAGCACAGGCGATCGCTTGGGCGGTGCTCGGCCTTCTTTTCGGCGTCTTGGCTGAGCGCCTGGTTCGGGAAGGCAAACCTGTCTTCCGGCAAGCGCTCGCTTGAAATGCTGAACCGAAGATAGAGGCCCGCCGGCAAATGACCGTCCGCCTTCATTTGTTGTGCGCAGCCTCAACTTCGTCGATCCGTTCGGCATTCTTTCCCTCGAATGATCCGCTCGATGCGCAAGGGCGGAAGGCGGCTGGAGCCTTCGCGGGCGCCCTGCCAGCGTTCGACAAAACCTGGAGCAGCCCGGCCGTAAGCGCGTTGCAAACGGCCGAAATCCTCGGCCTTCACGCGGAAACAAACCCGATGCTGCGCGACTGCGATTTTGGCCGCTGGGCTGGACAATCGCCTGCGGACGTGCAGACAACGGAGCCCAATGCTCTCGCCACATGGCTGCAAGATCCCGCAGCCGCGCCCCACGGCGGCGAATCCTTTGCCGATGTGATCAACCGCATCCAAGCCTGGATGGCCGGCCTGCTCTCGGCATCCGGGCCGGTGCTCGCGATAACGCATCCCACAATCATTCGCGCAGCCATAGCCGGCGCACTTGGCGCAGGTCCGCACGCGTTGCGCCACATTGACATTGCGCCCTTGTGCCGCGCCAAACTTTCAAGCGACGGCAAGCGCTGGACTTTGTCTGCGCTCCTCCCTCGCATGGAGGCTGGATGAGAGGCTGCGCATTCCGAATACGGTTATGGCTCTTCGCTGGCGTCGCCGCGCTTGCGTCAGCTACTCCGGTGGCGGCGCATCACAGGAGCGCGCCGCATGACGGACCGTCACTTGGGGTCGCTATCCCCGCGATCTCCCATGGTGAAATGCTCGTTCTTGCGAAATATCGCACGCGCATTCTCGATCTGGCCGCGCAGCAACCTGTGACCGACCCGGCGTTGCGCCGTCTGGCAGGCTTCGTCAGCATGCAGCATTTCGCCTGCTTCCGAGGTCTTGTTCCTGGCAGCCTGTCGGATGAGTTCAGTCCATTCAACGAGTGCTCCCATGCCTATCTGGCCGGGACGCGCGCTCTTCTCGCCCATATGGCGGAAATGCCGGGCGACCAATCCGCGGCGAAGGCGTTGCAGATGCGCATCAGCGCCGAACTCGCCAGCGACCCGGCTTTCGGAGCGTTTTGCTCGAACAGTCAGCAGGTTTTCGATAGCGCCATCATTGTCCCGCCCGACTGGGCCATGATCCCTGCTCACCCGCCTACGGTTCTGACGTTCTCCGCTTTTGCGCTCCTCATCGGCGCCGGGGGCGGGGCGCTTTTCTATCGCTCGCGGGGCGCCAAGGCGTGATTTCGGCTCCCGATTGAAGGTGACTCCGCAGTGTCATTCCCGCGAAGGCGGCATTTTCAGTAATCGGGAGCACGGCGATTACTGGGGCCCCAATGAAGTTTCCCCCGTGCAGACGGGGGCCGGAACGAAGACGCGGCACGCTTGCCTGACTTCCACTGCGATTTTTGGGCTAACGGGCGTAGAATTATTGCTTAGAGAACTTTATAGTTCCGATTACTGGATGCTCGCCTTCGAGCGTGTAAAGAAATTGGCAGAACCCATTTTTGTCTCGGCCGGGCCTGCGCCCGGCCATTCACGGCTGGCATAGTTGCCGATGGAAGATGGGTAATAGTCATAGTTAGCAAGGGCATGCGTGCCTGGCCCCACGATCGACAGTTCGCCGCGCAGCACGTTGATAAGCAGGGGTAGCTGATCAAGGCTTGTACGGCGGAGAAACCCGCCGATGCGGGTTACTTTCTGTTTCCCTTCGCAAACTCTCATGGTTCGAAACTTGAAAACAGCGAAAATGCGATTATTGCAACCGCGATGCTTTTGCTTGAAGAGCACGGCCCCGCTGCTTTCGAGCCTGATCGCCAGTGCGATCAACAATGAGGCAGGTAAGAATAGTATGAAACCCACGCCGGCGAGCGTATAATCGAATACGCTCTGAAGGTATGTTACTCTTTGAATCGATTGATATTGTTTCGCGGCCCAGACCGACCGATCTGATGTATTGTCCATGTAGGTTCCAAACATATTATGTTACTTATGAAAAATAATCCATTCCACAATCGATGGTAACGTCAATCAAGCAGCAACCTCAACCGTTATGTTAGTGTATTGTTAATTCTTCAACAGACTTTATAATTTATAGATAAAATCGAATCATCCCTAGCCAAGCTTGCCTTTCCAACCGGCGATAGACCTGTGGACGAGATTAACTAATTAAAAAAACTTCGCTGGATGGGCGGCCGTTGTTTGTATAGAAGTGATTACATCTTCGGCAAGGCTTAAGGCGGCTGTCTCGTGTCCCCCGTACGTGACAATAGCAATTGTGGCCGGCTTGCGCCGGGGAGGAAGTCCCTAATATAGGAGAAAAGTTTTATGGCTACTCAGCTGTCTCATACTGTTACAGAGCATGAAACGACCGATCTCGCTTACAAAAAGGTTGTGGCCGATATTACCAATTTGAATTGGACCACGCTTAGCCGCGACGACCTGATTAACGTCGCTTGGGCCTACTATTATTTCTCGACCCAGTTTCGCGAGAACATGGAGATTGCGCTCAGTCTTTTCCCGGAGGACGAGCGTCTTCAGGAACTCGATCGCGGCGAGCGGAACACCGACAATCTTTCACCCTATCCGGGTGTCGCTGATCCCGGCGAGAAAATGCACCACGAAGAGTACATGCGCAGGACGCTCGCTTTGGAGCCGATCGCGGAGGAAAGACGCCTTGCGCTTGAGGCATTCGGCGCATCCTATCTGGCAAAAGCGCGCTCGCTAGACATTACGACCAGAGCCATAAGCCTTTCAAGCTATGAGGACGGAGGCCTGGAGGCTGTCTTTAGGTCGATAGTGAAGGCTCCGCATTGGGACGGGCCGCTTCTCGGCGCGTTCAAGCACTTCCTGGTGGGACACATCCAGCTCGACAGCGATCCGGAAGCGGGTCACGGCTCGCTGTGCCGTCATCTCCAGGCCGATGACCGGGTGCTGCCCCTCTGGGTTGCGTTCCGGCAAATCTTCGTGGAGGCGGCGCCTGCGCTAAAGGCCTAAAACCAAAAGAGCTGTCAAATCTGCCTCACTGCCAAAAAAGTCTGGCAAAACAGCTTATTAGACGTTTGCGGCTTTCACCGGCCGGGTGAAAGTCGCTTGCGTCTTCGTGGCTCCGCAGTGTCATTCCCGCGAAGGAGCGTATGAAAAATTCGGGTTTTGCGATTCAGCGCACATTGTCATAGCCGTCCTTGAGGCGGCTATCCAGAGAAGAAGCTGTGTTTTCAATTGTTTACTGGATGGCCGGGCCAAGCCCGGAAATGGGCGGCTACAACTTATCCTAAATCGTTATGCCGTACCGGAAAACTTGAGCGGGAACAGCGTGCTTTGCGTATTTATGGCGGCGCCCTCCGGGTGAGCCACACGCCTCGTCTTGGCCGGGCTTTGACCCGGCCATCCAGGAAGCAAGAAAATGCGTGTTTTCAATGTGTTGCTGGATAGCCGGGTCAAGCCCGGCCATGACAATGGTGGGCGTTTCGGCGCCGCAACCGCCGTTTTTATGTTTATTCACACGCTCGAAAACGGCGGGGTCCCCACTGGAGTTTACCCTCGCGCAGACGGGGGTGCGGACGCGCGGCGGCGAACTTGCCTGCCCTCCACTGCCGGATGCAGGATAAAAAATCTCCGCGGCGTGCTTAGCCTAGCTTAGCTTATTCGGCTGGCAGGATGGCGAGCTTGATCAGGTTCGAGCCGGCGCCGCTGACTTGCACCGTCAAAGGACCGGGCTCAAGGTTAAAACGCAAACTCTTGCGGACACCGTTGCAGCCGGAACTGCCGGTATGCGCCTCCGAGGAAAGCGCGTTGCCTTTCTGAATGATGTCGATCCACGCATCGTCAGAAGCTGTCACTTGATAGCTGCCCGCTTTCCCCACGTTTGCTATGAGAAGGAAGCCGCCTAAGCTGTCCTCCGACTTTGGCGGCCGTCCAGGGGGCATCACATAGTCGACCGTACCATGAGGCTGCAACTCGAGGACGATGCCTTTCTCGGGAGGAGAATCGAGCGTAGCTCCCGAAAAGACCGTCTCAAGGTTAGGATCGCGAAATAGCGCCAGTTCGCGTTTTACGGACCAGTTGAACTGCTCGCAAGCCGGCTTGTCCTGGGCATCCGCAAGTTGAGGCGCGAAGCAGACGGCGGCGATGGCGAAGGCCGCCAGCCCCGTTGAAAGCCCCCCGCGTCCCAGCCTAATCGACCGCAACGATAACGTCTGAAGACTTGACAATGGCAGCGGCATCCTGGCCCTCCTTCAGCTTCAGATCCTCGACCGCCTCGTTTGTAATCGAAGCCGTGATGATTGCGCCATTCACGTCAATGAGAACGTGAGCCGTCGTGCTCCCCCTGGTTATCTTTGTGATCTTGCCCCTGAGAACGTTTCTTGCGCTTATTTTCACCTTGGCCTCCGAACCGGTTGAATTGTAATCGCGCTAGCAGCTTGTCGGACCGTGGTCTTGCGATAGACGCCGCCGCGCAGTATGTTGCGCCGTCCTTCGGGCAATTTGAAGCCCCCTCGAACGGCTTTCAGTGCGAACAGTTCATGCGGCGCCGAGCGAAGCCTCGGAGATGTGCGAGCATCCGCCCTGAATCCTCGCATCCAATGAGACAATGTCGCCCCGGTCGTTTGGGAAGAGCCTTTCCTTCTTGCGCATCAGCTTCTCGATAAGCTCTCTTTTCTCAAGCGCCGCAAATGCGACCAGCCCCCAGAGAGACCTGACGGCGTGCGCCAGCGTTTCCTGGCGCTTGGCGCTGGAAAGCAAGCTTATGTTCCAAGCGACCGCGATGTGGAGGAGCGCCCCCCTATAGATGTCGAGATCGTCACCCTCTGGAACCTCGGATCCCGCCAATGTCATGAGAGCAGTGGAAATTTTTTCCGCGTCTGATATGTGCGTGCTGACGCGAAATTTAGCTCCGCCAGCCCACTCTTGCGCGTCATGCTGGACCGCCCTGATTCCGGCCGAAAAGCCGGTCTCAGCCTTTTTGCGGGTTTGCGGGATATAATGCCTCAACTGCCGCGTTCCCACACGTTTGGCGCGTGCCGCGGACTACGAATTGAGCCGATAGCCCTCCGCGAGAAGAACCTGATCCCGGTCCTGCTCTGCCTCTTCCGCCATTTCGAGCACTCGCTTGCCTGCGCCGACGCTTCTGCTTCTCGATGAAGCCTCTTAGCGGAAAACCGCACGGCGATTTTTCGAACCCAATTCGGCCAAGCGCGGGCGGCAGCCAAAGTTGCGTTTAAGCGGCGCTCTCGCCCGCGGTCCTTGCGCGCGCCTTTGCGATCTCGCGCTTCAGACGCCTGGCCTTGAGAGAAAGCTCCTCTTCTTTCGCCTTCAGAAGGAACGCGTCCAAGCCGCCGCGATGCTCCACCGAGCGGAGCGCATTCGCGCTGATTCGCAAGCGAATGCCGCGCCCGAGCGCATCGCTCAAAAGCGTGACGTTGCAAAGGTTCGGCAAATAGCGCCGCTTGGTCTTGATATTCGAGTGGCTGACGAGATGACCGACGAGGCCACCCTTGCCTGTGAGTTCGCACTGGCGCGACATGATCGGACCTAACAGAGAATGGAAAATTTGGCGCGTTACGCCTAGCTCCGGTTGATGTAACGCTGCGCGCTGCGCGGGTCAAGCGCCGAGTGCCCCTTGGTGGCGACCGGGCGCCCTTTGCAATTGCTTCGTGACCGTGAGCGCAACAAAAGGCAGCACCGCAGCGGGGAGGATGAGCGGAAAAGCGATATTATTGTAGGCTACCGCGCCGGCTCCGGCGCCGGCGGCATAAGCCGCCCAGACAGCGGCGAGAATGCCAACGCCGTCCGGGCCGCCGCCGCCTCCGTGCGGCCAAACCCAGGCAATGACGCCTTCGCCAAGCTTTTGCAAATTCCCGGTGATGAAAACCGTATTGAGCGAAACGCCATTGAAGCGATGGGCGGCCGAATTCTGCATGCCCATGGCGAAGGCAAGCACAGGCGCGGCGATCTCGCGATCGAGAAAACCGCACAAAATCAGCAGAGCCGCCACGAGGAGCAGCGGCGTCCGGGGCCTGCCATCAAGGCGGAGAAAAACCCGCGCCAGGATAACGCCAAGCATGAACGCGGCAATGATTGCGAATTGGAAAACCGCCGCGCCGAGCTTCTCATTCGATAGGGCTATGCCAAGCAGGATGGTGTTTCCCGTCATGAGGCCTGCAAACGCGTCATAGCTCAAAAAGCCGGCTGCGTCGGCGTAACCGGCGATAAGGGCGAGCAAACAGGCTTGAAGCATGAACTGGATGTTCCGGGCGCGCAAAGGGCGTGCCGGATGAACCGGCTTCGCCGTCATACCGTTCCGGGGCTGCTTTCAAAAATTGCGGGGGTAAGTCGCGGAAACGGCGAAAAACAACGGCTGAGAAAGACTTAATTGTCTCCCGTGGGAAACTGCGCGCGAACCGCCTTCCTCAGTTCCTCCAGAAACGGCTTCAAGTTGCGGCCTGGACAATTCGTCTGATCGTGATCGCCGTGCCCGGATATGCCTTCGGGCGCAATGGCATATTTGAGCGCGAGCCAAGTCACAAGTTTCGTCAGAGACTCAAGCTCGGATTTTGATGGCTCTTCGCGCTCGAAATCGCCTTCGACGACGATTTGAATACGGCCGTCATTATCGAAATTTGTGACGTTGTCGCCCGCGAAATCAGGATCGCGGCCCTCGCCAATCCTGCCCGATACGTCGATATAATAATGATAAGGCACATCGCCCCAGGCTGGCTTGGACAGATGGCCGACCTTGCCCGGTGTCATCGCGAAGCCTTGAAATCCGCGCAGCTTGACTTCGAGGCTTACTCTCGGCTGCTGCCGTTCGCCGGTATGATGAATGACGATTTCGGCGGGTTTTTGCTCCTGCATGAGTTCTGCGTTGGGCGGGAGCGCTCCCCACTCTGCGCGAGGGACGATTTCCGGCTCTTTCACCTCCGTCGAATCGACGGCGGCGGCTTGCGGAATTGCGCAAAAGCAAAAAAACAGCACACAGATGAGGCGCGCCCAAGGGTTGCGCGAACGGAAACCGGTATTCCTCTCGGCCAAGGCAGACCCACGATCATCGCTGGCGCCGGAAGCCAGCGCCTATGTTCGCCCCACGTCAGGCTTTTATCAGTGTTGTGGAGTTTGTGGCAAGGCGGTTTACGAGATTATTCTGTAAACGTCTCGTTATGCGGCATAAGCGCCTCGGAAGATCGCCAAGGGGTGAGGCGGGGGATCCAGCGCGGAACATTGTTTCGAAAGGTGTCGTATTGGGTTCCGAAAGTGCGCTGCAGCGTGGGCTCCTCGTAAGTGGTCACAAAGATGTGGCTGGCCAGCCAGAAAACTGCGCCAAGCACAAGAAGACGCGCATCGCCAAATAAGTTGGCTTGCCCCACGATGACGGACGTGACCGCGATGTACATCGGATTTCGGACATGCCGGTAAAGCCCCGTCACCACGAGCTTCTGCGTGGGCGCGACCGGCGCGGGCGTGCCCAAACCTTCCAGCGCAAACCGTGCAAATAAATCGATCAGGCCGGGCGCGCCCGCGAGAATAAGCGCGATGCCGGCCACGCGGCTCGCCTCAACACCGAAGAAGGGGGGCCGGAAGTGCCAGTGCGTCAACCACCATGGAATAATCAGCGCTGAACATGAACGGCGCGACGGCGAAAAAAAGCGCGGAACCGAGTATGGCGGTTGTTTTTGGCATAGCGGAAACCCCATTAATCGCGACACTAACCATTCCCTCAGTCCCTTGCGGGAGGGGCTGGGTGAAGGGGAGACCGCTTGCTGGTCAGCCTTGACGATCTGTGCCCGCAGCCGATGACCTTAGCTTAGCATATTTTGCGGCCGCGCATGGCTATGCGAACTTTTCACACCCAATCATAAGCAGTCAGCCCGCCGGCGCTCGCTCCGCCTTTCTTTCGGGCCACAATCCGCGCTAAGGGAGGGTGATGGATCCGTCGTCCCGATATATCCGGTTTCTATCTCCGGTGCCGGCCTTCGCCGGCCTTGACCCCGCGCAGTTGAAGCGGCTTTATGGCTTCACCGCGCTCAAGGTGCTGGCCAAGGGCGAGGCTGCGACGGTCGCGAGGGTGTGCGTAGCCGAACTCGCTATCGTCGTATCGGGCCGGGTCGGGGAGCGCGGCAAGGAGCCGGATGCGGAAGAATTCGGCCCGGGCGCGGTGCTCGAGGCTCAAGCCTTTTTCACGCAGCGCCCGGCGGCGGCCACGCTGATCGCGTTGCGCGAGACGGTGCTTTTGACGCTTGGCTGGGACGATCTCGCCGCCGCTTTTCATGCGCACCCCGATCTTCTTGCGTGCTGTTTCGCGGGCATCGGTGTAACTGCAGCGCCAGCGCCAGGCAAAGCCGCGCGGCTCGTTTTTTGCCCCGCCGGCGCGAAAGGCCGCCTCGACGCCGAGGCCAAAAGCGCGCTTGTTTCCGCCTTGGAAACCCTCGCGGAAGTGAGAATTCTTAGGCGGGAAAGTTTTGGCTCGCTTGCGCTCGATGCTCCGGAGACAGCGCACTGGCTTCAAGAGCAGGAGCTCGAGTTCGACGTCACCGTGATCGTCGCGGAAGGAGCGGACGACGGCTTCGCGAAGGAAGCCATCGGCGAAGCCGACGAGATCCTCTTCATCGCCAGCAGCGGCAGCTCCATTTTGTCCCCGCTCGAACAGTACGCGCTGGAGCAGCGCGGCAAGGAGCGTTGCCGTCTCGCAATCGCCAAGAGCAAGGGGATGTCCCTCAAGAACGCCGCCGAGTGGCTTCCGCCCCGGCCTTACCGCTCGACGCAGTTCGTGGATTTCGCGTCGCCGGCCGCCGTGGCGCTTACGGCGTCGGCCCTTATCGGCAAGGGACACGCCGTCGCCGCTACGAGCCGCGGCGTTTATGCCGCCGCGATTTTGGGGGCGCTGCAAGCCTTCGAGGCCAATGGAGCGCCGGCCGTTTCCCTATGCGCCGCCGGGAGCGCCGTTCTGCCTGCGGGGCTTTTGGCTTGCGGCGCGAGCCTTGCCGAGACCGAGACCGCTTTCCGGGAATTGGCCAATCCGCTGCTTTGGAAACGAGCGGCGCGAGCCGAGGCGGGGCTGTACGAGGCCGCCCCCATAGATAATGTGCTCGCTTCCGCCTTGCCGGGATGGAATATCGGGCTGCAGCCGGCCCTTCGCAGCAGTTTCGCTTTCGCTGTCGAAGAGCGCGGCGAATGTGCAGCGGGAAGGCCGCGTTCATGGCGCGGTTCGAGTGGGGCTCACGCCGCCCGGCATGCTGGCGCCCGTCATTTCGGAAGACGGCGATATTCTCGTCAGCGGGGAGAACGAGATCGAAGCGCTGATCGGCGCTTCCATGCAGCTCTCGGCGTCGCCGTTGCTTTTACTTCACCCGAGCGCTCCTCCGCCCGGCGCGTCCGGCATGTCCTACCGGCAGCTGGCCGGGGGCTCGTCCTTCCGGCTGACGCCCTTTTCTCCGGCCGCGCCCGATAAACGGGTGCGCCTCGAGTTGGTTCTCGGCGCATCTTGCGGCAAAAGCTTTTCCGCCCTCCCGCAATCTTTGGGCGCGCAAAGCTTCGCCATCCCCATTCCTGAAGGCGTCAGCCCCATGGATTGGGCGGAGTGGGCGCGGCTGCGCGACAGCGCCTTTGAATGGACTTCGGCTGAAATAGAGGCCCGGCGGCTTGCGCAAGCTTGAGGTTTGGCGGCTTGATTAGACCCGCATATATTGAGCCGCGGCGCTGCCTCTCCCATCGGGGGAGGCCGGATCGCAAGCGGTCCGGGGGAAGGGCTAAATATGCAAGTTCAAACCCCTCATTTTGTCCTTTTCCCAGAAAGCGCGCTGCCGTGCCAGCAACTGCGAGTGTCGCCGCTTGCATGCATGCGCGATTGCTTCGAGCGCCAGCACGTCACGGTGTGCCGGCGGGAGAGAAGGGAAGCCAAATCGCGATCTTCTCATCGAGAAAGTCCACTCAATTTGCACCGCGCCAATTGCCGCGCTGAAGCATGGCCCTTGAAGCTGCGGAGGGGTACACTAATGTGCAGGAAGAGGCCTGAAGGACGAAACGCCGCCAGACAATGAAACGCCAGGATGTGACAGAGAATCTGAGGAGCGACGCGAGCCTGTTCGCCAAGGCCGTGACAGCCTCTCGCCTTGTGGCGGGCTTCCCGTTCAAGCTCATCGGACGGGTGATTGCGCACACGATCCAAGTCCTGTTTGCGGTCTTCGCCGTTATTCTGCATCCGCAGGTCAAATGGCTTGCCAAGCTTATTGCGGAGTTTAGCTTAGCCCAAAATTACATCAAGCCAAGCTTGCAGACCTTCGCCGCCAATTACTACGAGCCGTATTTTTCCTACTTAAGAGAGTTGCCGCCTTATTGGGCCACATTCAGCATTGCGCTTCCGCTTGCGGTCCTTGAACCGGCGAAACTCGTCGCCACGATCATGATCGCGGAGCGCCCCAAGATGGGCGTGCTGCTTTGGCTTTTCCTGCAGGGCGTGAGCTTCGTGCTGATCGACAGGACATGGGTGGCCGTGCGCCCGCAAAGCCGCAAGATTTGGCTCGTGAGCCGCGTGCATGCCTGGGTATGGTTGAACGCGGCTTACGGGCAGTATTGGATAAGGACGTCATCCCTCTATCAAACGCTCCTGCAGTGGAAGAAGCAGGCGCGCCGCCAAGTGCGCGTCTTGTTTTTGCAGTTCGCGCCGCGGCGCAGAGGCAGTAAGCTTAGGTAGGACATGCATAGACGCTCATCCTGTCCTTCTCCCGCAAGGGGAGAAGGAACGGTGCTGTCCCCTACAGCTTCAAAATGAAAAAGCGGAGCCTGCAACAGCGCACCCTCTCCCAACCGCATCCGCTCGGCGGATGCGGTCTCGCTGAGTTGCGAACTCGCCAAGGCGAGTTCGACCGGGAGGGCAGGGGTGAGGGGGCGTTTTTCGTCGCGACGCGTCAAATGAGCCCGTGCGAGCGGGCGGCCTCCGAAAGCGGACGCTGCGGGCGCGGACCGACATGGGTGATGACCTCGGACGCGGCTAGGCTGCCAAGGCGGCCGCAAATTTCCAGATCGCGGCCGTTTGCGAGACCGAACATGAACCCGGCCGCATAGAGATCGCCTGCGCCGGTCGCGTCCACGACCTTGGCGATAGGCACGGCAGGAACGGCGGCCGAGCGCTCGCCCTCCAAAACGATCGAGCCCTTTTCGCTACGCGTGATGGCCGCCAAGGCGCATTCCGTTCTGATTGCCGCGCAAGCCTCGTCGAAAGACGCTCCTGGATAAAGCGACAGCAGCTCCTTCTCGTTGGCGAAAACGATGTCGACCCGGTCGCGGATGAAGGCGCGAAAGCCCTCGCGATGGCGGTCGACGCAGAACGGATCGGAGAGGGTGAAGGCGACCTTCGCGCCGTTGCCGTGAGCAAAATCGGCGGCGGTGAAAAAGGCTTTTCGAGCCTCGGCCGGATCGAACAGATAGCCTTCCAAGTATACGATTTGCGCGGATTGAATGGCGTCGTGGTCGAGGTCGGATTCGGCGAATTCGGCCGCTGCGCCGAGGTTCGTGTTCATGGTGCGCTCGCCGTCCGGCGTGACGAGGATCAGGCAGCGGCCTGTCGGGCTTCCGCTGTCGCTGGCGCCGGAATGGAAGGCGACGCCGATGGAGCGGATGTCGTGCGCGAACACGCTCGCGAATTGATCGCGGCCGACCTTGCCGGCAAACCCAGCCCGCCCGCCAAGCGAGGCGATGCCGGCGCACGTGTTCGCCGCGGAGCCGCCGGAGGTCTCCACAGCCGGCCCCATCTTTTCGTAGAGCGCGGCGGCCTCTTCGGGGGAAGTCAGGCGCATCGTGCCCTTGGTGAGCGAAAATTTGGGGAGGAGCTCTTCCTCGCAGGCAGCGATGATGTCGACCAGCGCATGGCCGATCCCGAGCACGTTAAGAGTTTTGGTCATGGCGTTACGGGTTCCGTTTCAGTTGACGCGGCTTTCGCCGCTTTCGTCAAGGGCGGCGGCGTCTTAGCTTCGAACTTGCAGATGTCCACAATAATACAGCGCCAGCATTCGGGCTTCTTCGCTTTGCACACATATCGGCCGTGCAGGATCAGCCAGTGATGAACGTTCCGCACGAATTCGGGCGCAGCGATCCGTTCCAGGCCAAGCTCGACTTCGAGCGGGTTCTTCCCCGGGGCAAGGCCGGTGCGGTTCGCGACGCGGAAGATGTGCGTATCGACGGCGATGGTTGGCTGGCCGAAGGCCACGTTCAAGACGACATTTGCCGTTTTCCGCCCCACGCCGGGAAGCTCTTCGAGAGCGGCGCGATCTTGCGGGACTTTTCCGCCATGCTCCTCGACCAGCGCCTTGGAAAGCGCGATCACGTTCTTGGCCTTGGTGTTGAAGAGGCCGATGGTCTTGATGGCGTCGCGGAGCTTATCCTCCCCGAGGGCCGCCATCTTTTGCGGCGTGTCCGCCAGTTTGAACAAGCTTTTCGTCGCCTTGTTCACGCCTGCATCCGTCGCCTGGGCCGAAAGCACGACCGCAACAAGCAGCGTAAACGGGTTCACATGCTGAAGCTCGGTTTGCGGATCGGGCATGGCGGCGGCGAAGCGCGAAAAAATCTCATGGATCTCTGAAGGCGTCAGCAGCGAGGGGATGCCGTCGCGCTTTTTCCTTGCCCCGTCTGCCGTTTGCAGTTTGGGCTTAGCCTTCTTCGCCGCGTTGGCGCCAACTGGCTTTTCCATGATTTGTCAGCTTGATAGAGTTTACCAACAAGACGGTGTTTCGGGCAGCAACGACACCTTGGGCGAAGGGCCAGCCACCGTTCGCTCAATTCTCCGTGACCTTGCTGCCCTATCGTTCTCTATCGCGCAAGGGATTTATCGCTTCCAGCATCTCCGCCGCGATTATGCCGCTGACGGTGCACGGCGGCTCTCGATGACACTGCAGCGATAGGGGTAGGGATGGCATAGCCACCCCTCCCTCCGAACCGTGCGGGCGGTTTTCTCGCACATGGCTCTTCAGTTGTTTGTTTCCTCATCGGGGAGCATTTCGCTTCGCGCCAGGCCGGGTTAAGCGCGAACAGCCCAGCGTCCGCGAAGAAAGCGTTGGTCCACGCGCATGTGATCGGCGAGATAGCGGCCGCGGTTGGCGTCATGGCCGGGCTTTGAGGCTTTGAGCGGCTATCCAGTAATATCTTGGGTTTTCTGCATAGGCGCCTCGAAGGGCGGCCATGACGATGGAGTTGGCGGAAACATCCGGGTAATCAAATCCAAGCAAGGGAAGAGCCCTCATGATATTCGCTCTCTTTGCCGGCAACTGGAATTAAACAAATTCTTGCTCCCCCACCGCACTCGCGTTTTCAGAATCAGTTCCACGGCCGAGGAACATGGTTTGAAGAGCCGGGACGACGATGAGCAGCATGATCGGTCCAATCAGCATCCCGCCCACAACGACGATGGCGAGTGGCCGTTGGACCTGGCTCCCGATGCCCGTCGACAATGCAGCCGGGAACAGCCCGATGCAGGCCGAGAGCGCGGTCATGAGCATGGGTCGCATCCGTTGCGTCGCCGCCTGAAACATCGCCTCGGTCGTGCTCGCGACCGAATGGTGAATTTCGTTGAAATAGGTCATCATCAAAATGCCGTTCATCACCGAAACGCCCAACAGCGATACGAAACCGATCGCCGCCGATATTCCAAAGTCTTCGCCCGATATGGCGAGCGCAATAATGCCGCCCGCGACCGCAAAGGGGATGCCTGTCAGAACAAGAAGGCTGTCGCGTATGGAATTGAAGAGGGCATAAAGCAGCCCGAGAATGAGAAGGAGACTGAGAGGCACGACGATGGACAATCGCTTTTGCGCCTGTTCAAGCTCCTCAAATTCTCCCGCCCATTCCAAGCGGTAGCCATTTGGCAACACGACGCCTTTTGCGATCTTATCTTTAGCTTCTGCGACAGCCCCTCCGAGGTCCCGATCCCGCACGCTGAATTTGATCGGTATAAATCTCTGATTTTTCTCGTGGAAGATATAGGACGCCCCCGTATCGAGGGTGATGTCGGCGACCTCGCTGAGAGGGATATACCCCGTGCCATTTGGCGTCGTGTAGTTGATCTTCGCGTTGCGCACAGCCTCGATTGAATCCCGGAATTTCGGAGCCGCGCGGATATTGGCGCCGAACTGCCGGTCCGCTTCGTAAATCGTGGTCGCGACGTTGCCTCCGAACGCAGTTTGCGCGAAGGTATTCACATCGCCGGAGTTGAGCCCGTAGCGGGCCGCCTTTTCACGATCCGCTTTGATATTCAGATTGGGCTGCCCCAGGACACGAAAAATTCCGAGATCGGTTATACCTTGCACATCGCTCATGATGCGCTTGACCTGCGTTGCGAGCTCTTCCAGCTTGAACAGGTCCGGGCCAATAATCTTGACCGAGTTTGCGCCCTTCACCCCCGAAAGACCTTCCTCGATATTATCCTGGATGTACTGGGAGAAGTTCAGGTCGATGCCGGTAAACTCGGCGGAAAATTCGTTTTGAAGATCTTTGATCAGATCCTCCTTATGGCGGCCGGGGGCCCATTCGCCGAATGGCTTCAGAGGAACGAAGAACTCCGCGTTGAAAAAGCCGGTCGCGTCGCTGCCATTATCGGGGCGGCCATGCTGCGAGACAACCGTGATCACCTCGGGATGGCTTTTGAGGATCGTCCTCATCCGATCGACGACCGGCATGCCTGCTTCAAGGGAGATCGTCGGCGGCATGGAAGCGCGGATCCAGAGATTGCCTTCCTCAAGCGCCGGAAGGAACTCGGTTCCGAGCCTCGACGCTAAAAACCCGCTGAAGACAAGAAAGACGATACCGAGGACGACAGTAAGGAAGCGCACGCGAAGAGCGAGCCTCAGCGCGGGAACGTAAAGAGCGCGAATAGCGCGCACCACAATGGTCTCTGTCTCCTCGACGTGCGCCGGTATCAGGAAAGAGGCAAGGACGGGCGTTATCGTGAATGTCGCCAGCAGAGCGCCGATAAGCGCATAGGCGTAAGTTCTCGCCATCGGGCTGAAAATCTGCCCTTCCACGCCCTGCATTGTAAAAAGCGGGACGAAAGCGGCCAGCGTGATGCAGGTCGAAAACAGCACCGCCGTATCGACCTGGATCGCGCTAATATAGATCAGGCGGATCCGGTTGATAAGGCTGACGTTCCTCGTGCCGTTGCCGTTTCCTTCGATCGGGGTGGGGCGCTGCAGGAGTTGTTCGCGCTCCTTGGCCTGAAAAACGCGAAAAATATTCTCCACAACTATAACCGCGAAATCGACAATAATGCCGAAGTCGACCGCGCCGAGCGAGAGCAGGTTGGCGTCCTCATCCCGTATGACAAGGATGATAATACTGAAGAAGAGGGCGAATGGGATATTCACCCCGACGATAATCGCGCTCCGCAAATCGCCGAGGAAGATCCATTGGATGAGAAATACGAGCAGACAACCGAAGACAAGATTGTGAAGGACCGTATCGGTCGTGACGTCGACCAGGCTGGAGCGGTCATAGTAGGGGACAAGCTTGACCCCAGGGGGCAGACTGCCATCGCTATTGATTTTATTGACTTCCGCTTTGATGCGAGAAATCACGTCGTTGGTGTGGAGCGTCCTGTTCATCACGATAATAGCCGCGACGACGTCGTCGTCCTCGTCGCGTCCAGCCTTACCGAGCCTGGGCGCGTAACCGGCATAAACTTTCGCGACGTCCTTGATCTGAACAGGCACCCCGTTGAACTGACCCAACGAAATATTTTCAATGTCTTCAACCTTGCGCCCAAGAATCAAATCTTTATTGCCGCCATCATCGATTAATCCGATGCCGCGAATATTCACCGACTGCTTGCCGATATTTATGGTGCGCGCGCCCACATTAATGTTTGCATTGCTTACGGCGTTCACAAGCTGAGCCAAGGTCACATTATAAGCCTCGAGCTTGTCGAGGTCTGCTTCAACCTCATATTCTTTTGTTGTGCCACCCCAAGTATTCACTTGCACGACGCCGGGGACCGTCAGGAAACGGCGCTGTAGAATCCAGTCTTGAATGGTGCGCAGGTTGGTGATGCCGATGTGCTTGGGGCCTGTGACCTGATAGCGGTAGATTTCGCCGACGAGGCTTGAGGCTTGGATTTGCGGCTGCACATTGTTTGGCAGGCTGACGTTCTGCAGAAGGCTTATCTGCGCTTGCTGCAACGCAAAGTAATAATCGACCCCGTAGTTGAACGTCACTCGCACGAAGGACAAGCCGTAGAATGAGGTCGAGCGAATGTTGTTGACCCCGGGCGTCGGCGCCAGGCCCACTTCCATTGGAATGGTGTAAAGGCGCTCCATCTCTTCGGCCGAAAGCCCTGCCGACTGCGCGGTGATTTCGAGGATGACGGGCGCGGGATTGGGGTATGCCTCGATGCTGAGTTTCGTGAATGCGATGCCGCCCCCCACAATAAAAGCGAGGAGAAGCAGGATGACGATGGGCCGCCGCGTAAGGCCGAAGGTGACGAGAGCCTTTAGCACATAACACCTCTTCCGATCCTGTTATGGGGCCGCGCCGCGATTATTGGCCAGCGTTGGCGCTTTGATTGGCGATAAAGAGCGAGCCATCTGTCGCGACCAGCTCGCCAGGCTGCAGCCCTTGGACTATCTCCGTCATCCCTTCGCTGATCAGGCCTGTTTTGACGATGCGCTTCATGAATTTACGGCGATCGGTGGTCACCCAAACCGTCATCGTCCCGTCGCCTTCGCGAACCACGCCATCTTGCGGAACCGCGAGCGACTTTCTAGGAGGCGCAATTGTGATTTCGAAATTTGCGAACATGCCGCCGCGAAGCTCGAAATTTGGGTCTGCGATCTCGGATCGGACGAGGACGCGCCTGGTGTTCGGATCGACAGTCGCGCCGATTGTCACGATTTTGCCTAGGAATACTCGGCCTGGAAGCGATGAGACCGTCGCTCTCACCGCTTGTCCGGCCTTCAGGGCGGGCGAGTCTTTTTCTGCAACGTTCGCGAGCATCCACATGATGGATGTGTCAGCTACGATATAGACTGGGGGCGGATTGTCGGGCTGGACGAAGAGTCCGGGCGCAGCGTTTCGCGCCGTTATGAGCCCCGAAATGGGGCAAGGCACGACAAGCGCAGGATCGATCTTGCGCTCGGCGACGATCTTGCCGATCTCGGCTTCGGTCTTGCCAAACACCTTGACCGCCGCGCGCGCCGCATTGTAGGCGCCGTCGGCGGATTGTTGATCGGAGATGGCTTGCTCGTAGTCTTTTTGCGCGGAGGCGTTCTGCCGGAATAGATTCTTCTGCCGTTCGAGAGCTTTGCCCGTCAGCTCAAGCACGCCCGCTGTGGCGATGAGCGTCGACTCGGCCTGAACGAGGTCGGGGCTATCGACTGTGAAAAGGGTATCGTCTTTCTTTACTCGATCGCCGGTGCTTGCAAAGGCCTTGAGGATGCGGCCTTGATAAGGCGTAAAAATCTGCGTCAGCAACTCTTGGTTGAAGTCGATCGTGCCGACAGATTGCTGCACTTGGGGGAACTCATAGAAACCCGCCGGCTCACTCTTGATGGCCTTAACTTGAGTCTCGGAGAGTTCGACAACTGGTTCCGTATCCGCTTTAGCGGTGTCCGCCCTTGCGCATGGGATTGCGGCTAGCAACGCCACGCCCGCGAGAACAGCGGCGCGGGTGACCTTCGGCGGCCTGAATGTTATTGAGATAATTGAAGAACCCCTGGGCGTTTTATGCCTGTGCCGAATTAATTCCACGACCTCACCACGCTTCATTGTTTGTGGCTCCCGGATACTCTTTCGCAACCGGATCTGGCGCCAAGCCTGTGACGCTGGTGAGCCCAAGCTTCCGGCGCCCCTTTGTGAGGAGGCGAAGCGGGATTCCACCATCCGCCGCCCAAAGCCTGGAAAAGAGCTACCGTGCCGGTAAACCGCTTTGTCTGCGCTTGAATGACCGCAAGAGCGGCCTGAAGATACGTTATCTGGGCATTCAGGACCTGTTGGATTGAGACTTGCCCTCCATTAAGCTGAACGCGCGTCCATTTCAACGGCTTGGCTGCTGCAGCCTCGGCGAGAATCGCCTTCGGCAGCCCGACGGCGTCGCGGCGGATCGCACAGAGCGCATCGGCGACATTCTGAAACGCTGTGAGAACCGCCAGCCGGTACTCGGCTGCGGTCTGATTGAAGCCGGCTTCGGCGGCGCGATGCCTTTGCTGCAGCGTGAAGCCATCGAAAATAGTTTGCGAAGCATTCGCAAGGCCGGTGTAGAAATAGAAAGCTGGGTTAGTGCTGAACAGGTTTTTGAAAAGGGAGCCGCCGCGGCCATTGTCGCCGTTCACCGAGAGTTGAGGAAGGCGGTTTGCTAACGCAACGCCGATGAGCGCGCAGGCCGCATGAAGGTTCTCTTCGGCAGCCTGGACATCCGGCCTTTGGGAAATCAGTTCCGAGGGCAGGCGGACGGGCAAATGCTGCGGAAGCTTGGGCGTTTGGAACTCGAACTTCTCTGGGAGGCCTTCTCCAGGAAGATGGCCCGAAAGCGCAGTGAGTGCGTCGCGCTGTTGAGCGAGCGCTTTGCGCAGGTGAGGCAACGTCGCTTCAGTCTGGCCGGCAAGCGCTTCCTGCGCCGCAATATCCAATTCCGTAACCTGGCCTAGATTTTTCTGAAGGCGCACCTTTTCGAGGATTTCCTTGGATATGCGGATCGGCCGCTCAGTAACCGCGATCTGAGCGCGCAGCGACGATTCTTGGACAGCGCCGGCCGCAACGTTCGATGTGAGCGTGAGGAACGTCGCCTCATTCATGAAGCGCTGGTTCTCTTTCAACGCTTCGAGGTTCTCGATTTGGCGGCGTGCGCGGCCCCGGACGTTACGCACGATGTCCAAATACTGCATCTTGCCGCCTGCCGTGTTGGTTGCGGGAAATTTATCAAGGGGGAATCCGCTGATGTTCACCGCCTCGGGAACCTTGAAATCCGGTCCCACACACGATTGAAGCCAATTCAATTCAGCCACGCCAAACGCCCAGCAACTATTCTTGCGGCCCGCTCTAGTGAGGCCGCGAAGCGTTTCATTACGATCATCCCTTCGCCCAAGCCCCGGCCACACCCAAGGGATGTGCATGCTCCACTTATCTTACAACAGACTTACACGGCGCGCGCATCGGCCATGCGGCCGGTCGAACAAATACGGCCTGAAGGGATGCTTGCAATCTTTGGGTGTTGAAACAAAAATATACAACTTTTATCATTCCCAGTGGGCCGGCCGCAAGGCCGGTGACGAACTAAGCAGATATTCGCTGGTTCCCCAACGAATATCTGCTTATAGTCCTTTGTTTTAGCGCAGTTTTTATCCCAAAACCGGTGGCCACTTTTGGGAAACTCTGCTTAAGTTCGGCGGCGCGGCTGGCCCTTTGTGTCACGCCTAAACGCCCCTCTTCATGGCGTGGCTTGAGTTTCGTCATAGCTGAAGCTCAGAAAAAAAGGTCCGATAATTCGCGGCAATCACCCGAATGGGGAGTAAAGCAAAACGCCGATGGGGGCGTGCCCGTTCGACGCCAGTGGGGAGGTTACCGCCATCTGACGCCTCGCACAGCGGTCGCAAAAGGATCATTTATTTTCAAACCCAAAATATGATCTTCCTTTAAGATATGTCGTTGGCCATGAAGAAAGCGCGGAGAACCTTGGGAGGAGATTGAACGCATGCGTCACGTCGAAACAGCCGTTCGATTACGGATCTTTCTCGGAGAAGATGACAAATACCAGGGACGGCCTCTCTACGAGGAGATCGTAGTTCAGGCGCAACAATCGCGAATCGCAGGCGCGACTGTGTTCCGCGGCGATATGGGTTATGGCAAATCAAGCGGCCTCAATCCGGGAAAGATCCTGCGAACCTCAAAGGACTTGCCGGTCGTGATAGAGATCCTGGACTCCGAGGTAAAAGTGAGTGCGTTCTTGGATATTCTGGATCAACTCCTTACCGGGGGTGTGGTCTCTATGGAAAACGTGCAGATCTTTCGATACAGCCGCAAACCGAAAGCTTCGAAGATACGCGGTTAGTTTCTCCCGTGGGGCGTGCCTTCGACCGGGGCGGCATAGACAATCGAATGCTGGGCCCAATAGGGTAGCCCAAAGCAACGAGCGGGAAAGCCTCCCTGATCATCTCGCCAACAGGAGCCGCATCGCTGGGATAGACAGTGCAGGTTCCTGCTTCTGCGGAGCCACAAAAGAAGCAGCTCGCATACAAAAAAAAGACCGGGAACACCCCGGCCTTTGGAAGTCACAATAGCTGAAGTTGTTAGAACGTAACTTTTGCCGTAGCTGCGAAGGCAGACCCAGCTTGCAAAACGGAACCGTTAGGACCTGCGGGAAGCTCGCCAACCTTAAGATCGGTATCCCACCAACGGAGGTCCAGCGACCAAATCGTTTTGTAGGTTACGGTCACGCCCAGATTTCCATAGGTATAGCTATCGAGATTGGTAACGAAGGGAGTACCCGTGTAGGCGCGATCTGAATCGAAGAAGATGTGACCAATCGTACCGCTGCCGGTAAACTCGAAGTCCTTATATTTGTAGAACGACTTCGACGCAGTGCCTTCCACGACCACCGACGGTCCGACCTCGCCGCTATAGTCCGGCGAAACGAACACTGTGGCGCCAACGGACACGTCCTTGAGGATCGTCGTGCTCGCTCCGGCCTTGAACTCTACGTAGGTCGGGTCATAAACGCCAAAGGGGTAATTCACATCCGTGCCGGGGTACACATAGGCAATCACACCGAAGTCGAAGGTGACGTCCCCCCATTTCGGCTTTATGCCGCCGTACAGATCGAGTTCGGCCTGAGAGTGAGGCCCTGCTCCAGGACCGGAGACAAAGGGGTTATCGAAGTTCACGCCGGATGACCACGCTCCAACATAGAACAAGCCATAAGTCAGGTCGACGCCGCCTTGGATGGTAGGATCGCGCCTGTTTTGCGAGATGCCACGGAATATGTAGTCGCTGGTGACATCGAAATTAGCGGTCCACTCAAGCTTATCGCCTGCGACCGGCGTGTCCTTCAAGCTCAAATCACCGAGTCCATCTGCGAAGCCGGATGTTGCGGTAAAAGCGACTACGGCCCCAGCCAGCAGTCCCCAACCCAATTTTGAAAGTCCCCCTAGCGTCACGGCACACTCCACCTTTCCAATGCTTTTCCCTTAACGCACTATTACGCTCTACGACCTTGATCGCAATGCGTAGATTGCTGCTCCTCACTAGGATCTGAGCAGTTGTTGCATTTATACAGCAATGAGTTGGACGAGCTTGGCAAAAGATTGGAAATGCCTAAAATTTTAGCGCCGCAAACTGGTTCGCGGTGGCGATTGGAAACATTTTAATCGAACGCATAAGGAAAAGTAGAAGTCTATGCCGGGAAATGGGCGAAAATTTTCCTCCGATTTTTGATATCGTCACGTCAAGCCAACGGTCGAAGGCTCACCTTTAGAAAGGTCATCGACGATGGCGCCTCTCAATCGGGCCGGATCTAAGCAGCGCATGAATCGATCGAAGCATGCACCGTGCCCGCGGGTTTCCACTTGCTCGTTTCTATGCGATGAAATTTCTCGAAGAGGTGTCCCGCCTGGACTTCGGGAACGCCGGGGGCTTCATCGGCGATGCGCACCAAGATCGCATCCCCTTGTTCAAAAGCCGGCGCCATCACCTGGCTGCCGTCCGGCGTATATTTCGCGGCGTTTTCAAATAGAACTTTTCCATAAGGACCGGATCAAGTTCCACCATGGGCAGGCCGCCGGGCGCGCGGACAACAGCACGATGGCCCGAGAGCAGCCATTCCCCCCGCGTGCTCTCGCTCCCGGCTACAGCGTTTGGCTTGCCGGCATCGTCTTCGTAGACATCACCGTGCTGGAAACCTCTTGCCCTTGAATCAGGATTTTAAGCTCGATCTTCAGGGCGTCGCCGGGCTCGACATTTATCGTCGCCGCCGAAAGGGTTTTCGTTTCTCCGGCGGCAAGATCAACTCGTCCGGTCTGGCGGGAGTTCGAAGTGTTGCCGTGATTGAGCCGCCCCACGGACAAAACGAACTCAACCCCGGCCGTCTTCTCGAAGGCTGCGGCGTGGCTGACGATCTGGATGGCATTCTGCCCCTGCACCGGCTTGAGTTCGAGCCATCCTATCGGCGATTGCGCCTGTGCGAGTCCGGTCATCGCGCCTCCTGCTACAATTATAACGGCGATAGATCGCCAACATCCCAAAAATCGCGCGGCTAAAAATCGGCAGATCACACGCGCGGCGCTGTGCAACATTTCACTCAACATGGCGAACCCTTCATCATCAGCGATAGCGGAAACGGCGACGGTACGGATAGGACCGCAAATAGGCTATGGGCGGCACATCCTCGAAAACAGGCAGCCCGTAACTGTTCAAAAGCGGGGCGGTTGCGGGCGATGGCGCGGTAATCAAGCTCTCCGCCAAATGGCCGTCGTTCCCCCTCAGATGCGGGTTGAGCTGCGCGATGCTCACCTCCTCCGGCCGCAAACGCGGGAAATGCGCAAAACGGTTGCGAGGCAGGGCGGTTTGGCGCAAGTTGCGGCGCCGCTTCGGAAGCCGTGGCGATGCGAGGAATTCGCCGCCGCCATCGAAATCCAGAGAGGGGCCATGAGACCGGCGCCGAGAAGCAGGAGGCCGATGGCCCCGGCAGTTTCCTTTGCTAACCGCATTGCGTTTCCGTTCCTGCTTGCGTCATCCGCTTAGCCCTCACTTGAACTGCTTTATGACGATCACTCCGCTGCCGGTATTTGGCGAGCCATATCCTTGCGTCACGCTGATTTGGGCGCCCACGCCATATTGCGTGATCTGCACCCCAAGGTTCGATCCATTCTGGTCGACGGTCGCAATCTGGCCTTTGCAGTTCTGTTCGATCGAAGCGGCGTTCTGCTGGCCTGTTTGGGTTATGGTTGCGCTGCCGTTGCTGGCGTTCTGCGTAATCACAGCCTCGTTCGCGTAGGTTGCGCCGAGGATCGCCTGCTGCTCGATGCTCGCGTAATTGCCCGGCCCTTTTTGCTGGATAACGGACACGTTCCCAGGAAGCTGATCCACGGCCGCCGTCCCCAATATGGTAGTGGAAACGTCCTGCGCGAAGGCAGGCCCGGCCGCGCCTATGAGCGCCACGGCGCAAACTGCGCCAATGATCTTGGGGGTCGATGGCATGCTCTACTCCTTAATATGACGCCGAAGCTGCGCCAGTCACAAAAAAGACGGCCGCTCTTCGCCTTAACGCTGACTGACCTTCGCAATGTTGCCGGAGCTGCCCTGCGTGACGGTCGAATAATTCGAACCGACCGCTGCGTTCTGGGTCACAGTCGCGGTGTTGTCCCCGGTCTGGATCAGGGTCGACGTATTAGAGTAGCCGTAATTTGCCGTTTGATTGATGGTGCTCAGCAAATCGTTCGAAATCGGCGCCCGTTTGCACAACCGTGGAGCTATTGCCGCCAGAACCGAGATTGGTTTGCTGAACGGAAACGTTTCCACCGCTCTGCCAAATGAGCGATCTGTTGCTTCCAGACCCAAAGCCGTTCTGTATAACAGTTGCAGAGCCGCTGCTTTCGTAGACGCCGGAGCTGTTGCTTCCCGAGTTTGCGTTCTGCGAGATGGTGGTGTAGCCGCCAGTTTGATTGAGGTAGGACGTGTTGTTGCCGGCATTTGCGGTCTGGGTAATATACAGGGCTGTTGCTCGGCCTGCTTGGACGAGCGTGGAAACGTTATTCCCCGCTCCGCCGACTTGAGTGATGCTATAGGCGTTATTGGCGGTTCCCGTCTGCGTTACAGACGACCAGTTGTTGGTTTCTCCAAACTGCGACACTTCAACGTAGGCATTCGAGCCCAGTTGCGCCACTTGAGAGAACGCCGAACCGGTGGCCGCCGCGCTTCCCCAAATACCCTGATTCACGGTGGCCTGATCGTTGCCCTTCTGCTGAATTTCAGAGATGAACTGGCCGCCAGGCTGAGTCGGTGACGGAGAAACTCCACCCAAAGTCCGAGTATCGCCTTGGGCGTCGGTGAGGAACGTGAACGAAGGAACCGTGAACGTAACCGTGTGGCTCGATGCGCCCGGAGCCGCACTTGTATTTTGCTGTGTGTCGGCTTGATTATCTGAACCGTCCTGAATAATCAGCGATGCGTTGGTTGCTCCGCTGCCAGCAACCTGCTGCACTGTAGCGCTGTTCGACGAACCGCTCACATTGACGCCCTGGTAGATGCCAGCCCAGTTGCTGGCGCCGCTGCTTGCTTGCTGATCGATGCCGGTTATCCCGGCGCCGCCTATCGTATTGCTGGCGCCAACCTGCTCGATGACGGTTGCATCGCCGGTGGAATAGGTTGAAGGCAAACTTTGCGCGAACGATGCGCCGGCAAACAGGGTCAATGCGGATACGGAAAGAAGTATACCCTTTGTCACAATCGATCTCCCTCAGTCTAGGATCGCATCGTTATTAATTTTAAAGGCGTGCTCTGGAGCAAACGGTGGTAAGCAGGAGAAGCAACTTTCTCCTGCTGTTTGCTTTTAGTGCTGGTGCACCGTAGCTAAATTGTAACTTCCGCTCTGCGTGACATACGATGAATTCATATAGGATGTGTTTTGGCTAACCACCGCCACGTTGTTGCTGCCTAACGGCTGCTCAACATCGGAGTTATTGGCGCCAGCACCTTCTTGAGATATGTCCGCAGCGTTGTTTTCCCGCCCTGGTTTGCAACGGAGGTGTGCGTCCCGGTAAGGCCATCAGTTCCTTGGGTAAGATTTACTCCGCTGTACGGAGTAAATCCGCTCATGAGCGTGTAATGGTTGAAGCCGTCAGGACCATTGAGAGTAAGCGTTTGACCGGCGCTTGGGCCGTTTTGGTTACCGACAGTGCTGCCATCGCTGTGCACCCAGCTATTGTTCCCAGTTGAGTAATGAAAAACGAATTCTGCGCGTGAGACCCGGTCTGGTCGACGTAAGCGTAATTGTCTGTGCCGCTTTGAACGATGGCGTATTTTATATTATCAGATTGCTCGTCGCGAAGTTTACATTTGCTGTGTTCCCCGAGTTCCGGTCTGCTTGATGTAAACGCCAAGTTTTCCGCCATTTGTGCCGTCCTCATATACTTTCGCCTTGTCTGATGAGTTCCGCTCTGAATGACGGTGCGCTCAGTGTGGACTATTACCGCCTACCTGGTAATATTTGCGGTATTGTCGACGGTGTTCCCGCACCGTTGACGATTGGCGAACTTTCACATAGTTAGCAGTCCCGCCGTTGAGAGCTCTGGTCGATGCTTGGTTCGCTCCGGTTAACTATCGGCTCCAGACCTGGCTTATGTCTGTGGTGTTCCCGGCTGGAACTGGGTTTGGTTCGTGGGCGAAGGCGGCGCCCGGCGGGCAGAGCCAGGGCTGCGATCAGTATAATAGGCAGCTTATTCACGAGTGATCTCCTGTTCATTGAGCGACGCATTACCGTTTAACCGGGCCATGGCCGCCGTGCCGCAGCGCAACCGAGGCCGAAAGGAGGCGCTTGCGCGCCTCCCTGATATTAATGCTGATGAACGCTGGCCGAGTTGCCGGTTCCGTTTTGCGTGAGCTTTAGCTCCAGGGCTATTGGTCTGCGAAGCATAGGCGTAGTTTTGCTGTGCGCCTGTGTTCCTCTCTTATGGTGCAGCGCATTAGGCATAGTTCTCGCCTAGTGCCCGTGCTCGTTTGTATGATGGTCGCGGTCGAGTCGCCCGTCTGGTCGAGATAGGCCGTGTTGAGCCCGGTTGCCGTGCCGCTCTGGATCACGGTGGCTGTTCCTGTGGCGTGCGGTCTGATATATCTGCGATGGTATTCAGCTGCCCCAACATACCGGATTGATAGACGTTTACGGTGCCGAGCGCCGGTCTGCCAACACGCCAGAGTTGTTGGTGGACGCGGAGAGCGGCGACACCCGCTGACGTTGCGCCGTCACTGCTGAACGTGGCTGTATAGCCCTGGTTGATGTTGACGCCGCCGTTGCCGCTCTGGTTGATGGCTGAGTAATTCGTTCCACCCGTGCCGTCTTGATAAACCTTGGATGCGCCAGCGCTCTGGTTAACAGATGAATAGTTTGTCGAGCCGGTCACATTTGTCCGCCTGATTGATCGAAGCACCTTGAGATGCCACGCTGTCCCATTCTGATAGACATCCGAGGTGCTGCCGCCGCTATACTGGTTGACGCTCGCATTCCAGCCAGAACCGTACTGGGTAACGGTGGACGCGGCGGCGCCGGATAAGATAGCCGTGCCGCCCTGGCCCTGACTGACCGTCGCTCCTAAGCTCGAGCCGTTCTGATAAATCCCCGATTGTAGCCGTTCCACCCGCCGTGTATTGGCCGACGGTAGCCGGTTGCCGTTGCCTGAACTTCCGCCGATTTGTGTAATCGAGGAGGCATTCTGGCCGTCGTGCGCCGCCACTTACTCCAGCGGACTGGGTCACGGACGCCGTCGCGTAGGAGCTAGAGCTACCGCTAATGCCCTGATTGATGATGGAGTAGTTGCTTGAACGTGGTTATTGAGGGTTTGATCGACGCCGCCGAGCGCGGAGTTTGTCGTATTTACGATGCTGTTGTTGCTGCCAATCTGGTTGATGGTCGAGGAGTTGTTCCCGCCGCCGCAAGGCTGGAAGATTGATCTGGTTCGGGCTGTCGCCGCCCGCGCTGCGTATTAGGATCGATGTAGTGTTGCCGGTTTGTGCGCTGTTAGTGATCTGTAGGCGCCGACCCGGGAGCGTTAGTCCCATCATTCGTGCGCCGGATAGGTCTGCGCATAAGCGGCGCCGGCCGAAAGGGCCAAGGCGGATACAGAAATCAGAAGCAGTTTTTTCATAAGAAGATCTCCAAAGTTTTCCTAGCGTTGCAGGGCTTGCGCCCCGAATATTGACTGCTGGGCCGGCGGCGCCTTCCTCAGCGGTCCGATTCGAATGCAGCGCGGGTCCGCCCTGCATCCCTCCCCCCGTCCAGCTCAGGCCAACGCCCGCTGGACAGCGAAACTCGTTCCCGCTTAGCGCGGACTGATCGGAACCTCGTCCTCAAGCGTGCGCGGCTGCACAATCACTTGAGGGGAAGGAGGCGCGGCGGCGCCCGCGGCGATGGCCGTGCGCTGCTGCGTGCTCTGCTGAGGTTGCTGGCCGAGCGCGTAGGCTTGCGGTTGCGGTCCGGCCGTCGAGGACATCAGCGAGGCCTGCTGGACCGGTTTAGGCTGTTTGGCGGCGGCGGTCGCGGCGGCTTTCGCGGAGGGCGTCTGCGCCTTCGAGGCCGCAGCCTTCTGCGGGGCGCCATCGCCGTTCGGCAGGGCGCTCTCCTGAGCGGCCGCCAGATAGTTCAGCTCATATTCCCCGATAATCTGGGATTGGAAGCCCCTGTCCTTGAAAGCCCAGAGACCGCGCGCGGAGCCTTCGATAATGAACTGCAGCACCGCTTGCTCGATCGCCTGCTCGACGGCGAGCGAGCCCGGCTCGTTATGCGTGAAGCCGAGTTCGGCCTGCAAAAGCCGGTTGAAAGTGACATAGCGGTATAGGTTCGCGTCCACGCCGTAGGACAGGATCTTCTTGGTGGCGACGACGGAGAGCAGAACCTGGCCGGTCTTCACGCTTGTTCCGCGAAGATAGACCGTAACGGTGTCCTCGCTATAGTTCACGTCTCCTCCGAGGCCGAAATAGTTCGCCCCGGCGCCGCCTGTCTTAGAGTTGCTGTCATAGCCGATAATGCCGCCATCGATCAGCACGCCCGCGAAGAGCATTGGCGGCAGCGCGTCCGGATTGACGGCCTGCTCGCCGAGATAGCGTGCGCGCATGTCGGCGATGATGCGGCGTTCCTTGAGCAAATTGTCGAGGCGCTCGCGCTCGACCACGGTGAACCAGCGCCCGCTCCCCGCATCCTGCAGCGCTTTGATGAGGATCGAGGTTGCGCCTTGCGTGACCGCGCGCGACAGGGATTGCACATTCGCGCCCTGCTGGATGGGTTTGAATTGGCCGGTTTGATCGCCATAGCCGTAAACGGCGACGGCGACGGGATGCGCCGGAGGGGGCAAATCCCTCAACTTTAGGTTAGCCTCGGTGGCGGGGCCTGGAACTGGCGGAAGCAGCCCTGGGTCCGGCGCGGCGAGCTGCGCGCAGCCCGAGGCCGTGAGCATGAGCGGGAGTATCGCGAAAAGTGAAAGCGCCAAACGCATGCGGGAACCTCTTGAAGACGCGGGTTGTGGATGATCGCTCATCGGCGCGGCGTTACTGCGCGACTTTCGGAACCGATATGTTGGTGACTTGGCCCGTGCTGTAATCGGTCATGGTGATCTGGGTCTGGGCGCCGACTGTATTCCAGGTGATCTGCATCGTATCGAGCCGGATCGTGCCAGATGCTTGGGCGTTTGTGCCGGTGATGGCGTTGGAAACCGAGTTCGCGAGGCTCGCATAGAGCTGAGACTGCAGCATTTGCAGGAATTGCTGCGCCGTGCTCTGTTGGGGCGAGGAGGCGCTGGGAGCGCTTGGCTTCTGGGCCGACGCTTCGTTTTCGAGTTGCGAGGCGTTCAGCGGATTGCCGCCGAAGGTGGGATTTATCGGGGTGTAGACCAACTCACTCGCGTGGACTGCGCCGGAGAGAACGCAACTCGCTAAAATGGGGGCTAATAACTTCATTCTATGCCTACCAAGAATTTAGGTTGTGCCAACGTGTGCGCTCTATCTAGACGGGAGGCGGGGTGCGCGCACCACCCATTTGCATTAGAGGTTGCATAAATAAGTATTTCAATTTGAAGTAGTGGCTGTAATGCAACGTTCACGAGTGCGGCGGGCGCTTCGTGGCATTGACGCCTGTTGAGAAGTGCGGACAACCCTCTTGCAGATGCCTTAGCAGACTGCGCCTGTCCGGCCCGGAGCACCCCTCACCCGGCGTCCAGCAAAGCCGGCCGTCACCCTCTGCCGCAAGGGGAGAGGGACTTTACTTAGTCTAGTGAACCGCAGCGCGGCTGCCGGGCGTCAGAATTGATCCGTGTACCGCCGGTATGGCGCGCCTCGCTTGCTACCGAAGCGGGACCTGGGGCGCGGGCCGCCGGGCGCCGCAAACCGGCGGGAAATGCTTTGCGGGAAACCTGTGGAATGCTTCCAAGCTTTTTCGATTTTTAACGAAAGGCTGAACTGAGCGCAAAAGCATCTCTGCCAAGCTGATGTTTCCCAATCCCGGAGATGAGTTTGTAGAGTACTCGGGAGGTTTCCATGTCGCAGTGCGTCAATCCGAAGAGTTCCGCAGTCCGCGTTGGCCCCCGGCGAACAGGACTCAGACGCCGGCCTCTCGGACGGGCCCATCAATGATCCGGCGCCGATCGCCGCCGCCGGTCCAGTCTTCACCGTCTTTACCGCCGCCAGCGCGGCTGGATCCCCGGCGCCAGCCAGCGGTCAAACGCCGGCCGCAGCGGCCAACTCCAAGGCTGGGGCGTCCTCGGGCGCGACCGCTGTAGCCGCCGCGCCATCGTGGATCAGCCAGATTTCGACGGCGTCCATTAAAGCCGGCATGTCAGCGGCCATCGTCAATGGCGCCGTGACCTATTCCGGTCTCCTCACGCTTCTCAACGATCTCGACGCCACGTTGTCCTCGGCCAAGACGAACCTGACCGCCGCCGAATTCGCAGACCTGAAGACAATCGCCGCCAACCTCAATAACGGGGTGACCACTTCCGCCTATCTGACCGGCGTCATGAACGCCCTTGTCATGGGAAATAAAGCGAATGCGACTTGGACAGGCGGCGCGGCCTATTCCTCAAGCCTCGGCAACCTCGCCGCCGGCTCCAGCGCTACGCAGCTCTCCGATCTCATCGGCAAGTGGTTTCTCGGGACAGACCTTCCCGCGTCGCAAGTCACCATGGGTGGATCGCGCTTTTCCGTCTCCTATTCGAGCGCGTCGAACCCGGTTTTCGCCGCGGCGGGCCCCAGCTGTAACGATGTCAACCAGGGCTATCTCGGCGATTGCTATCTTCTCAGCAGCCTGGCTGAAGTCGCCTATGAAAATTCCGGCGCGATCACGTCGATGATCACCTCGAATGGCAATAACACCTACGGAGTCCGGTTCTACGTCAATGGCGCCGCCAGCTACGTCACCGTCAATGCTTCGTTGGCGGATGGCGGGAGCATCTTCAACTCCGGGACTGACATTTGGGCGAGCCTCGTAGAAAAAGCATACACGCAGCTGCAATCGAGCGGCGTTGTGACGGGAAATAACTCGGCGAATTATGGGAACGCATGGTCGACGATCGGCAATGGCGGCTGTCCCGAATACGCTCTTGAAGAGATCACGGGTTCGCCCACCATCACCGATTTTCGCGGCTCGGGAAGCTCTTGGACCTGCGTCACGTACAACTCTTCTCTGTCGATAACCAAGTCCTCGCCGGGAAGCGCGACGGCGGCGGTTCAGACCACCCTCATCACCGATCTCTTGGCCGGCGACGACGCCATCTTGACCTCCGAGACGGCCGCTAAAGACAGTTCGGGAAAGACGACCCTGGTCGCGGACCATGCGATGTCGATTTACGGCTACGACGCCGTGACCGCAATGTTCGAAATCCGCAATCCCTGGGGCTCAGTCGCCGGGCAATATTGGGACACCACCTTCGAGGTCAGCCTTTCCACCCTTCTTTCGGACGGCGACACGATTACAGTGGATAGCATCGGCAGCGGCGCGCAGACAGTTCACGCGCCATTGCTGACCGGGCAGACCGCGGCCCAAACCTGGAGCCTCGGTCAAAAGGTCAGCTTCACGCTTGCTTCGAACACGTTCACCGATCCGCAGGGTCAGAAGCTGACTTATTCGGCGACGCAAGCAGACGGGACCGCGCTGCCCTCGTGGCTGTCGTTCAATGCGACGACGGGAACCTTCACGGGCACGGTGGCGAATACCGCGGCCGGACTGAGCCTCACGGTCACTGCCACCGACGCGAGCGGCTTGCCGGCCTCGGAGACTTTCTCGGTGCAGACGCCCGCCGCCGCGCCCAAGCTGAACTTGCAGACCGCTACGCAGAGTTGGACGGGCGGGCAGAATGTCAATTTTGCGCTAGCTTCCAATACCTTCACCGACCCGCAGAACGAGACGCTGACCTATTCGGCTAAGCAGGCAAACGGCTCGGCGCTCCCCTCGTGGCTGTCGTTCAATGCGGTGACGGACACCTTCTCGGGAACGGCGCCAAACACGGCGGCTTCTCTGTCCCTTAAGGTCACGGCGACCGATTCCAGCGGCTTGTCCGCGTCGGAGACGTTCGGCGTATCGATCACTGCGGCCGCGGCGTCCTTGTCCCATGCGATCTCCCAGACAAAACCTGCGTCCGCTCCGGCCATCGCCAGCCTGGTCCGGCCCGTGGTGGGGGACATAAACCCCTTATTCGGCCCAAGAGCCTAAGCCTGGAGCACACTCAAATCTACTTCTGCTCGCGCAATGCAGATGAAAGCCGGGCTCCATCTCTCAAACGGTTTTCGGGCTTATTCCTTGACGCGTTCAAGAAATAAGCCCGAAGTTTTTTCTGCGTTGAAAAGTCAGGCTATATCGCCAACGGATGCGCGGCGCACTCTGGAAGCCGGCGAAAGGGCGAAGTAAACCTTTGGCCGGAAACTGCCGCCTGTACCGCCTCAAAACAGGACTCGCGGGCCTACTCGATCACCTCCCAGAAGATGCCAGCGACCGCCGCGAAGCCCAGAGTGAACGCCAGCGTCCTCACATAGGGGACGCCGAGCAGAAAGACCACGGCGTGGATTAGGCGCATCCAGAAGAACCACATCGCCCAAAACGCTGTCATCGAATTGGCCTTGCCGGCGATATGCGCGACGACGATAAGCGCGGCGAATGGCGCGAATACCTCGACGGCGTTAAGGTAGGCGCGATCCGCGCGCTTTCCCCACGGCGGCACGGGCCTCGGCGAAGGGCCGGTTAGTTCGAGGGCTTCAAGAACCCGTTGGCCCTGACTTGAGAGACTATATAGGGAATCCACAGCGCCGCCGTGAGCATTGCCGTATAGGCGAGGTATTTGAGATCTGGCGTCATCAAACCCTCCTTCGCTCGCATGCGATTGTTCTTCGCGTTGTGCTCGACTCGGCCAAGCCAAGCGCCTTCGTGACCGGTGGCGCTACTCCGCTCTCTCCGCCTGCCGCTTCAGATCTGCGGCGAAGGCGTCGAATGCAGGCTGCAGATCGGGAATGTAGCGCGTGATCAACGGCGCCAGAGGACCGCTAAACTCCTCGCGCATCGCGAACTCGACGGCGCCATCTTCCGCCGGCGCCAAGGTGTAGGTTCGCCTGCCCGTGAACAGGCCTAGCGGCAATCCGCCCGACCAGACCATTTTGCAGTTGGGCTCGAATTCAGCGACGGACAAAGGAAACGCCCGGCCCGGCGTCGCCTTGGCGTAAACGGTGACTTTCTCGCCTGGGGCGATGCGTCCCACGATCTTGTCAACCGTGGAGTTCCATTCAGGGTAACCGCCGGCGTCCGTCAAGAGCGACCAGATTGTCTCGGGCCGCGCCCGGATAGCAGTCGATGCAGCAAAGCTTTTCATAACCCTATTGGTAACAAAAATTCGACGAATTGCAAGCCCTACTCCGCAGCGGCCCACAGCAAGGCGGCAAGCACGATCTCCCACGAGCGCTGGTAGCGCGGCGCCCGATCCGTCCACAGGTCCTCGCTTTCCGGCAGCGGCCCGTGGGTGATCGTCACCCGCGTGCCGTTATCTTCGGGCACGAACCGGATTTCGGCCTTGGTCGGATGCGCCGGTCCGGTCGCGATGTAGAAATCGAGTATAATCCGATGCGGCGCCTGCCATTCGACAACGCGCCCAAGTTCGACCTCCCGCCCGTCGCTGGCTCGCTCGAAAAACCGGCCATTGGCGTGGAGGTGGAGCGAACTGGCCTGGTCGTTGGTGTGACGGCGCTCCACAGGCCACCAGTCGCTGATTTGTTCGGTGAAGAGCGCGAAGGCGGCGTCCGGGCCAAGGGGAAGCAGAACAGATTTGGTGATCATCGCTTGGCCAACTCCTCAAGCCGGGCAAGGGCGGCGTCCCAGAAATCGTCCATGAATTCTCGAACCGAGGCGAAACCTTGCATTCGAACTGAATAGATATTGCGTGTTCCATCCTCGCGCACCTCGACGAGGCCTGCGGTCTGAAGCACGCTGAGATGCCGGGAGATCGCGGGCCGGCTCACGGGCATCCGGTCTGCAATTTCGGCGACCGACAGCGGCGCGGCGCGCAACTCCCGAAGAATCGCGCGGCGCAGCGGGCTACCGAGAGCGTCGAGTGCGTGCACCATTGCGTAACAAATACGTTACGAGGCCTAAATCGGCAAGTGAGCAGTGGCGTTCAGGCGTTGAGCCGCATCGAGTGCGGGAACAGAATGGCGGCAAGGGTCTTAAGGGTCAAAGCGCGGGCAGTCGCTCCTGACCGCGTTCTTTTGGCGCCGCAAGAGGCACGCAACCTCAGCGTAGCCGCGCGAACGTGGGCGCGGCGCCTGGAGCGGCTGGCGTCAGTCGTGCTCGAAACCGGCGCTTATGATAAGGGAAACCTCATCGCCGATCAGCGGCAGATAGGTTTTCACGCCGAAATCGCTTCGCTTGATCGTGCCGCTCACTTCAAAACCGGCCGTATATTTCTTGTCGAGAGGGTTGGTCCCAGCGCCGTTGAACTTGACGTCGAGGGTTACTGGCTTGGTGACGCCATGCAACGTCAAATCGCCGGTTACTTTCGCGGTAGACTTGCCGGTGGATTTGACCTGCTTCGACTTGAAGACGATCTCGGGGAATTGCGTGGCGTCCAGCCAGTGCGCGCTTTTGAGTTCGCCATCGAGCTTCTCATTGCTGGTCGAGATGGTGTTGACCGGGATATGAATTTCAAGCGTGCTGTTCGCAACCGATTTCGGCGTGAGGTTTAAACTGCCCGAGACATGGGTAAATTCGCCGTACCAGGTCGTGAAGCCCAAATGCGATATGGCGAAAAGAACGCGGGTGTGACTGGGCTCGATTGAATAAGCGCCAGCTTGAACCGAGGCCGGATCGGCGCCTGGCGTCGCTTGCGCATAAGCGTTTGAAGACAGGGCCGTTACTGAAAGTAAAGCTGCAGCGATGAGATTGGTATACGCTTTCATGATGAGTTCTTTCCTTGGATAGCGATGCGCGGTTGGGAGTACTGCTTCCGTTGCCGTCCCGGCGGCGGGACCCAGTAAGCGATGCAAGATGTTATTGTTCCCAAAGACCTTCATTGTCCCGATTACTGGATGGTTCGCGGGCAAGACGCTGGGTTACAAGTTTCGGCGGGTGGTGTTATGCGGCGAGGGCGGAGATCGCCTGCCGAGCCGCAGCGATGGCCGCATTGCGTGCGTCCGGCCCGCCGTTAACATTCTCAGCCCTAATGACGGTCACATCGCTGACGCCGATAAAGCCGAGCGTGGTCTTCAGGTAGCTTTCTTGATGCTCAAGGAACGCCGCCGGTGAGTCCTTGCCGTAGGATCCCCCGCGAGACGACGCGATGATGACCTTTTTGCCCCGTGGCAGCAGGCCCTCCGGCGCTCCGGTTTCCGTATAGCGGAAGGTGCGTCCGGCGACGATCAGGCGATCGATCCATGCCTTGAGCTGGCTCGATATTGCGAAATTGTACATTGGCGCGCCAATCACAATGATGCGGGCGGCGAACAGTTCATCCAGAACCCTCCCGCCATCCGCGATATCGTCCTGAACGGCGGCGTCTTCTGGCGCATCGCCCCGAAAGGCGGCGATATGGACTGGCGACAGATGCATGAGCGGCGCGGCCGCAAGGTCACGATAAATGACTTCGATTCCGGGATGCAGCCTGCGTTGCTGCTCCACGATTTCGGCGGATAAAATGCGAGAAACCGAGTGCGGGCCCAAGATGCTCGAATCTATGTGCAGAAGGGTCACGGCCAAATCCTTTCGAGAGGAGCGCCAAGCTTTGACGCTGCGGATCATTTGAGCGCGTTATATCGAAGACAATTCACCCCTGAATAGCCTATATGTTTCGATACGACCTATCGCTCCAAGCGATGGATAAGGAGGAGGCATGCTCGACGGCCTTTCGCTCGACCAGTTGAAAACCTTCATCGCCGCCGCTGAGGAAGGCAGTTTCTCGGCGGCCGGACGCCGCCTCGGCCGCGCGCAGTCGGTGGTAAGTCAGACAATCGCCAATCTCGAGGCGCAGCTCGGCTTGGCTTTGTTCGAGCGCTCCGGACGGTATCCGGTATTGACCGGTGAAGGCCGCGTCTTGCTTGCCGATGCGCGCGCTGTCGTCCAGGTCACCGGCGCCTTGAAAGCGCGCGCGAAAGGCATGGCCTCGGGGCTCGAACCTGAACTCTCCGCCGTGATCGATGTGATGTTTCCGATGAGCGCCTTAACGAGAGCCGCCGCCGCGTTCGGCAAAGCATTCCCGGCCACCCCGCTGAGGCTCTATGTGGAGGCGCTGGGCGGGGTGGCGCAGTCGGTGCTCGACGGGCGATGCGGATTGGGGGTGATGGGTTCGCTGACTCCCGAAAGCCCCGAGCTTGCGCGCGAAAGACTGTTGGGTGTGAAGATGGTTTTCGTAACGGCGCCGTCTCATCCGCTCGCCAGTCTTTCAGGCCCGATCACGCAATGCGCGCTGGCCGGGCATGTCCAACTTGTTCTGACCGATCGCACGCATCTTTCGGACGGGCAGGAATTCAAGGTGTTGTCGCCCCGGAACTGGAGGCTTGCCGATCTGGGCGCCAAGCACGCCTTTCTGCGCGCGGGCCTCGGCTGGGGCGGCATGCCTTTCGCCATGGTCGAGCGCGATATCGCCGATGGTTTACTCGTCGAGATCAAATTGCAGGATGAACAGGCGGACGGCTTCATCATGCCGATGTTCGCGACCTATCGCGTGGACTTCTCCGCCAGGACCCGCGGGCCGCTGGCTGATCGATGAGCTCAAGGCTGGCGAACCCGCCGATGGCGGCGTGGCGGCCTTTTCATAAAATTCGGCGGCGCTTTGGTCCCGATGGGATTCAGAACTTTCAATCGGTTCTGCGAATGGGGCCAGATCACGCCTCTACACTTTAATTTTAATCCCCCGAAATCCCCTTTGGATCGGTCTGAGAGGGCCATAAATACGGAACTGGTCAGCCAAAGGACCAAAACAAGGGATACACGCACATGAAGCCATCGGCCTTGATCTTCTCTCTTTGTCTTGGGCTTTCCGCCACGGCCGCTGTGGCGGCTTTGAAGCCAGGCGACGCCGCGCCTGATTTCACCGTGCAAGCCGCGCAAGGAGGCAAGGACTTCAAATTCTCGCTCGCAGAAGCCCTGAAAAAAGGGCCAGTCGTTCTTTACTTCTACCCGAAATCCTTTACCAGCGTCTGCACCGTCGAGGCGCACGAATTCGCAGAGAATATTGGAAATTTCGAATCCGCCGGAGCTTCCGTAATCGGCCTCTCAGCCGATCCGATAGATGTGCAACGCGAATTTTCTGCGAAGGAGTGCCGCGACAAATTTCCGGTAGGCGCCGATCCAAGCCTTTCCGTTATCAAGGCTTACGACGCGGCGTTCAACCTGCCTGGGGCGGCATTTGCGAACCGCATTTCATATGTGATCTCGCCCGAGGGCAAAATTCTTTACGCTTACGCCGATCGAAATGCGGAAAAACACATCGAGAATGCTTTAACCGCCGTTCGGAAGTGGCGTCACGATCATTGAGTTACGACAGGCGAAGGTAAAAGGGGGCAAAAGTCAGGGGAATTTCTTTCGCGAACAATTACACCATGGCCGGGCCATGCCCTCGGGCTTGACCCGAGGGTTGACCCGGCCATCCAGATCACATTGAAAGATATGTGTTTTCTGCTCCTGGATGGCCCGATCCAGCCCACGCCTCTCCGGTTCGTTTTTATTGCGTTCGTCTTCGCCGTCATTCCCGAAATCGTCTTTGCGATTGCCGGGAATCCCACATGGATCCCCGATAAGCCGCGCGAGCGCGTCTTTCGGGAATGGCGCCTTGATATGGTTCACAAATTAAACCGGACAGCCGTGGATCAAGCCGGGCCATGACGAGAGTAGTTTGTTGGCTGCGGCATCTCAGTTTCCTGCCGCCTTCGCCAATGCCTCCTCGGGCTTGATGGCGATCAGCCTCTGCATGATGCGGACTTTATGGTTCGCGAAAAGCACGTTCGGGATATCGATCTCCTCTTTCCGCGCGCCCGTCGTAATCAGAAGCAGATCCGCCGCGCCAAGACCCAGGATCTTATGGCGGAAAAAGTCATTGCTGCGTTGCTCAAACAGCATGCCTCGCGTGTCGTAGCTCTGCTCGCCCCCGCCGATCATATGCTCCTCCGTCAGCTGACCAGGCCTCAGACGCCAGAAGACGAGGCGATCGAAAAACAAGAACCGTAGCAGCCAAATCGCAAGCAGAAGTGTGGAGAACGTGAAGTAGAAGCCGAAGTTCATGTAAACGGTAAGCTGAGGTATCAATGAGAAGATGCGATCCCACCAGCCTAGCCACCCGAACAAGACGGTGACGAACGCGATGGAAAGCAACAGAACAACAGAATATATGCCGCGCAGGCGCACATTCGTGAACATCATGATAAGGGTTAAAATTACAATAAAAGTTACCCCGAGACCTGTATTGGGATGAACCAATATTTTTGTCCCATTCGATAGAGAGACTGTTTCTCCCCAAAGATATGTAATCGCCGCTAGAGCATAACCGCTCACCCACACTGGCCACCAAAAGAAGATCGTGGAGCGGCTATAAATGCGGAGCTCCGGTAAATCCCTCGGATCCGGTAAGTCGGACGGCTGAAGATCGGTAGGGCCATCCTGGTTTTGAGGTTCTTGTTCCCGGCTCCGCGCCGCAGTTTCCGCCATGACTTCCTCCCAGGGAGCCTAGATGCCGGGATTGGCAAAAGCCATAGTCACCGGCTGACAATCTGCATACGCAACACAACGCCGCTGTTTGAAGTTCCGTGCCGCACTGCCGGCTGGGAGGGAGAGCAGCCAGCGGAGATAACATCTGCGCGACCTTGACAGGGGCCGGGAGTAAACCCTTACTTTCTTAACATTCTCCCTCTATATGTTTTTTAACTTGGACGAGACGCATACAATTGATACCGCCAGACCATCGCGAAACTATCTCTGCCATGAAGGCCGAGATTCCCCGGCTGCGGCGGTTTGCGCGCTACATGACGCGCGACGCGGACTATTCCGACGACCTTGTCCAGGAATGCCTGACTAGAGCCATCGCCAATATCGGCTCCTGGCAGCCCGGCACAAACTTAAGGGCTTGGCTCTTCGTCATTCTGAAAAACGTCTTCCGGAACGATAAGCGGCGCGCGCAGCACGACATGGCCTATCGGAACGGTCTTGAGAGAGACGCGCCTCTGTTTTCGCCAGCCCAGCAGCATAATCATCTTATTCTGTCCGAGGTCCAGCAAGCCTTCCTGCACCTAACCGAAGATCACCGCGAGGTGCTTATGCTGATCGCGGTGGAAGGGCTTCGCTACGAAGAAGCCGCGGCGGTTCTCAACATTTCGGTCGGCACCGTTAAGTCGCGCCTTTCACGCGCGCGAACGGCGCTCCGTGCGCTGATCGACATCCCCACCGCCGAGCCAGAGGAACAATAGCACGCCGCGCTGTCAGGCTGACAATTTCGCGATATAGGCGGGAAGCGCGAAGGCCGCTTTGTGCACCTCGGGCGTATAATATCGCGTGACGATGGCGGAGGCGTTCAGCCGCCCGGAGATGACATCAGGCGCGGTGGCCCTGATCGCAGGATCGTTTGCCGCCCAGGCAAGCGCGAACGGGCCGCCGAAATAGGTTGGCTGATCGCAGAGATAGGTCGCGTGGTCGGCGAAGATCGTCTTGAACAGCGCCATCGTCCCAGTCAGATGATCCGGGTGCATGAAGGGCAAGCCGTTTTGCGTGACAAGCACCCCAGGCCGGTTCAGGCAGCGCGCGCAACCTTCAAAAAACTCCCGCGTGAACAGCACCGCGGCGGGGCCGACTGGCTCGGTGAAATCGACGATGATCGCGTCGAACCGCTCCGGGGTTTCCGCCACATAGCGCACGCCGTCGGCGATAATTACCTCAACGCGCGGGTCGTCGAAGGCGCCGGCCGAGATTTCGGGCAGGTGCTCTTTCGACAAATCCACAACGGTGCGGTCGATCTCGCACAGGACGAGGCGCTCCACGCTTTTGTGCTTCAGCACCTCGCGCATCACCCCGCCATCACCGCCCCCGATGACGAGCACGCGCTTCGCATGCTCCGAACCGAGCGCGAATAGCGGCACATGCGCCATCATCTCGTGATAGATGAACTCATCCTTCGTAGTGAGTTGCACGACCCCGTCTAGCATCATGACGCGCCCGAAGGTTGGGTTGTCGAAAATGATGAGATGCTGATGCTCCGTGCGGTTCTCATAGAGAACGCGATCCGCGATGAGCGCGCACCGCAAATGGGGATGGAGCGTTTCTTCGACCCAGCGCGTCATGCGGCCTCTCCCGGCACGTGGCCGCGTTTGAAAACCAGATTTTTGGAGGTCATCACTTGCACGGTCTCCCCGTTCTGATTCGCCGTCGCCGTCCTCAGCGTCACGATGGCCTGGTTTGGCTTTGACGCCGACGGCGTGATATCAATAATCTCAGTTTTTACGGACAGCGCGTCCCCGGGCCTGACCGGTTTCGGCCAGGAAATCTCCACCCCATAACCGAGCGAGCCTCCCGCGAACGGCATCGCGCCATCGACAAGCATCCGCATAGTGACGCAGGCCGTTTGCCAGCCGCTTGCCGCCAGCCCCTTGAAGACTGTGCGCTTGGCCGCCTCCGGGTCTGTGTGAAAAAGCTGCGGATCGAACTCCTTTGCAAAAGCGATGATCGCCTCCTCGCTGAGCGTCACGGGTCCCGCCGAAAAAGTCATGCCGGGATAGAGATCTTCGAGATACAGCAAATCCTTGGACATCGGGGCGCCACCTAACGGCTTGGACTAGCGGTAAATTAGGCGGTTCTTAAACGCCGCACAACTGGCGCGCCAAAACAGGCCTGTGGACCATCATATCGACGGGTCACAAGTGCGTTCCTTGGGTCACATCGTTTTGCGAAGAATGCCCCGCTCGCGCGGGGCGCTCTCATCATCCGCTCTCAGGCGGCAAGCCTCAACTGCACGGCGGCTTCTTGGCCGCGCAGGATCTCTTTGACGATTATCTCGTCCGGTTCGAACGCTTCCCGGATCACTTCGATCGCCAGATGGGGCTTCGCATGACCGCACATGAAAAGATCAAGTGCGGCATAGCCATACTCGGGCCAGCTGTGTATCGATATGTGTGATTCCGACAGCACCGCCACTCCAGAGACGCCGCCATTGGGCGTAAAATGATGCAAGTGGATATGCAGGAGCGTCGCCCCCGATATCTCTATACATCGTCTGAAGGTTTGTTCGATGTGGCCGATGTCGTCAAGCCGCGTGCCGTTTAGCACGTCGACCAGCAAGTGAGTCCCGGCGTATCGCACGCCATTGCGCTCACAGAAGTAGTCTTTCCGATCCTCGCCGTCCGAATGTGTGACAGCAAGGGCATGCTTTTCTTCCGTTTGGGCGGTGCTTGAACCTCGATCCAAGTCCATCCCCAATTGGAAGAGGGCGTCATGGAATGCCATGATGGCGTCCTCCCCAACCAGTAGATGTCCAGATGTGAACAGGGGGGGTATGTGCATCGCATTGCCCCCCATTTCAAGAGAAAAATCATGCTCCCGCCCAAATAATTCGCCCAGCAAAAATTCTAGCCGCGATTTCACGGTTACGTGCGGCGCAAATCTGCGCTAACTAACGGAATTAAAACATATTTTTTGCAGGACTGTTTGAACGAAGGCAAGCGGCTTTTCGCGCGGTTTTTTGGCGGTGTTTCAACCGCAGTTTTCCGGGGCAGCCGCGTGTGCTCCGGACGCCCTCATGTTAAAGGGACTGCACGCTCGGCGCCTGCCGCTTTATCATCGTGTTTTATGATGAGTATCGATTAAGAACTTGATTCCCTTGGAGCGCTGGCGCGGCGCAAGCGATCGTTGATCGCTTCTCCGAGACCACCCGAGGGTATCGGCATCACAGCGATTTGCGAGGGCGCTTTCGCATCGAGCGCGCGCAGATAGGCGAAAAGGTTGGCCGCCGCCTCGCGCAGATCCCCGGCTGGGCTCAAATTTAGCGCCGCCTCAGGCGCGAGCGGCCCGAACGCCAAAAGAGCCTCGCCCGGCAAAGCGTGCGCTGCATCGAGCCTGAGCGCCGCGCTTGGCGCGTAGTGGCTGAGAAGCTGCCCCGGCGACTGCAGCTTGCCTTCGCGGAAACTGGCGAGGCGGCGGCCGAGAGCCGCTTCGATATCCTCGCGGGCGAGCGAGCCTGGACGCAGCAGCGTGGGCTCCGGCGCAAGCGCAACGATGGTGGATTCAAGGCCAGCTTCCGCGCCGCCGCCATCGAGGATCATGTCGATGGCGCCGCCGAGATCATCCTCTACATGCTCCGCCCGCGTTGGGCTGATGCGCCCGGATTTGTTGGCGCTGGGCGCCGCGATAGGAACGCCCGCCGCCGCGATCAGCTCGCGCGCTGCCGCATGCGCCGGAACGCGGATGGCGACCGTGTCGAGGCCCGCCGTTACGAGTTCGCTCACGCGGCGTCTTGGATGGCGCGAGAGAGGCAGAACCAGGGAAAGCGGCCCCGGCCAGAACCGGCGAGCGAGCGCCAGCGCCTCATCGCCGAATTCAGCCAGATCGCGGGCGGCTTCGATGTCCGCGACATGCACGATCAGCGGATTGAAGCGCGGGCGCCCCTTGGCCTCGAAGATGCGCGCGACGGCTTGGCCCTGCGTGGCGTCCGCGCCGAGGCCGTACACCGTCTCGGTCGGGAACGCGACAATGCCGCCCGCGCGAATGATCCGCGCCGCCTCCGCAATCGCCGCTCTGTCCGCCTCAACAATCATGCCTTCCCTTCGACACGGCCCTCATTCCGAGCCCGTCGAGGTGTGGCCTCCTCGAATTGACGGGAAGTGAGTGCGCTCAATGCTGCGCCGCCAAAGGATAGATCTCCGCATCGCGGCCCCGGAAGAACTGCGGCTCCTGCTCCGCCTTTAGTTTCGCCGCTAGCTCTGGCACACGCTTTCGCAAATACTCGGCAAGCTCGGCGGTATCGACGCGGCCATCGTGGTTCAGATCCGCCGCGCCTGCCATCCCTTCCACGAGCGCATAGGTGAACAGCCCGTGCTTCACCGTCTCGCTTTCCAGCGCTTCCTGATCCCAGCGCGCGGACGAATAGGCGAGGATGTTGGCGTAATAGGCCGCGTTGCCAAGCCGCTGATTGTAGGCGCCTGCCGAATGGCACGTGTCGATGAACAGCAGCCGCCGCCCCTTTGCGCCGTCGATCGCCTCCTCGATGGCGTACCAGGGCACGATAGACGATGGCTTGATGACGCCATCCGCAAACGCCGCATCGGTCGGCACGAAGCGATAGTTCGGCCCGTCATTGACGCCGTGGCCTGAGAGGAAAACCGCAACCGTGTCATTCGCCTCGGCGCTGCGCAAAATGCCGAGCGCGTCGATGATGTTGGCGGCGGTGGGCGCATCCGCAGCGGCGCCGCTATTCACCAGCACGCGGCGCACCACCTTGTTGTGAAGCGCGCCGAGGCGCTTCTCCATTTCGTCCGCGAACGCCGTTGCGTCCTCGCCGGTAAAGTTCAAATCGCAGCTCTCTTTGGGGCGGCACATATTCGCGACGCCTGGATATTTCGTGACGCCGATGGCGAGGATGTAGAGCGTGCCGCGCTTGTCTAGATCGCCCTCGCTCTCATTGGTGAGCGTGAGCGTGCCGTCCTGCACCTTGGACCAGCCGATCTCGTTCAGCGCCGTGACGACGATGGTGTTCTTGCCCTTGGCGAGCGGAACGGGGAAGGGATGATCGCCCGCAGCAAAGCTCGGGCCATCCTCGGGAAGGAAATCGTCGAGCTGGCGGCCGTTCACCTGGATGCGGATGCGCGTCACGGGATCGGGCGTGGCGTCGAGCGCGACGGTGACGTTGACGCCCGCCGTGGTCTTGACCGCGCTATCGGCTGCGGGCGAGACGATGCGCAGGCGCGGCGCGGGATGCGCAAGCAGGTCGGAGAGCTTGAACTCCGTGCCGTAGGAGGTGCGCACCGCCTCTTCGGCGGAGGCGAGCTGAATGGCCTTGGCTACGATGTCGGGCCGGTTCAGATGCTTGCGGAGCTGCTCGGCCGTGACGTAATCGGCGGCGTTCTCCGCGCCTTTGTTGATCTGCCAGCCCACGATCTTATCCGCGCCGGGCGAGCCCGCGTAATAGCCCTGCGGTGTCCACATCACCCATTCGCCGTCCTCGCCGCGGAAGATCGTAACCAGCAGCTCGCGCGTCTTGAGGTTCCAGAGCCGCACCGTCTGGTCGGCCGCGCCCGAGACGAGAAAGCGGCCGTCCGGCGAAGGCGCGACCGCCCAGACATCGCCCTCATGGCCGACGTAATCGCCGATTGTCTTGCCGTCGAGGCTATAGGCGGTGAGAATGCCGTTGCTGCCGCCCGAAATGATCGTCTTGCCATCGGGCGTGAAGCTATAGGACCTGTGATCGTAGCCATCGGTCGATCCGCGCTCGATGGAAACCCCTGTGGTTTTGCCGTCCTTCAAGACATCGAGAATGGCATCGAAGCCGTACTCGCCGCCCTTTCGGTGTTGCAAGGAAAAAGCTCCGAAGCTGGCATTGGCCCTGACCCAGCCTCCATCGCTTTTTACGGGTTCTGGCTCGGCCAGCGCCGCATCGGCGCCAGGCAATCGCAACCCAATTTCAAGGGAACCGCGGTTGTTATGACTGGTGTACCTACCAGTGGTTCCCCAAGCGACGCCAAGTCCGCCGGCAGCGAAACCCACGGCCCAGGCCCCCCGCCCGGCGCCTTTCAGTATAGCCTTTGTCGCGCCGGTCCTCAGATTCCAGATATTGATTGGATATTGGCTACCGCCTCCGGTCGCCGCCAGCGCGCCCTCAGGCGAGAATGCGCTGGCGGACAAAGCGTTGTCGTGTTCAGCATATGCCGTCAGCAGCTTGCCCGAAGCGACGTCGAACACACGCTGCTTGGCGCCGCATCCAGCATCGCCGCAAGTCGCCAGCAGCAATCGCCCGCCGGGTGCGAAGCTGAGCGACGTCACCATCCCGCCTTGGTTGCCCAAAACCTTCTTGAGCGCGCCGGTCTTGCCGTCCCAGAGCCGGATTTCGCCGCTTAGATCGCCGCTGGCGATTGCGCCATCCATCGACGAGACGGCAAGCGAGAACAATTTGTTTTTGTGTCCAGTCATTTCCTTGATTAGCGTTCCATCGGCCACGCTCCAAAGTCTAAGCGTCTGGTCGAGGCTTGCCGTTACCGCCCGCTCCCCATCCGGCGTGAAGCGCGCGCCATTGATCATGTCGCGATGGCCTTGAAGCCGATGCAGAAGCCTTTTCCCGCCGACATCCCAAATAATGGCGTTGTTATCCGTCACGCCGCTGCTCGAAATCAGCCACTTCCCATTAGGCGAAAAAGCAAGGTCGAGGACCGCATTGGCATGGCCCTTCAGCAGCGCCTTCAACTCGCCGCTGGAGAAGTCGTAAAGGCGGATCACACTCCCCATAACTCCTGGCGCTTTGATCCATCCCCCAACAGCTAGCCAGCGCTGATCGGGAGAGAGCGCCATGGCGTAGATTTTGCCTTCGTCGCCCGGCCCCGATTGCCCGCGAATGGTGCGCACCGTCCTCCCCGCGCGCCAATCCCAGACACGGATAACTTTGTCGTGGCCAGCCGAGACGATATACTTGCCGTCCGGCGTGAAGGCGAGGTTTCTGATCAGCCCCATATGGCCGCCGGTGTCGAGCTGCAGGATCGGCGCGTCCTTCGGCGCCGCGCGCGCCAGTTCTGGCGGCCGGAGGCCGAGCGTCACTGCGAGCCGCTTTTCCTTCCCGCCCCGCAGCAGCCGAAGCTTGATTTCCGCGCCCGGCGCTTTCCCGCTCACCGTCGCGACCAAGCCCGCCATGTTTTCGACTTCCACACCATCGGCCGAAAGCAGGATGTCATCAGGCAAAAGTTCCGCCTTCTCCGCCGGTCCGCCGGGCACAGTCTTGAGGAGCTTCGCGCCACGCGGGCCTTCCCAGCCGAGCGCATCCGCCTCTTCCTTCGTGATATCCCGGAGCTGAACGCCGAGCCAACCCTTCGCCGGTTCCTCCGCGCGCGCCGAAGCCGCCACAAGCACCAGCCCCGCCGCTAGAAGCGCAATCCAACGCATCGCGATCCCCTAAACCAACAATTTTCCGAACAAGCTATAGCACCCCGGCCGCAATCGCGAAACGCGAACGCAAGGCCGCGTCCCAGGTTGCGCCGCCTCTTAACCCTGCGTTAACCGCGATATTTTGCGTTTGAAATCCACTTTTAAAAACTGCCGGCGTCTTCATCGATGCGAGCATGATAGCCGAAAGCGCCTTAGCGAACCGTAAGCCTTGTTTTTTCAATGACTTAGCCGTCTGGCGGCGCCTGTGGAGCCGGTTGCGGAAACGGCCCGCGCAACCCCAGGCTGGGTTTTATGGTTAAGCCAAGCAATTATCTATATTTAACGGCTTTTTCGGAGTGCGTTTTTCGCGGTTTATCGCGGGTTAAGCGCATTTTGAAGGCAAAACGGGGCAGGAAGCAATGGCTGTGCGCCGCCGTTAAGCATGATGATTTTTACCATGTTCCGCCGCTGCAAAAATCGGCCGCGCGCTATGCTCCGCGGTGCGTGTCAATGCACAGGCGTCATAACGAGAACGCGTATTTCGCAAAACACCGTTTAGGATTACTGTAAGCCAAAGCCCAATACCGGAGCGCACAACTGGACGCTGAAGCGAGGTCGCGCACGGACGTCTGACTGGGAGGATCAATGACCTATCGCGCGCCCGTCGCGGACATCGCCTTCACGCTCAATCACATCGCCGGGTTTCCGCAGCTCGTCGAGCGGGGCCTATTCGAAGACCTCGACATGGACACCGTGGCCGCGATCCTGGAGGAGGCGGCGCGCTTCGCCAATGAGGAGCTTGCGCCCACCAACCGCGCGAGCGACGTACAGGGGGCGCGCCTTGTGGATGGCGAGGTGGTGATGCCGGAAGGATTTCGCGCAAGCCTATCGCAAATGGGTCGGCGGCGGGTGGGGAAGCGTGTCCGTGCCGCGCGAGTTTGGCGGGCAAGGGCTGCCCTTCGCGCTGTCCATGGCGCTGACCGAAATGTGGAACGGCGCGAACATGGCGTTCGGGCTCAATCCGCTGCTCACGCAAGCCGGCGTGCATGCAATCGTGGCGCATGGCTCGGCGGAATTGCAGCGCAAATATCTGCCGAAGCTCGTCACCGGCGAATGGACGGGCTCCATGCAGCTCACAGAGCCGCATGCCGGGTCGGATTTGCGCTTTCTGAAAACGCGCGCCGTTCCCGCTGGCGACGGCGCATACAAGATCACGGGCACGAAAATATACATCACCTATGGCGAGCACCCGATGACGGAGAACATCATCCATATGGTGCTCGCCCGCCTGCCGGATGCGCCTCCCGGAACGAAGGGCATCTCGCTTTTCCTCATCCCGAAGTTTTTCGTGAATGATGACGGATCGCTCGGCGCCCGCAACGACGTGACCTGCGCCAAGCTGGAGCACAAGCTCGGCATTCACGGCAGCCCAACGGCGGTGTTGAACTATGGCGACAATGGCGGGGCCATGGGGTGGCTGGTGGGCGAGCCGCATGGCGGGCTGAAAGCCATGTTCACCATGATGATCGAGGCGCGCCTCGGCGTCGCCATACAGGGCGCCGGCATCGCGGAGCGCAGCTTTCAGCAGGCGCTGGCTTATGCGCATGAGAGGAAGCAGGGCGCAAGCGAAGGCGCGGGCGCCGATCAGTCCGTCGCCATCATCGAGCACCCCGACGTGAAGCGCATGCTGCTCACCATGAAGGCCAAGACCAGCGCCGCGCGCGCGATCTGCTATGCGACCTCGGTTGCGATGGATATCGCGCATCATTCGCCGGATGCGAGCGAGCGCAAGTGCGCGCATGCTGAAGCCGCCCTGCTGACGCCCGTCGCGAAGGCCTATTCGACCGACATCGGCGTGGAGGTCGCGTCCGAGGGCATTCAGGTGCATGGCGGCATGGGCTATATCGAGGAGACGGGCGCGGCTCAGCATTTCCGTGATGCCCGGATTGCGCCGATCTACGAAGGCACGAACGGCATCCAGGCCATCGATCTCGTCACGCGCAAGCTGCCGTCGAACGGCGGTGAGACGGTCTACGGCTTTATCGCGTCCCTGAAGGAGACGGTGCGCGCCGTCAAGGCTTCGAACGAGCCCGCCTTCGCTCACATGAGCGAGCGGCTGGAAGCGAGCGTCGCGGCGCTGGAGGAGACAAGCGGCTGGCTGCTGCGCCAGCTCTCCGAAAACCGCGCCGCAGCGCTTTCGGGCGCAACTCCGTACTTACGGCTGTTCGCAATCGCGTCCGGCGGCGTCTATCTCGCGAAAGGCGCGCTCTCGGCGGCGCGAAATTCTGGCGTGCACGGAACAAGCCCCGGCGCCCACGCGTTGGAAGCCCGCCACTTCGCCGAAAGCCTGATGGGCGAGACCGAAGGGCTGAAATATGCCGTCACCCATGGATATGAGACCGTGACACAGGCTGACGCCGTTTTGGGATCGCGATAGCCATGAGCGAGCACGTCGAGATCGCGCGTGAGGGCGCCGTCCAGATCCTCCGGCTGAACCGCGCGGAGAAGAAAAATGCGCTTACCGCCGCGATGTACACCGCGCTCTCCGAAGCGCTGAACGGCGCGAATGCAAACAGCGAAATCGCCGTGACGGTCATACTCGGCCAGCCCGGAATTTTCTGCGCCGGCAACGACATCGCGGATTTCCTGGCGGCGAGCCAGGGCGGCGCCGCGCTGCATGGCTTCGACTTTCTCAAGGCCCTGGCTAATTGCGAAAAGCCGCTCATTGCAGGTGTGGACGGCCCCGCCATTGGCATCGGAACCACGCTCATGCTCCATTGCGATCTGGTGTTCGCGAGCCCCCGCGCCGTGTTCCAGACGCCCTTCACCGATCTCGGCCTGTTGCCGGAGGCGGCGTCGAGCCTGCTCGGTCCGCTCATGATGGGCCACGCCCGGGCCTTCGAGCTTTTGGTGATGGGTGCGCCGTGGTCCGCCGAGCGAGCGAAGGAAGCCGGTTTCGTGAACCATATCGCGCCGCCGGATGCGCTGGAAAGCGAAGCCCTGAAGGCCGCGCATGCGCTTGCCCAGAAGCCGCGCGAAGCCGTGCGGCTGGCGCGGCGGCTACTTAGAGGAGATCCGGCGCCGGTTAAACAACGCATGCAGGAGGAAGGCGCGCTTTTTCTTGAGCGCGTGAAGTCCGACGAGGCGCGCGCCGCCTTTATGGCGTTTTTACAAAAAAGCGCCCGCCCGCCGCGCTAAAGTGGCATAATGCATGTTCTTGACGGCCTCCCGTGTGCGGGCAAGGCCTGCTAAGCAGAGTTCGCAAAAGTGGCCTTCCCGGTTTTGCGAAAAAACTTTGCGAAAACAAAAGACCCTAAGCAGGCATTCGTTGGCCTGCCAAGGAAAGTCTGCTTAGAGTCCGAAGGCTGTCACGATATAAGAAAAACAGAGGCAGTGAGTTATGGGAACGCTCAATAAGAAAACGCTCTTCATCACGGGGGGGAGCCGGGGCATCGGCCTCGCCATCGCGCTCCGCGCCGCAAAAGACGGCGCAAACATCGTCATCGCGGCGAAAACCTCCGACCCGCACCCAAAGTTGCCCGGCACGATCTACACCGCCGCCGCCGAAATCGAACAGGAAGGCGGCAAGGCGCTGCCCATCCTGTGCGACATCCGCTATGAAGATCAGGTGCAGGCGGCCGTCGATCAGGCGGCGCAGCATTTCGGCGGCATCGATATCTGCATCAACAACGCCAGCGCCATCAGCTTGACGCCGACGGTGCAGACCGGCATGAAGCAGTACGATTTGATGCACCAGATCAACGGGCGCGGCACATTCCTCACCTCGAAGACCTGCATTCCCTATCTTAAGAAGGCTGAAAACCCCCACATTCTCATGCTTTCGCCGCCGCTCGACCTCAATCCGAAGTGGTTTGCGCCAAACGTCGCCTATACCATCGCCAAATACAATATGAGCCTGTGCGTGCTTGGGCTGGCCGAGGAGCTGAAGCGGGACGGCATCGCCGTGAATGCGCTTTGGCCGCGCACCACCATCGCAACCGCCGCCGTCGCCAACCTGCTCGGCGGCGACAAGCTCATGCGGGCGAGCCGGAAGGCCGATATCCTAGCGGACGCGGCCTATGTCATTCTCACAAAGCCGTCGCGCGAATTCACTGGAAATTTCTGTATCGACGATACGCTGCTGTGGGATAACGGCAAGCGCGAGTTCGACCATTACCGCATCGATCCGAGCGAGGATTTGGCGCCGATTTCTTCGTGCCCGAGGATAGCAAAGCGCCTGTTTCGCTGAAGGCCCTTGTCAGCAAGAAGGCGGGTTAAGCCCCATGTCCACGCTGCAGATAACGCATGACGCCTTCCTCGATCACGATACGGGAGAATGGCATCCTGAGAGAGCCGAGCGGATGAGGGCCATCGAGCAGGCCTTGTCGACCGCACGGTTTCAAAACCTCATCACCGTCGAAGCGCCTCTCGCGACTGCCGATCAAATATCGCGCGCGCATCCGAGAGCGTATTTTGACATGCTTGAAAAAAAGCAGCCGAAGACCGAGTTGATCTCGCTCGACGATGGCGACACCATCGTGTCGCCAGGAAGCTGGGAGGCGGCGCTGCGCGCGGCCGGCGCCGCGGTCTATGCCGTGGACGAGGTGATGCAAGGCCGCGCCAGCAACGCCTTTTGCCGCGTCAGGCCGCCCGGCCATCATGCGGAAATCGCCAAAGCGATGGGGTTTTGCCTGTTCAACAACGCAGCGGTCGCGGCGTTTCATGCGCAGGCCGTCTACGGAGCCGAGCGCGTGGCCGTCGTCGATTTCGATGTCCATCATGGCAATGGCACGCAGGCGATCTTCTGGATGAACCCCTCGATGTTTTATGCGTCGACCCATCAAATGCCGCTGTTTCCGGGCACCGGCGGCATCACAGAGCGCGGCGAGAGCGACAATATCGTCAACGCGCCCCTGCGCGGCGGCGACGGCGGCAGCCAATTCCGCGAGGCCTTCGAATTGGTCATCCTTCCCGCCTTGCGCAGGCACGCTCCCGACCTTGTGATCATATCGGCGGGGTTCGATGGCCATCGCTCCGATCCGCTTGGAAACCTTAATCTTATTGAGGACGATTACGCCTGGGTGACGCAAAAGTTGATAGATGTGGCCCGGGAACGCTGCGGAGGGCGTGTGGTTTCTGTGCTCGAAGGCGGTTACGATCTGACCGCTCTGGGCCGCTCGGTAGCGGCTCACGTACAGACGCTTTTGGAAGCTTTTTGAGGGGACGGCCATGCAGACCGATACAGTTAAGGAGGCGCCGTCGCGCCAGCCTCGCGCGCCCTTTGCCGACATCAAGGGCATGAGTTTTGAAACCGCTCTGAAAGAGCTCGAGCAGATCGTCACACGTCTTGAGCGCGGCGATGTGGAGCTTGAGCAGTCCATCGACATTTACGAGCGCGGCGAGGCGTTGCGCTCGCATTGCGATCAGCTTTTAAAGCGCGCGGAGGCGAAGGTGGAGCGCATCACGCTCAGCGCGCAAGGCATTCCGGCGGGCGTTGTCCCCTTCGAACTCCGAGGTGTAATGCCGCACGCCAGTTCAAGCCGGCGGCTGCAAAACGCAGCCGTTTCTCTTCGCCGCACCTAAGAAAAAATTCCACTATCCTGAACAAATATGTACGGCTTAACGGCAAAATGCGCCCCGGCGGATGGCGGGCGCAATTTTTTTGTGGTGTTGCCTCAAGGCAATGGCGCCCGCCGCTTTCTCACTTGCGACGAAAAATTGCGTGTGCTTCCAGTGCCAATCGGCATAGGTTACTTGGCTTAGAGAACCTCAAGGAAAGCTGTTGAAGTGACAATCAGCAACCGTACCCCGCTCCTGGACACCATTAAGTTACCCGAAGACCTTCGCAAACTGGAGCCCGATCAGCTTCAGCAAGTCGCTGACGAGCTGCGGCACGAGTTGATCGACGCTGTGTCGGTCACGGGGGGGCATTTGGGCGCTGGACTTGGCGTTGTGGAGCTTACGGTTGCGATCCACTATCTTTTCAACACGCCGCACGACCGCGTCATTTGGGACGTCGGACACCAAGCTTATCCTCACAAGATTTTGACGGGACGCAGAGATCGCATCCGCACCTTGAGGCAGCCCGGCGGTTTGTCCGGCTTCACGAAGCGGTCGGAAAGCGAATACGATCCCTTCGGCGCCGGGCATTCCTCAACATCGATCTCCGCCGGGCTCGGGATGGCGGTCGCCCGCGATCTCAAGGACGAAGAAGACGGCCGGCATGTCATCGCCATCATCGGCGACGGCGCGATGAGCGCGGGCATGGCCTATGAGGCCATGAATAACGCCGGTGCTATGGATAAGCGCCTCATCATCATTCTGAACGACAACGATATGTCGATCGCGCCCCCGGTTGGCGCGCTCTCCCAGTACCTTGCGCGTCTCACCTCGTCGGAGACCTTCCTCAAGGTGCGGGATATCGCAAAGCACTTTGCGCACAAGCTTCCGAAGGTCTGGGAGCGGCGGGCCGCGCGCGCCGAGGAATTCACCCGCCATCTGTTGACCGGCGGCACGCTGTTCGAGGAACTCGGCATCTATTATATCGGCCCGATCGACGGGCACAATCTCGACCATCTGCTGCCTGTGCTGCGCAATGTCCGCGACGCCCATGCGGGGCCGGTTCTCATCCATTGCGTCACCCAAAAGGGCAAGGGCTATGAGCCGGCGGAAAAGTCGGCCGACAAGTATCATGGCGTGACCAAGTTCAACGTGGTGACGGGAGCGCAGGACAAAGGCAAAGCCGGACCGCCCAGCTATACGAAGGTTTTCGCGCAGAGCCTCGTCGAGGAAGCGCGGAAGGACGGGAAGATCATCGCGGTTACGGCGGCGATGCCATCTGGAACCGGCCTCGATCTGTTCGAGAAGGAGTTTCCAACGCGCTGCTTCGATGTCGGCATCGCCGAGCAGCACGCGGTGACGTTTGCGGCAGGCCTTGCGACCGAGGGGCTTAGGCCTTTCGCGGCGATCTACTCCACTTTTCTGCAACGCGGCTACGATCAGCTTGTGCATGACGTGGCGGTTCAACATCTGCCCGTTCGCTTCGCGCTCGATCGGGCAGGCCTCGTGGGCGCGGACGGCGCTACGCATGCCGGCTCCTTCGACCTCGCCTATCTCTGCTGTCTGCCCGATTTTGTCGTGATGGCGCCCGCTGACGAGGTGGAGCTGAAACACATGGTCGCGACTGCGGTGGTCATCGACGACCGCCCGAGCGCGATTCGCTATCCGCGCGGCGAAGGCTACGGCTACGAGATGCCTGCGGAAGGCGTTCCTCTGGCGCTTGGCAAAGGCCGCATCGTACGCGAAGGCGCCGCCGTCGCGCTGCTGTCGCTTGGCACCCGGCTTCATGAATGCCTCAAGGCCGCCGACAAGCTCGCCGCAATGGGACTGTCCTCGACAGTGGCGGACGCGCGCTTCGCAAAGCCGCTCGACCTCGACCTCATTCGCCAGCTCGCCCGTCACCATGAGGTTCTGATCACCGTGGAAGAAGGCTCAAGCGGCGGCTTCGGCTCGCATGTGCTGGAGTTCCTCGCGCGCGATGGCCTGCTCGACCACGGGTTGAAGGTGCGGCCGCTTGTGCTGCCCGATGTCTTCATGGATCACGGCAAGCCAGAGGCGATGCATGAGATGGCCGGCTTGAACGCAAGCGGCATTGTGAATGCCGTCAGCGCGGCGCTCGGCGCATCCACGATTGCGACGCGGGATGGCCGCGCATAGAGCGTATTCCTAACTCAAGCCCCCTCACCCCAGCCCTCTCCCGCAAGGGGAGAGGGAGCAGGCCGTGGCGGCTGCAACGCCGGCCCTTCTCCCATCCGCATCCGCGCTTGCGGCACTCCAGAAGGGCAAGCTCGCCAAGGCGAGCTTGCGCGGGAGAAGGACGGGATGAGCGGGACATACCCGGTCAATACTTGGAAACCGCTTCACACCTTTCCGGACGTACTCCAGAGGGCGAAACCGGCGCTAACCGTTCGCAGCCAGGCTCGGCGAGTTCGAGCATGATCTCGTTGCGGCGGAGAAACGGCAGCGTCCAGGGCGGATTGTAAAAGGCCAGCACGGGCTCTCCTACTGTCGGGAGCTTGTGCGCGGCGGCGTATTCCTTCAGCTCCCCGGTTTCCTTCTCGATCTTGGCGTCCCGCGCCAGGCCCGAGAACGTTATGACGAGGAAGCGCCGGGCCGGGATCGGTTTCAAGCTGACACGCGGATCGGACGGGACGGGCAAAGTCTCCATGCTCCATGATTTCGGCATGATGAAACGCACGGTCCAGGAATTTCCTTCCCCTTGCTCGATCACCGGCGCGGTCATGGCGATGGTCTGTTTTTTCTGCTGCTCGACGGGCGCCGTCATGGCGATCTTCTCGCGTGGTTCATTTTTGCCGAAGATGTAAGCCGCGATCAGCCGGAAACCTTCGTTGATGGCGGTCTTGCGGTCGCCCTGCACGGTCGCCTCAGCCGCAATCATCGGTCCGTAAGAACGGACCTCAATCGGGCCATTCCGGCTTTCGGTCTTGTATTCGGGCTGCTCTACTCGGCTCATGACGGGTCCTGCGGCTACAATTGCGATAATTGCGGCGCCAGCGATCGCGCCTGCGGTCCAATAGATGCGGCGCCGTTTTTGCCGCTTACGGCCTTGATCTTGCTTTGGCATGACATTGCTCGGGTTAGGCGCCGAACGGCGAAAACCGTTTAGCGGATTTGTTTCTCTCGCACCCAAAATGTTGCCGCTCGCCTTGACCCGCAAGATCGCACTTAATTACCCGGAAGTTTCCGCCAATCCCGCCGAACCGCTTATTGTCATTACCTCTATCAGTGGGGCCAAAATTCTCCAATGTTTTCATCCTTCTTCTGCTGGAAGAAACATCGGAGATCGCGAGCTTTTTACGGTTCGCAAGGCCTTAGCGTTTGCCCGCTGCCCGGTTGCGAGATAGAACATCCCGGCGCTCGCCCCCGTTTGCAGGTGAACCCATGAAAATCCTAAGAACACGGCTAGAATTCGAGACCGTTGACCCGATCCAGATTCTCGACATTACCGGACAGGTCCGGGAGTGGGTCGCGGCGAGCGGGGTCCGCGACGGTCTTCTGACCGTGACCTCGCTGCACACCACGGCGCGCGTGAACGTCAACGAGCGCGAGCCACAGCTTGAGAAGGATATTGTGACCTATCTCAAGCGCTTCGTGCCGCGCGACGGAGACTGGCTGCACAATCTGGCGGCCGTCGACGGGCGCGACAACGCGCACTCGCACATTCTGGGGCTTTTCATGAATTCGTCCGAAACCATCCCCGTGGCAGGCGGCGAAATGGTCTTGGGAAGCTGGCAGTCGATCTTTTTCATTGAGCTGGATGGACCGAGGCCGCGCCGTGGGCTTGAGCTGCAAATCCTGGGCGAGGCCTGATCCGTGACGCCGGAAGACATCGCAGGCTTTTACGCCAGGCGCAGCGACCTCAATCCTGACGACTATATCGAGCTGGACTTTACCTTCGAGTGCGCTGGCGATCCGCGCGAGGCAGCCGCGCATCTGTGCAGCGAGCAGTCCACGGCGCAATGGCGCCGGGTCGGCGTGGACGAAGACTTCCGCCCGCGTTTCGGCGCAAAGGTTCTCGAGCTGGACGCTGAGCCGCGTCCTTCGGGTTTCAGCATCCCGGTGGAATGCGCGGCGCGAGGCCCCGTCCATGCGGTCCGCGCGACCATCGCCCACCCGCACGGCAATTTCGGCCCGCGCATCCCGAACCTGCTCTCCGCCGTCTGCGGCGAGGGGGTGTTCTTCTCGCCCGGCATTCCACTGATCCGCCTGCAGGACATCCGCTTTCCGGACGCTTATCTAGCGGGGTTCGAGGGGCCTAAATTTGGCGTGGCCGGCCTGCGCGACCGGCTGCAAGCCTTCGGCCGGCCCATCTTCTTCGGAGTCATCAAGCCGAATATCGGGCTCCCGGCAGCGCCCTTCGCCGAACTCGGCTACCAGAGCTGGCTGGGTGGGCTCGACATCGCCAAGGACGACGAGATGCTCGCCGACGTGCCCTGGTGCCCGCTGGAGGAGCGCGCCGCTGCGCTCGGCGAGGCGCGCCTCCGGGCCGAGCGCGAGACGGGCGTGCCGAAAATCTATCTGGCCAACATCACCGACGAGGTGGACCGGCTGGCCTGCCTCCACGACATCGCGGTGGCGAAAGGCGCGAACGCGCTCCTGATCAACGCCATGCCGGTCGGCTTGAGCGGGGTGCGGATGCTGCGCAAGCACGCCCAGGTTCCGCTGATCGCCCACTTCCCCTTCATCGCCGCCTTCAGCCGGCTCCCGGGCTACGGCATCCACTCCCGCGTGCTCACCCGGCTGCAGCGGCTCGCCGGTTTCGACACGGTAATCATGCCCGGTTTTGGCAGCCGCATGATGACCCCTGAGCACGAGGTATTGGAGTGCGTGCGCGCCTGCCTTGAGCCCATGGGCCACATCAAGCCGTGCCTCCCCGTCCCCGGCGGCAGCGATTGGGCTGGAACGCTGGAAGGGGTCTACCGCAAAGTGGGAAGCACCGACTTTGGGTTCGTTCCGGGACGCGGGGTGTTCGGCCATCCGATGGGCCCGGCGGGCGGCGCCGCCAGCATCCGCCAGGCTTGGGACGCCATCGCCCAGGGCATCCCGATCGCCGAGCATGCGGCCACGCATCCTGAGTTGCGCGCGGCTTTGGACGCGTTCGGCGGCCGTGGCTAATCATCCGTAGGCTTGCCCAGTGCTGAGCGGTTGCTGGCGCTACGTCTTGGGGATCGACGCGGTCTCGCCGGCAAAGCAAGCCAGCTTAGGCCGCCGGGGCGGCGCGCGCTTCGAACCATTCCGCGATGAGCCAGCAAAGGATTGCCCAGGCGGCGCCCGCGCACCATCCCGCGAGTACGTCAGTCGGCCAATGCACACCGAGATAGACGCGGCTCAAGCCGGTGAGAATCGTCAGAGCAATGGCGACTGTGAGCACGTAGATTTTGATCCCGGCTTGCCGCTGCACGCGAACCAGCAGCACGCCGAGCGTGAGGAACGTCACAGCCGAGAGGAAGGCGTGGCCGCTCGGGAAACTGTATGTCTGCGTCTGGACGGCCGCCGCGGCGAAATCGGGCCTCGGCCGCTGGACTATGTCCTTGAGCGCGAAGATGATGCGCGCTTCCCCCACTGATCGAGGCCAGCACGAACAAAGCCGCGCGCCATTGCCGCTGCAGCGCCAAAAAGCCAAGCGTCGCCGCGGTGAGCAGCGTGAGAATGGCCGGACTGCCGAGGCTCGTTACGTCGCGGGCTGCGACTTGCAGCCAGAGCGGGCCGATCGGCTTGGCCGGGTCGTCCGGCTGGCGGAGCGCGAGAAGAATGGCGCGATCGAAATCGCGAAGATCGCCCTCAAGCAGTTCCTCTGTGATTTTGGCGAAAATGATGATCAGGCCGGCCGCAAGAAACAGCATGACGAGGGGAGCGATTTCCTTTCGCTTCATAAGCGGAACGTAACGGAAGAAATCTGGCGCGGACATTATTCCTCTCGAGGTTCAAACCCTATTTCAACGCGCAAGCGATGCCGCCGGTTCGCCAAAATACGTGAGCGCCGCTCCAGCCGCCGCAGCCATCGCCACAACAGCCAAGACAGGGAGCCTTGCAACGGCGAGCGCCGCAAAGGCCAGGAGCGCAAGCGCGGCATCGGCGGGCCTGAGAATGGCCGAGGTCCAGATCGGTTCGTAAAGCGCTGCGCCCAGGATTCCGACGACGGCTGCGTTCACGCCGTTGAGCGCGCCGCGAATAGAAGTCTTTGTCCGAAGGCGATCCCAAAAGGGCAAAACCCCGTAGACCAGCAGCATGCCAGGCAAAAATATCGCGATCAAGGCGACGAGCGCGCCCGCCACGCCGCCCGGGCCAACGCTTGCCTTCGCCCCGAGAAATGCGGCGATGGTGAAGAGCGGTCCCGGCAGCGCCTGGGCCGCGCCATAACCCGCGAGAAAGTCATCCTGCGGCGCCAATCCCGGTTTCACAACCGTCTCTTGAAGGAGCGGAAGGACGACATGCCCGCCGCCGAAGACGAGCGCCCCGGTTCGGTAAAAGGCATTGGCGAGCGCGGCGAGGCCGTTACCGGTGACGGCCGCGATCATCGGGAGAGCGGCCAGAAGCAGGAAAAAAGCGGCGATGGCGAGTAAGGCCGGGAATTGGCCAATTCGAACCCCTAAAGGCGCCGGCGGCGATGGGCTGGCCGCACGGAGGAAAGCCAAGCCGAAGAGCGCGCCGGCTGCGATGGCCGCGAGTTGAAGGCCATTGCCCGGCGCCACAATCAGGGCGGCGGCGGCCAGAAATGCGAGGCCCGCCCGCTGCCGGTCGGGGCATAGGCTCCGGCCCATGCTCCAAACAGCCTGCGCGACGACCGCGACGGCGAGCAGCTTCAGCCCATGGATCAGACCTTGCGCGACGCCGCTCTCTGCATAGCGCAGACCGTATGCGGCCAGAAGCATGAGAAGCGCGGAGGGCAGCGTAAAACCGGCCCACGCGGCCACACCTCCAGAAAGGCCGCCGCGCAACAAGCCCAGCGCGAAACCCGTCTGCGAGCTTGCGGGGCCGGGCACAAATTGAGATAGCGCCACGATGTCGGCATAGGCTTCATCGCTCAGCCATTTGCGGCGGTTTACGAACTCGCTTCTGAAATAGCCGAGATGCGCGATAGGGCCGCCGAAGCTCGTGCAGCCCAAACGCAGGAACGCCAGGAATATTGTAAGCGTCTTCGTCATGCAGGCCAATTTTGCGGGAGCGCGCCGGGTTTCAAGCATAACAACTCCACTCGGATAAGTCATACTGGATCTGGTTCGGAGCCTCACCGAGCCGCCATCCCTGTCGCACTTCAGCGTCCTCGCCCTGGAAAGTCGCCCCGCCTGCCCCGGACCTCGATCCTGGGACGCCTATCCTGGGCCTTAGCAATGACCCGCCGGCATTTCAAGGCTCCGTATCTGCGCAGCGTCCTGCGCATGCCGCGGAACGCACGAGACGGCAGTCTGCTCCAGCGGGTCAAGCCCGCCATCGTCACAAACCCGCGGAAGCCGCCGGGCTATAAAAGCGCTCCCGGCGAACTCGACCGGCCGCGCATGGGCATGCCCCAGTCACAATTAAGCCCAAAACAATTGCAGCGACACGAGCAAAAAAATCTTTCGGTCCAATATTATTGGCTTTAGGCTTCTTAAAAGCCATAACCGAGGCATATTGAAAGCGAAACAATGGCGACTTAAAGCGTTAGCGGGCGTGTCCACTGGTGCTAACCTTCTTCGATACCGTGCAATCCAGAAAAAAACTGTTTGTCGTCATGGATTATTCTTATAGCTACTTCGTTTTAAATAGCACAGGTATTCGGCGACACGCGCGATGAAGCAAATCTCGCGCCGTCCGCCGGGAGAAAGCCCAATATGAGAGGGATCGGAGTGAGATTCCCAGCCTTGCGGCGCAATCATAAAGGAAACAACTCGTAAAATGAAAATTGCTCAGATATCCCCGCTTTATGAAGCGGTTCCGCCACGGCTATATGGTGGAACCGAGCGTGTCGTAGCGTTCCTCACGGATGCACTCGTCGAACTTGGACATGAGGTGACGCTTTTCGCGAGTGGCGAGGCCGAAACAACGGCCACACTCGTCCCGGCCCGCGACCAGGCCATACGGCTGGACCCTGAACCATTGAAATCCGACGTCGCAGCCCATCTCGCTATGCTCGCGGAGGTACGCCGCCGGGCGGATGAATTCGACGTGCTCCATTTCCACACCGACCTGCTCCAGTTTCCGATGTTCGAAGACATCGCGGAGCGGACCATCACGACCCTTCACGGCCGCCTCGACCTGAAAGACTTGCCCGGGGTGTACCGGCGCTGGACCAACTATCCGCTAGTCTCGATCAGCGACGATCAGCGCAAGCCGATTTCTTTCGCGAACTGGATCGGAACGGTGCATCATGGCTTGCCCTCCGAGCTGCTCACCTTCCACCTTCGCAGCGAAGGCTATCTGGCGTTCCTCGGCCGCATCTCCCCCGAGAAGCGGCCAGACCGCGCGATCGAAATCGCCCGGCGTAGCGGCAAGCCGCTTAAGATAGCGGCCAAAGTGGATGCCGCCGACCGCGCCTACTGGTCGGAGGTGATCGAGCCGATGATCCGCGCCGAGCCTCTTGTGGAGTTCATCGGGGAGATCGGGGATGCAGACAAATCCGCCTTCCTCGGGGGCGCCGACGCCCTTCTTTTTCCCATCGATTGGCCCGAACCTTTTGGGCTTGTCATGATAGAAGCCATGGCCTGCGGCACGCCGGTCATCGCTTTCGACTGCGGCTCGGTGCCAGAGGTCATCGAGGCCGGCCGAACTGGCTTCATAGTCAAAGAGATGGACGAAGCGGTTGAGGCCGTAGGCCGCCTGCGCGACCTTCGGCGGACCGAAGTGCGGCGGCGGTTCGAAGCGCGGTTCTCGGCGCTGGCGATGGCCCGGCGCTACCTTTATCTTTACGCTGCGATCAGCGGCAGCCAACAGCATCGGCGAAAGGCATTTGCATGAGCTGCGGGGTTCGAAAAGCAAAGTTCGCCGGCCCAGCCCGCAGATCGCCAACGCTTAGCGGCAAGCGGCGCCCCCAACACCACCCGCCTTCGCGGGCGCCCGCTCTGTCCATCTCCGGCGCAGCCTCGCCTTGGCGAGCTTGCCACGCTGCAGTGTCCGCATCCTGATGCGGATGGGAGAGGGCGGCGTCCGGCTTCGCTCGACGCCGGGTGTCAAGTGCGTCAAGTTCTGCGAAATTGTTGAGCTGGTCTGCGTGTGAAGTTTCTTTGCTCGGCTGAACGGCGTTTCTCCGTTCTTTAATCTTAACGACGGACGCAAGTAAAAAAAATCACTTCTGGCCCCTCTCTTTCAAAAAAAGCCAGTTTCTTTGTTCGGTTTGAATGGCCGTTTCTTCGCCCCGGCCTGCTTCCAGAAAGGCGGCGCGCGTAGCGGCGCTCAACACTGGCGGGGGCCTGCCCCGCGGAGGCCAGGCCACCGCTGCAAGTTTACTGTCGCGACCGGGACTGCAACGGAACATGGCTCCGCCTATTGCGGACGTATGAGGAGGAGTGTCACTCTTCCTCGGGCGCGCCAGCAGTGACGCCGCCGATGAGGTTCGTGCTGAGAAGCCGCCCGGCCGAGATCTCGGCATCTGCCACGGGCTTAAGCAGCGCAGGCAGCGAGGCCAGCCACTCGCACTGCGCCTTCAGCAGCCGCACCGCCTCCTCCCGGGTTACCTCCTCGAAGCACACGCTCATGCCCGCAGCAAGCCGCCCCGCAGCCGCGGCGCTGGCGCCGATAACGGTCGCGATGCGGGGATAGCCGCCCGTCGTCTGCCGGTCGGCGAGGAGCAGGATCGGCTGACCATTGGAAGGAACCTGCATGCCTCCCGCCGCCGTGCCTTGCGACGGCAGTTCGCCCTCAATGGCGCGTTCAAGCGGCGGCCCTTGCAGGCGAAGGCCCATGCGGTCCGAAACGGGGGCGACAATATAGGCGGATGCGAACAGCGTTTCAAAAGCGCGTGGCTTGAAGTATTCAGCGTTTGGGCCGCGCATCGCACGCAGAACCTTCGGAGCGGAAATCGTCACGCCGAGCGAAATCGGTTCGCGTTCGGGCGCAGCGGGCCAGCGGAGCGGCAACTCGTCGCCTGCCTGAAGCGCCCGGCCCTTGTAGCCGCCGAGGCCCGCGCGCCGGTAGGTGGATTTGCTGCCAAAAACGGAAGGAACGTCGAAGCCGCCCGCCGCCGCAATATAGAAGACCGCGCCATCCTTGGGCGGCGGGAATCGCAAGATGTCGCCGCGTCGCGCGGTGACGCTGCGAAATGGAGGAATGCGAAGGGTCGCCCGCGCCCTTTCAAGCATAAAGGGCGCCGCCGTTCCAGCCAGCGCGAGAGCGACGTTATCCGCGCAAACCAACAAGGTAAGCCCCGCCCCCAATACTTCCAGCGCGGCTTCGTCTGGCGCATTTCCAGCGAGGATATTAGCGATGTGCAGGCTGACCTTGTCTAGCGCGCCGGAGACCGGAACGCCAAATCGCTGGAGCCCTTCACGGCCGCAATCTTGTAATGTCGCAGCCACACCAGCATCGACAACGCGCAAAGACGCGGTCAAGCAGCCTCCGTGCACTTCGGAGTCCAGCCTTCCGCCGCCAGTCGCCGTAGTTCTTCCGCCTCGCACGCCTCGACCTGTATGAAGCGCACTTGGTCGCCGGGACGAAAGAGAGGCTCCTCCCGCCGTTTCATGTCCCATGGAATGACGGGCGTATGTCCAATGAGATGCCAGCCGCCGGGACTTTCGAGCGGATAGATCGCCGTCATATCCGATGCGATCGCGACAGAGCCGGCGGGAACACGAGCGCGCGGCGTCGCCCGCCGGGGCAGACGCAGCTTTTCCGGAAGGTCTCCGAGATAGGCGAAGCCCGGAAGAAAACCCAGCATATAAGCATAGTAGGCATGCGCCGCATGCAACGCGATTACTTCGCGTTCTGTCATCCCTGCTTGGTGAGCCACATCTCCCAGGTCGGGACCGCCTTCACCGCCATAGGCGACCGGAATTTCCCAAGTCCGTCCGCGATCCCCCACGCCGCCGCTGTTTTCGCAGATTTGCTGAACCTCGATGGCAATCCGTTCCCTCGAAAGCTTCAAGGGGTCGTACAGAACCGTAAGCGACGATAATGCGGGAATGCTTTCCTTGAAACCCGGAAGCATTGCCGCCTCGAGACGCTCGCTGATTTGAAGGATCGCGAGACTAAGACGCTTGCCATACTGCCGCCCAAAGTCCACAAGCAAGGCGCTTTCGGCGCAATCGAAAAATTTGGGGCAAAGGCGCATTTGCAAGACCGGATGTGAAGTTCTTCAAGCAAAAAGACAAAATAGAGCCGGAAGCCCCTTCTCGATGCACCTCGGACTTTAGCCTCACGTCAAGTGTATCCACAAGGTGTGGAAAGCTCGAGATAAGCTTGCCGTCCAAATCTAAGGCTTTAGGTTGGCAAGAAGTTCCTCGAAAGCCCCTCGACTTTGCAGTTTCTGTCAATAACCGTGCTTTTGCGAAGGAACCTTAATTTTTTTTAACATCAGGCGGCTTAGCCGCGCAAGCCCCCAATCAAAGCAGGTTAATAGTACGTCTAATAGCGGATATGCGAAGCAAGCTCGAAATATAGCTGCCTAGCAGGCGCCAATCCCGCGTGTAGCGTGTACACAATGGGGGGCAAAGTGTTGCCGCTGGATGAAGTGCAACGGAGGGCTGTATGAATTCATGCGCCCGGCTAGCTGCGGCATTTTGGACAAACAAAGCAGAGTTTACGAAGCGGCAAAAAAGACCATGTTTTTTGGGAGACACCTCCCGCTTCGAACTAAAGTAACAGGCTTATTTGTCAATAGAATTCTTGAGATGTTGGATTTTTGTGATATATAAGATGTATTCCCTGCAAATCTGAAAGGCAGACGATTGTGAAACAAGCAAATAAGGTCAAGGATCTCGGCTCAAAGCGCAAACCCGAATCGCGCTGGCTTGACAAGACGGAGATCCAGGGCAATTCCTATAAAACATTGGATAGTTCAGCTCAAGGCCGGTCCAGGAGCCCGCAAATGATTGAGGAAAAATTCGAAAATAATGAGCTTGTAGAATTCACAACTCAGATCGTTTCTGCCTATGTTAGCAATAACGCCGTAGTAGCGGGTGACTTGCCGAGCTTGATTGGCGACGTTCACTCCGCACTCTCACGCGCGTCATCGAACCAGATACAGGCGCCGAAGGAAGAGCTAAAGCCAGCTGTGGCAGTGAAGAAGTCGCTGACACCGGATTACATCATTTGTTTGGAAGATGGCAAGAAGTTTAAGTCGCTGAAGCGTCATTTGCGCACACATTACAACATGTCCCCCGAAGAATATCGTGAAAAGTGGGGTTTGGAACCAAATTACCCAATGGTCGCCCCAAAGTATGCAGAAGCGCGCTCTAATTTGGCCAAAAAGATGGGCCTTGGACAGCGTAAAGGGCGATAATTAGGCCCCTCGCAGCGAAGCTTCACAAAGCTTCGGAATTTGAACCGCCGCGAGCCCCATCGAGGCGGTTTTTCGCCGAGTTCAAGCTGCGCCCCGGCGGAATAACTTGCGCTTCAACCTGCAAATCACCGATAGTTCGCGAGTCATGGTGATCGGTATGCCGACGGCGGATCGGCACACGGACATCGGAGGGGTGAATGGCATCGGAACTCGCTTTCCGCGCACAGCTAATCTTGCGCGAGCAGCGGGAGCTATACGACTATTGGCGCGCTTGCGCCCAGTCGCGTGCTATCCCCTCTCGCTTCGACATCGATCCGGTGGCGATCCCGCATCTCCTGCCCGGATTGAGCCTTCTCGATGCGGGAACGGATTTGGATTCGCTCAGATACCGGCTCGCGGGAACGCGGGTGGGCGAAATATACGGCGCCGAAATCACCGGGCGCGCCGTTTTCGATATCGGGTTTCAACACAAGCGGGACTATTGGCGGGCGGTTTACCGCCGGGTCATCGACGAGCGCATTGCGATGCAGGGCGCGGTGCGTGGACCCGCAGCAGGCCGCGAACATCTCTTGTTGCTTTGGTTACGTCTTCCGCTGAGCGGTCTGTCGGGCGCCGTGGAGCGTGTGCTCGGCTATGATGCAGCTGTGCCTTCGAGCTTCGCTTTGGCGCCAGTCAGACCAACCCAAGACGGCGATGAGAAGCAGTGGGAAAAGCGCCGCGTCAGGTTTTAAAGGCTGCGAGGAAAATTGCAGGAACCCCCCTTGATGAGAAGGGCCCGGGGCGCGGGGTTGACCTGGGCCCTTCTCAGAAGGCTTCGTAGAGCCTCCGGGACAATAAGATCGCGTCGCCACATGACAACCGTATGTCAACTCGGCGTGTGCTCGCACTCGCACCGTTCCTAAAGGAGGGTTTCCCAAAAGTGGCCACCGGTTTTGGGATAAAAACTCTGCTAAAACAAAGGACTCTAAGAAGAAACTAACCGGGCCGGTTCGCCGCAGCAGATGCGGGCAGTCATTCCTGGGCCGTCACGCGGCCTCTGCGAGCGGTTGAAGGTCCGCGCGAAAGCCAAGCTTGGCAAGTTGAGCAACCAAACGATTTGCCCTTATGACGGCTGGGCGGCGGTCGAAATGGCTGGCCGCAGCGGAATGAGCGGCCCGGCTTCATTGACGATAGCGCCGTGCTCGCGGCCGTCAACGCCGCTTCGCGCCGCCGGTGGCGGTGGCATTCGGCCAGCGTTGACCGCCGCTATGCGCGGCGCTTCACGCAAATCAGGCCTGGATGGAGAAACGCCTCTCAGCCGAACAAAGAAACTGCCCGCAGCCAACTGTGGCGCAAAAGGAGAAGAATTCGACGAAATTCGGGCAGGATAGACACCCCTTCCCGAAGCGGCGTCCCTGCCGGGACGATGGATTGGGTCAGGCCGCAAAGCCTGCAGGAGGGGCTTGAATTGAAACCAGGCAACCCCGCGCATCTAAGATTGGACCGCCCCTTTCCTCTTCTAACGCCATCAGGCGGCAGCCCAGCGCTGACCCCGTACAGAAGCATGACCCCGGCAGTGGATACGGCGCAAAAAAGGGATTGACTTCAAACGGCCCGTTAAAGAAGCAGACTTTTGCTGGTTCACCAACGAATGTCTGCTTGGTGTCTTCTGTTTTCGCAGAGTTTTTTCCCAAAACCGGTAGCCACTGTTGGGAAACTCTGCTCAGGCCGCCGCTTAGAGTTGTCCCATTGGGATCTCGATAGGCGGTTGAGATGCGCGGCCGGAACGCTTAGAACATGTCAAGAAATCCGCAAAACCCCTGGCTGGCCATGAACGAGACAGCGAAAAGCATCCCCTCCCACCCGCCCGTCGCGGAAAAGCGCCCCGTCCGCGATGTCCATCACGGCATCGAGCGCGTGGACGATTACGCCTGGCTTCGCGCCGATAACTGGCAGGAGGTGATGCGCGATCCGCCTGCCCTTGGCGCTGATGTGCGGGCCTATCTGGAAGCAGAAAACGCTTACACCGCGAGCGTGATGGCCGATACCGAGGCGCTTCAAGAGGCGCTTTTCAAGGAGATGAAGGGCCGCATCAAGGAAGACGACTCCACCGTGCCCGCGGCCGACGGTCCCTTCGCCTATTTCACGAGCTATGTCACGGGCGGGCAGCATCCGCGCCTGTGCCGCGAGCCCCGCGCGGGCGGGCGAGCCCAGGTGCTGCTCGATGGCGATGCGCTGGCCGAGGGCAAGCCATACTTCTCGCTCGGCGCCGCGGCCTGGAGCCACGATCACAAGCTTCTGGCCTATGCCTTCGATGACAAGGGCTCGGAGTTCTACACCATCAAAATCCGCAATCTTGAAACGGGCAAGGAATTGCCGGATTCGGTCCCCGATATGGAGGGCCAGCCTGTCTGGAACGCAGACGCCAGCGCCTTCTATTACACGCGCGTGGACGAGCATCGCCGGCCGTTGCAGGTATTGCGGCACCGAGTTGGCGCATCTGCCGATCATGACGAGCTGATTTACCAGGAGGCCGACGCCGGGTTTTTCACGCGAGCAGGGCAAAGCCAGGACCGGCGCTATCTCTTCATCGGCGCGGGCGATCACGAGACGAGCGAGGTCCGCTTTCTCGATCTCGATGAGCCGGAGAAGGGTTTGCGCCTCATCGCGCCTCGCGAAACGAACCACGATTATCAGGCGGAGCACCACGAAGGCCGCCTCATCATCCTCACCAATAGCGGCGGGGCTGAGGACTATAAGCTAGTGGAGGCGCCGCTCGACAAGCCGGGCCGCGAGAATTGGCGCGATCTCGTGCCCCATAAGCCGGGCCGTCTCATTCTCGATTTTGCCTGCCTGAAGGATTATCTCGTGCGGCTGGAACGGGAGGACGGCCTGCCGCGCATCGTGGTCCGCCGCTTCGCCGATGGCGAGGAGCACGCCATCGAGTTCGCGGAGGAGGCCTACTCGCTCGGCATGTCTGAAGGCTACGAATACGACACCGAGACGCTGCGCTTCACCTATTCGTCGATGACGACGCCGCGCCAGGTGTTCGATTACAACATGCGCACCCGCGAGCGGACCTTGCGCAAAACGCAGGAAGTGCCGAGCGGGCACAATCCCGCGGATTATGTGACGCGCCGCGTGTTCGCGCCCGCATGGGATGGCGAGACTGTGCCGGTGTCGCTTCTCTACCGGAAGGACTTGGCCCTCGACGGCTCGGCGCCATGCCTGCTTTATGGCTATGGCTCCTATGGCTTCGCCATCCCGGCGGGCTTCTCGACCAACGCCCTTAGCCTCGTAGACCGCGGTTTCGTCTACGCCATCGCGCATATCCGAGGCGGCAAGGACAAGGGCTATCGCTGGTACAAGGACGGCAAGCTCGCAAAAAAGACGAACACATTCAAAGACTTCATCTCAGCCGGCCGCTATCTGGCCGAGCAGAAATTCACAAGCGCCGGGCGCATCGTAGCGCAGGGCGGCTCGGCGGGCGGCATGCTCATGGGCGCGGTGGCCAACATGGCGCCGGAGCTGTTCGCCGGGATCATCGCCGACGTGCCTTTCGTTGATGTGCTCACCACCATGCTCGACGATACGCTGCCGCTCACCCCGCCGGAATGGCCGGAATGGGGCAACCCTATCGCCAGCGTTCACGATTACCGCGCCATCGCGGCCTATTCGCCTTACGATAATGTGCGCCCGCAAGCCTATCCGAACATCCTCGCGACCGGCGGCCTGACCGACCCGCGCGTGACCTATTGGGAGCCGTCGAAATGGGTGGCGAAACTCCGCGCGCACAAGACGGACGCGAACCTGTTGCTGCTCAAGATCAACATGGACGCGGGCCATGGCGGCGCATCGGGCCGCTTCGACCGGCTGAAGGAGGACGCGCTGGCCTACGCCTTCGCGCTGAAGGTGGCTGGGAAGGCCTAAGAAAGAGGGGCTGGCGGCATTGCAAGCGCGTTACGCTACGAACGCAGGTTCCGCAAGCCGGACCGGATGGAACGAGTTGATTGTGCTTTTGAATTTCTCTGCGAATTTCCAAAAGCCGCCAAGCGGATTGACGCATTATATCGCAGCTACAAACTTCGCCGTTTTCCCTTTTGTCTCGTTTACCGGATCAAGGCGCTGACCTTGTTATCGTCGCGATAGCGCACACGGCGAGGAAACCGGACTATTGGTGCGGCCGCCACCCCGGCAAAGAGTAAGCCGCACGCGCGTCGGAACGGGCGGGTAGGACCCGCCGGAGTGGACGCAAGCCCGCGCCCAGCCTTGCCTTCGCTTCTGCGGCAGGCTATCGTCCAGACATGGCCGACGAACCCACGAACCTGATTTTGGAGCAGCTTAGGTTGATCCGCGCCGAGATGGCGGATATGAAGCGCGACCTTACCGATGTGAAGACCGTTCAGGCGCAGCAGACCGCCACGCTTCGCGAGCACACCCAGACGCTCGACGGTCTCCTCAGCATTATGGGCGCGATGCACAGCCGCCTTTCCCGCGTCGAGAAGCATCTCGGCCTCATCGAGGCGTAGCGAAGGCCGCGCCATTGCCGCCAGCCGCCGCCACGGCTATTATTTTCCATGGCCGCGCTCGAAAAACCGCTACCCATGTCCGTGGACGACTGCATCGCGTGGTCGCTGGCTAACGGCGCGCCGCGCCCGGATCCGGTCGACGGCGCCGCCGTCATGCATGCGGCGCAACGGCTGGAGTATGTCCGAGTCAAATTGCCGGCTGCGCTCGCGTTGAGGCAAGCTATCGGCGCCGCCGGGCTGGCGTGTTTCGCCGTAGGCGATAATAGCTGTTGGCGACGCGCTTAAGCGGTGTCGCTTGCCAAAACCGGCGCGGCCAGCCAATGTCGAGCAAACCAACAAAAAAGGGCGCGCGCCATGGCGGAACGCAATTACAAAATCGCGGTGATCGGCGGCGATGGCATCGGGCCGGAGGTCGTGGAGGCCGGGCGCGAGGTTTTGACGGCGCTGGCGCTGGAGGATGGCGGCTTCGCCCTTTCGTTCACCGGCTACGATTGGGGCTCGAACTATTACCGCCAGCACGGCCTGATGATGCCCGCCGACGGGCTAAGCCAGCTCGAGGGCTACGACGCGATCTATTTCGGCTCGGCGGGCGATCCGGGCCTGCCCGATGACATCACGCTCTGGGGCTTGCGGCTCGCCATCTGCCAAGGCCTCGACCAATATGCGAATGTCCGGCCCGCAAAGCTGCTTCCCGGCATCGCGGGGCCGCTCCGCCCGGAGCTTGCCTGCGAGATCGATTGGATTTTCGTCCGCGAGAACAGCGAAGGCGAATATGCGGGCGTGGGCGGCCGGGTCCATCGGGGCTTGCCGGCCGAGACCGGCATCGATGTGTCGGTGTTCACGCGCACGGGCGTGGAGCGGATCGCGCGCTATGCCTGCGAGCTTGCGCTGACGCGGCCCCGGCAGAAGCTGACGGTCGTCACCAAGTCGAACGCGCAGCGCCACGGCATGGTGTTCTGGGACGAGGTCTGCCAGGAGGTTCTCGCCGAATATCCGGGTCTCGATGTGGATTGGACGCTGGTCGACGCCATGACCCAGCGCATGGTGCTGCGGCCCTGGAGCCTCGACACCATCCTCGCCACCAACCTGCATGCCGATATCCTTTCGGATTTGGCCGTCGCGCTGACGGGCAGCCTTGGCATCGGGGCGACCGCCAATCTCGACCCCACGCGCGAGCGCCCGTCGATGTTCGAGCCTATTCATGGGTCGGCGTTCGACATCATGGGGAAGGGCGTGGCCAATCCGATCGGGGCCTTCTCGACGGCATGCCTCATGCTCGACCATCTCGGCGAGTTCGAAGCCTCGCAGCGGCTCATGCAGGCCATCGAGACGGTGACGGCTGGCGGCGAGGTTCTGCCTCACGATCTCGGCGGCGGCGCCGCCACGCATGAGGTGACGCAAGCCGTGATCGCCGCCATCCGCAGCGAGAGCGCTTAACGCCATAAAATGCGGCTAGTGGGCCGGAATATTCGGCGGTTGGTATTCTATTAGCGAGCCCGGCAAGCTCATCTTCGGAAAGCGCCCTTGGAATTCGCAACGGCCCATCGCTTTCCAGATTTGTATTATTGAGCAACCCAGCCGCCATCGACGGGCAACGCGGCGCCGGTTATCGATGCGGCGGCGTCGCTGCAAAGGAACAGGGCCAAACCTCCCAGCTCGGAGGTTGTAACGAACTTGCGCGTGGGTTGAGCGTGCAACAGCACGTCCTTGATCACTTGTTCTTCCGTGATATTGCGCGCCTTGGCGGTTTCGGGGATCTGCTTTTCGACAAGGGGCGTGAGAACGTAGCCCGGACAGATCGCGTTGACGGTCACACCATGTTGCGCCGCCTCAAGCGCGACCGTCTTGGTCAACCCAAGCAAACCGTGCTTTGCGGTCACGTAGGCCGACTTGAATGGAGAAGCCACAAGCGCGTGGGCCGAGGCGACGTTTATGATCCGCCCCCAGCCCCGCGACTTCATGCCGGGAAGCGCCGCCCGTATGGTGTGGAATGCGGAGCTCAAGTTTATCGCGATGATCGCATCCCACTTTTCCGGCGGAAATGTCTCGATCGCCTCGACATGCTGTATGCCGGCGTTGTTGACGAGGACGTCCACGCCGCCGAATTCAGCATTCGCTTCGGATACCATCTGAGCTATATCCGCTGGGCGCGACATATCGGCCGGCGAATAGGCGGCCTTTACCTGGAAGTCCTTTTCAATTCGCGCGCGAATTTCCTCGATTTGACCGCGATCGCCAAAACCGTTGAGGACCACATTCATCCCGGCTTGGGCGAAAGCCTCGGCTATGCCAAGCCCGATGCCGCTTGTCGAGCCGGTCACGACCGCGGCTTTTCCCTCAAGGTTTTTATAAGCGTTTTGAAACGCTGGTGTAACAACATCTGACGTCGCCGGCATGGAATGGTTACCTTCTCTACCTCTTGGGGAACAATAGCTCGCTGAAACAGGGCTGTGAAATGCCCCTTCACTCATATTTCAATAGCTGTGGGCTATTTTAGGATTATCCTTCGGCGGCAGTTCTTGCGATTGATCGATTGCCGAGGCGCTCATGGAGATGCACCAGGTCCGGTACTTTCTTGCGGTTGCAAGAACGTTGAGTTTCACCCAGGCGGCTGAAGAATGCCACGTGGCGCAGCCATCCCTGAGCCGCGCCATTATCAAGCTCGAAGAGGAGCTTGGCGGCGATCTATTCCGCCGCGAGCGCCGCTTGACGCATTTGACGGAGTTGGGGCGCATGATGCTGCCTCTGCTCACGCAATGTTTGGAAAGCGCCCAGCAAGCCAAGCAGCTCGCGGCCTCTTACAAGAAGGGAAAGTGCGCTCCGCTTAGGATCGGCTTGTCCCATACCGTCAATATGGCAATCGTCATCCAACCGCTGTCTGAGCTTGTGAGGGCGTTTCCAGGACTTGAGCTTAGATTTGTGCGAGGCACCGCCGGAGAGGTTGGGAGCGATCTCAAGTCTGGCGATATCGAGATTGCGCTCGCCTGTCCGCTGCCGGAGGAGTGGGACCGGCTGGAGACATGGGATCTCTTCGCCGAGCCGTTCCAACTCGTTGTGAATTGCAACCACGCGCTGGCCATGCGGAACGCTGTGACGCTCGATCAAATCAAGGGATTGCGCCTTCTTCGCCGGCGCTACTGCGAACAAGCTTCCGCCCTCGACGAGGTCCTTTCCGAGCGCGGCATGCGCCAGGAGTTCGAGGATCAGATCGGCTCCGACCATGACCTGACGCCGCTGCTCATGGCAAATGTCGGCATCAGCATCATGCCGCGCAGCGCGAAATCGGGCGATGCGCTGCATTTCATCGCTATAGAGGATTTGGATTTGATCCGCACCGTCAGGGTTCACGCCGTGGCGGGCCGGGAGCGTTCCGCCGCGGCGAACGGGTTTCTCAGGCTCCTTCGTTGCGCGAATTGGACGCGAATTCTTTCTCTGGCGCCGGATAGCAGCGGCGCGTCCGCATCGCTTCAATAGCTCGCCGTTAACTTGGTTCTATCTCAGTCCTGTTGAAGTGAAGCCTTGATTTCCGCCCCCCTCAGCCTGCCGCCAACTCCGCCGCAGCATTATCCCGCATAGCCGCAAGGCATTAACTTCCAAGCGAATCGGCATTTCCGTCTGACGGCGGGTGCGGCCATTCTTGCGGCAGTAGCACTCGCGTCAGGCGCCGTCATGAACTCCACGCTCCCTACTTCGATCGCACAAAGCGTTTTCCTGAAGCGCTTCACCATTGGCGTCATCAGCTTTCTCACGCTTGTCGACCTGTTTGCCGCCCAGGCCATTTTGCCGTCGCTGGCCGCAGCTTATCGCGTGGGGCCGGCTGCCATCGCGCTTGCGGTGAACGCATGCACCTTCGGCATGGCCGCCGCCGGCGTCGCCGTCGCGCTTCTCAGCCATCGCATCGACCATCGCAGAGGCATTATCGCGAGCCTGACGCTGCTGGCGATTCCGACCTTGCTGCTGGCGCTACAACCGAGCCTTCCTGTGTTCGCGGCGCTCAGAGTGGCGCAGGGCGTGTTCATGTCGTCGGCGTTCACGCTGACCATGGCCTATCTCGGGGAGCGCTCCTGCCCGAACATGCTGTCCGGCGCGCTCGCGGCCTACGTGACCGGCAATGTCGCAAGCAATCTTCTGGGGCGGTTGATGTCGTCGGCGCTCGTGGATCATTTTGGGCTCACGGCGAACTTCCTCGTCCTGGCGGGGCTCAATCTTTCCGGCGCTCTCCTGGTCTTTGCGGCGCTTGAGAAGGCCGGAGCGATGATGGCGCCCGCCGCCGGAAGCGACGGCATGGAAAGGAGCGGCGCCTGGCTCGATCATTTGAAGAACCCCGCGCTCCTCGCCGTTTTTGGCATGGGTTTCCTGATCCTGTTCGCATTCATCGGCGCCTTCAGCTATGTGAATTTCGTGCTGGTGCGCGCGCCGCTCTCCCTCAACCAGATGTCGATCGGCTTCGTTTACTTCGTCTTCGTTCCATCGCTCCTCTTTACGCCGCTGGCGGGGCGGTTCGCGACGAGCGTTGGCCCTGTGCTTGCCTTGCGACTCGCATTCGGCCTTGCGATCGCAGCCTTGCCGCTGCTGCTCGTGCCCTACCTCGGCGGGGTTCTCCTCGGCCTGGCGCTCTTCGCCGTTGGAACCTTTGGCGCGCAGGCCATCGCAACAGGCCTTGTCGGCAGGCTGGCGTCCGCCAATCGCGGCGCCGCGAGCGGCCTTTATCTCGCTTCCTATTATCTCGGCGGCCTCGCGGGGACCGCTATTCTCGGACGCATCTTCGACATATGGGGCTGGCCTGCGACCGTCGCCGCGCTCTGTGGATCGCTTGCGGTCGCGTTGCTTCTAAGCGCTCGCCTGACGCCTGCCATGCGCGCCGTTCCGGCAGCGATGCCGAGCCCGCAAGCTTCGACACTGTGAAAAGTGATACTTGGCGTGATCGCTTTCGCGCCGCCGCTTATTCAACGGTGTATAGCTTTCAGGCATGGAATTGAAAGCCAGCGAGCATGTCGAGGATGTGCTAGGCTTATGGCAGTGAAACGAAGACAACGCCGATATGGCTCTGACATTCGCTGAAATTCTCGAAGCCTCAACGGAACGCTGCCGCCTCATTGACGCGCCGCTTTCTGAGCGGCTGCAGGCTTTCGCCGATGAAGTTCGCGCGCTCAGCCCCGAGTTTGCGGAAATCGTCGAGAGGATGGTCGGCCGCCTGCGCGAAAGCGGCGCCGGCGAATTGTCGCCTCAAATCGGCGAGACGTTGCCGGATTTCCTTCTACCCGACGAGGAAGGGCGCTTCAGAAGTTTGCAGGAATTCCTGGCGCAAGGCCCTTTGGTTATCGCCTTCCACCGCGGGCATTGGTGCCCCTATTGCCGCATCAACGCCAGCGCGCTTGAAGAGATCCACGCTGAAGCGCGCGCCCTTGGCGGCCAGCTTGCCGCCATCACGCCCGAGACCCAGAAATTCAATAGCGACCTCAAGGCGGCTGCAAAAGCGACCTTTCCAATCCTGACGGATCTCGACAACGCCTTTGCGCTTGAAGTGAAGCTGACGATCTGGGTGGGCGAAGAGAAGAAGAACGCGATGAAGGCCGCTGGCTGGGATATCTCGAAATATAACGCCAACGAGACCTGGATGCTGCCAATCCCCGCGACTTTCGTTGTCGGGCCGGACGCCTTGGTCAGAGCCCGTTTTGTCGATCCGGATTACCGAAAGCGCATGGCTGTTGAGGATATTCTCGCAGCGCTGCGATCCCTCTAGCGGTTGTAGAAAAAACTCGCAGTTGAGCTAATGCCGTTCCGGAAAACGTGGAACAGTGAGCCACGCGCGTTGTCATGGCCGGGCTTTGGCCAGTGGCTTTGACCCGGCCATCCATGTAGCAAGAAAAAGCGTGTTTTCAGTGCGTTGCTCGACGGCTGCGTCAAGCCCGGCCGTGACATTGGCGGCGTTCTGCCCATGTTCGGATTTATCCTTGAGCGAACCTGCACGATAGGCCGGCGCGGGCGGCCCTGAATTTCGGCGACAGCTTTTCTTACGCGCTGGCAAAAGCAACAGGGGAGCCTTTGTTGTTTAAGGGGCATGATTTAGTGAGACCGATATCGAGGCGGCATGATTATCGCGATGCAACAATCGTGTTCCCGGACGGCGGTGCGTGTTGGAATTGCCACGCGACAGGCCCTTGCGGACTATTGGGTCCTGCAGCAGAGGACGGCGGAGCTCGCCTGCAACAAAAATTCGAGGCATTGGATGGCTCCCGCACCGAAATGTACCGATCGAAGGAACAAAAAATGTTCCGCAAGTATTGCCCATGGTGCTGCGCAGCTGAAGGGACGCAAGGGCGCCCCAGATACGATGCTTGTAAAAGCTTTATTCTAGAATTTCGAGGTGCTGGGCGTGCTTGGCGTCCGGCCGGCAAAAAGCTTAGGAGGACGGCCATGGACGAACTCATTCGCAGCCTCAAGGCTCTGCACACCAGCTTGATCGACGCCCTTCAAGGATACGAAGAGGGGCTCAAGGATGCGCATGGCGAGGGCCTCGCGCCGTTGTTCGCCGAAATAATCGCGATCCACCGGAAGGACGCGGACGCCATTTCCGAACAGCTGAAGCGCCTGGGCGCCCAGACCGGCGACCGGGGGTCGCTCATGGGAACCTTCGATCGCACGGTGATGAAGATTTCTTCTCTATTCACGAAGCTGGACAAGAAATTTCTTCCGAGCCTGATCGACGGCGAGAAACACGTGCTCGACCATTACGACCGCGCCATCAACGCGTCTTCGCCGGGCAATGCCGAGTATCCGGTGCTTGTGAAGCAACGCGACGCTCTCAGGGAAAAGGTCGCCGGCATGAGGGCGGGCAAGCTGGCCTGAGGTGTTTGCGCAGCCGTCGAAGTGGACGGACGCCACGCGTAGCGGTTCAGTTGATGCGCCTACTTCGCCGCTTCCTCGGCTAGTCCCTTCGCGACGCCAGTCGCCATCTTCAACTGCGCGTCCTTGTCCCTAATCGCGTAGCGATGAGCCAGCCAGGTAAAATCGGTCCAGGCAAGCCAAACTGAGCCGTCAGCCTCCTCGGTGACGAGCATGCGCACCGGCCAGTCGAGGCCCGCATAGCGATTGGATTGCAGGAATTGCACGCCGAGCGGGGGATTGCCAAAAAGCACGAGCGTGGATTGGCCAATCTTGAGGCTGGCGCCTTCGGCCAGAGCCTGTTGGTCGATGGCGTCGAAGAAGCGGATGCCCTTTCCTTCAACCGCAGCCTTGAGGCGCTGCACGGTCTCGGAAACCGAATGTGCGCTGCGAATGCGCAGGACGCCTTTCGCCGAGGGCGCGGGCGCCGGCTGCATTTCGGCGGTTGCGGTCAAAGCGAGGGCCGGGATCAACGTCAGAGACAAGGCAAGAAAAATAGATCGCGCGGGAGCAAACATGGGGCGGAACTCCTGAAAAAAGCCGGATAGAAGGCGGCGCGCATCGCCGGTTTCAGACGCCGGCCGCCGCCCTCGCGTGATGTCGAGGCGTGCGCCCGTTACGGCATCTGCATCATTCTGTCGTTCATCATCTCGATGGGAACGAGGTCGCTTGAGGTGAGCACGCATGGCTCCGTACCCTTATTCACCCACCAATGTTTGAGACCGGCGCCAAATTCAGCGATCGACTCGCCGCGCCTTGTGCAGAATCGGAACCGAGCACTTGGTGTTATTTTCGTAGATCTCGCCCGAGATGATGTAGATGATCGCCGGCCGGTCTTCGTGGCTATGGGTCGGAACAAATCCGCCGGGTAGAATGGTCAGGCGCCGGGTGCGAAGCATCAAGCCCTTCATGCCGCGCCAGCCCGATGGGTCGACGGTGTCGACGACCTCGGCCGTGAGTTTGGAGGCGTCCGTCACATTGTCTATGGTCTGCGGCGTTTGCAGAACCTTGCCGGCGGGACATTCCCCAGCGAAGGCGGCGCCGGAAAGAACGGCGAAACAAGTGGCAAAGAGGGCTGCGGCAGCGAAAGGGCGGTGCGGGATGCGGAATCTCTGATTCATCATACGATCTCCTATGTACCCGAGGGCATGCCTGCGCCCTCATCGCCAATTTGCAGTATTGAAAATCAAAAGAGAAATATCGCTCGTCTCTCAATTCGATGTCTGAAGTACATGTTCTCGCATGGCGCTTCAGCTAACTAAGAGGGCGGGCGAGTTGGGACACAGTGCTGTCCGGTTTAAACCTGGCGGCAAATCAATGCCTTGAGAAAGAGGCTCGTTTTTCGGGAGACGGCGCGGCAGGGTCCCTTTTCCCGGTGGGAGAAGGACAGGTTGAGAGGTAACGCGTTGAGTTGGCGGGCACTTTGCCCCTCACCCCAGCCCTTCCCCACGGGGAGAGGGAGGCCGCTCGCGATTGCCGCAAAATCGAGCATGACATTTGTTGATTTCATTGAAGATTTGGGTTGAACAGGAACGGCTCTTCGGCGCGCACAAGCTGCTTGCGTGCTGGACTTCATGTCCCGGCGCTATCGAAAGCTTAGTCAATCGGCATTTCAGTCGACAGGCCAGTCAAGCGTATACTGCCCGAAATCGAGGAATGGGCGTCACCATGCAGAAGCTTGTCATCAACCCCGAGAAGGCCGCACAGTCTTCGCCGGCGCCTAACAGTGAGCCCAGACCGGACAAGCGGCAAATGGGTCAAGTCACCCTCGTTTTGCAGGGCGGCGGAGCGCTCGGCGCCTATCAAGCGGGCGTCTACGAGGCCATGCACGAAGCCGGAATCGAGCCGGATTGGATTATCGGCACGTCCATCGGCGCCATCAACGGAAGCCTGATCGCCGGAAACAAGCCGGACATGCGGCTGAAGGCGCTCGACAGTTTCTGGCGTCAGGTGCAGCTGCGCAGAACTGGCGGTCTCGAATGGGCGAACGGCTTCGCGTGGCCCGCTCAGGTTCGCGGATGGGCCGACAGCTTCTCTACCTTTGCGACAGGTTTGCCAGGTTTCTTCGAGCCCAACTATGCGACCCTTCTGGGCGGACCGCAAACCAAGGTTCCCGTCGGCAAGAACGGTCTTTACTCGACGGCGCCGTTGCGCAAGACGCTGCACGACCTCGTTGACTTCTCTCTTATTCAGCCGGGAGGGGTTAGGCTCACGGTTGGCGCAGCGCGCATCGGCGCTGCCTTGATGTGTTATTTCGACAGCCAGGCGACGCCGCTTTCGATTGAGCACGTCATGGCGTCTGGGGCGCTGCCGCCAGCTTTCCCGCCGGTTCGCATCGGTGAGCACTACTATTGGGATGGCGGAATTCTGTCGAATACACCCATCGAAGCCGTTTTCGACGACTGCCCTCGCAGGAGCGGCGTTGTCTTCGCTGTCCATGTCTGGAACCCCAGCGGCCCGGAACCGGAAAACCTGTTGCAGGTTCTCAACCGGCAGAAGGACATCCAATATTCCAGCCGGGCGGCGACCCATATCACCCGCCAGAAGCAGATTTATAAGCTCCGGCACATTATCAGCGAACTGGCCGCTTCGATCCCCGATGAAAGACGCAGAGAGCCTGAGATCGCAGAAATGCTCTCCTATGGCTGCCCGACCCAAATGCACGTTGTGAGGCTGCAGGCTCCGCCCCTCATGGACGAAAATCACATGAAAGACATCGACTTCTCGGAAGCCAGCATCCGCAAGCGCTGGAGGCTCGGCTATGAGCACACGAAGCATGTCATAGCGGCGGCGCCATGGAAGGCCGAGGCCGGCCCGCATGAGGGCGTTATCGTTCACGAGTTTGCGCAGGCCGGCTAACGGCGGATCAACCAAAAAGGGCGGTTGCGGGCAGCCAACATCGCCGCGGCGACGCCCCCGCCCCCGTCTGCACGCATACGCGCTAACATAATTCGAGGTGGCTGATTATACTGGGGGAGTCGCCCCTCACCCCACCCCTCCCCATGGGAGAGGGAGCCCGCCGAGACCATTGCAACGCCGTTCCCTCTCCCATGGGGAGAGGGCCAGGGTGAGGGGAGGTTCGCATGTATAGTCAGCCGAATTATGTTAGCGCGTATGCGTCTGCACGAGGGTAAACTCCGGCGTTCATTGTCCCGATTACTTGCGTTCCCGCCTCCGAGCGTTTGAAAAAATCGCATCGCCCCTTTTGTCATGGCCGGGCTTGACCACGTCAAGCCCGGCTATGACAACGTGCGTAGAACCGCGAAGCCCGATTTTTTCACACGCTCCTCCGAGGGAAGGGCGCGAGCAGCTTTCACCCAGCGGATGAAAGCCCGAAAACGTCTAGCAAGCTGCTCCGTGGACTTTTTGGTTGTGAGCCAACTCTGACAGCTGCTTCACCCCAAAAACGGCTGAACTACTGAAGCTTAAGGGCTACGCGCGTAAGGAGGAGAAGAATGCGGCTGCCTGCGCGAAGCGTGCCCGAAAGCGAGCCTGCGACCTTCGAGCGTCCGCCAGCACGGCGCGCATATGGGGCGGGGATTTCGAGAATGCGAAGCCCCTTTCGCGCCGCTCTTATCTGCATTTCGAGGTTCCAGCCGTAAGTCATCTCGCGCATGCCAAGCGAAAGCAAGGCGTCACGGCGGATGGCGCGGAAGGCGCACATATCGGTGTAGCGGAAGCCGTAGAGGAAGCCAACGATGGCGCCGATCGCGTGGCCTGAGGCGAGTTGATGCCACGCCATGGAGCCTGGCTCGCGGCGGCCTCGCGCGCGGGACGCGATCACAAAGTCATGCACGCCCTCCGCGATGGGCGCGACGAGCTTCGGAAGCTCTTCCGGGAAATCGCTCCCATCGCCATCCATATAAACGATGATTTGCGAGCGCTCGCTTGCGGCGAGTGCGCCAGCGAGGCACGCGCGCCCATACCCTTTGCCGGCATGGAGCACCCGGGCGCCCTTCGCTCTTGCGATCTCGATTGTGCGATCCTTGGACCCCCCGTCGGCAACGATGATTTCATCAACCGCGCCGGGGGGGATCCGCTCGATGACGCCGCCGATCGAGGCCTCCTCGTTCAGCACGGGGATGACGGCGCACACGCCAGTCAGCCTTGTCTCCCGGAAAGGAGCGGAGCCAGGATCGAGAACTTCCGCCATCTCATAAACTCCAACGAAGGCCGCATCCCGCGCAGGCCTGGGGCGGCTGGCCGCTCATGAGCGCTTCGCGAAAACTCTGGTATTCGGCGCCATTCCAAATTTGCCGAAGCGGCGTGGTTTTGGCGTCGCCTAGCGTAAAATTCTCGTAACCGCGCATCGAGAACGGCGCGATGCAACAGGGAAGCGCGCGGCCGTGCGCGGTGAAATACATCAGCGACCAGGGCCTCCGGCACAGCGACCACGGAGCATCGGCGCCCGAACGGCGCAGACTAGCCTCCGGCTCCGCGGCGCCCGAGGCGTCGAAAAACACGCCAAGCCCGGCAGCCAGCTTTTCGGCGTCGAGGAGGTATTTCCCTTCTTCCCGATCGCGCCGCTCGAAGAGCGACGATTTAGGGCGCGCAAGTCCATTCCCGCCGCTACCGAAATAAACCAACCGCTGTAAGTGGACCTCCATGACGCCCATGGAGTGAGCAAGGCGGATGAACTCCGGCAGTTGCTCAAGCGTTTCGCGCAAGCCCGTCAGCCAAAGCGAAAGCCTGGGGTTCGCCGCGCCCATGCGGGTCTTCAGGGCTACGAAATTCTTGATATTGCGCACGATGCGGTCGAAGAGGTCGCGCCCCCTCACCGCCTCGAAAGCCTTGGCCTCGGCGGCGTCGAGCGAAATGCGCATCTCATCGAGTCCTGCCTCGATCAGCTCGCGGCTTTTCTTTTCCCGCATCAGCGTGCCGTTGGTGTTGAACAGCACATAGACGCCGCGCTCTTTCAGATACCGCACCATCTTTGGCAATTCCGCCACCATCATCGGCTCGCCAACGCCGTGCAAAACGACGCGCCGGACCGTGGGAAACTGGTCCACAATGCTGGTGAAAAGCTCCCAGCTCATGTCCGAGGGCGGCTCAAGCTCCTCAAAAGTGCGAGGACAGGTCGTGCAGAGCAGATTGCAGCGGTTTGTTGTTTCGAGATAAAGGCAGACCGGGTCATCGGTTGCGATGGCGCCGCGCTCATCCTCGATGCGCTCGAAATAGCGGCGCGGATCGATCTGCCCGGCGGGGGTAGCCGCTGCCTTCGGATCACGCAAGGGCGCGTTCATTCGAAGTCTCCTTTTCGCTGAACAGCTTCAGATTTTCGAGGATGAGAAGAGCGGCGAACGGCGCATATTGGACGCTTGCGCCGATAAGGCTCAACGGCCATTGCAGCCGGTACAGCGCCGTAGCCGATAACGTCAGCCAGAACACCGACGGTCTCGGAAAGAAGCACAGGAAGGGAACGAGCCAGAGGAAATACCACGCATAATGCGGCGAGAAGAACACCGTAAAGGCGATGGCTGCTGAGAACGCGCCAGAAAGGTCCGGCTTGCCTGGGTCGCTGCGAAAGCCCGAACGCAACGCGATAGAGACAAGGGTCAGGGTCGCGAGGGCGAAAAAGACGGGAAGCGCCGCGGCTCCAAATCCGAACTGTTTCAGGAGCGCGGCGATGTACAGACCGTCGCCTGCGCGCAACTCCTCTCCGGCGTAGCCGCCAAGAAACCCGAAAACTTTCGTGCCGGCCGACAGATAGGGCACATAGAGAAGGAACGCAGTCGCGGCGAAAGCCGCCGGCATCCTCCAATCCCAGCGCCGGTAGATCGCAGGCGCGAGAACAAGCGGAAAGTATTTCGTAAGCACGCCCGCGGCAAGCGCCGCTCCGGACGCGAAGCGCATTCCTTTCTCAGCCGCAAGCAGCGCGAGCAGCATGCAGGCGATAGCAATGATGTCGACATGGCCGCTTCCCGCAATCTCCCAGATCGCCAGAGGATGCAGCGCATAAAGGGAAACGAGCACGGTAGGAAGGCGCCGCGCTCTCAGAAGCTCGATCAGCGCAAAGATCGCAAGCGCTTCGAAAGCGAGCATCGCCGCCTTCATCATCGCTACCGACTCGCTGACGCGGCTGGCCAAGAAGAACACGGCCTGCGCCATCGGCGGATAGATCGTCGGCGCATACTCTTTGCGGTTCACGTTTTCATAGATCGCGCTGTCGCGGAGATGAGCGAGCGCCGGGCCGGCCGGGATATATCGATAAGGGTTTATGCCGTCAGCCTGGACACGGCCATCCCAGATATAGCGGTAGATATCGGTTGAGTGCGGCGGCGCGAACAGGAGCAGCGCTCGCATGAAGATTGCGAGGCCGATCAAGTAATAAAGGTATCGCTGGTTTTGCCGTTCGGTCAGCTGGCGCCGATCGCGCCACAGCAGCCAGGCGAAGACGGCATAAAGGGCGCCTTGCGCGAGCGTGAGATAGACGGCCGTGTCGTGCTCTTCGAAAAAAAGCGCGAATGCGCCTCCCACCATGGAAAGGGCGAGCGCTGCAGCCGCGATTGCAAAAGCCTTTGGCGCAGGCTGGCCGGTCACGCCGCGGCCTCGTGCAACGATTTCACGGCGCCGCGGGTGAGAAAGCGGTCCAGTCGCTCTCCCAAATTCGCGTTTGCGAACATGGTCTTCATGAGCGCAGTCGAATGTGGCGCGGGGCTGGACCGCAAGCTGGCCGAGAACCGTTCTCGCTCAAGTAGCTCCTTGGAAAGCAGTTTAAGCGTAGCGCAATCGTCGACGTCATACCATTCAGGAAGGATATGGACGGGAATTCCGATCTCTGCGGCGCGCTCAAGAGTTTGCGCCGTGACGGCTCCTGTGCTCCAGGCGACATCCTCGAACAGTCGGGGATGGAGCTTCTTGCAGGCCAAGAGGTAATAACCGCCGTCGCTTGATGGACCAAGGACCGCTCTATCGCCCGGACGCGAAAGCACAGCGACCATCTCAGTGAGAAGGGAGATGGGCAATGTGGGGCTATCCGAATTGAGCACGCAAGCCGCCCCGTGCCCTTGCTCGAACAGGCGTCTCATCGCTTCGCTAAGACACTCTCCAAAATCGGCGCGCCAAACCTCATAAAGCGCGATCTCGCCGGGCAGATGTTCACGGAAAAACGCTTCCCCGCTGGGCGGCCCATACGCCATGGCGCCGGCCAGACTTGTCTCCGCTGCGGCGGCGATGATGTTTTCCGCGATGTCCTTCACAAATGCTGTGTTGAATTTCGCCGCCTCTTCAAAGGTGAGCGGGGGACAAAGCCTGGTCTTCGTGACGCCCGGCTGCGACGCCTTCGCCATGACTGCAACGCCGCAAAATGCTGTGCTTGAACTGAACGTTGGCATGCCTCTCCCATGACTTGCGTCGGATACTGATTGATTAGCCCAAACGGAAGAATGTTTTAGCGCACGTTTTTGTGCCTCACAGAAAGTTGCGCTCCCAATGAAACGATTGGACGAAGAGGCGTGCGCAAAATCAAGCCGTTGCGGAAAGACTTGCTTTCGCTCGGGTCGTCTCTTTGATTTGGAGTTAAGGCGGCGGCAAACGATTTTCTATTATCGAGCGCCAATGGTTTCCATAGCTGTGTGCTATCGGGATTAAGGGGCGCCCGTCTCGGGATCGCCGGCGCCACCCTCCATCATGTCCCGGACTGCAAGGGCGGGCTGCGCTTGCCAAGCGCTCCGCATGGCCTCCGTTACAAGCGCCCCCACCGCGGGCGAACGCGGCCTGCCTCTAACGGTCACCAGACAAACTCGCCGGGAAAAGCAGGGCGAAAGAGGCCGCGCTTCCACGCCTGCATGCTTGACGCTCGACAGGGGCATGAAAGCGAGGCCAAGACCAGCGGCCGCCATGGCCAGGATCCAGTCGTCGCGCTCGCTCTCGTAAACTGTGGGCCATTCAACCTGCTGCTCATCGAAGACGTGGTCGATGCTATCGCCGAATTCGCAGTTGATGCGCGAGAGATAGCGCTGGCCGCCCAGCGCCTTGATGGGAACGACGCTGTTCGCGCAAATCGGGTGTCCAAGCGGCGCGACGGCGACGAAGTCTTCCTCGTAAAGGGGGATGTAGTGCAGGCGGCTATCTTGCGGCTTTCCCGGCGTCGCGTAGATCGCGACCTCCAGTTCTCCCGCCAGCAGGTCATCCTCCAGCCGCCGCGCCGGCGCATCGGTGATCTTGAGCGATATGCCAGGGTGACGTTCGAGAACCGCCTTGATGAATTCGATCAAATTATCGGGCGCGATGGTGCACATCAGGCCGAGCCGCAGCGGCGCCTTTTTGAGCGTCAAGAATTCAGCGGCGCGGAGCTTGGCGTTTTGCGCTTCGGCGTAAACCTGCTCGAGATAGGGCTTCATCATGCGCCCCAGCTCGGACAAGTGCGTATTCGAGCGCTCCCGATGAAAAAGCGGACCGCCGAGTTCGAATTCAAGCATTTTGATGGCGCGGGTGATGGAGGGCTGGGACACGTTGCAGCGCTCCGCCGCACGCGTAAAATTCAGCTCTTCCGCGAGGACGAGAAAATACTTGATCTCGTGCATTTCCATTTTGGACGCCTCCGCCAGACCGGAATTCAACAAGTCGCAGCCATGTTCGCGCTTTTTAGGCTTCGTGCAAAGCAAATCTCATTCACAGTATTGCTGTATTAAATTGACGTCCTAACAGCATTTAAGGAGTTCTATCTTCTCCTCTAGACAAGCTAAAGCGGTATAATGAGCCCGCGAGAGCCGCCCGTCACAGCGACGGCGCGAGCTTCGGTCATAAGCCGCGCCAAGACCGGGGAAGGCGCACTCAAATTGCTGCAAAGCCGATCCGTTTTATCGGCGGCGCAGTCCAAAATAGGACTGTGACGTATCGGCGTCGCAGTGAGTTGAATGCGCCGGCTTATGTCGAGGTATCGTGCCTCAGCCGCAGAGAGCGGCTTGCAACCCAGAGTCTATCAAAAGTTGCAAATTTTTAACTATTCAACTTTATAGTAAGAGGCCTGGAGATTCCTCCCCAGGCCTGACTTAAGCCGCCGAACGATTGTTCGCGGCTTTTTTTTTGCACGGCTCATAGTATCCCGTTTGCTTTCCGCTATTGGGCTAGCAACTTTGGCGTCGCCCAGCTTCAGTCCCGGAACCCGACGTAACGCCAGCGCTGACACGGAGGCGTACAATTTTCTCGCAGCAAAGGCGGATCAATCTGCGTGATCTTCGCTTTATCTTCCGGATGTAGCGGACAGCGAGGCGATGCGGGATACCGGCTACCGAGCGGAACATGCGCCTGTGCGCGAGCGTCCCGGGAGGGAGGACGAACCCCGGCCGGCGCCACCTGGTCCCGGTGGGGCGCCACAGCCGCGCGGGAGAGGCGCGCGGCTTGTCGTATGGCTTATGCTCGGCGCCCTGGTTGCCTTCGGAATCTACCGGTTTCTAACCCAGCCGCATCCTGCCCAACCGGCAAACTCGGCCCGGACAGCGTCGCCGCAGCCCGTCGGAGCGGCTCCGGTAGGCAATGGCGACATCCGCATCATCGTGGACGCGCTTGGCACAGTGACGCCGCTCGCCACCGTGACAGTCAAGACTCAGATCAACGGCCAGCTCACCGACGTAGGCTTCACCGAGGGGCAAATCGTTAAAAAGGGAGACTTTCTGGCTCAGATCGATCAACGGCCATATCAGCTGGCGCAGGCTCAATATGAGGGGCAGCTGGTTCACGATCAAGGCGTGCTTGGGCAAGCGAAAATGGACATGGTCCGCTACGAGAACTTGGTCAAGACGCAGGCGATCGCAGCTCAAACCTACCAAGACCAGGTCTATATCGTTCAGCAAGATGAGGGCACGGTTAAAACCGATCAGGCTCTCATCGAAACCGAGAAACTGAACATCACTTACTGCCACATCGTCTCGCCAGTCACCGGGAGAATAGGGTTGCGGCTCGTCGATCCGGGAAACTACGTGCAGACAACCGATACGGGGATCGCAGTCGTCACGCAGCTTCAGCCAATTTCCGTCATCATGCCCGTTCCCGAAGACGATATTCCAGAGATCATGGCTCAGCTTGGCGCGGGGCACACAGTGCAGGTCAATGTGTTCGATCGCGCGGGCGTTACGCAGCTCGACACCGGCATGGTCACAAATATCGACAGCGAAATCGATACGACAACTGGCACTCTGAAGCTTAGGGCTCAGTTCAATAATCCCGGCTTCAAGCTATTTCCCAACCAGTTTGTGAATGCAAAGCTTGTGATCAAGACGCTTCAGAACGTGGTCACCATCCCAGTCGCCGCGGTGCAAAGAGGCGCGCCAGGCGCTTACGTTTACGTCATCAACGCCAGTGGCACGGTTTCGGTCAAGACGGTCAAGCTTGGGCCGGTGGACGGCGATAAGCAGCAGGTCGTATCGGGCCTTTCGCCAGGCGAACGCGTTGTCATCGACGGCGCGGACAAACTCCGGGACGGGGTGAAAGTGAGCATTGCGGAATCAGGCCCCACCGCAGCGCCCGAAGGGGGCGGTCAAAGCCCTCTTCCCTAGCAACTGGAAAAGGTAATTGCTCATGGTTCGGCGGGCTCTGCATGAAGTCTAACGTTTCGATGACATTGGGCCTCGTCGCAGACGGCGCAACAGCGTCCCTTCTCCCGGTGGGAGAAGGACAGGATGAGGGGTAACCATTTGAGTTACAGGGCACTTAACCCCTCACCCCAACCCTCTGCCAGCAAACGCGCCTCGGCGTATTTGCCGCTCAAAGTAAGCGCATCCGCGAGCGGATGCGCTGAGAGAGGGAGCCGGGTCGCGATTGCCGCAAAATGCCCGGAGTTGCCGATATGAATCCGTCCCGGATTTTCATATTAAGGCCCGTCGCGACCACACTGCTTATGGCGGCGATCCTCCTCTCCGGCGGGTTTGCTTTCACAGGGCTGCCGTTATCCGCGCTGCCTGAAGTCGACTACCCGGCCATCCAAGTGCAGACCTTCTATCCGGGCGCTAGCCCCGAAGTCATGACCTCCTCGGTGACGGCGCCCTTGGAGGTGCAATTTGGACAGATGCCAGGACTCAATCAGATGATATCGGCCAGTTCCGCTGGCGCCTCGGTCATTACCTTGCAGTTCAACCTTACTCTTACGCTCGATGTGGCCGAGCAGGAGGTCCAGGCGGCGATCAATGCGGCGCAGAGCTTGTTGCCGGCAGATCTTCCGGCGCCGCCAATCTACGCCAAAGTCAATCCGGCTGACGCGCCCGTGCTGACGCTGGCGGTCACGTCTCAAACGCAGCCGCTCATCAATCTGGAGGACATAGCCGAGACAAGGATGGGGCAGAAAATATCGCAGCTGGCAGGCGTCGGGCTCGTCAGCGTCAGCGGAGGGCATAGGCCCGCCGTTCGCATTCAGCTCAATCCGTCCGCGCTCGCAGCCTACGGCCTCAATATCGATGACGTCCGGACGATTATCACGAATGTGAACGTGAATCTGCCGAAGGGCAGCTTCGACGGTCCGAGACAAAGCTCGACCATCAACGCCAACGATCAGCTGACGAGCGCCCAAGCCTACGGAAGCGTGATCCTCGCCTATCGCAACAACGGTCCGGTCCGGCTCTCCGATGTTTCCTCGATCATCAGCGGCCCCGAAAACACCAAACTCGAGGCCTGGATTGGCAGAACCCCCGCCATCGTTCTCAATATTCAAAGGCAGCCTGGCGCCAACGTCATTCAGGTTGTCGATAGTATCAAGGGCCTGCTGCCTCAGCTCAAGGAAAGCCTTCCGGAAGGGATTAACGCCGATGTCGTAAGCGACCGGACGACGACCATTCGCGCCTCGGTGGCCGATGTCGAGTTTGAGCTCGGATTGGCGGTCGTTTTGGTTGTCGTCGTTATTTTCGTCTTTCTGCGCAACTTGCCCGCAACCCTAATCCCAAGCCTCTCGGTTCCGCTGTCACTGGTTGGAACTCTCGGAGTCATGTATCTGCTGGGGTTCAGCCTCGACAATCTGTCTTTGATGGCGCTCACGATCTCTACGGGCTTCGTGGTCGATGACGCTATCGTCATGATCGAGAATATCACGCGCTTCGTCGAGGGCGGCGATGCGCCGCTCGAAGCAGCCCTGAAGGGCTCCGAGCAAATTGGCTTCACCATCATATCGCTGACGATTTCCTTGATCGCAGTGCTGATACCGCTCCTCTTCATGGGCGGAGTCGTGGGCCGCCTTTTTCACGAGTTCGCGATCACTCTTGCGGTGACTATCGTGATTTCGGCGATCGTGGCGCTGACGCTTGTTCCAATGTTGAGCGCCCGGCTGATCCGCCATCGTTCCGAGGCGGAGCAAAGCCGCTTTGAGCGGGTCTCGGAGCGTAGTTTTAATTGGATCATCGATCAATACGCGCGGGCCTTGCGCTGGGTTCTCGATCGCCAGCCGCTGACGCTTCTCGTGGCGCTCGCCACGCTGGCGCTGACGGTCTACCTCTACATCATCATTCCGAAGGGCTTTTTCCCTGTCCAAGACACCGGAATGATCCAGGCGATTACAGAAGCGTCGCAAGGCATTTCCTACGACGCAATGGTTCAACGGCAAGAACAGGTCGCAGACGCTGTGCTGAAGGACCCCGATGTGGAGAGTTTGACCTCTTTCGTCGGCGTGGACGGAACGAACCTGACCCTTAACAGCGGCCGCATGCTCATCAACCTGAAGCCTCATGACGACAGGCAAGATTCGGCCACCGAAATCATTCGCAGGCTGCAAAAGGAGACAGCTGGCATAACCGGCATCTCGCTGTACATGCAGCCTGTTCAGGATCTTACGATCGACACGAGCGTCAATCGCGCACAGTACAGCTTCGTGCTGGAGAATCCCGACCCTTCTGCGTTCCAGACCTGGATTCCGAAGCTCATGCAGCGGCTCGATGAGGCGCCGGAACTTGCCGGCGTGGCCAACAATATGGCCCAGAATGGGCTTGCCCTGGATCTTGAGATCGACCGGGAAACCGCAGCGCGGTTCGGGATCACGCCGGCGACTGTGGACAACGCGCTTTACGATGCATTCGGCCAGCGGATTATCTCGACAATCTATACGCAGTCGAACCAGTACCGGGTCATCCTCGAAGTAACTCCCAAGCTTCAGCAGAGCTTAACGAGCCTTTCGACGTTTTATCTGCCATCCTCGTCCTCGACCACGAACGGTCAGGTGCCGCTGCTGGCCATCGTGAAGACGAAACAGCGATCGGGGCCGCTGCTCGTCACGCATTTCGGCCAATTCCCCGCGACCACAATCTCGTTCAACGTGGCCCCTGGCTCTTCCCTGGAGGCCGCAGTCAACACGATAGACAAGGCCGAGAAGGATATCGGCCTGCCAAATACTTTCCTTACGGTCATGCAAGGCGCCGCGGGCGCTTTTCAATCGTCTTTGAGCAATGAGCTGCTTCTCATCATCGCGGCCATCGTGACGATGTATATCGTGCTGGGAGTCCTCTACGAGAGCTTCATCCATCCGGTCACGATCCTATCCACGCTTCCCTCCGCAGGCATTGGCGCTCTTCTCGGCCTTATGATGTCTGGCGAGGAACTGGACGTAATCGCCATCATCGGCATTATTCTGTTGATCGGCATCGTCAAGAAGAACGCCATCATGATGGTCGACTTCGCTCTTGACGCCGAGCGTAATCAGGGGCTGCCGCCTCGCGAGGCGATCTATCAAGCCTGTCTCTTGAGGTTCCGGCCGATCCTCATGACAACGATGGCGGCGATCCTCGGCGCTTTGCCTTTGATGCTCGGTTCAGGGACAGGCTCGGAGTTGCGTCAGCCGCTGGGTGTGGCCATCGTCGGCGGCTTGATCGTCAGCCAGGTTCTGACGCTCTTCACCACGCCGGTGATCTATCTTTATTTCGATAGGCTCGCCGTGAGTCTCTCGGGACGGCGGCCGCTAGGCGAGGAGCCTGCCCGGTGAATATCTCAGCGCCTTTTATCGCACGGCCTGTGGCGACAACGCTGATCACTGCCGGTCTGGCTTTGGCTGGCGCGTTGGCCTTTCCCAAGCTGCCGGTCTCCTCGCTTCCGCAGATCGACTTTCCCACCATTTTTGTGCAAGCGCGGCTGCCCGGGGCAAATCCCGACACCGTGGCGACCAGCGTCGCGAGCCCGCTTGAGCGTCATCTCGGGACCATCGCAGACGTAACCGAGATGACATCGGCGAGCGCGCTTGGCGCCACGCGGATCACGCTCCAGTTCGGGCTCGACCGGGATATTAACGGCGCGGCTCGCGACGTGCAGGCCGGAATTAATGCGGCGCGCGCCGACCTGCCGTTTTCTCTGAAGAGCAACCCGACCTATCGCAAAGTGAATCCGGCCGATGCGCCAATTCTTATACTCGCGATGACATCGCAAACGCTGACAAGAGGCCAGCTTTACAACGCCGCCACAAACGTCCTCCAGCAAAGGATCTCGCAGCTTCGAGGCGTTGGACAGGTCATCATCGGAGGCGCGGCGCTGCCTGCGGTGCGCGTCGAGTTAAATCCAAACGCCTTGTTCAAATATGGGATCGGGCTGGAGGACGTCCGCGCGGCGCTTGCATCGGCGAACGCCAACAGCCCAAAAGGCGCCATCGAGGATGGCGGCAGGCATTTCCAGCTCTACACCAACGACCAAGCCAGCCACGCCGCCGATTACAGGCCCCTCGTCATAGCCTACCGGAATAACGACCCCGTCCGGCTGACTGACGTGGGCGTGGTGGAGGATTCGGTCGAAGATCTGCGCAATGCCGGGCTCGCCAACAACAAGCCTTCGGTGCTCGTCATCATCTTCCGGGAGCCCGGCGCGAACATCATCTCGACCGTCGAGCGCGTTAAGGCAGAGCTGCCGCGCCTGAAAAGCTCGATGCCAGCTGACATCGACGTCACGCTTGCCTCGGACCGCACGACCACGATCCGAGCCTCGCTGCAAGACACAGAGCGCACGCTCGTCATCGCCATGGCTCTGGTCACGCTGATCGTATTTCTTTTTCTCCGCGATGTGCGCGCCACGATCGTCCCCGCGATCGCAGTGCCGGTTTCCATTATCGGCACGTTCGCCGCCATGTATTTGATGGGCTTCAGTCTCGACAATTTGTCGCTCATGGCGTTGACCATCGCGACCGGCTTTGTTGTCGATGACGCAATCGTCGTCGTCGAGAATATTTCCCGTCATATCGAGGCGGGTATGACGCACAGGGAAGCGGCGCTGCTCGGCGCAAAGGAGATCGGCTTCACCGTCCTGTCGATCAGCATTTCGCTCATCGCCGTGTTCATTCCCATCCTGTTCATGAGCGGCATCCTCGGCCGCTTGTTCCGGGAATTCGCGGTCACTTTATCGCTCGCTATTTTGCTCTCGCTTGTCATCTCGCTCACGGCGACCCCGATGATCTCTGCAATCTTTCTGCGTGAGCCTCGCCGTAGGCAAAGCAGCCGGCGAGGCTTTTTCGATCGATTGCTTGGTGGGTATAGGCGTAGCCTGGCCTGGTCGCTGCGTCATCGGCCGCTTGTGCTCGCAATTCTCATCGCGACCGTCTGTCTCAACATTTACCTCTTCACGATCATCCCCAAGGGCTTCTTTCCGGAACAGGATACCGGCCGCATCGTCGGCAGCATCCAAGCCGACCAAAGCACATCGTTCCAATTGATGGAGAAGAAACTCGCTCAGTTGATGTCGATCGTCCGGGACGATCCGGCCGTGGACAATGTCGTCGGCTTCACCGGCGGCGGCGGCGGCGGCAATTCACAAACGAATACCGGGACCATTTACATCTCGCTGAAGCCGCTCTCGGAAAGACAAGGCGTAAGTCAGGTGATCGCCGGCCTCAGGCGCCGGGCGGCGGACGTGGCGGGGGCTCGCCTGCTCTTTTTCCCGGTCCAGGATGTCCGTATCGGCGGACGGTCCAGCGCGGCGGAGTATCAATACACGTTGCAGGCAGACAACACGCAGCTGCTTTATGAATGGTCGCCTAAGCTTCTGAATGTGCTGCAGCGCAGCTCCATTCTGACAGACGTGAATACCGACCAGCAGCAAAAGGGCTTGTCCAGCAATGTCGTCATCGATCGCGATACGGCGTCACGGCTCAAACTCACGCCGAGCCAAATCGATAATACGCTCTACGACGCTTTCGGTCAGCGGCAGGTCTCGACCATCTATACCGATGTCAATCAGTATCACGTCGTCATGGAGGCGGCCCCGAAATATTGGGAGTCCTCCCAAAGTCTCAAAAATATCTATGTCAGCACCGCTGGCGCCAATCCAAGCGGAACATCGACGACAAACGCTCCCGTAGGCACTGTGTCGAGCAGCACCCCGCAGGTGACCGCCGTATCGAATAATTTAACGCCTCAAATGAACGCGATAACGGCCTCCACGCCGAACGCGGTCATCCCTTCAAGGTCCGCAACACCGCAAACATCGTCAGCCGCCCAACTGAACTCGGCCCGGAATGCAGCGACGAACGCGCTGGCGAGTTCAAGTGTAAGCGGCACTTCGGCCGGAGCGGCGGTGAGCACCTCGGTTGAAACGATGGCGCCGCTCAATGTCATGGCTCACTATACGGAAACAACCTCGCCGATTGTGATCAATCATCAAGGCCTGCTTGCCGCCACCACGATCTCGTTTAATTTGCAACCCTCGGCGTCGCTCGGCGAAGCGCTCGCAGAAATTCGAAAACTAAGCGACAGCATCCACATGCCATCGGGCATTCGTGGCAGCGTTCAGGGGACGGCGCGGGAGTTTGAAAAATCGCTCGCGAGCGAAGAGCAACTCGTCATCGCCGCGCTCATCGCAGTCTATCTGGTGCTCGGCATCCTCTATGAGAGCTACATTCACCCCATCACCATCCTCTCGACGCTGCCCTCCGCGGGCATCGGTGCGGTGCTCGCGCTCTTCATGTTCCACATCGAGTTCAGCATTATTACGCTGATCGGGGTCATCCTGCTCATTGGCATCGTCAAAAAGAACGCCATTCTCATGATCGATTTCGCCATTGACGCCACTCGCCACAGAGATATGTCATCGCGCGACGCCATCTTCCAAGCTTGCATGCTACGGTTCCGGCCGATCCTCATGACGACGATGGCTGCTCTGTTTGGCGCTGTTCCCCTCGCCTTGAGCTTCGGCGAAGGCGGCGAAATCCGCAGGCCCTTAGGCGTCGCCATTGTGGGCGGGCTTCTCATAAGCCAATTGCTGACCCTCTACACGACGCCCATCGTCTATCTTTATCTAGAAGACCTGCGCGCCTGGATGGCAAGGCGAAGGGCGGCTCCGGCGTGACGCCTGTCTGGTTGTGACGCCGGAGGCGAGGCTTCCGATCAGGGGGCATGAATCCAACGCGAGGGCGCCCAATGCGCGGGTCTCACGATGCATTTATATCACATGTGTGATCAATAAGGCCGATCTCCAAAGCTGAAAGCTTCCGGCGGCTTCGCCGCTACCCCGTTTGTATTTACACTTTTCTAAGGGTAGCGATTCGGTCGCTATTTTAAGTAGCGCATAGGATGGCGTCGTTGCGTAAAGCGAGTTTCCCAGGGGGGTAGGCTTAAGAGGCGCAACACGAGCCTCGAAGCCAGTATCGGGCGGAGCGAGGCGAGCCATGAAGGTTTTTCGTATTATCGCAAGCGCGCAAGGCGCAGGTGTATTCTCAAACATGGGACAGGCGTTCGGCTTCAGCGATGAGCTGATGGCGCAAACCGTTCGATATTTCATTCCGCCCATCACAAAAGCGATCGAGAGGCGCGCGCAAACGCCCGAAGGCTTGCTTTCCGTACTGGAATTTCTGGGCTCGCGCCGCTACGACCGCTTCCTGGATGACCCCAGGATTTTTGGCCATGCCCAAGTGGCGAAGGAGGGGCGCCGCATTCTCGATTATCTCTTTGTGCATGAGGCTCGCATCCAGAAAATCGTCGAGAACCGGGCCAAGGTTTTACCTATCGATCCCCTCACTCTCGAAAAGCTGCTTCCGTTCATCGCGGTGCTGGTGATCGGGGCCATCGAAGTCAGGACCCGCCGTCCGCTGGGCGTAATTTTGTATCGGGTCACCAAGGGAACCACGGACGATCGCGCGATTGCGAATCCGTTTCTCGCCCTCGTGCAACATCTGAGGAAACAGGAGCGTCTGCAGAAAGACAACCGGCGCAGAAGACTGTTTACATTCTTCGGCGGCGCTGACTTTCCCGCTCCCAAACCCGAACCTGCCGACGAAGCATCCGGCTTCCTTCAGTCGGCTTAAAACCGCGGCTGCGCGAAAGGCGCCTCGTCAAAAGTCGAGCCCGATATCCAGGCTTTTCACGGAATGGGTGAGAGCACCGGCGGAGATCATGTCCACGCCTGTGTCTGCGATGGCGCGAACGGTTACGAGCCGTACGCCGCCCGATGCTTCGCACAATATTCCAGGCCGCACCAACTTTGCGCGCGCTACGGCGTTCTTCAATTCCGGCACGGCCATATTGTCAAGAAGCACGGCGTCGACGGAATACTGGAGCGCCTCCTCTAGCTGAGCGAGAGTATCGACCTCAACCTCGATTTTTACCAGGTGTCCGTTCGCGGCGCGCAGCCGCTCGATGGCGGCTGAAACGCTCCCGGCGGCGGCGATGTGATTGTCCTTGATCAGCACCGCATCGAATAGCCCAAAGCGATGATTGAAGCCGCCGCCCGCCCGCACCGCGTATTTCTCGAAAGCCCGAAGGCCCGGCGTAGTCTTGCGCGTGCAAACGATGCGGGCATGCGTGCCGGCCACGGCGTCGACAAAATGGCGGGTGGCCGTGGCGATGCCGCTTAAACGCTGCAACAGATTGAGAGCGACACGCTCCGCGGTCAGGATGGCGCGCGTTTTCCCGGACAGGCGTGCGATCACGCTGCCGGCGCTGGCCACGGCGCCTTCCTTGACATGCGGCTCGATTACGATCTCCGGATCGAGCGCGCGGAAGGCCGCCTCCGCCAGCGGCAGCCCTGCAACGCACCCGTCCTCGCGAAGGGCGAGCGTAGCCTCAGAGGCGGCGTCTGGCGGGATTATGGCGTTTGTCGTGATGTCGCCCGCCAGACCGAGGTCTTCCTGAAGGGCGGCCCGGATCGTGTCCGCGACAAGATGAAAGGGAAATTGCAGTCCGGTCTCGAAGTGAGCCGCCATGTTCTGCATGAGCCTCCTCGATTGATGCTATCGCCGCCTGAGAGGAATAGATGCCTGAACACAAGAATAGCGCAGATTTGCGTTACATAACAGCGCGCCGGCGCCTGGAGTTACTCATCGCATCCGCGAAGGAGCCGCCGGTTGCATCGGCGAGGATTTTTCGGGCTCCCGGCAGCGTCAGGTAAGTGTGTTGAGGTTTCCCTGCCGCCGCGTTCGGATAATCCAGCCGGAAATGCGCGCCCCGGCTCTCCTTCCGCGCGAACGCCGCCGCGGCGATGAGAAGCGCGGATGCCGCCATGTTCCTGAGCGCTGGGGGCGAGGCCTCGGTCTCGATCTCTTGCAACTCCCATAGCGCCGCCCTTAAGGATGCCTCCGACCGCTCGACCCCCACATGTGCGGCCATGGTTTCCCGAAGCCGCTGGATCAGCCGCGTCGCGCGAACTGGGTCTATCGAGGGAAATTCAACCTCTTCCACTCCGGCGTCCATGCCCAACGCTGGCCATTGCGGCGCCTCCGCCGCGATATCCTCCGCGACATGGGCGGCGAACACGACAGCTTCCAGGAGCGAGTTCGATGCAAGCCGGTTCGCGCCGTGCACGCCGGTGCAGGCGGCTTCGCCGCAGGCCCACAATCCCGCCAGCGTCGTGCGGCCGCGCGCGTCAGTGATGACGCCTCCCATGTGATAATGAGCGGCCGGCGCAATGGGAATGGGTTGCTTCGATGGGTCGATCCCGGCTCCCAAGCAAACTTCATACGCGGTGGGGAAAGCCTCTTTAAGATCGAGCGGGCGGCAGTCGAGAAAGGCGCCGCGCCCAGCGGCGATCTCGCGATGAACGGCGCGGGCGACCACGTCGCGAGGCGCAAGCTCCGCGCTGGCATGGGCGCTCAGCATGAAACGCGCGCCGCTGCGATTGATGAGGAGACCGCCATCGCCGCGAATCGCCTCCGAAGCCAGCGGCGCCGGATTCTGGCCGATATCGAAGGCGGTAGGGTGGAATTGCACGAACTCAGGATCGGCGATCACAGCGCCCGCCCGCGCCGCCATGCCGAGGCCGCCCCCATTCGCTTCCTTCGGATTGGTCGTGACCCGATAGAGCTGGCCCGTCCCGCCGGTGGCCAAAACCACGGCCCTTGCGGGAAGAAACGATGCGCGGCTTCTCAGCCTTGCCCGGCTAGCGTAAACGCCGATGATGCGGCCGTTTCTTTGAACCAGATCGACGGCTTCCACATTTTCGAGAACGGAAATCGATGGCGTGGAGGACACAGCGGCGATCAGAGCGGCCATGACGGCTTTGCCGGCTCGGTCGCCCTGAACGCGCACGATGCGCCGGGCGCTATGGGCCGCCTCGCGAGAAAGGCGCAACTTGCCATCGAGCTCGCGGTCGAAGGGCACACCATAGCGCAGCAGGTCCTCGATGCGCTCTTGCGCCTCGCGGGTGAGAAGACGGGCGATATCCGGATCGGTCAGGCCCGCCCCCGCGGCGACCGTGTCGGCCGCGTGAGATTTGGCGGTGTCGCCCTCGCCGATGGCGGCGGCGATGCCGCCTTGCGCCCATGCGGAGGAAGCCCCTTCGCCGAGCGGCTTCGGTGTCAGCACCGTCACCGGAAGCGGCGCCAGCCGGAGCGCTGTGAAGAGCCCCGCCAAGCCTCCGCCGATGACAATGACGCGGTCCGGTCCGCCACGGCGCCGGAACTTCAATGGCTGCTCGGAGCCTCGATCGTTCATGGATTTCCCCCTTCGTGAAAACCATTCAGGCTGTGAGGTTCACCATCCGCTCCACAGCCAGGCGCGCGCGCGCCGAAATTGCCGGATCGATCGTCACCTCCTCTTTCCCATAAAGAAGGCTATCGAGAATTTTCGGCAGCGAGATTCGCTTCATGTGCGGGCACAAATTGCAAGGCCGGGTAAACTCCGTCTTGGGCGCTTCGAACGCCACATTGTCGGCCATGGAGCACTCTGTGACGAGAACAACGCGCTTCGGCTGGTGATCCTTCACCCAATTGATCATACCGGCCGTCGAGCCGGTGTAATCGGCTTCATTGATGACATCGGGGGGGCATTCCGGGTGGGCGATGATTTTCAAGCCCGGATCGCTGTCGCGATAACGCCGCAGTTCTTCGCCGGTGAAGCGCTCATGCACTTCGCAACTGCCTTTCCAGGAGATGATCTCCACCTTGGTCTGAGTGGCGACATAGCGCGCCAGATACTGGTCGGGGATCAAGAGCACACGCGGCGCGCCAAGGCTCTCCACCACTTTGACCGCGTTCGCCGAGGTGCAGCAGATGTCGCACTCCGCCTTCACAGCGGCGCTGGTGTTGACATAGGTGACCACAGGCACGCCCGGATAAGCCGCGCGAAGCGCGCGCACATCCTCGGCGGTGATGGAGGATGCAAGCGAGCATCCCGCCCTACGGTCGGGGATGAGAACGGTCTTGTCCGGGTTCAAGAGCTTCGAGGTCTCGGCCATGAAGTGCACGCCGCACTGAACGATAATGTCCGCGTCCGTCTTCGCCGCCTCCTTGGCGAGCTGCAGGCTGTCGCCAAGGATGTCGCCGACGCCATGAAAGATTTCAGGCGTCATATAATTATGGGCGAGGATGACCGCGTTTTTCTCGTGCTTTAGGTCGCGAATGGCCTTGATGTATGGGGCATACTGAGCCCACTCCAGCGGCGTAATGACGCGCTCGACGCGGGCGTAAACCGGCCTCAGCTCGCGAAGAGCTTCGCGAACGAAAGCGGCGTCGAAATCATGGCGCGAAGGTTCCAGATCGATATCGATATCGATGCCGGACGCGGAAGCAGCGTCGCCGCCCCGCCGCCGGGAGGGTTGAACTCCGCTATCCAAGAATGCCATGCGATCCTCCAACGTCCGCTTTGCGAGGTTATGCTCTCTATGAGCATTAGTCTGGCGGGAAAATAGACGCCTCGCCGACTTCCGTCCAGCTCAGGCTTAGCCCGAGACTCACTTATGCTCAATAAGACTATAAGATATAGGCGCCGCCGGCCTTCTTGCCAATCCCTTTTTTTTCAACCGCATCCCGGCCCCCGCGATACCGTCCCGCGCACACGCAAAAAACGCCGGATGCCTGAAGGCCCGGCGTTCTTTCAAGGCTGCCCGGAAATTAGGAGTGGGCGTGCGCGTCTCCGTTCGCCGCCTTCGCCAGGGATGGGAACCATCCCTGGAAAGACGAAGTCGAACTCGTGATAGTTGCAGGTAATTTCCTCGCCGGCCGCGATATCGCGAATGGCGAAGCCTTGCTCGAAATCCGTGAAATCGGTGTTCGGAGCTTCGCTGTGGTTCATGAAGCGGCCATTATCCAACTCCAGAACCCAAATGCCCGGCTTAGTCATGTGCGGGTAAGAATAGCGCGCAATGAAATCTTGCATGTGGGGTGGAAGCTCTTCGATGTCGGATTCGGTGAAGAAAACATCGAATTTCGGCTCTAGAGACCAGATTACATCGCCGGCTTTGATAAATTCGGCAGCAAAAATGCCTACTCCCTCGATGGCACTATTCGAGAGATAGGTGCGGACAAGCATCATGACTTGAAGATCCCAATAGAGTTGTGAGGTTGATTTTGCTTCTTTGAAGCTTGACGGCGTTGCGCCAAGTATTGCGCTCACGGCCTTCTGGGCGACCTCGGCCGCGAAGGAGGCTGTCATCTCTCACATGTGTTTTTTCAACATCCTTCGGTGAAAATTGGGAAATAGCGCTTCCTCTGGTTGCTAGCCGCAACACAGAACAGCGATGATTGCTCCAATTGGACGGTTTTGCAACATACATATTGCGGGCATCCGCGAGGCTAGGAATTTACTTGTGAAAATGCGACTCGATCTCCTCCTGGTCCGGCGCGGAATCGTGGAGACGCGCTCCAAGGCGCAGGACCTTATCAAACGCGGCGCCGTCCGCTTGGAGGGGAGAACTGTGCTGAAACCGGGCCTTGAAGTGTCCGCCGGGCAGCCGCTCGAAGTCATTGAAACAGCGAGATATGTCGCGCGAAGCGCTTGGAAGCTTCTCGCCGCTCTCGATCATTTCGACCTCTCGCCTGAAGGTCGAAATTGTCTCGATGCCGGAGCCTCCACCGGGGGGTTCACCCAGGTCCTTCTGGAGCGCGGCGCCGCTCGTGTTTTCGCTGTGGACGTGGGCCGGGATCAGCTCCATGCCTCGCTCAAGCCGGACCCACGGATCGTCTCTATCGAAGGGTTGGACGCCCGCGCGCTCACGTTTGCGAATTGCCAAGCGCCGATCGAAGTGGTGACATGCGATGTGAGCTTCATTTCGCTGTTGAAAGTCTTGCCGGCTATCCTTCCCCTCGCGCAGGATGGCGCCTGGCTTGTAGCCTTGGTGAAGCCTCAATTTGAGGTGGGCCGCGCGCTCGTCGGCAAGGGCGGCATTGTCAAGGACGAGACCGCGAGGCGAGAAGCCGTCGAAAGAGTTACGGCAAGCATAGGGGCCGCGGGATGGACGGTGTTAGGAACGCTGCCATCCCCCCTCAGAGGACAGGACGGCAATGAAGAAACGCTCGCCGCCGCCAGGCTGGAACGCTGAGCCGCGCTCTGCTGAGCGCGTCACGGCGGCGATCGAAGCGATGGGAGGCCAAGGCCATGGCTCAGCGCTCATTGGCGGCCGGAAAGTCCATGTTCCCTTCACTCTGCCGGGAGAAACCGTCAGCGTTGAGCTTTGCGGCGCGAAGGCCGATGCCATCGCCATCGAAAGCGCTTCGCCTGACCGCGTCGAACCTGTTTGCAGGCATTTCGGGACTTGCGGCGGCTGCACTCTCCAGCATTGGCGCGAAGCCCCTTACGCGGAATGGAAGGCGGGGCTGGTCAAAACCGCGTTGGCGCGTGAGGGGCTCGATGCGCCAATTGAGCCGCTGAAAATCTACCCGCTGGCGAGCCGTAGGCGGGCCGTTTTCACGGCGGCCAAGGAAAACGGCGCCGTAAGTCTCGGCTACAACGCCCAGCGAAGCCACGACCTCGTAGACCTGGCGGAGTGCCCCATTTTATCGCCCCAGATTACCTCGGCGTTACCGCTTTTGCGGGAGGCTCTTGCCGGCGTGCTTGCCAATGGCGGTGAAGCGAAGGTTCACGTCACCGCAGCCGTAAACGGCCTCGATTGCGGCATCGAAGCGCCGAAACTCAAGGCGCAGGGCGTCGCCAAACTCACCCAAACGCTTTCGGGCGCAGCCATTGTCCGGACAAGCTGGAACGGCGAGATCGTGTTCTTGAAGGCCGCTCCCTTCGTCGCAGCCGGAGGCGTGAAGGTCGTGCTTCCCCAAGGCGCTTTCCTGCAAGCGGTCGAGGCATGCGAGCGCGACATGGCGGCATTTGTGGGTGACGCGCTGGCGGAAACGAGGACGGCGAGCGGCCCGGTCTGCGATCTCTTCGCCGGGCTCGGCGCATTCACCTTTGCTTGCGCGAAGCACGCGCCCGTTACGGCCTACGAAGAGAATGCCGAGGCTGTGGCGGCTTTAGGCGTTGCGGCCAAGGGATCCGGTGGCGTCAAGCCCGTAAAAGCGGTCCGGCGCGACCTCTTCCGCAATCCGCTTGGACCGATTGAGCTGAATGCTTTCGCTGCTGCGGTCGCCGATCCGCCGAGAGAAGGCGCCGAAGCGCAATGCCGGGCCTTTGCCGCATCGAAGATAGGCGTTGCCGTCATGCTTTCTTGCAATCCGGTAACTTTCGCCCGCGACGCAGCCATCTTGGCGGCGGCCGGCTTCAAACTTGCAAGGGTCGCGGTTTTCGATCAGTTCAAGTTCTCGGCGCACGTCGAGATTGCTGCGGCGTTCGTGCGCGCAGGCAGCAAAAAGGGCAGGCTCGCGCCTGCCCTCAAACGCTAATCGACCAACAACCGAAAGTATTGCCCGCTTCAGTTGCCGTCCCCGCGAATGCGGGGACCCAGTAAGCGATGCACTTGTTATTGTCCCAACGACTTTCATCTGCCCCGATTACTGGATGGCCGCCTTCGCCAGCAAAACTCAGGTCAGTGATTTACGCGGCGTGCGGCTTGCGAAGCTCTGTCGCATCGCCCTCGATGACGCGGGGCGATGCCTGCCCCTTCGTAATCGTAATGGTGCGAGGCTTCATCGCTTCCGGCAACTCGCGCTTCAGATCGATGTGAAGAAGCCCGTGCTCAAGCGTGGCCGAGGACACTTCGACGTACTCCGCCAAGCGGAAACGGCGCTCAAAATTGCGCGCGGCGATGCCTTGGTGAATATATTGGCGAACTTTCTCCTCGCCTTTCTTCTCACCGCGGACGGTAAGCGTGCCTTCCTTTACCTCGAGGGAAAGGTCGTCATCCCCGAAGCCAGCAACGGCCATGGAGATGCGGTAGACATTCTCGCCCAAACGTTCGATGTTGTAGGGCGGGAAACCAGTTTCGGTATCGATGCTGGAGAGCTGATCAAGCACATTCGCCAGATGATCGAAGCCGATCGAGGATTTATACAAGGGAGTAAGGTCCATACGTCTCATTTTCGGTTCTCCTTAGTCAAGCGAGAATTTGCGCCTGCCTTGAAGGCCAGGCGGACTATCTTTGCAGCCTTGCGGCCTGCGACATCTGATTTATTTCGAAAGGCTCGTCTGTCAAGGGGCGCTTGAGCCTTGTGGCGCTGGTGGAGTAATAGTTTTCCACGGACTCGAAGGGACCCCCTCAAAATGGCCTTAGCAGCGGCGGAGTTGATCGGAATAACGCGCAATCCCGTGCCGAACGGGGCCGTCGCAGGCTTCTTCAGGGCGCGCGACGGGCTTTCGATCCGGTATGCGCGATGGGATACAACGGCGGAGCGGCGCATCGGCACTATCTGCCTCTTCCACGGGCAGGGCGAATTTATCGAAAAATACTTCGAGACTATTACGGACTTGCGCCGGCGTGGGTTCGCAGTCGCGACGATGGATTGGCGCGGCCAAGGGGGATCGGCGAGGCTCCTGAAGAACCCGTTGAAAGGCCATGTGGAGAATTTCGCGCATTTCGATGACGATGTGCGCAGGTTCATGGGGGAGATCGTGCTTCCCGATTGTCCGCCCCCGTATTATTGCCTTGCTCACTCCATGGGTGGGCATCTGGTATTGCGCCTTGCCCAGACCAAGGTCTGCTGGTGGGACCGGATGGTGCTCACCGCTCCGATGATCCAATTTGCCGGAAGCGAGTTGCGAAACTCGGCGATTTACGCCGTCACCGAAGCCGCGACGCTGTTTGGCGCTGGCGACGCCTTCATACCGAAAGGTAAGGCGCGGCCATGGGACGAAATTCCTTTCGAAGACAATCCGCTAACCTCAGACAGGTTACGTTACGAGCGCTCCCAGGACGTGCTTCGCGCCGTGCCCGCCCTTGCCGTCGGGTCGCCCACCATAGGCTGGATTGCGGCTGCTTGCAGCTCCATTTCCGTGCTGAACTCGCCCGCGTTCATGGAAAGCGTGAAGGTTCCCATTCTGATCGTCGCTGCGGGCAACGATGAGATCGTCTCTACCGCCGCGATCGAACGCTTCGCAAGTCGCATCAAGAACTGCGCACGCATAGTGGTCGCGGGCGCCAAGCACGAATTCTTCAGGAGCGCGATCAGTTTCGCGAGCAATTCTGGGCCGCGTTCGACGCGTTCGTCCCCGGCTCGGTGCTTGTTCCGCGGCGGTCGGAGCAGCCGGAAACCGTTCGATAGCGGGCATAAAAAAGGGACGAGGCGATCTCGTCCCTTTAAGGCGTATGAGCGCCCAGTTCTAGTGAGGCAGGACTGTCCCGCCTGCGCTGCCGTCTGTCGCCAGCGGCGTCGCGAGGCCTTTCATTTGCGCGGCCGCGAGAGCTGCTGCTTCGTCCCACTCGATGGGCTCAAGTTTGCGCACTAGGGCGATCGCAAGCACCTCATCCATCCGGGCGACCGGAATGATCTCCAGCGCGTTTTTCACATTATCCGGAATCTCCGCGAGGTCTTTCGCGTTCTCCTCCGGAATAATGACCCGCTTGATGCCGCCACGAAGCGCGGCAAGAAGCTTCTCCTTCAGTCCGCCGATGGGCAGCACCCGTCCGCGCAGAGTAATCTCGCCGGTCATTGCGACATCGCGGCGCACTGGAATGCCAGCAAGCACCGAAATGATCGCCGTCACCATGGCCACGCCCGCCGAAGGGCCATCTTTCGGCGTCGCGCCCTCCGGCACGTGCACGTGAATGTCCTTCTTTTCGAACATCGGCGGCTCGATTCCGAAAGCGATCGCGCGGCTGCGGACATAGGCGTTTGCAGCCTGGATCGATTCCTTCATCACGTCGCGCAGATTGCCGGTTACGTTCATCCGGCCGCGGCCTGGCATCATCACGCCTTCCACGGTTAGAAGCTCGCCGCCGACCTCGGTCCAGGCCAGGCCGGTGACGACGCCGACCTGATCTTCAAGCTCGGCCTCGCCATAGCGGTGCTTCTGCACGCCGAGGAAGTCGCGCAGGTTTTGGCCGGTAACCTCGACCTTCGTCTGCTTGCCGCTCTCGATCTCCTTCACGGCCTTGCGGGCGAGTTTCGCGATCTCGCGTTCCAGGCTCCGCACGCCCGCCTCGCGGGTGTAACGGCGGATGATTTCGATGAGGGCGTCATCGTCTACGGTCCACTCGCCGGGCTGCAGGCCGTGCGCCTCCATCTGCCCGCGCATCAAGTGGCGCTTCGCGATCTCGAGCTTCTCGTCCTCCGTGTAACCGGCAAGCCGGATGATCTCCATGCGGTCTTTGAGAGCCGGCGGGATATCGAGCGTGTTGGCGGTGGTGACGAACATCACATTCGAGAGGTCGTAATCGACCTCCAGGTAATGATCGTTGAACTCGTGGTTCTGCTCGGGGTCCAGCACCTCAAGCAGCGCGGACGCCGGATCGCCGCGGAAATCCATGCCCATCTTGTCGATCTCGTCGAGCAGGAAGAGCGGATTGGTCTTCTTCGCCTTCCGCATGGACTGGATCACCTTGCCGGGCATCGAGCCGATATAGGTACGCCTGTGGCCGCGGATCTCGGCCTCGTCACGCACGCCGCCGAGTGACATGCGTACGAATTCGCGCCCCGTAGCCTTTGCGATCGACTTACCGAGCGAAGTCTTGCCGACGCCGGGAGGGCCGACGAGGCAAAGGATCGGGCCTTTCAGCATGTTGGTGCGCTTTTGCACGGCGAGATACTCGACGATGCGCTCCTTCACACGCTCAAGCCCGAAATGATCCTCGTCGAGGACGGCTTGCGCTTCGTCGAATCCTTCTTGACCTTGCCCTTGACGCCCCACGGGATGGACAGGATCCAATCGAGATAATTGCGTACGACTGTCGCTTCAGCCGACATCGGGCTCATCTGCTTGAGTTTCTTCAACTCGGCGACGGCCTTGTCCTTGGCTTCCTTCGAAAGCTTCGTGTTCTCGATCTTCTCCTCGAACTCCGCGATGTCGTCGCGCTCATCGGAATCTCCCAGCTCCTTCTGAATGGCCTTCATCTGCTCATTCAGGTAATATTCGCGCTGGGTCTTCTCCATCTGGCGCTTCACGCGGCTGCGGATCTTGCGCTCGACCTGAAGCACCGAAATCTCGCTCTCCATGAGCGTGAACACGCGCTCAAGCCTCTCGGAAACCGAAAGAAGCTCAAGGATCTCCTGCTTGTCCCCGATCTTGATGGCGAGGTGCGAGGCTATCGTGTCGGCAAGCTTGGAATAGTCGTCGATCTGGCTGAGAGTGCTCAGCACCTCGGGCGAAATCTTCTTGTTGAGCTTGACGTAGTTCTCGAACTGGCTGACCGCGGAGCGGGCAAAAGCCTCGATCTCATCCTGATTGCCAAGCGTTTCCTCCACGCGCTCCACCTCGGCCTCGAAATAGAGCTCGTTGGGGCTGAAGCGCTTGATTTTGGCGCGCGTCGTGCCTTCGACAAGCACCTTGACGGTGCCGTCTGGAAGCTTCAGGAGTTGCAGAACCGTGGCGAGCGTCCCCATCGTGTAGATGGCGTTTGGCTCTGGATCGTCGTCGCCCGCATTCTTTTGAGCAGCGAGCAGAATTTGGCGGTCCGTGCGCATCACCTCATCGAGCGCGTTGATCGACTTCTCGCGGCCAACGAAAAGAGGAACGATCATATACGGAAATACAACGATATCGCGGAGCGGCAGGACGGGAAAAATTTCGTTGGGGCCCGTTTTGGATTTATCCGAAGGCGCGTTCGTCATGTCAGTCTCCTAAATCCGGCAGCGGTAACTGTCCGCCGTCACCTGTTGCCGGCTCTAACCCGGCTGCCTGGCGGTGCGGGCGCCAAGCCCTCGTTATGGGCCAGAGTACACCGTCTGGGACGCGCGTCCACAGGGGAATACGCAAGCCGGTTAATCGCGGCGCGTCCCGTTGCACCCACGGGGTGCGAGAAAAATTGTTGGGGGGACCACGAGTCATAACGCTTTGGTTTGTGGTTAACAAACCGCTGCATTATGCGCTCAATTCATCTAGTCGTTCCGCGTAGATCCGCAAGGGCTTGGCGTTCCCCTCGATGACCTCGGGGCTGATGACAACTTCCTCGACGCCCTTCAGGCTTGGCAACTCGAACATGCTATCGAGGAGAATAGCTTCCATGATCGAGCGCAAGCCGCGGGCGCCCGTCTTACGGTCGATAGCCTTCCGCGAGACCGACTTCAGCGCCTCACCCGACAGCGTGAGCTGCACGCCTTCCATCTCGAAAAGACGCTGATATTGCTTGACGAGAGCGTTCTTCGGCTCGGTCAGAATTTTAACCAGCGCGGCTTCGTCGAGGTCTTCCAGCGTCGCGAGCACAGGCAAACGGCCTATGAACTCAGGGATCAGACCGAACTTCAGCAGGTCTTCCGGCTCTACGCTGCGCAAGATGTCGCCTGTGCGGCGTTCGTCCTCCGACATGACCTTGGCCCCGAACCCGATCGAGGTCGTGCGTCCACGCTGGGCGATGATCTTTTCGAGACCCGAGAAGGCGCCGCCGCAAATGAACAGGATGTTGGTCGTATCGACCTGGAGGAACTCTTGCTGCGGGTGCTTGCGGCCGCCCTGGGGCGGAACGCTCGCAACCGTGCCTTCCATGATCTTCAACAGCGCCTGCTGAACGCCCTCGCCAGAAACGTCCCTGGTGATCGATGGATTGTCAGACTTGCGGCTGATCTTGTCGACCTCGTCGATGTAAACGATGCCGCGCTGCGCCCGGTCGACGTTGTAATCCGCCGCCTGAAGAAGCTTCAGTATGATGTTCTCGACATCCTCGCCGACATAGCCCGCCTCCGTAAGAGTGGTCGCATCCGCCATTGTGAACGGAACGTCGAGAATGCGCGCCAAAGTTTGCGCGAGGAGCGTTTTGCCGCAGCCGGTGGGGCCGATAAGGAGAATGTTCGACTTCGCCAGCTCCACATCGTTGTTCTTCGCGGAGTGGTTGATGCGCTTGTAATGGTTGTGGACAGCCACCGAGAGGACACGCTTGGCGTAATCCTGTCCGATCACGTAATCGTCCAAAACATTGCAAATCTCTTGCGGGGTCGGGACGCCATCGCGCGACTTCACATAGGAATTCTTGTTCTCTTCGCGGATGATGTCCATGCAAAGCTCGACGCATTCATCACAAATGAAAACCGTCGGCCCTGCAATAAGCTTGCGGACTTCGTGCTGGCTCTTGCCGCAGAACGAGCAGTAGAGCGTATTCTTGGAGTCGTGACCCCTGCTTTCTTTCGTCATTGACCTACCTTAGCACCCACATACACGGAAGTTGGCCTTGGATTGTGCCTGACTGATGACCGGCAACCGGTTGTCCCAGCTTAACCGCCACCCTCAAGCTTGTCGTCCGGCCCCACCCTCCTTGTACGCTACCCCATAGTCTTACGGCTTCTGTCGCGATTGTCCATAATTTCGATTCGCCGGCGCCCGAGTGACCGTGCGCTACGTTGAACCCCTTATGCTTTCCAGGCCGTTAAAAATCGCCCTTCTGTTTGGGCCGACGTAACGGAGCCAAAAAAGCTTCTAGGAACGGCTGGAAGCGGACTCCTCGGAAGGCGCGCGCTTGGAGAGCACCTCATCGATGATGCCGAATGCTTTGGCCTGCTCCGGCGTCATGAAGTGGTCACGATCGAGGGTGCGTTCAATGATTTCGTATGGCTGGCCTGTGTGCTTAACATAAATTTCATTCAGACGCCGTTTGGTTTTGAGGATGTCCTCGGCATGCCGTTCGATGTCGCTTGCCTGTCCCTGGAAACCGGCGGAAGGCTGATGCACCATCACGCGCGCATTGGGGAGGGCCCAGCGCATGCCGGGTTCACCGGCGGCGAGCAAGAGCGAACCCATCGAGGCGGCCTGGCCAACACAAAGTGTTGAAACGGGCGGCCGCACGAACTGCATTGTGTCGTACATTGCAAGGCCGGACGTGACATGGCCGCCCGGCGAGTTGATGTAGAGCGCAATTTCCTTTTTCGGGTTTTCGGATTCGAGGAACAGGAGCTGCGCCGTGACCAGCGAAGCCATCATATCCTCCACGACGCCCGTCACGAAGATGATGCGTTCTTTCAGGAGCCGGGAGTAGATGTCGAACGCCCTCTCTCCCCGGTTCGTCTGCTCGACAACCATGGGCACGAGCTGGCTCGTATAAAATTCAACTGGATCGCGCATGCGTTTCTCCCAGACGTAAAGGGCCGCGGCAAGATTGTTTTCGATTAGAGCCCGCGAGGAGCACTCTTTCGCGAACGATTAGAAATCGGCGGCTGTCGAACATCCAAGCGGAGAGCTTTGCTCTGCTCTGCTCCGCCCCAATTACATGGGACGATTTGAGCACAAGCGCAACTAGCCATGAAGGCTGGCGTTGCGCCAGCCTTAGTCATGATCGTGATGGCCGTGATCGTGATCGCACTCTGGGCCGCACTCTCCCTCATGATCGTGTTCGTGTGCATGATCATGTTCGTGAGCATCGTCGCCCTCGTAAAGAGCCTGCTCGCGCTGCTGCTCGGCGGCGAACTGCATGAGTTCGGCCGGAGTCACCTTTTTCTCCTCCGTCTTAACGAGCTCTAGCGCGAAGTTGATGACCTTCTCCTCATAGACGGGAGCGCGCAGCTCGTTCATCGCGTTCGGGTTCTTCCGGTAAAACTCCACAACCTGCCTCTCCTGGCCGGGGAATTGGCGCGCGCGCTCTATGACCGCGCGGCGAAGCTCCTCGTCCGAGATGCGGATCTGGTTCTGGTTGCCGATCTCGGAAAGGATGAGGCCAAGCCGGACGCGGCGCTCGGCAAGCTTCCGGTACTCGGCGCGCGCTTTCTCCTCGGTTGTGCCTTCGGCCTCGAAGCTGCTCTTGGCCTGCTCAAGCTGACGGGTGAAGTTGCGCCAAATTCCTTCGAACTCACTGTCTACGAGGGAGGGCGGCATCTCGAACGAGTGCCGCTCGTCGAGCGCATCGAGCAGCGACTTTTTGAGCTTGTTGCGCGTAACGCCATCGAGCTCCTTTTGGAGCTGGCCACGAACGGCCTCTTCGAGCTTTGCGAAAAACTCCATGCCGAGCGTGCTTGCGAACTCATCATCCGCTTTGGCTTCCACCGGCTTGGCGACTTCCTTTACGGTCACATCGAAAACCGCATCTTTGCCCGCCAGATGCTTCGCCTGATAATCTTCGGGAAATGTCACGCGGATGTCCCGCGTCTCGCCGGAATTGGCGCCTTCTAGGCCCTCCTCGAAACCAGGAATGAAGCGTCCCGAACCGATGACGATGAAAGCATCCTCACCGGCGCCGCCCTCGAAAGGCTCGCCATCGACGCTTCCCTTATAATCGATGGTCAGCCGGTCGTCTTTCGCGGCGGGGCCATCCTTCGGTTCGTAGGATACGTTCGCCTTCATGAGGCGATCGAGCGCGTTCTTAACGTCGTCCGCCTCCGGCTCCGCGGCCTCTTTCTCCAGCGTGATCGATTTCAGATCGGCAAGCTCGATCTTAGGCAGGATCTCGAACGACATGGTGTATTCGAGATCCGACGCGCCTTCGATCATGCGCTCCACAGTTTCCTTGTCCTCGGGAAGCTTGATGTCGGGCTGGAAGGCGGGGCGCTCCTGGCGGTCTTGCAGCGCCTGTGCGCTTGTCTCGCCCACGGCCTGCTCCAGAACCTCCGCCATCACCGAGCGGCCGTAAAGCTGGCGCACATGGGACAGCGGCACCTTGCCGGGCCGGAACCCATTCAAGCGGACCTTCGTCTTCAAATCCTCAAGTTTCGTCTCGACGCGCGCCTTCAGATCGGCCGCAGGCACAATAACCTTTAACTGGCGTTTCAGACCCTCTGAAACAGTCTCTGTAACTTGCATTTTAAAACCGGATTTGTTGGCCGCTATTCGGCGGAGTGATCAAGGCGGCAAGCTTCGCCGCCGCGGGTGTCGGCCCCGCTTCTGCGCAGTGAAATTGCACATCGGCAGGCAATTCACAAGGGGCGGCTTCCGGGCAGGTGGAAAAATGCGGTTTCCACGCGGCAAAAAGGTCCGCAACCTGACGTGAAAGTGAAGCGATCCGCGGCGATTTATGGGGTACGTCAAACCGTTGTGCAAAAATGGTAAAATAGTCCGGCCGGGCTCATTTCTTCAGGTGTTGATGCCGCATGGATGTCTTCGCAGGAAAATCGTTCCCTTTTCAAAGGCCGCTACTGAGGCGTCTGGACAAGGTCTCGCAAGCGTTGCTTCTGCCCGACGATGGCAGGGCCGTCGACTTCAGCCGCCCAGCGGGTGAACCAGCGCTTGGGTCGCCCGCCTCGGTGTCGTGGCGCATTTTCAAAAATCCGCTGACCTTGTTCATCGGCGGCGTGACGGCCGTCATTCTTGAGCTTGCCGAGCCGCGTGTTCGAACCGGCGTGTGGAAGCACAGCGGCTTTCGCAAAGATCCGCTCCGCCGTCTGCGCCGCACCGGCCTCGCCGCGATGGTGACAGTGTACGGAGCGCGAGGCGCCGCTGAGGCCATGATCGCCGGCGTCAGGCGGATGCACGATCGCGTGCGAGGCGAAACACCGGGCGGCGAACCCTACTATGCGAACGATCCTGAGCTTTTGAACTGGGTTCTGGCAACAGCCGCGTTCGGTTCTCTTCAGGCCTATCACACCTATGCCGCGCCATTGCCTTTGGCGGAACGCGATCGCTACTACAGGGAGGGCGAAACCACCGCCGCGCTATACGGCGCGACAGAGCCTCCCCGTTCGGAGGCGGGACTTGAGGCGATTCTTCTGGCCATGCGCCCGCGTCTTGAGCCATCGCCGATCATCTTGGAATTCGTCCACATCATGCGGACCGCACGCATCCTGCCGCCGATGCTCCAGCCGGTTCAGCCGTTTCTGGTCCGCGCCGCGGTGAGTCTCACGCCAATTTCAGTGCGCGAGATTCTGGGCCTCGGCGAGGACTATTGTCTCAGGGCGTGGGAAGGCGTGCTGGTCAGGCAGGCCGCCGCGCTGGCCGACCGCATCATTCTGGAGTCCAGCCCGGCGGTGCAGGCGTGCCTGCGTTTGGGGCTGCCCGCGAATTATCTTTATAGGAAGGAAGCGCAGCCTGCATCGCCGCCAGATCAGTAGCGGACAGATTGGCAGCAGCCAGCCGGGGCCATTGGCGCGGCTGGCGCAACGGTTGCCCGGCATGTCGCCGCATTACTTAAGCGGCGCCTCCATCGGCTTCTCCGCTCCGAAGAGGGGAAATGCTGTTTGAGCCCAGACACGCTCGCCTTGGCAAATGCCCTTGCCGTCAAACTCGTGCTCCCATTTGATGGCCAGGCCCCCATGCTCAAAATTGTAACGTATCTGCGGGCCAAGGGCATAGAGTTGCGTTTTCTGGCCTGGCGCAACGCCTGGCCCCGAGTTCGGCTTCCACCTGATTTAGCGCGAAGCCCACGATATCGAGACCCAGATTTTTATTTAGTCCGAACCTTCCGAGACCGATGCCTGCGCCGCCCTCCATCTCGATCGAAGCGCCATTTTGGTAATGCGTGGCGGAATTCTCTGTCGACACGATATATTGCAACTTATATGAAACGGTGTCGTTGGTGTCGTGATTCCAATAGGTTACGCCGGCATTCGGATAAAACGTAACCATATTGGAGCCGAAGTTGAATGGGTGGTTCGCCGCGGTTGAATAGGGACCCGTGGGCAGATAAACCTCCAAAGATACTTGCGCCGACCAGTCTTTGCCGAAGTGCCAGCTCAAGCCCTGCCCGATCCCCGCATCGCCGAGCATCCAATCGCCTTCGTGGATGACTGGGCCGCCAACTGACTGAAGATCGAGTGTGCCGTTGAAGTACGCCACTGGCACGACGCCCCATGTTATGGGTCTTGCGCCAAGAAATTGAGCGTCCCAAACATTGAGGAGCCGAAACGCCAAGGCATTTACGGCGAGGCTGGAATTCGGGGGGAACTGGCTGCCATGGAAATCGCGGAGAGTGTCATCCGACATGTTCAGCGAGTAGAGAAACGCGGTTAAACCAGGATGGGGCGAGTAGAAGGCATCGTATACCGTGCCGACGCCAATCGGATATTGCGGCGGCTGCTCCATGGCATTGGCCGTTGATGAAACCGCAAGCAGGCCGCCCAATAACGCCGTTGCGGCCGTTACTCTACTCCCTTCCAATCCACATTGATGCAGATACCCCATAATAACCCCCAAATAATAGGCCGATTGCCGAACGCATAACGCCCTCGATTGGGTCTTCGTCTATTGCTTCCTGCAAAGTCAAAGCTCGCGGATGTTGTATGAGATTGTCCTTATGCAGAGCTTGCACGCTAAGGGCGGAGATGGGTGGCGGCTTGGGTTCGCTGATAGAACAAACGGGGCGATCGGCGGCTCAAGGTCTACCGCTAGAGCTGCGGCGCAGGCGGGATAAGCGGCGGTTTTCAATACGTTTAAGAACCGCGATCAATTGCGCGGCTCGCAGCAACATGGTTCAAACGATTATAGGGCATACCTCAAGCTGCGCTCGCGCGAAAGCTGCGGAGCCAGCTTCGGGGATACCAAAATGCTGCATACACTCTTTGCACCGGCCATGCATTTTATGAGCCGGCTTCGGTTCGCGATGAAACTTGGATTGATCGGCGTGCTGTTCACGATCCCGCTTGGGACAGTCGTTTATTTTCTTTATAGCCATATCACTGAAGACATTACCCTCGCAAAAACAGAGCGGCAGGGCGTTCGGGAGATCGTTCTAGCGCGCCAACTTCTGGAGATGGGCCAGGCTCATCGCAAGACGCATCAGCTCGCGCTCAACGGAGACGCCGCAGCAAAAGAGAAACTCCCCGGCATCGCGGCAGGCATCGATAAACATATTGAAGATATGCGCCGGATTGACGTCGCTTCCAGCTCTATAGGCACCGGCCTGTCGGAAGTGATGAAATCGTGGACGGAAATCAAGAAAAATATAGATACCTATAACGCACGCACAAGTTTTGAAACACATACGTCGTTGCTGAATAGAATAACGGAGATATTGCCTGCAGCAGCAGAAGCATCGGGTTTGACAACAGATCCTGATATTGACGCCAATTATGTTGGAAAAGTCATGACGTTGCGTGTGCCCGCCACCTTTAAGGCTTTGGGTATGTTCCGTTCGAACGGATTTCAAGTTCTAAACCGTCACTCACTCTCACCGGAAGAAAGAATTGAACTTAATATTTTGAACGACCGGTATACGAAAGAATACCAGAACTCTGCTAGCAAACTGGACGAGAGTTGAAACGGTCAATTCAGCATTGGCGACGGCTCTCGAAACAAAGTTGAATGACGTTCGCAAGGCGGCTGAATACTTCAAAGGCCCACAAGTCCTTGCCCTGCTGAGCGGTGATCTTAGCCTTGCGCCCGCCGAGCTTTTCAATCATGCGACCGTCTCAATGGAGTCCTTGTTTGCCTTGTTCGATGCTTCCGCAGTGGAGCTCGACGGCTTGCTGGCCGCCCGGCTTCGCCACCACCAAATGAGCCTCTACCTGACCCTTGGCGGCGTCGGGGCCGTGCTGGTTCTGGTGCTGTATCTCTTTGGCGGCATGCTCCTTTCGGTGCTGCGCTCGCTCAAGTCCATCGAAGCCGGAGCGGAGCGGCTCGCTCGCGGCGATGTCTCGCAAGCCGTCGACAGCTATTCGCGCGATGAGCTGCGCGAGGTCGGCGGCGCCGTCAACAGCGTCGTAGAAACGCTTGGCAAGTTTATCAAAGCCCAGCTCGACATGGCCCGGGCCCACAATCAGGACGGCCGCGTCAGCCATGAAATGCGTGCGAACGAATTTACGGGCGCCTATGGCGACATGGCGCGCAATTTGAACGAGATGGTGAAAGCCCATATCGGAGTGCAGACGCAGTTTGTGGATTTGATGGTCGCCTACGCCAATGGCCGCTTCGAAGCCCACATGGAGGCCCTGCCGGGCGAACGCAAGAAAATCTCCGACACCGCGGACCAGCTGCGCGACGTGCTGCTGAAGGCGCAGGAAGCCGCCAAGGAAACGCTGAAAATCAAGATCGCGCTCGATAACGCCTCCTCCTGCCTCATGATGGCGGACAACGAAGGCGTCATCCGCTACCAGAACAAGGCCAGCAACGCTTTGATGCGCGGGTCCGAAGCCAATTTCCGCTCGGCTTTAACGGGTTTCTCGGCGGCGGGCGTGATCGGCGCAAACTTCGATCAATTCCATCGGAACCCGAGCAGGCAGCGCAATTTACTTGCGAACCTAAACGGCGAGCATCGCACTCAAATTCAAATCGGCGCCCTTCATATGCGGGTCGTCGCCAACTCCATCGCCGATGAAAGCGGCGCTCGGCTCGGCAGCGTGATCGAATGGCTCGACCGCACCGCCGAGGTAAACGCCGAGAAAGAAATCGCCGCGATCGTCGAGTTGGCGGCCGCTGGCGACTTCAAAAAGCACATTGCCGAAGCTGGTAAGAGCGGCTTCCTGCTGCAAATGAGCCAAGGCCTGAACGCGATCTTGAGCACGAGCGAAACCGCTTTACACGAAATCGCCCATATCCTGAAGGCGCTGGCTGAAGGCGATCTCACGCACAAAATCGAAGCCGAGTTTAAAGGCGTGTTCGCCGAACTTTCGGCTGGCGCCAACGGCGCCATCGACCGGCTTCGCGACATCATCGCGCAAATCCGCGAGGCGAGCGAGTCCATCAATACGGCGGCGAGCGAAATCTCGGCCGGCAACAACGATCTGTCGCGCCGCACCGAGGAGGAAGCGTCGAGCCTGGAGGAGACCGCCAGCAGCATCGAGGAGCTGGCCGCAACCGTGAAGCAGAACGCCGAGAACGCAACGCAAGCCAACAAGCTTGCGGCCGAGGCGTCGGCAAGCGCCACGCGCGGCGGCGAGGTCATGGCTCAGGTTGTGACGACCATGAACGGCATCACCGAGAGCAACCGCGAGATCGCCGACATCACCACGCTGATCGATGGCATCGCGTTCCAGACCAACCTGCTTGCTCTCAACGCCGCCGTGGAAGCGGCGCGCGCCGGCGAGCAGGGCCGGGGCTTCGCCGTGGTCGCCTCCGAGGTAAGGAGCCTTGCCCAGCGCGCCGCCGAAGCCGCCAAGGGCATCAAGGGCGTGATCGCGGCTTCCGTCGGCAAGACTGACGAAGGCGCGCGGCTCGTCAAAAGCGCGGGCGCGGCCATGGACGATATCGTGGCGCAAGTGCAGCGCGTGACCGCCATCATGGGCGAGATCGCCGCCGCCAGCAAAGAGCAAAGCGACGGCGTCCAGCAGGTGAACCAGGCCGTGACGCAGATCGATCAGCTCACCCAGCAGAATGCGGCGCTCGTCGAGGAGGCCACCGCGGCGGCGAAAAGCCTGGAGGATCAGTCCCAGAGCCTCGTGCAATCGGTGTCGGCCTTCAAGCTCACCGGCGGCGCCGGAAAACGCGAAGCCGCGCAGGCCAGACCCAACGGCCGCGGCAACGGAGCTGCTAGCTTGCCAAACGGCAAGGCGGGCTTGCACTAAGACGAGCCGCCACATCTCCCGCCGCGACGCTTGTGCCGGCGGGGGATGAGTTTCTTTCTTCGAACCGGCGTCGATCGCCGCGCGCTTACGGGCAGCTCGCATGATCGGGCCGCGAACCCCGGCCGCCTCAAAGAGCGGCGGCATGTCAAGCTTCGCAAGCGGCTTGCTCCATTTACTGCGGCGGTCTGCACAGCTTTTCGGAGCGGCTGGTTGCTGCATTTGCGGGCGCGAGGATCTCGGGCGCTTGTTTAAGCAAAAGCAAATCCTGGAATGAGGCTATGTCAACATATAAGACTTCTTTGTGACTCCTGTTTGCGGCGCTGACGCCAGGGTCAATTGAGGCGGAAGGGGCTGTCATGCGGTGGCGTCATAGGCCGGACCGATCGAACTGGGGCGAGTTCGGAGAGGATGACGAGGCGGGCCGGCTCAACTTGCTAACGCCTGAGAAGGTGCTCCAGGGCATCGCCGAAGTCCGCGAAGGGCGCACGTTCTGCCTCTCGCTGCCCCTCGATTATCCGGGCGGCAACATCCTTCATTCCGCCCGGCATCCTCCAACGCGCCGCGCCGTCAGGGACCCGAACGGCGTGCCGCGCTATCTCTTGCGGCTTTCGGCCGGCGACCGCGAGCTGACCGACGTTATTTGCGACGATCAGGTTGTGCTTCACACGCAATATTCTACCCAGTGGGACGCGCTCGCGCATATTGGCGCGGAGTTCGACGCCGATGGCGATGGCGTCGCCGAGACGGTGTTCTACAATGGATGGCGCGGCGGCGAGCACGTGTTGCTATCGGCGGACCACGCTGCCGAGGCCAGGCGGCTCGGCATCGAAAAGATGGCCGAGGCTTGCGTTCAGGGCCGCGCCGTTCTCATCGATCTTCACGCGCTTGTTGGCGACGCCAAAGCCGACATCGGCTTCGACGGGCTTGAGGAGGCGATGAAGACGCAAGGAGCGGTGGTCGAGAGCGGCGACATGGTGTGCTTTCACACGGGCTTCGGGCGGAAAATCATGGAGATGAACCGGAACCCCGATGCGCACGTGCTCAACAATAGCTGCGCCGCGCTCGACGGGCGCGACCCGCGTTTGCAGGAATGGATCATCGGCAGCGGCGTTGCGGCCTTGATCTCCGATAACGCCGCAATCGAACGCCATCCGAATAAGTCCGGTTCCGGGCGGCGGCCGCTTAACCCGCTTCACGAGCTTTGCCTGTTCAAGCTCGGCATCCATTTGGGCGAGTTGTGGTGGCTCAGCGAGCTTAACGATTACATGCGAAGCGCTGGGCGCACGCGCTTTCTACTGACCGCGCCGCCGCTCCGGCTTCCTGGCGCGGTCGCCTCCCCGGTTTCCCCGGTCGCGACAGTTTAAGCCAGGGGTAAGGCTGGCCTGCATCGGTATTGTCTGATAGATCCGCTTCCATCGCCGGGAGGAGAACTTGCTCACAGCCGTCGGTTTATCGGGAAGCCCGTGCACGCCGTCCCGGACGCGCGTCATGGTGAAGGCAGTGACGGAGCGCATCGCGGCGCAAGGCGGAGCGCGAGCCCTGCTGATCGACCTGGCCGAACTCGTGCCGGAGCTTGGCGTCAGTTCGCGCGCCAGCGCTTCACCGCGCGTGGAGGAGGCCCTTCGCGCCATCGAGAGCGCCGATTTTCTTCTCGTCGGCTCACCCGTTTACAAGGGGTCCTACACGGGTCTTCTGAAGCACCTCATCGACCTCATCAACTATCCCGCGCTGCTTGGAACGCCGGTCGGCCTTTTGGCGTGCGGCGGCAGCGATCGCCACGCGCTTGTCATCGAGCACCAGTTGCGCCCGCTTTTCGGCTTCTTCGGCGCGAAGACGCTTCCCACCGGCGTGTTCATGACGGACAAGACCATCCAGAATGGCTGGGTCGAAGACGCCGCGTGCAGCGTCCGGCTCGACCAGTTGATCGCGGAAGCCGTTCATGAGCTGAACCTCGCGCAGACCATGCGAGCGTCCGCTGCCGGGTAGCAGCGCGCCGCCGTCTTTACCCTTGCGTCCAGCTCAAGCGCACCTTGTTAGGCCCGGCGGGATCGAACTTCACACATCGCCTGAAGTCTTCGCTGAACTCGTTCTTCACACGCTGGAGCGCTCGCCCGGCAATCTGATAGCCATTGAGTTTCATGGGCGCGCGCGGCCCGAGTTTCTTTTCGAGCCTGGATTTCAGGGTGTGGTTCGTGAGTTCCATCTCGCCACGCTCGAAATTCTCCATGATCAGCTCGATAATACAAAGACGCTTCAGCCGCCCAAAATCGCCCCGGCTTCTTTGCGCGCCTTCGTGGCCCGACTGCGCTATTTTGCTCTCAAGGGCGTCCTTATGGGCCGTGAGCATCGCAAGCGAGAGGGGATCGCTGCTGGCGGCTTGTCCGGTGATATGCAGAATTTCCGAGATTCTTGGCCTGGAGGCTAATCCAGGTGAAAACCGGATCGAGGCTTTCGCGATCTTGAACCGGTTTGACGATCAGCCGGAACCGGTCTCCCATATAGTTCTGATCGAGCTTCGAGGACTTGCCCTCATACTCCAGCTCGCGGCTCAGTTCTGCGGCTGCCTGGCCTCGATGCTCACGATATCCTGCCCAATAATTATCCTCGCGATCGAGAGAGTAGGCGTGAAACCGTCCATCTTTCTCGACGACGAGGTGTTCCACCGGCGAGACGACGCCGAGAAATGCGCTTGCGATGGAGCCGGCGTCCCGGTTTTGTTGCATCTTGCGTAGGCAGTCATTTCTGCGGAGGCACGCATAATTGTCGGCGAGGCTTTGGCCGAAGAGAACCAGCGCCTTGAGGACATGCTCCTTCTGAGCCGCTTGCAGACCATTGAATAGGCCAAATACGACGCCCTGAAATCCAAAAGAGAAGAACGGCATGATCAGCCGTTCAGCGTCCCCCTGCGGCATCAGCACGAGGTCTTCCGGCTCCGCCAGACTTGGCGGCTCCTGAAGCCATGAGAGGGCCAATCCTGCGTCTTTTACGCTCAACCCTGTGCATGCGCCGAAAGCCGCAATGTCGACTGCGTGCATAAAGCGCAACAGTGGCCCTCGCCCTCGCCCCAAAATTCCGCGTTTGCTTAAAGTAGCTTGACGGTAGCCAGTTGTGCTCAAGTGAATGTCGGGCATGACAGGCCAGGGAAATTCAGCCGCGAAAGCGTCCACGCACCAGCCATGAACCGACTCCTTGTGCAGGAAGTCGTTGCGGGTCGCGCCCCCGGTCAGGAAGTCCTTGAAAATGCCGCTTCCGAGGGTTGTACTGAATATGCCCTTGTATTCTTGAGCAATTCTTCGGCAGCAGGCGGCCATTTGAAACGAGATTTCTTGAGCTTCGGAGTTGGTGAAGACGTTGAATTTCACGGCATCCTGAAAAAAGCGCACGGTGAGCGGCGGAAATCGCAGGCAGGTATACTCGGGATGAAATGCTGTGAAATATGCGGTTCCCCGCGCGCTCAATTCGGCAGCGCCATTGCCATAATTGGATTGGACGCCAAGTCGTTCGAGAATTTCGCGAAGGTGAGCAGAGGTTTGGCTGTTGATCGAGGCAAGCTCGCCTAAAGCATGCCGCATGCAAGGATCCGCATGATATGCCCTTCAAATATCGATCGATGGGTCCGCGACTGCGAAAATCGGCAGCCTACTTTAGAATTTGCGCATCTTTTCCGGAGCCGGAAGGCTCCGCGGCAAGTATGAGAACGCCTTGCCGGCCGATCCTTCGAAGCCTTACGCTATTCTTGCTCCTTTATTTCACAAATCGCGCAGAATTACCATGCGGCGCCTGGGCGCCCAGCCACCTTTTTCGGTTGGCGCGCAATCAATTCTGCTTAGGGCTGCTAGTGGCTTCAAGCGCCGGGCTAGCATACGCGCCTTTTAGTTCTTCGAAATTTCTAGGTTTGCTGCGGGCCAGAACGTCTGGCGTGAACGATCCCGACTCCATCTTTACAAAGAACCACTGGCACTTTATCTCGCAGTCCCCCAACAAATTCGTGTTGACCTCCACAATAGTCATGGGCGGGCCGCCAGACTTCAACTCAACGATCTCGCCAACTTTGAACGTGTTATCGCTGCTCATATGCCGTTCTCGATATGAACTATAGGCGGGATTAATCTCCAAACCCCGCCCCAGAAAGGCGGCCGCCGCTCAGCGGCCGCGATTTCTGACGCCGCGCGATTTGCCGTGCGCCGCCGACAGCCGTGAAAGCGAGCGCCCCTTTCGCATTCTGATCGAGCGCTTCGCGGGCAGCGCCGACAGACGAACGGGCGCCGTCTCCGCCGGCAATTCCATCGGTATCGTTTTCGGAGCCGGCAATGCCTCTGGCGGGGCCGCGATATCCCTATCTCCCATCAAACGATGCCACAGCCTACGCAGAGCGCTGCCCCTCACGTCGTGATCCGCCATGAAGGAGACGATGCGAGGCACGATCTCCTGGCGATAGCGCGAACCGTTGAAAATTCCGTAATGACCGACATTGGGCTGCATATAGTGCAGCTTCTTGGAGCGCGGCAGGTTTGTGCAGAGATTGCAGAGCCGCCTCGGTTTGGCCGGCGCCGGTGATGTCGTCCTTCTCGCCTTCCACCGTCATAAGGGCGACGTGGCGTATGGCCGTCAGGTCGACCAATTGGCCGCGATGAAACATCTCGCCCTTGGGCAGCTGATGCTTCACGAAAACCTGGTCGATTGTTTGCAGGTAATACTCCGCCGCAAGATCCATGACGGCGAGATATTCGTCGTAGAAATCTTTGTGCTTCTCCACGGAATCCCCGTCGCCGCGCACCAGGTTCACGAACAGCTCTTTATGTGCGTTCATGTGGCGGTCGAGGTTCATGGCCATGAAGCCGGTGAGCTGGAGGAAGCCCGGATACACGAGGCGGCCGTGGCCTTGATTTGGCCAAGGCACCGCTGTGATGACCGTGCGCCGGAACCAATTGGTGCCTTTCTCCTCGGCAAGCTTATTGACGGCGGTTGGACTGATGCGCGTATCGATCGGGCTCCCCTTCAGGATCACGCTCCTCGGCAGGAAGGGATGGTTGCGCGTTTCCATAAGCGCGATCGCCGACATGACCGGAACGCCCGGCTGACACACGCCCATAACGTGCACATCGCCCTGAAACTGTTCGATCATTCCGATCACATAGTCGATGTAATCGTCGAGATTGAAACTGCCGTCCCGGAGCGGAACCATGCGCGCATCGTGCCAGTCCGTTATATACAGGTCGGTGAACGGGAGCATGGCTTCGACCGTTCCGCGCAGAAGCGTGGCGTAATGACCGGAGAGAGGCGCGATTATCAGCAATCGGGGCTCGCTAGGAGCGCCTTGGGGCAAATCCTTCTTGAAATGGATGAGATTGCAAAACGGTTTGCGCCAGACGATCTCCTCGGCGATCGCGACCTTGCGGCCTTTTACGGTCGTGGCGGCGATGTTGAACCCTGGCTTCTTGTAACGGCGCGTTGTCCGCTCCAACAGTTCGGCTGCGGCGGCTGCATTACGCCCCGCACTCGTATAAGAGAATGGATTGAAGGGATTGCGCATAATTAGGCGCGTCGAATTTGCCGCGGCCCTTGCTGGAGACATGGCGGCCTGACCTAGCTCGTAAAGATGATAGAGCACGTGATCTCCTTGCTAGAGTTACCGCTCGACCTGATAAGGGAACGCAACAAGCGCTGTGAAAGATCAACGTAACTAAGTGTTGAACTCAGAACCCTAGCGCAACGCTGACATGCAAATCCCACGTTGGATATTAATCTTTGGTCGAGCCTAAGCCCGATTGAGCGCGCTGTCAGCCGCAATTTGTTTCGCGATCGCAGCGGCCATCGCATCGGGCGGCGTATTGAACGAGAAGTGGGTTACATATTTTCCATCCCCGTCCATAAGATAAACGAAGGCGGAATGGTCGACCGTGTAATCGCCATCCGCGCCGCTGGCCGCTTTACGAAAATAGACGCGGTAAGCCTTGGCGGCGCTGGCGACTTCGCTTTGATCCCCCGTCAATCCGGTGATGCGGGGGCTGAAATTCTTGACGTAGCTCGAGAGCACGTCCGGCGTGTCGCGCTTGGGGTCGAGGGAAATGAAGATCGGGGCGAGCTTATCGGCGTCCCGCCCAAGCTTATCCACCACGTCAGCCATGGTTTGAAGTTCCGTCGGGCACACATCCGGGCAATGGGTGTATCCGAAGAACACAAGCATCAATTTGCCGCGGAAATCGGCGTCCGTAACGCGCTTGCCGCTCGTGTCCAGGAGCGAAAAATGGCCGCCAATGAGGGGCGCGCCCCCGGTCGCCGCTCTTTCGGGGACGTTCAAGATTGCGGTGACGCCCGCGAACCCCGCCGCGAAAAGACCTAATGCGAAGAGAGCCGCGTGGACCGGTTTCATGATTGTCTCCGTTTCACCTTTTGTGGAATCCCATTGATTTCATGCCCGCTTTGCGGGAAGACGTGGTCTTGGGCGCATATCCCGTCAATGAGGCATGGTGGAAGCGGAGTCCAGGGCCACTTCGGCCCGCCGGAAGCTTACATGTCCGCCAGCCTCGATGAGTTTCAGGTGCTTTTCATGTTAGGCCCACAATTTTCGCTCGCGAGCCGCCTGCGGCTTCGGACAACGATCAGGCTCAGATGGTTTGCCGTCGCGGGACAAACAGCGACCATCCTGACGCTTTATTACGGGTTCAGATTTCCCGTTCCACTCGGTCTCTGTCTCGCCTTCATCCTCCTGTCCGCGGCGCTGAATACGTTCCTCATCAGCGCCTATCCGCGCTCTCAGCTTCTTTCGAGCCGCTATGCGATACTGCTCCTTAGCTATGACGTGCTGCAATTATCCGCGCTGTTATTTCTGACCGGCGGGCTGGAAAATCCGTTTGCTTTTCTGCTTATTGTCCCGGTCGCCGTGTCTGCGTCAACGCAGCGGCTCACAGTGACCTCATTGCTGGCGGGGTTTACCGTGGTGCTCGCCACGGTCTTGGCGCGCTATCACTTGCCGCTGCCTTGGACGGACACAGAGCCGCCGATTTTGCCGCTGAACTATATGCTTGGGCTTTGGTCCGCTCTTGTGGCGTGCATAGTTTTCATTGCCATCTACGCTTGGCGCATCGAGCAGGAGGCGCGGCAGATGGCTCAGGCTCTCTCAGCCGCCGAGCTTGTGCTGGCCCGGGAGCAGCGGCTGACCGCGCTCGATGGGCTTGCCGCCGCCGCCGCGCATCAGCTCGGAACGCCGCTTTCGACCATCGCGCTCGTCGCCAAGGAGTTGGAGCGCGAAATTCCAAAAGACAGCCCGGTGCGCGACGACATCCTTCTCCTGCAGACGCAAACCGCGCGCTGCCGGGAAATCTTGAGCCAGCTTTCGAAAAGCGGACGCGAAGGCGAGGAAGATATCATTTTTTCGAAAATGCGCCTTCGTCACCTCATCGAAGAGGTGGTCGCGCCGCTGCGCACCCCTGGGGTCGAGATCGACGTGCTGCTGGCCGATGGATCGCACCCGGGCAAGCCTACCAGCGAGCCCGTCATCACCCGCAACCCCGGTCTCATGCATAGCCTTGGAAATCTGGTTGAGAACGCCGTCGAGTTCGCCAGCGAACGCGTGACCATCGACGCGGCCTACGATCAGAACAAGGTGCTCATTCGCATCGGCGACGATGGCCCTGGCTTTCATCCCAGCGTCATAAATCTGCTTGGCGAGCCTTATGTGACAAATCGGCCACGGGCTGAAGGCGATCAAGAGGAGAGCGGCATGGGCCTCGGCTTCTTTATCGCCAAGACTTTGCTTGAGCGCTCAGGCGCTTCGATCCAGACCGCAAACCGCGTTTTGCCCGATACAGGCGCGCTTATCGAAATTTCCTGGCCGCGAGACCGGCTTGAGACTTCATCATAAGTTGCAAATCTTTAGAGATCGCCGCATAAATTTTGTGCGCTCCGAATTTGTGTCGTATACTGCGACACTATGTTGGGTGTGGCAAAAAGGTATGTGCAGCAATGGCGACGCTCGCAGCTCCGGAGTCCCGGGCAGACAATTCCCTTTTGATCGTAGACGATGACAAGCCGTTCCTTTCCCGGCTCGCCAAGGCCATGGAGGCGCGAGGCTACAGCGTGCGGACGGCGGAGACGCTCGAAGCGGGCAAGCAGGCGATCCGGGAATTGGCGCCAGCCTACGCCGTCGTCGACATGCGCCTTGAGGACGGAAACGGTCTCGACGTGATCCGCATGCTTCGCGAAATACGGCCGGACTGCCGGGCGCTGGTGCTGACCGGCTACGGGAACATCGCAACCGCCGTGAACGCGGTGAAGCTCGGCGCCGTCGACTATCTCTCCAAGCCCGCCGATGCGGAGGACATCCTCGCCGCGCTCACCGCTTCCGGCGAAGCGAAACCGAAGCCGCCGGAGAACCCTATGTCGGCCGATCGCGTGCGCTGGGAGCATATCCAGCGCGTTTATGAGCTGTGCAACCGGAACGTCTCCGAAACGGCGCGCCGGCTGCATATGCATCGCCGCACGCTCCAACGCATCCTCGCCAAACGCGCCCCGAAGTAATCCCCGCCGCATTCGCCGCCCTTGTCGCAACGGGGGCAGCGCCCACCCCGTCCATTCTGCCGAAATTTCTTCTTACACACGCTTCTGATCGGGCCGCAGCTTCACTGCGCGCGGCGGCGTCGTCTCGCAATTCAGCGCGCAGTGGTTCGCTAGACACGGGACGACAGTCCGGGTTAGCCGCCGCAAACCGCCTGTGCGGCGGCCCATTCCTGCTCGCTCAGGATCGGGTCCACCGGATAGGGCGGCTGCGAAAGGAACAGGCTGGCGCGGTCCTCCGAGGAAGCGTGAGCGCCGAAGTCATCGAGCGCGCTTTCGCCGGTTGGGCTTGTCGCAGCGCTGCGGAGGATGAAATCTCCGGCCGGTTTCGATGAGATATGCGCGCGCTTGAGAATCGCGATGGCGTGGGCGTCGGCGGAGTTCTCCGCCTCGCGCGAATAGCGAGCCTGCAAAAGCATGGCCCTGAAAATCGCCGCGCTTCGATCGCCCCAGATCAAAAGTTCAAATACGACCTTCATGCCGATGTTGCGAACGAAAAGAGCTTCGGGGTCCTTTTCCAGCCCGTGGCCCATTTCATGCGCCAGCACGCCCGCGATCTCTTCCGGAGCTTTCGCCGCTTTAACGAGCCCCGAAACCAGAACGATGTGGCGGCCGGGCAGGGCGAACGCATTCTCCATGTCCCCCTTGAAGAGATGGAGCTTGAAGGGGCTGCCATAATTGGCGCCGCTCTGCAGCCGGAAGAGTATGCGCCGCAAGGCGGCTGAGCCCGCCCCCTCCTTGCATTCGGGCGCTGTGGATCCGAACAGGGCGACGCCCTGGCGGCCAATCTTGTCCGCCGCGTATCCTGGGATCCAACGGGCGAACAGTTTCGGCGCTTCGAACAGGCTGTAGAAAAAAAGCGTCGCGGCCGCGAGGGCGAGAACGCCGCCTATAAGACTGAGACCAATGAGCTTGAGAAATTGCATCTCTGCCGCCGATGGTGTGGTCTGCGCTGACTTTGACTATGTTACGCCGGGCTGCGCTCGCCCTGAAATACTCAGAAATGAGCTGTGCTAAATATGCACCGTCTTCGGGTTGGGCGAGCCTTGCAAAAAGCGGCGTTCAGCCCTATACACAACGCATCTCACACGCGGGGATTTTGTCACGCCGGGCCGCTCGCGGCCCTTTTTGACATTCCGGTGATGGCATCGGCCATTGACAACCCGCGGAGGCTTAACCGGACGAAGGACAACCATGACGATCCCCCAATTCACCATGCGTCAGCTGCTGGAAGCTGGCGTCCATTTTGGCCACCAGACGCACCGGTGGAACCCGAAGATGCAGGATTACCTCTTCGGGATGCGCAACAAGATCCATATCATCGACTTGTCGAAGACAGTGCCGCTGCTGCATCAGGCCGTTGTGGTCGTAAGCGATGTCGTTGCGCAAGGCGGACGCATTCTGTTCGTCGGCACCAAGAGGCAAGCTTCGGACGCCATCGCGGACGGGGCCAAGCGCTGCGCCCAGTATTACGTCAACCACCGCTGGCTTGGCGGCATGCTGACGAACTGGAAGACGATCACGAATTCTATCAAGCGCTTGCGGTATCTCGACGACCTCGTTTCAGGCGAGGGCCAGGGCTTCACGAAAAAGGAGCTTCTCCAGCTCACGCGTGAGCGCGACCGGCTTGAGCAGGAACTGGGCGGCATCAAGGACATGGGCGGCGTGCCGGATCTTCTGTTCGTGATCGACACGAATAAAGAGTCGATCGCGATCGCCGAAGCCAAGAAACTCAAAATACCGGTCATAGCGATTATCGACAGCAACAGCAATCCCGACGGCGTGAACTATCCGATCCCCGGCAATGACGACGCTGGCCGCGCGATCACGCTCTATTGCGACCTGATTTCGAGAGCCGCCATCGATGGCATCGAGCGCGCCCAAGGGGTAGCCGGCGTCGATATCGGAGAAGCCGAGGTGGTCTCCGAGGCTGCTCTTGAGGACGTCGCCGTTGAGCCGGCCAAAAATGGCAAAGATAGCGCTCACCACGCGAAAGCGAACGGTGAAGCCGCCGCCGAGCCGAAGAAAAAGGCCAAGACGCCTGAGCCTGCTGCTGCAGTCGAAGAAGAACAAACGTCGACGCTTGAAGGGCTGGCGGAGCCGCAAGGCGAGAAGGACGATCTCAAGAAAATCCGCGGCATCACCAAGGCGCATGAGAAAAAGCTCAACGAGCGCGGCATTTTCCATTTCTGGCAAGTCGGCGCCTTCACGCAGGACAATCTCGATGAGATCGACCGCATCCTCCATGGCAACGGTCAGATCGCAAAAGGCGATTGGGTCGACCAGGCGCGCGAGCTTACAAGCTAAGGACCGGGAGTGCGCCTTGGGGCGCATTCCTGTCGCAAACTGATGAGGTAGCACATGGCTGCGATAACTGCCGGCATGGTCAAGAGCCTTCGGGAGAAGACGGGCGCCGGCATGATGGATTGCAAGACAGCGTTAAGCGAATCCGGCGGCGAGATGGAAGCCGCTGTCGATTGGCTGCGCGCCAAGGGCCTTTCGAAAGCCGCGAAGAAAGCCGATCGCGTCGCCGCCGAAGGGTTGATCGGCGTCGCTTCCGCCGCTAAGACGGGGGCGGTCGTCGAGGTGAACTCCGAAACCGACTTCGTCGCTCGCAACGCGGAATTCCAAAAGGTCGTCGCCGAGATCGCCAAGCTCGCGCTGAAAGCGGGAGGCGATGCCGCCAAACTCGCCGCGATGGAGTATCCGAAGAAAAAGGTGACGGTGAGCGAGCATCTGAAAGAGCTCGTGGCGACCATCGGCGAAAACATCTCGCTCCGGCGCACCGCCGCGCTCAAGGTCAAAGATGGCGTGGTGGCGACGTATGTTCACAATCAGGTCACGCCCGGAATGGGGAAGATCGGCGTTCTCGTCGCGCTCGAGTCAACGGGCGATAAGGAAAAGCTGAACGAGATCGGACGTCAGGTGGCGATGCATGTCGCCGCAACGAACCCGCTCGCGCTGAAGGATGAGGATGTCGATCCCGCGGTTGTAGAGCGCGAGCGTGCGATCTTCATCGAGCAGGCCAAGGAAAGCGGCAAGCCCGAAAAAGTCATTAACCAGATGATCCAAGGGCGGATCAAGAAGTTCTACCAGGAGGTGGTGCTTCTTAAGCAGGCCTTCGTGATCAATCCCGATCAAACTGTTGAGCAGGCGCTGAAGGAGGCCGAAAAGGCGGCCGGCGCGCCTATCTCCGTGAAAGCTTTCGTGCGCTACGAGCTTGGCGAAGGAATCAAGACCGGCAAGGGAGATTTCGCGGCCGAGGTTGCTGCGGCGGCTGGCCAGTAGTAACCGCTAAGCAATTAACGCGGACGGCGCCTTGCCGTCCGCTATCCGCCTGCCAAAGGAAAACACGATGCCGCCACTACCCTACACTCGCCCGCTCATCAAAATCTCGGGTGAGGCGCTCATGGGCAACGGCCATTACGGCATCGATCCAGAGGCTCTCGCGGTGATCGCGAAGGATATCGCTGGGGTTGCGCGGAGCGGCGTCCGGGCCGCTATCGTCGTTGGCGGCGGGAATATTTTCCGTGGCATGGCGGGAACGGCGCATGGTTTCGACCGCGTGAGGGGCGATTTCATGGGGATGCTGGCGACGGTTATGAACGGCATCGCGCTGGAGCAAGCTCTAAAGCGAATAGGACAACCCGCTTCGCTTTATTCGGGCCTGCCCGTTCCGGCAATTTGCAAGACGTTCTCGCGTGACGAGGCGGTAGCCGATCTCGATCGGGGGACGGTCGCCGTTCTCGCTGGCGGCACAGGAAACCCTTTCTTCACGACGGACACCACGGCGGCGCTTCGAGCCGCTGAACTTGGCTGCGATGCGATCCTGAAGGCCACCCAGGTTGACGGGATCTACTCGGACGATCCCAAGGTCAATCCGCGAGCAGAGCGTTATGGCCGGCTCACCTTCTCCGAGGTGCTGGCCCGTGACCTCAAGGTGATGGACGCCGCCGCAATCGCCCTTGCCCGCGACAATGCCATCCCGATTGTGGTGTTTTCCCTGCATCAGACTGACGCGATAGGAAAAGTTATGCGCGGCGAAGCCTTCTACAGCGTTGTCGGAAGCGATTCTGCAGCATAAATGAGGGCGAGAGAATACGCAGCCTCAAGACTAAAAGGGGACGGAGATGACAGCCGGCAACTTCGATATCCATGAAATTGAAAAGCGCATGAAAGGCGCTGTCAGTTCGCTCAAAGCGGAATTTGGCGGCCTTAGAACGGGCCGCGCGAGCACTTCCCTGCTCGACCCGCTGGTGGTGAACACCTCTTATGGCGCAAAAATGCCGATCAACCAGGTGGCCTCGATCAACACGCCCGAATCGCGGCTGATTACGGTTCAGGTCTGGGACAAGAGCAATGTTCACGCGGTGGAAAAAGCTATTCGCGAATCGGACCTGGGCCTTAATCCGGTTATCGATGGCTTGACGCTTCGCTTGCCCATCCCCGAGCTGAACCAGGAACGCCGCCAGGAACTCGTCAAAATCGCAAAAAAATACACCGAGCACGCCCGCGTCGCCGTGCGGAATGTCCGCAAGGACGGCATGGACCAGATCAAGAAGCTCGAAAAAGATGGGAAGATCAGCGAGGACGACAGCGGCACGCTTTCGACGAAGGTTCAAGACCTCACGGACCGCACCATCAAGGAGATAGACGGGCTTCTGACGGGTAAAGAGCACGAAATCATGCAGGTTTAGAGTGTTAAAATCGCCCGTTGCAAGCTCAACGCAGGGTAGCGCGCTTACCATATCGCCTCGGCGGGCGGCCGATTGCGGAAAATCACTCAGCGATAAACACGTTTGCTTTATTGTCCCGCTGTTTTGGGTTAAACACCGCGGCTTGACTGCATGCAAATAATGGGTGGCCAAGAGTGAGATTGCAGGAACAAGTCTTAGCGCTCGGGAAAGAGCGGCCTCATCCAAAACATATTGCCATCATCATGGACGGTAACGGCCGCTGGGCTGCGCAAAGAGGGTTGCCGCGCACGGAGGGCCACCGGCGAGGGGTTGAAAGCACCCGGGAGTGCGTGCGCGCGGCGGCCGACCTCGGCATTTCCTATCTCACGCTTTTCAGCTTTTCGTCGGAGAACTGGAAACGGCCTCCACTTGAAGTGACCTACCTCATGGGGCTTCTGCGCCGCTTCATCCGGCGCGACCTCGCAGAAATCCATCAAAACAACGTCAAGGTGCGTGTTATTGGCTCAGAGGAGGGGGTGCCTGCCGACGTCGTCACGATGTTCCGTGAGGCGGTCGCGCTGACCAGCGGCAACACAGGTCTCCAGCTCATAATCGCCTTCAATTATGGGGCTCGCGATGAGATCGTTCGCGCGGCTAAGCGATTGGCGGAGCGTGTGAAATTGGGCGAGCTTGACGCCGGAGCCATAACCCAGGAGATGCTGGCGGAGCACTTTGACACCGCGGGCATTCCCGACCCGGATTTACTCATCCGCACCAGCGGCGAGCAGCGCATCAGCAACTTTCTTCTGTGGCAGTGCGCATATTCCGAGTTTTTATTCGTTGATAATTTTTGGCCTGACTTTACAAGACAAACATTAGAAAGCGCGATCGCATCCTATCAGCAGCGTGAACGCCGTTTTGGCGGCCTGGCCGGATAGCGTCCGAGTGTCTCGCGGGCGGCTTAAGCGGCGAAAGATAATGGCGAAACCTGTCCGTTCAGAGCTGGTTCTCAGGATCAATTCAGCCCTCGTCCTGGTGGCGCTGACGCTTGCCCTGACTTACGCCGGGACCCGGACCTTCGCCGCGCTGATCCTGTTCGCTGCTGCGCTGATGAGCTGGGAGTGGGGACGCGTGGTTCGGGGCTGGCAGGCGTCGACGGGATTTTCGCACTGCAAACCGCTGCGATCCTAGCGGCGGGTTTTCTCACGCTGAAGCGCTACAACGCATCCGCAGTGGCCGTCATTCTCGCCGCGACATGGCTTGTATTCCGGATGCACAAGAAAGCTAATCTCGCGAGCGATCCTTGGTGGTCGGCGGCTGGCGTTTACTATGCCGGCTTCCCTGCGATCGCCCTGATCGCCATCCGCCAAGACCCCGAATACGGATTCCATGCGATCCTCTATTTGTTTCTCGTTGTGTGGTCCGCGGACACGGGCGCATTTTTCACCGGCAGGTTGATAGGCGGCCCTAAGCTGGCGCCATCGATTTCTCCGAACAAAACCTGGTCGGGCTTTATCGGAGGCGCGCTTTTCGCTTGCATCGCCGGCATTGTTTTCGCCGCCTGGTTGGGACACACATCGATACCCATAGTGGCGGTGCTCAGCATTGTGCTTGCGCTCATCTCTCAGGGCGGCGACCTTGGCAAATCTTTCATCAAACGCTTTTTCGGGGTGAAGGATACAAGCGGGCTCATTCCTGGACATGGCGGCGTGCTGGACCGTCTGGACGGGCTTGTTTTTGCAGCGATCGGAGCGGGCCTTATCGCGGCGGCGGCGGACCCATTAAAACCCGGCCGCGCCCTCTTGGTTTGGTAAGCGGGCGAGGAAACCGCTTGGAAAGTGGAGCGACGATGAAAAAGAACGGGCATGGCTTCGACGCGGAGCCGGGGGGCGCGGGCGAAAAGAAGCGCGTGAGCGTACTTGGGGCGACCGGCACCATTGGGCAGCATACTTGCGACCTGCTTGCGCTTCACCCGGATCGTTTCCAGGCCGTGGCGCTGACTGCAAACCGGAACGCAAAGAAGCTCGCTGGCCTCGCCATTGCGCTCAAGGCCGAGTATGCGGCGCTCGCCGATGAAAGCTTGGAAGGCGAGCTTCGCAGTCATCTTGAGGGAACCGGGATCGCATGCGGCGCGGGCGAGAAAGCGCTGGTCGAGGCGGGCGAGCGGCCCGCCGGTCTGATCATGGCCGCGATTGTCGGCTCGGCGGGGCTGGCGCCCACTCTGGCGGCTCTTGGCCAGGGCACCACGGTTGGGCTCGCAAACAAGGAATGTCTCGTTTCCGCGGGCGCGTTTTTCATGAAAGAAAAAGCGCGCTGCGGCGCCACTCTCATCCCTGTGGATTCTGAGCACTCGGCCGTGTTCCAAGCGCTCGACGCTCTCGATTGCGAGCACGTCGAAAGGATCGTACTTACCGCTTCGGGCGGCCCTTTCCGCACCTGGACGGCAGCGCAAATCGCTGCGGCGCGCCCCGAGGATGCTCTGAAACATCCGAATTGGACGATGGGCCAGAAAATCACCATCGACAGCGCCACCATGATGAACAAAGGGCTCGAGCTCATCGAAGCCTTTCACCTCTTCAACGTCGAAGCCGGCCAGCTCTCGGCGATCATCCATCCGCAATCCATCATCCACGCGCTCGTCTATTACAATGACGGCTCAGTCATCGCGCAAGCCAGCCTTCCGGACATGCGAACGCCCATAGCCTACAGCTTGGCCTGGCCGGCCCGTCTCAAGGCCGATTTCAAAAGGCTCGACCTTGCAGCCGCGGGCGATTTGACCTTCGACGAGCCGGATGAAATCCGCTTTCCAGCGCTGAGGATTGCAAAAGAATCGCTGCAGGAGGGGGGCGCCGCGCCTACCGTTCTCAATGCGGCGAATGAGGTCGCAGTGGAGGCGTTTCTCAACCGGTCGACTTCATTTCCGGGCATCGCGGCGCTGGTTGAGCGGACACTGAACAAGGCGGCGTCCTGTCTTTCCGGGGTAATCCCGGATAGCCTCGAATCGGTCATGTACATCGACGCGCGCGCACGCGAACTCGCAAAATCCGCTCTGGCGGAGCAATCGGGCGCTGGGGCAAGTCCTTCTGCTTCCGCTCCCATTTAAGTATGCGACGGCGCGCCCATATCTGGTTCGTCTTCAAGCGTCTCTTCGTTTCATGCGCCAGCACTCAGAGGCTGGCGCGCCGCATTAGGCCGGGCGCGCCTGCCCTGGCGGAAGGTTTCTCCCTATGATGCCTCAGGATTTGTCGTTCGCAGTCGGACAGCTCTTCTGGTGGACGGTTCCATTCCTGGTTGTGCTGGGCGTCGTGGTGATCGTTCACGAACTCGGCCATTTTTTGGCCGCTCGCGCCTTAGGCGTTACAGTTGAAACTTTTTCGGTCGGCTTCGGCCCGGAGATTGCGGGTTTCCATGACCGGAGCGGCACGCGCTGGCGCCTGGCCTGGGTCCCGCTTGGCGGATACGTCAAGTTCAAGGGCGATGAAAGTGTCGCCAGCATGCCCTCGGCTGAACAGCTTAAAACGCTGACGCCCGAAGAACGCCGGGGAAACTTCCATACCGCGCCCGTCTGGCGGCGGACGCTCATCGTGTTGGCTGGACCGTTTGCGAACTTCGTCTTGAGTCTCGTGATCTTCACCGGCATAGCATTGATGTCGGGAATCGCTTATCAAGAAACGCGAATCGTCTGCGTCGAACCTGGCACCCCGGCCGCGAAAGCTGGCCTGGAGGCTGGGGATAGAATTATGTCCGTCGCTGGCAAACCCGTCAAAAGCTTCGAAGACTTCAGTTTGCTCGTTAAGCTCAATGCCCGCTCTCCGATCGACATCGCCGTCGATCGCGGAGGCAAGCAAATGAGTGTCGTGGCGACGCCGGAGCTAACAGAAGGGGAGTGCGTTGGACGGCTCGGCGTAACGGGCTCGTCTAAACGAGACGATGCAAATGTCGTCAGCGCGGGAATGTTAGAGGCGGTTGGCATAGGGTTCCAGAAGACGTGGCGAATCGTTGAGGGGCCGTTCCAGTTTTTTGACCAGCTTTTTCGCGGCAACGCCTGTGCGAGTTCGCTGGGCGGTCCCGTCAAGATCGCGGAGGTGGCAAAAACTTTTGCGTCCGAAGGGTTTATCAATCTTGTGCCGCTTATCGCGTTCATTTCTGTGAGCGTCGGGCTTTTCAACCTGTTCCCGATCCCGGTTTTAGACGGGGGTCACCTTTTGTTCTATGGCGCGGAAGCCATACTCGGCCGGCCATTGAACCAAAAGGCCCAAGAAATCGGTTTTCAGTTTGGATTCATTTTACTTCTCATGTTAATGGTTTTCGTGACTTGGAATAACATAGCCGATATTTCACGAGGTCAGGCGCCTGCCAAAAAGGCCGAAAGCGTTTGCCGTCGTTAGCGTAAAAAGAAGGAGTGGTCTCGATCTGCCTGATGCCGGGGGGCAACAGGGGGTCTTGGAAACAGGTTTATTGGTGGGGACAAGCCACCTTGGCGTCACAAAGTGCTAGTTTCTGGCAAATTGAAATGCTGAGGTGGGGATCCGGCGTAATAGGGGCAACAAGACCGATGCTTCGCACAAGCATAATCCGAAGGGTTCATGCAGCCCTTGTCGTAATCGCGACTGTGATGATGGTGACCATCACAGCCGGAACGGTTCACTCGACAGAGGCATTTGCCCAAGGAGGCGGCGTCATCCGCGATATCCGTGTCACCGGCAGCAAACGTATCGAGCCGGAGACCGTCAAATCCTATCTGACATTCACCGCCGGGCAGCGCTACGACCCCTACAAAGCCGATGAAAGCTTGAGGGCCCTCTTCGCGACCGGCCTGTTCCAGGACGTCCGGATCAATAACCAAGGCGGCGTCGTCGTTATCTCCATCGTTGAGAATCCGCTCATCAACCGGGTCGCCTTCGAAGGAAACACCGAGGTCAAGAGCGATACGCTCTCTCAGGAAGTTCAGCTGAAGCCCCGGGCGCTCTACACCCGCGCCCGCGTTCAATCCGACGTCCAGCGCGTCCTCGATGTTTACCGGCGGCAGGGGTATTATGCGACCCAGGTCGATGCTCAGATCATCGAACTCGATAACAATCGCGTCGATCTGGTTTTCGAGATTCGCGAAGGTCCAGAGACCAAAGTCGCCGGTATCAATTTCATCGGAAATCAGGCTTTTTCGGACTCGGAGTTGCGTGGCGTCATTACGACGACGGAATTGAGTCTCCTCGACTTCCTGAAACCGACCTCCGTCTACGATCCAGACCGCTTCAACCTCGACCGTGAACTTCTGCGCCGCTACTATCTCAAGAACGGATACGCGGATATGCGGGTGGTGTCGGCGGTGGCCGACGTGGACCGCGAAGGCAAAGGATTTTTCCTCACCTTCACACTCGATGAGGGACCGTTGTACTCCTTCGGGGGCATAAACGTCGAATTGACGCTTCCAACCTTTGTTGCAGACTCTGTGCGTGGCCGCCTGCTGGCAAAGTCCGGCGATGTTTACAACGCAGAGCTGGTCGATAAGACCTCTGAGGCGCTGACCGTCGCGGTCGCGGAGCAAGGCTACGCATTCGGCCAGGTTCGTCCCCGCATCGACCGCGATCCGGTGAACCGGACGATATCGGTGGTCTTCGTGGTGGAGCAAGGCCCCCGCGTCTATATCGAGCGCATCAACGTCGCCGGTAACTACCGCACCGAGGATTTTGTGATCCGGCGCGAGTTCCGTGTCGCAGAGGGCGATGCTTACAACAAGGTTATGATCGATCAGGCTCGTCTGCGCCTCGTTGCTCTTGGCTTCTTCAAAGATGTCAAAGTTAACAAGGAGCCCGGCACCGCGCCTGACCGTGTTATCTTGAATGTCGCGGTTGAAGAACAGTCCACAGGCGAGCTTTCCTTTGCGGCGGGATATTCATCGGCTGAAGGCGTGATCGGCGAGGTTTCCTACACCGAGCGAAATCTCCTCGGCACCGGCCAGTATCTTCAGGTCAAGGTGACCGGAAGTTTCGTGAGCGGCGGCGCCGATGTGAGTTGGACCGAGCCCCGGTTCCTCGACCGGAACATGTCGTTTGGCGTCGATGTCTTTGCGCGCAATTCTGACTACACGGCCTCTTCCGGTTATACCGACGCCGGTTATGAAGACTTGCGGGCTGGCGGCAGTCTGCGCCTCGGTTTCGCCCTTCTCGACAATCTCTGGCTGAACACCAACTATACCTTCATATACGAGGATATCTACAACCTGGATTCGACTGCGCCACTTGCTGTGCGCGAGGTCGCTGGGACGGCCATCACATCCTCAGTCGGTTACTCGCTCATCTACGACACCCGGAACAATCGCAAGAGTCCTTCCCGCGGCATTTACGTGTCCTGGTCGCAAGACTTGGCGGGCGTTGGCGGCACCGTAGACTATATTCGCTCCATAGCAGAACTTAGGGGTTATTACCCGCTGACGAAGGACTTTACGCTTGTTGGCCGGGCTATCGGCGGAAACATCCAAGGCTGGAATGGCCAGGATGTGCGGACCGTGGATGACTTCTTTAAAGGTGGTGAAACGATCCGCGGCTTCGCCCCCTCTGGCCTCGGTCCGCGTGATGCACTTACGACGGATCCGTATGGCGGCAAGAACTTCTACGCTGGTACTACAGAAATCCGCTTCCCGCTCCCCTTCGTGCCTGAGGATCTCGGCTTCGGCGGCGCAGTTTTCGCCGATGCCGGCTCTGTTTGGGGAACAGACGCGGGCAAATTTGCCGCGGAATATCTGGCCAAACATAATGGGTGCGCTGGCGCCGGTCTTCCCGTTCCCTGCTACACGGGTGTAGAAGACTCCGACGCGGTTCGTGCATCGGTTGGCGCAAGCCTTATATGGAACTCTCCAATCGGGCCGCTTCGCGCCGACTTCGGTTACGCGATCTTGAAAGAACAGTTCGATCAAACCCAGGTCTTCAGATTTGGCGCCGCTACCAAGTTCTAAATTGGCATCGGTTTCCGGCGGTGTCACAACAAACCGGCTTTAAAGGAATGCTAAGCGGGCTAAGGCCCGCTTAGCATTTTCATCGTAGCGCATCATGGAACATCCAGGGTTTTGGGCTCCAGCGGGGCCATTTTCTCTCACTGAACTCGCTTCCTACACAGGCGCGGAGATACCGGAAACGTTCCTGTCCGAGGCCGGCAAGGCGATACGCACGGTGAAGGCGCTCGATGACGCCAGCAGCGCAGACGTGTCTTTCTTCGATAACCGGAAGTACCTCGCCGCTCTTAAGCACACCCGCGCCGCCGCAGTGTTTGTTTCCGCGGAGTTCGCGGCTCGCTTGCCGCCGGGCGCTGCGCCGCTTATCTCCCGCGATCCTTACCGCGCATTCGCCCGATCGCTCGAAATGTTCTTTCCCGATGCGCAACACCCGAAAGTTTGCGGCGGGGCCGCGGCCATCGACGAGAGCGCGCGGATAGAGGATGGCGCCTGCATCGAGAAGGGCGCGATGATCGGGCCGCAAGCGCAGATTGGGCGCGGCGCCCGGATCGCGGCGGGGGCTGTAATAGGGTTTCGCGTAACGGTGGGCCGCGATAGCTTCATAGGGCCCGGAGCTTCAATCACCCATGCGCTGATTGGCAACCGCGTCATCATTCACGCGGGCGCACGGTTGGGGCAGGATGGTTTCGGCTTCGCCATGGGGCCTTCCGGCCATTACAAAGTGCGCCAAGTCGGACGCGTGATCGTCCAGGACGACGTGGAGATCGGCGCCAATACAACCATCGATCGCGGGGCGCTTAAGGATACTATTATCGGCGAGGGCACAAAGATCGACAACCTCGTTCAAATCGCCCATAACGTCATTATTGGCCGCCACTGCGTGATCGCGGCGCAAACAGGCATATCGGGCAGTACGATTTTAGAAGACTTTGTGGCTATGGGCGGACAGTGTGGAACCGTCGGACATATCCGCATTGGAGCCGGAGCTCAAGTCGGCGCTCAGAGCGGGGTTGCGTCCGATATCCCGCGCGGCGAAAGATGGGGCGGTTATCCCGCCAAGCCGATAGGCTCCTGGGCGCGGGAGGTGGCGCTCCTGAAGCGTCTGACGCGGCGCAAGGCCCAGGTTGAAAGCCCAGGCGACTCCAACGATTAGAAACTGTGGTTATGTGGAAGAAATCTGACACCAATAGCGAAAGCGAGACGAAAGCTGAGCGGAAGGAGTTGGGCACGGCGGACATCGTGCGCATTCTCAAGCTTCTGCCGCATCGCTATCCTTTTCTGCTCGTCGACAAAATCATCGAGATGGACGGCGACACTTCCGCGATCGGCGTCAAAAACGTTACGATCAACGAACCTTTCTTTCAGGGGCACTTTCCCAATTTCCCGGTTATGCCGGGCGTGCTTCTGATCGAGGGGATGGCGCAAACTGCGGGGGCGTTGTGCGTCGCGAGCCTCGCCGAGACATACGAGCCCCAACTCGTCTATTTCATGGCGATCGATCGCGCGCGCTTCAGGCGGCCCGTGCTGCCCGGCGACACTGTCCATTATCATATGAAAAAAAGGCGCAATCGCGGGCGCGTCTGGCGCTTCGAGGGGCAGGCCAAGGTGAACGGCCAACTCGTCGCTGAAGCTGAAATAAGCGCCATGATCGTCGATCCAGGGCAGGGGGCTGGCCGGTCCGAAGGGAATGGGTGATCTATCATGACTAAGATGACGGTGCATCCAGCCGCTGCGATCGACCCGAGGGCGAAACTGGGAGCGGGCGTTGAGGTCGGGCCGTTTGCAGTGATCGGCCCGCAGGTTACGCTTGGCAGGGACGTGAAGATCCACGCGCACGCTGTCATCACCGGCAAGACGGAAATCGGCGAAGGCTGCGAAATTCATCCGTTCGCTGTTATCGGCGGGCCTCCCCAAGATGTGAAATATCGCGGCGAGCGCAGCGAACTCACCGTCGGGTCTTTTACCACGGTGCGCGAGCATGTGACCATGAATGGTGGCACCGAGGGCGGCGGTCATGTCACCCGCGTAGGCAGCCATGGGCTTTTTCTCGTGGGCGCGCATGTCGCGCACGATTGCCAGATCGGGGATCATGTGATTCTCGTGAACAACGCAACGCTCGCCGGCCACGTCACAGTCGAGGACCACGCTATTCTGGGCGGCCTGTGTGCGGTCCATCAATGGGTGCGTGTCGGCGCCTATGCCTTTGTGGGAGGAATGTCCGGCGTCGAAAACGATGTCATTCCATTCGGCATGGCTCTGGGCAATCGCGCGAGTCTGGCCGGGCTGAATATCGTCGGCCTTAAGCGGCAGGGGTTCGACCGCGAGCAGATTCATGCTCTGCGCAAGGCTTACGGGCTTCTTTTCTCGCAAGAAGGGACGCTGCAAGAGCGCCTCGACGATGTGGAGAAGATGTTCCCGGCTGAAGCGCCTGTTCAACGCGTAGTCGCTTTCATGCGGGCGAAGGCGGATCGCTCGTTCTGCGTTCCGCGAAATCAGGCATGATCGCCGGCGCCGCGCCGGTCGTTCAACAGGCGAAGCGCGTTCCAGAGGCGCAGCCCTCGCAAATCGGCATCGTCGCCGGCGGCGGATCGCTGCCGCTGGCGGTCGCCGAAGCCGCTGAAGCGAGCGGAAGCAGCCCTTTCATCATCGGGCTATCGGGAGACGCCCCAGCCGATATCGAACGCTTCCCCCATGCTTACGCGCATATCGGGCAAGTGGGCCTCATCTTGCGCACACTTCGCCGCGAAGGGTGTGCGCGGATCGTGTTCGTGGGCAGTATGCGCAGGCCCAATCTCTTCCGGATCAGGATCGACGCGGGCTTTCTCCTTCACTTGCCTCAACTTCTGCGCCTCTTCAAAGGGGGCGATGACACAGTGCTCCGGGGCGTGGCGCGTTTTTTTGAGATGAACGGGTTTGCAGTTCTCGCCGCGCACGAGGTGGCGCCGCGGCTTCTCGCTCCACACGGCGCGTTTTCCGCCGCGGCGCCGGATGCGGACGCTCTCGACGACATAAGGCTCGGCTTCCGGGTGGCGCGCTCGCTCGGCGCCTTCGATATCGGCCAGGCGGCTGTCGTGGCGCGGCGCTATGTGCTCGCAGTGGAGGCGGCGGAGGGGACTGACGCCATGCTGCGCCGCTGCCGCGATCTGAACCGTTGGGGCTTCAAGGCGCGTAAGGGCGTGCTCGTGAAAGCGCCGAAGCCCGGCCAGGACTTGCGCCTCGACCTGCCCGCCATCGGGCCTCGTACGGTGGAACTCGCTTCGGAGGCAGGGCTCGCAGGAATCGCCGTCGCAGCGGGCGCTGTGCTGCTGGCTGAGCAGCAACAGCTTGTGGAAAAAGCTGATAGCCTCGGTCTTTTCCTCTATGGGGCCTCATCTGAGGACGTGATGGGCGGGTAATCTGCACGCGGCTGAACGGTCCGGGGGGCGAGGCTCATGTCTCCAGCAAAGCGCATCTTCGTCGTGGCGGGCGAGCACTCGGGCGATGTGCTCGGCGGCAAGCTCATGCACGCGCTCCAGGAGAAGGCTGGCGCCGGCGGCTTTGAATTTGCCGGCGTTGGCGGCGAGCATATGGAGCGGGCCGGGCTTTCATCCATCTTTCCGCTGGCCGATGTCGCGGTCATGGGACCAGCCGCCATCATCGCTCGCCTACCAAAGCTTGTACGCCGGGTTTATCAAACGGTCGATGCGGCTCTCGCCTTCGGCCCGGACGCCGTCGTCATTATCGATAGCCCCGAGTTCACGCACCCTATCGCCAAGCGCATCCGGCAGCGCGCGCCAGCGATCCCCATCATCGATTACGTCAGCCCCAGCGTGTGGGCCTGGAGGCCAGGGCGCGCACGGAAAATGCGGCCCTATGTGGATCATTTGCTTGCGCTGCTTCCGTTCGAACCCGAGGCGCACGCACGGCTTGGCGGGCCAGCCTGCAGCTATGTTGGCCACCCGCTCATCGAGCGAGCCGCTTGGATCGATGAACTCGAAACGGAAAGCCTGCGTTCGCGGCTGAACCTCGCGTCCGGCGCTCCGGTGCTCGTTGTGCTTCCGGGCAGCCGCCCATCCGAGGTGTCGCGCCTGATGGCGCCGTTCGGGGAAGCGATCCAGGCTTTGCGGCGGCAATCCGGGCCGTTCGAGGTTATCATTCCGGCGGTGCCTTCGGTCCGTCCTTTGATCGAGCAGGCGCTCGTAGGCTGGCCGCAGCTGCCGCATCTCATCGAGGGCGAAAGCGACAAGTTCAGGGCGTTCAAGCTGGCGCACGCCGCACTCGCAGCCTCGGGAACCGTTACGCTCGAACTTGGGGTCACAGGCGCGCCGATGGTCGCCGCCTATCGCGTGGACGCGCTTGCGGCGCGCCTGCGGTTCCTCATGAAGGTCCATTCCATCGTACTGGCCAATCTTGTGCTTGGCGAGAATGCCTTTCCCGAATTCATCCAGGAAGACTGCACGCCCGCTAAGCTCAGCGCCGCCATCGCGCCGCTTTTGAAGGAGACGCCTGAGCGAGCCATGCAATTGGCGGCGCTGGCCAAAATACGAGAAAAGATGTTCCTGCCGGAAGGATCGCCCAGCGGCAAGGCGGCTGATGCCGTCCTTTCAATCCTCGAAAACGCACCTGCCGCGGCGCGCGCGGCGTAACAAAAGAAATCACGGCCGATGCGCATTCTCCAAATCATGACGAGCAAGGCCAACGGCGGCGCCGAGACTTATGCTTGCGACGTGATTACGAAGCTGCATGAGGCGGCCATTGATCAATGCGTGGTCATTCCTGAGGATGCGGAGCGCTTTGGCGAGTTGAAAGCGCTTGGGATCAGAATGGCGCCGTCTCCTTTGCGCGTTCCGTTCCCGCCCGCGCAGCGCTTCATGCTTCGCAAGCTTATAGCGCGTGAAAAGCCCACAATCGTGCAGACCTGGATGCGCCGGGCCGCGAGCCTCGTCCCGAAAACGTCCAAGCCTGTGATTGGCTGGTTCGGGGGATATTACGATCCGCGCCATTTTCAAGTTTGCGAGCGCTTGGTGGGAGTTACGCCCGGCATCGCCGCTCATATGGTGAAAAACGGCGTGCCGGCGGATCGCGCCCATTACATTCCGACATTCCCCGTGATTACGCCGCTTGCGCCGCTCGACCGCGGAACTTTGAACACCCCGCCCGGCGCCAAAGTGCTGCTGACGCTCTCGCGCCTGCACGAGAAGAAAGGCCTCGACACTTTTCTGCATGCTTTGGCAGGCTTGCCCGATTGCGTCGCGTGGATAGCAGGGGATGGGCCTCTGCAAGCGCAACTGGAGAAGCTGGCGTCCGAGTTGGGAGTTTCAGAGCGCGTTCGCTTTCTCGGCTGGCGCACGGATCGCTCAGCGCTGTTGAACGCCGCGGATGTATGCGTCCTGCCGTCCCGCTACGAGCCGTTCGGAACCGTCATTCTTGAGGCCTGGGCCGCGAAAACGCCGCTTGTGGCCTGCGCCAGCGCGGGCCCGGCCGCGCACGTCAGCGACGGCGTCACCGGTCTTTTGACGCCTATCGACGATGTTGCGTCGCTTCGGTCGGCGATTTCGCGCGTGCTATCCGATGACGAGCTTCGGCACAAGCTCATCGCGAATGGTTTCGAAGCCTACGAGCAAGGTTTCACGCCGGAAGCGGTGACGGCGCAATGGATCGAGTTTTATAGATCCCTGGAGCAGAATAAGCGGCCCATCTCTCTGAAGGACAGGAACAATTTTGCGGCCTAGCTTTTTAGTTTTAAATCGTTGTCACCATCGGGCAGCAAGAGACCGTGGTCGCAATCCAAGAGATCAAGCCTCGCGATCAAACAAGCTGGCATATCCGGCTGGTGCTCGCGATAATCGCCGTAGCCGAGCGGATCAACGTGCGGTTCTCGAAATTTGGCAATCCGAGCGTCTATGATAACGCGGACTTTCCCTGGGCGGCCGGCGTCGAGCGCGAATGGCGCGTGATCCGCAATGAGCTGGAAGGTCTACTGGCGAGAAAAGACGAACTCCCAAATTTTCAGGACATCGCCACGGACGTCGCCACAATCAGCAGAGATCGGGGATGGAAAACGTTTCTGCTCATGGGCTACGGCATAAAATCCGCTCAGAATATCGCGCTTTGTCCCGAAACCTGGCGCGCCGTGCAGAAGATCCCCGGCTTGAAGACGGCGATGTTCTCCATATTCGAGCCTGGCAAGCACCTGCCCGCCCATCGCGGGTTTTATAACGGCGTTCTGCGCTTTCACCTCGGGCTGATCGTTCCAGAGCCCAGAGAGCAGATCGCCATCCGCGTGGGCGATCGCATTTGCCATTGGGAGGAGGGGCGCGCTCTCGTCTTCGACGACGCCTATGACCACGAGGCGTGGAACCGGACTGAAAAGACGCGCGTGATCCTTTTCGTCGATTTTGTAAGGCCGTTGCGCTTTCCCGCCAACCTCTTGAACTGGATTATCCTGAACGCGGCAGTGTTCACGCCTTACATTAAGGAGAGCTATGAAAATCACCGCGAGTGGGAGCGGTCTTTCCATAAAGCCCGCGCGCAGCCAGCGCAGACGGTATCCATGCATCCAGACGATGGAATACCTTCCGACCGCTTCTGTTGTCGTCCCCGCGAAGGAGCGTGTGAATAAATCGGCTTTGGTGCTCTGCCGACCTTGTCATAGCCGCGCTTGACGCAGTGGTGTCTTCAATGAAATCAATGCTCGACAGGTCATGCACGATTTTTTCGGCAATCGCGGCCGAGCTCCCTCTCCCTGTGCAAGGGCTGGGGTGAGCGGTGAAGCGCCTTGTAATTTAAGTAGTTACCCCTCATCCTGTCCTTCTCCCACCGGGAGAAGGGACTCTGTTGCGCGATCTCGCGAAAAACGCGGCCTTTTTCTGAAGCCATTGATTTACCGGCAGATATAAACCGGACATTCTTGCGCTTGACGCGGCTATCCAGAGAAGAAGCTGTGATTTTAATTGTTTACTGGATGGCCGGATCAAGCCCGGCCAATGACAAAAATGGGCGGCGCCGATTTATTTACACGCTCCATCGCGGGCGAGACACCAAGTGGGTTGGAAGATTTGGCGGCAATAAACATGGCGAAGCGCTTACCGGTTCGCATCCGCGGCGGTCAGGCGGAGCCGGCGCTTGGCTGCCAGTCGGGGTTATTGAGGGGCAGCGTGCCCGATCCGCTGGTGAAGGCGCGGTGATCGAGATAGGGCATCTCCATTTCGAACGCGAGCGGCTTCGCTTTGCGCCGGAAAAGACCCTTACGCCCGGCTGTGAGCAGCGTAATCGCAAACTTGTATTGAGCCGGCGCCTCGGCGATCTGGCGCACGCGTGAATTGTTGCGCGCGTAAAACAGCACCGTCTCCGATTGCGAGGACCGCCCGGAAAGCGACATCGGGGCGAAGGGAATCAAACTCTCGCCTTGCACCTTCGCCAAACTCCAGGGGCCGAGCCCGGCGCTATAGAAGAGCTTCGATGCGCCATTTTGGGGGTTGGTGACTTCAAGATCGAAAGACAGAATTGTTCCTGTCTGCGCGCCTTCATTGATAACTGTCAGCGGGATCTCGAACACCTCGAATACGCTGTTCTGATAAGGCGACGCATAGCGAATCAACGGCGGAACGAAAACGCGCAAATCCGCCCGCTTCAATGAAGTGCGCCACAAGCTATAAACGGAGACCGCGACTGCGACGCCAGAAAAAACCTCGGCCGAAATGCCAAAACTCGACACCGTTTATCCCTCTTTATGCCCCGCCAGCATTTGTCAGATCGAGAGCGCAGCCGTCAACCGGCGAGCGGCAGCTTGCCGTCCAAGAGTGACGAAAATAGCGCTGCGGCTTAAAAGCTCATATCAATGGCCGAAATTCCCGGCCGCTTCGGTGGCCATCCAGAAAAGAAGGTGCGATTTCAATCGTTTACTAGATGGCCGATCAAGCCTGGTCAAGCCCGGCCGTGACAAAAGAGGTGATGCCGATTTTTCCACACACTCCTTCGCGGGCAAGACCCCAAGCGGTCAGAAGATTTGGCGGTTGGAATCTGACCTATTTCGCTTTGAGGCCTGCGAAGGCGCGGAATGCGTCGAGCGTCTCGGCGCTGACGTGGTGCTCGATCCCCTCGGCATCGCGGCGCGCCGTCTCTGCGCTTACGCCAAGCGAGAGCAGAAAAGCCTCGACCACGCGATGCCGTTCACGGGCTTCCGCCGCGAGACGCTGGCCCGCCGGCGTCAGGAACACGCCGCGATAAGGCTGCTGCGACACGTAACCGTCTTCGGTCAATCTTTTCAGCATTTTTGCGACGGTGGGCTGAGCGACCCCCAGACGTTCCGCAATATCGACCTGCCTTGCTTCGCCATGAGCGGCGAGCAAATCATCGATCAATTCGACGTAGTCCTCGACAAGCTCCAGCCGCCGCGCCTTCCGGTTCTGGCGGAAGCTTGCCGATTGGATATCGGCTGAGATGAGCGTTTCCGGCTCGGTTTTCGTATGCTGAGGCATGACAGTGCGTTTGAATTTATAGCTGTAGAGTACCCTACCAGATCGCGTGACGGTCCTCACCGAATTTTAAGTGCGATCAACTTCCACGTGAAGCCTTGATAAGCGATTGCAACGTATTATAGCATAGGCTATATATAGCTTGACAAAGATCAAAGATGGTATCGGAAGCACCTGGTCACGCCGAGGCGGCGCCAACGGTCGAAAGCGCCACGTCGATGGCCCTGCGGGAGGCCGTCGCCGGGCGCCGGAGCGGCATCGCGACGACATGGCTTTTTACTGGCCCCGCTGTCGTCGCTTCCATCGCTTACATCGATCCGGGAAACTTCGCCACCAACATCCAGGCCGGCGCAAAATACGGCTACGGATTGTTATGGGTGGTGCTGGCCGCGAACCTGATCGCAATGCTGTTTCAGGCGCTTTCGGCGAAGCTCGGAATTGTCACCGGGCGAAACCTCGCTGAGCTTTCGCGCGCCTATTTTCCCCAGCCCATCCCCTTTCTGATGTGGATCGTCAGCGAAATCGCCGCGATGGCTACGGACTTGGCCGAGTTCCTTGGCGGAGCAATCGGACTTTCCCTGCTTTTTGGAATATCACTGCTGTCGGGCATGGCCGCCACGGCGGTGATCACCTATGCGATCTTGATATTCGGCGGTTCGCGCTTCCGAAGGATCGAGCTTTCGATCGGGGCTTTTGTCGCCGTCATCGGCATCTGCTACCTGATCGAGCTGTTCATCGCCCCTGTGGACTGGGGCGCGGCGGGCCGGGCGCTGGCCGCGCCGCAAATCGCCGGCGGCGAAGCTTTGATTTTAGCGGTTGGCATCGTCGGCGCCACGGTCATGCCGCACGCCATCTATCTGCATTCAGCGCTGACGCAGGCGCGCGCCATGCTGTCTTCCGACGAGGAGCGCGAGCGGGTGCTCCGGTACTCCAACCGCGAGGTGGTTGTGGCGCTCTTCGTGGCGGGCGGCATCAATATGGCGATGGTGATGATGGCGGCGGCCGCCTTCAATTCGGGCCATCCTGACGTCGCCGAAATCGAAACCGCTTATCATACGCTCACGCCGCTTTTAGGCGCTGGCGCGGCCGCCGCCTTTCTCGTCTCCCTCATTGCATCGGGGATCTCAAGCTCGGTTGTCGGCACTTTGGGCGGCCAAGTGATCATTCAGGGATTTTTCCGCCGCACGATTCCCATCTGGTTGCGGAGGCTGGTGACGATGGTCCCCGCCTTCGTCGTGGTCGGAATGGGCGTGGGCGCGACAAAAGCTCTTGTAGCAAGCCAGGTGATCCTCAGTCTCGCGCTCCCTGTGCCGATGATTGCGCTTATTCTCTTATCGGGGGACAGACTGATCATGGGCCGCTTCGCCAATGCGCGGCCGACGCAGATTTTGGCGACGGCGAGCGCGGCCCTTGTTCTCCTGCTTAACGCCGTTCTGCTCTATGAGACCATTTTCGGCGCGTAGCCAAGCACTCTTCGTCACAGCAATAAAAGCTTGACGAGCGAGGAATGCTCCGCTGTGTTATGAAGCATCGATTGCGCGTGTAGCTCAGCGGTAGAGCATCTGGTTTACACCCAGAGGGTCGGGGGTTCGATCCCCTCCGCGCGCACCATATAAGCCCCTGAAAGCACAGCATTTTGAGAGAAAACGCAAGCGAAGCTTTCATCTGTTCCGGTCTTGGATAGGAGTGTTGGATAGGAGCTTCGGTTCCGATTCGCACACCGAGAGGACGTTCGGGAGCTGGTCGAGGAGTTCGATAACCTCTTCGTCAAAGGCATGCATGTAACGTTGTGTCGCTTGCTGGCTCTTTTGCCCAAGCGTCCGCCCAATCAACTTCTGGTTAGGTTTTGCAATCATGCGCGCGTGGGTTGCTGTAAGGTGCCGCCAGTCATGCCAGCGGAAATCCTCTCGGCCAATCGCCTTCCGCGCAGCCTCAAACTCTTTGCGCCTATTCGTGAGGTCGAACACGGCGCCGCTCATCTTGACCCCGATCATTTCAAGAACGGCAAGCGCCTTGGCGTTGATTGGAACCCGTCTTGTCCCATCCTTCTTTCTCGACTTCGTTTTGACGATAACAAAGCGTCGGTCTAGAAACACCTTCTCCCATACCATGCTACGAGTTTCATTCAGGCGGCGCCCCGTATAATAGGACCATGCGGCGGCGAGTTGGATGTGTTCCGGCAATAAGGCGATAAGCGTCGCTATCTCTTCATAGGTGAGATAGATTTCGCGCTCGTCCGGGACATCCTGCATGAAGTTGCCGAATTTGGGGAACCTCTCGATCTCGATCTCCCAATTTTCGACGGCATAATTCATGGTGGCGCGAAGCCGCTCAAGCACGCGATTGATGACGCACGCAGATGCGCCTTCCTCCTTGAGGCTTTGCACAAGCAGGTGAATCGTCTTATTGCTGATCTTGCCAACCTCGGTTTCTTTCCCAAGGAGGCGTACCAAGGTTTTCATTTGCCATCGTACGTCTTTTTCGGACTTTAGAGCGTGGCCGGCTTCGCTAAACCACGTCCCAAAAAGAGTATCGACGGTCAGAATGCCTGCTTTTGCTTTTGCGGGATCTCAATCTCTTCAATCTCACGCGCTATGCGACGCGCTTCCGCGTAGGCTTCCCGCTCTGATGTTTTTCCAGTGCCTCTGAGATACTTACCAACGTGATCTCCTGTGAACCGGATTTCAGCCGTGTAGAAGCGATCAGTGACGGAGATTTTTTGCCCTTGCGGCCCTTTCTTGGTCCGCTTTCGTCGGTGGCACCAGATTGAATACGGCATTGTGCCCACTTATCAAGAGTTTCGCGGTGATAGACTTTTTTACGCTTGAAGCATGCAAATGGGGCGTTGTAGCGCTTGAGTGTTTGACGGGAGCACCGCAGGTGGGCTGCGGCTTCGTCAGCGGTTAGCCATGTGCGGTATTCCACCGGCGTTTGGCCGTTCATCCAACCAGCTCCCGCAAATCGTCTCCCCCTCGTCGAGAATTTGCAATCATTTTTGCCCTCACCGCCGTTTCATCCATTTTCGCTGTTCGCCGTCCTTGAAAGCCTCACGCGAGTATTCAAAGCCGCATAGATCGCTGGCGCGCTCCGGAAGCTGCGCCAAGCCGGTTCCTAGACCATTTTTGGGAAAGAGCACTGTCCGACCGTATAAGAGCGCTTTTTCGATCCGCCCACCAGATCGGCGCCGTTTTCTCCAGCCAGAGGTCCAAATCAGCGTCGGGGAAAAACGCTTCCTTGGTCATGGCCGGCGCCTGTTTGGTCGGCACGCCCACAGCGTTCGGCTCGCCTTGGCATTCTCTCGCCTTCCCACCCAATCCCCTTCGGGCCAAATGGCCGCCGAAGACGAATAGCCATTCGGAATGTTCGCGGACCATCGAACGGGTAATTCGATCTTGAAAAGCGACGGGCATGGCGGACTTCTCCTGATTAACCCGAAGTTCCTGCAGTTGAACTGAAGTTTCCCCTGACGTTTCAATCGCTTGCGATTGAAACGGGCAGTGCGGCATTGTCTACGCCGCGATTGCGGCGGCAAGATCGAGGGCCTGCCGCTGCTTGGAGCTGGCCTCGGTTGTGAGGGTGAAGGTCCCCATGCCGGGCTTTGCGTCTTTGGGGCGCATGACATTGCGCACGATGGTGGCGAGATGGGTCAGCAGGCCACGAAAGCTCAGGGCGGGCGACCCATCCGCGAGGCGCCGGGTGTGCGCCTTGGCGA
>CAVYBZ010000014.1:0-57462 GCA_963766815.1 uncultured Alphaproteobacteria bacterium | reverse complement strand
TGGGCTCGGCCACGTCGATCTTCTGGAAGCGCCGGACCAGCGCCCGGTCCTTCTCGAAATGCTGACGGTATTCCTTATAGGTGGTCGAGCCGATGCAGCGCAGCACGCCCGATTGCAGGGCGGGCTTCAACAGGTTGGATGCATCCATGGCGCCGCCCGAGGTCGCGCCCGCGCCGATCACGGTGTGGATCTCGTCGATGAAGAGGATCGCGCCGGGATAGGCCTCGATCTCTTTCATGACGGCCTTGAGCCGCTCCTCGAAATCGCCCCGGTAGCGTGTTCCCGCAAGCAGCGTGCCCATATCGAGCGAAAAGACCGTGGCGTTCGCGAGCACCTGCGGCACCTCGCCGCGAACAATCTTTCTTGCCAGCCCTTCCGCAATGGCCGTCTTACCGACGCCCGGATCGCCGACATAGAGCGGGTTGTTCTTCGACCGGCGGCACAGCACCTGAATGGTGCGCTCGATCTCCTTGTCGCGGCCGATCAGCGGATCGATGCGGCCGTCTTTGGCCTTCTGGTTGAGGTTGACGCAATAAGCCTCGAGCGCGTCCGTGCTGCGCTTCTTGTCGTCGGCGCCGTCCACGGTCGTCGCGTCGTCTTCAACGCCGCGCACGCCACGCGGCTCGGACATCCCGGCCCGCTTCGATATGCCGTGCGAGATGAAGTTAACGGCGTCGAAACGGGTCATGTCCTGCTCTTGCAGGAAATAAGCTGCGTTGCTCTCTCTCTCCGCGAAAACCGCGACGAGAACGTTGGCGCCGGTCACCTCTTCGCGGCCGGAGGACTGCACATGCACAACGGCGCGGTGAATGACGCGCTGGAAGCTGGCTGTGGGCTGGGCCTCGCTATCCTGGTCAAGAATTAAATTCGTGAGCTCTTTATCGAGAAAATCGGTCAGCTTGGCCCGCAAGCGCTCAATGTCCACATTGCACGCTCGCATCACGGACGACGCATCGCGGTCGTCGATCAGCGATAAAAGCAGGTGCTCCAGCGTCGCGTATTCGTGATGACGCTCATTGGCGTACTCGATTGCGCGGTGAAGCGATTCTTCCAGGCTGTTTGAAAATGATGGCACTGCCGCACCTACTCCTTTTCCATAGTACACTGCAAGGGGTGCTGATGCTGCCGAGAAAAATTCATCACCTGCGTGACTTTCGTCTCAGCAACTTCATAGGTATAGACGCCGCATACACCGACGCCTTTTTGATGCACATGAAGCATTATGCGCGTCGCCTCCTCCCGATGCTTATTGAAGAAACGCTCAAGCACATAAACGACAAATTCCATAGGAGTGTAATCGTCGTTCAAAAGGAGAACTTTGTACAGGCTCGGCCGTTTCGTCTTCGGACGCGTTTTTGTGACGACGCCGGTTTTCAGGTCATTGTCGCCCTTGAAGCCGTTATTACCTGCCATCGCCGCCAACCATCGAGAGCCAATCACAAAGCCCGAACGTTCTGGGCGCCTCACCTGACGGGGACTCCCAGTCACCGCCGGCGTAGAACCCCTCACCCTACATACTCCGGTCTATCGCTTTGCTCTGTCAAGGGCCGGAAGTGTAATGTCTCGCGGAATATATGGTTCGCTTGACGCCTTGAAAGTGGCCTGCCCTTCCGGCTAGGTCCGAAACTGCAAAAAGTCACGAATTCCGCTTCGCCTTCCATGGCTCCTTCACACTGCTCCTTCGGGGATAAGTAAGAGGGATTTAACACACGTAGAGGTATAGCAGCATCACCGGGCAACCTTGCGTAGAGGTTTCTTGGCCGCGAGCAGCGCAGCGCCGCCTTGCTCGCGACAAAGTTCTTGGGTTTTCACGCGGGACATGATCCGGAAAAATCAATGTCATTCCTGAAACGGGAGCGAGCCTTGGCTCCAAGAGATGCGCTGAAATGGCCCGCTCTGTTTTTATGTGCGATGACCGCGCTGCTTGCGCTGGCGCCAAAGGCGGAGGCGCGCCGCCATTTCCGTGAGCGGTATTCGCCCCCGGCCTCCGCCATGGCGATCGACGTCTATAGCGGCCGGATCCTTTACTCCAAGAACGCCAGCGAGCCGCGCTTCCCGGCTTCGCTGACGAAAGTGATGACGCTGTACCTGCTGTTCGATGCTTTGCGGGATGGCAAGCTGACCATGAGCTCGCAGCTCAGGGTCTCGGAGCACGCCGCGGACCAGTCCCCGACCAAGCTCGGCCTTTCGCCAGGCGATACGATCTCCGTCGCCGACGCCATCGGAGCGATTGTTACGAAGTCGGCCAATGACATGGCGGTGACTGTCGCCGAGGCGCTTTCCGGCTCGGAGGAGGAATTCGCGCGCCGCATGACGCAGAAGGCCCGCACCATCGGGATGCTGAACACGACCTTCCGCAACGCATCCGGCCTGCCTAACCCGGACCAAAAGACAACGGCGCAAGACCTGATCATCCTCGGCAAAAGCATTCTGGCCGACCATCCCGAGCGTTGCAAAGTGTTTGCTACCAAGTACTTTCAATATGACGGGGAAATACACCGCAACCATAACACCATGCTTTTTTCCTATGAAGGCATGGAGGGCATGAAGACCGGCTTTACGTCGGCGTCCGGCTTCAACTTGCTGGCCACAGCAAAGCGGGGCGATAAGCGGCTGCTGGCCGTTGTGCTTGGCGGCGCCTCGTCGGGCGCGCGCAACGCCGCAATGCGCAATATCCTCGATGCCTCGTGGGGAAAAGCGCTGACGCAGGCTGCGGCCCGTAAGGCAGGGATTCAAGTCGCCGCGGCAAAGCCGAAACCCGAAGAGCGCTTGCTCGCCGCGAAACCAGCAGAGCGCGCACCAGCCGGCAAAACGAAAAAAGAGGAGATCAAGCCCGGCCTAGCGGCTACGGTCGCCTCCGCGGTTCCGCACCCGATGTGGCAATTGAAACGGAAACCGGATCGGAACTCGATCGCGATGCTTATTACGTCCATCGAAAGCGGGCTCGCCCGGCCGCTGGTGACGCGCTCTGAGCCCGTGCCGGCGACGTCCGAGACGACGACGGACGAGCCCGAGGACAAGGCTGAGATGGCGGAGAGCAGGAGTGCGGCCTACGTTTCGCCCAGGCCTCAAGACATCGCGCGAAACGAGACGCTGGTCGCCCAGGCGCCGCAGCCCGCGCAGTTGCAGAACGTGTCGATACATTACAAGACCATGCGCCAGCCCGAAGTCGCCCCGCTTGCCGCCGTGGCGCTGGACCCTGCCCCCGAGGCTCCCGAAAAGCCTGCGCAAATGGTTCAAGCCGCCGAACCGGAGGAAAGCGCGCAACCCCAGACATTAGCCGCCGCCGCTATCGCCGCCTCGCGCGAGATGGACCAGCCAGGCCCGTATCACGTTCAGGTCGGCGCCTTCCCGGATCAGGCGCAAGCGAAGCAGCGGCTTGAAAACGTGAAACAGGCGCTCGGAGCCGCTGTCATGAAGGCGCATCCCGAATTTATCATGCCCGTGGCGCTTCCCACTGGCGTGACGATGTTTCGCGCCCGGCTTAGCCGGTTTGCTGACGAAGCGCAGGCGAAGTCCGCGTGCAAACGGCTCAAGCGTAGCGGCATCGACTGCTGGGATATCCGCGCTCAGTAAATTCTCAGCGCTTCCTGCGAACGATGGCGGCCGCCGCGCTTAGAAGATTTGCAGCGCAATTCTGAAGCGAAAGTTCAGCAATGCGGCTCTGTTGACGCAGGAACCCAGCGTGAACCCTCCGGCTCTATCGTAAGGCGCTCGCGCGAGTATGCGATATAAGGCCGTTGAAAGTGCGCGTAGTTTTTATACGGCCGCAGCAATATGCGCCGGTGTACATAGCCGATGGACGATGGCGTCCGTTCAGCCCAGCGGCGCCCGCGGTGGACGAGAATGCGCTTCTCGACCGTAACATAAGTTGGGGGAACGCGGACACGGCACATGGCCGCCTGCCCTCCAATGCACGCTCTCCGCCATGCGGAGCCTCCCGGCCGGCGGACGCGCACTTGAATTGTGCGGTAGACGGAGGGCTCCTCGCGCCAGATCACGCCGCCCGGCTGCTCGACCGCTTGATCCACCCAGCCATAAACGGAGGGGCTGCGCCCAACCTCGTAGACGCCGGGCTCGACGACGTCGCGGCGGATGTAGGTTCGATGGACCGGACGAAGCGGCGCCTGAACGTAACATTCCGCCCGCGCTAGCTCGACGGCCACGCCCGCAAAGGCTAAGGCCCCTAATATAGCAACGCTGAACGCTTGCGCCGTCCTTTTCATGTCCGCTCCGCTTCGCTATTTCCGCGAGAGATAAAAATATGCCATTACACAGCTCATAACCTTTGTTCGTAGCGGCGGCTACGCGCTTTGCAGAATACTTGCGTACTATTGCGTTCGTGCAACAGCGGTTTAGGACGGAGCGGCGTTATAGAGAATTGTGCCGCCTGGCGCCGTTGAACGTAACATCGACAATTCATTTGCTGCCGCTCGATATCCCCGATTTCTCCGCCGTCATGGCCGCAGCCCTTATTGTCATGACCGGGCTCCAACCCGGGAATCGCAGCAGATGTCCCGTCATTTCCATCCGCTGGCGATGGCTTCGGCCTCTTGCTTCTTGCCGAAGGCGTCGCCTTCGATCATGCGATCCACGATCTCGTCCAGGGCGACGGGCGGGGTGTGAGCCGCGGGCCGGCTGCCGTCCTTGGCCGAAACCATCGTCCCGGCGTGAACTTGAAGCGCCCAATCGCCGTCGCGGCCGCGGCAGCCGAGGCCGGCGAAGCCGCCTGCGCCAGGCGTTGCGATCTCATATTCGCGGCAGTAGCTGTCATCCTTGCTCTTGAAGGTCAGCGTGGCGCGCATGCTGACCGCCTCGCCTCTGACGCCGCCGATCCGCGCCTCCTGGCCGCTTGGCTGGGTCTCGAGCACATGGCGAAGCGCTCCGCTTGCGAGAATGCGGCCCCCCTCGAAGGCGACAAGGCTGTCCGGAGTTGCGCCGCCATGCAGAAAAAAGCCGGCGCCCGCGCCCAAGGCCAGCATCGCCGCCGGCGCCGCCGCAAGCCGCCAGCGCGCCGTCTGCGGCATGGGCTGCGCCAGCCATGCGCCGAAGCTTTCGCCAGCACGGCGCGCCTTGTCCAGGCTTCCCGCCAGCGCTTTGGCCAGACGCCCCTTGGCGAGGCTGGCCTTTTTGACCGGGGCCGCGGGCGCGCGATAGTTGAGAACGAAATCCTTGAGATGCGCTGGAACCGGCTCGGCCATCGGGCCTGCGTAAAGCTGCGCCAGCGGCGCGCCGGTCGCGCGGAACACGCCGAGGCGGCGGCGCGCGTCCTGGTCGCCGGGCAACACAGCCTCCACCTTGGCCCTCGCGAGCGCGTTCAGCTGGCCGTCGGCGTAAGCCATCAGCATTTCGTCGGTGAGTTTAGCCACGGCGGGTCTCCAGCTTGATCGGCGGCGCGGTTTCGATGTCGGGATGGGCCAGATTGTAAAGGGCGCGCCTTGCGCGGGCGAGGCGGCTCATCACGGTGCCGATCGGAATGTCGAGCACCTCCGAGGCCTCCTTGTAGGAGAGACCGTCAACGCAGACGAGCGCGATAAGCACCTGCTGATCGGAGGGCAGCCCGGCGACGCCTTTCGACACTTCTTTCAGGGTCAGCCGGTTCTCGGCCACCTCGCGCCCGTCCTCGCCCGCCACGTCATAGGCCTCATCGATATCGACCGCGTCGCCCCGCACTTTGTGCGCGCGCCGCTGATCGAGCCATATGTTCTGAGCGATGCGAAACATCCAGCTATCGAGCCTGGTCCCAGGCTCCCATTGATTAAGCCGCGACAAGGCTCGCGCGCAGGTTTCTTGGACAAGGTCGTCGCCCTTGTCCGGATCTCCTGTCAAAGCGTAGGAAAACCGGCGCAGGCGCGGCAGAAAATCTACGATCTGGAGGCGCGGGTCGCGTGTCACGGCGCCCTCTTTCCGGATCGCTTCGACAACGGCTGGCCGCGCCGCTTAATCCCGGAAGCGCCGGCAAATCGGGGCGGGATATTCAGATATGTGGCGAAAAAGTGACAGGATGGCCCCATGGGCGCCGCACCCCCTACCCAAACGATCCCGTGTTGCGTCATCGCCAAGCAGAGTTTTCTCCCAAAAGCGGCCTTCCCGGTTTTGGGGAAACAAGGAGCGAACGTTTAGCGTGAGCCACAAGCGCTCACTATGCGAAACAAACAACTCTAAGCAGGCGTTCGTTGGCCAGCCTACGAGTGTCTCCTTGGAAGCCCCGGCGGTGCTCCCCAGGTCATGCCCATGACGGACAAACAGCCCCCGGATTTTGTAATTATTCTCACGATAACGCGCCACGCACGTCAAGCAGTTGTGCGCTCCCTTCAACGGGAAGTGTGTAACCCCATTTTTCACCTCGCCGAAGGCTACCGACAAGCGCCGCTGTTTCCGCTTGATCGAAAGCGTGGCTCACTCTATCTTCAAGCTTCGCTTTGCCCCGTTCGTCTAGCGGTCAGGACGCGGCCCTCTCACGGCTGAAACAGGAGTTCGAATTCTCCTACGGGGCGCCAAATGAACTTTGGCGCCGTCTCTTTCCCCTCATTCCACCCCATCTCACCGTATCCCAAAGCTCTTTAAATTCAAGGCTTTGCGATTGCCACAGAGGCCTTGGCGGGCGCTGCCGCCTGTCTCTGCGCATCTTATTCCATGCCTTGCCTTCTCAGGAACGCGGCGGTATCTCCGACGGTATGCGAAGGGTTGACGGTATCGGGATGCGGCATGCAGCTCAACGACAAGGCGATACGGGCGCTGAGGCCCAAAGACAAAGCTTATAAAGCAACAGACGGGGAGGGGCTCTATCTCCTCGTCACCGCGCAAGGATCGCGTCTCTGGCGCTTCGATTACCGCTTTCAGGGCAAGCGTCAAACCCTCAGCCTTGGAAAATATCCCGAAGTGGGGCTTGCGGATGCACGGCAACGCCGTTTCGAGTCCCGCCAGCTCCTGGCGCAGGGCAGGGATCCCGGCTCGATCAAGAAATCCAGGCATGTCGCCGCAAACGACAATTTTGCCACACTTGCCGAGGATTGGCTCGAAAAGCGCAGGAAAGAAGGGCTCGCACAGCCCACCCTCGACAAACTCGAATGGTTCGTCGCGCTCGCCCGGGACGATCTCGGCACAATGCCGGTAAGGGAAATCGGCACGGCCGAGGTGCTGAAAGTCCTGCGGCGCGTCGAGGCGCGTGAGCGTTACCATTCGGCTAAACGGCTGCGCACGACGCTAAGCCGCATTTTCAAATACGGCATCGCCTCCGGCCGCGCCGAGCGCGATCCGGCGGCCGATCTTTCCGAGGCCTTGACCTCGATACCGGTTAAGCCAAGAGCTGCGATCACGACAGCATCGGGATTGGCGGGTGTTCTTCGAACCGTCGCGGAGTATGAGGGCGCCAAAGAAGTCAGGATCGGCCTTTTGCTGCTCATTCACCTCTTTTGCCGGCCAGGCGAACTTCGTCACATGGAGTGGGTTGAACTCGACCTTGAAAAGAAGCTTTGGGCTATCCCCGCGCCCAAAATGAAAATGCGTGTCCCCCACACGGTGCCGTTGAGCGCGCAAAGCGTCCAGCTCTTGCAGGAGCTCGCAGCCCTTACGGGTTCGGGCAGATATTGCTTTCCCAGCATCCGCAGCCCCTTAAAGCCGATCTCCGAAAACACGCTGAACGCGGCGCTCAGGCGCCTCGGCTACACCAAAGAGGAGGTCTGCAGCCACGGTTTCCGGTCAACGGCTTCGACGCTTTTGAACGAGTTCGGCAAGTTCAATCCCGACGCGATCGAAGCTCAGCTCGCGCACCGGCCGCGCGGGGGCAGTGTGCGCGGCGCCTATCTGCGTGGCGAGTTCTTCGAGGAGAGGATCGCCATGATGGCCTGGTGGTCTGACTATCTCGACAAATTGGCGGGGCAGGGGGCTCGGCAATCCCTGGAGGCTTAGCGCCTCCAGATCAGGTCGGCAGATTTACGTTTCGGGAAAAAGACGAGGAAACAGCATATCCAGAGTATCGACCGGAAAGCGCAGCGATACCGGGCCTTTGGGAGTCTCCGACGCAAGCAATCCCGCCGAAAGAACATCATTGAACACACGCCGCGCGGTACGCTCGGGCAGCCCCGTGATGCGCGGAACTTCGCCGCGCTCGAATTCTCCCCGGATGAGCGCCTCTTCAAGCAGGCGCGCCGCTTCGGGTTTGAGCCTATCGCTTCGCCCGACGTAATCCCGCAGGCGGCGCGCCAGAGTGTCAAGCTCGAACAAGCCGGTCATAAAGCTGATCTGATCAAGGCATACCTTCAGAAACCACTCGATATAGTCCAGCAGGGCGCGCTGCGAGAGATTGCCTCTGCCGTCCAGATCGCCCTGTCTCGGCGTGTCGGCGCGGTCCATCATCACGGCATATTCCCGTCGGCTTGCCAGGCCGCGCGCCAATCCCCGCGAAATCGACCATAAACCATGCGCGCCGATCCCCGCCGCATGGGCCATGGCATGACTCATAAGCCGGCTCACCCGGCCGTTGCCGTCGGGAAACGGATGGATGTAGTTCATCCGATGATGCGCGGCGGGAATGGCCATGATGCGGGCCGCTTTTCCCAAACGCTCAAAAAGGTAGCGGTCAGCAAAATAGTTCATGAAATCCTCAACCCTGCCGCTTGAGGGCGGCTGGTGCCGGCGAACCACAACATCGTGCTCAGGGCGCGTGCGCCAGCGCCCGGGCTCCATCACGATTTCCCGGGCCTCGCTGTCGAGACGCAGCATCTGCGCCGGCGCGTCACGATAGAACTCCTTGTGCAGCCAACGAAGGAACGCCACCGACGCGGGCTCGGGAAGCCGGTTTTCAGCGGCCATGCGATCGATTTCGGCTTGAACGCGCACATGCGCCGCCGCCTCCAATTGCAGGTTTCGACGCGTCTGATCCGTGTCGAACACGCCAGCAAGCGCGCTCTCGATGTCGCGGGGGCGCGTATTGTGACCTTCGATGAGATTGCTGTAATAGGTGTTCATGATGCGCACGAGATCGGCGAGGTTTCCCGCAGTGCGGACATTCAGACCATGGCCGAGCCGCGCCGATGCCGCCGCAATCTCGGCAACTAAATCGGAAATCACTTCCGGTGCATCCTCAAGCCGCGCCGGTTCAATCCCCTGAACCGTTTCTAAATCAAGAACCATATTTTTGGCCAATCTTGAGTTTTTGTAACTCTATGAGTATAAACAGGAATTATACATTAATCCAGCCTTCTTGGCCGATTGTTTGGCCGATCCTTCGGCGCGCAAGCGCGTCCAACTTGTGCAAGAGCTTACGGTACTACAGGCCAGGTAGGTCCCGCTTTCCCAGCATCCGCAGCCTCTTAAAGCCCATCTCCGAAGACACGCTGAACGGCGCGCTACGCCGTCTCGGCTACACCAAAGAGGAGGTCTGCAGCCACGGCTTCCGGTCAACGGCTTCGACGCTTTTGAACGAGTCCGGCAAGTTCAATCCCGATGCGATCGAGGCGCAGCTCGCGACCGGCCGCGCGGGGGCCGGGTGCGTGGCGCTTATATGCGCGGGGAATTTTTCGAGGAGCGGGTCGCCATGATGGCCTGGTGGTGCCTGGTGGTCGGAATACCTCGACAAATTGGCAGGGCAGGGGGCTCCGTTCCGCATAAACTAATCAGATATATTGCTGATATTGCAATTGCTGCAGTTATTGCAGTTAATGTGCCGTTGTGCTATCTTTCAGGTAGGGAAAGCTATGTGCGAGGAGGGCGAACCATGCCGCCCGTTACCAACGAACCATCTGTCCCGTCGGCCGAAGAGGCCCTGCTTGCGCGCGAAATCAGCCTTGCCCTTGAACACGGTCACGGCCAGGACCAGCCCCTGCGCCTGTTGACGTCTGATGCGCAGAATCTCGAATTGCCGCCGACCGCTGTCGAACTGCTCATGGAAATCCTGAAGCAAATGGCCGAGGGCAACGCCGTTAGCCTTGCTGCGATCGAATTGGAAATCACCCCGCGGCAGGCCGCCGAACTCCTGAACGTATCGCGACCCTATATTATGGGGCTTATCGAAAAAGGCGATCTTCCCTCCCGCATGGTTGGTAGCCACTACCGCCTGCCGCTTTCAGACGTGCTCGCTTACAAAGCAGCGCACCGCGAAAGCCGCCGCGCCGCCCTTGCCGAATTGGCGGCCATCGATCAGGAACTGAGCTTGCGATGACGGCATTCGCGCCGATCATCGCTTTTCTGGATGCGAGTGTTCTCTCACCCCGCCCCCCTGCGCAGCATCCTGCTTTATCTCGCGCTTGAAGACCTCTTATCAGCCGCTTTGGTCGAACGCCGTTCATGAGGAATGGATAACGGCCCTTCTCCGCAACCGGCCCGATCTGCAACGGCCGAAATTGCAACGCACCCGCGCTCTTATGGACAGCCATTTCCCCAAGGTGATTGTCACCGGCTTCGAAGAGCGCATCGATCATTTGCGCTTGCCGGACGCCAATGACCGGCATGTGCTCGCCGCCGCCATAGAGGGCGGCGCTAATATTATCGTCGCCACCAATCTCGCCGACTTTCCTTCCGATGTTCTCGGCCGCCACGGCCTCAAGGCGATGCACCCTGATTTTCTCATCCGCTACTTTATCGAGTTCTACCCCGATCAGGCTTGCAGCTTTACGCGCGGATCGCCTGAAGCCTGAAATCGCCCAGCAAAACGGTCGCCGAATACCTTTCCGATCTTGAAAGCCTCTCGCTTGCCCAAACCGTCGTGTCCTTGCGGCCCAATCTGGAACGGCTATGATCCCAATATTGGCTCAAAAAGCCCGTCACGATCATGGCGTGGTGGTCAGAATATCTGGACAAGCACGTCGGGCATGAAGTGCTTTACCCCTCTGATTATCCGGTAGTGACGCGCCGCTTCAATAACAGCCATCAGCTCTTCTTGGGGAATTCGTCTCGCCATAGGCTTCTAATTCTTGCGCGATCCATAATGGCGCAACTCAAGCAGGCGATCGCGCAAGAATCAATGGAATGGCTTTAGCGGGGCAGGGGGTCAAAACGCACGGCCTTCCTGGAACGCCCCCGCGCGCGGCGCAAGCTCAGACTAGAAAAAATCATGAGATAGAATTTAGCCTAAAAGCTAGCTTCTTAACGCCCCAAGGGCATCACGCATCAAACTAAAGCCCATAGATCGAGCTGCTGGCAGCCCGCCTTGGGCGCCAAAGCCGCTTTTGCCCCTACTTTGCGTGTGCCAACGAGGTTGAGTTATGCACGACGACGAGGTTCACCAAGTCCCGCTTAAAAAGCTCCTGCGCATGCGCGACTTGATCTCGGAATATGGTTTGTCGCCCGCCACAGTCTATCGCTGGATCGGCGAAGCTCGCCTTCCCCTTCCGGTCAATATCGGCAGCAACAGCGTCGCGTGGCACCGCGAGGAAATCGAGGATTGGCGGCGCTCCCGCCCCCGCGCCGCGATCAAACAGAGCTCCGTCAACCCGTCCTCTCGTTGATGGCAGCGCCAGCGTTCGAAGCGCCGGATGCGATTGCGTTTCAACACCTTGGCCACCGGTCGCCTCGCGGATGCGCGCAGCCTTCGCCACTGTGTTTGAAAATCTTCTCGCCAATCTTGCGGCCGTCGCCATCAGTCAGGGATACGTGATGGCACGCGCTCGCCCAGTCGCGCCGGCGTACATGTTTATCAGTCATGCTTTCTCCCCGCTTGAAACTGCGAGCCGCCGCAACCTTCGCCGATCCTTGTACTTGGCGCTCGGAAAGCACATCACAGGTCCGGCGCGGACTCCCCACGGAGCATCGATTACGGCCAATCCGGCAGGGCGCGCGTCTCCAATTATACCCAGGTGATCAAGTTACAGGGGGGCGATTGGCTGCTCCCGCCGGATCGGCTCGGTTCAGAGGTACGCGATTTGTTGGCTACTCGTAAAGATATTACCGAAGAGCGCGCCCCTAACTAACTTCCGATCTTGCAAAAAACGCGGTACAGATACTCGCGCTCGCCAACGCGCTTCCAGCGCATTGTGCCCCGATAATTGTGCCGATAGTCGCGGTACGCCTCACGCCAAGCCGCAAATGCCTGCATGGCGTCGATAAACTAGCGCCGCTGTTCGGCTGAAAGCTCCGTGAACATGATTTATCGACCAAGTAATTGAAAATGCAGTGATTATCCTACACAAGATGCATTTTTCAGTAAAGCAGGATAAACCATTTAATATCAATCTGTTAGCACTCATCACCGCCTCTGTCGCGTGACCCGCGACAACGATTTAAAGCCGTGGCGCGGTCACGTCCTGCTCGATGACGGTTCCGCCGCAGCGATCGCCCTCAGGCTCAAACGCGTGAGAGAGCCGCTCGAAATGGATAGCAGGCCGTGAGCACAATCTGCATCGGTACTCTCTCCTGCACCACCTGTCCTGCCCCCGCCGGCACAGCCACCACCTGTTACTGGTAATAAAGCGTTACAGTCGGGACATAGGCTGTGGCGGCGCTACACCCGCCCCATGTATCGCTAAGCTGCCACCCGCTTAAGCTAAGCGACATTTGATTGGTGTTGAAGTTATACTTTCGGAGCTGATCATTCTCCTCAAAAAGGGGCGGTCTTCGACCAAAAAAGGCGGCAGCATCAGTTGGATACGGGGCGAGAAGGGAAGCCCGTGCGCTTAAAGCGCGATGAAATAACCGCGATGATGGCGCGCGCGCACCTACATGCGCACATCACGACCTTAGCCGGCAGGCCGAGGCGGCCGAACTGGACGCCGAGCGCGAGAAATACCTCTTCGCGGCGAACGAAATCAAAAGGCTTTTGGGCTATATGAGATATATGAAGTAGCGAAGCGAAGCGGCGGACTGCGTGACACCGCTAGAGAAGATTAGGCGGAAAGTCGTTTAAGGTAGTCGTCGAACTTGGCGGCTGAACATCTGATGACTGTGTTCCTTCCTATGAGGAGCAATTGCGGACCGAGGTCCCCTTGCTTCTTATGCTTCCCATTCATTTCGTGTGTTAAAGCGAGCGTTACCATAAATCCCCGGGGTCTGGGAATGCGCGGCTCCCATGTATCTGGCACTGTAATGAATTAAGATTGGTCGCGCTTGCGAGATGTTTGCGGCCTTCTCTGGATCGGGGCCATCGCTCTTGACTGCGGCGGGCCGATTCCGGTCGCGAAGCTCACCAAATCGGAAAAAGCAAAAGACCTCGCTGAGGCAAGCGAGGTCTAGGGGAAAAGGATATGCTGCCTATAAAAACAAGGTACAGTGCCGCTTGCCTCCGTATCCTCATTGAAGTCGACGAAAAGGCAGGTCTTTAGCGATGTGCGGACGGTTCACGCAAAACTTCACCTGGGTGGAATTGGTGTCGCTTTACAACCTCACCAATTCGGCGATCCCTAATCTGCGTCCGTCCTGGAATGTCGCGCCGACGCAGGATGTCGCGGTCGTCGTCCGCGAGGAAAGCGGCCTTGTGTACAGAACGATGCGCTGGGGTCTTATTCCGTTCTGGGCGAAGGACGAGAAGATCGGCGCGCAATGCATCAATGCGCGGATCGAGACGGTAACCGAGAAGCCTGCGTTCCATTCGGCCGTCAAGGCGCGTCGATGTCTCGTACCGGCGTCGGGTTATTTCGAGTGGCAGACCCTTCCGGGCCCTACCAAAAGTAAGCCATTGAAACAGCCTTATTACGTCACACGCGCGGACGGGCTGCCGTTGACATTTGCTGGCCTTTGGGAACGCTGGAAGGACGATCTGCTCACCTGCACCATTTTGACGACGGATGCGGCGGAAAGCATTCAAGGCCTCCACACCAGAATGCCGGTTATTCTCGACTTCGAGGGCATGTCTGCCTGGCTAGGCGGCGGCAAACCGGACCTCGCCGCCGATATCAACGCGAACTTGAGATATCACGCGGTCTCGCCGCGCATGAACAAGCCCGCCTATAACGCGCCGGATTGCGTCGAGGCGCTTGTCGCCTGAGAACGCCCCAGTTTCCGGCGGCGCACGGTGGTCGATCTTTCCCTGCTGGTCGACGTGTGCCACTCTCCCCCTTAACGGCAACGAGGGGGAACCATGACAATCGATTATCTCGCGGTGCTCGGCGCGGCGGTCGCTGCCTGGGCTTTTGGCGCTATTTGGTACACCGTGCTTGGCAACCGCTGGAAGGCGGCGCTCGGCTGGAGCGAGGCCGAGGTCAAGAGCAGCAAGGCGGTAAAGCCGCCGCTCGTCCCCATGATCGTCTCTTTCGTTGCCGAATTGCTCATGGCTGCTCTGCTCGCGGGGTTGATCGGACATTTTAGTGAAGTGAACGTGAAGACCGGCGCAATCGTGGGCGCGCTGTGCTGGCTTGGCTTCGTTGTAACGACTATCTCCGTAAACAATGCCTATCCGGGACGGAAGCTGGCGCTCACAATAATCGACAGCGGCCATTGGCTGGGGGTTCTGCTGATCCAAGGTGTTATCATCGGAGCCGTCGGTTAGTACAATTCAGGAGGGCTGCTGCGCCGCTACCTAGGGGACGCCTTCACCCGCATCGGGGAGGGGCTAAGTGATCTCGGTGAGTGGTGCAACGGACGGATAGTGCTCGATCGTTTCCGGCGATATCATATCGACACTTTATCGGCGCGGCGGTGTTTTTAAAGGCTGAGAGGAGAAATGAACATGTCTACCTCCACATGGAAGCCTCACACCGAGCACGGTAAGCTCACAAGCAAGCATGAATTGCCGGACAGCGTTTACGCGTTTCCGAAACAGCGTAAAGAGCCCTTGACCGACGCGGCACACGTTCGAAATGCGCTGGCACGTTTCGATCAAGTTCAAGGGGTCTCGGATAGCGAACGGGAGCTGGCGTTTACGAACATCAAAAAAGCAGCCGAGCATTACGGTGTCGAGGTCAGCGAAAGCGATTGGCGGGAACTGGGAAAGAAATCTTAACGCCGCAACGCGAATTCAGGGAGGTCTCATGGATATCATCAAACCGCTCTTCACCGCGAAAGCAACGGCGACCGGCGGGCGCAACGGTCATACGGAGGCGAGCGACGGGTCGGTTAAAGCCGATCTTTCGGTGCCGAAGGAAATGGGCGGTCCCGGAAAGCCAAACACGACGACACCCGAACATCTGTTTGCCGCGGCTACGCCGCCTGCTTCGGCGGAGCGCTGGATTTTGTGGCGAAGCAGCGCAAGAAGGACGCCACGAAGGCGATCGTGATGGCTGAAGTCAGCATCGGACCCCGCGAAGGCGGCGGTTTCGGTCTTGCCGTCAAGCTGCATATCGAGGATGCCGGCCTGCCGCAGGCGGAACTCGCGGCGCTGGCGCAGGAGGCGCACGAAAAAATCTGCCCCTATTCGAACGCGACGCGGGGCAATGTCGACGTGCAGCTCGATGTGAAGGGCACCTGACCCGGGCGGGTTTGCCGCGGAGGCATCAGTACGTCCAGCCCGGCGTCATTGAAATTGCAGCGTTTCCAGTGCCTTAGCAGGGGCAAGAGCTTCAGACCTGTGCGGGCGCCTAGGTTCCGCCAGCCTGGTTTGGTTGGTTTTCTTGATATTCTGACAAATCTATGATACAAAATAGCCAGTTTATCCCATTTTGTAAATTATATGATACAGTCTACCCTCGCATCCATCGGACAAACCGTCCGTAACGCCAGACGCGCCAAGCGGCTGTCTCAGGACCGGCTTGCCGCGTTATCGGGCGTCAGTCGCCCGCGCATAGCCGCGCTTGAAGGCGACAGGATCACGGATATCACATTCGGGAACCTCTTGGCCATTCTCCACGCCCTGGATCTCGATTTACGGGTGACGCCGCTCAACCGGAAGAGACCGACGCTCGACGAACTGCGGAGCGATGACGGAGAGGCGTCGTGATCCGAGTCTGGTCAGACAATCAAAAGGCCGGCGCGCTGGATCGTCTTGGGCCCAGGGGATCGACGTTCGCCTACGATGCTGAAGCTCCGAGCGCGCGTGCCGTATCCGTCACCATGCCGGTGCGAGTGCAGTCCTGGGATACGAAGTTTGGCCTTGCGCCAATCTTCGAGATGAACTTGCCTGAAGGAGCCTTGCGCGAACGGCTGATCCGCCGTTTCGCCAAGGCGACGGGCCGTTTCGACGATCTCGATCTTTTAAGCATTGTCGGGCGCACCCAGATCGGCCGCCTGCGCTATTCCGCGCTCGATGCCGAGCTTGACGAAGAGGTGCCCTTCCAGTCGATCGACGAGATTCTGCGCGCCCGCCGTGGTGGTGCGCTGTTCGATTATCTGCTGGAGACCTTCGCCGCCTATTCCGGTCTTTCCGGCGTTCAGCCCAAGGTCATGATCCGAAGCAAAGAGAGAGGGGCCGGAAAGGGAAAAGCCAGCGGGCGCGAGTTGAGCAGCCTGCGCAGCGCGACCCATATCGTCAAATTATGGGATGCAGCGGAATTCCCCGAGCTCGCCGCCAATGAATTCTTCTGCCTGACGGCCGCAAAAACGGCTGGGCTTTCCGTGCCGAACTTTCAGCTCTCGGACGACGGCGCAGCGCTCATCCTCGACCGGTTCGATTTGAGCGACGGGGCTTATCTTGGCTTTGAGGATTTCTGCGTCCTCAATGGTCTGCAAACCTCCGAGAAATATAGCGGCGGTTACGAGTCGCGGCTCTTCAAACGCCTTGGCGACTATGTGGGTCCGGCCACACGTGCAAAATCCGCGCGCGATCTGTACCGCCTGTTCGTGCTCAATTGCGCGCTGCGCAACGGCGACGCTCATTTGAAGAATTTCGGCATTCTCTACGCGGACGTAAACGGCGATGCCGAGCTTGCGCCGGTCTATGACCTCGTCACGACCACGGTCTATCTCCCGCACGATGCGATGGCGCTGACGCTGAATGGCACAACCCGCTGGCCGGATGCCCGTAAGCTTATCGAATTGGGGCAGGTTAGAGCGAGCCTCTCGAAAAAGGACATCGAGGGCATATTGGAAGCCACGGCGGGTGCGCTGTCGGACACTCGCTCCAGCATGGAGCGGTATTTTCGCAAGAGCGAGTTCCCGGAAATCGGCGAGCGGATCGCGGCGGCCTGGGAGGAGGGGATACGGGAAACGCTTCAATCGTCCCAACGAAGCGCCGGGTCAAAGGCGCCTAATAAGTCAGCCAAGAAATGGACGCTCGCCGCCAGCGATTTAGCGATTATCGAGAGTCTGCGACAGAAGGGTGGCCATTTTACAGGCCCGCAGCGGGTGCTGGCAGAGGAACTGCAAATCCCGCTCAGCACGCTGAACGCGGCGCTGCGCCGCCTCGAAGGGTACAGGCTTATAAGCCGGGACAAAGAGATGATCGCCTTGGCGCATACAAGGCAGGGAGAAGAGGTTTGACGGCGCTGCGCGTCGATGAAGATGATCGGCGCGAAAGGCGTCCAGATCGAAGACGAGGGTACCGACCTCGAGCGACGGGCTCATCGGCAAAGTTTAGCTTACTGGGGAGCACTGGAGAACCGAGGCCGCGCTTTATTTTTTTAGGCGCAGACCGTCGTCGGGGAAGAATTCAATCCCGGCTTTTTCGAGCGCCTGCTTGATTGCGGCGCGGGTGACGCCAAGGGGCTTGGTGCGGCCGTTTTCAAAGGCGCGAATGGTTTTCAGCGCCACGCCGGTCTTCACCGCGAGTGTCTCTTGTGTCCAATTGAGCAAGGCCCGCGCTGCGCGGCATTGGGCCGGGGATATGTCCATGAAGCGACAGTGAAATGCGTCGCGGTGAATTACAACGCAGGATGCCCCTGAATGCCCTTCCAAGGGATAGTTATATCCCTTCGGAGAAGCCAGGGACAGTGCTCAATGTACGCTCAAATCGCCGCCAGCCTCCGCCACCTGAAGCAAGCCGTCATCCATCTTCACGACGCCAAGCTCATCATCGCCGGCTTGAGCCAAAGCGCGGCGGAATTCATCGACACGATCATCAGGGCGACCAGGGCGCAGGTGAAGGAACTGGAGGCCTCACTCAGCCGGGCCCGAAGAGTAGACCGGAGACCGAGCTTTCGCTCTTCGCCGAAATCTCTTCGGAACGATTGATCAAGGGTTTCGGCGCTGGTAGGACGACGGCAACGGTAGCGGCCAAACCGGGCCGAGCCGCTAGGTTGCGTCCCTCTTGCCTGTGCGAAATATGCACGTAGAATGGCGGCTTTTTACGGACCGTATACTGACATGACTTTTCTTGGCCGAGCCCCTCGCTGCCGTTTTCGCCTTGAGCGCTCCCCGGAGGACAATCTCGCCCCGTATCGTTGCGGCTTCGAGCTACCCGACGGCAGGCGCTATACGGGGCGTCTTCGCTCACATCCCGGAAACGCAGGAGCCGCCTGTTGGTACGAGGGCTTTGTGAGCGCCTTCAACCCCTTGGCTCATGCCCGCGACGAAGAGCTTAAGCGCTATCCGACCCCGCCGCCGGCAGCGCCGGAGCGGTGGGATCTCATGCCGACGCAGATCAAGCTCAATCCCTACCCGGACGGATATCAGAATTACCTGCGCAGCGATCTCATCGGCGAGGTTTGGCTTGCCGGGGAGGGCGAGGATAACGCAAGCGCCCTCTACACGATCCGGGCCGATTACCGCAATCATGGCGTCATCATCGCCGAGGGACGCGTCGAGGCGTACCGCAGGCCTCGATCAGGCTGATGGCTGCGAAGGCGCCTGATTAGCACCCATACGTTTTCGAACGTCGGTTGTGATCCTGCGGAATTCGGGCTGCGCGTCCATCATGGAAACAGAGAGAAAATGCGATGCCCGCTTGCGCGGGCGGGCGCAATCTCGGAGCGCGAGCGGCCTGCGGATCTTGATTAATGGCTCACGCATTGTTCAGGCGAAGAGCGAGCCGTAAATGCCTTCGATGGCGGCAAGTTCGGCGGGTGTGAGCTTGGCAAACTCTTTTTGGCGGCCTTTCTTGGAAAGCGTGCCTTTGTTTTGATCGAGAAACCGGAACAACAGATTGGCGCGGACGTCCGGCATATCCACGATCTCCTGGAGTGAGGCGCGGAAGCGATCATAGCGCGCCAGGAAGTCGGCCTCTCGCGGCAGGTCTTCGCGAATGGTTTTCGCGACAACCTCGTAGAGAAATTCGGCGTGGCGGGTCAGATCGGGATAACGGTAAAAATCCGCCGTATCGTTCAGAACGCGGACATTTCCTTTGGGGGTCGGCTCCCATTGAATGAGGGGCAGGAGTTTTGCGGAATAGCTTTCGAGCACAGCCTTATAAACAGCGATACGGTCAAGAATGGCAGCGGACACCGGAAAGACCATACCGGGCGGATTGAAGCCGCGATGGGCGAGCACGTTGTGGATCAGATAGCGATGCAGGCGGCCATTGCCGTCCTGCAAAGGGTGGATATAGACGAAGCCGAAAGCGAGAAGTGCTGCGGCAAGAACCGGGTCAAGTTCTTTTCCCGCGCCTCGGTCAAAGTCGATCAGCCCCTTCATGAGGGAGGGAAGGTCCTCGGGCCTGGCATCGATGTGATCGGGCAGCGGCGCTCCTGAGGAGCGGTCATGCTCGCCAATAAACCCGTCCTCTTTGCGAAGGCCAAGTTCGACGAAGCGATCATCGCCGATGACAATGCGCTGCAATCTGAAAAGCTCGTTGAAGTTGAAGGGAATTTTCCCCGCTTCGCCAATGACGCGGCCCCAGCGCTCGATCCGGTTCTGCGGTGGGCGCTCTCCCTCGATGGCGTAGGTTGAGCGCGAAGTCTTTCAAAAGAAGGAAGGCGGCGGTGCGGGCGAGCAAGTCCTTGGGGACTTCAGCGACGGCGGCCGCTGCCTCCTTGGCGAGGTCGAACTTGATAAATTCTTCCAAGGTGGCCGTGACATAGACCGAGGGGCAAAAGGCTGGTGTGCCGGGAAGGTTGTTGAGGATTCGGTGTCGCTGCGAGCGAACGCCCGACACGTCATATTGATGTGGGCCGAGGACGGCGACATAGGACCCTCTCGTCATATCTGGTAGGTTTAGTCGCTTATCCAGGAGCCACTCATAAAGGAACCAGAGCCGGCGCGTATAAGCGCCTGTTGGCGCATTTTGGACGATGGCTTCGATGGCATCGGGCCCGGCGGCTTGAAAAAGCTGTTTGAGGACCAGAAGGTTGACGCCTTCATGTTTGAGGGCGAAGGTTAGCTGGCCTTCGAGCGTGGCTTGCGGCGCATAACGCGCGGGGAAGATGCGCCATTCGTCGGTCACAGACGCTTTGTTATGCGGAGCGACGGCGCTTAATTGCGAGGGCAGGGGGCCCGGCAGACCATGAATTTCGGCAAGGGCGGCATAGCCCGCCAAGCTTGCTTTCATGGGTAGCCAGCTCTCGCGGAAGATTTCAGTTGGCTCAAGAAGGTATGAATTTCGCGGCTTTTGCATGAAAAACGATGATTGGGTGTGAAAAACAATGATTCAAGCCACCCTGCGGTGAAAAACGATGATTCCTCGAAGTGGACTTTATTACAAGAGAAAAAGAAAGAAACGAAAGCAAAGCTAAGACCGATGCTCTTAGGGGGGCGACTCCGGTGATGTGTTTTGGCGGCGCGGCTGGTCGAGGCCTTGCACCGCATGCCGGAAGAGAACTCGATGATGTTTCAATCACTGTGCGACATCGCCGGGCTATCAGACGTTGAGGAATCTCCCGGACGCAAGCTTCGAAACTATCTTTTTTCCAGGTTGAAGCTGTGCCAAGCTCCGTCCCATGGACGTCATCGTCTGGGATTTGGAGACCGTACCTGATCTGCGCGGCTTCGCGGCGGCCAATGGCCTGGGCGAGAGGACGGAGGCAGAGGTGCTGGTAGCGCTCGGCGACAAGTTTCCGAAGCACATCTATCATTCGATCGTCTGCATCGGCGCCCTCGTCGCGCGCCGCGAGCAGGGGGTATGGGCGGTGGAGGCGCTTGGCGCGCCTCATATCGGCGAGCGCAGCGAGAAGCAGCTGATTTCGACCTTCGCCGACAAGATCGCGGAACTCAGCCCGCAACTCGTGACCTTCAACGGCAACAGCTTCGATTTGCCGGTGCTGCGCTACCGGGCGATGATCAACGGCGTCTCGGCTCCAGGGCTATCGGCGCGGCCTTATTTCGCGCGGTACACCGAGGACGCGCTCGATCTGTGCGACGTGCTGTCGTCCTACAGCCCCCAAGGGAAGGTCTCGCTCCACGAGCTCTGCAAGGTCATGGGCCTGCCCGGCAAACCGGACAGCATCGACGGCGGCGAGGTGCATCGGTATTTCCGCGAGGGCAAGATCAAGGAGATCGCCGATTACTGCGAGACGGACATCGTCAACACCTATCGGGTCTGGCTGCGCTATGAGCTTTTTCGCGGCCGCCTCACCCAAAGCGACTATGAGGCGAGCGAACGAAGTCTGGCGGAATTCATCAGCGCAAAGGCCGATGCCAAGCCTCATCTGCTTGAGATGGTTTTTAAAAACCCAGCAAATATTCAATGAATAAGGTTTTGAGAAACAGGGCTTATCGAAAAGAAAAATTCCAAACTACGTGCGTTTTCTGAAATGGCGATAAGCCACTCTCCAAATTGGCGAGTTCCTTCCCCTATATTATTTTCAAATGGCTCAAACTGGTCCGTCTCTAATGTCTCCGTTCTGAAACTATCATCTTTATATCTGATAATTATTTCTACGGAGCGTCTATTATTACAGATGGCATGCCCCAAGGTAGCAAAAAGTGCGGGCAAGAGCACGCGAGGGGAAACCACAGCAGGAGCCATTATCGATTTCGCAGCTAAGTTTTGGGCAATTTCTGAGCCATACTGTAGGCTGCCTATTCTTTCCAAAGACAGCTTAGGGGCAGCTTTAGGCTCGAACTTTTTGGGTAACTGACGGATGTCGCGTTTGCTTATACGAAAGGATGTGCCGATTTGTTCTGTTGGAGCACCATCCAACAGTTCAACTAACTCGACAAATGCGTAATCTCTAAAGCTCATTCGTTTAATATATATATATATAGTGGTAACAATTGTGTGCTATCACATTCTATATGCCTTTTATGATTAATATACTTTCATAAAATCTGCAAATATCCTAAGGCGCATTGGCCTTTCACGTCGAGCCTTTGAGCCAAATTGAAATTTATCACCGAAACGCGGACATCTGGCCCTCTGGCTCCTTGGAAAAGCCTGGATGCGAAAAGGGCCACACGCCTTGCAGCTCTTCGACCGTATCTTCAAGCCCGGCCTTACCTTCCAGAAATGCGGCGTCATGCTCACCGACCTCGCCTTGGCCGAACGCGAAAAGCGCGATCTCTTCAAAAGGGGCGATCCCGAGCGGCAAGCCAGGCTGATGACCGCTGTTGATGACCTCAACCGCGACTATGGCGCGAGAACCGTTCATTTCGGCTATCTGGGCGGCGCCAAGCCCACGGCCGCGCTCAGGGCGAATTTCATCAGTGATAGGTATACGACCTCCTGGGCCGAGTTGCCCGTCGTGCGTTGAATGTGCTGAGATGACGGTCACGGTACGAAAGGAACCGTAAGGCATGTGCGGGCGCTTCACGCAGAACTTCACCTGGACGGAATTGGTCTCCCTTTACATCCTCACCAATTCCGCGATCCCCAGTCTGCGGCCGTCCTGGAATGTTGCTCCGACGCAGGATGTCGCCGTCGTCGCGCGCAGGAGGGCGGCCAGATTTACAAGACGCTGCGCTGGGGCCTGATTCCCTTCTAGGCTAAGGATGAGTAGATCGGAAATAGCCTCATTAACGCGCGGGTCGAGACCGTTGCGGAGAAGCCTGCTTTTCGGGCGGCCTCAAGGCGCGGCGCTGCCTGGTTCCAGCGTCGGGCTACTTCGAGTGGAAGACGCTGCCGGGGCTGACCAAAATCAAGCCAAACAGCCTTTTTACATTACGGCGCGCCGACGGCATTCCCCTTTCCTTCGCGGACCTTTGGGAGCGCTGGAAAGACGATTTGCTTTCCTTCACCATTTTGACGACGGACGCCGCCATCAGCATCCACGATCTGCATATCCGCATGCCGCTCGTTCTGGATGCTGAGGGCATGGAACATCGCTCGGAAGCGGCAAGCCGGAACTCGCCGCGAATATCAACGCCAATTTGAAATTTCATCCAGTGTCGCCGCGCATGAACAAGCGGGCCTATAACGCGCCGGATTGTGTCGAGGCTCTTGTCGCCGAGAACGCCCCATCGTCGGTGTGGGTGGTGTGACGAACTAGAAAGGCGGGGCCTCACGGTCAGGCTTGAATTTTACCAGAAGAAACCCGTCGAAATCTGCCGCCTCTCTCCTATTCGCGCCCACGGCTTCGAAACTGAACCCTGCTTCGTTCTGCGCGGTCCATCCGATGACTGCGTTGCCGTCACCGACCATCGCGCGCACCTCATCCCAAATTCGTTCGCGCGTTCTGCGGGTGAAATTACCGATGTACACCCCAGCCCTCACCTCGAGCAGCCAAAGGGAAAGCCGTCCGCGCAATCGAGGCGGTACATTTTCAACCACGATGACCATCATCTCCGGATACCTCCCCCAGCGGAATGACCGCGTCGACGGCTTCCGGCGCCTCCTCCGGAATTTCCAGTCCTCCAGCCGAAAGCACATCGTTGATGGACGGAATGAGACGGTCCAAAAGCTGCGTCCGCCGGAAGATGTCGCGGCAAGCGATGCGCACTTGGCGCTCCGCGGGAACTCCGTCGCCTTTTCCCTTCAGGATCCGTGACGCCACTTGAAACGCGGCCGGAACAACGGTCTCGAATTTGAAGATGTCGGCGATGTCGTAAACGAAACTCTGCGGCTTGCCACGATGAAGAAAACCAATCGCGGGCGCGTATCCCGCCGCCAGGATCGCTGCTTCGGACAACCCATACAGGCAGGCTGTCGCGGCCGAAACGCATTGGTTGGGTAAATCGCCCTTGCCCCAATCGCTGACATCGTAATTGCGCGCTTTCCACTCGATGTCGTATTGCCGGGCGAGTTGCTTGTAAATCTCGCGGACGCGCACGCCCTCAAGCCCTCGAAGCTGATCGACGGAGCGTCGCTCTGGCGGCGGCTCGCCAAAGCGAATTTCATACATCTTGCGTACCACCTTAAGGCGGGCGGTTTCGTCAAGGGCGAGTTTGGCCTGGTACAAGAGCTTGTCAGCGCGCGCACCGCCGGGCTGGCCGGAAGCGTAAAGGCGTACGCCCCCTTCGCCCACCCACACCAGTAGACAGCCTACCCGCGCCGCCAGGACGACGGCGGCATGGGAAACGCGCGTGCCCGGCTCCAGCATCAAGCAAACGACGCCGCCGACAGGGATCTGAACGCGGATACCGTTCTTGTCCACGAGAACGAAGGCGCTGTCCAGCACATCGAGCTCGCCATATTCCAAGAACACGATGGAGGCGCGGTCCTTGATGGGGATGGGTTTGAGCGGAATGTAAGGCGCGGCATTTCCCATCTATGACACCGCGCGCTTTATGAGCATAAGTCCGCAGCCGAAAGCTTTCGCCTTGCCAAACCCCTCCGCCAGTTGTTTCAAGAATGCCGCCGGGTCCGTCACCTCGATCAAGCCTTCGAAATCGAGAACGCCGAATTTGGCATACCTTGATTGTGGCTCAAGCTTCCACTCACCCGTACCAGCATTCGTCTTTCCACGAGGAATTTCGATCACCTCGTAGTTCATCGCGAGGAGGTACGGTTTGCCGTCTTCGTCGAGACGCGGAGGCAAAAGCATAAAGCCGCTTCGCTCGGCCTGTTTTTCGATCCACGCTCGTCCAGCTGTTTGGGTCCTCGCATCACGTTCCTGAGCCCGCTCGCTTTTCCCTCTCTCATCGCCATTCTTTCTTTTTGGCAGAGCGTGAAGCGCGTCCATCACAATATCGCAGCGTTCTCCGCGCAACCGCCCTTTTCCGTCAAGCTTTCCCTTTTTGCGTGCATCCTCGCTTTTGCGAGTAACGACCGGGTTGGCCCGCAACGCGAAGGCTAGCCTGTCGCCGGCTGCAAGCTTCGGGGCGTACTCTTTGGTGTGAAGGTCGAAAATCGCGTGTTCGTCGCTGGGTGCGCGTTTTGACAATATCATGTAACGGCCGGGCACCTCCTCGCGCCAAAGGAAATCGCGCGGTTCGTTTTCGTTTTGGCTCCCGAACAGCATCCAGAGAATGCGATGCGCGTTGCCGACCGTATCGCCCTTAGAGCCTCCGAGGAGAGCTGGCGCGATCGCGGAGAGTTGCTCTCCGCGCCCTGTCCTCAGCCGCGCGCGGGATAGAAAAAGTGGGACGCTCATGAGCCGCCACCTTCGCCGATGGGGACGATCACCGCTTCCTGACGGAGGCCGAAGCGCCATTTCGCCCGGTTCTCCGGTACATCGCGGCGTTGTTCGACGCGCAGGCCCGGGTGGTTGGTGGGTACGCCCTCCATATCGGAATAGATGACAGCGTCTCTCGCGGTCACCGAGAGTCCGATGCTTTTTTTGAGCATGATAGTCGCAGCATGGTCCGGGATCGCATCATGGACGGCGTAAGCCGCGGCGACATCTGCCGCTTCCACGATGCAAGGAGCGCATGGCAGCATAAGCGGATGAGACTTCCGGCCCGCGAACAGCGGAAAGCGCGGGCGCAGAAGCGCATCGCGCATCGCGCGCAAGGAAACCGGCGGATGCTCCAGGTGCAGCCACAACGCGGGAGAGACAATCGCGCCTGTGCGATACTCGCGAGTCGATAGGATTGTTTTTATTTCGTCGCATTGAAGCTCATGCGCCCGTGTCTCCACCGGACCGAATTGCTTGGTACGGCGTTTGATCGAAACGGCGCTCGCTGTTTGCGTGGTGTGGTAGTCGACAGCCGGCACGCCCGCCTGCTCGACGCGAACCGCGAAGCCAAGGCTTTCGCGCAGCGCGGCGAGCCGCGCTTCCTCGCCGCGTTCTATGCCTAGTGCCGCCGCGACAATCCCGAGCGTTTGAGATTTCGTGGGCCGGTTCGACGATGACCGCCTTTCCCCGGGCGTATACTGATCGCAGTACGATACCATCGGCGCTGCGATCGTGAAGATGAGAAATTCGCGCATGGCGGTTACGCCGTCGCCGCGAATGCGATTAGGTCTTTTAATGACCCCTCAACCGCAATACCCGGAATAACGCGCATTTCCTTAGCCGCATCGAAACACGCGCCGTAAGCTTTGTTCATCTCCTCGATCAGACCGGCATCTTCATGTCCATGACCGCCGCCGTGCAGGCGGCCCAAGGATTTACCAAGCAAATCGTGATCGCGGTCGTCGCGGACAGGTTTGAAGAACGCGGCGGCAAGACTGCGCGGTTGTTGATCGCCCTTCTCGACGCGCAAATAGCTCGCGCGGGAATGCGCGGCGAAGCTGTTTTGCTTGCCGGAAGGAGACGCGCTGGCGAAGCCTTCCGTAAATGCCGCTATCGCGGATGACGCTAGCCCTTCGTTCCCGCCGAGATTACGCGAGAGCTGATAACGGTCAACGCAGGCATAGAGATAGAACACGCCCGAGCCGAAACCGAGTTCGCCGATAAAGCCCGCGCCCGCGTCTTCGGAGTGTTTCTTAAGATCGTCCACGGCGGTGTAGAAGTCGTCCTCCACCTCGACGCGGTGGGTGGTGATGGCGTGAGCCACCTGTACCGCCGCCTCTCGGTTATATTCGGGGTTGTCGGCAAGCATACGCCCGAACATGGCTATGTCCGCCGCCGTGTCCGTCTTGCGCAGGAGTTGCGGTATGAAGTCGGCGGATGTTTTGCCGTTTACGCCCTCCGCCGCCAGACGGTCCGCCAGCTCCATCGCCGTTTTCCGTTCTTGAGGAGAAATGAAAGCAAGTTGTGCGATATAGGATGGCTTCGGCTCGTTCTCCTTCGCGATTTTGCCGAATGCACCGCCGACGATACGAGCGATTTCCAGCGCTTTCGCCTCCGCGAAGCTTTTGTCTATCAGATGCTTGCGTACTTCTTCGCCAAGGCGTTGAGTACGGGCACCGAGATAGCCTTCGAGGCGCTCCTGGAACCTCGGTGAGGTGCGAATGGCACGTTTTAGCGCTTGGCTGGAAATGCGCAAACGCTCCGCGCCGCCGAAGCGCGCGGTTTTGGGCCGTCCAGTGTCGTCGCGGTTGAGGTTCGAGGGCGCGTAAACGGTGAGTGCGTGTAGTTGAATAAAACGGGTCATTAGCAATTCCTTTTCCCGATATGGGTTGCGGCTTTATTCGGTTGCTTGCGGAAGCGGCGCGGCGTCACCTGCTTGCCAGTAGTTGAAAGCAAAGTTTACGCGGCGGCGTTCGCCCCAGTCCGGATGATCCCAGTAGAGAATCTGCTCTGCGAGATCGGCGACGTTCGCGGTTCTTCCCATCAGCGCCACAAGGCGGCGGAAGGCGATCAAGATATCGTCCTCACCGCTAACGCTCAGCAGCCTTCCAAGACGCAATTCGCTAAGGAGCGCACGCGTTTCGGTATCGTTCGGCTTCTTGCCGATTACATTTGCTACCAAAGGTAGTTTCTTCGACCTGTCGCCGTCTTCAGGCTCTCTTCGAACGTGTGCGAGAACCGCCGCCACGACCGCCACGCGCGGCAAATCGCGTTCGTGCTTTTTCTCAAGCTTGCGAAACAACGTGATCGTCTCAGGCACTGCCGCTGCTGCGACCCATGAATGGGCTCGCCTCAGCTTGGCTAGTGCCGCAGTATTGCGCCCATTCGGAAATTCCGGGTGCGGTTGCAATTCGCTCCACCATAGACGAGCTTTCCAGCCATCCTCTCGTGCGCTCATGCCGCGCTCCTTTTGGGCTTATCTTTTTGCGGCGGCGTCAGGCCCGCCTCGGCATAAAATTTCTTTCCACTTAGCGCTCGCAGCAAAAGTGAGCGCGCTTGCACGACATCCTTGATGTCGAGGCTTTCGGGCGCATCGATAGGGGACAGCCCGTCAAAGATGGCAAGTGCTTTGCCGCGTAGAAAACGAAGCCAGAGTTCCCGTAGGTCATCGCCGGGATTTCGCGCCGTCTTTGTCAGGGCCGCGTAAAATTCGTCCTCCGTCGAACTCCAGAACCGGGCGCGCGCCCCGCCAAGAAGCGAGTTGTCGGCTTTACCCTGACCGCCGAACAGCGCAGTGTTCAAGGTCTGGGCCAGCATCGACACGGCGTAGTTCGCCGCTTTCACCATTTCGCCCGCGCGGATCGCGAGTTCGCGGTCGCCGTCGTCCGTTTCGGTGACGATGATCGGAATGTAGGCTTCGGTAAAATCGAGCGGCTTCATGTTATCCATGGCGTAGCCGCAGGCTAGAATGCCCGCTTTATATTCGTTTCCAACCGTGATGCCCGCATCGTGTCGCCGGTCCCGAAGAAATACTCGCACATTGCCGGCGGCGACGCGCAATCCGCTGGCCTGCTTCAACGCGAGCCCAGTCCACTGCCGGTAACCTACCGCTGACGATTTGAAATGCAGCGGCAGCCATTCGGCGTCTTGCTCACGTTGCTTGTAATAGGGACTGAGCGGATGCGATTTGCTCCACGAGGTGTAGTTCGTGCCATATGGCCGGGTGATATAGCTCCGCACGATGACATCATCGGTCTCGCCGAGGAGATCGCAAGGCGCGCGCGCGGTGTTGGTCACGAAGTTCAACCGGATGCGGCGCGGCGTGCCGAAAAACGCCTGCACGGGATGGACGTGCTCTGGCGTGGTTATTTCGTTTTTGTTTGAGGTGCGTGTGGGGCCGAGCCATGGCATCGCCATCGGCAGCGCGTCCCGATCGAGATGAAGTTCTGACGGAACGTTCGCCCACAAAATTTGCCAGAGGGACGGGGCTTTGTCCGAGGCGCGCGGGATCACCAGTGTTGTAACAGGGCCTCCGCCGCGCAGGGATGTGCGATGGCCCGCCCCTCCTCCAGGTGCGCTCGTCTGCAACGTCAGCAACGCGATGGCCGCTCCGCCTCGCGAAAGCGTTTTCACACGGCCCCGCTTGACGAAAAAATCGGCGTTGTCCGTTTGCGTCTTGCCGCCGGGCTGATCCATGAGAAGCGCGGCAACGTCGGTCTCGTCGCCCTCAAGCGGCTCGAAGTCCTGGAAGAAGCGCGGGCCGGGTCCGTCGAGCAGGAGCGCATGAGAAAAGGGCGCGATCGCCTCGTCGATTTGCTCGGGCGATGGCGGCTTGTGAAAGCGCTGCTTCCAGTCGCGCTTTTCCCGAGGGGCAATGTCGGAAATCGCCAGCAGCCCGATCAGAAATTCCGTGACGGAGATGTCGCAGTCGGGCCGGCCGGTGTCGATGCGGAGGATATCGGGCCGCGCGGTGTCGCGGATGCGGATAAATTCTCGGGTTCCGGCGGCCGTGGCGACTGGGAGCCACGCGCGTTCGGCGAGTGAATAAGGCTCGGTCAAAGTGAATCTCTTTTAATTAAAAGTTGAATGTATAGACAGGGAAACGCCGATTTGCGGTCCCTGCCAAGCCATGGTTTTTAGTTCAGACTGTTGGCGGGCGCGGGAAGCACAGCGGGAAATGTTTTCCCCGTATTAATTTCTGAGATACGGCCGCCATTAACCCGAAAATCAGCAGCGATGTCACTTTGCCGATCTCCACGGAGAAGTCTTGCCTTTACAATCGAAGCGTCTTTTGCAGTCAAAGAAACACCATTTGACTTCGCCCGTTGCGGGCGACCATCACATGTGTTAGCCATTTGCTATCCTTTCGGTGCTACCCGATTTGATGTTGCATACCCCGAACCGCTCCAACGGTTCGGGGTATTTTTTCATTTAGCATTGAAAGCTTTTTCAACACAAGCGCTTCCCTGCACTGCGTGCTCATACCTTATTCCTTTTTCCCCGCGTATGCGTGGGAACGTATTTGAACTTAGCATCGCGCTGCGCGCTCATACCGGTTCAGCCCCGCGCGTGCGGGGAGAGGGATTAATACGGTTTTCCCGGCGCCCTGTCAAAATTCGCCACTGAGCGCTGCGAGCGTGACGGTAAGGCGAGGATTAAGGCGTGCATTCTGCAACAAGACGACCACATCGAACTCATCGCGGGCAGCCGGGCTTATGTCGCCGAAGGGCAATCATCATGAGGTCCTGAAGGCGGCCCTCCTCAGTCACCGGGTACCCCGCTTGCGGACGCGATTTGCACATTCCGGAGTCCAAGTTTCTTGTCACGCCCGATAAATGCGGTTCAGCCCCGCGCCTGCGGGGAACACCGGTCACGGCCCTGCAAACGAGATTGCGCGGCCGGTTCAGCCCCGCGCCTGCGGGGAACACGCCCGGAGGCTATTTCGGATGGACCAATAAAACGGTTCAGCCCCGCGCCTGCGGGGACACGGACGTACCAGGGGGCTTATCTCCGGTTTGACCGGTTCAGCCCCGCGCCTGCGGGGAACACATCGTCTTTGCACAAATCAGATTTAGTTGGAGCGGTTCAGCCCCGCGCCTGCGGGGAACACGCGACGGCGATATGCACCGTGCCGGGGACCGGCGGTTCAGCCCCGCGCCTGCGGGGAACACGGCGAAGATCCGCTCCTGATCGATGGTGTTGCCGGTTCAGCCCCGCGCCTGCGGGGAACACCATGGATCGCCTCTTGCATTGATGTGTGCTCGCGGTTCAGCCCCGCGCCTGCGGGGAACACACATGTCTAGGCCAATCGATGCGCAAAACCTGCGGTTCAGCCCCGCGCGTGCGGGGAACACACATGTCTAGGCCAATCGATGCGCAAAACCTGCGGTTCAGCCCCGCGCCTGCGGGGAACACTTGACCCTAAAATTCATCGTGTGACGCGCGAACGGTTCAGCCCCGCGCCTGCGGGGAACACCGTCGCGGGACCGGCACGGAAAGACACAAAAGCGGTTCAGCCCCGCGCCTGCGGGGAACACCAGTCCAGCGTAGTATACAATGCGTGGTACGGCGGTTCAGCCCCGCGCCTGCGGGGAACACGGCTGCTGCGTCGGCCTGCAGACCGAAGGCATCGGTTCAGCCCCGCGCCTGCGGGGAACACGGCCTCCGCCGCGCCAACTGGAGTTGTGATGCCGGTTCAGCCCCGCGCCTGCGGGGAACACATCACCGGCGGCTCCGGATCGTTCGGCCGCGCCGGTTCAGCCCCGCGCCTGCGGGGAACACTCCCCGAGCCGATCCAGCTCGGCGGCCGACACCGGTTCAGCCCCGCGCCTGCGGGGAACACCTTCGTGTCATTTGCACATGGCAGGCCATTGACGGTTCAGCCCCGCGCCTGCGGGGAACACAGTGGCCTCGATTATCTACGCGCCTCGTATCGCGGTTCAGCCCCGCGCCTGCGGGGAACACGGTCTTAAGAGCAGTATAACCAGCGAGCACAGCGGTTCAGCCCCGCGCCTGCGGGGAACACCTTCCCAAACCTCAGCGCAGCCACTGTGCTGGCGGTTCAGCCCCGCGCCTGCGGGGAACACATTAGCTATCTGACCACCAGCAACGGCAGAACCGGTTCAGCCCCGCGCCTGCGGGGAACACTTCTTCCCCTTGGCTTCGAGGTAGTAAGCAAACGGTTCAGCCCCGCGCCTGCGGGGAACACAATAACAAGTTTTTAGGTAATGCACGCAAGGACGGTTCAGCCCCGCGCCTGCGGGGAACACTTATCGGAAAAACCTAATCTAGTAAGTGGTTTCGGTTCAGCCCCGCGCCTGCGGGGAACACATAATTGATACAGGAACATCTACATATTCGATCGGTTCAGCCCCGCGCCTGCGGGGAACACGGCGGCAAAGATTGGGACTGGGAACGCATGAGCGGTTCAGCCCCGCGCCTGCGGGGAACACCGGCGAAACGAGCTGCAAGCGTTTGAGCCGTACGGTTCAGCCCCGCGCCTGCGGGGAACACGCCGGGAAACCTGCCCGCTGCGGCCATGTCGCCGGTTCAGCCCCGCGCCTGCGGGGAACACTCCCCGTCAACCCATTCCGCACCGCTCGCGAGCGGTTCAGCCCCGCGCCTGCGGGGAACACGTATTTCCGGCCGCGCGCCTCGCCCTTGTCGCCGGTTCAGCCCCGCGCCTGCGGGGAACACTATCCTTTTGATAAGCTTGAAGTTGGCCACAGCGGTTCAGCCCCGCGCCTGCGGGGAACACAAGTCTATCGCCTTGAAGAAGCGGCGCAGCGTCGGTTCAGCCCCGCGCCTGCGGGGAACACTGCCGATGCCAATAGCGACTTCAACGCGCACAACGGTTCAGCCCCGCGCCTGCGGGGAACACAAGCTGCTCGGGGGAGATATACCAACCCCCATCGGTTCAGCCCCGCGCCTGCGGGGAACACCTGCAAAATGCTCGCGTGGCTTCGGCGACGGTTCGGTTCAGCCCCGCGCCTGCGGGGAACACCACACAGAGGAGCACATAACATTGGAACCTAACGGTTCAGCCCCGCGCCTGCGGGGAACACAACGGTCGCGTCGTCCGCCCCCGCAAGGTTCGCGGTTCAGCCCCGCGCCTGCGGGGAACACGCTTGCGTCGGCTTGGCGGCGAAGTTTTCAAGCGGTTCAGCCCCGCGCCTGCGGGGAACACCGCAGAGCGTGAGGGGCGGGGCAAATCCAATGCGGTTCAGCCCCGCGCCTGCGGGGAACACCCCCGAGGCCTGCCACAACGATGCCAGTCTCGCGGTTCAGCCCCGCGCCTGCGGGGAACACACGCACCACACGGGAGAGCGCAAGGTGTAGAACGGTTCAGCCCCGCGCCTGCGGGGAACACCTTATACCAATATTCGCAGGCAAGAACGAAATCGGTTCAGCCCCGCGCCTGCGGGGAACACCGATAGACGCGCGCCCATGTGGAGGCGATAGCCGGTTCAGCCCCGCGCCTGCGGGGAACACCGGTCTGAGTTTGGCGACCTGACGCCGCGCCCGCGGTTCAGCCCCGCGCCTGCGGGGAACACCCACGATAGAGGCGTTTGAGCGACGCGCCGAGCGGTTCAGCCCCGCGCCTGCGGGGAACACTTTGACACCTGACTGCGCGCAGCTCAGGTTCCGGTTCAGCCCCGCGCCTGCGGGGAACACGCATCCTGCCCTCGGCGTAGGTACGCTACGCGAACGGTTCAGCCCCGCGCCTGCGGGGAACACAGTGCTTTCCGAACTACGCAGCGGGCCGCGCCCCGGTTCAGCCCCGCGCCTGCGGGGAACACTCCTTCGGGTTTCACGAAGGCGGTCGGACTGACCGGTTCAGCCCCGCGCCTGCGGGGAACACGCCGCGTGCGCCGAAGGCGTCATGCTCGTCGGGCCGGTTCAGCCCCGCGCCTGCGGGGAACACCATGACGAACCTGCTGCAAAGCTCCATGCGATCGGTTCAGCCCCGCGCCTGCGGGGAACACGGCTCAAGGTTCAGTCCGGCCATCTTGTCGTCCGGTTCAGCCCCGCGCCTGCGGGGAACACGCCTTCATTCTCGGCTATGGAGCGAGCCTCGACGGTTCAGCCCCGCGCCTGCGGGGAACACCGGCACAAAACAATATGCATCGACATGGACAAGGCGGTTCAGCCCCGCGCCTGCGGGGAACACCTGCAGACCCTCTTTCCGGGACGGGGAAACGCCGGTTCAGCCCCGCGCCTGCGGGGAACACGGAACGGCCTCGCTCATCACATGAAGCCGCGGCGGTTCAGCCCCGCGCCTGCGGGGAACACTTCTGTGCCTCATCAAGCAACGCATCATACTGCGGTTCAGCCCCGCGCCTGCGGGGAACACCACGACCGCGACCTGACCTTCAGCGGCACCACCGGTTCAGCCCCGCGCCTGCGGGGAACACTTCCAACGCTAAAAGGCGGAGAACAGGCGAAACGGTTCAGCCCCGCGCCTGCGGGGAACACTGCGGACCGCGCTCGCGCATGGAGTTGAACAGCGGTTCAGCCCCGCGCCTGCGGGGAACACCGGTGCTCGTGAAGCCCGAACAGCGCTATAGCCGGTTCAGCCCCGCGCCTGCGGGGAACACTCATGCTTAACCATCAAGATCGCGTCAACGCCCGGTTCAGCCCCGCGCCTGCGGGGAACACGCTTTCGGGCGCGCCGTCAGATCGCCCAGCAGCGGTTCAGCCCCGCGCCTGCGGGGAACACTCTTCCAGAGAACCGAAGATAAATCAAAAGCTTCGACAATGTCAAAGATCCCACCGAATTCGTGGTTTGTTCCCAGCGCCCACGTGTCGAGCGCGGAAAGTCTCTACGTCATAAGCCGGACCCAGCCTAGTCGCTCGCCCGCCGCAAACCAAACCGCTTGTCGTAGAGCATGGTACGCTCACCTTTTGGCGACGTCACTCGGCCCTGCCAGACATCGCGGCGTGCGTCGTCATCTGCCTGTTCAAGTACGAGAAGGGGAATATTCGCTTCCCATTTGCCCCACTCTGCCTTGGCAGTTTTCGTTAGCGCAGCCATGCCGCTGGAGGCAGGAACGCCATTTGCATGCCGCTGCGCAATACTGACTTCGGATAGCGCCCAGGCTTGCCTAGTGTCAGCTTCGCGCATAATCCAAGGGACGATCTTGCCGGCTGAGAACAGGCCGAGCCGGAACACCGTCGATGGTTCATCTTCCAGTCTCGTCGGAATTTTATCGTCTCGCATCCAAATCTGGTTGTTTCCGCTATAGCCTTTCCAGAGATTGAGCAGGTTGCCCGCCGCGACAGACCGGCGCCCAAGCGCTTTGCCTTCCACGTCGCGGCCGGCCTTCCTGAAGCAGTCCGGTGTCAGAAGAGGGCTGTCTTCCTCGTAAACGCGCGCGATCAACTCGCGGATGTTGCCGGGGGTATCGATAAAGCCGGCGTTGAACAACGCCTTGGCGCTGCGCCACACCACGCCCGTGTCCTGGTAGACGCCCGCTGCCCGGGCACTCAAGGCGGCGTACCAATACTCATTGATGGTTGCCTCTTCTGGGTCCGGCGAAATAACGAGTAGCTCCGGCGTCGCGATCGGACGAGGGCCGCGCCGATGTCGCCACAGCCGGCCTGCGCGCTGGATCATCAGATCGATCGGGGCAAGATCGATCACCATCGCGTCCACGTCATAGTCGAGAGACTGTTCCAGAATCTGCGTGCCAACGATCACGCGCCGGCGCTGCTCGCCGCTGCTCTTCCGTCCCAGCGCCTTCTGAATTTCCTTCTCCTTGTCGAGCCTGTCGCCCATCGCGAAACGCGCGTGCAGCAAAAGCGGCTCCAGTCCGAGCTTTTCGAGCGCCTCGCAAGCCTCTATGGCGTCATCGACCGCGTTGCGTATCCAGGCCACCGCGGCGCCTTTATCAGCTGCCTCACATACTTCTCCGATTGCCATTTCGACAGTCGCGAGCCGCCGCACGCGCAATGTGCGCGGCAAGTCCATGCGCATCTCAATCGGCTTCTCCGTCAGCGTCTCAGTTGAAACCGCAGTTAAGAGCGGATAGTCGCAGCGTTCGAATTTCCGCACCGGTGACTGAAGACCACGCAAGAATGCGTTCACGAGGGTTTGCCTGCCACCAGCGGCAAGCGTCGCCGACAGAATGATGGCCGAGCCTCCAAGCGCCGCGTGAAACTCAATTAACCGCTCCATTTCTTTGTTGACGTAAGGGTCGTAAGAATGAGCCTCGTCGATTATCAGCACACGATCTGCCAAGCCCCAGAGCCGCAGCGCTTGGTGGCGGGAGGGCAAAACGCCGAGGAGCGCCTGGTCGATGGTACCCGCGCCCACATGGGCCAAGAACGCCTTGCGCCGGTCGTCCGCGATCCAGGCCGCGCACATCGCCTCGGCGGCTTCGTCATCGGGATTGCCGTCGGGGGACTTGGCTTCCGGCTCCGCAATATCCAATATCGAGGCGGAGAATCCATCGTGGAGTGTTTTTCTGCCGTGAGCGAGCGCAAGGGATGGCGACGACGACGCCTCGAACAAACCGCGATACGAGGTGGACATGCGCTCGTACATGGCGTTAGCGGTCGCCATGGTGGGCAGCGCGAAATAAAGTCCGCTGGCGCGGCCCGCGCACAATAGGCGAGACGCAAGCATGAGGCCCGCTTCCGTCTTGCCGGCGCCGGTCACATCCTCGATGATGAAAAGTTGCGGTCCTTCGCCAAGGCGCAAGCAGAACACGGCCTCTTGCAGTGGACTTGCGGCATGGCCAGCGGCCAGGAGACCGTTCGCAGTTTCATGGGGTTTCGCAGACGCTGGTAAAATGCCCGACGCCGCTAGAGCTTGTGAGGCTTTCGCGCGGGCCTGCTCCCAATAAGCAGCAAGGCTCATCTCGCGTTGAGGATAATCGAAATAGTGCGAGTTGGATCCGATCCAGTCCGAAAGCACGGTCAACCCAGCAACAGACCAAGACAGAATTGCGCTGTCTTTGTCATTGGCGGGGCCGCTCGCGTCGCCTTCGATAGGAATGAGATCGGCAAGCTGTTTACGGAAAGCTGCGATAGCGGCCCGCACCAGCCTGGCGCCTTTCAGAAAATCCGGCTCGCAGTCCAACGGACTGCCATGATGAAACGCAACTGCGGCGCATAATTGGAAAAAGTAGCCATCGTAACACCAGTTTGCGAGGCAAGGTTGGAAGTCGCTCAAAATATCGAATTCCTCGCTTTCGAGCATCTTGTATCCGATTGCATCGTGCCGTCCGCCGCCACTCGCGCCTTCGCGAAAGAGCTCAGGCAGACAAAGATCGGGCATTTTCATTTGAAAGCTCGGATGGAATTTTCCGATATCGTGAAGCGCTACGAGCCGGATCAGGAGGGCCTTCATCACCTCCGGCTCGGCTCCGCATAACTTGGCCATGGATGCCAAACGGCGCGGGAAAACGGTTAAAAGCCCCTCCGCAACGGCAGCCACGTCGAGCGAGTGGTGAACAAGGCTGTGCGAGATGAGCGCGCCATTTCCGGACGGGTCCGACTTTGTTTTCCCCCAGAACTGGATAAAACAATCAGATTGCAGCATTCATCACCTGATGCAGTGGTCGTCACGTTGTGGACGAACTCAAATGTAGTTTCAATATCTCGTTTAGCAGTGATCGGAGGACACATGGAGGGGGAGAGGGAAAGTGTGGCTCGATCCTAAGACGGGCTGTGGGGTCAGGCGGTAAAGGAAGGGCAGCCAGCCAACCATCATTCGTATCCGTTGCGGCGGCATCACCTTCAATATCCAGCTTTTTTCGCGCGAGACTGGCGGCGGAAGCGGGAACGGAAGATGAGCGCTTATGCAAAATGACAGGCCTCAGCACAGTCTCTTACGGCAGGATGGCTACCGGCGGATCGAGGTGATCACGGGGCAGCGGCGGCGCCGGCAATGGAGCGATGAAGAGAAGGCGCGGATTGTTTCGGAGAGCTTTGCTACCGGCGCAAATATTTCCGCTGTGGCGCGGCGTCATGGCGTGAGCTGCGGCTTGCTGCATAATTGGCGCGGTCAGGCCCGGCAAGCGGCAGCAGCCACGGCGCCGTTCATTCCGATCACGCTGGCTGACGGGAGCGGCGGCGGAGAGGAAGATGGGGCCATCGCGTCTTGCGGCGCGATCGAGATTGAGCTTGCGGGCGCGCGCGTCCGCGTCGAGGGCGCGGCCGGCAAGACAGCGCTCAAAACCGTGCTGGCGGCGCTGCGCGAAACGGCATGATCGGGATTTCCGGCGGCCGGCGCATTTTCTTGGCTGCAGAGCCGATCGACTTCAGGAAGGGCATGGATTCCATCGCCGCGCTGGTGGCTGAGATGCTGAAGGCCGATCCATTTTGCGGCGATATGTTCATCTTCCGTCCGAAGCGATGCGACCGTTTGAAAATCCTGGTCTGGGACGGCTCCGGGCTGATTCTGGCTACCAAGCGGCTTGAGGAGGGGCGCTTTTGCTGGCCGCCGGCGCGTAACGGCACGGTCCAGCTCAGCGCCTTGCAGATGTCCATGCTGCTCGAAGGTCTGGCGTGGACCAACGCGCCGGTCAAAGCCGTGAGGCGTCCAGTAAAAGCTGCTTAAAGCGAGCGATTTTACTGGATGAACGGCGACGCTCCCGCATAAGTTGCGGGCATGATTCTCGCTCTCTCCGATTTGCCATCCGATCCGGAGCAGCTCAAGGGAAGGCTCATCGAGCTGGCCTGCGCTGCTGAGGAGGCCGCCGCCCAGCGCGACGCGGCGCTGGCGGAGAACGAGAAGCTCCTTTACATCCTGGCTGAGTTTAAACGCGCCTTGTTTGGGAAGCGTTCGGAAAAGCTCGATCCCGATCAGCTGCAGCTCATCTTCGATCTGGCCGCCGCGGCGGCGGCGACGGAGGAAGCTGACGAAAGCCGTGAGGCCTCCGCCGCAGCTCGCAAAAAGCCGCGCAAAGCCGCCGAACGCAATCGCGGCAAGCTGCCCGAGCATCTGCCGCGCATCGAGATACGCATCGATCCCGAGGCCAAGACTTGCTCCTGTTGCGGCGGGGCGCTCCATGTCATTGGCGAGACCGTGAGCGAGATGCTGGACATCGTGCCGGTGCAATACCGGGTGAAGCGCATCATCCGCCCGCGCTATGGCTGCCGGGGCTGCGAGAACGCCGTGGTTCAGGCGCCCGCGCCGGCGCGGCCGGTCGATGGCGGCATCGCCACCGAAGCGCTGCTCGCCGCCATCGCGGTTGGAAAGTTCGCCTGGCATCTGCCGCTGAACCGCCAGCTGCGCATGATGCGGGCGCAAGGGATCGAGCTTGACCGCTCGACGCTGTCATTGTGGATCGGCCGCACCGCCTGGTGGCTGAAGCCGCTTTATGCGCTGCTGCTCGCTTCGATCCTGGCGCGGCCGAAAATCTTCTGCGACGAGACGCCGATGCCAGTGTTCGCCCGTGGCGGCACGAGGCGCTGCCAGTTCTGGGCGGTTGCCGTCGACGACCGGCCGTGGGCCGGGCCTGCGCCGCCCGCCGTCGCCTACGCTTTCGCCGTGGGCCGAAAAACCGAGCATGCCATGACGCTGCTCGATGGCTTCTCCGGCATCCTGCAGGTGGACGGCTACGCCGCCTACAAAAAGCTGGCGGAGACGGAGCGCGAGGGTAAGACCTATTGTGCTTGCCTTCTGCCTTGCCCATGCGCGGCGAAAATTCTTCGAGTTCCACAAAGCCACGAACTCGCCAATCGCCTTCGAAGCTTTGCGCCAGATCGCGGCCGTTTACGCCATCGAGACGCGTATCCGCGGCCTGAGCGCCGCCGAACGGCTGGCCGTCCGTCAGGTTGAAAGCAAGCCGCTCATGGAAGCGTTCAAGACTTGGGCCGAGGAGCGGCTGAAGGAGGTCTCCGCCAAGTCGCCGCTCGCCGCCGCGATCCGCTATACGCTGAACCACTGGCAGGGGCTCACCGTGTTCCTCGCCGATGGCCGCGTGGAAGTCGACAACAACACCGTCGAGCGCGATATGCGCCCCATCGGCCTCGGCAGGCGCAACAGCCTCTTCGCAGGCAGCGAAAACGGAGCAAACTCGTGGGCGGTTCTGGCGTCGCTCATCAACACGGCGCTGCTCAACGACGTGGACCCGCAGCCCTGGCTCACAGATGTCCTCGAGCGCATCGTCTCCGGCCAGTCCAAAAGCCACCAACTTGCGGACCTCTTGCCCTGGAATTGGAAAGCCGCACGCGCGGCTCCCGTGCAAGACCTGAAAATGGCGGCCTGAACCGCCTCAGTGGCATCCCCATAGCGGATACGATTAGTTCGAGCCCCTAGCGCCGCCTTTGCCGCTTCTCGAATGCCGAAGCGACAGCAGCCGTGACGCCAATGATTGCTGGCTTCGCTGGGTCTCGATGCAGTGAAGCGTGACGCTCCGACCGCCGGCTTTCCTAGCTGGTCGTGGGTAGCATCCGCGATCAATGGTCAGGATCATCCGGGGCGCGATGATGACAATTCGCCCTTTGCCAATGCCGGAGATATTGTCCTGGAATAAGGCCACTTTCTTATTGTCGAGCGCTTGAACGCACCTGTTTCATACTCGAAATTTGAGATGCTGGGATTTACAGTCGTTATTGGATACTCTGATAAGCTCCATGGCAATGCTTGAACTTTTTCCCCGATCCGCATGCGCATGGACTATTTCGCGACTGCGAAGCTAGCAGTTCATGATCTTCGCTCTCGATTTCACTCTCAATCGGTGGTCGCCCAACTTCATCAAAGAGTGCATCGTTATTGACCCTTTCAGAGGCGTACAGTTTTTTGGGCTGCTCGTCACCGGTATATAGACCGCGTACTTGTCTTAGCTTATTGGCAGCCTTGTCCTCGGATGAATTTAGTAACTGCACGTGCATCAGCTGACCGACAACTTCCCGATTGATATTGTCCCACAAATTATCGAAGAGCGCTTGACTTCGTCCTCCAATTTCTGCCAAGCGATTGGTTCCTTTGATGGACAAGCTGGCGATAGTCGCTCTAAGTTGCTCGAATTGAAATATAAACTCATGCCAGTGATGATCAATTGTCTGGAGAATAACAGCGAGTTCGATCTGTCTTGTGACTTCAGTTCCGAACGCCGTTTCTTTCAAGCAAGCAATTTGCTCAACACTTTCGGCTAGATTGGCTGCAATCTCCTGGAAGGGTAAATGCTCTTCAGCCGCCCACTCTTTGCCGGTTGCAATGGTAAAATCGAATATTTTCTTAACTTCTTCACGAAACTCAATGTATTGATTTAGCGCATCCGGCTTACTAAAATATCGATCTAGAATATTTGTAACAACACTCTGACGCATGCGTCTCACATCTTGAGCCAGATTGATAGACGTCATAATCTCCCGCCGCCTGGCGTAGAACCGTGATCGATAAACTCCTAGCATATCGTCGAAATCACGAGCTTGTTTGCGCCACTCCAAATCTCTAAAAGCGATCTTATTCTGTGCGTTTGATAAAGCGCGGTTAATCCATTCGTGTGTGATGGCCTCATCTTCTGGAATGCCGAGGGTGCGAAGCATGAAATCCATGCGTTGTGCGCCAAATATCCGCATCAAGCCATCTTCGAGGCTTATGTAAAAGCGAGTCTCGCCGGGGTCTCCCTGGCGGGCTGAGCGACCACACAACTGATTGTCGACGCGCCTGCTTTCGTTGCGCTCAGTGCCAATCACAAACAAGCCTCCAGCAGCGATAACCTGTCGGCGCCTTTCGATCCACGCCTTTTCTAAAGGCTTTCGCTGCTCAGGTGGAATCCCTGGAACCGGTCTCGCACCGCCGAGCTGAATGTCCGTTCCACGACCGGCCATATTGGATGCGATTGTGATCATGCCTGGCTCACCTGCCCGTGCGATAATCTCAGCTTCATCACCCTCACGTGTTGCATTCAGGAGTTGGTGAGGCAGACCGGCTTTGTGTAACATATCAGAAAGGAACTCAGAATTCCGCACGGACGCAGTTCCCACGAGTACTGGCTGCCCGCGCCCTTTGCATTCCATTATCTGAGTGACAATAGCTTTATACTTTTCGGCAGATGTTCGATAGACTTCGTCGTTGTGATCAACGCGCCTAAGCGGGCTTTGCCGCGGAACTCCGACCACAACAAGTTCGTAGCCGTCTAGAAACTCCCGCGACTTAGTTATCGCGGTGCCCGTCATTCCCGCGATTTTCTGATAAGTATTGAAGTAGTTATAAATAGTTATCTCCGCAACGGTTTCACACTCCGGCTGAATAAGGACACCCTCTTTGGCTTCGATAGCTTGGTGGAGCCCTTTCCCGTAACGCTTGCCCGGCAAAGTCCTGCCCGTAGACGGATCAATCAACAATATTGTTTCTTCATCGACGAGGTAATCGCGACCCACAAGCATTGTCTTATGAGCCTTCAATGACTGATCGAAGCGGTAAAGTAGATCCACGTTTTCGTTATCATAGATTGACATCTCGGGCATTAGAAGTCCAGACTGGAACAATAGCTTGTCGACATAGGTTCGTCCGGATTCTGTCAAGTAGACTGAGTAACTGTCTACATTTGCTTCATAGTGTTCCGGTTTAAGTTGCCCAATCAAGCCACTTAAAGTCTCGTAATGATCCCAGCGACGGTCGCTCTCTTGAGAAATAGTGAGGGGAGTGCGGGCTTCATCAATAAGTATTAAATCCGCCTCATCAATGATAGCATAGTCGTGTCTAGTCTGAACGATCTGTTCAAGAGAATGTTTCATATTATCGCGTAAGTAATCAAAAACTACATCATTTACGTTACAATAAACAATATCGGCCTCGTATTGTTTCTTTCGCTCATCGTCGTCCAATTCGTGCGTGATGCAACCTACAGACATTCCGAAGAATTCGTAGATCTTCCGCATCCAATGCGCATCGCGCTTCGCCAGATAGTCGTTGACCGTCACGATATGAACAGATTTCCCAGCGAGCGCATTGAGGAACGCCGGTAACGTGGTGGTGAGAGTCTTTCCCTCGCCGGTCTGCATTTCGGCGACGGCACCTTCATGGAGTATAATGCCGCCCGCCAGTTGTACGTCATAATGGCGCTGTTCAATGGTTCTTTTTGCGGCCTCTCGCGCAAGCGCAAATGCAGATACGATTACATCGTTGGATATAGGACCTGACCTAAGCTTATCCCGCAAATCGTCGGCTTCTATTTCTAGCGCGACGTCAGGAAGATTTGCGAGCCGAGGTTCTTCGCCTGAAATTGCATTAATGACGCCGCTATATTTCAGAAATCTTGGTCTGGTTTGCGTTGGAATAGAATCTATCCATTTGTCGGATAATGTCATGCGCGTTACCTCCAGTAACAATCGAAGGGCTCAAGCGTTATCGTTGGCGGTCATTCAAGGGCGCGGGCACAGGATGTAAAGTCGGAGGCGTTTGCGACCTCGTGATCATTTATAAAGACCTGCGAAAACTGCCGGGCCCCAGACAGTGATGCGGCTGAAACCGTCCTGGCCGAGACAGCATCAAAGCGCGTCCCTTGCAGCCGCACGCCTTGGAAATCGGCGCGCGTCAAAGCACATTTGTCGAAAATACACTTTACTAGATCTGCATCGCGAAAAGATGCGTCTGTTAAATCAAGCGCGGAGAAATGAAGGCCGTAAAGATTCCGTTCCTGAAGAACAGTCGTATCTTCTCTAAGAACACCCCTGTTTGCAGCGGCATTGATAACAAGTTGAATGATGTTCCTTCGATACCACATTTTCATGGCATCGCTGCGGATAAGCCGCATTAATTCGGCTACCATGTTTGGTTTCTTCTTCAGCTCGGAAGACAGGTACCGGCAGAACAAAGAGCTTGTGTCAAAAAAATACTTTCCGACGTATTCGCAAAATCGCTCGGTATCCTCGCTGGCAGAACACCATACGAATTTTCCAGCTAGGTATTCAGCCATAAGCTCCTGTGCAAACTCGATGTAGCCTCCATCAGAAGCCGACGAAAACAATGGCATCTGAAATAAACTCAGCCTCGCGTGCTTACGTTGTTCCGCGGTGGCGGAGGGATCAAAGTCTTCGTCATATATGTAGCTGCGTAGTTCATCCAGATTAGAGCCTATATACTGTCGTTCCCTTTCAAGGGCGCGGTCTCGCTGAACGCAAAAATTGTAGGCTATGAAGCTGAGAAGCGTTACAAGATGGGATCGGTCGTGGAAAAGCTGCCAATCCTTATATAACGGATCGGCGGGTATGAGCTTCTCTTCCTCCCTTGTAAGAAGTTCGCAAAACCCCTCTTCGATAAGATCAAATTCATTGGTCGCAAAATCGCGGGGATTGCTCTTATACCTATCGATCAAGATACCGCAATAGTATGGCACCTGAAGTAGTTCATCGAGTTCTGCAGTAACAGCTTTATGTAGAAAAGCCTGAGTTGAAGGAGTGTCTTGTTCAGCCGGCCTGGGTAAGCGGTTTTCAAAACGTAGCCAAGTTAAACTACGGCATTCCTTCAGGCTCCACGGTGCAAGTTGATAGATGCGCACAAGTCCCTGAATCCCTTTGTCTTCATAGCCACTAAAAAAGTTTATGAAGTTTTGCGCTCCAGTGGAAAACACCGCATCTCGCATGAAAATAAGTATCTTGGCCTGACTGGGAGCTGAAACAAGTTCTCTCAAAAATGGCTCAAAGTCGGTCGCGCCCGAAAAGAACTCATCAAGACCGTCCATCATCCAAATGGTGTGGCCGTTTTTCAACAACCAGCTGGCCATTTGCCGTTCTTGTGTAGGCCTGAGCCCGTGAGTGGAGCAGATTGACTTAACCAGATCGGCCACTTTTTCAATGGACGCACCTCCGTGCCGCTCCTCCCAAACCCATCGCGGAAGGAATGATATCGGTCTGCTGCTTTCTTCGTCATGCCCCTTTTTATCAATAAATTCCTCATACAGCTCAGAAAATAGCTGATTGTACAGTATCGACTTTCCCATTCCGGCAGGACCAATAACAAAGCGAATGGCCGGCCTTTCGCCCAATTCCCGAAGATCGCGCCTCAAGTGAACCAAAAGGTCCGGGCCATCGGCCCGAAGTGGGCTAAAATCATAGAGACTGCGCCAGACAAAAAATGGTTGCTCAACACGCTGTGTATTTTTGGCAAGGGCTATAATTTGGTCTCTCGCGATGCGGCCAAACTTCCTTCCGCCTTCTCCAAACGCGCTTTGCTCCCTCTGAGCATAGGCCGAGTCAACAAATTCGATCGTCGACTGGATGGTAACCTCGCCTTGCATTCCGGTATCGCCGAATGCTTTCCTGATGCCGGAAAGGGCCACGCCTTTTTTTCGAACAATATGCGCTTTTAGCGATGGTTGTTGGTCTTTTGCCTTGCGCAAAAAGGATACAAAGGCTTCCTGCTTTTCATCGGTCACATCGGACTGACGCTCTACTACCCACAACCCCATCGATGAAGGCTGAGCGCTACTTGTCTTGATTGCCAAGAGAAAGCCACTCGTAACTTCGTCGACGGCGAAGCCGCCGGCTTCGAGGAACGCTCTGATTCTACGTGAAAGATCGCTCATTGAGCTTGCGACTGGGCTACTGGCGAACACGTTGGGTTGCCTCGCTATCAAGTTTCTTTATCTGCTCATTGAGGGCGTTCAATTCGCTGACCCGGCGATGATATTTGCAATCTGCAATAATTGTGGCTGCTTCCTCAGCAGCAGCTTGAGCGGAGCGTCGATAATTCGAAGCCTCGCTGGCCCCATCATTCTGATTTCGATTGAAAGAAAAGAGGCGGGTCTTAATGGGGGCTACCGCTCGCGCTTTGTCCAGCATAACCCATGCCTGCTCTAGGTTGCAATCGACTAAGTTGAGACGTAGACGACCGCGTTCAGCCAATTCCATGGCCTCTTTCAAATCGCTAATAGCAGAAGTGAAGTTCTCAACCAGCCGGTTGTAACGCGCTCGCGCTATTAAGGCGCGCGGCAAGTGATCGAAGCGACCGCTGTCCTTGAGCCTTGTGACTGCGCGGTCAAAAATTTCAGCTACCTCGATTTTTTGTCGGTGGGGTAAAAGCTTAGATTGAGCTTGGGCAATCGATAACTCGTCCAACGCCGTGTCAACCGGCCGGTTTTCCGCCTCTGAAAGCGAGTGAGACCATGAAGCCCTCCGGTATACTTCTTCGGACTCTCCCTTTGAGAGCATCAAATCGCAGTAACGAAAACCCTGCAATCCAGAAAGCCAAGGCTGTTCTTTGTCCAGTTTTGCTTGAAGCGCTTCGGCCTCCTGAAAGTATTTTTCGGCTTCAGCCGTACGGTTGAACTGGTGCAGTACGGTCGCCAGGCGAGCTTTGCCCACAGCTTCCAGAAAAAGGTCGCCTTGGGCTTTTTCGGCAAACCGGCAGCAGTTCTCGGCGGACTGAAAGGCCTCGTCCAAATTTCCGAGATCAATGAGAATCTCTGTTAAAGTCGCGGCGGCGATACTCGCGTCTGACCAACGGTCTTCGCTTATCGCAAATTCAATTGATGCTGCGGTTAGCTCTTTGGCCTCGTCAAGTCGAAGAAGCGCCCGCATGGCGAAGCCAGCGAAATTCATGACTAGAGCCCTACACTCATCGTTCAGTTCAGATGTGGGTACGGTCCATGATTGATCGAAGAACTGCGCTAATGCAGCGAGATCTTCGCCAAATCCAACAAGTTGGTGGATGATAAACGCTTGATCGCCGCGGCGAATGCGCCTCATATAAATGTCGTCAAAGGCCTCCTGCTGTCTGTTAGCGAAGCATGCATGAGCGATCGCAGCAAAAAGAGGCTCCATAGCCTTCAGGGTGGAGGGATATTCCTCTTTGGCCTGCAGCTTGTAGAAGTCGAGCAATCGCTCGTTTGCGATGCGCCAAGCTGTTTTCTGAGTTCTTAGGCGCTGACGAAAATATTCCCTAACGAGGGGATGTGCATCCAAACTCTCGTGATCTTTTTTGAGGGTAGGATGTAACAGCCCCAATTTGCTCAGCGCTTTGATTGCTGCCCGTTTCTGCTCCACTGAGGCCTTGGAAAAACTTTCAGTAAGCCCTGGTATCGCGGGAGGGGAGATGACTGCATTGAGGGTTGGCTCGCCGACGGGCCTGTCGAACAGCCCCATGATATAGAGCAGAGCAAGCTGTCTTGCTGCGGCCGTATCCTGTCCTCCAGTTTCATTAATCCTTTCCTCGAAGTGTAACTCTGTCCTGCGCATAACGCGCCAAGCCTGATCTCCCGCGAGAAAATCCTGCGAAGAAAGAGGGGGGACGCGGTCACGGCAACGGATGTCGCCGTTATGAATATTTGTTAGATAATGCCCGAGGAGAGTTAAAGCCAGCGCGTGGCCTTCAAAGTCTCGCACAGTGGCCTGGATGTCGTCTTCGATCCCGTTCACTCCAAGATGACGGAGCAAGGCTGCCCCCGCATTCTCGGACAAGGGCTTGAGCTTCTGCTGAATGACGCCGTCACGCTTGAAATCGGGAAGCTCTAGCCTTGACGTTATAAGACACATGCCGCGGCTTGAAACGATCAACCTTTTAAGAAATGCGTGTAGCGCCTTGTCTTTGAGAAGGCCGGGTTGCCATGATGCACCCGTCAAAATCTGCAACGGCTCTAATCCGTCCAGAATGATCAAGGCGCGTCGACGGCCTACGCGCTCTCCTAACTCCTCTCCCTTATTTGAAGGAGACGCGATTGGGGCGCCTTGATAGCCGAAACGCTCAAGCGCATCTTCAAAGAACTCTTCTGAGGAACTTCGTCCCTTTTCATCTGTTCCCTGATTGTAAAAGGACCAGAGATAGACGACTTCGGCGTCACGCCAACCGCGACTTGCCATTTGTCGTAGCCAAAACTCCACTAGCGCAGTCTTGCCGGTTCCGCCAATAGCATTGAGGAGGAAAATCTTGGTTTGTTTTCTCTCCCAGGCGTCAGATAGCCCAGCCATTTCGTCTTCTCGGCCGAACAAGTAATCAGTTGGCGCGGATAACGACAATGCATCTAAGTGGTAAAGCTCAGGTGCGTCTGGCAACTCGGGCACGCTGTTAGAATGCGCTCCAATCGCCCGAATTATCCTATCGATCTGCTTTCTTAAATCGTAGATCTCAAGGGACTGAAGATCAGTATGCGGTAAAGGCAGCTCACACTTTTCAAGCAGCAAAGGTAAAATTAGTTTTTTCTCTTTGAGGGCCTCGTTAGCTTCTGCAATGACCCAACTGGACTTAACTGAACTCTTAGTCCAAAGAATTATAACATGGGTTGCTTGCCTCAGTTCCTTTCTTATCTCATTATAATATGGAATTCCTTCCGTTAGATTCTCGTCAAACCATACGTTTAAGCTGTGCTCTCTTAGCCGCCTGCTAAGCAGGACTGCCAAGTTCTTATCGGAATGCGCATAGCTAATAAAAACTCTTACACTATCGGCGACATCTTTACGCCACATACCACAAACCATCCTAATCAAAATTCCGTAAAAGGCTAAACCACAATTTTGTTAAATAGAAGGCAGTTGCAAAAAGTTGGCGCCAGCGAGTCGCTGCGAAGTGCGTACCAAGATTACCGACATTGAGGTTGTCTGGTGCGACTTCAAGGCGCATCATCTGGCGCATCAGACGTTCCCCGATTTTAAAGTGCTTGACCGTGCGATCCATGCGCCTGGCGAAGCCTTCAACAAGGAAAGAAATGTTCATTCGTTGGTCAACTAACGAATCTCCGCTTGGCGTTGCTAACCGACCGTCAAACTCATGATACCGGCGGGAACATGGCTCAAGGACCCGAAGCACAGGAACTCAATAGGAATGGAGCAGCGCACAGAACGTCGCGCAGGGATGATGCGGCGGCGCTGACGCCGCAGAGCCCAGCGCGCGGCGGCGAACTCCATCACGATCCGGCGTTGCGCCCGCTGCATCTCCTCCCGGAAATGCCGGACGATCAGGTCGCGCTCCCAGGCCTTTGCCGTCTTCAGCGCGTTGGCGACCTGGCTGCTTGTCCGGCGGTAAAGCTCACCCAGCGCAATGCGCAGCTCGGTATCATCTATCTCCCCTTCCGGCTCTTGGCTGGCTGCCTCGGAAGGGTCGCCGCGTGGCCAGGGGCGGCAACCCTTTATCGTTCCCGCCCGTGCTCCGCCGCCACATAGCGTTGCCGCTTGCCCTCCCATTCCAGGATGATCTGCCTCAGATAGGGTTCACCCTGATCGCGCAGTTTGTGGATATCCATCTGGGTCAGCGCCCTGATGTCGTGATCGCGGACGGGCTCGTTCCGCGCAAGGTTCTTGCTCATCCGCTCGAGCGCGGCGTCGCGTTCGCGCTCGGCCATGATCTCGGCCACGCGGTTTTGGGGCGTGGCCGCGCCGGATCAAGGAACGCCGTCATAAAATCGAGCAGCCCCAGCGCCATGCCGGTGATCCCATTCACGACGCGAATGCCGGGCTCGGATTTGAACCGGCCGCCCTCAGGCGTCGGCGGCTCTCCCGGCTCCCAGGCGCCTTCAAGGCCAAGTCCCTGTCCAAGGCCTTGCGCGTCAGAAGCGTCCTGGGACAAGGTAATGTCGGCAGACTGACCCAGCCAATCCTGCTTGATCTCGCGGTCGAGCGCCGCCTCGTTTTGAGCCTCACCGCCAGCCTCCGCTCCTCTGTCATGCGCGATGGCGCCCGCAGCGAGCCGGACCTCCCAGGCCTGTTCGCGGCGTCGCGATCGAAAACGCCGGTGTGATCGAGGAAACGGCCGCGCTGCGCGAGCCGCGCCTGCTCGACATCCGGCAGACTGTCCCGGTCATGGAGGCTATTTCCGAGATCGCCTGCGATGAAACCATCGTGCTGCTTGGGCGGATTGCCAGTTCTGACAGCGTTCTCGCGAGAAGGGCTTTCGAAGCCCTGGAGGGGATCGACAATCCTCGCGCCCGCAGGCTGACGGAAATCCTCACTGTGCAAGGCCGCCGTGGCTAAGGCATCCGGAAGCGAGTTGTCATAAATTGCCCGGCCCGGTTTTCTCGGCAGCCGGGCGCGTCCGCTTTTTGACAGGTTTTACGAAACACGACAGCGCAGCCTCTAAAGCCGCCACGTCGATTTCGTTGGGATCGCGGCGTCCAAGCCAGCCTTTGAGTTCGGCATAGCGGAGGTGATGAGGATCGGAGATGGCCTTCACGTTATCGAGCGTGATCTTGACGCGGACAATATCCTGCGCGCTGGTCATGCCATGAATTCCACTCGATGAGGCTCTGCGAGGAGCACCGGCCAGCGTCGATTGCGATCTATGAAAGATCGCGACTGGGTGTGCCAGCGCAAGAAGTCCAGTCTTTTAATCCCCAACTTTCGGTAGATTAAGGGAGGGCAATCGCCAGCTACTGCCTCTTGCTTTTTCGTCCGCACAAAACGGGGATGGGATTACGATGCCTATCATTGTAATGGAGAGGGCCCGGTGCAGGGGAATGATGACCGTTACCCCGGCAGCGTAGCCGAGCCGCGCGCGCCGTTGCTGCACGCTGTGTTGCGCTTTGTCCTAGACGCACGCGCCTGCCAAGGTGTTCTTCGCATAGCGCTGATTGGGTCGCTCACCACCCCCAAGCCTTTGCCGAATTGCGGGCGCCGGGACCATCTCAACGACGATTTGCAGGTGATAACGCTCACCCGCGCGCTCATCGCAGCGCCGCCAGTGGAACTCTGGCCGGAAATCCGGCGGCGTGTCCCAGTGCCTGGAGATGTTGAGGAACTGCTGCTGGCGGCCTTGGGCGGCAATGGCTGAGCGCAGCCGATCCGGCTCCCAAGGCAAGCGCCGCAACGGTAATGCACCCCTCCAGCCGGCGAACCGCCGCGAGTCACACACCCGCGCAAAGGTGCGGCGTCCCCTCCCGTCCTGCCGGATTGCTGGAGCCGCGGCGTCCCGCTTGCCAGCAAGCTGCGCGTCATTTATCTTACCTCTGTCTTACTTTGCGCGGATGCGACCGATGGAACTGACCGTAACACTGTCCACCAAGGGACAGTTGATCTTGCCAAAATCCATCCGGCAGCAGCGGCGCTGGGACGCGGGGACGCGCCTGATCGTGGAAGACACACCCGAGGGCGTGTTGCTCCGGCTTGCGCCTGTCTTCGAGCCGTGCAGCCCGGACGAAGTATTCGGCTCCCTTAAGGTGTCCGGCCCGCCCAAAACTCTCGAAGAAATGGACGCCGGCATCCTTGCGGAAGCAAAACGGCGCCATGCTCGCGATTGATACCAACATCGTGGTTCGCTATCTCACGGCGGATCACCCCGAACAATCGCCCAAGGCCAAGGCGCTGATCGATAGCGAGGACGTCTTTGTCTGCACCACGGTACTGCTTGAAACCGAATGGGTGTTGCGCAGCGTCTATGCCTTTGCGCCAGCCGGCATCGTCAAAGCGCTTGCGGCTTTCGCCGGTCTGCCGCGCGTGACCCTGGAGGATCCCGCGCTGGCCGCAACCGCGCTTGATTGGACGCTCAAGGGCATGGATTTCGCCGATGCGCTGCATTTGGCGAAGGCGCAAGGATGCGATGGGTTCGCAAGCTTCGATCAGCGTCTTGCAAGGGCTGCAAAGGAAGTCCGCTGAGCAAGATCAAAACCGGTTTTTGTCCCACTTTAGTACCAACCATATGTAATAGAAAGATTTTTCATTCTCCGACGGGGCGCCAACACCCATCCAACCAGTTGTTTTCTTATATTACCTAGTGCGCCCCGCGGAAGTCCTGCCCCATTTGCAGCGCACGCCGGCAGGATTTCGCGCGGATAAGGCGTACTCGCAACTTATTGACCCTGGCATAGTCGGCAGTTCGTGTTCGCTTGCGCCAGCATCCGCCTGGCGGGCAGCAGCGCCTAATTCCGAAGAAGGTCTCTCACCGCCTGCACGAGAGCCTGGCCGTTCATGGGCTTAGAGATGAGGGGATTGTCCCGATGAGCGGCTGGAAGGTTCTCCCGGCCGTAACCCGTAACGAACACAAACGGAATGCCCCGCCCGGCGAGAATTGAGGCCACCTCATCGACGCGATCGCCCCCAAGATTGACATCGAGCACCGCGCCATCGCAATTGGCGCTGCGCGCCAGCCTGACCGCCCCCGCAAGCGTGCCGGCGGGCCCGACAACGTTCCAACCCGCATCTCTCAGAAACGCCTCCAGCTCCATCGCCACAAGGAATTCGTCCTCGACAACCAAGATGCTCGCAGGGCCGCTCATGATGCGCTCTCCGTCAACTTGGCGCCATAAGCGCCTTCCTCCCGCTGCGCGAGGGGTAGCCTAATTTCGCAGATGACGCCTGACGGCGCAAAATCAAGCCTCGCGTCACCCCCGAGAGCATGCCGCAAGCTGCGTTCAATGAGGATTGAGCCGAAGCCGCGTTTCGCCGGAGCGACAACCGGCGGACCGTCGCTTTCGACCCACCTGAGCCAGAGCTCCGGCAGACCTCCATCTCCGTTAACCGACCACGCTGCCACCAGATTCCCCGCCGGCTGGGAGAGCGAGCCGTATTTCCGGGCGTTGGTGCCCAACTCGTGCAGAACGAGACCCAAGTGGAGCGCAGTCTGCGGCTCGAGTTGAACCAGCGGCCCGATGCATGAGACGCGATTGTGCGCGTCAGTCGCGTCGAACGTCAGCTGATCTTTGATGAGAGTAGCAAGATCCGCGCCCTGCCAGCCTGACCGCGTCAATAACGTGTGGGCGCGTCCCAGAGCCTGGATACGGCCGCTGAAACTTTCCACGAAGCTCGCGGGGTCGGCTGTCGCGCTTAACGTCTGCATGGCGATAGCCTGCACGTTGGCGAGCGTGTTTTTGACGCGATGATCGAGTTCAGCCAGCAGCAGGCGCTGGGTGTCCTCCGCCTGTTTTCGCTCCGTAATGTCGCGGAGAATAGCGGTGAAAAGCTTCTCCCCGCCGGCGATCGTTTGCGAGATGGATGCCTCGATGGGAAACTCCTTGCCGTCTGCCCGCAGCGCGGCGAGAGGTCCGCCGGCCCATCGTGCGGGTGCTGACGCCTGTCTTGGCGAAAGCATCGATATGCTGACTGTGCGCATCGCCAAATCTCTCCAGGCAGCAGCATGTTGAGCGGCTGTCCGGCGACATCCGCAGCCTTCCGCTGAAAAAGCCTTTCCGCGGCCGCATTGAAGAGAACGACGTTTTGGCGGGCGTCGACGCTTATGATGGCGTTCATCGCCGAATCGACTACCCCGGCGAGGCGGCTGCGGCTTTCCGCGAGGTCGCTGTCTGCTCGCTTGCGAGCCGTGATGTCATTGATCACGCGGAGGACGTAGTCCGGCGTCCCGTCAGCTTCGCGAATAAGCGACACGGTTAGATTAATCGAGATGCTTTCGCCGTCCTTGCGGAGATATCGCTTCTCCATGGCGTAGGTGGCTATTTCTCCCGCCAGCAGTTGATTCATAAAGGCGAGATCGGCCGCAAGGTCGGCGGATGCGTGACGTCCTGAAAGGTCATGTTGAGCAGTTCGTCGCGACGGTAACCGATCATGGCGCACAAGCGGTCGTTCGCGCGCAGCCAACGGCCATCCGTGCCGACATGGGCCATGCCAACGGCCGCATCGTCGAAGCTTGCGCGCAGGCGAGCCAACTCGGCCTCGCGGCTCATCGCCTCCCGGCGTGCGCGGGACAGCCTCGACCGCGGCTTCGACCCGGGCCAGTAATTCGCGCGATCCGACGGCTTCACGATATAATCGTCGGCGCCGGTCTTCAGTCCCTCGATGCGCGCCTCCTCTCCGGCTCGCGCCGAGAGAAGAATGATCGGCAACAGCGTGGTCGCTGTCTTGGCGCAGCCGTGTCACCAGGCCGAACCGTCAAGCTTCGGCATCATCAAGTCACTCAGTACCAAGTCCGGCGGATCGGCGAAACAAGCGGCCAGAGCCTGCTCACCGTCCGCCACGGCGAAGACCTCATATCCCGCCCTATACAACAGGCCGCCGACATGAGTGCGCATGTCGGCGTTATCGTCGGCGAGCAGGACGCGCGGACGCGAGCCCTTGATACCGGCGCCGTCGAAACTGCGGGCGCCCTTGCTCGCTTTTGATCCTTGAGGTTTCGTTATTCCGGGATCTGCCAGCCAACCCAGCTTCTACGATGAATGCCTCGGCCTGTTCCGCAGACTTGGAGCGGCGATGGAATTTCTGATCCGTTCGGGGGCAGATGAGCCGTTCCGAGCGGGAGGCGACCTGGAAGGCGCTGCCCTCTCCGAATACGCTCTCGACCGATATGGCGCCGCCAGTGGAGCTGAACTAATTCCCGAACCAGCGCAAGCCCATGCCGCTACCCTCATGGCTGCGGCCCGGCGATCCCTCCACCCGATGAAATCGCTCGAACAACTTCGGGAGTTCGTCCTTGGGAACGCCGATGCCAGTGTCGCGTACGGTCAGCTGCGCCTGGCCGCCCGAAATGCGCAGGATGATGGAGATGCTGCCGCGATGAGTAAATTTGTAGGCGTTGGAGACAAAATTCAGGACGATTGTCTCCCACATCCCAGGATCGACATAGACAGGCTCCGGCAATGGCGGGCAGTCGATGGTGAAAGCAAGGCCCGCCTCGCAGAAGGCCAACTCGAAATGGCTCGCCAGCTGCGCGGTAAGGGCGGACAGATCGGTGGGCTCGAAGGCGGCTTGCGTGCGTCCAGCCTCGATGCGGGTGAAGTCGAGAAGGGCGTTGACGAGCTTAAGCAGCCGCAGAGCGCTTCGTGGGCGACATCGAGCCGGCCGGCGCTGAACCTCCGGCAGATCCACCGACGCATCCCCGAGCGCCTCCTGCAGGGTATCCAGCATTAAAGTCAGCGGTGTGCGGAACTCGTGGCTGATATTCGAGAAGAAGGCCGTCTTGGCCAGATCCAAATCCTTGAGCTGTTCATTAAGACGAGCGAGATCGTCTTTGCGGCGTTCAAGCTCTTCCGCAGCCGCCTTGATCCGCCGGTTCGCTTCCTTGACTTCGCTGGCCCGGAAGATCACTTCAGCCTCCATGCGGTCGGCCCGGGCCTGCACATGGCCTATCTGCTCACTGCTCTCCTGCGAAGCCCGCTCCCGGCTCAGGATGAAGCTGGTTACGTCCTCGACGTGGTGGAGGATATACAAGAGCGCGCCGTCCGCGCCGCACACGGGCGTGTTGACGGGGCTCCAGTACTTGACCTCGAAATCGCCCTTTGAGCCCGTCTTCGGAATGTCGTACTTCTGGACGCCCATGACATCGGCGGCGCGCTCCCGCTTTACACGCTCAAGCGAACTGCGAAGGTCGCCGACGCCGGTGGCTGTTGCGTCATCGGATTATCCGGAAGACCTTGAACAGACCTCGGCCCATGATCGCCGTCCGCTATTTCCAGTGGCTCTTAGATAGCGTTCGTTCACCGCTACGATTGTGAGGTCTCATCCGCCAGCAACACGAGACAAGGATGCGGCGCCGTTTCGAAGAGCAGCCGAGATCTCGTCAGCCATGCGGAAATGAGCCTCCAATCCCATCACCATGCCCCAGCATACACAGCTCATGAGGCGGTTGAACCGATAATGATGGAACCGGATTGCAACTGTCAGAAGGCGTTTGGGGCAGCGCTGTCCCTGCGTAAAGAATTGCCGCATGAGAAGCGCCTCGAGAAGGCGACTGATTTGGATCGCGATTTTTGCGCAAGCGATTCTCATAAAAGTTGTCTGTTTGCGCCTTCGTCCTGCGCTGTTTTAGCGGCGATATTCAGTCTGCGGGCAGATCGGCGCCAGGGACGCATGGCTGGGATGCAAAAAAATCAAAAGGTGTTCGTGCAGAAATGCGGGTTCAACGTGTCCTGGCGCAACCGAGCCCGGCGCAGTCGAGCTTTGCGGCCTGAAAAGCCATGACATGGCGAAATTTCCGCTCCACTGTCATCGCCGGGCTTGACCGGCTACCCCGATCCAGTCACATCGTGCGATAGCTGGTGTTTTCTAATGAAGGGATTGGCGGGACATCGGATATTCAAGTGCAAGCAAGCGCGATGGGGAGAAGGAACGCCTTACGCGATCTCGCGAGAAACGAGTTTTCTTCTCAGGTCATTGATTGCCGTTAGCTTTAACCGGACACTCTCATCCCAATGATCTGCTACGCCTCTTTACCGCATGAGAAGGCTCTCACCGTCTGCACGAGCATGTGATCGCTGAATGGCTTCGCGAGGAATTCGGGTTTCACGAAACGAGGCCGGAAGATAGCCTCGGCCGTAACCGGTTACGAACAGGAAACGGACGCCTCGCTCATGGAGAATATCCGCGACTTCATCGACGCGCTCGCCTTGAAGGTTGACGTCAAGAACCGCGACATCGAAATTCGCGCTTCGAGCGAGGCTCGACAGCGCCCGCAGCGTGTGCCAGCTGACCTGTATGACCTTCGACAACCCACCCCTCAAAGCCGCCTCGATGTGCATGGCGACAAGCGATTTCGTCCTTATGCTACAAGTATCCTCGCATCAGGGGTCACGATGCGCCTCCGGAGGTTATCCACCGGTCAAGTTGGTGATGCCATCAGTCCACAACCTCCGTTGCAGATCAAGCGCTTGACAGAACAAAGCCGCCTTCACAAAATCGTTAACAGAAAGCTGCGGCCAACACGCAACTGTGATGCTTTTGGTTGGGATTTGGAAAGCCGTCCCATGAGCTTCTGTGTTGTCAAAAACGCGATCTGTCTTGTATGCCCAGCGGCCACGCTAATGGATGATGCGGCAGGATGATCCTCTGGCGTTGCTGCTGGCGGGAGCGCCGGACCTTATCGCCGCCCGTCTAGCAATCATACTCGCGTAAATGCCCTGCCGCTGGCGGTAAGCTCTAGGCGCGCCTCCGGGCGGTAAAATAGCCGGGCGCCCAGCCGCTTTCGAGCGCTCGATCTTCCTGTTTACCACAGCGGGTGACACGCCTAATTCGCGGCCCGTTCCACTATGCTTCCGGTGGTGACCAGATAATCGAATAACTCGAAATCGCTGCACTGTTCGTCATATCGAACCCCGCAGTGCGGCCTTTAAAGCAGTTTCCAAGCTGCTTTGCATGGCGGTGCTTGACCCGAGCTGATCTAAGCCGACAGGGTTCGAAGGTTAGTGTGGAAAGTACCTAAGAGAAGCTATATATGCAATTGAGATTCGAATTCCGCACCCGGTATTTCGCGCGCCTGCCAGTCCAGGTGGAGCATAAGCTGCAGATGTACTGAAGAGTGCTGATTTCCCGCCACCTGCAAGCAAACCGGACAATCTGAGTGGCGACAGCCATGGAGCGCCGCTCGACATTTATTTAGTCCGGCATAAAAAAAAGAACGCGAGCCATTATGGATGCGTGGAATTACGTCCGCCGCAGTCTGCTGCTGAAATATACCCGGCAGTGTTGCCTCCGGGCGAAGTTCATATGACTTTCACCGGCGGCCAGCGTCATCGGCCGGCCCTCTTCCAGACTCGCGGCTTCGATGCGATCGCTCGTCCCGGTCGATCTTGATCCTAAGGCTGCGGCTGGCGCGCCACTGGACGGCGAAACGCGAGACAACGCCAGTCTCCGGCAGCTTCGGGTCGAGGCAGATGCCGCCGGGTTCCGGCAGGGCAGGAAGAGCCGCGGAAGCCCAGCACCGCTATCATCCAGTTCCCGCCAGGGCTGCAATGTGCACGCCGCCGTCTACCGGCATGGCCGTCAGAAAGATCGATCGCCGCGCTCTGCGGGAGATACCGGACAGCTATTTCGGACTTTCCGAGCCGCGCCGCGCCGCTAGACCGTGCATGGACGGGCTCAGCGACTTGCCTTGGCCGCATCGAGGTCGAGACGGAAGTCATCCGTCGAGCGCCTGCGGGGACTCTTCTGGGAAGGCGCCAGCAGCGCGACCACATCGGCCTGCTCGACGACTGGGGACTTCGGGTTCGGTCCCGCCCAACACGACGTCCTCATCGGCAACGGAATGGCTGCATAGGCCTCCGGATCGATTGTCCCTCCAGTTCCCAAACATCCTTCGAATTCCTCGAAAAGCCGGTCTGGATCGAGACCGGACAGATTGTTCCCGCGACGGGGCGCTCCACACTCTTCAGTTCGGCTTCGCCGAGATCGACGCGCGAAGACAGGCGCGTCCGATCCTTCGGCCAGGCGCTCGCGTACAGAGCCGCCACATCGAGCGCACGCCGGATGTTCCAGCGCGCCATGACATTGGTGAAGGCGCTGTCATCGATAGGTCCTGCGCAATATTTGTCCGGGCCGATCAGCGCCCCTGATGTGGCGGCGGCCATCCGCCTCCAGCCTGGCGCGGCTGGCCCAGAACCGGGCCGTCTCCAGAACGATCTCCGCACCGGCGCTGAGGAGGAAACCATCATCCCCCGTCGCTTGCCAGTACTGCCAGACCGCGCAGGCGATGTCCGCGCCGACGCGCGCCCCGCGCGCCGCTCAAGATAGGGGACGAACTGACGGTCCGGACCGA
>CAVYBZ010000013.1:0-32162 GCA_963766815.1 uncultured Alphaproteobacteria bacterium | reverse complement strand
GATCGCGAAGCGTGTGATGCGTCCCAGGGCTTCCTCCGATTTCGCGAGGCTTGGCGCCTACATCCTTGGCGAGGGCCAAAAGGCGAAGAAGGCGCCGCCGCCGATCAAACCTTCGATTACATCCTTGCCGATCAAGCAGGCGGCCGCGTCGGCGCCGTGCGGATCACGAACTGCAACGCCGACACGCCGACGCTCGCGATCATGGAGATCCTGGCGACGCAAAGCCTCAACAAGCGAAGCCGCGGCGATCGAACCTATCATCTTGTGGTGTCGTTCGAGCCGGGCGAGCGGCCGACGCCCGCGCAAATCGAGACCATCGAGAACGAGCTCTGCGCGGCGATCGGTCTGTCGAGCCACCAGCGGATTTCGGCGCTTCACCTCGATCGCGCGCATCTGCACCTGCACATCGCGATCAACAAGGTCGATCCGGCCACCCTGCGCTGCATCGAGCCCTATTACGACAAGCGCAAGCTGATGAAGGCCTGCGACGAACTGGAGATCAAGCACGGCCTGGCGCGCACCAATCATGGCCGCTCGCTCAAGGGCGGGCCCAAGGGCCGCGCCGCGGATTTCGAGGCCCATAGCGGCCAGGCCTCGTTCTCGTCCTGGGTGAAGGGGAAAATCGAGGCGCCGCTTGTCGCTCTCCTCGCCGGCAGCTGCGCCTGGGATGACGTTCACGCGCTGCTTGGCAAGGAGGGGCTCGCGCTCAAAAAGCGCGGCGCCGGATTCGTCATGGTCGACGCCACGGGCCGCGGCGTCCGGGCGTCGGCCGTCAACCGCGCCTTCTCGATGCAGGCGCTCACGACGCAGCTTGGAGCGTTCCAGGCTTCGCCCGCCTCCCAGGCGCAGGCCGCCTATCAAGCGAAGCCGCTCCAGGGCAACACAAGGGCGCTGTTCGCCGAATACACGCGCCAGCGTCAGCAAGGCGCCGATGCGCGAAAGCAGGCGCGGGAAGCCAGCGCGCGCGACCGCCAGGACATCTTCGCGGTGTTTGCGAAGCATCGGGCCCAGGTCAAGAGGTCCGGATTGACGCGCACGGGAAAGCGCGGGCGCCGCCTCGAGCTCCAGCTGCTTCGCACGCAAAGGCTGGCCGAAGCGGCGAAGCGTTTGCGCGCGACCGAAGAGGACATCGACAAGCGCTTCTTCTTCACCTGGATCGCCTTTCTGCAGGATCGCGCGGCGCGGGGCGATGTGGAGGCGCTTCGGGCGCTCAGATCGAGCGGCAAGCCCGCGGCCCGCGCGGCGGCCGACTTCATCACCGCCCGGGACACGGCCGCGGCGCAGACGATCATCCTTCAGAACCTGCGGCCGACGGTGCGGAAGAACGGAGACCTCGCCTATCAGCTCGGCGACGGCGGCGTCGTGACCGACGAAAAGGAGCGCATTCGGGTGGACCGGCTCTCCTATCAGGCGGTGCTGACCGCGCTCAGCCTCGGCGAGAAGCGCTTCCGGGGGCAGACCTTGGCTCTCGATGGAACCGCATCCTTCAAGCGCCAGGCGGCGGAGGTGGCGGCCGCGCTGCGGCTCAACATCGTCTTCGACGACGATGAGATGGAAAAGGATCGCCTCGATCTGATCGCACAGAAAACGGCGCCAGCGCCTGCAAAAGCTGTTGTCGACTTCGTCGCCGAGCAAAATCGCATCGCTCAAAGACGATCAGGCCGATATGCTTATCGGCTGTGGGCCACGGGGGATGCTGGCGAGGCGATCTATAGAGGCTTGCGGACGATCGACGGTCATGACGCGCTGCTTCTGCAACGGGGAGCGGAAGTGCTGGTCAGGCCGGCAAGCCCCGATGAGGTCGAACAGGCGAAGGCCTGGCGCGTCGACGCCGCGGTTCACTACTCAGGCTCAAGTCGAGGGAGAACGCGATCATGACGCCCATCGGAGCAGAACCGCCGAAACCCAAAAGCAGACGAACGATCGGCTTCGTCTTTCTCTTTGCGGTCCTCGCGCTCAACAGCGCCGCCACGCAGTATGTCGCGGCGAAGTTCGCCTATCATCCGGCGCTCGGCGCTCCGCTTTACGGGCATGTCTATGCGCCCTGGGAGTGGGTGGTGTGGTACGGCCGGTTCGGCGCCAGCACGGAAGCGGTGTTCCAGCCGGTCATGATCGGCGTGTCGTTGAGTTTGGCGCTGGGCGTTCTGGGGCTGCTCGCGATCGGCGGGCGCAATCCCGAGCGCCACGAGGGCATTCACGGCACCGCGCATTGGGCGAGCTTTGAAGAGATCAAGGCGACGGGTCTTCTTCCGAAAAAGGGAAAGGGCGGCGAAGGCGTCTATGTCGGCGGCTGGCGCGACGGCCGCGGCCGGCTTCACTATCTCCGCCACAACGGGCCGGAGCACATCGCGGCGATCGCGCCCACGCGCTCCGGCAAGGGCGTCGGCCTTGTCGTGCCGACGCTCCTGTCCTGGCCGCACAGCGTCGTCGTGAACGATCAGAAGGCCGAGCTCTGGAACCTGACCGCCGCCTGGCGGAAGGGCGAGGCCGGCAACGTCGTCATGAAGTTCGATCCGGGCGCCGAGGAGGGAAGCGTGAGCTTCAACCCGCTCGAGGAGATCAGGCTCGGCACGCTGCAGGAGGTGGGCGACGTGCAGAACCTCGTGACCATCCTTGTCGATCCCGAGGGCAAGGGGCTTGTCGACCACTGGGCGAAGACGAGCCACGCCTTTCTCACCGGCGCGATCTTGCATGTGCTCTACAAGAAGCGGGCCGAGGGCAAGGTGGGCTGCCTGCCCGATGTCGCGCTCGCGCTCTCCGACCCCGACAGGAAGGTCATGTCGCTCTATCTGGAGATGATCCAGAACAAGTGGGGGCCGAACGGCGCCGTTCACATCACCATCGCCAGCGCCGCCCGCGATATGGTGAACCGCCCCGACGAGGAGCGCGGCTCGGTTCTCTCCACCGCCATGTCCTTCCTGTCGCTCTACCGCGATCCCTTGGTCGCCAAGAACGTGGCGCGCTCCGACTTCAAGGTCATGGACCTCATGAACCATGCGAAGCCCGTGACGCTCTTCCTTGTGGTGCGGGCCGAGGACAAGGACCGCATGAAGCCGCTCATGCGGCTCATCATCAACCAGCTGGTCCGCGTGCTTCTCAGGCCCGAGATCACCTTCGTGAAGGGCCGGCCGCAGCCTCCGCACAAGCATCGGCTCCTGCTCATGCTCGACGAGTTCCCGTCCTACGGGAAGCTCGAAGTGTTCCAGGAGGCGCTCGCCTATATCGCGGGCTACGGCATCAAGGCGTACCTCATCAACCAGGACATGAGCCAGCTCTGGGGCGCCTATGGCAAGGACGAGAGCGTGCTCTCGAACTGCCATGTGCGCATCGCGTTCGCGCCGAACCGGGTCGAGACCGCGGAGTGGCTCTCGCGCATGTGCGGGACCGCGACCGTTGTGAAGGAGGATGTGACCACGAGCGGCAAGCGCTTCGGCGCGGTCCTGACGCAAGTGTCGAAGACCTATCACCAGATCAGCCGGCCGCTCGCCACCGCGGACGAGATCATGCGGCTCAGGTCGCCCGTGAAGGACGAAGGCGATCTGATCGTCGAGCCGGGCGACATGATCGTGTTTGTCGCCGGCCACGCGCCGATCCTCGGCACGCAGAGCCTTTACTTCCGCGATCCCGTCTTCCTTGATCGCGCCCAGCTGCCCGTGCCCACGACCGACAGCCTTCATCGCAGCGAGGTTCCGCCATTCCAAATCGCATCGCCCGCCGCCGCGGCCCAGTCGTCCTGATCGCGATCGGCGCCGTCGCCTCCTGCTTGATGCTGCTCGCGGGAGGCCTCGGCTTCCGGCTCAACGAAACGCCCTCGGTTCCGGTCGGGCTGTGGCGCGTCTCGGCCGTCGCCGTCCTCGAAAGAGGGCGCGTGGTGATCTTCTGCCCGCCGGCGACGGACGTGTTCTTGGAGGCGCGCCGCCGCGGCTATCTTCATCGCGGAAGTTGTCCTGGCGCGCTGGAGCCGATGCTGAAGGTGCTGGCGGGGCTGCCGGGCGACGAGGTGCTGCAAACCACAGACGCGCTCTTCATCAACGGCCGCGCCGTTCCGCATTCGAGGGCGCTCGATACGGACGCTGAAGGCCGTCCGCTCCCGGCGCTTGCGAGCCGCCGCTTCGTCATCGGCGCCGGGGAAGGAATATTCCTCGGCGCTCATCCCCGCAGCTTCGACAGCCGGTACTTCGGGCCTTTGCCGCTCGCCGCGATCGAGGGCGAGGCCCGCCCCATCCTCACGGCGAACTGATCGCCTCAGCAAAGGAGTCCTGCATGAGCACCCTCGATTTGAAGCGCGCCTGCGATCTTGTCTGGTTGGCCATCGAGAAAGCCCGCGCCGATTACGGCAAGCCGGTCTGCGTCGCGGTCTGCGATCCGGCCGGCTTTCTTCTCGCCTTCCAGCGGGCGGATGGGGCGCCCCTGCGCTCCATCGCCATTGCGCAGGGAAAGGCCTACAGCGCCGCGCTCATGCAAACGAACACGTCCTTGCTGCTCGAGCGTCTTCAGCGCGAGAAAATCGAGCTTGCCTCCTTTTGCGATCATCGGCTCACGGCGTTGCCGGGCGGCAGCGTGATCAAGGACGCCGCCGGCGCGATCATCGGCGCGATCGGCGTGAGTGGTCTTGCGCCCTCATGAGGATCAGCAGATCGCCAATCTCGCCGCCGCCTCGGCGCCCGTTGTCCGCTGACGGGAGTCGCGCGAACGGCGTCCTTGCATGCGGATGCGGGCCGCTTGGCGGACCCTATCATTCCGGGTCATCCAAGCGCGGGTCATGCCGAATAAGCGGGCCGGGGTATGGACCGCCAGAACACGCCAGCAAACCCGGAAACATAAGCCATCCGATCATCGTATAGTTGGCGAACAGGACAAAGAGCAGAGCGGAAGCGAACTTCAGCGCTGTCCCGGCTATCCCGTAAACCGTGTTCGTTCGCCGGACATTGGAGACGAGCGAAGCGATAACGCCGACGGCTCCCAATCCCATCAGAATGAGCCCCTCCGGCTTGTCTCGACCGATTTCAGCGATGCCGCCGCCAAGCGTCGCCAAGGTAGATGACTGCGATCAAGACAACCCACCATGTTATAGCGGGCATCTTTAGCGGTTGAACGCCGAAGCGCTCCTGGCAGCGGCGATTGTAGAAGTCGTGAGCCTCAAGCAGCGCCACGAACATAGCCACGAATATGATCACTCTAAGCCGAAGTTCTGAGGGCAAAATGCTGATTTGTGAGACACTTCAAGGCGGTACGCCCGGCGATGCTCTATAATGTACCCATGCAATGCGTCAGCGTGACTCAGGGCGCGGCGTCGCAAATCGGCTAGATTGCGCCGCATGTACATCGACCTCGTGCCCAATCGCGGCTCTAAACCGGCCATCCTGCTTCGCGAAAGCATCCGCGAAGGCAAGCGCATCAGGAAGCGGACCATCGCCAACCTCTCGGCCCTGACGCTGGAGCAGGCTGAGGCCATCCGGCTGGTTCTCAAGGGCGAGAAGCTTCGCCGGCGGGCGGCGGCCTCGAGTGCATCCGCTCGCTGCCGCACGGGCACGTGGAGGCCGTGCGCATCGCCATGCGGCGGCTTGGGTTCGAGAAACTGATCGATGGCAAGGCTTCGCGCGAGCGCGGTCTCGTTGTAGCGATGGTCGCGGCCCGCATCGTCGCGCCGCAAGCCAGCAAGCTGGCCATGACGCACGCCTTTTCAGACACAACGCTGGCGGAGGACTTTGGCGTCGCTGACGCCCATGAAGACGAGCTATACGCGGCGATGGACTGGCTGATTGAGCGGCAGGAGAGCATCGAAAAGCGCCTTGCCAGGCGCCATCTGAAAGAGGGCGGCCTTGTTCTGTTCGACCTTACGTCCTCAAGCTTCGAGGGCGCAGCCTGCCCCTTAGCGAGGATCGGCTACAGCCGCGACGGCAAGCCCGGCACGCTGCAGGTGAACTATGGCCTGCTCACGGATGCCCGCGGTTGTCCCGTCGCGGTCTCGGTGTTCGAAGGCAATGCGGCCGATCCAAAAACGCTGTTGCCGCAAGTGGAGAAAGTGCGCGACGGCTTCGGCATCGCCTCGCTGGTCATGGTTGGGGACCGCGGCATGATCTCCAACGTGCAGATTGAAGCGATGCGCGCCATGGAGGGCGTGGACTGGATTACAGCGCTGAAAAGCGGGGCTATCGCCAAGCTCGCGGAGGGCGGCGCATTGCAGTTCGATCTGTTCGATGAGCGCAATCTCATCAGCTTGACCAGCGAGGACTACCCCGGCGAGCGGCTTGTGGCCTGCCGGAACCCGGAGCTTGCCAAGCTGCGCGCGGCGAAACGCAAGGACCTGATCGCGGCCACGGAGCGTGAACTTCAAAAGGTCGCGGACATGGCTTCCGGCGGCACGCTCGCTGGAAAGGATAAGATTGGCCTGCGCATCGGCAAGGTCCTCGGAAAATACAAGGTTGGCAAGCACTTCGACCTTGATATCCAGGACGCTGCCTTCACCTTCAGCGTCAATGAACAGCGCGTCGCCGCCGAAGCTGCGCTGGACGGCATCTACGTCATCCGCACCTCCGCCGCCGAGGCGGATATGAGCGCCGAAGCCGCAGTCCTGAACTACAAGCGCCTCGCCGAAGTGGAGCGCGCTTTCCGCACGCTCAAGGGCGTGGACTTACACGTGCGTCCGATCCGCCACCGGCTTGAGACCCGCGTCAAGGCCCACATCTTCCTCAGCATGCTGGCCTATTACGTGCAATGGCATCTGGCAAAAGCCTGGAAGCCGCTTCTGTTCGCAGACGAGGCGCAGGCAGAGGAGGCGCGCGAACGCGATCCCGTGACGCCGGCCAGCCGCTCCGCCGCCGCGCTCGCCAAGGCGCACACCCGGCGCCTCGCGGATGGGTCGCCCGCCCTGAGCTTTCGTGGCCTGCTGACCCATCTCGCCACCATCGTGCGCAATGTCATGCGCCCCAAAGACGCAAAGCCCGGCATGGGGACCTTCACCCTCACAACCGAGGCCAGCTCCAAGCAGCGGCAGGCCCTCGATCTTGCCGCCGCCATCGCGGCGTAGACAATGCCGCACTGCCCGTTTCAATCGCAAGCGATTGAAACGTCAGGGGAAACTTCAGTTCAACTGCAGGAACTTCGGTCTAAGAGTAAGATCGGGATCGTGCATGGGAGCCCGCTTTCAGCTGACGGCAGCAGAGGTAATGACTTGCCCTGTATTTATAGCGTCAATCTTGCTCTAACCCACGCCTGATTTCGCTTTCGATGATCGTTTTTGTACGATAATTGCGGCTTAATTCGATATGTGTGCGTGCTTGCTTTTTCCTTCGCGGCGCTCCTAAGGGCTGAGCGAGAGGGCAGCATCGCTTGCGGGCCATGTTCAGAAAGCCGAGCCCGCAGATTAGCTCATTACATACAGCGGATTCAACGGCGTTAGAGGGGTTTATTCTCGCCCCTCATGGTCGCCGCCGGGGAATCTATTTCGGCGATCTTGGAGCAAGCCATAGGCGCAGATTCAGGTGGACGAGCGCAAAAAATCTGCCCACCTGGTGATCGCTTTTGTAACATCAAAAAAGCAATCGGCCGCGAACGCAGCGTTGATTGGAAGGGCGTCGACGCCCCCGGCGCGCATTACGGCTTCCACGAGGAGTGCAATTCCGTTTGGCGCCGCCGGCAGCGCGGGTGAAAGGAGAGGCCAAGATGACGGATAATGTGATTTTCCTCCCTGAGAAGGTCGTTACGGGCCTCCTCGGTCGAGATTTGCCAGCTTCGATCGGTCAGGAATTCAACTATGACGGCAAGCGCTACAGGGTGCGCCAGCGGGATCCGTCGCGCTCCGAAGGCGGCGTGCCCTGTGAGCTGGTTGAGCCTCCCGTGCAGGAGCAAAAGCGTGGCGGACGAAGGGCCGCGGGCGGTAGTCTTCGTTCTTGGCCGTTTCCGTCCGATGGCCGGCGCCATCGAGGTCGACGGCGCTCGGCGAAGGCATTATTTTTTGCCCGTTCACGGCAGTCGAAATAACACTCAACAATTGACTGCCGAGGCAACAGAATTGTTCGTGCAAAAGCGGTCATTGGAGCTCCTTCTGAGCTTTCTGAAACGTTTATACTTCGTGGCTACCGCATGTGTTTCCTCGGGGGCCATGATACCAAATGAGCCATCAGTGCAAGCCGGTGTTGTTTGGCTGTCGCGTTGCTCTCGTTGTAGCGGCGATCTTTACGCCGGTGTTCCTGGCCCTTGCTTCTCCGCCGCGTCTTTCCACGTTCTTTGCAGACCGCTCTGCGCTCATCTCGACCCGGTTCGGGTCTCTTTCCCTGAACTTCGCGGCTAACGGCATGGTGCGAGGCGACTCCACCGCCGTTCTCGCGCTTGGGGAGAAGAGCCCGAAGGATTCGGGCCGCTGGTGGGTCAAGGGTTCTTCCATCTGCATTCGCTGGGAGACTTGGTTCGAGGCGCGCCCGCGCTGCTTCGCGATCGATCTGCAAGACGGGCCGGCCTTCCAGTGGCGCAGCGAGGATGGCGAGCACGGCGCCGGCCAGCTTCTCGATCAAGGAGTCAATCAGTGACCGATCGCCTCCAAAGATTGCGCACTCTGTATCCGGACGTTTCGCAGTCCGCGCTCATGAACCTTCCGGCCGCGTTCGAGGGCGACGCGGCGAAGGTTCATTTGTTCGCCGCGACCTGGTCAACGGCCGAGGTGCTGAGCAGTATGCTCAAAAAGCATGTTCTGGGCTTGGGCAGACCGGAGGCGACCGTTCATCCGGACGTTGTAGGCCCCACCTTCAGAGAACTGGCGGACCTTCATTCCGGGGGCTTGTTGGACGATGTTCGAAAAATGGCCCGGCGGCCGGGCGGCGTTGAAAAAGCGGCGGTCGTAGAGGCCTTTATGCAGCGGGTCGAAAAGGTGAAGACCTTGCAGGATGATGTAAGAGCCGCAACGCTGGAGCAAAGTTCGTCGCGAGCTCGCTCCCGTTAGCGGCCCTATTCGCAGCGCCGGCCTCTTTCAAGCAAGCCTTGTCATCCGTTCACTTTTGCCGCGTTCAGCCGCCGGCCGAATCGCTACTCGCTTATAGGCGATCTAATGGCGCCTGCTGCGGCGTCGATCAACACCTTCATGCCTGTCTAGTCTTCTCAATTTCTTGGAGCAAGCGACGGACGTCGATGGCTTTGGCGCCGTGCCCTGGCTTCGTGCTGAGCCACAATTTAAGGAGGCCGCCAAGCCGCCCGAGATCGGCGTTCACCTTCAGAAGACCGAGGAAAGCCTGCTGATCCGCGGTCGAGCTGATGGGCTGGCTGAGCGCTGCGTTCCTCAAATAGGACGATACAGTGAGACCCGCCGCTTGAGCCTTTCCCTCAATGGCGAGGCGCTCTTCCGGAGAGACGAACGTCTTCAGCGGATGCTCCCTGTCGACCGGGGAACGCGCGGTTTTTCTTGGCATTCGCTATTCTAAAATCGATCAGGGATGGATAGCAATGGCGCCTGTCTCCGTCGAGCCGAAGGCGAGTAAGGACCGCGTGATGAGGCCTCGGCGAAGCCGAATGTAGGCCTACATCACACATCTTGCCATCCGCATCTCATAGAATTTCATAGAATCTCCAGACACTCATAGAAACTCGCAGAAGTTCATCAAATCTTTCAGAACCTTTCAGAAAGTTATCAAATCTCCCGGAAACTCATCAGAAACTCAGCGATACTCTCAGAAACTCATAGAATAACTCCAGCGACCGGATGGCGAAGCCGAGCGGCGCTGTGATAGCGTTTAGACCATCAGTTGTTGGGGGATGGGCGTGGCCGGAAAGAAAGGGGGGCGGGCGGCTTGGGGGCAAGCGCGGCACGCCTTTCGCGTGCTTTCTCGCGAGATCATGGCCGAGCTCAAAACCTCCGCGAGCAAGAAGGAGGTCTACGAGAACTTCAAAGATCGTTTGGGTATGAGTTATGCCACCTTCGCCGCCTGGCTTAAGGTCCACGAAGAGAAGAGCGAGGCGCCGCTGCTCGCTCCACTTGAGGCTTCTGATCAGGCGCCTCTGGATCAAGAAATCGCGGACGCTCCACGCTCTGCGCCGCCTGCGGTTCCCCGAAAACCGAGTTCCGGACCGCTCATCGTGCGGTCCGGGAAAGAGAGAACTTTCCATTGGGATCCAACGGAAGCGTTCGACAAGAAATTCGACTGAAGAGGGTGTTGTAATGCAAAACGGATCACACGCGAGAGCTGTGAACTTCTTTCTGAACAGCAAGGGCGGCGTTGGCAAAAGCCATCATGCCGTCTTCATGGTGCAGGCCTACCGGCAGGCCGGCCAGCCTGTGGTGGCGATCGACGCGGACGCAACCTCGGCCACCTTCTCCTGCTACAAGGCGCTGCAAGTGCGTCGCGTGCCGCTGATGGAGGGCGACGACATCAATCCGCGGGTCTTCGATACCATCGTCGAAGAAATTCTGACGATGGACGCGAATTTCGTGATCGACACCGGCTCGTCCTCCTTTGTCGAGCTCAATCGTTATCTCTTGAGGAACGGAATTCCGCAGCATGTGGTCGAGGGCGGAAAGCGCTTCATCGCCAACATCATCATCGCGGCCGGCAATCTTTTCGCCGAGACGTGCTCGAATTTGAAGGCGATTGCCGACCAGATGCCGCCGGAAGTCGAGATCGTGGTTTGGATCAACGATCACTTCGGCCCTATCGTGGCCGCCGGCCGCCAGTTTGAAGACCTTGAGATCTACAAGATGACGCAAGGACGGATCGCGGCGGTGATCCAGCTCGACGATCACACCTTTGGCGAGAAGCAGACCTTCGGAGCGGACATCTCTCAAATGACGCGGGCGGGTCTGACCTTTGCTGAAGTGCAGGTCTCGCCTGAGTTCAGCATCATGGCGAAGCATCGGCTCAAGAGAGTGGAACAAGACCTCTATGGAAAGTTCGCCGTTCTCCTCGCCGCCGCCGCTTGAACCGGAGGATGAGACGCAACGTCTGATCGGAGAGGTCGCCAAACGCCACGGCATCGTGTTGGGGTCTGGCGACCCCCTTTGCGTCGTTCTGACCGTTCTTGAGCTTTTCCTCGATCGCTATCTGTCGAGGTTGGATGGAATGTTCCAGGCTCACCAGGCCGTTTCCTTCGAGGCGCTGGATCGCTCGAGCGAGGCCGCGAAGGCGGTCGCCGAGCAATTAATCACGAGCGCCGCCAACTATCACGTCAAGACGACGCGAGATGCGGTCGAGGAGTTCGCCGCAGCTTTATCGCAAGCCGCTGCCGCCGAGCGGGCAAGAGTAGAAAAAATCGCGAGGGACGCCCGCCGTCTTGTCTGGATCGGAGGGATTGTATGGGTGGCGATCCTGTCTGTCGCTATCGGCATGGCGATCGGCACCTTGCTGGCCCCGGCCGCGTCATAGAGACAGCCTAACCCGCAATCCGGCAGCTATACGCTGCTCCGATAGCCCGCGCACATCATCGCTCTGCATCGGCGTCACCGCGCGGAGGCTTGCAAGAACGGCCCGAATCCGTTTTACCGCTGGTATCCGGAGGCAGCCGGCTGCTTCCGGAAACAGTAGGCTCAGCCGCGCCCAGGATTTTCAGGCGCCTCCCGGAGACGGCCGTTCCTCCCGCTGGCGGTAGTGTGCGGCGTCATTGGCGAAAGCGCTCCAGAGTTCAGTCATTTCATCGCCAACGCCCCAGCCGATCTTCCTGCGCCTCCCGCACCTTCCGCCGGATAAGAGCCGATCCCTTTTTTTTCGCCACTATTTCCGCGCTCCCGCTGGTTCGGCCTGCATATGCTGCGCCCCGGCGGTCCAGCCTTGCGGAGCAACGCCTGCTATGGGGCCTTTGAAACCCATGCAATGTTGGTTTGGCCACACATCATCGCCACAAGATCAACGTTCTGCGCCTGTTCAACCGGCGCATTGCCTTATCTGGGCCTCTGAAGCCGAGGGCTCGGCCGGCCTACCTTTGCGCCAAAGGCGCGGTCGAACTTTGCGCCGCAGGCGCGGTCGGATTTCGCGTCGTCGACGCCGACATCGATACGTCGCCGTAACCCAAATAGACCAGCGCTCCGAACACGACGCCGAACAAGATCGCACTCACTAGGGCGCTGAAGTAACGGTTGGCGAAGGTGATCGAGTTTCCGATCAGATCGATGACGAACACTACGGCGCTCGCGACGAGCACCGGCTCAAACCAAGCGTATTGTGACGGTAACAACATTTCTCGTCTCCTTAAACATTATGATGTAGCTGCACTTTTAGCATCTGCAAAGATGGAGCCGACCGTCGCCACGCGAAGGATCGTCCGGAGCGCCATGCTTCGTCCATCATCGCTATCCACCGCGCCGCTGCGCACGACAGCGGTGCGACTTATGAACCCCGAGCTTCTTGGGGCGTTCGCTGCGCAGTTACTCTAGAACCAGCGGCCCCGGCCATAATAACCGCCACCGCCAATGAGGAGTAGCACGATCACGATGAGCAAAAGTGTTGTGGTACTCATGACATTCTCCTTACGATTGTTGGAGGAGTACACCGCACAAATCAATTGCCGGTGTTTTTTCTGTGCGATCCACGAACGCTAAATAGGGGCCCCAAAGTTGAGGCCCCTACGCCCTGGGTCAGTTACAGGGAGCTGTGCCACTCTTTGATCTGGCGCTCAGCTTCCTCTTTTGTAATGCCGTAGCGTTCCTGTATCTTACCCGTTAATATCTTCTGGTCGCCTTTCGCTTGCTGCAGATCGTCATTCGTGAGCTTTCCCCACTGTTTCTGCGCTCGACCTTCGAATTGCTTCCAGTCACCGGCTATCTGATCCCAATTCATGACTTTTCTCACTGTTCAAACGTTGTACGAACACTTGAGCGAAGGCCTAAAGTTGGCCCTTACTTCTTCACAACCTTCGGAAGTTCCTTTGCCTGCGCCGCCGTCAGGTCAAGCACAACGCGGTCGTTCTGCAGCATAAACTGAGCCGCGGGAATCGCGATTTCATGCTCGCCTATGCCCAAGAAGCCGCCGATATCGGCGCGCAATTCGGTGATCTTGTTGTCAGCGCTTCGCAGTATTGCCGCGACCTCACCGAGATTCTTGCCGTCGCTGCTATAGACATGCTTGCCGACCCAGGCCTTAGCTTCTTGCTCCGTAATCGCCGTTTGGGCGGTAGTGGCAGGAGATTTGACGTCCTGAGCTATCGCAGGCAGCGTGATTACTGTGGCAAGAGCGGCCGCAATGGTTAGTGCGCGTATCATGATTTGCACTCCTCACTGAGAGAAACATTAGTCAATAAATACTATATCTTATGTAAGGACTGTCATTGATAGATATCAAAGATATTGTAAAAAAAGAATTCAACATTATAAATTACCAAATATAATACAGTTCTATTACAGCATGCATTAGGTTGCCGCCAAATTTGGCATCGATTTCGGTAAGACCATCGGACTCAAAATCAGAACGCTCTATCAACTTCTGTGCTGACCAAAGACGTTGGCGCCAGTTGAACATGCCTGCTGGTTTAAGGCACGCGGCTGTAATCGTCGTTCTCTTCGGTCAATTCCTCGATGTCTCAGACAAACCCTTTCATGGGGGTGAATAGATCAACGCGCTGGAAACGAAGAAATCGGTGAAATGTTTTGTGGCGAGGATCTACGATTTCATCATCTCAGGAATGGGCGCCGAATCATCGGCGCCCATTTTTCCAGCGCCCCCCGGATCAGAGGCGCGAGGGCGTTCCGGATCTGCGCACGAGCCCGATCAGGAAGAGCAAAAGGACCGCGCCAAGCGTCGCGCTAATAATCTCCCCGACGATTCCCCCGCCAGTGAACAGGCCAAGGCGCGGTAGAAACGCCCCTCCCACGAATGCGCCAAGAATTCCCACGATGATGTTGCCAACCGTTCCGAAGCCATAGCCCGTAACGATAAGGCCCGCCAAAAATCCGGCAATTGCCCCGATTACCAACCACACAATCAGTGCTTCGATTGTCATGATCGTCCTCCAAATTTTTCTCTTCTGCACGATTCCGCAGCATACGGAGAATGCATGGGCGGAGCGTAAGTTCCGTGGATATGCAATTATTTGTATGAAGAGTACCCGCAGCAGATGAGCCGATGCTCCTTGCTTTGAGGAGACGGTCCGCTGGGCTGCGGAAATAGATCAGGTCAAGCTCTTCGTCGATGAATAGCAATGTTAGTGCACGCATTTACTTGCGTGCGGGCGCACAAGGGCGTGTGAGTTTTCTTATCCCGTCAGGGCTTGTAAGCGCCGCACGCTTCCATGGAAGATAACATGGGCGAGGCCTGGATGATCACCGCGCCGGGCAATCGCCTTGGCCACAATTTCCTCCTTGCGCAGGTAGCTCTTGGAAACATGCTCGATGCTGACACCCGCCGCTTCCGCGAGTTTTGCCGCGATCTCGCGGACCTTATACCCAGTGCTGCGGCGAACTTCGAATAATCCAAAATGCGGATGCTGTTTGCATAAAGAAAGGACGTCATGCCCTTGGCGTGGCAGATACGAGGGATTGTGCCGGTGATCACGATATTGTCGTAGCAGCAAACAACCCTAGCGATCCGCGCATGTGAGCGTTCAACAAGCCCCGCCATCGTCCCCTCGCCAATCGGCTGCGCCCGCCACTACTATAGCGCAACCTCTTTGGTTCCGGCTCCGCCGGCTTAGGACAATCCCGCCAGCACATTCCGAACCGCAAAATATGGATAATGCCGCTCATAATCCGGTCGTCATCTTCTCGCCGCGGCCCACGCCTTTGCGGCTTGGCACAAACTCTTCCACCTCCTCAGAGGTTAAATCACGCCAGTATACCATTAGTTAAATCGAGTTCAGACCCTAGTTTTGTGCTAGCATTCTTCAAGCTCGAGAGCCTTATTCATCCCAGAGAATGCGCAGCAATAAATAGCTTCGCCAGGAGAGTTCGCAGGCGCTTCCGCTGGGAGGAGTTCGGCAAGCCGCGCGAAGCCACACCGCACTCTTGCGTCGTATACGGGCAGCTCGCAGCCAATGATTTTCGCTGCTTCCTCGCGAGACACTCTCACACCGGCTCGCAAGACGACAGCTTCCCGGTCCTCAAAGTTGAGGCGGACAAGAGCGGACGCAAGGCTAATGGGCCTTTCCCCATGTCCCTCCTTGGCGATCCGAAAAGGCCCTTTCAGGCGCTCGTAAGTCGCCGATAGGTCCTTGAACTTTCGAGGCGCGCGCTCGCTGTCGATGAGAAGATTTCTGAGGATTGTCAAAAGGTGGACTCGTAAGCCTTTGCATTTGCAAAGCCCGTCAATATTCGAAAGAGCGCGCTTCAGCGTTTCTGTGACCTCACGATCGGCGCTTGAAACGTCATTTGTCATCAACAGGGCATAAGCTCGCAGATGCGGAATTTCTGTGAGGATCGCCTCGGAGGTACACGTTTCTACTTTGTCTGGCATTCGCTTTGCTTTCTCGAAGGGTTGGAAAGCTCCCTGATCCTCAGGGGAGCGTCAGCCCGTTACAGCGCATCTCTCTGTCGATGGCGCTTGCGAGCCTGGCGAACAAGGTGGCGTCAGTCTCATCGCCAATCGCTGCCGCTCGTTCCCGGGCTTGCCTCGCGAACTCCGGAGCTTGGCTAGGGCGCGGTCAATGGCGCAGATGTAATACTCGTCATCGGCGGCAACGGGCGCGTAGGGATCGAGGAAAGAGCATGCTTGCGCCCTTTGTGGAGTGACTTGCGCTACCGTACCGAGCGCGCGAAGCCGCTTTGCGATAAGGCTGCAGAACTGTTCGATCTCGCTTGCCCTCGTGCCTAGCTCTCGCGTCTCGGCAAGGCGCAAATCTTTTAAATTCCGAAGAGCGCTGCTCATCTGGAGCCGCACACCGATCACAGATGCGAGGCGCCTGTCGAGAAGGTCTACGATCAGTTTCTCGCTGTTTTCAAAGGCTGTCACATTTTGCCTCCGAATTTACCATCTGCGGTGAAGCCAGTTCGAATATTCGGGTTGCGCCCCGAGATAATCCGGCGCGCCTCTTTTGGACATTGAGGACGATTTTAGCGGACGGGCGGCGGCACGGCTGCGACCGCTGTCTTTCAGGGTTCTGAAGCGCACATCGATCGAAAGCGGCTGACCTTTGTGGTTTTTGCCAATTACATCGAGGCTTTCCGAGACATCTGCGAGCGTCGCTCCGCGGGGGGATGCGGAAAGACACGGACCCGTCCTCAAACGCGACCAGCACGCTGGCCGCTATAAACCGTTCCTTTGAGGTATTACTCATAATGACCTCACATCGTTATGTTAATTCAAAATTAACAATAAATAATGCGAAGCTGTAGAATCGGAAAATACTCACAGCGGGGCGTTCGCGCATCAGATCGGCAAAACGCCGTGCAAGTGGTCTAAAATCTCATCGCTTGGAATCTTCGTCAAATCCTTCGCCAATTCGCCGGCCAACGCATCTCTGAGCGTATGGTCTAGATGCTGGCGAAAATCGCTGAGGATCTCGGAAGGCGCCACGAGAACACAACGATCAAGTCTTTCGCGGAGAGCTTTTCTTTTAGGAAGGCGATCAGTGCTCCCACAAATTGATCTTTTTGTTGGGCGTGCGCGTCGTTGCGCTCCACTGAGGAACGAGAAACGCCAACCGATTCATGGGTTCGACCCTGGCGTTCGCTGTAAATCTCCCGGTTCGGCGGCGTCGCGTGCCGAAAATCGGCGCCCGGAACAAAACTCAGCCCCTTATCGGGCCCTTCATTGAGGAGGATATGGGCGCGGGACCCATCGGCGATTACGATCCAGGTTCGGGTTGGTTTCATGGCATTCCTCCAGGCTTTTGCAGAATGATCCAGGCAGATGCTTTTCGAATTTGATCGTTATCAACCCAAGGCAAAATTGCCGGGCACCTACCGCTAAAGCGACGATTAACGGGGATTATATTTAATAAATCGGCAGCGCATCTTGCGCGGGCCGATGTAGAATTACCGCATCCAACGAAGGAGTGCCGGTCATGGGATATGGCGAGCAGTCTTTGGGTCAAAATGAAAAGCTCATCTACGAAGCACACTTCCATGGTTCCTATTATGCCGCAGCGTGGTTCGCTTTGATCTTTTTTGTCGTGCTTGCAGCTGGGGCTTTGCTATACGCTACGGGCGCGCAACAGTGGGTTTTGCTAGGCATCAGCGCCGCTGGCCTCACCTTCGTGCTGTACCAGATGATCCCGATCTGGACGACGGAGATCGCCGTCACCAATCATAGGCTCGTGGTCAAGCGGGGTTGGCTTACGCGCTCTACTTCTGAACTTCAGATCAAGTCCATCGAGCAGGTCAATTTTCATCAGGGTCTGCTGGGACGGTTGCTCGACTTCGGCAGGATCGATATCCATGGCACGGGCGTGGACGACTTGAGACTTCCGAACATCGGCCGCCCTAAGGACCTGGTCAAGGCGATCGAGAACGCGACCATTCCCTTGAGACAACCGCAGCCGCCGCTTTCGAACAAGCCCGCTGCGTGACTGCGTTGTTTGTAGGGTAGAGAGGGGGCAGCCGCGAACGTCGCCCTCTCTATATGTCGGCTGACCGCCCACGGAGATCGAGATCCGCCCACGCACTGTCAGCCTGCGTGATTGTTGCGCTTCTCTATCGGCGGGAAGGCGCCAACACCTGTGAAAGCTCGGTTGGATCGTTTCTTATTTGACGTCTTGTTATGACCGCAGCAGTCCTACCCCCCCCGACGAAGGACGCGGCCGCGCCGCCAAGGAACATCCATATTGCCTTGTCGGTTGGCGAACCGTTGAAGAAACTGGAAACGTCGGAGCTGAACGATGACGATGCATTAACGCCCAACACTATAAGCACGATACCCACGGCGAGAAGGGCGAGTAAAACTTAATTGTATAGACAATATTTCTAGATCAAAGCTTGCCAAGCAAAACCAGAACCAACAGAATAACTAGAACGAGGCCGAGACCGCCGCCCCCGTAGTACCCAGTACCGTAGAAAGGGCCGCCGCCAATACCGCTAAAGCCGCCCAACAATGCTATAACTAAGATAATTATAAGGATAGTTCCGATTGACATGCTATGGCTCCTTATCCTGAATACTTCGCAATTGTCGATTAAGTTCTAAACTTCCGACGTCTGAATGCCGCTACTATTTGCAAGGCGATCGACAGCGCAGCTTCTTAAGGCGCCGGAGGAGTTGTCCCGTCCACCCGGCTAAGCGAAGAAGCACCGGCAGCGACGCTTATTTGCCTCTGAGCGTGTCTTTGACGCCGCCGGCGGCGTTCTGAACCCTACCTTCTATTTTGTCCGCCTTGCCCGCCAACTCAAGCTTGGCGTCGCCAATCGCCTTGCCAAACGCTTCCTTGACGGAGCCTTTGATTCTCTTCAGCGATCCGATGATGCGGTCCTTGTCCATGATTTCTTCCTCCTAACAACGTCCCTGACGCGACTTGAGATCCCGGCATCCCCCGGCGCCGTTAATGGAAAGCAATCGACCCGAGGCAAATAGTATGCGTCTTTAACTTCGTGAGGCGCCGGCCGAGAGTTGTCGCCTCACGACTTTGCGTGCTTACTTCGCAACCTTCGGAAGCGCCTTTGCCGCCGACGCCGTCAGGTCAAGCACAATGCGGTCGCTCTGCAGCATAAACTGAGCCGCGGGAAGAGCGATTTCATGCTCGCCTATCCCTAAGAAGCCGCCGATATCGGCGCGCAATTCGGTGATCTTGTTGTCAGCGCTTCGCAGGATTGCCCTGACCTCACCAATATTCTTGCCGTCGCTGCTGTAGACGGGCTTGCCGACCCAGGCCTTGGCCTCTTGCTCGGTAATCGCCGTTTGCGCGGTAAGTAACGTACCGGCTGTGGCGGGAGATTTGACATCCTGGGCAAGTGCCGGGAGTGTGATTACCGCAGCAAGAGCAGCCGCAAATGTCAGCGCGCGCATCATGATGTGAACTCCTAAATTTGTGAGATGAATGTAATCTGCTCACAGATAATTCAAAACGTCTAAACTCGGAAAATACTCAGTCATCCCGAGTTCATGAAATTGTATAGCTTACGCTAACTGAAAGTAGTTTCCGAGCCTGTTATCCTGATATTTATTCACCTTATAAGGCACGGTAACCAAAAGAGGACATTCAATGAAAAGATCAATCTTAGCGCTTTCTGTTCTGGTTGCTCTCTCTGCTCCCGTCTGGGCAGGAGAATATTATATCGTTCATGGCCAAGACCGCCATTGCAACGTCGTAGAGCGCATCCCTGAAGGCCACGAGTTTATTCGGGTAGGCCCTTTGAGCTTTGGCAGCCGCGATGAAGCCGAAAGGCAAGTGAGAGTTGTCTGTAGCGATAATGGCTACTATCGTGACCAAGAACAGCGTGAGGAACATAGAAAAGACCGTTAGAAGCCTTTTGTAGTTTCTCTTGGTTCCATAATCTTCGGAGACTTGCACCCAAATCGGGTGCATTTCTTTGTGTGAGTCCAGTTGCTCTGGTGGTCGATGACGGGTGCAAACATCACCGGCCTTGGCCGCTGTGCTCTTGCTGTGTTTTCTGATGCTCCAAAGCCAATCCGTCGAACTGGAACGAGCCCGAATGATCACCTTTCGCCCTGAAGGCTGCCGTCCCTTCCCGGGGATAGCAGCGATCGCGGCGACATAATCCTGCGTTCCGAAGATTGAGGTCCCGGCTGCGATGGCGTCTGCGCTCGCTTCGATCGCCCGCCCGGCGGTTTCATGGTTCTTTCTGCCGTCGACTTCAACCGGCAAGCCATAAAAGTGTTGGGCCGCTCCTCCCATGACGGCCAGACGCGAAGACAGGCTGGGTACTTTCCGAGCCTATCTTCGCGGGATGACCGGCCGGAATTGTTCCCCTGGGCGGGGCGGCCCATGCGGCAAATTAAGATCTGTACACAAAATATCGAAGATCTATGATATAAATAGCTCTTGTTGCAGGTCCTGCTCAGCCTGGGCGCGGGGGAAATCCGCATGCAATTGCAACAAAACGGCCGGGCCAGAAAAAGCGAGGCTACGGTTTCCAAAATCGATCTGCCCACCGCCTTGGGCGCGGATATCGGGCGCGGCTTTCCCATTGTGGGCATCGGCGCATCTGCCGGCGGCCTCGATGCGTTTAAAGCGTTCCTGACCGCACTTCCGCCAGACACGGGCATGGCGTTCGTCCTCGTTCAGCATCTCGATCCGATCCACGTCAGCTTGATGGCCGGGCTCCTGTCGGGCCATACTGCCATGCCGGTCACGCAAGCCGCCGAGGGCGTCTCCATCCAGCCGGACCACGTCTATCTCATCCCTCCGGGGGTCTCGCTTGCGGTCTCCGGCGGAAAATTGCATCTGTCCGAGCTAACCGAGCGTCATGGAGCGCGCACGGCGTTCGATGTTTTCCTTCGCTCGCTTGCCGAAGATTGCGGTGAACGCGCCATATGCGTCGTGCTGTCGGGCACCGGCTCGGACGGCAGCGAGGGCGCGAAGGCCGTAAAAAGCAAGGGCGGACTTGTCATCGTCCAGGAGCCTTCCGAGGCTGCGTTCGACGGCATGCCCAAGAGCGCAATCAAAACCGGCCAGGCGGATTGCATCTTGCCGGTCGCCGAGATTCCTGCGGCGCTCATAGATCACATCAAGGGTCATCGCCCCTTCGAAGCGAGAGAGGATGCAAACGACGGCAGGGAGGGTAGGTTCTTAGAGATCCTCGGTCTTGTCCGGACGAAGACCGGTCAGGATTTTTCCCTTTACAAAACTGGCACGTTAACGCGCAGGATCGAGCGGCGCATGGCGATGGCGGGCATAACCGAGACCGCTTGCTACGTCGAGAAGCTCAACGCCGAGCCTTCGGAACTCGATAGCCTTGCGCATGATCTCCTCATTAACGTGACGGAGTTTTTTCGCGACGCCGACGCCTTCCAGGCGCTTAGCGAAAGCGTTGTCCCCGAGATGGTCGCGGCGCAGCCTCCCGATAGACCGCTGCGCGTGTGGGCGCCCGGCTGCAGCACCGGGGAAGAAGCTTATTCCCTCGCAATTCTTTTTCTGGAAGCGATCGCCGCCTCAAAGCGCGCCATCAAGCTTCAGGTCTTTGCGTCCGACGTGGACCCTCATGCAATCGCCTTTGCGCGCGCGGGCCTTTATGGACGTGAGACGGAATTGCAGATGAGCCCGAGCCGCTTGAGCAGGTTCTTCGTACGCGAAGGCGACGGTTTTCGCGTTTTGCGCGAATTGCGCGACGCGGTGGTCTTCACGGTCCAAGATCTCTGGCGGACCCGCCCTTTTCGCGGCTCGATTTGATTTCCTGCCGGAATGTGCTGATCTATTTGCAGCCGGGCGCGCAAGAGCAGATCCTCTCGCTGTTTCATTTTGCTCTTCGCGCCGGGGGCGTGCTGTTTCTCGGGCGGTCCGAGACGGTTGGGGAGTTCAAGGACCGCTTTGAGCCGATCAACAAAAAGCAACACATCTACCGCCATCTCAGCGCCGGGCTGCCTGGCGAGGGCGGATTTCGTGCGAGCAAAGAGCGCCTTGCGCCTGCGGTCACCCCGGCGCTTAGAAGAGCGGCTCGCCCAGCCAATGCAGAGGATCTCGCGGCGAAGCAGCTGCTGGCAACCTTGGCCCCGCCTTCGGTCCTAGTCGATAAGAAATACGAAGCGAAGTTTTGCTTCGGAGCCATCGACCGGTATCTGCAAGTCACCTCCGGCGAGACGAACCGCAATATCCTTATTATGGCGAGGGACGGGCTTCGGCCCAAGCTTCGGGCTGCTCTCGAAAAGGCGCGAGAGACCGGAGAGCTGGCCTCGACGCAGGGCGCCCGGTTCCATCGCGACGGCGCGGCATATAGCGTCAAGATCGTCGCGCAGCCCGTTCCAGCGGGAGAGATGCTGCTTGTGAGTTTCGTCGAGGAGCCGCGTCCGCCGCCGCCGATCGAAACCGAATTGCCTTCACAAGATGCTTCGCGCGTTCTTCAAATCGAGCAGGAGCTCGAGGCAACGCGCAAAGACTTGTCCGCCACCATCCGCGATCTTGAAATCTCGAACGAGGATCTGCGCGCGGTCAACGAAGAAGCCCAGTCGATCAACGAAGAGTTTCAGTCCACCAATGAGGAGTTGGAGACCTCCAAGGAGGAGTTGCAAGCTCTCAACGAGGAGTTGACAGCGCTGAACGGCCAGCTCCAAGAGACCTTGGAGCATCAGCGCGCCACCGCCGCGGACCTGCAGAATATCTTGAATAGCTCGGATGTCGCGACGCTTTTTCTCGATAAGGCCCTCAACATCCGGTTCTTCACCCCGGCGGCGAAGTCGCTCTTCGGCGTTACCCTGGTCGACATCGGGCGGCCGCTCGCCGATCTGGCCCAGCGCTTTCATGACGATGCGCTTCTGCCGGACGCCGGCGCCGTTCTGTCGAAGCTCGCGCCGATCCGCCGTGAGATCGAAAGCGAGGACGGCAATTGGTATATCCGCAGCATCCTGCCCTATCTGAGCGAGGGAAACGATGTTGGCGGCGTCGTCCTTACCTTCGCCCGCATCTCGGAAATGAAAGCGGCCGAGCGCAAGATCGAAGCCGCAAGGGCCTATGCCGAAAGCATTATCGCGACGGTCAAGCAGCCGCTCGTCGTGCTGGATGAGGATGCGCGCGTCGTCTCGGCAAGCGCATCGTTTTTTAGGGTTTTCGATCTGAAGCCGGAGAAGAGCATTGGCCAACCGCTTGGCGGGCTTCTCCAGGAAGCGCCGTGGGCGGATTTCCTGGCGTCGATCGGTACGGGCGTCGCAATCGAGAACCATGAGGTCGAGGTCAATCTCCCCGGTCTCGGGCCGCGCGCCTTGCTTGCCAGCGCCTGCGAGATTGCCGGTCTCACCGACCGTAGAAAAATACTTGTGTCGCTCGATGATGTCACCGATGCGAAGGCCAAGACCCAAGCCCTTGCTGCCGCCAAGGAAGAGGCTGAGCGCGCAAACCTCGCAAAATCGCGCTTTCTTGCCGCCGCCAGCCACGATCTGCGCCAGCCGCTTCAGACAATCAGCTTGATACAGGGCATGCTCGCCGACGACGTCTCAGAACCGGCCGCATCGAAGCTGATTAAGCGGCTCGATAACACCATCGTTGCGATGTCGGGCTTGCTGGACAGATTCTCGATATCAACCAGCTCGAAGCGGGCGTGGTGCAGCCGAAGCTGAGCGACTTCGCCATCAACGATCTTCTTCGCCAGCTGCATAGCGAGTTCGAACTTCACGCCTTGAACGAAGGCTTGAAACTGCGCGTCGTGCCCTGCAGTCTGACAGTGCATAGCGATCCGCGCCTGTTGGAGCAGATCCTTCGCAACATGGTCTCCAACGCCACGAAATATACGCGCCACGGCAAGGTCCTCCTCGGATGCCGGCGGCGCGGGAGCCGGTTAAGCATCGAAGTCTGGGACACCGGCACCGGCATCCCGGAAACCGAACTTAGCGCGATCTTCAAAGAGTTTCATCAGCTGGACAACCATGCGGGCAAACGCGCGAAGGGGCTTGGGCTTGGTCTCGCCATCGTCCAGCGTCTTGGCGACCTGCTCGAAGCGCCGATCACGGTGCGCTCGCGCGTTGGCCGGGGCTCGGTCTTCGCGGTGGATGTGCCTGTGGTCCGCGCGCCTGCCCCTGAGCCCGCGCCCCTTCGAGCCCAAGGGCGCCGCAAAAGCAGATGGCGTCCCTCGATCGTCTCCAGGGTGTTCGCAGGCAATACTCATTGTCGAAGACGAAGCTGAAATCCGCGATACGCTCAAACTGCTTTTCGACAGCCGCGGCTTTTGCGCATTCGCCGCGCGCGATGCGGATCAAGCCCTTGCCGTTGCCGCCACTTGCGGCATGAGCCTCGATTTGATTGTGGCGGACTACAATCTGCCCGGCCCCAATGGGCTCGAGGTCATCGCCAAAATCGAGCAAGCATCGGCGCGGAAAATCCCTGCCATTTTACTCACCGGCGATATTTCGGCGGCTACGCTGCGCGATATCGCAGAGAAAGTATATATTCACCTCTATAAGCCGGTCGACGCGCAGAGCCTCATGCGCCATGTGACCGGCATCCTCGATAAAGCCAACCAGAAAGCTGCTGCGCCAACGGTGTTCATCGTCGACGACGATCCCGAAGTCCGCGCGGCGATGCGGGATATCGTGGAGAGACATGGCTATCGGGCCGAAATCTTCGCCGATGGCGAGTTCTTTTTGAACGCCTGCTCACCTGATCGATCCGGGTGCTTGCTTCTCGATGCGCGCATGCCGGGCCTTGGCGGGCTCGAGCTGATCAAGCGCGTGACCGAAATGCAGCTTTCCCTCCCTGTCATCATGATCACGGCGTATGGCGATGTCGCGATGGCCGTGACGGCGATGAAGGCGGGAGCCTTCGATTTCTTGCAAAAGCCGGTTCGCCCTGACGACTTGCTGGGCAGCATTAAGGACGTTCTGGATCGCTCCGGCCGGCACCCTGAACAACCCGCGGACAAAAAAATTGCGGCGGCGAAAATCCAGTCCCTCACATCCCGCCAACGCGAGATCCTCGACATGGTATTAGCCGGCAGCCCGAGCAAGACCATCGCGCACGACTTGCAAATCAGCCAGCGGACGGTGGACAATCATCGCGCCGCGATCATGCGGAAAGTCGGAGCCAAGTCGCTGTCCGCTTTGATCCGCGTTGCGCTCGCCGCCGGATGAGTTGGGCTGCGGCGGTAGTTGCACCCGTCGCCCTGGCCCCGGCAAACGGTGCGGGCGCAAGAGGCGCCGCTTACTTGGATGCCCACAGCAAACAGGCTGAGACGCTATGCGGGAAGGGCAGATACGCCAAGGCAACCGAGATCGTCTGCTTGCGCAAAGGCTTTTGGAACCTCTGTTCGGCATGCGGCATCCCTCAACGGCGCCCATCCCTCATAAGCTTTAAAAATACGCGGCGCCACTGAGCACAGAGTTGTCGCGCAAAAAGCGGAAGCTGAGAGTCGATCCCAGCTTCCGCGGAGGCCTCGCTTCTATCGGCAATCGAAGACGGGAATGCCGAGCTTTTTGGCTTTGTCCGCGAGGTTGCCGGTGATGCCGGAGCCCGGGAAGACGACGACGCCGGCGGGCAGGATTTCGAGCATCCGATCGTTGCGCTTGAACGGCGCGGCTTTGCCGTCGTTGGCCCAATCGGGCTTGAAGGCGATTTGCGAGACCTTGCGTTTGCCGGCCCACAGCGCGGCGATTTTCTCGGCGCCTTTCGAGGTTCCGCCGTGGATGAGCACCATGTCCGGATGCTTGGCGTGGATCTTGTCGAGAGCGGCCCAGATGCGCGTGTGGTCGTTGCAATCGGCGCCGCCGGAGAAGGCGATCTTCGGGCCTTTCGGAAGCAACAGCTCGTTTTGAGAGCGGCGGCGAGCGGCAAGGAACTCACGGCTGTCGATGAGCGCGGCGGTCATGTGGCGATGGCTGATGAGGCTGCCGGCGCGGGGCCGCCAGGCGGAGCCGGTTTCGGCTTCGTAATGGGAGGCGGCGAGATCGCGGAACTGTTCGAGGGCCTGGTGGCGATCGAGGAGGGCCTGGCCTTGGCTGAGGAGCGCCTCAAGTTCGACCGAGCGGATTTCGGAGCCGTCTTGTTCCTGCGCCGAACGCTTCTGCCGGTCCTCGTTTTCGTCCAGCTGACGTTGCGCCTTCGCGGCGAGTTTGTGGAAGAGCTCGGTGAACGACCAAAGGGTGGCGTCGAGGTCGGGTTCGAGGCAGGTGTCCTGGAAGATGCCGGCTAAGGTTTCGAAGATGGCGGCCATGGCGCATTCCACCTGCTCGCCGTCGGGCAGAGGGCGGGGATCGATTTCGCCCGGGGGAGTGCGGTTGTAGAGCGCCAATTCTTCGAGGGCTCGGGCTGTCGACGAGCTGTCGTGGGCGGGTTCGTCGTCTTCGGGGAAAGTGTTCGCCATGATGTCCTCCTCAAGTTTGGAGGCCGCCTTTCGCGGCCTTGATGGCGAGGCTCTCGCCAGAGGCGCGGGCGGAGGCTGCACCTTGAGGCGCGCTCAAGCGCCCAAGGCCGAAGCAAAGCGGAGGACGGCGTAGGGCCGTTATTTTGCTGGCGATGCAAAGGGCGCCGCAGGCGACCGGCGGAAAATAACGGCCTTCTCGCCGTTGCCCGCCGCCGGCGCGTCTGGCCCCCTCGCCACTCTCAAGGCGCGAAGCGGATCTCCTCGCGGGAGGGCGTGGCGATGCATGACGGCAGGCGAACCCGCCGTCGATCGCGGCAGCTAGGCTGCGAACCGGATGCGATCTTCCGGCGCCATTTGCGGGACGATCCGCGCCTTGACGATTTGGGCAGGCGCTTCGCAAAGGTCGACGTTGAGATCCTTGGCGATCGAGGTCAGCACCATCAACTCGATGCCGGCGTCGTGGCATCGCAGGCCAAGCCGCTTTTCCGCAAAGGCGCCTGACTCATCGTTTTCGCGAAGGAGGTAGAGCCGGCGGAGGCTTTCAGGCAGGACGAGCGCCGAAAGATGGGCGGCCGACAGGCCCGCGACCATGGGCATCGCCGGAAACAGCGAGAGCAGGGAGAGAACGGTCTCGATGCCCTCGCCGGCCGCCATGATGTCGCCGGCGGTCCCGAACCGCACCGCATGGCCCAACAGATGGCCCATCGCCCGTCGCGGTTCCGGCAGGGGCGCCTTGCCCGCGCCGTCGCGGGCGAGCCATGTGCGCTGCAGCCCGAAGAGCTTGCCGCGTTCATCGGTTACGACGCCCAGGAGCGCGGGCCATTCTTCGCAAGAGTCCATCCCTTCCGGACGATAGAAGCATGTGGGGTGGAACCTCAAAGAGGGCCAGGACAGTCTCGCCGTGATGCGGCGGCGCCGCAGATAGGTCTCGGCGATCGTGCCCGTTATGGGTCGCGATAAGGCGTGAAGACGCGCTGCGGCGGCGGGCGCGCCGGTTTGCCTTCTAAGGAGAAGGCTTTCGGGCTTTCTGACAAGTGTGGGCTCACGGAGAAAACGGCGGGCTTCCTCCATTGTCGAGCGAAAGTCAGCGAGCCCTCGCGCGAGGCGGATGAGGTCGAGCAGATCGCCGTGTTCCGCCGTTGCGGCATCCAGCCAAGACCCTCGGCGCTCGCCGATGAGGCGGACGAACAAGCTTTGGCCGGGATTGCCTTGAACGTCGCCGACGATCCAGTAGCTCCCGCGGCGGCGGCCGCAGGGTAGGTAGGCGGAGCACACCGCCTCGGCCTGGCCGGCGAGGCGGCGCGAAAGGTCTGCGGCGTTGTTCACTGCGCCCCTCCCTCACCTACGCCTCCCGACAAAGGAGGATACTTCGAGAAGAGCCGCGACAGAGCCTCAACACCAAGCCTCTGATCGGCCGGCGCAAACAGGCGCAGCCGCCACTGGATGATCTCGCCAAAGAAGCCGAAGCTTTTCAGGAGCTCGACCTCATAGTCCCGCCATCCCGTCACTTCGATGCGCTTGGCGCCCATGACGCCCGCGTCGCGAAGGAAGAGGCCGCCGCGCAGCGCAATCTTGGCCGCCTTCTCCAAGAGAAGGCTGTGGGCCTGAGCCGCGGTCATCTCCACGCCGCCGTCAAGATTGAAGGCGGCGCGCAGGCTCGGGACGTCCGTGTCGTCGATCAGCCGTCCGACAATGCGTTCGCCGTCGTCGGTTTCAAGCCGGTAGACCTTGCTCGCGCCGCGAGGAAGATGCTTCCACACGGGCAGCAAGAGGCCGGTCACGAGGTACATTTTACTCGAGCGCGTGGGCGGGATTTCGCCGAGCTCGGCAAGCCAGGCGATCCTGAAGTCGCCAAGGCTGGCTTCTTCCCAATTGCTTCCCTCGAGCCGCTTCTTCGAGACCGTATCGCGCGACATCGGCCTGACCATGCGGACGCGCTCCTCGACCGCGCCGTCCTCGAGCGTCATGCTGCCGGCCCGCAGGGCGACCGCCGCCCGGCCGGAAGTTCCGTTCACAAGCAGGCGCGCGCCTGGCGCACGCGCGACTTCGAGCGCATCATCGAGGCAGCGCGGCTCGTTCTTGTCCTGGCGCTCGATGGTGAGGAGCGACGTCGTCGCTCCGGTTCGGGCGTGGGTGTGCAGCACGCGGCGGTCGGCGACGGCCAGGCTTTCCGCCATCAGCGTCTCAAGCCCGGCGTCGTAAGTCCCGCTCGCCATCGCGGCCTCGATCCGCGTGTTGAGCAGCTCCTCGAACAGCTCGAAGAGCTGGTTCTGCAGCGCGATCGGCAGCGCCAGCACGCGGTTCAGGAACGTCGTGATCGGCGGCGGCTCGTCGATCATCGCGCCTTCCTGTGTCGCCAGGCGAAGGCCGGTCGCCGTCTCGAAGGCCTCAAGGCTCATGAACGCGACCGTGCCGGCGAAGACGCGCCCATAGAGCTCCGCCAGCGCGGCGCGCGCATAGATGCTTTCGAGATTGTCCTCGGGCCGGAACAGGCCTTGGCCGCCGGTCTGGCGCTGGCCGCGGGTGATCGCGCCCAGCGTGTCGAGGCGCCGCGCAATGGTCGAGACGAAGCGCCGTTCGCCTTTCACATTAGTTACGACGGGCCGGAACAGCGGCGGCTGCGCTTGGTTCGTCCTGTTGGAGCGGCCAAGCCCCTGAATGGCGGCGTCGGCCTTCCAGCCGGGCTCCAACAAATAATGCACGCGCTTTCTCTGGTTCCGCGCCGAAAGATCGGCGTGGTAGCTGCGGCCCGTTCCGCCGGCGTCGGAGAAGACGAGAATGCGCTTCTTGTCATCCATGAACGCCTGGGTCTCGGCGAGATTGGCCGAGCCGGGCCGCGTCTCGGCCGCCAGGCGTATTCCGCCGGCGGCGTCGACGCGCTTTACGATGCGCCGCGTCCGGCCGGTCACTTCCGCCACCTTCTCCGCCCCGAAATGATGCAGGATCTGATCGAGCGCGGTCTGGACGGCCGGCAAGGCGGCGAGCTTTTCGATCAAGCGGTCGCGAAGCTCCACCGCCTCGCGCGATTGAACGGGTTGGCCGTCCCTCATGACGGGGCGGGATTGGAGTTGGCCGCTCTCGTCTTCGAAGAGCTCGTAGAGCTGGGTGGGAAAGCCTTTGGCGAAGTACTCAAGACAAAGCTCGCGAGGAGTGATGTCTAAATCCAAATCTCCCCAGCTTGCGACGGGTATTTCGGCGAGACGACGCTCCATCAAGCTCTCGCCGGTCGAGACGAGCTGCACCACGCAGGCGAAGCCTGCATCGAGATCGGCCTTGATCGACTTCAACAGCGTCGGCGTCTTCATGGCCGTGATGAGGTGGTTGAACGAACTCATGTCAGACTGCCCCTCACAAAGGTTTTCCAAAAGAAGTGACGGTCACCCGCAAAGGCCACGCCCATGAAGGGAAGGTGCTGCGGGTTATCGGGCGGCAGAAGCGAGCAGATGGCTTGGAACTGCGCGTGAGGCTTCCAGACGGCAGCCGTTTGCATATCCCGGCAGCGTGGACCGATATGCTGAGCAACCTGGACACATGCGCCGGTACTGGGCGGCTAACGCATTTTCTGCACCTGCGCAGCCTGATTGACTCTCTCCTTGGCCGACGGATCGAGTCGGTGTCTTGGAGCGGGGAAAATCATGCAGTTGAACCTGGAATTCATCGAGGAAAAGGAAAGAAACGGAGCGGCTCTCCTCCCTCGGTGGGAGAAGCTGGAGGAGGCGGCCCGCTTGGCGGCGGCGGCGCGGCTGGCTCGCCTCATCGCCCGAATGCTCGCGGACGCACACCGGGATACGGAGGCGGCCAATGAATGAGCACCCCAAGATCACGGCTAGCCATCTGTCCCGCCTCGCCGCCGTTTATTTGCGCCAATCGAGCGCCGCTCAAGTTGAGCACAACCGGGAGTCCACGCAGCGGCAATACGCACTTGTTCATCGTGCAAGGGAGCTTGGCTGGCCTGAGGACGGGATTTTGGTTATCGATTCCGATCTTGGACTTTCCGGTTCTGGCAGCACGGCCCGCTCCGGTTTCGCTCAACTCACTGCTGACGTCGCTCTAGGGCGTGTCGGGCTTGTGCTGGGACTGGAGGTTTCCCGCCTGGCGCGCAACAATGCTGACTGGCACCGTCTTATTGAGTTGAGCGGGTTGACCGACACACTCATCGGCGATGCCGATGGCATCTACCATCCGGCCCTGTTTAACGACCGCCTGCTGCTGGGCCTTAAAGGCGCCATGAGCGAAGCCGAACTTCATGTGTTGCGCGCCCGCCTTGATGGCGGCATCCGCAATAAGGCTGCGCGCGGAGAATTGCGCCGTGGATTGCCTGTAGGATTCGTTTGGGGTGTGGCTGAAGGCGAGATACTTTTTCATCCGGACGAAGCCGTCACTCATGCCATCCGTACCGTCTTCGCCCGGTTTGCCGAGATGGGGTCGGCGCGCCGCGTCTGGAAATGGTTTCGCGATGAGGGACTGAAGTTTCCCCGGCAGCAGGGGGAGCGCGGTGACATCCGCTGGAGCGAGCCCGAATACAGCGCAATTTACGGTGTCCTGAGCTCTCCGGTTTATGCGGGCGCCTATGCTTACGGGCGGACGCATCGTGAGACGTTCTTGGATCAGAAGGGCAGCTGCCGCAAACGGGTGCGGCATCTCACGCAGACGCAATGGCAAGTTCTTATCCGAGAGCATCACGAAGGTTACATCGGCTGGCAAACCTACGAAACAAACCGGCAGCGCATGACAGAAAATGTGCATCCCCGAACGCACGAAGCACGCACTGAAAGAAGCGGCGCTGTGAGGGAAGGCCAGGCTCTGCTTCAGGGCCTTGCGCTGTGCGGCGATTGTGGCCGCCGGCTGCGTGTGCGATATAACGGGCGTCGATGCAAACCCAGTTATTACTGTCCTGGCAGGGTAGTCATGGACGGAAACAGTGCTTGTTGCTTGTCGGTTGGGGGGATCCAGATCGACGAAGCTGTGGCGCGCGCTTTTCTGGAGGCGCTGGAGCCTGCCCGCCTCACGGCCGCACTCGCGGCCGCCGAACGCCTTGAAAGCGATCGCGAAGCGGCGCTTAAGCATTGGCGGCTCGATGTGGAGCACGCAGCTTACGCCGCTAGTCAGGCGGAGCGGCGTTATCAGGCAGTGGACCCGGACAACCGGCTGGTAGCCCGCTCGCTGGAACGGGAATGGGAGAAGTGTTTGAAGGCCTTGGACGCTGCCCGAATTGAACTGGCGCTCCGGGAACAAGCGCGCCCGCTTAAACTGACGCAGGATGAGCGCGAGCGCCTTTCGACGCTCGGTTTGGATCTGTCTACCGTCTGGCAGGCCCCAACCACCACCAGACGCGACCAGAAAGAATTGCTGCGCACACTCATTGAAGACATCACCCTGTCCGTGGACCGGAATCGAAAAGAAGCCCGTTTGGTGCTGCGCTGGAAAGGCGGTGAGATCAGCACCCTTGAACTGGCTTTGCCCCGCACCCGTCCTGCGCCGGTACAGACCGATGAGGAAACGGTCGATTTGGTAAGACGGCTGGCCAAACAGCACTCGGATGCTGTTATCGCTTCCATCGTCAACATGCAGGGACGTAAAACGGCACGAGGACGCCAGTTCAATGCTGACCGGATCAAAGGATTGCGGCGGCGGCAGGAGATTCCAGCCTTTCCGCGCCAAACGCAGCCTGACACCGCAGACGAGGCTGTTCCGCTCCGCCAAGCGGCAGATATGCTTAACGTCGCGCCAACAACCTTGTTTCGCTACCTCCAAGACGGACTGATCGAAGCGGAGCAACTGACATCTGGGGCGCCCTGGCGTGTCCGTGTCAGCGACGAGCTCAAGGCCCGCTTTGCTAGTAAACCGGCGGAAGGCTATATGCCCATGATTGCGGCCATGTGCAGGCTCAGTTTGCCACGGGAGGAGGTGCTGCAGAAAATCAAGTGCGGCGAACTGGAGGTCCTCTACATCACCGGCGGCCGGAATAAAGGCATCCATGTCAAGCCGGTCAACAGTCAACCACCCCTCTTCGAACACGCGGTGCGCACTATGGAGGCAATATGAAGTGTGATCCAAGAAGCGTTGCTTGTTGCTCTCGAAGGCGCTTTTGGCGGCCGCCTTCGCGCGGGCGTTCAGCGTGCCGCCATCGCCCGTAACATTCGCGGCCTTGAGCGCTTCGTTCAGGTTCTGATGGATGATCTGAAACGCCGAGGCAAAGGCGTCGTAGATCCGCGTCTGTTCGGCGGTCAGCGCATGCTCGACGATCTCAACCTCGACGCCCTCATAGGACAGGGAGCGCGCGGCGTAGAGGCCGAGCGCCTTGAGGTCCCGGGCCAGCACCTCCATGGCCGCGACGCCGCCCGCCTCGACGGCCGCCACAA
>CAVYBZ010000012.1:0-37135 GCA_963766815.1 uncultured Alphaproteobacteria bacterium | reverse complement strand
TCGCGTCCCTGGCGGTGGTGTAACAGCTGGCTTAGTCCGGGATCACTGCTGCCCGGATTGCGCGGCGGCCTCGATAGCGGACGTTCCGGCGCTGCATCATCGCTCAATCCGGCCATGGTTTCCAGGCTCATGTAGCGGCGGGAGACCGCCCATTCATCGTTTTGCTCGAGCAGCAGCGCGCCAACAAGCCGAACGAGCGCGTCCTCGTTGGGGAGATTTGCACGACATTGGTGCGTCGCTTGACCTCGCGGTTCAGTCGCTCGATGGGGTTGGTCGAGCGGATCTGACTCCAGTGGCTCTTCGGGAAGGTCATGTAGGCGAGCACATCGTGGGCCGCCTTGTCCATCAGGGCTGAGACGCGGGGGAAGCGCTCGCGCAAGCGATCGGCGACGCTGCGCCATTCCTTGTGCGCCTCCTTTTCCGTCTCCTGAACGAAGGCGGTGCGAATGGCGGCGGCGACCATGCCGCGCTGTTTGATGTTCACGCTGGCCATGGCGTTGCGCATGAAGTGCACCGCGCAGCGCTGCCAGGTAGCACAGAGAACCCTCTTCGCAGCCTTCTTCAGCCCCTCATGCGAGTCCGAGATCGCGAGCTTGACGCCGCGCAGGCCGCGCGCGGTGAGCGAGCGCAGGAACTTGGTCCAGAACTCCTCGGCTTCGGATGGCCCCGTGGCCATGCCGATCACTTCACGGCGTCCGTCCGTGTTCGCGGCCACCGCGATTATCGTGGCGATGGACACGACCCTGCCGCCCTCGCGCACTTTCACATAAGTGGCGTCGATCCACAGATAGGGCCAGAAGCCCTCGAGGGGCCGGTTGAGGAACGTCTTTACGCGCTCGTCGATGTCTTCGCACAGCCGCGACACCTGGCTTTTGGAAATGCCAGTCATTCCCATGGCCTTGACCAATTCATCGACGGAACGCGTCGAATCGCCTTGCACATAGGCCTCCTGGATGACGGCCACGAGCGCTTTTTCCGAGGCGCGCCTGGGCTCCAGGAAGGAGGGGAAATAGCTGCCCTTGCGCAGCTTAGGGATCGCCAGCGGCACGCGGCCCGCCCGGGTCTCCCAGGTGCGCGCACGATAGCCGTTGCGGCTGTTCATTCTGTCGGCGGATCGCTCGCCAAGCGCGGCGCCGGTGAAGCTTTCGACCTCCATATCCATCATCCGCGCGGTGACGAATGCGATCATTTCCCTGAGGAGATCGGCATCGGAGCCCTTCTCAACGAGCTCTTTAAGCCCGATCCTATCGATGGTCATGGGATTCGGTTCCTGTCTTTCGAGTTGGGGAACCCGAACAAAACAGTGAGTTGGACCATGACCGCCCCTCAGGGGCTTGCGGAAAATAGTGGACAACCGAAAATTGTCCCCGCTGCTATTGCGCTCCGGCTAGCCGGAGCGCAATAGCAGCGCCCACGCTGTTACACCACGCCTTGGGACGCGGGCCTCTGTTCGGGCAAAGGCCTACCCCGAAAGCCTGTTAGCTGATTTCCGCGCGCACATGCGCGACGTGTGGATGCCAAAACGCGCCATCAATTATTTCAAAGAACGGGACCCAATGGCGCTTCAGTATTTGCCAAAACTGCCCAGCTCCAGAGAAGAAAGCGAGCTAGTTTGTCTCAGGCAGCGGTGCCCCTGTGCCTCTGCCAATACCCAGCGAAATCGACAGAAGGCTTACGGCTCATAGCGAGCGCCACGATGCGGTTCACTTGCTCGCCATTCGAGACCCGGCGGTTATCTTCGCGCCAAGAGCTTTCTTGAGCGTAGCGGAGAAGGTAGGTTCCCGCGATGTGGTGGTGATGGCCGAGTTCAGCGCGGCGAAGGCGTGAGAAGTAGCTTTCCGCCCAATTCGTGCATGCGCCATCAAGCGAATAAGTCTCTTCGTGATTGATCCGGGCGACCTCGAAATTCGCGTGAAGGTGATCCCAAGCGCCTGCTTCATCGGCGTTCAGCGTCGTACCCTTCGCAACGCGAGCCTTGATGAAGTTGGCGGCGTGGTTTTCGCTCTTGAACACTGCCGGGACTGAATTGCCGCCGCGCTCGCGAACGATCACGTCGCACTGGCGCTTGCCGGATTGGTTCGACGCTAGGCGGCGGTCGCGGCGGTTCACTTTAAGGTTCGCGGGCTTGATGTAGCCGCCGAAAAAGCCGCCATCGACTTCCGCAACCTTGCCTTCGCCGCCGATAACCCGGTCTTTCAACTCGCCGGCCATTGCTTTGCGAAGCTTGTGGAACAGGACGAACGCGCTCTTGTAGGCCAGCCCGAGGTCACGGCTCATCGCCAGCACGCTCTTGCCTTTGACCTCGTTCACGAAGATCGCGATTGCGGCGACGTACATGCGGAGCGGCAGCTTGTGAGAGGCAAACAGCGTTCCCGAGGTGAGCGTGAAGTCCTTGCCGCATGCCCGGCATGTGCAGGTTTTCGGATGCCTGCATGACGGAGCCATCCACACGCGCCAACAGCAGGCGTCCGAAAACCTGCACAAGAGCGGACGACTCATTTCCCGACCCTCCAGCTTCTGGCGTTTGCGCCATAATACCGCGATAGTGTCACCAATAGTTTTCGCGTCATCAACCCAAAGGATTTTCGGGTTTTGGCGCGAACGGGTTATATACTCTGATGATGGTTAGTTGTAGTGCGTTCAACAAATTGGTCAAAAATGGGGTAGCCTGTTATCGCGAGGACAAGGAACTGCGCTGCGTCGTTATCCTCGGCATCTCCATTTTGGTCTGTCTTTTTTGTCTTACTCCTCTGGCAATCATACCGGCGGTCCTCCGAACAAAAGCCTTAATCCTTGCTCAGGCGGCGCCCACACTGGCAATGCTAACGCCTGGAACCGCCCTGTCTGAACGAGATGAGGTCACCGGCATTATCGTACTCGGGGGCAGCGTGACGCGCGTGAGAGAGGCCATTGCGCTTGCGCGGCGTTTTCCTGACGCAAGAGTGCTCTTAAGTGGACCGGGCGATGACGAGATAGCGCTGGCTGCTTTCCCCGATCTGCTCCGGCAACCCGTCATCGACCTTCGAGCGCACAGCACCTTCGAGAATGCCCTGTTTAGCAAGGCCCTGATCAAGCCCAAGCCCGGCCAAAGGTGGCTGCTTGTCACCTCAGCGGTCCACATGCCGCGTGCCATAGCCTCTTTCTGCGCCGCTGGTTTTCCTGCCGAACCCTGGCCTGTTCAAGATACACCCACCGACCGGCAGGAAGCCGCGCGGCAGGTTCAGCACGAAATCCTCGGCTTGATCGGTTATCGGTTGCTTGGCCGGACGCGCGCCATATTTGTTCGCCCCGGAGAACGCTGCGCATAATCCAATCCAATGTTCTACAAATCTAACTAACCATTCCTGGCTAACAGAGTCGAAGGAAGCATCCACAGACTACCCATCGCCGCGATAATCCAGACCGGGTGAGGATCCTCCGGGAGGGGCACGCCTTCGAAGGCAACGCGGCGCCTTGCTCGTCCTCGCCATCCTGCCCAATGGCAGCCGCACACATTCCAGCCGTTTGGACGGATTGGAATCACGCTCACATCAACGCTCCGCTGGAGAGCGACAGCGATGTCGTTCCTGCAGCTTCTCTTGGAAGGCTCGCCGATTTGCTGCAGCTCAGCAAAGTCGTGGAGGCTCTTCATCGTCGGCGCTTCGAGTCGGCGCCTTCCTTGGAGAGCAGCCATGCAGTTGAACCTGGTGTTTCTCGATCTTCCCAATCAGCCGATTCCCGCGTCCAAGAACCAGGCGTCGGTTGCCTGGGATCAACCGGACGAAGCCGCCCGCGTCGCCGCACTCGAGAGGCTGGCGAGCTTGATTGCGCGCATGGAGGGAGCCGCGGCCGAGGAGACAGGCCACGAATGAGCGCGCAAAAATTACCACCCAGCATCTTTTGCGGCAAGCGAACGCTTATCTGCGCCAGTCGAGCCCTTCCCAGGTCGAGCACAATCCGGAGCGCCAATACGCTCTCGCCGGCAAGGCTCGCGAATTCGGTTGGCCGGATGAGCGCATCCTTGTCATCGATGAAGATCTCGGCCTCTCGGGCGCCGGCGAGCGTTCCGCCTCCGCCTCGCTTTTGCCGGCGATGTCTTCGTAGCGCACACCGGCCGCTTCGGCGCGCGCCAGATAATTGCGCACCGACGTTGAGCAAAGCCGCACCGACCTCGATGCCTGCCGCAGCGAGTAGCCTAGCTCGTGGACCAGCCGCAAAACTTCCTTCACGCGTCTCATATCCGACAGTTTCTGCGGCGTTAACGCCACCCGGCAAAAGCCGAGCAAAACGTTAACCGCTTAAGAAATGGTCAGATGCCGCAATCAACCCTCGCGTGCGCCCGTAGAACCGCTCCCTGAGTGTGCACTTTCATGAAAATGGGTGTGCACCATCCGGCGCTGGAGTTATTCTCGTCACCTCGCTCGACGCAAAAGCCTTCCCGGCAACAAAAGTCGGAGAGCTTTACCGCGCCCGCTGGCGCATCGAGATGGCCTTCAAACGCTTGAAAAGCTTGATCGGCCTCTCAGCCCCGCCAAGCGAAGACCCCAAAATCGCCAAAACCTGGATTTTGGCTCATCTTCTGTTGGTTCTCCTGCTCGAGCCGCATGTGGGCGCGCCCGAGATCTCTCCCCGCTTGGCCGCATAACAGCCCCAGCCCTTTGGCGTCTGACATGCCTTACCGCCAAGGCGCTGCTTGCGGCCATCATGCCTGTGTCAATGCCGCAACCTTCCGCACTCGCCAAGCTGAGGCGCCACATCCTCGAACCGCCGCGAAAACGGCAATACCAAGCAATTCCAGCCTTAAGTTAGCGCGTATGCGGCAGAGCCGGGGGCTTCCCGTTTGGGCTAAATTGGATCCTGCCAGGCGCCGCGGCTCATGCTGCGGGCCGCCGTGCAAGGCTTCAACAAGCGGCGTGCATCGGCCTCTGGCTGGTGTGCGCGACCTATACGCTTGTATCGAGCGTCGGGTTCTCGGCACATCACCGCGCTGAGAACGGCGCCGACCGTAAGGAAGCTCGGAGCGCTTCGATCGGGCGAAAGCCGATTATGAGCGCTTGACGGGCGAGTTGGTGACCATGAAGGCAAGCCCGAAATACGAGGCCGCCGCAGGATGCGCCGATGTGCGTACCCGGCAGCAAGATTTCTGCGCGGAGGTGAAAGCCAAGGAGGCGGAAATCAAAGCCGCGAAGCGTGACATGGATGCGGGCCGCCCCGCTTCCGTTGACCCGCAGGCCGAAACGCTTGCGTCGCTGACCGGCTTAGAGTTCGAGCAATCTCGACAGCCCTCGCCATCTCGGTCGCCGTCGTCATGGAGTTGGTCAGTTCGCTCGGCTTCTTTGCGGTCGCCCACGCCGCGCCGACGCCTAGCGCTCCGTCTAGCGCTACCCCATTGGAAGCCCCGCTTCACACCAGCCCGGTTTTGAAGCTCACACCGGTTAATGCCGCGGAGATATCCGCCGCGGCGAAGAAGCTGGCGAAGCCGTCCCCGCCCAGGCCGCCGTAAGAAGCGGCTCGGCGCATTACCGCCTCCTAGCGCTACGGATGCGGAAATGAAACCGCTAGGAAGCGGAAGCCGGTCAAGACTTAGCGCTAACGATGAAGCCCCGACGGAGCGATCCGCGCGGGGTTTTTTTATGCGCTAATTGTCAACATACAGGCATATATGATATGCTGATATCGCTAATTATATCGCAGCGTGTTGCGTAACTTTTTGAAAGGAATTTCTCGATGGCTTGCCGCGTGAAAGGCGCATTGACCGAAGTCCGCGACCGGGAAGCGATCGCCCCGGACGTAAAGGCCATGATTATGGAAGCGGTACTAACCGTAAGGGCAACCAACAGGATCTTTGCCGCTCGCGAAGCTACAAAGCGCATGCTTGCCGATCCAGCCATCGCTCGCTGGATTCCGCCGCATCAGCGGCGTAGTGAATAATCAGGTCCGAGACGACGAAGCCCGCTGGAGGGATCCATGGCGGGCTTTTTTTTGCGAAGCGACCTTAGCGCTTTGTGTCTATGGATATTATTCTATCCATATGGGCGGCATAGGCGCTCGCCAGTTTGCCGTCAATCACGGCCTCGATTGCTTGCCTCCGAAGCCACTGCGAGACGCGGATGCGGCCCGGATCGTCGCTCGTGTCAAGTTGAGCTTGCAACCAGCCCCGCACGGCGCCCTGAGCCTCTGGCGCATCCGGCTCAACGCCGAGCTTGAGGGCGAGCAAGTCGGATAAGATATTATCCATGCTAACGGTTGTCCGCCGGTCGCCGAGAGTGACGTGGTATGCCTTCTGAGATCGGTAAGCCATGGCGCTCCTCGGATAAAATATTATCCGATACCTATCCGGGTCTAGCGCTCTTCGTCAAGCGCTTAGCGCTTGTGATGGAGCCCGGTCGCAGCGATCCGCGGCGGCTTTTTTTGCCAACGATTCCGTCAGGTGCATAGCGCTACGCCGGCGACATGCCAAGCATGGTACTTTCCGGGACCGACCTATGCACCGAACTCCTCCGGAGGTATTTTCCTTGTCGATAAGTTGCCGTTTTGCTGGCGGTACAGCTCTATCGTGTAGCCTTCATAACCATCGGCGGTGCTGCGGAATTGAAATTCTTCAAGCGCCCGGTAGTAATCGGTATCATCCCCGAAACGAGCGTTTCTACCGTACCATGTGGTGCCCGATGCATAACGTAGGTAATAGTTTCCTAGAGGAAATTCGTCATGAAAAATCTCCCCGCCCTTGATGTAGATCTCAGCAGCGATGTACCGATCGGTCTCATCATACAGCCTCACAATATAATTGTATGGGCCGATAGTTTTAATTGTGAGCGGGGCAAACCGTCTCCCGACAGGGGGCCTCTGATACCCGGTGATCGCTGCAACCGGTTCTAAGGCGGCTTTTGGGGGCGCTTCTGGAAAGAAGCTCAGGGACTTCGGTCTTATTTCAGAATTTACCCTTCCACGACCCTCAGGAATGACCATTGAGAACAATTGCAGAACATTTGCGGCCGGTATAGGCTAGCGTTCGTTGAAACGCCTGCCGGAGTTGTGCCATGATCCCGTCCGATCTGCCTGCTGACATGCCCTCGTTTTTGGCGCGGTTCGGTAGCGATAATCAGTGTCGCGCCTATCTTTTTGAAGCCCGCTGGCCGGCGGTGTTAGCGCTGGCCACGAACCATAAATAGACGCCGGAATCGAGTAGCTGCACAGCGTACCCCAGCGATCACGGTCTGCCCCATCGCACGTCAGGATGCCGCCGTGCTCGAAGCCGTCAAGGACAAGCCGGCTTTGCCGGTGCTTCGCATCCTTGACAGCTTCTGCGCGCGGCGGCCTCAGCTGTGTGCATGGCCGGGGCGAGGAATGGCAGCCCGGCCGAACAAGGAATGAGGCCTGGAGGGATGGCGATGACCGGCGTTTTGCCAATGACCGGCTTTATGGCTTTGCTCTTTTGCGCTTTTTAGCGCGCATTTCGGCGCGTTCCTGGGCTTCCTTATTGCGATAGGAGTCCCCGTTCAGATCGATGACATCGGCGTTGTGGACGAGACGGTCGACGAGCGAGACGACGCACGCCGCGTTGGGGAAGACGTCGTTCCATTCGGCGAAGGGCTTGTTGGTGGTGATGAGGGTGCTTTTGGATTGGTAGCGCCGGTGACGAGTTCGAAGAACAGATCCGCCGCCCGGTTGGCTGCGAATGCTGGAATACTGCCCCCGCTTCCGTGCTGTGCACGGTTAGGGGCGCGGCGTCGATGTTAGACTTGGCCGTTGAGACCGGCGTCGCGCCTGGTTCCAAACTCAGGCGGACTTTTATGCTGGCGCCGTTAAGGCGCCGTTTGCTTCGCAGGGGGCAGACCGCGTGACGCGGGCATCTCTGCCAGTAATCGCCGCTCCCGAAATCGAACCCCTCAGCGTGACGCCGTCATACCCCGGCGTCAGCGGGAAAATTGGTCTCCGTCCGGCATTCCGGCATTTATCTACGGATTTAGACCGGCGTTCACACCCGGCGACAATGACGTGGCAGGCAGCCAAGCCGTGGACGGTCTCAGCAGGCGCTGCATCGAGCATGGCGTCGAGGCACGCGTCCTGACGTCCAGGGGCAAGGATCTCAATGTCGATCTCCGCCAGGACGGAGCGTCGACGACAAAAGCCAACATCCTCACGCAACTCATCCTCGAAGACGCCCGGCGCTTGTCTCTTTGATGGGCGCGCTTCTTTGCCGTCACGCCGCGCCTGCGTCTTTCATGGAAGACGTAACTCGCCGTGCCAGGCCCCGATTTCCCCCGGAAAGAACCGCCCACGCGCCCTGCGCGAGGGCGCGGTGCACCCCGCTGACGGCTCCGGCAAGAGCGAAAGAAAAGAACCTTGCATTGGGGTAAAAACGTAGAAAAAAATCCTGAAAATGTCCACAATAGGACTTGTGATTAACACCGCCGCCATCCGTATTCGCTATGACACCGTGGGGCGAGGCGTTGACCCGCGTTTTTCTTGGTGTCGACGGAGATAGCATCAAGATTAGGACTTACAGGCGAGCCGGAATCATCACGGTGGCTCATCATCGGATGCGCTAGAAACTCCGATTGTAGTCATTTATGTCTATGGAAAAGAACTCGGGACGCAAAGCGGGAGGCGGCCTCTTCTAAGGTCAGTTTGGCTTGCGCCGTCTACTCTGCCTTTGTAACCGCATTTCCTTTGAGGGGTGCAAAACGTGATAGAAGAACTCGATCTCGTCGTCCTTCTCAGGGATTTGCCCGCCCAAAACCTCAAAGCGGGGCATGTCGGAACGATCGTTTACGTCGATGGGGCGGCAAAGGTTATATGGTCGAGTTCATGAACCTGGCAGGAGAAACCATTTCTGTTGAAACCTTGCCAGCGGAAGCCGTGAGATTCACCGAGCGGAAATGAGTAGCTCACGCCCGCCGTGTTACGGAAAGCGCCTAAGCCGATAAAAGGGGGAACATGGCGGAGCCATCGCCGAGTTGCCCGTCCTGCGTCTTTGCGAACCGATATAGTCGACGGCATAGTGGCGGATACGTTGAAAGTGCTTGGGCAGAAATGAAGCAGGAAACGGCGGATCAACTCGTCCGCCGCCAGCGTCGCGAACCCTAGTCCCTGCCAGCGTAATCGCGCTCACGGCAGGGAAAGTGAAAATGCCGGCTCCCTGAGGCTACATGGCCACCTTGATGGAGACATCTGTCAAAACTAGTTTCCTTTTGATATCGAGGCATCCGGGGGTTAGTTCGAAACATTTCGAAACGGTCTCCAGTTTCAGCCCGTAGGCTTTTTTCTCCCGCACAAGCATGCCAATCTCGAAGCTTCTCTTCGAATCTTGCATGCCGTCATTCAGTTTAAAATCAACCTCCGATTGCTGTTGGTCAATAGGTTTCCACAAGATCTCGCAGGAACCAGAGTTTTAGATGAAAACTCATGAAGAGTGGCAACGAGCGCAGCGCTTGTTACCAGGTCTCTATTAGCTTCATAAAATATCGGCAATCTCGTTCCGATATAAAAAATCGTCGTGAAGCATATCAGCAAAATCATATATACGCGCATAATCTATCTCCCTTTGTATTACTGACTAGACGTGATGCGAATTTTGATAACAGCTTTGTACTTTCCAGCAAGCTTGTTGCGAGTATCTCCGATCGTAACAGTCAAAAGATGACTTGTTTCGCCCGCAGGACCGGGAAGAGAGAGTACGGCATCTGTGGCAAGAGCATATATCTGCCGGTAACGTCCAGACGAAGGGAATAGTGGAGGCTTCGCCTGATGGCTCACCTTCACGGATCAGATGAGGCGAACTTGGCGCGATCTCCAGACGATGGCTCTGCGTCGCCCGCGTTTGCATAACGAGGGACCGCCTACGGTGCGATTGCAGTTCGTTAAATTCAAAACTGGTTCTTGTTCCGGCCCCGGCGAGATTTATCTGAAATTGCTGCGGTATTATGCACCGTAAGCTGAATTGAATTGCATCAACGGGCGGAAGATTAGTGTTGGCAGGCTTCAGGCTAAACCCGATCGTCTTGAATAATGTCCCGGCTGTTGCCATCTGTCCCCGCGGTAACGACAACATAAGTTGGACACTAAAATATTGATGCGGCTGCAATACGGGAGTAGCAGCCGCGAAAACAGCGGTCTTCTGCGAAGTCGTATTGATAGTAAAACGCAGACCGGCGAGGAATTGCAAGGGCCTATACATATCAGGGATGGTAAGTTCGAAAGCACAATGATCTTTTCCGGTGTTCTGAATGCTGATCGTAATGACTTGCTTCGAATCGAGCGCTGAAAACGGATTGTAGATTAAAGGCCTCACAGCCATGGGGTCAGCCATCTTCCCCTGGCAGGAGAAGGCGCGACACGGCGTAAGAATTAGAACGATCAGGACGATGAACCCCTTCATCACGAGCACCTCTGGGCCAGGACGCCCGCGTCCAGGATCCCTGATGTTTTTTCTGGCACGGTGAGCCGGAAGCACGGCGTCGGGTCGCCCAGCATTTCAAGGCGCCAGACGCCGGGTTTCAACCCTTGGGCGCAGAAGCGGCCAGCCGCGTTTGTGAAGATGACGACTTTATTAGGATTTGGGACACCCTCTTCCTTGGCGAGACCGCTGACAAGCGCCAGCGCGTGGCCCTCGAATTCCATCATCCCGATGACTGTGACGCCGTACTCCGACCCCACTTTGAGAGCGTAGCCGCTCTTATAGTCCGGATGAACGTCAAAGACGCCGGAGCCCACATCGGCGCCGTCGGGCGCATTGTCGACTTCGATGGGCAACTGAAAATCGGAATAAGCTGCAAGATCCGACACAAGCATGGACGAGAAGATGCCCGACCGGGCGCGGGGATCGCCCTCTCCACCCTGGATGCGCAGTCCCGCTCCGTTGAGACCTTCAGACGGCGTCACGATCGCAAAGCTGTCCGTGATGGAACGTCCGACCGCGACTTGGTTATCGGCGAAAGCCACCCCGGCGCTTCCTGAAAGGGTGCTGACATCGCTGATCGTGTTGTGGTTCGAAGCATAAAGCTGACTTGACCGGCTGGTCGCCACATCAAACAGAGGTCCAGAATAATTTGCGCTGAAGCTAACCTGATCTTGAGCGACGTCGCCCGTCGCCGCACGCGTATCACGCTCGATTTGCGCCTTGGCCGCGTACCGGCCGTCTTCTGCTTTCCCCTCTGTAGACACCTCAACCACCGTCGCGTTGCCGTCTTCAGCCACGGATAACTCCGTCTCTTTGGTGAGCTTCACGTTGAGGCGTCCCAGAATGCTTAGAGGCCCCGTCGCCGGCAATCCGGTCGCCGCGGGCGTATTGGCGTAGGACAGGGTCAGAGAGGTGCTCAGGTTGGCAGCCAACTGTTTTGTAACCGACAACCCGGCGCCGATATTTTGAGTTCCAAAAGCAGGCCCAACCGAGGTGCTGCCGGATAATGCGACTTCGAAATCGTCCGTGAGCATGAACGAATAAAAGCCGTTTATCGAAAATCCTTCCTTCTCTGTCCCCGGCAGCGCAAATATCGGCGTGAAAGCGGCCGTTTGATACTGGGCCGCCATCTGCAAAGTGCCGGGAATGCTGTTGTATTTGAACAGAGTATCAGGAGTGTAGGTGAGAACCCAGTCTCCGCCAGGACTTTTTCCTTGCCCGATACTCCCGTCGGCCTCAAGCGCGATACGGCCAAAACGCGTCGGGGAAACCCCCAGAAGGCCCAAGACAGTGATCTCTGCTGTCGATTGTTCGAGCGCCGTCGCGGTGAAATTTTCAGTTATCCCCTCTTCGTAGTAGCCTGTCACCGCTGGCTCACCCCAGAAGTATTGCATCCTCGCAGGCGCCATCACGCTCCGGTAACCGGCCGCCACTCCCCACTCGGATATTCCAGGCGCGAGCAGCGTGTGGTCGAAAAAAACCGTAAATTTGAGGGTCTGACGCTGACCCGTATCGTCCGTGATCTCGAGAGTAACCTCATTCATTCCGGATTTGAGCGGCAGTTCGCTGACGTCGTGATCGCCGGGCGGCATTTGCAGTCTGCGTATGACCTGGCCATTGATGATAATATCCACTTCGGAGGGCCGGTCGAGTTGGAACGACCTTTCACCGGTGGGCCGTATGCTTCTTTGAGGCTGGAGCTTTTCGTATGATTTCTGGATGGAAACCCCAAGGAAGCTGCTGCCAGCCTGGGAACCGGCTGTTGCGGGCGTTATGTCCCCAACCGTATAGCGGATGGCGCGCGACTGATCGTCGTAAACAGCGCGTGTTCCCTGACGCGTGAAACCACCGGAGGCGACTGTGGCTTCGTTCTCGATAACCAGATCGACGACGCGAACCGCCGAAGACAGGCTGAGCGCCGGAGAGAAGGTACCTCGCTCTCCCGCTGCTTCGCTATACTGTCCCGCAGCATTGAGGTTGACGTAGCCACTGACGGCCGCTCGCTTCGCAAGCTGGGTCGCCGGAGTTTTGTCGCCGTTCGTCCCAAGGGAAATGTGTTGACTGGGGCGCTGCTCGGCGGTCGGAAAAAAAGACAGCGTCATCTGCGAAAGATCAAACTCAAAGGGAAGGCCGGCCTCTCTTCAGTTCTTTCAAGCTTATGAAACCTCCCTTGACACGCAATGCGCTCACCGTCTGTAACACGTCGGATTTTAAGATCGGCGATGCAAGTTTAACGAGGCTCTCCTGGTCCACTGCCTCAACAGACTCTTCGGAGAGTTGCGTGGGGATTTCACCCAGATAAAACTGTCCATCTTTGAAAGCTAGATTTATGGTCACGATCTGCCTTGACCCTGTCGCCTGCCGTTCCGACTGCTCCGGCAAAGCGGTTTTATCGCGAAGTTGCTGCGCGAGACCCAATTCTGATGAAGCTCCGTATATCACTGCGAGCGCTGCAACCAAGCGGAAGCACCACATGCGCCGTCTCCCACTATCAGGTTCCTGGCGGGCCTACTTCCTTCCTTTGTCGTACGTCACCTCGGCTACAAGGTTTGCCGCTTGCGAAGGCAGTTCAACGGGTATGACAAACCTCCGGCGCTTTCCCGGCTGCACAAGGCCACCGCCAAGCAGCATCTGCATCTCGCCGGAGGTAATGGTTCTCGACCAGGCACCGGCCTTCAAGGCCAGTGTCGCGTCGCCAAGTTTTGAGTGGATGTTTCCCTTATTGGTCAACAACAGGCTTGGATAGCGTTTGCCATTCTCGGTGACGATCGCGCTGGAAACAATATCCAGTGTGTGGGTGCCTGAGGGAGGTGCGACGTTAGCAAAGACGTCGAAACTGAAGATAAACTGCACCCCGGATTCGGACTCGGGCATCTTGACCGGCAGTTGATTGACGGAAAAAATGAAGCTCTGACTGCTTGTTAACGGCGCGCCGGTCCATTGTATGCGGAATACTTGTTTGGTATGAGGCTTGAGCATGCGGGCTGGCGGCATAACCAGGAATTGCGAAGGTGCCGCGTCCAGGTGCTGGCCACCATTTTCGTCGATTTCCACACGAGATATCTGGATTTCAATCGGCACATCGTTTGCGCTGTCGTTCTCAACGATGATTTGCGCCGTTCGGTCTTGCGGACCAGAGCCGATCTCTAAAACAAGTGGAGCCACCCCTAGAGCATCCACGCGGCTTGTTGCGACAAACATGCCTAAACAAGCCAAAAACGCTAGCTTCATGCAACGCTGCATTTGTCCCACCGCCTCAACGCTTACGCAGAGATCCCTTAAAACCTATATAAATAGTATGACTTAAAGAAACGCTCGCCCAAGCGTCCCTTTAAGAGACTTTCTAAAGCGACGCGCCTATTTTGACGTTGACTACATCTGAATACGAACCGGCTACGACCGGCAGCGAACTCTGTTGGGTTGTAAAACTAAGCGTCAAATTACCGATGTTTGCGCCGCCTGTCCGCACTTTTGCGAGCTTGCCGACGCTCGTGTCGAGTTTCACGCTCGCGCTTCCCCAGTTGGCTTGAACCGTGTACGGCACTTGCGTCAAGAAGCTCCCTGGATCAGATACAACACTGCGCGCTGCTGCCGGCACCAATCCACCGCTACTGCTTGATATGCTCAACCATGCGTTGTGGTTGCACATTGCGTTCGCGATCTGCAGTGTGAACCCTGATTGTTTCACGAGCGCTGTGCTTGGATCCAGCAACTGGGTAAGATGTACCGCCGTCCCGGTCCAGGTTGCATTGTTCGCGGAACCGGTTGGAGAAAGAGCGCCGAGAATGCAAACCGGCACAGCGTGTCCTGCTAGATTGAAGCTCGAGCTCGCGCTCCTGGCATTGCCCTGAACTTGAGCCTGCGCGGCCCCTGGCGCGAAGAGTGCGATGACAAAGAGTCCCATAACTCGCGACTTTGTAGGCGTCATTTGCTCGATCTTTCATTGATGGTGTTGCTAATGAAGACGGATAATGCATTCAGGCATGCAGGCATTCTCGATGGCGAGGCGCCTGGCACCCTTGTTTTCGCCAACGTTGCTTCTCATTTTTCGATGAAATGAAGATACGCAGATCTTAGGAGGTCGGCGGATGAGAACTTGGTTTGTAGCGGCTCATAACTGTGCGATGCCGAGAGCTGATCAATGAGAAGGAGTTGAACAGGCGATCAGCACTCTGCTTCGAGCCTCTCTTGAATTTAAACCTGGAGCTGGCCGCATAGGGCAGAACACGGAACTTACTGAACACAACACACACGCCTTTATATTTAACATTTTCGATATTCTGTTTCTTTGATCCGGCAAAGTCAACAGGTCGGCCTGTGGATAATCCATAAAGGCGCTACATTTTCGTTTGAATCCTGAGGCTTAGAATATCTCGATAAGCGCCAGCCTCCGGATACTGGCCAATCAGATCCCAGGAGACCCTGATAGTTATGTTCTGTTCTATGGCGGCGGCGTTCGGGACGGAGCTGCCTGAACAGGTACTGGCCCCTTCTAGCATGTTCTTCGACAGGCATGCATCAATCAAGTAACCTTTATCCGTGCCAATCTGGTATGAGAGCGTGTAGGGCACCAACGCGGTGAAAAAAGGAGACGCGCTGAAGCGCGCCCCCCGGGACAAGGCCCCATTCAACGATGTAAAACTGTACGAGAAGGTCGTATTACAGGAGAACCCCACGGAGATCGATGCGGAGCCAGGCTTGGACAGCTCTCCCAAATTGACCGTAGTGACGCCATTCGAGATCGCACATGATCGAGCCAAGGCGGCGGACAAGTTGATTGAGACTGAATCCTGAGCGAGCGCACATGTGCATCTCATTCCGAAAACAGCTCCGCTCAACAGAACCAGTTCGGTTAGCGTCGGTGCGGTTAAGATACTGTGCCTTTGGCGGTGAACCATCACACCTACTGAAGCGCCTCGTAAATCACGCCTGCTGTGCCGTAGCGGCTGCCGGGAGTTGTGACTGTGTCGGGCGCGTTTACGGGTTTTGAGTAAGCGGCAACCATCCAGCCTTATCTGCCCAAGTCCCCCGTCGAGCGTGGGTTTCGCTACAGGTTGCTGTATTTTATCCGTATGGGCAAAAAACCATCACGTCAAGCTTCGCGTAAGTTTCCCACGGACGCTCGGGCGGATGGTCGCCGCGCCTTGGTAAGCGCCGACTGAAGAGCGAAGCTTCTTCCACGGCCCCGGATAGGCGCAGACCGCCATCACTATCCGGTTTCAATCTCGCCCACGGTCCCGATAGTCATGCTTTCTTCGGGAATACCGGGTGCAGGGTTAGTCGCTGAAGCATTTCTTAACAGGAGTGGCTCGACATTAATGCATACCCGCTTTCGGATTGCTTCCGCATGGCGTATGAAAAGCCTTTTTAGCTTCGCTATAAGCGAAGATCATTCAGGGGCTCTCGCCGCATCCCAATCATGCCTTATCTGGTCGGGTCTTGAACTATTTACACAGCTAACTGAAGCTGTGAATAAGCAATGCCGAAGGGAAAAGCAGGGCAAAATAGCGGCGAAATCGCGCACGAATCTTGACGGCACTGACTTATGCTAATAGATTGAAAATTCACCGGGCAACACGCAGCGTTCCGATTTCAGCGGTAACGTGAATGACGGTTATATAGTTTTTGCGACGCGTCACCGCTCAGTTTTTGCTGCCTTCCTTAATGAAGAAAGCAGCCGGAAAGACTGGCTGTCGATCCGCGCCGCAGCCATGATCTGTGGCCCAAAATAAGATAGGCACCAGAAAATGATTGGAAAATGCTTTTTTCCCGACCCTCAGAAGAGCAGGCGATCACTATGCGCAGGTCGACTAGGATATTTGCTGTGGCTTTCTTCAGTTCAGCCCCAATATGGAGCAATGCTCTCGCATATGATAATGATAGCCAACGCCAAAATATAGCAGTTAAAGGCGTCGCTCCTTTCGTCTGCAAATTCCTGGGCGCCGAGGCCTCCCAAGCTATCAATGCGCGCCTTAATTCGGGTGGTCAAAATGCTGTCAGCATCGGCGCGTTGGCAGACCCCTTAACGGCAAAGGTTAATGCCGCCTCAATCTCGGTTACGCTGAAGGGCCTATGCAACTGCGCCCACATGATCACCGTCGCCACAACACATGGCGGTCTCGCTCAACAAAATGCCTCCTTGACAACGCCGGAAGGTTTTTCCAGCCGCGTCGATTACACGACGCATATTTTCTGGGCCTCTTCGACCCAAACACTTGAGACATCGGGCCTTCCTGGAAGTTCAACGCCCGTCCTCCACGTCCCGGGACCTTTTTCAGGAGACTTGCGTTTGAACATTGTCGTTGAAGGAGAAGGTTCTCGTCTACCCATGCTTGCCGGCGCGTACACTGACAATCTCACCATTCATATCCAACCTCGATATTGAGGCGTTCGCTCGCGTGCCTCATCCGGACCCAAACCCGCTTTTGACGACGGGTCGAAGTGACGCGCTCCAGGCGAGAATCACTTCGGCGTTCAATCATGGTCATGGGATTCGTTTCATGTCTTTCGAGTTGGGGAACCCGAACAAAACAGTGAGTTGGACCATGACCGCCCCTCAGGGGCTTGCGGGAATAGTGGACAACCGAAAATTGTCCCCGCTGCTATTGCGCTCCGGCTAGCCGGAGCGCAATAGCAGCGCCCACGCTGTTACACCACGCCTTGGGACGCGGGCGCGGCCTTTCCCCGCGCCGGGATTAATCCGCCCCGGTTATCAACATTTCGTGAGATCTTCGATCGCAAGGAAACCTGAAGCGGAGCTGGGCGTTAATAATCTATAAATTAGAAAATGTCCTTGCCGTTTCGGGTGACAAAATTTTTCGAAGGCACCTTCTGTGACGCGCCAGCACGATCTTGATGATTTGCAGAAGCATCGGCATACAATTGCTCCGAGCCGGTTTTCCAGCCCACGGATTTGCAGATACTTCGTGCCTGTCCATGATTGATTTTATCGCGACCGCATTAAGTTGGGACGCTGACAGTGTCCTTACGCGCAAAGGAATTCAAAAGGGTGCGGTCTTCACGGCGCGCCGCCTTTCGCGGAATCGTTCCTATCCATAATCCGCTCGACCGTGTCCCTGACAATCAGCAACTCGCCAACAACGCGCCTGCCGTCCGGCAGCAAGCAGGCCCATGCGCCGGGGATATCCAGCTTGCAAATTATGAGTGTCACGTCGCTGAAGTCTCGGTAAAACTCGTGCCCGCCGTGTTCGACACTTTTGCGCCAGTGGTGCATGGGCCCGGCTCAACTCCTGTTGCGTCATGCAATCGCAGCAACACTGGCTGAAATCAAATCGTCTGAGTTGACATTACACTAACGTGCCATCGGGGAAGATTGCTTGCGAGCGACCCCACGAGCCACATGTGTCGAAAAAAGCCCGTCAGGATTTACATAAGGTTCGGCGATTTCGGCTCAGCGGGCGGTTCCTGAGGCAAACAAAAATAGCCGTGAACTCGGTCTCCGACTCACGGCTCTTAGGCGCTCGATGCATGAGGGTGTCATCCATGCTATGTCCCCCTATTCGCGTTGTTGCACGAAAGGGGGATGCGCCGAGCACCTTGGTGGTTGTAACGCCAAGGGCGCTTTGTGCATCTCGCGTAATGCATCTTCACTGTATCGTTGAATATCAACTTAACGTCAAGCTTCGCGCAAGGTTCATCGTCGGAAAAGATTTGGCCGTGAACCGTGTGGGGTTGGACCGAAGGTTCACGGCCAGAAGCCTGCTTTAGACAGGCTCACATTCACGATACAACTTGGCACGGATAACCATTCCACCTGAGGGGGAGGCGTCAACAGATTTCAACCTTTTGTGGATAACGGGAGGCAATAAAGCCTCGCGCAAGGTCCAGCGATCTTGACGGCTTTGGCGGGGGACCAGCTTAGCTTTGGATGGTTAAAACCTCGTGACAACCTTAGACTAGACTAGGCGGGTAACAAACGGGCGTCTCCTTTCAGGAGACGCCTTTGGCGTTTCAGAGTGACCGTCTGAGGCACCGACGGGGGTGCATGCCGTTAGCTGGTATTGAATATTTAAGAACTTCGAACGCGCAGGCTGTCTCCCTTCGGGAGACCCCCTGCAGGTTTCCCGCCCTAGCTCGGATTATCGTTGTCAAGCTTAAATTCTTGAGGCCAAGCTCTTGTTTCCTTCGGACACCTGAAAGAAACTGCGCCAAATTGGCCGAACGGGGCCACGCTTTCTGAACGCCGTCCACACGCTAGCTAGTGTGCGTCCACAAACGCATAAGCCATTGAAAAAAATAGTGTATTTTAGCTCCTTCCTTAGGCGCGTCTGTGCGGATTTGTCTACTCTCCGATAGCAAGCCCTTGATTCTCAAGGAGAAGGTTTGCCGGGGACCTCACAAATGCGCCAAAAACGCCTTTTGCAAGCAAGCCTATTCGATGGTTTCGCCAATCACGAGACCGGCCGGGAGCTGAAGGCGATGTCTGAGTGGCTCGATGGCCATATCGAGTTGCTCGATTTGGTGGCGGGAGATCTACGCCGGCGCCGGGTGAAAGATACCGGGCGGAAAGGTTTGCCGGCGGAATCGACGCTGCGTTGCGGGCTTCTCAAGCAGCATCGCCAGTTGAGTTACGAGGAACTCGCGTTCCATCTGGAAGATTCGGCTTCGTTTCGGACCTTTGCGCGCCTGCCCATGGCGTGGACCCCGAAAAAGTCCGTGCTCCAAAAAACCATCGGCGCCATCCGGGCCGAAACGTGGGAGGCGATCAACCGGACGCTCCTCAGCGGCGCAAAGCGGCAAAAGCTGGAAGACGGCAGCGTTGTGCGGCAGGACAGCACGGTCACCTCGGCGCTCATGCACGAGCCAAGCGACAGCAGCCTGCTTTGGGACGCCGTGCGGGTGATGGTCCGCCTGTTGAAGGAAGCGGATAGCCGTATCCGTTGCGGCGGCATCACCTTCAATATCAGCTTTTTTCGCGCGAGACTGGCGGCGGAAGCGGGAACGGAAGATGAGCGCTTATGCAAAATGACAGGCCTCAGCACAGTCTCTTACGGCAGGATGGCTACCGGCGGATCGAGGTGATCACGGGGCAGCGGCGGCGCCGGCAATGGAGCGATGAAGAGAAGGCGCGGATTGTTTCGGAGAGCTTTGCTCCCGGCGCAAATATTTCCGCTGTGGCGCGGCGTCATGGCGTGAGCTGCGGCTTGCTGCATAATTGGCGCGGTCAGGCCCGGCAAGCGGCAGCAGCCACGGCGCCGTTCATTCCGATCACGCTGGCTGATGGGAGCGGCGGCGGAGAGGAAGATGGGGACATTGCGTCTTGCGGCGCGATCGAGATTGAGCTTGCGGGCGCGCGCGTCCGCGTCGAGGGCGCGGCGGGCAAGACAGCGCTCAAAACCGTGCTGGCGGCGCTGCGCGAAACGGCATGATCGGGATTTCCGGCGCCCGGCGCATTTTCTTGGCTGCAGAGCCGATCGATTTCAGGAATTATGTGGAGCGCGTAATTATGTGGAGTTCATCCCTAGACTTATTGGTATTACGATTGTTATCAACAGGTTAGCGCACGCCCCCCGGCTTTTTCGCTCTACATAATTGGTAGCTTCCCTCGCTGTCTTCATGGCAGCAAAAGGAAGCAGCAAGTGATCCAATTTGACGAAGCACATTCGAGTAAGCCGCACACTATGGATGCAGGCGATCTCGCGCCCCTGGTGGCAGAGTTCAACAACCAGCTTGCCGGGCTCGGACATTCACACTTTACGGTGGCACAGTATGACGCCTCCGCCCGCCACTTCGGCCAATGGTTGAGACTGACCAAGATCGGCATGGCGGAGATCGATGAAGCCGCGGTCAAGCGTTTTGCCCATCATCGTTGTCACTGCCCAGGCATCCGTCAATCGAAGCAGGTATCGGAGAAGTACGTGAAACGGGTGCGCCGTTTCGTGGTCTTTCTTGCAGAGCGCGGGATTATCCAGCGCCCAAAGTCAAAGACGGCTGATGCGCCTGATAAGCGTTTGGTAGAGTTCCAGGAATGGCTGAAGCAACACCGCGGTATCTGCGCGAGAACGATTGATCGTCATGGCCGCATGGTCGTGCGCCTGCTCCCGGCGCTTGGCGACAACCCAAGCAGTTGGAATGCCGCCCTTATTCGCGAGGCGATCACAGCAGAGACGCAGCGAGCTTCGCACGCCCATGTGAAGACGATGACGCAGGCGCTCAAAGGCTATCTTCGGTTCCTCGGGGCGCGCGGGCTTTGCCCGCCGGGGCTCGAACACGCCGTGCCTACAATTGCGCAATGGCGGCTCTCGTCATTGCCGCGCTACATCGGAGCTGCCGATGTTGAGCGCCTGATTGCAACCTGTGACCCAGCGGCGCCGTCGGGTATACGCGACCGGGCGATCCTGCTGCTGCTGGCGCGCCTTGGATTGCGCGCGGGCGATATTGCTTCAATGCGTTTCGATGACATCGATTGGCGACACGCCACGCTTGCCGTTCGCGGTAAAGGCGGGCGGGAGACGCGGCTTCCACTCCCGCAGGACGCGGGCGATGCTGTGCTCCTCTATCTGAACCAAGACCGGCCCCGCATTCTTTGCGATACATTATTCCTGACACAGAAAGCTCCGTTCCGACCGCTCCACGGGACAACCGTTTCGTCGGTCGTCAGGCGTGCACTCGACAGAGGCGGTATTACCGCTCCAACGAAAGGCGCCAATCTGCTTCGACATTCGGCTGCGACGACCATGCTCAGAGGCGGCGCCACGCTTGACGCAGTCGGCGCGGTATTGCGTCACCGATCACCGGACACGACTGCTCATTACGCCAAAGTAGATGTCGCGATGCTCCAGCAGGTCGCGCAACCTTGGCCGGGGGATGCAGCATGCTGAGCCGAAAATCTTGCACAATACGTGGATCAGCAGCGTTCACTGGGCTTCAAATTCCGCCTTCAGAGCATCTTGCTGGGGAACTTCGTCGCCTTCGCGGAAGAACGCGGTGACCGGTATGTCAAAAGCGAACGAGTGCTCGAATGGGCGTCGAGGCGGAGCAGTCTCCGGAACAGCGGCGCAACCGATTACTCACGGTCCGGAGGTTCGCTCTGGCGCTAAACGCTGAGAGTGCGCATCATCAAGTCCCCGCAGCGGATGCCCTCGGCCATGCCGTCTTCCAGCGTCAGCCGCCGTACATCTATGCTCCTGATGAGATTGAGCGATTACTTAAGGCTGCAGCCGCGCTCAAACCTGCCGGTTCGATCAGACCGGTCATGTACACAACGATTTTCGGTTTGATTGCCGCAACCGGTATGCGCGTCGCGGAGGTCCTGGCTTTGCGGTTGGATGACATAACCGCCGACGGGCTCGTCATTCGGGAGACCAAATATCACAAGAGCCGGATGTTGCCGCTTCATGCGACGGTATGGCAGGCCCTCGATGTTTATCGCGAGGTTCGTCAGACGATGGCGTTCGCAGATCGCGCAGTCTTCGTTTCGGCGGCGGGCAAGCCTCTTTCCTACAACACTGTGCGAGGCGTCTTCCTGCATCTCCTCAACCGTAGCGGCCTCAAGGGCGCACACTCTGGCCGAGATCCGCAAATCCACGATCTGCGCCATACATTTGCAGTCCGTTCGCTGGAGCAGTGTCCGCACGATCGCGCGGCGGTCGCGCGCCATGCCGTGGCGCTCAGCACCTATCTCGGTCACGCGCATGTCACCGATACCTACTGGTATTTGCAGGCGGCGCCAGCCCTGATGAGGCAGATCGCAGCGGCCAGCGAAGCCTTGCTCATGGAGGGCGCCGCATGACCGCGCTTGCCCCTTATCTAAGCGCTTTCCTGCGCGAGCACCTGCCCAAAGAGCGAAGAGCAAGTCAGCACACCTGCGAGGCCTATGCGCAAAGCTTTCAATTGCTGCTGTGCTTTGCCGCCGCGCGCCTCAAACTTAAACCGGCGAAAATCGAGATTGAGCAACTCGATCCGCCGCTCATTCTGGCGTTCCTGGAGCATTTGGAGAACAAGCGCGGCAATACGGCGCGAACTCGCAACGCCCGGCTTGCGGCGATCAACGCATTCTTCCGTTTCCTGGAATACAGAGCGCCATCCTGTCTTGACCAATCGCGCCGCATCCATGCGATCCCGATGAAGAAGACCGATCAGGCGATCGTCGGCTACCTCACCCGCGAAGAGCTGCAAGCTTTGCTCGATGCGCCGGATCCAAGAACCCTCTCTGGCATTCGGGACAGGGCCATGCTGCATCTCGCCTTCGCAGCGGGGTTGCGCGTCTCGGAACTGGTCAATCTGCGGCTCGATCAGATCGGCAGCCAAACCCCGGCCAGCGTGCATATCCTTGGCAAGGGACGCCGCGAACGCATTCTTCCGCTTTGGAAGGAGACGGCCGTGGTCATAAAGGCGTGGCAGAAAATACGCCCTGCCAGCAGCGCGCCGGAGCTGTTCCTGAACGCCAGAGCCCAGGCGATGACGCGCTCCGGGTTCGAGTACATTCTCTCCAAGCATGTCGCCGTGGCCGCCAGGAAAATACCCTCGCTCGCCGCCAAGCATGTCAGTCCGCACGTTCTCAGGCATACCTGTGCGATGCATACCTTGCGAGCCACCCGCGACGTCAGAAAAGTATCGCTGTGGCTTGGCCATGCCAGCTTGCAAAGCACCGAGGTCTACCTGCGCGCCGATCCTGCCGAAAAACTTGAGGCGCTCGCCGCCATGGCGGCGCCAATGTTGAAGCCTGGCCGCTTCCGCGCGCCCGACAAGCTGATGGCGATGCTGAGCACGGCTAGGAATACGTAGAATTATGTTGAGTGAGCATCACAAAAATACCGTGGCTGGCAATCACTTGCCGCCACGAACTCCGCATAATCACGCGCTCCACATAATTTCTGTTATGCGGAGCTCCGCATAACAGGAAGGGCATGGATTCCATCGCCGCGCTGGTGGCTGAGATGCTGAAGGCCGATCCATTTTGCGGCGATATGTTCATCTTCCGTCCGAAGCGATGCGACCGTTTGAAAATCCTGGTCTGGGACGGCTCCGGGCTGATTCTGGCTACCAAGCGGCTTGAGGAGGGGCGCTTTTGCTGGCCGCCGGCGCGCAACGGCACGGTCCAGCTCAGCGCCTTGCAGATGTCCATGCTGCTCGAAGGTCTGGCGTGGACCAAGGCGCCGGTCAAAGCCGTGAGGCGTCCAGTAAAAGCTGCTTAAAGCGAACGATTTTACTGGCTGAACGGCGACGCTCCCGCATAAGTTGCGGGCATGATTCTCGCTCTCTCCGATTTGCCATCCGATCCGGAGCAGCTCAAGGGAAGGCTCATCGAGCTGGCCTGCGCTGCTGAGGAGGCCGCCGCCCAGCGCGACGCGGCGCTGGCGGAGAACGAGAAGCTTCTTTTTATCCTGGCTGAGTTCAAACGGGCCTTGTTCGGGAAGCGTTCGGAAAAGCTCGATCCCGATCAGCTGCAGCTCATCTTCGATCTGGCCGCCGCGGCGGCGGCGACGGAGGACGCTGACGAAAGCCGTGAGGCCTCCGCCGCAGCTCGCAAAAAGCCGCGCAAAGCCGCCGAACGCAATCGCGGCAAGCTGCCCGAGCATCTGCCGCGCATCGAGATACGCATCGATCCCGAGGCCAAGACTTGCTCCTGTTGCGGCGGGGCGCTCCATGTCATTGGCGAGACCGTGAGCGAGATGCTGGACATCGTGCCGGTACAATACCGGGTGAAGCGCATCATCCGCCCGCGCTATGGCTGCCGGGGCTGCGAGAATGCCGTGGTTCAGGCGCCGCGCCAGGCGCAGCCGGTTGATGGCGGCATCGCCACCGAAGCGCTGCTCGCCGCCATCGCGGTTGGAAAGTTCGCCTGGCATCTGCCGCTGAACCGCCAGCTGCGCATGATGCGGGCGCAAGGGATCGAGCTTGACCGCTCGACGCTGTCATTGTGGATCGGCCGCACCGCCTGGTGGCTGAAGCCGCTTTATGCGCTGCTGCTCGCTTCGATCCTGGCGCGGCCGAAAATCTTCTGCGACGAGACGCCGATGCCAGTGTTCGCCCGTGGCGGCACCAGGCGCTGCCAGTTCTGGGCGGTTGCCGTCGACGACCGGCCGTGGGCCGGGCCTGCGCCGCCCGCCGTCGCCTACGCTTTCGCCGTGGGCCGAAAAACCGAGCATGCCATGACGCTGCTCGATGGCTTCTCTGGCATCCTGTCAGCAGCGCGGCTTGACGGTGGAATCCGCATCGAGAACCCAGGGCTCGGCCAGCAGTGGCGCCGTGCAGTAATCGAGATGGCGTTGCAGCCATTCCCGGCCCTCGTCCTCTCCGATGGCCTTGAAGCCGCGCCGGACAGCATCCTCGCTGACGATCTTCCCCATGCCCAACAGCTCGGGCAAAACCCCATCGCTCCGCAGCGCCGTGATGTGGGCATAGCGCTTATGCCCGGCAAGAACAGACAGCATCGTTGTGCCAAGCACGTCGCGCTTCTTCGGCGCGTTCGGGCTCGTATAGGCGAGCGGGCAATCGGCCACCATCGCATCGAACAGGCCCGCAACCTTCAGATATTCGATGAAGAACGGGAGCTGCCCATAGGGCGTCAGCGGTGCTGTGGGGTCCCATTCGACCCGCACCGGGCCAGCCCAGGTGTCGAGCGTTGACGGCGGCAATGCAGTCTCTTGTTCAATCGGCGGTTGTTCACCCGCTGGGTGAACCGGAAGACGAGGCGTATCGTGGCTCATGTGCCTGAGAATGCCCAATTCTCTGGCGGAATTGGTCCGTCAACTGCCGTTTTTAGGCTGAAAGCGGTCAATGCGCCCTCGGGTTAATTCTGATACGCGATGGGCTCCGGCGCCACTAGATTTAGCGCAATCGATGATGCCGATTGGCGCTTCACAACCGCCGATGCCCGGATCAAGCTGAAGCGCCTTTATCCTCGGTTTGAATAACTCAAGCTACTAGTCCGAAGTTCCTGCAGTTGAACTGAAGTTTCCCCTGACGTTTCAATCGCTTGCGATTGAAACGGGCAGTGCGGCATTGTCTACGCCGCGATTGCGGCGGCAAGATCGAGGGCCTGCCGCTGCTTGGAGCTGGCCTCGGTTGTGAGGGTGAAGGTCCCCATGCCGGGCTTTGCGTCTTTGGGGCGCATGACGTCTTTGGGGCGCATGACATTGCGCACGATGGTGGCGAGATGGGTCAGCAGGCCACGAAAGCTCAGGGCGGGCGACCCATCCGCGAGGCGCCGGGTGTGCGCCTTGGCGAGCGCGGCGGCGGAGCGGCTGGCCGGCGTCACGGGATCGCGTTCGCGCGCCTCCTCTGCCTGCGCCTCGTCTGCGAACAGAAGCGGCTTCCAGGCTTTTGCCAGATGCCATTGCACGTAATAGGCCAGCATGCTGAGGAAGATGTGGGCCTTGACGCGGGTCTCAAGCCGGTGGCGGATCGGACGCACGTGTAAGTCCACGCCCTTGAGCGTGCGGAAAGCGCGCTCCACTTCGGCGAGGCGCTTGTAGTTCAGGACTGCGGCTTCGGCGCTCATATCCGCCTCGGCGGCGGAGGTGCGGATGGCATAGATGCCGTCCAGCGCAGCTTCGGCGGCGACGCGCTGTTCATTGACGCTGAAGGTGAAGGCAGCGTCCTGGATATCAAGGTCGAAGTGCTTGCCAACCTTGTATTTTCCGAGGACCTTGCCGATGCGCAGGCCAATCTTATCCTTTCCAGCGAGCGTGCCGCCGGAAGCCATGTCCGCGACCTTTTGAAGTTCACGCTCCGTGGCCGCGATCAGGTCCTTGCGTTTCGCCGCGCGCAGCTTGGCAAGCTCCGGGTTCCGGCAGGCCACAAGCCGCTCGCCGGGGTAGTCCTCGCTGGTCAAGCTGATGAGATTGCGCTCATCGAACAGATCGAACTGCAATGCGCCGCCCTCCGCGAGCTTGGCGATAGCCCCGCTTTTCAGCGCTGTAATCCAGTCCACGCCCGCCATGGCGCGCATCGCTTCAATCTGCACGTTGGAGATCATGCCGCGGTCCCCAACCATGACCAGCGAGGCGATGCCGAAGCCGTCGCGCACTTTCTCCACTTGCGGCAACAGCGTTTTTGGATCGGCCGCATTGCCTTCGAACACCGGGACCGCGACGGGACAACCGCGGGCATCCGTGAGCAGGCCATAGTTCACCTGCAGCGTGGCGGGCTTGCCGTCGCGGCTGTAGCCGATCCTCGCTAAGGGGCAGGCTGCGCCCTCGAAGCTTGAGGACGTAAGGTCGAACAGAACAAGGCCGCCCTCTTTCAGATGGCGCCTGGCAAGGCGCTTTTCGATGCTCTCCTGCCGCCCAATCAGCCAGTCCATCGCCGCGTATAGCTCGTCTTCATGGGCGTCAGCGACGCCAAAGTCCTCCGCCAGCGTTGTGTCTGAAAAGGCGTGCGTCATGGCCAGCTTGCTGGCTTGCGGCGCGACGATGCGGGCCGCGACCATCGCTACAACGAGACCGCGCTCGCGCGAAGCCTTGCCATCGATCAGTTTCTCGAACCCAAGCCGCCGCATGGCGATGCGCACGGCCTCCACGTGCCCGTGCGGCAGCGAGCGGATGCACTCGAGGCCGCCGCCCGCCGGCGCAAGCTTCTCGCCCTTGAGAACCAGCCGGATGGTCTCAGCCTGCTCCAGCGTCAGGGCCGAGAGGTTGGCGATGGTCCGCTTCCTGATGCGCTTGCCTTCGCGGATGCTTTCGCGAAGCAGGATGGCCGGTTTAGAGCCGCGATTGGGCACGAGGTCGATGTACATGCGCCGCAATCTAGCCGATTTGCGACGCCGCGCCCTGAGTCACGCTGACGCATTGCATGGGTACATTATAGAGCATCGCCGGGCGTACCGCCTTGAAGTGTCTCACAAATCAGCATTTTGCCCTCAGAACTTCGGGTTAAACACGTGGCTACCGGCCTAGCCTCGACAGGTATTTGTCAACAGGATAAAACCTATTTTAAATCATAGACTTATGTCAGACGCTTAAATTACGGCGGGATTTGGGCAAATTTGGGCTATTTTTAGGCTTGCGCTTTAGGAGGGAGACCTTTAACAATTAATACATAACAGGACGGCAAGAGATGGAGCGCTACAAGCTAAGATTAATTTCTGTTCAGACATAGATATCGTGAATAGATCATTGCATAAAGAACGACCATCCGAAGCTCTCATCTTTTTATTACAAACCACTTAAATAATTTTTCTTTCTCATCTTTGAGTATTAATCACGTAAAGCAGATATAGGTAAAAAATATGGGGACTGCATCAACTCTGTCCCGTCACATCTAGCCTAAGCGTATCCTGTGCGCCTGCCGCAAGAGCAGCAGACGCATTCATCATTTGAAGCCGGCCCCGCTCGTTCGCGAGCCGCGAGCACGCGTTTGGCCGGAAGCCGGAGGTATGTCATGCGTAAAAGTTCAGCAGCTGCCGAGGCCATCATGTGCAGCTTTCGATCGCGGGAGCCGATCGCCGTTAAGAAGCCTCGCCGGGATAAATCCGCCGAGGTGTGGGTTCAGCGGGCAATCGCCGCGGGCTGTGATCCGCATATGCGGCAAGAGCCCTTGTCGAGCGACGGGCTTGCCGGAGAGTGGTTGCTTGTGACGTCGAAAGGCGGAGTCAATCCGCTCTATCCAGAAACGATGCCGGACGACTTTCTCGATGAGGTCTTTATCGTCCTTGCGAGGCTCGGACGCATCCAGCACGATGCCGTGCTGCAACCATGGCACGGCAATGTTTTGCCGGAGGAGAGTTCTGCTCAAGCGTTGGCGTTGAGGATGAAACTCGCCAGAGCGGCGTTTGCTATGGATTCCGACCTCTTCTACGGGGACTGCGGCATCAATCCCAAGGCAGGCGAAGCGCTGGAAGCAGGGCATGTCTCCTTCGCCTCTCCGGATCAGGAGATGGTGCTCCAGGTGTGCGCGCATCACAAAATCCCTGAAGAATGGGTGATGCTCGGAACAGCCGAGGATATCGAAGCCTGAAACAGAATTCGCTCGAGGAGGCGACCGCTCCACCCGCCCCGGAGCGCCTTCCTGGAGCACGCGGCCAGCCGCTCGCTTCCCCACGAGCTTCGCCGAAGGCAACGCCTGCCGTTGGAAACAGCTTCCCCCCCCGCTCCCAACAACGCCGGGCGTTGCCTCCTTTGACCCAAAAGGCTACGTGGATCGCCCACGCAGCCGAAGCCTCTTCGGCATGATAAATCCTGGCGGCAAGGCGCACGGCGGCCCTTAGTTTCATGGGAGGCGAAGCTGTGGAACTTGAGATCGCCGACGTATTCAATCGCCTAATGGAGGAGTGCTCCGCTCAAACTTGCATAATGTTTCGGCAGCAAGTCTGGCCGTTCCGAGATGATTTCCATCAAGATGACAATCTGTTCGCGCAGAACCGGATCGCTGATTTTATTGAATGCCGCTAGCAGCTCCTGCGGCTGTTGAGACAGGCGCGAGATGAAGCCATCCAGCCGTTCGGCATCGTTCAGGCGCTTGGACCACTTTTCCAGGTCGCTTTGGTCAAACATTACGCATTACTCCTGATACGCATTTACAATGCAAAGGTTGTATTATTAAATTGCTGCAATTTTGTGTCAAAGCAGCCAATACAAAAGCTTATATTGAAGACAGCGCTCGGCGCCGTGGATGCCCTCGCGAGCTATCGCTTAGCGCTGCGTAATGGCTTGGGAGAACACGTGCGCAGCGACCACAAAAGCCGCGTTGCTGAGGATTGGGGGACCTCAGACCTCGCGCCATCCGGGCTTACTGGGATCGGTGAGGTGATAGCGGGTCGGCCCGATGCGGCTGATGGCGATGAAAGCAGGTTCCTTCACGCTCCGGACTCCGTCGTAATGCGGCGTTTTCGCGACGCGGCGCAGGAATCAGCCAGCTGGCGCCGGAACGGTTTTCTCTGGCGCGAAGTCCTCCCCGCTCGCCACGTACCAGGTTCCGGAAAGGACCACGCAGGGGCGGTCGGTCTCGTACCAATGCGGCGCGCTCATGAAGCCGAGGTGCCAGCGGATCAGCACGAAATATTGCCCGGCTTCGCCAATCGCGCCGAACATAGGCGCCTGCTCGGCGGCGCCTTGCGGGAAATTGTACAATTTACCCCTCGCAAGCGATAGAGAAACAATAGAAAATTCGGTCGCGCTTCCAGAACTTAGGTTTAGATCTGCAGATGCGGAACGGAAAGAAGGGGACGGCGTTTGTTTGGCGTCTTTCCGCCCAACAAAAAGAGCTTTGGGTCTCACGGCTCTTAGGCGCTCAAGACATGGATCGTGTCTTCCATGCTCCGTCCCCTTATTCGCGCTGTGGAACGAAATGGGGACGCGCCGAGCACCTTTGGTGGTTGTAATGCCAAGGGCTCTTTGTGCATCTTGCATAACGCACCTTTAACTTATTGTTGATAATCGTTGCTGTCAAGCTTGGCGCAAGGTTCGGCGATTTTGACGCAGAAGGTGATTGCCCTACATTGGTTCTGCCCTTGCCACCTTTCCAGGATCATGCCCGAATTGCATATTAGCAAAATTGGCGATCAGTGGAGGCGTAGGATGACAATGCGTAACGCAGGAGCTATGACATTGTATGTCAAGGGAAATAAAATTCCTGATCGGATCATTGAGCGATTTGCAGGGTTTGCCTAAAGAGGTCAAACAAGAAATCGGCTTCGCTCTTAAAGGAGCCCAGTTGGGCGAGGAGCCAATTAATATGGTTTGCCTCGCTGGGTATGGGAGCTCCAAGGTTAGGGAAATAGTTACTAACTGCTGCGGTGATACATAACGCGCCATTTAAACTTTGCAGTATCCTGAAATAAAAATCGAAGAGGGGTCGGAAAACACTAGACGAAGATAGTAGAGTCGCGAAGGCTCCTCCCGTTGGCTCCGGTAAATCGAACCACCCGCTATCTCTTGTAGGATTGGCGGCAAATTCGCTTGACACGAGGCGTTTCGTTCTTCATTTGTTCCCGCATGAAAAGCCGGTGGAAGACAGACAAACCGATGTTGCGAGCGGCGTTTAGCGGCAGGTTTCCGGACAACGCCGCGTGTGCCCACTATCTTTTTTCCGTGCGCTGGCCGGAGGGATTCGTCTGCCCCGCTTGCACAGGACGCGGGCTCAGGACATGGCTCACATCTGTTTCGTTTCGCCTGGTGACGCGTATGGCGTGGAAATCGGATCTCAGAGTCGCACTTCTTCTTTTCGCCGCTACTCTCGCTCTGGCGCCTCTATTTTCGCACGCATGGCCCCAGTTTGGGGCGCAGATCAATGACCATACTCTCAAAGCCGCGGCCACGATCAAAGGCTTAAAATAACCTTTCGCCAAAAACACGTGGTCGACGAGAAGTGCGTCGGCTGGGCAGTAAGCTCGCCTAGTCCTCCCTCGACCGGCAAAGCTGAACCCCAGTGGAAGGCAAGCATCGGGTTCTATGGCTCATAACAGCAAGGGGGTTAGTTAGGCGCCCGATGCCCGCGGTGCGAAAGCTTTCTGGCCCACGTGCATCGCTTTGCGGACCGCCATGGATTGCGCCTCGGAGGGTGAACTCATGATTTCCGGAGTGATCGCGCCCACCATTCCGAAGGTAAGCCGACCACCGATTCCGGAGTTATCCCGCCCACCCGTTCCAGAGATACCGGCGCCCGCCGATTCCGGAGTTAATCCGCCCACCTGTTTAGGTGGCTAACCCTGTCTTGGAATGCGGCGCCGGAAGCCTTTGCTGGCTCGTTAAGGGTCCGCCCTTTGCAGGGCTATGCAATTGACTCCCCTGCCTACAACATCCTGGGTTAAGTTTTCGGTGCCTGCAACGCCGCCGAGCCGTAAGAGGAGCAAAACTCCGGGCAAGGGCGTGACGTGCGACTCAGAAGGGACTCAATTTCTGATTCCCTTTGGGCATGGCCAAATCGGGCAAGGATATTTCCGGGCTTGGCTTCGAAGAGCTGAAGGCGTTGTTGGTGCAGGCTCTGGAGCAGAACGCCCGGCTGAAGGCAGAGAACGCGGAACTGCGCGAGGAGATCGCGCGGCTCAAGGGCTTGAAGGGCCGTCCGAAGCTCAAGCCCAGCGGCATGGACAAGGCGGCGGAGGCTGGCGCCGCCAAAGGCGGGCGCAAGAAGGGCCGGCGCGGCGCCAAGCGGGCGAAGCTCAGTATAAACGAAACACGGATTGGCAAGCCGGACAATCCGCAGGCGGGCGCCCGCTTCAAGGGCTATGAAGACTTCATCGTCCAGGACATCGTCATCAAGCCGTGGACGGTTTTGTACCGGCGCGAGCGCTGGCGGCTGCCTTCGGGCGAGACGGTAGTGACTGCGCTGCCCCAAAGCGTCACCAGCCATTTCGGGCCCGAAGATCAAGCGCTTCATCCTAAGCCAGCACCACCAGGGGCAAGTGACCGTCCCGCGCCTGCTTACCCTGCTGCAAGACTTGGGCATCGATATCTCCAAGCGGCAGATCGTGCGGCTGCTCAGCGCCAGGCAGGACGCCTTCCTCGCCGAAGCCAAGGAGGTGCTGCGCGCGGGTCTTTGCTCTGCCTCCTGGATCACGGCCGATGACACTGGCGCCAGGCACAAGGCCAGGAACGGCTTTTGCACTCATCTAGGTAATGACCGCTTCGCTTTTTTCGCAACCACGGCTTCAAAGAGCAGGTTGAACTTCCTGGAACTGCTCAGGGCTGGCCAGGACGGGTACGTCATCAACGAAGCGGCGCTCGCCTACATGCGCGCTGACCCGAATTTGGGCCAGGCGCGGGAGCCGCCCGCGCGCTCTGCGCGACCGGCGCTTCAACTGGGCCTATCTGTTCGGCGCGGTCTGCCCGGCCCGTGGCGCCGGCAGCGCAGCGTTGGTCTTCCCACCGTCAGCATCGAAGCCATGAACAAGCACCTGATTGAAATCGGGAAATGCGTCAGCGCGGGAGCAATCGCCTTGCTCATCGTCGACGGGGCCGGGTGGCATAGCTCACCAAAACTGGCCGTGCCCGAGAATATTGTTTTGCTGAAATTGCCGCCTTACGCCCCAGAACTGAACCCCGTCGAGAACGTCTGGGAATACCTTCGAGGCAACGCCTTAAGCCATCAAGTCTGGGAAACTTACGATGCCATCGCCGGCGCATGTTGTGACGCTTGGAACAGCTTGACGCGTGCGCCAGACCTTATCCGTTCAATCGCCACCCGGAAATGGGCGCAGGTTAAGACTTAGGGCCGTTGGTATAAGTTGGGTGGTAATAGCTGGCGTCGCGGCGGTAATGGGCGAGAAGCGCCAGGGCAATCACAGCGGTGATTGGCGCCATGATCAGGGGGCTTGGCCCCAGGCTTATGAAGCGCAAGGCGGCCACGCCGACCGGCACGCCGCAAAAGAGAAGGAGAAAGAGCAAGGCATTCGCCATCAAGCCTTCCTCTTTCGCGCCGCCGGATTGTAGGCGATCGCCGCGTGGTGCTCGCAGTAGGGAGCGTCAAAGGATCTGCGACGGCCGCAGAAATGGAAGTTCTTCTCCTTGGGATCGCCGATCGGCCAATGGCACATGTTGTCCTTGAGGTCGAGCAGCTTAAGGCGGCTATCGGGCGTGGCTTCATGGTCCGGGACGACCCGTAGGAGATGGACCGGCGCCGCCGCTGTTAGTTGAGATTTGGGAGCGATTTCCTGCGCCGCAGGCAGAGGCAAGGGCGCCACTTTCGTAGCCGCACTGCCGAAGGTGCGGCACTGGGCCTGCGGCGAGCGTTTGGGGAACAAAGCGATACTGGAGCGCGGGCGGGTGGTCCTGATGCGAGACGTGGTCGCGCGGCCCGCAAGCCCCAAGCGATGGATTTTGCCAATAACGGCGTTCCGGCTGACGTCTCTGAGCTTCGTGGCGATCTGGCTCGCGCTCGACCCATCGGCCCAAAGCCTTTTCAAAAGCTCGACGCGTTCGTCTGTCCAGCCTCTGTCGCCCAAAGAGCCGCTGGCGGTTGTAAGCGCTTCAGTCCTCGCAGAGGTCGTCGTCTCCAGGCGCAAGCTGGGCGCTTAATTCAATACTTTGCTTTCCATCTTTTGCTCCATGGTTGGAATGCTGGCTGGGTGGATTTCGTAGGCCGCAAGACCGCCGGCGCGTTAAGTCAATCTCCGTTGTCGCAGGCCGATACTTCGATGGGGAAGGTTCTTGGCTGGGAGCCCCACTTCCCATTCCCAAGGCAGTACCAGTTCAACTCGGTACGTCGCCGGGTTGGTGGGAAAGGCTTCGCTATCGATTGGTTAGGTTGGTTCAGCCTGGCGCGGTTGGCGGGAGCGGGCTGATATTATGGTGATCGCTGCCGGCGTTGACCGTCCCATCGCGGGAATCGCGAGCATGAAAAAAGCCGCACAACTTGGCGGCTCCGGCTTTCTTTTCGTGTTCTTGATGGCCCGTTTATGAAGCGGCGCCCGCCTTCTCGTTTTTCGGCTGGATGCGTCTTGCCGCTTCCATCAGCCACTCAGCGAGCGTCAGCCGCGCTTGTGTTGCTAGGCTAGGCTTTGGTTGTTTGCTTGGGAGCGGAAACTTCCAAACCAGAACCTGGTTCATTGGGATGTCTTCGCGGGCGTCGAGAGGAACGAGAGGCATCAGACGCGCTCCATAGCGTTCAAGCGTTTCTCGATCAGAGTGAGACGAACGGCGACGTCTTTAACCACTGCGGTTCCTTCGGCGACATCGGCGCGCAGTTTCAAGACTTCGCCCTTCGTAGCCGCCGCATCGGCGTCTACTTTTTCGAAGCGTTCGCGCATTTCTTCAAAGCGTTCGCGCATTTCCGCGCGGATTTCGCGCAGCAAGGCGAGGGTGTGATTTTCCGGTTCGTCGACCATGAAGTCACTCTAGCGTTTTCGTGTTTCAAAAGATAGGTCCCGCCTTGCGCCCGTGACAGCGGTGATCGCCGCCAGGCTAAAGGCCAATAAAAAAAGGAGGACCGAAGCCCTCCTAAGCCGCCATCGCCGCAACGTCGCGCTTGTGCTTTGTTTCGCGCCTGGCGATTTCGACAAGACCTTTCTCCCGCCAATGCTTCACCCAACCCCTGAAGGTGGAGGGCTTGACGCCAAGCTTTTTCGCGAGAGCGTTCGCAGAGGCAATGATGAGTTTGCCCTCCGCCGTAGTGTGCAGAGCCATCGCTCGCAGCGCTTCCAGCGCTTCGTCTCTGGTCATCTTGCGCTTCTTGGAAGAAGCGCGCTTGTTGTTGGACGCAGCGGATGAGGAGCCGCGCTCGCCGTTCGTGTTCTGCTCTGCGCCCAGGCCCCACAGGATAGACGCAAGCATCATTCCTCCCATGGGAGCGAATTCGAGGAGCATGGAAGGCAACAGAGGCAAGAGCCGCCCGATCTTTTCGGCCGAAAGCGGCAACCAGGCCGCCATCGCCGACGCTTGGGGGTCGATGGTCTGGGAGCATCCGGCGCGTTCTTGACATCGGCCTGCGCCTTTGTGAGGTCCTCGCGGGCCTGATCGGCTTTGCGAGCTCCAACAAGCTCGCTCTTGAGCTGGCCGATCTGTTCGCACGCCAGCTTGGCGGCTTGGCCATGAGGCCGTTTGCACGCGTTCGTGTCGGGCGTTTCCAGCAGGCGGTTGATGTCCTGCTGGACCGTAGCCTCAGACCGAACGCCTTCATAGGACGTGACGCGAGCCTTGGCGCCGGCGGCAGCGGCCTCAGCCCGGGCGCGGGCGTCGATTTTGCCTTGGCGCTCGCTTTGGACTTGATCGCGTCCGACGGCCGAGGAGCCGAGGACCGCGATCATGGTGTAGCCGTGCAAAAGCACGCCGACGCCGAGCAACGTCGCGGCGGCGAGAACTTCGCACCGCCGCAGACAGACGCGGAACCCCGCCAGCCAGGATAGCTTAATGGCCTCCGAGACGGCGGCGGCCCAGGCGAGCGTGGTGGCGGTCTCGCCGGGCGACATGACTTTGGCGGCGCCGTAATTAAGGATCGCGCCGCAAACGGCCATTGCGACTGCTGCACCGCCAATGCAGACAGCCACGGACCGATGAGATATCGAGTCTCATCGTTCATCTCCTTGAAAAGGGTGGTGAATGGCGTCGGCGGCGGGTTCGAGGCGACCGCCGGCGCATCCGCTTTGCGCGGCGGGCAAAGGGGCAAAGAAACCGGGCGCGTTACCCGGTCTTGCAATCAGTTTTGTAAATTGTTTTCAAGACGTCTTCGCCTTGACCTACGAGGCGCGCCCTGCGGATTTCCGTCGAGCTCCCACACGTCATGGGCGTCTTTGACGATCTGAACAGCGTCGTCTTCGGGATATCCGAGCTTGTGGAGCATCCGTTTCGCCTCGCGTCTTGCGGCGCGGATTTGTCTTTGTCTCTCCACTCCCGACGCCCGCGGTCCCAAAGGCCGCATGCGCCTGAGCCGTTCGATATAGGCATCCTGAAATCTCGACCAGGGTCATGGCGCTCTAGCCTCAATCTTTCATCACTCTTGCCCGCCGCGGCGCCGCCCTCTCACTCGAAGGCTCGCCACAGGACTTTCGCTTGGAAGGAAAGCGCTCGCCGGTGAAGCCGGGGCTTGCGGCCCCAGCTCCGGAAGGATCGGACTACTTGCCGCCGGCCAAGGCTTTTGCGCGCGACAAAGCTGCGTCGAGGTGGGGGTGCAGTTTTGTCCAGACGGATCGAACCATCTCCCCCCTGTCGGCGATCGAGTAGCCGCAGGCCAGGCCGAGCAAAAACCCGGTGAAGAAGTGACCGAGGATGGCCGAAACGATCAGCGCGAGCGCAAAGCCGGCTGCTGCATAAAGTTCTTTGTCCATGTGATGCCTCCAGTGCAGCGCCGGGGCGATGGCTACGGCTTTCGGCTGCACCGGGGAGCGCTTTTTGGATTATGCTGCCGTGAGGTAGCGCGCCTTGGGTTGCGATTAAGGACATGTCACATCTCTCCGAGGGCGGAGCCAAGCGCTGGAACGCTTGGATTTGCTCCGCCCCGAAAGAGCGCCAGGGCGGCGAGAGGCGAGCCATCGCAAATCTTGTACGCGATCGTCAGCCCATGCCGCAAACCGCGGATTGAAGCGGCGGCCGAGCTTGCCGCCGCCGCGATCGAGATGACCGGCGACGCCCTAGATGTGTGTATCAGGCTAAATTTGTCGCCGGCGACGGCGACGATCAGCGCCGCCATTCGGAGATTTCCATGCCCATCACCGCCGCCATCTCTTTGGGGCAGCCTTCTCTGGCGCAGGCCCATACTCTTTAGGCCAGGGCCCTTTCTCGGCCGAGATCGGGTCGCCGTGGAAGATTTCGTTACGGTTTTCGTTGGCGAATGCCCTAAAATCCGCAAAGGCGCCGCCGGCTTTTTCAAAGCGCTCGCGGCCTTCCTCCAGGGTGATTAACCCATCGGTCATCTGATCGAGGACCTCTTTTTGGGCAGGGGTTCTACTCATCAACGTCTCCTTAGAGTGATCGCCAGGGGGGCGACTTTTGGGCGCCAAAAACCCTCTTCTCTCGGCCTCCACTTGTTCGCTCTTTCCCCGCACACCTCTTCCTCTCGCCTTCTCTTTCCGGAGCGGCTCGGCCGAGACAGTCTGATGGTCGGCGCCCAAGGGCGAGGCTCGCGTCGAGCGAGCCTTCGGACCGCTTCAGGTGGGCAGCACTTCGAAGCCTTCGCAATGCTTTAGCCGTTGGAGTCCCCATCCAGTCTTCCAGGCTTGGCGGGCGGGCGTCGTGCCCCCCAGGCCGCAGTCGTAGCCGGTGAAGGTTTCGTAGTGAACGCGGCGGCCTCCGCCAATGATCAAGACCAAGCGAACTGACATCTGAACCTCCGTACAGCCTCACGCTTGGGCGCCAGGTGTCTGTTCGAGAAAGACGGCGAAGCCCCCCGTCATGGGGAGGCGACAGCTTTGCCGAGCTA
>CAVYBZ010000011.1:0-19804 GCA_963766815.1 uncultured Alphaproteobacteria bacterium | reverse complement strand
GAGACCGACTCCGGACCCAACTGATTATCCCAGGAAAGCTTTGCGACGACGATACGACGACGCCAGCGCCATCAGCAGTGGGGATTCACGCCCCGGCAACGCCCACTATCCAGAATGATGTGCACCAAATCCCGGGGCCGCAAACATCCAAATACAAGGCAATGGGATAGCCATAAAGGGGAACACAGTAACAGGACGCAGAAGCGAGGGCCAACTGCGGTTCCCGCTGGAGCGCTAATCAAAACCAACAATCACTCTGGATAGCACCAATCAGAGCCCACCAGACCCAAAAAGCATAAGCAATAACACCGGAAGCGCACGAGCACTCACAGGGCGATACCGACGACATGCCGAGAGCGCGATGACACTGTTGACTTTTTAGCAAGACCGCCACCATGGACGCCGCCACTCCCATCGGCCCTGACGCGAGGAGGTTCTGCCCCAGATGCACGGAGAGGAAACAAACCGAGTGCCCATCGGGCAGCACAACGGAGATCACAACGGTGCGTCCGACGAAGCCGCCGCTATACTCGGAACAAGCGCGGAGCAGCCGTCAGCCTGGGGGGTCGAAGGAACCACGGGCGGCAACCGTAATTTCTCCACCGGATCATCACTGCACGGACGCCTGGCACGCCTTCTTCAGGGCGCAAAATTCTTTGCAGCGAGGCCGGCCTGCCGCGTCACCGCCGTCAGACCAAAGGTCTTATCTAACAACGATGTCCCTGCTCGACCGTAAGGGCAACGGTGCCGCCGCGCTGGCCTTCACCGACAATCGACACGTTAACGGTTCGACCAGATCGTGATCGTTCACGGCTTCGATATCGGCTCAGGCAGCGGCCCGGAATTGCCGATGCAAGTCGTCAGCCATAGCCGACCAGCTCGAATTGAAGCGCATCCAAATCGGGCTGCAGTCCCGAAGCATTCAAATAATCGGTCACGACCTGACTGCCCGGCGCGAGCGAGGTCTTCACCCAAGGTTTCGCCTTCAGGCCTTTCTCGCGGGCCTTGCGAGCAACCAGGCCCGCTGCGATCAAGACGCTGGGATTGGAGGTGTTGGTGCAGGAGGTGATAGCGGCGATGACCACATGGCCGTCCGCAATCGAGTAATCCTCGCCCTCGACCGGGCCGACCGTTTCACAGGCTCAACGCTGCCGCCGCCCTCGCTGACCATCCGGGCACCTCGCCGCCGGACAGCACTCGCCATCTCGGCCAGCGCATCGATGAACCCTTCCGAGGCGCCGGCCACAGGAACGCGGTCCTGCGGGCGGCGGGGTCCGGCAAGGCTCGGCTCTACGGTCGAGAAATCGAGATTCAGCGCGCTCGTGAACACTGGATCGAGCTGCCCGCGTCCCGCCACAGCCCTTGCGCTTCGCATAAGCTTCGGCGAGCGCAACGCGGTGCGGATCGCGCCCCGTCGCGCTCAGATAATCGATGGTGTCCTTATCGACGGGGAAGAAGCCGCACGTCGCGCCATATTCCGGCGCCATGTTCGCCATGGTTGCGCGGTCCTCGACCGACAGCGAATTCGAGGCCATGGCCGAAATACTCCACGAACTTGCCGACGACGCCCTTTTTGCGCAGCATCTGCGTGACGGTGAGCACCAAATCTGTCGCGGTGACCCCTTCCCAGCGCGCCCGTGAAGCGGAAGCCGATGACCTCGGGAATGACCATCGAAATCGGCTGTCCCAGCATCGCCGCCTCGGCCTCGATGCCGCCGACGCCCCAGCCCAGCACAGACAGCGCGTTGACCATGGTGGTGTGGCTGTCCGTGCCGACAAGCGTGTCAGGGAAAACCTGCGTGACGCCGCCTGTCTCCTGTCCAGAACGTCTGGGCGAGATATTCCAGGTTGACCTGATGGCAAATGCCGGTTCCGGGGGGACAACGCGGAAATTGTCGAAAGCGCGGCCGCCCCAGCGCAGGAACTCGTAACGCTCTGCTTTTGCGCTCATACTCGAGGTCCATGTTGATCTCGAAAAAGCGTGCGGACTGCCGAAACTGTCGACCATCACGGAATGGTCGATGACAAGATCGACCGGAACCAGCGGATCGATCCTGGCCGTGTCGCATGAAGCGCCGTCATCGCGTCGCGCATGGCGGCGAGGTCAACGACCGCCGGGACGCCCGTGAAGTCCTGCATCAGCACGCGGGCTGGCCGGAAAGCGATTTCGCGCGTGGAGTTTTTGGTGACGAGCCACTGCGCCATGGCGCGAATGTCATCGGCCGTCAGACGGTCCGCCATCCTGAACCGCAGCAGGTTTTCGAGAAGAACTTTCAGCGAGTAGGCAGAGCGGCGATGCCGGCAAACCGTTCGCCTCGGCGTCCGGCAGCGAAAATATCGTAACCTTTGCCGCCGGCTGTAAGCGTTTTGCGGAATGAAGCTGTCGAGAGAAGCCGGAGTTAAGGATGACACTGCGAATTCTCCAATTGCGTGCGAAAAAGCATCTTGTGAGCTTGCGGCAGACTAACATAAAGATGGCGCGCGCCTCCCGCATTCACGAGAATTTTCATTGGCAAGCACCGACCCTTTGGCCCGCTCCATCACGCCTTCATCGCGCGCGATAACCGTCATGGCCATCGCGTGGAGGAGCTTGCGTGCCAGCGAGGCGGGCAAATTGTGGTGCCGCCTTTGTCGTTCGAGGTGCGAGCGGGAAATGTGCTCATTCTGCGCGGCCCGAACGGATCGGGAAAGACAACGCTTCTGCGCACGATCGCCGGATTTTTGCCGCCAGCCGCCGGCGGTGTCCGGGTCACCGACCCCGACGGCAAGATCAGCGGCGATAATCACTTTCATTATATCGGGCACTCGAACGGGATAAAGCCGCGGCTGCGTCGGTCATCGAGAATGTGAGCTTCTGGCAGCGCTATTATGGCGGCGGCGACGATCTGGACGGCGCCGAGGCCGCGCTCGACGCTTTCGGGCTCCTCAATCTCGCGGAATACCGGGCGGCTCATCTTTCGCAAGGGCAAACACGAAGGCTGGGTCTGGCCCGCCTGCTCGCCGCGCGCCGGGCGATCTGGCTCCTCGACGAGCCTTCGGTTTCGCTCGATGCGGCATCCACAAAAAGGCTCGAAACCGCCATCGAGGAGCACCTTTCCTTAGGCGGCCTGGCGATCGTGTCGACGCATCTGTCGCTCGCGGTTGGCGAGGCCGCCGTCCTCGAACTCGGGCGAGCGCGTAATCCGCAATGAAACCTTTTCTCGCCCTCATCGAACGCGACCTGCGTCTTGCGCTGCGCCAAGGCTCCGCCATAGGGACGGCGCTCGGGTTCTATCTGATCGCCGTCTCCATCATACCGCTCGGCCTTGGCCCGGATCTCGCGCTGCTCAGCCGCATCGCGCCAGGAATTCTCTGGATTTCGTTCCTTTTGTCGGCGGTCCTCTCGGTGGACGCGCTGTTCCAGGAGGATCGCGACGACGGCTCGCTCGACGCTCTGGCGATCGGCCCGCTGCCATCGGAGCTGATCGCAGTCTCGAAAAGCCTTTCCATTGGCTTACGACCTGCGTGCCTTTGATTGTCATCACTCCCCTGTCGGGGCTGCTCCTCAACATCGAACTCGCGGCGGTGCCGAAGCTTCTCGCCACACTGACCGCCGGAACCCTCGGCATCAGCTTTGTCGCCGGCGCGGGCGCGGCGCTGACGCTTGGGCTCCGGCGCGGAGCGCTGCTTCTGCCGCTCCTGATTTTGCCTCTTTTTACGCCTTTTCTGATTTTTGGCGTAGGCGCGATGGCCGAAGTACCCGGCGCTTTTTCGCAAAGCATCCTGCTTCTTTCGGCGCTCTCGTTGTTTTCAATAGCGGCGATGCCATTTGCCGCTGCTCTTGCCCTTCGGCTCAGCCTAGAGTGAGCCTATATCAGCGCTAATATCTTGGATAATATCGATGGCCGAACTTTCAGAACCTCAAACGATCAGACCGTGGCGAGTGAGCACGCTCGCCAATCCAACCGCGTTCATGCGCTTGAGCGGAAAGCTGCTTCCCTGGCTGACCATCGCCACCTTGATTCTTTTCGCCGCCGGCTTGACGATGGCGTTTCGTGCGCCGCCCGATTACCAGCAAGGCGAAACCGTAAAGATCATGTATGTCCACGTGCCGGCGGCCTGGCTGGCGATGGCGTGCTACACGGTGATCGCGCTCTCCTCGGCCGGGTATCTGATCTGGCGGCATCCTCTCGCCGATGTCTCAGCCAAAGCCGCCGCCCCGATTGGCGCCGTGTTCACTCTTCTTGCGCTGGTGACGGGATCGCTTTGGGGCAAGCCGATGTGGGGCGGCTATTGGGTCTGGGACGCGCGGCTCACGTCGGTTCTTATCCTCTTCTTCCTCTATCTTGGCCTTATCGCGCTGAGGCAAGCCATCGATGAGCCGGGCCGCGCCGGACGGGCCGCCGCGATCCTGAGCCTCATCGGCGCGGTCAATATCCCCATCATCAAATATTCCGTGAACTGGTGGAATACTCTGCACCAGCCCGCGAGCGTGATCCGGGCGGACGGGCCGACCATCGCTCCAGCTTTGCTTTGGCCGCTTCTCATCATGGCGATCGCCTTCACCGTCCTCTTCATCGTCCTGCATTTGAAGGCCATGCGCGCTGAGGTTTTAAGGCGAAGATGCGACGCGATGATCGCCGTAAACGTGCGCGGCAGCGACGCAGCGCAGGACCGGGGCGGGGGAGAGGCGGTATCTCATGTTTGATCTTGGGCCGCATGCCGGATTCATCTGGCTTTCCTACGCCGCGGCGCTGCTTTGCGTGACCGGACTTATCTTATGGGTCTGGACCGACGAAAGGTCGCAAAAACGGCGCCTCGCAGATTTGGAACGCCGCGGGCTGCGCCGGAGATCGTCTCAACAGGACCCGCAGGATAATCAATGAGCACGACCGCCTCCCCCCAACAAACGCCGGCCAAGGCGAAGCCGAAGGTCATGCTTATCCTGCCGCTTGTGCTTGTGATCGCTCTTTTGGGCTTGATGTTCGTCGCGCTCCGGTCGGGCGACCCATCGAACCTTCCCTCGATGCTGATCGGAAAGCCGGTTCCGGAATTCGCCTTGGCCGCTGTTCCCGCCCTGCAAACCGAATTGGGAGCGCCCGTTCCAGGGTTTTCCTCGGCGTCGCTGAAAAGCGGCAAAGTGAGCCTCCTTAACTTCTGGGCGTCCTGGTGCGCGCCTTGCGTCGCCGAGCACCCGCAACTTGTGGAATTGGCTAACAAAGGGGTTCCTCTCTACGGCGTCAATTACAAGGGCGACAAGGCGGAAGCCGCAAGACGGTTTCTCATGCGTCACGGCAATCCGTTTCTTGCGGTGGGCATGGACGATACAGGCATGACAGGGATCGACATGGGCGTTACCGGCGTTCCGGAAACATTCGTCATCGCTGGGTCAGGGCGCATTGTCCTGCGCTTTCAAGGGCCGCTGACCCCGGAAGTCATCGCCGAAAAGATAACCCCCGCCATCCAAAAGGCGGAGAAGGAAAGCGCAGCGCCGCGTTCGTAGCGCGGCGGGACTTTCGCTCGGGGCAAACTTAATAAGCCGATGCGGGAAGAGCTGCCGCAACTTTGTTCAGCTTAAAGGCTCAATTCACCGTGCTCCGTTGCGGGATCTGCGTCGATAAGACAAACAAGGCGCCAAAAGCGCAATTTGACCCATGCGCGCGGCGCAATTACGATCTCGTGGCGACCGTTATCCGCTTCGCAGCCGATCCAATTGGAAAGGGTTACGCAATGATCTCTTCCCTCGTTGGCCTTCTATTCATGTTAATTGGCCTTTCCTTCATAGCCACGGGGCTGAGTGGCGAGAACTCGCTCATAGAGTCTGGTGGCTTAAGAGCCTATGGGACCTATATTGGCGCTGCCTTTTTCATAGCCGGTTTTGTAATCGGAAAATTCTGGTCACTGAAAGTGAAAACGAAGTATACATATCCCCCAACGTACTTAGATTCCTCTAGCAAAGTTACTGTTCCGGAAGGACATGAAAAGGTCGAAGAGCAGTTCAATCTCTTCGATGAGCCTCGCAGTGACGTGACAAAAGCTGCGGAGAAGCTTGACGCGCCGAAGGCCTGACTACCGGGGCTCCCCTCGGCAATGCTCTTGTTCTTAACAGCGGCTACGCTGCGTTGCGATGACGATTGGGCTCAATGGCGCGCACGATGCTGCGCTTCATTTACGGCGCGTTGCAGCTACTAATCTCCGGCGATCTCAGGAGGCGGGCGCCGATAGCCCGCCATGAAAAGGAGAGCGCCCAGCGCCCCAAAAAGAAGCGACACCGGCAGCACCAAAATCGGTTCTACAACACCGTTCCACACATAAGCCGGAGCATGGCTTGAGAAAAAGCTTTCTAACATCTCGCGGCCCTGCGGGAGGTGTTTCAAATGGGTTGAAAGCGACGTTAGAAGCAGTCCTTTGCCAGGGCTGGCCACAATCCGCACGCCGTCGTAGGCCAAAGCCACGAACGCTCCGAGAAGCAGCGTCTTTCCTAACAGCCGTGCAAAAAGCATCGCTCACTCCCGATTTGGCATTGTCTTCCTAATGGCACAGCGCCTGTGGCGCAAGATGTGTCCGGCGCTGCGCCGCCCATCACTCTCTTTGATCATGGGCCGGGCTAATCGGCTTGACACGGTCATCCAGTAAAGGATTGAATTCTGGCCTCTTTCTCTTGGATAGCCGCGTCAAGGTGTCAAGCTCGGCATTGGCGACCGGCGTGGAGCCGATTTTTTACACATTCTTGGGCCAGACGCCCGGCCGGTCGAAGATTTGGCCGGTTGGCCTTAGGACTTCGTGGCTTTGGGTGGGCGCAGCGCTCTTAACAAAAAAGCAATAGACTTAATCTTATATACGAAGTGAACGCTCGCCTTTAGCTGGCCGGAGCGAAGGCTTGATCAAATCAGAAAGAAATACCGCCCGGCGCGTGTTTCAACCTGGCAACCGGCGTATGATCCGGCGTTCCGGCCGGAACCTCAAATATGCCATTGCGGTCTTGGCTTCGGTCATCGCCCTGGGAACGATCCTGCTTTTGGGATCTGTCGCAAATGAGCAGAGGGAAGCTTCCGAAGAGCGCGCATGGAACGACGCCGCGAATTTAAGCGGCGCTTTCGAGGAGCAAATCAGGCGTGTGTTGAATAGCGTGCGGGGGGCGATTGCGCTGCTGAAGCCAAGGCTAGCCTCGGAAGGCGCTGCGTTCAATTTCGATGATTGGACAAAACACGTTCCCGAATTCGCCGCCTCAACAGTTCAGATCGCCTTCGTGGGACCGAACGGCAAGCTGGTGGCCACATCGCTCAAAGCCACCCCCAACCAACTCGATCTCTCAGACCGCGAGCACATTCACGTTCAGCTTACGGGCGCGCAAAAAGACCTTTTTATCGGTAAGCCCGTTCTTGGCCGCGTCTCTGGACAAGCGACGATCCAGGTAAGCGATAAAGTCGAGAACGCGGAAGGAAAACTCACCGGGATCATCGTTTTTTCGCTGTCGCCGGAATTCCTCACAGCGCTTCATCGCGCCGTCAATCTCGGCAGCACGGGGTCCATGATCCTTGCCGGTGAGGATGGCGTGATCCGCGCCTCCTATGGGGCATGGCAGAAATCCGACTTCGACTTTATCGGCAAATCGGTTTCCGGGATGAAAGCCCTTATCGACGCCAGCGCCGCGGATTTCTGGCGCCTATCGCGGCGATAATCCCCTCAACGGCGCACCGGCATTCTTCCACTGGTACAAAGTCAAGGGCTACCCCCTGGTGGTGATTGTCGGTCTCGGTGAGTCCGAGGTCTTCGCGGTCGCCAATCGCAGTGCAGTGACGCTTGCGCTTCTTGGCGCCGGCGTCCTCGTCGTGGCGCTGACGGCGACGCTTATTCTCAATCGGGAAATCTCCCGCCGCATTCAACGGGAGATTGCGCTTTTCGATGAAAGCCGCAAGCTGGCGCTCGCGAACGACAATTTGCAGCGCCGCCACCGGCAACTTTTAGCTGCGAGCGCAGAGCTGAATAGCGAGCGCACTCGCTTGCAGCGTGTAAATATTGAGCTCAACGCAGCAAAGGAGCAAGCCGACCAGGCAAACCAAGCCAAGTCGTCACTCTTGATGAATATGAGTCATGAATTCAGGACACCAATGCACGCAATCCTGAATTATGCAAATATGGGGATCAAGACCTTGCATGCCATCGAACCACAAAAGCTAAAAAAATATCTGACGAATATCCAGTGCTCCGGGCTTCGTCTCATGGAATTACTGAATGCTCTCCTTGACTTGGCGAAACTCGAGTTTGGTAAGCTGGAGTTACGCCAGGCGCGCGGCGATCTCGTGCATATCGTCCGGCAATCCCAGGCCGAAATCGGCTCTCTTTTTGAAGCGAAACAGCTTGAACTTAATATCAACTCCCAGAGCGGCGATACATGCGCCTTCGTCGACAGGGAAAGATTGATGCAAGTGTTTATCAATCTTTTCTCGAACGCGATCAAGTTCTCTCCGAAGGAGGGCATAATCGAGGTCACAATAGCGGACACCGTCTTGGCTGGACGAGGTCAGGCGCTGCATTGCATCGTTGCGGACCAGGGCGTTGGCATACCGGATCAGGAGTTGGAAACGATCTTCAATAAGTTCACGCAGAGCAGCAAAACCGCCGGCGCGGGCGGATCGGGCCTCGGCCTCGCTATATGCCGGGAGATCGTCCATCTCCATGGAGGCGTCATATGGGCAGCGGCGCCTCCGTCGGGCGGAGCGGCCATACACTTCGTTGTGCCCAGGGAAGCAGCTGGCGGCAATGAAGAGACAGTTTTTGCCATGGCGGCAACCTCAGCCTAAACCATTACAAATTTCGGCAAATCGAACCACCCTCTGTTGCAAGGCATTTCCATTTTCTCGTTACCTTATTTGAAAGATGACCATGTCCGCTTTGCTGACAGAATTTCCGGGACCACTCCAGCCGGCGCGCAGCGGCTTCGGTCCAGGAGCGAGGCATGGCGCGCGTCCCTCGATCGGATTTGTTCTTAAAAAGAAGCGCAGTCATTGTAGAGAGCCCGAAAAATGCGAATCAGGAAGAAGATCCTGTCTGTCGATGATGACGCCCTCAACAGAGACATACTCACAGAATATTTGACCGAAGACGGATACGAGGTTCTGGAAGCCGACGACGGCGACACGGCCCTCAAGCTTTTGCATGATGTGGAAGGCATCGACGCCATCGTTCTCGACCGCATGATGCCTCGACTTAGCGGAATGGAGGTTCTCAAAGCAGTCAAGGGAGATGCGCGCTTCGTCGACATCCCAGTCATAATGCAATCCGCGGCGACCGCGCGTGATCAAATCCTGCAGGGGATTAAAGCTGGGGTCTATTATTACCTTACCAAGCCTTACGAAGACCAAATGCTTCTCGCCATCGTGGCGGCGGCGCTGCAAGACGCGACGGCGAAGAAGAAGCTTCGTGCGGAGGTCAGTCAGCACAAGCGCGTGATGGGTCTCATGGAGCAGTCGCGCTTCCGCTTCCGCACCTTGGAGGAGGCTCGAAACCTCGCCTTCCTGATCGCGAATTGCTTTCCAGAGCCTCAGGCCGCCGTTTACGGTCTCAATGAGATGCTGGTCAATGCCATCGAGCACGGCAACCTCGGCATCACCTACGGCGAAAAGACACAGCTCATTCTTGAGGGGCGCTTACAAGAAGAGATCGCGCGCCGGCTCGCACTGCTGGAGTTCCAAAACAAGTGGGCCTATCTCAGCTTTGAGGCGAACGAACAAACCATCCGCGTGCGCATCAAAGATCGGGGCAAGGGCTTCGACTGGCGCCCATATTTAGAGATCAGCCCCGACCGGGCCACTCACCCGCATGGACGGGGAATTGCCACGTCGAGGCTGACGTCATTCACCTCGGTCGAATATTTCGGCTGCGGAAACGAGGTCCTGTGCACCGTGGCGATTGCTCCCCAAGGCGCTTAGAGCCTATCCGCTTTTAATTCCATCAAATGCGGATACGCTCTAGCTCTTTGCTTTGTCGTGCGTCTTACCGGTAAACCGCTTCACACTTGTTCCGGACGCACTATAGGATCGCGCCGCTCCGAAACTTCCTACTGGGGCTGGCCGCGGAAGCCAGGGTTCGGCGAGTAGCCGAAAGGCACGCTCGTATCTGTTTGGTTCGACCGGAAACCATACGGGCCGAACGGCTGCTGTTGACCAACGCCGCCGGAAACAAAAAAGCCGCTCTGCGTCGAACCGCTCTTGCTGTCGACCTTGTCTTGAAGCGCTTTCAACGCCTCATCCGGGTCCGCCAGATTTGCGCTTGCGGCGGTATTCGGAGTGGCCTGCTCGCTGGACCAAGCCCAAACGGCGGTCGAAGCAATCATCGAAACCGCCAAAGCCGCCACGCTGGATAGAGCAAATGTGCGCATTTTTTCCCCTCGCTCATCAATTGCTTTTTAGCGATTAGCACGCTACGGGCCGATTTGTACAGAGTTTAGGCCGCTGCGCAAAACCAAGCCCTGTGTGCGCCGGGACCGCGGCGAAGCGCGCCACAAACGGACTATTTCATTTAAAACAACGGCTTACCGGCGCTTCTCGGCCTTTATGGTCCCTTCACCACCCGAAATTTGACCTAAATCAATTTATTGCGTCGCCAAAATGCAAGGATGGGGCATCCACTAGAGGAGGGTGAGTTGGCCTCAAAGAATTATTCTCCAGATAACCTCATGCGGCGGGCCCAAAAAACCAGGTCGCACGCGAACAGCTTGGACGAAATCTGGCTCAAAAACGCGCTGGAAGATGTGGCCCAGGCCTATGAATGGCTCGCCTTAAGATTGGCGGCTGCGCCCTCCAAGTCCGTCAACTGACGGCGGTTCCCGGACGCATCTCCTGGCTAAGCAGTTTCCATGAGCTGAAACCTCGGGAGGGGTTACGAGCAGGTACAGTGAGGCGCTTCTAGGGGCCTGCGGCCGCCGCTGTCGCGGACCGAAAACCGCAGCGCCGCCGCGAAGCTGGTCCAAACTCCCCAAATCGCCGGCCAATTTCGATCCCACGCCGCTGAGGTGCGCACGTAGCGCACTCATTTGCCGGTCGCAGGAGCGGTTGCTCGCTGGGAGCGTCTACGAGATCTTCCTATGATCTGTCGCGGACATGATGTCTTCAGCGCCCGCGCCTTTCTCCAAAAGATGGATCATGGCGCGTTTATCGACATCCCAGTACTCTGCCTGAGCGATTTCGACCGATAGGAGCATGATCCGGGGATCTTCCGGGCCTTCCGGAAACCATCGCTGCGCCCCGCTGCTCCAAAGCTCCCGCACCTTTGCTGGATCGCGCCGCATCCGGGCGATGCCCGAGACGGACACATAAACTTGATTGTTGGGATCGGCGTAGCTCACATTCACTTCGGCGTCTTCGTGAACCTCCTCGATTTTCGGGGAATCGGCGCCGGTAAAGAACCAGATAACGCCGCCTTCCGCCCTTTGTGTCGCCATCGGTCTTGAGCGAAGGTGTCCATTCTCATCCTCGCTCGTGAGCATCCCCACGTCGAGGGCTTCGATCATTGCTACGAGCTTCGAAAAGCCCGGCTGATCGGGGTTCAGCATCATCATCCTCCGGCCGGTAATGCGATTGTCGCTTACCAAACAAAAGGGTTTACCAACCGTTCCACGTCCTTACATGAGCGGACAGCGCTGTTGCAGCGCGCAAATAAAAAAGCCGCCATGGCTTACGCCAGGGCAGCTTTTCCGAATAACGCGAGACGGGATGTATTAGCCGCCCGCAGCAACGGCGAGATCGAGTTGTCCCGCAACGGCGATACGGCCGCGCCAAACCTGACACCAGTCGTAGCCGCTCCGAAGCCCCATCTCGTCCCACATGACGCGAAGCGCGCCGCACAGATGATCCATCTGCTCGTCGGTGTGTATCGGCCCCGGCGTCAAGCGAATGCGCTCGGTGCCGCGGGGAACGGTGGGATAGTTGATGGGCTGAACGTAGATCCCGAAGCGATCGAGAAGGGAGTCGGTGAGCGCCTTGCATTGAACTGGATCGCCGACAAGCACCGGCACGATATGGCTCGGCGTATGCATCACCGGCAGGTTCTCAAGCGCGAGCCGCTCTTTCAGAACAGCGGCGCGGATCTGGTGCTGCTCGCGTTCTTTTTGGCTGGTCTTGAGGTGACGGATGCTGGCGAGCGCGCCGGCGCAAATGACGGGGGCGAGAGAGGTCGTGAAGATAAAACCCGGAGCGTAGGAGCGAATGGCGTCGACGCAAGCCTTGGACGATGCGATGTAGCCGCCCATCAGGCCGAAGCCTTTCGCTAGGGTCGCCTCGATGATGTCGATCTTATGCATTGCATTGTCGCGCTCGGCGACGCCCGCGCCACGAGGACCGTACATACCGACGGCATGAACCTCATCGATATAGGTCAGCGCGCCATATTTCTTGGAAAGATCGCAGATATCGCTGATAGGAGAAATATCGCCGTCCATAGAATAAACGGATTCAAACGCCACGATCTTCGGAACGTCCGGCCCGTATTCCTGAAGCATGCTCTCCAGATGCTCAAGATCGTTGTGACGCCAAATGCGCTTCGGACCGCCGCCTTGCCGCACGCCCTCGATCATGGAAGCATGGTTTTTCTCGTCCGAGAAAATAACCGCGCCTTTCAGAATTTTAACCAGCGTCGAAAGCGTGGCCTCGTTCGAAACATAGCCCGACGTAAAAAGAAGAGCGGCTTCTTTGCCGTGCAGATCTGCGAGTTCTTTTTCGAGCTCAACGTGATAATGAGTGGTGCCGGAAATGTTGCGCGTGCCGCCGGAGCCAGCGCCAGCGTTGTCGATCGCCTCGTGCATGGCGCTCAAAACGGAAGGGTGCTGGCCCATGCCGAGATAGTCGTTGGAGCACCAAACGGTAATCGGCCGGGTACCTTCTGGAGTGTGATGGACAGCACGCGGAAACTCTCCGCGATGCCTCAGAATATCGGCAAAGACGCGATACCGGCCCTCAAGCGTCAGAGCTTCGAGAGCTTGGCCAAACTTCCCCTGGTAGTCCATAAGCGTTCCTCATTGGCGGGTCGGCGCTCGCACGAGGCGCCGGGGCGAAAGAGCCAGCTTAAGAGTGGTACTGGCAGGAATTCCGCCTGTGGGTCCGATAATTACGCGATCAGAAGCGGAAGTCTAGGCATTAGAAGCATTACAAACTGACGCACGTCAACTTTTTTTGACATTTCCAGCTGTAAACGCAACTAGACAGTCGAAGCTGAGGCTTTACGTCAACTTTGACGTGCGCTCATCAAGAAGCGAAAGGCGGCGCCTCTCCCGCATCAGGTTTGTAAATCGAATGAATAAATAGTGGCTGTCTTGCGGCCCGGGCGACGCCTCGGGATGGTATTGGACCGAAAAAACTGGCCGCCCCCGAAGGCGGATGCCACAATTGCTTCCATCGAATAAAGAGACATGCGTTTCCTCAACATTAGTAGGCAGGCTTTCACGCGCGAGCGCAAAGCCGTGATTTATGGAGGTGATTTCGACCTTCCCAGTCGTATAATCCATAACTGGGTGATTAGCTCCATGATGCCCGTGAGGCATTTTTATTGTGCGCCCGCCCAGGGCTAATCCGAGAAGCTGGTGGCCGAGGCAAATGCCAAACAGCGGCACGCCCGAGTTCGATGACTTTGCGAATGACCGGGATCGCATATTCTCCAGTCGCGGCCGGATCACCCGGGCCATTCGACAGAAACACGCCATCCGGCTTGCGGCTGAGAACATCCTGAGCGGTGGCGTTCGCGGGAAGAACGGTCACCCTGCAACCTGCCGAGGCAAGACAGCGCAGGATGTTACGCTTGACGCCATAGTCCATCGCGACGACGTGGAATTCTGGATCTTCCTGTTCGGAAAAGCCGCGGTTCCATGCCCACAGTCTTTCGGTCCATTGGTAGCTTTGCGCCGATGTCACGCTTCGAGCGAGTTCGGCGCCCTCCATGTCCGGACAGGCGCGAGCGCGCGCGAGGAGCGCATCGAAATCGAAGACGCCATCGGGATTGTGGGCGATCACAGCGTTCGGCATGCCGCTCTCGCGGATGAGCATGGTCAAGGCGCGCGTGTCTACGCCGGTGAGGCCAACGATGCCGCGCGCGCTCAGCCATTTATCGAGGCTTTGGGCGGCCCTGTAGTTCGATGGACCGGTTATGGCCGCGTGCAAGATGCAGCCTCGCACGCCCGAGGACGCCGCCAGGTTCGATGTTTCTATGTCCTCCGAATTTGCGCCGGTGTTGCCGATGTGGGGAAACGTGAAAGTGATGATTTGCCCGGCATAGGATGGGTCGGTCAGAATTTCCTGATAGCCCGTAATGGCGGTATTGAAGCAAACCTCGCCCGTCGCCTCCCCCGCCGCTCCAACGCCATACCCCTGAACGATCAATCCGTTGGCAAGAACTGCGACGGCTGTGTATGGGCGATCTGCCCAAGCCGAATTGCCGTCATGGTTGGTCAGAGACATCGCGTAACCTTGGGCTTAAATCCTGCGCATGTTAGAGGCGCGGCGCGCTAGCCTACACCGCGAATTCTACCAAAGCGTGGCTGGAAGCGAGGGGGGCGTCACCGGGTGGGGACAGGCACTTCCCCGCGATAATCGTAAAACCCTCGCTGCGTTTTGCGCCCAAGCCATCCGGCTTCGACATATTTCACCAGCAGCGGGCACGGCCGGTATTTAGTGTCCGCCAAGCCTTCGTACAACACTTGCATCACCGACAGGCAGGTATCGAGGCCGATAAAGTCCGCGAGTTGCAGCGGGCCCATGGGATGGCGCGCGCCAAGCCGCATGGCGAGATCGATAGCCTCGACCGAACCGACGCCCTCGTAAAGGGTGTAAACCGCTTCATTGACCATCGGCAGGAGAATGCGATTGACGATGAAAGCCGGAAAGTCTTCCGCGACGGTGACCGTTTTGCCGAGCGTCTCGACGAAGCGGCGCGATGTCGTGAATGTCGACTCGTCCGTCGCGATCCCGCGGATCATCTCGACAAGATCCATGACCGGCACGGGGTTCATGAAGTGCAAGCCGATGAACTGCTCGGGACGGTCGGTGACCGCGGCTAAACGGGTGATCGAGATTGAGGATGTGTTGCTGCCGACGATCGTGTGGGGCTTCAACTGAGGACAGAGCGCGATCAGGATCTTGCGCTTGATGTCCTCGTCCTCTGTCGCGGCCTCGATTACCAGGTCGGCTTCGCTGAAGGCTTCCAGCGAACTCGCATAGGTGATTCGCGCGAGAGTGCTGTCGCGGTCTTCCGCGGAGATTTTCCCGCGATGCACCTGCCGGCTTAAATTGCCGTTGATGGTCGCGAGCGCCGCCTCGACCCGATCTTTGCTGATGTCGTTAAGGAGTACGTTGTACCCGGCGAGCGCGATGACGTGGGCGATGCCATTGCCCATTTGCCCTGCTCCGATGATGCCGGCCGTTTTGATAACGGTCGGCTCCCGCCCTTCGCTTCGATTGATGAACGGGCTGCCGCGGAACGTTGGGGTTGTGGTCTGAACCATTATTCTTCCTGTGCGGATTACTTCCGGCTGTCGAGCGCGGCTTCGAATTCGGGCAAAATCTGAAAGAGATCTCCGACAAGCCCGTAATCCGCGATCTGGAATATCGGAGCTTCCTCATCCTTGTTGATGGCGACGATGACCCTTGAGTTTTTCATGCCTGCGAGATGCTGGATCGCGCCCGAAATGCCCACGGCGATATAAAGCTCGGGCGCGACAACTTTGCCCGTCTGTCCAACTTGATAATCGTTGGGCACGAAACCCGCATCCACCGCCGCGCGGCTTGCTCCGACTGCAGCGCCAAGCTTGTCGGCGATACGTTCGAGGAGCTTGAAGTTCTCACCCGATTGCATGCCGCGGCCGCCGGAAATAACCACCTTGGCCGCCGTAAGCTCGGGCCGCTCAGACTGGGATAGCTCCTCGCTGACGAAGTGAGAGAGTCCGTTAGCGGCCGGCGCTGCGATACGCTCGATGGCGGCGGAGCCGCCCTCCGGCGCTGCGGGAAAGGCTGTAGTGCGGATCGTCAGCACCTTTTTCCCCTGAGGACACTCAACGGTTTGAATCGCGTTGCCAGCGTAGATCGGGCGCTCGAATCGCGTTGGGCCATGCACCGCGATCACATCGGAAAGCTGCGCTACATCCAAAAGGGCGGCGACCCTCGGCGCGAAATTCTTGCCCGTGGTCGACGCCACGGCGACGAGCGCATCGTAACCATCGCTCAGCGACACAATAAGCGCGGCCATATCTTCAGCAAGGCGCGCCTTCAAATGAGCGGCATCCGCCAGAAGCACTTTCTCGACGCCGCTCAGAGCAGCCGCCTGTTGCGCAACGGCCTCGGCGTTCGATCCAGCGACAAGGATATGAACCGGGGCGCCGAGCGCTTTCGCCGCCGTGAGCGCTTTCGCCGTAGCGCCGCTCAGGGCCAAATCGTTGTGCTCTGCAACCAGAAGGACGGCCATTATTGCAACACTCCCGCTTCGGTGCGCAGCTTATCCACGAGTTCGCTTGCGGTCTTAACCTTGACGCCAGCCTTTCTCGTAGGCGGTTCGGCCGTCTTTAGAACCTTGATTCTTGGCTCGATGTCTATTCCAAGCGCCGCCGCGTCGCGTTCGTCGAGAGGTTTCTTTTTGGCCTTCATGATATTCGGCAACGATGCATAACGCGGCTGATTGAGCCGCAAATCGGCCGTCACGATCGCAGGCAGTTTGAGAGAGAGGGTCTGCAGGCCGCCGTCCACCTCGCGGGTGACCTCCAAAGCGCCGTCCTTGGCGGCGATCTTGAATGCGAAAGTGCCCTGGGGCCAATTCAGAAGGGCGGCGAGCATCTGGCCGGTCTGGTTGAAATCGTCGTCGATCGCCTGCTTTCCGAGGATCACCAGCCCGGGCTTTTCCTGCTCCACAGCGTGCTTGAGGATTTTAGCGACGGCAAGAGGCTCAACGGTCAGATCTGTTTTATAAAGGACGGCGCGGTCGGCTCCCATTGCAAGCGCGGTGCGTAATGTCTCCTGCGCTTTCTGCGGTCCAATGGAGACGGCGATGACTTCCGAAGCGTGTCCGGCTTCCTTAAGGCGCAGAGCTTCTTCGACGGCGATTTCATCGAAGGGGTTCATGGACATTTTGACGTTCGCGATATCCACGCCGCTCCCATCCGGCTTCACCCGGATTTTGACGTTGTAGTCGACGACCCGTTTGACGGGCACCAGAATTTTCATGATGAACAGAACCCTGACTTCCTACCCATCAAATATGCTGCACCGCACCGCCGGGTCAACTTGCCTGATGGTTTTATATGTATCATTTGCAGCGCCATTCAGAATGCAAGCCTATTTCGCACTTGCGAAAGAGTCAATCCGCCGCACCCTTAGACATTCGGCGGGCATCGCCCACGCCTGTGGACGCGTCGAAGAGCCGGACGCCAGGCAGCCGCATGATTATGATAAGGAGTACGCCCGCGAAAAAGCCGCCAACATGCGCCCACCAAGCGGTAGCTTCACCGGTGAGGAAAATCGCGCTGGCGATCTGGTAGACGATCCAGACGCCAATCACAAAGCCTGCCGAGAAACGCAGCGGCAAGAAGGACAAGACGGGAACAGGGAAAAGAACCCAGATGCGGATATTGGGGTGGAGCATGACATAGGCCCCGATGACGCCTGCGATCGCGCCGCTCGCCCCTATCAGCGGTACGTCCGGCGACACCGTGACCACGCTATGAACAACTGCGGCGGCAACCCCGCACATCAAGTAGAACAGGATGAAGCGCACATGGCCCAGCGCGTCCTCGACATTATCCCCGAAGACGAACAGGAACACCATGTTGCCGAAGAGATGCCACGCGTTTCCATGGATGAACATGTAAGTCAAAAGCCTGAAATGCGCGGGTACATGCTCCATGAATGCATGAAGGCTCGCGACGTCGCGCGGTCTCAACGACAAGGCGTCGACAAAACTGCCCGGCGAGCGCAAAACGAGATGGGTTTCAAAAATGAAATAGATAATTGTATTTAAAGCAATAAGACCCGCAGTTACATACTGAAATTTAATCTTCTTCAGATGGTTCATGTCCCAAATTGGCACAAACAGCATGGCTTCGCCCAATTACGCCGGAGATTACGTATTCCGCCCCGGATGCCATAGCAGATCGTTGGCGCCTTTGCCGTTAACGTAGCGGCTTGCGACAAAAAGATGATCTGACAAACGGTTGATATAACAGCTTACAGCCTCGCTCACATGCTCGCCTGGGCTGTTCTTGAGCTCCGCGATGCAGCGCTCCGCGCGGCGGCAAATGGTTCGCGCGAGATGAAGCGCCGCCCCGGCTTGCGACCCTCCCGGAAGGACAAAGGAGGCAAGCGGGGTCATCTCAGCGTTCATGAGGTCGATTTCCCGCTCAAGCCGCGCAACCTGCCCGGCCTGAAGCCGCAGCGGCGCATAGGGCAACTGCTCGCCCGTGTCCGGCACGCAAAGATCGGCGCCAAGATCGAAAAGATCGTTTTGGATCCGCGCCAGCATTTCGGAGACCAAGGTCTGGTCTGCAGACAAAAGAAGGCGCGCCATGCCGATGGCCGCATTCGTTTCATCCACCGTGCCGTAGGCGGCGATGCGGATGCTCGTTTTCGGAACGCGTTCGCCGCTTCCGAGCGCGGTCGTCCCGCCGTCGCCAGTTTTCGTGTAGATTTTTGTAAGGACAACCATGCCGAATGCTTGCCAGACCTCACTGCGAGGTCAGATGCATAGCACAATTAGAACTTATAGCCTAGCCGGATGCCCGCGTTTGTGAGACCCCGGTTCGTGCCGCAAAGGCCCGCATTGGACATATGATCGATCGTGCCCAACAAACGCCAATCCGGAGAGAGAGCGAAACCTAGCGAGGCAGACTCCCGGAAGTTGACCTCGCATCCGTAGGAGGCGACCTCAAGCGAATGCAACGGGCCATCATTTGCAGCGCCGCCGAATGAGGCCTCGAAAAACGTGCGTTCGACGAGCTTTGCGTCCCAGGTCACGCCCCAGTAGAATTCGTCCGTTTTACCAAAAGCGATGGTCGTGCCGATATGCGGACGCGGCGTCATCAAGAAGTTAAGGATGCTGTTATCGTAGCCTCCAGCAAAGCGGCCGCCCAGCGCTTCGAGATTGAGCGCCGGCCCGCCCTCTCCCTTGGCGTCGTCGATAGCCTGCTTGAACCCTCCAAGCCGGATCTCATCGACGGTCCAGAAGGGATGATCCGCAACTTCGAAATGCTCTATATAGTCTGCTCGGCTCACAGCCGGTCTTGCGATGACGCAAGCGGCTATAGCAATAAAGGCGAGCACGTAACGCCCAAGACTGCAAATGCAATTTGCGCCAGTCACATCCCACCCCCATCATTTGATTAATGTTTTGGGCCAGTATCGCCTTATTTGTCAAACTGATCGGCGGCCCTGAAACTACTTTCGGCCCGCATGTGAGATAATTGACACTTTTGGTTACGTTTGGTTTATGCGGATGCGAAATAGATGGCCGCCATAATGATAATAATGGCGATGAATTGAAGCGCAACGCGCCAGCGCATGAGCATTTGGCTCCTGCTCGCGCCGCCTCCACGGCCATGTTGAGAAGACCAAGCGCAAGAACGGCTGCAACAGCGATCAAAGGCTGTTTCCTCTTCAGCTCAACGGAATATGCCCCAGAGCCGCTTCTGTCCTAACGATGACGCCGGATCTCACCGGTCAAGGCGGCGATGGGTGTAAACACCTTCCGCGGCGTGGCCCATCCGGTCGCGGCGCCGTCGCCACCAGCGCCGGTTCAAGGCGCGCTCGATGTCTGGCGCCCGTTGACCAGCCTGGGGTCTGGGCGCTCCTCGACACGC